>NZ_JBNDMP010000001.1:0-1422759 GCF_050436645.1 Paraburkholderia sp. GAS33
CCGGTAAGCAAAACGGGCTACCGCTTCCGGTGAACGGAAAGGATCAGTTTCCGGACACTGGGACCAATATACAAGTAAGCAAAGAAAGCGGGCTTCCAACCGCTAGCCTGTAGGTGTCCACCACTTGTGTGAACACGGAGTGGTCCGCGCACGCATTGTGCCCTCGCATCACACCCGTCAGTGACACAGCGCTCATCCGTTCCAGCGTCGCGCTTCGCGCCACGCCGTCGGGCATAACGTCCCCTGCGAACTGTGTAGGTATTCTAACTATTTTGAATTGCCGCTCCGCACTGGGCGAAGCTGATAGACCGATAGCAGTGCAAGGAGAGGCCAGCTCCGCAGGAACGCGGTCAAGCGCCGCAGGCAAAAGCAAACCTCAGTTCTTATTGCGCCTCCACCTGCGCGCGACTCACCACTACATTTTCAGAAGTATCCCCGGCCACTGCGGGCTCCGCGTCTGCACGCTGCCCCATAGTCCACCCCGCAGGCTTGGTCGTCCAGGGACTGGAAACCGGATCCCCCTGGTAAGTCATCCCCGCCGTCGCGGCACCATGCGCATTGCCGGCAAACGCCACACCCGACACCCCAAACGAAACCGCAGCCACTCCCGTCAAAACGACAGTCAGCATTGCCTTGTTCATTTCATTTCTCCCAGAATGCGATGCAGAAATTGCGCCGCGTCACTTCATATACGAGGTCTCCTCATCACTGGATGCACGGTGCAATAAAGTCGAGAGCCCCCGACAAGTCCCGCGCTCCTGGAAACGCGATCGGTAACCTCACGTTACCAATCTCGCATGCACGTTTCACCTGTAAATCCGAACTCTTCATAGACTCCCGTCACTGCCCGTGTCGCCGGTAGCACCCGGTCATGGGGCGATCACCGAGGTCGTGCGCGCTCGCGTGTACGTCGCGACCGGCATCGCGCACGGGTCGTACGTCGCCCTCGCGCGCCAGGTTCTTTTATGCGGGAGATCTCGATGCAGCGAACGCGTAACCCCCTCGTCACTGCCCAACTGGACGGCACGGAGCTGTGCGCCGACTATTGCGAGCAAACGGGGCGTCTTCGTGTTCTGCAGGGCACAACCGTCGTGCAGGAATGGTTTCCACCCAATTCGTGGATCGCCATTGCGTCAGTGGCCGGCGCCCGAAACTGGGGGACTCGGCCCGATTCGAATGAACTTCAAACTTTGCTCGCTAGTCAGGCATCCTTGTTGCGCCTCGGCTAGCGGCTCTGGGTGCGCCTGGTGGCGCATGTTCTCGACCCGCCTATAAACCGGTGTCATCGGCGCTTTACGACGGCTGCGCCTCTTTGAACCCAATCGATACGAACAAGGCTTCGGAGGCGGCATTGCCGGGGCTGATCATGGCGCAACAGCGGCAGTAGCCCAGGGTCGCAAGCGCCTGGGTCGCCGCTTGCAGAAGAAGCCGGCCATATCGCCGTCGGCGGTACTCCGGTGCGACAGCGATCGCTGCAATCACCGGCATCCCGTACGGCTCGTAATCGGTCGCGAGCAAAAACGCCGCACACTCGCCGTTGACGATGGCGACACGCGACGCCGCTGCGATGAACGGCCCATATTTGCCGTCGATGATCGCGTTCACCTTCCGCGCGGCCTGCTCCTCCGGCATGCCCTCATCATCCACGGTGCCTTGAAAAGCGCGGTACATGATCGAGGCGATCGCGGGGACGTCCTCCCTTGCGATAGCCCGCGTGACAGCTGCGCATACGTCCGGGGCGGCGTGCGTGAAAAGCTCGAATTCCCATTTGCGGCGGGAGGACATGACTTGTGTTTCCCTCTGTACGGCAGATGTGATCGGCCTGGACCACGTTTCCAGACGTGTCCGGCCTCGCATTTTAATCGCTCGTGTTTCACACCCGGCCTCGAACCATAACATGAGTTTTTCGAATGTTTGTGGCTCGAATTAGTCGCTTGTCGGTCCTCGCGGCGCGGAGAAGAATTCTGCCCATGCACCGGCGGCGTGCCATTCATCGCGGCCGGCAATGTGTTTTTCGCACCACGCCACCTGGTAAAGACTATGCGACTCGAGCGGAATTTTGCTAACGGCCAGTTCATCGAACCCGCAACCGACGACCTCATCTCCGTCTACAACCCCGCTACCGGCGCCCTGGTTGCCCAGGTCTCCGCTGCGTCGAGAGACGAAGCAATCGCCGCGGTCGGCGCCGCCGCCGATGCGCAGAAAGGCTGGCGTAAGCTGCCCGCCGCCGAGCGGGCGGTCCATCTGCACAAGCTTGCAGATGCCTTGACGGAATGTGCACCAGCTATCGGCGTCGCGCTCGCGCTGGAGTCCGGCAAGAGCGTCGAGGATGCCACCAACGAAGCTATCTACGCCGCTCAGATCACCCACTATCACGCGGAATGGGCGCGCCGCATCGAAGGCGAAGTCATTCCGAGCGATACCCCCGACGAGAATCTGGTCTTGCATCGCGAGCCGATCGGTGTCGTCGCCTGCCTGATTCCGTTTAACTATCCGGTCTACACATTGCTGCGCAAGATCGCGCCTGCTCTGATCTCCGGCAACACGGTCGTGGTGCGCCCAAGCAACAACACGCCGATCTCGGCATTCGAAATTGCCAGGGCAGTCGAACGCGCTGGTTTGCCGGCAGGTGTCGTGAACATTCTGGCCATGAGTCACGCCACCGCGGAAGACGTCTGCACGCATCCGGCGGTCGGCATGATCACGTTGACGGGCAGCGTCAGTGCCGGGCGCAAGGTGCTCGAGTATTGCAAGGCGAACATCGCCAAGCCGTCGCTCGAACTGGGCGGCAAAACGCCCGCCATCATCGAGCCGGATGCCGACCTCGAAAAGGCCGCGCGCGAACTGGTGGCGTCCAAGACCACACACTGTGGCCAGTTGTGCACGGCGATCGAACGCGTCTATGTGCACGAGAGCGTGCACGATCGCTTTGTGGCGCTGCTCAGGCAGCACATGAGTGCGGTGAAAATCGGCGACCGCGCTGAAAACGCCGCCCTCATGGGGCCGCTTGTGAACGAGGCGTCGCGTCAGTCGATCCATGCAATGGTCATGCGCGCCGTGGAAGCGGGCGCCAGGCTCGAGACGGGTGGCGAGTTGCCCGGCGGCAACGGGTTCTTTTACCCGGCAACTTTGCTCTCGAACTGCAGCCAGGACATGGAGATCATCCAGGAAGAGACCTTTGGTCCGATCATGCCGGTCGTCAAATACAGCACGCTCGACGAAGCGCTTGGGATGGCTAACGATCACCAGTTCGGTCTGTCGTCAGTGCTTTACACCGAGAACTATCGTTCCGCGATGAAGATCGCCAACGGCATCGAAGCAGGGGAGCTGTACGTGAACCGCACGCCGGCCGACCCGTATCAGGGCTTCCACGCGGGCTGGAAGCGCTCTGGCCTCGGCGGCGACGATGGCAAGCACGGCATGCTCGAATTTACGCAGACACGCCTCGTGGTCATGAGGTACTAAAGGCTCGATACACACTCAAAACCGGCACGCTGCACAGAGCGGCGCGCCCTTTCTGAACCTGCAGTCTCGCGCAAGCACGCTGCAACCATAACAAAGATATTGGAGATGCGACAAAGCCGGGGCAGCAATGCGCTGCAGGCCTTGTGTGTCTCTTAGGAGCACCCCAGTGTCATCTCAACCGGTTCAATCCAACGCCGCGCTGTCGGTTGCTCACGACGCAGCCGCCGTGCGGAAAAACGTTGCACAGCGCTATGTGCAACTGTTGCTGCTGGTGATCGCCGCCGGCGCGATTTATCCCATTCTTTATTTGCGGCAGGTGTATCAGCCGACCATGCTGGAGGTGTTCCATATCACCGACAGCCAGCTCGGCTATCTCTACTCGTCGCTTGGGACGATCTTCCTGCTCAGCTATCTGCCGAGCGGCTGGCTCGCCGACCGTATCGCGCCGCGCATGCTCATCAGTTTCTCACTGGTCGCAACCGGCGCGCTGGGTCTGTGGTATTCGACCGCGCCGTCGTTTCATCTGCTGATGGTCATCTTCGGCGGCTGGGGTCTGTCGACCGGTCTGACGTTCTGGGCTGCCGTCATCAAGCGCGTGTCGATGATCGCCGGAGCAGATGAACAAGGCCGCTTCTTCGGTTTTCTCGACGGTGGCCGTGGCCTGATCGAAGCGCTGCTGGCGACCGTTGCGATCACCTTGTTTGCCTGGATGACGCAGACGCGTAACGAACCGGTCGCGGCAGGTTTCAAGCTGGTGGTCTACATGTACGCGTTTCTGTGCATTGCGCTTGGCGTAGTGCTTGGTCTCGTGAAGGATCCGCAGGGTAGCAAAGCCGCGGCGGACCACGCCGCCGCACGCAGGCGCAGTAACGTGTTTGTCGACCTGAAAACGCTCGCCTCGATTCCGGAACTGTGGCTGGTGGCCGCCATTGTGTTCTGCGGTTATCAGGTCTTCTGGGCGACCTACAGCTTTTCGGCCTATCTGCATGAAGGCGCGATTGGCCTCTCCGTGGTGATGGCCGGCACGATCACCACGCTCAAGCTGTGGATGCGGCCTATCGGCGGCATTGGTGGCGGTTTCCTCGGCGACCGCTTTTCCAAGGTCTCCGTGCTGGTGATCGCGCTGTTCCTCGCCGCACTCTCGCTGCTCGGACTGGTTGCTGCGCCCGGAATCGGCAGTCACGTGGCGCTGGTGTTCCTCGTGTTGTTCATCGGCATTCTGACTTACGCAATTCGCGGCTTGTACTGGTCGTTGCTCGATCGCTGCAATGTGCCCGTCGAAACGATGGGTCTGGCAATCGGTTTGATCTCGGTGCTCGGCTATTCGCCGGACGTCTTTCTGCCGCTTATCAACGGCTATCTGACGCAGACCTATCCCGGTGTATTCGGGTACCAGCTCTACTTTGGTTATGTAGCCGCAGTCGCTGCGCTCGGCGGCTTCGCTGCTCTTGCACTTAGAAACATGCTTAACAGGAAAGAAGGTCTGTAAATGAAAGTTGTCTCGCTCGAAACGCATATCGTCGCCGTGCCGCCGCCGCATCTGGGTGGCATGTACTGGATCTTCGTCAAGCTGAAGACGGCGTGCGGGATTGAAGGCGTCGGCGAAATCTATTCGGCGACGTTTCATCCGAATGCGATGACCCACCTGATCGACGATGTGTTCGGCCGCTATCTGCTCGACAAGGATCCGCATCACGTCGAGCGGCTGTGGCGTGAAGCCTATTCGAGCGGCTTTACGCAGCGTCCCGACCTGACCATGATGGGCATCGTCAGCGGCCTGGAGATGGCCTGCTGGGACATCATCGGCAAGGCTGCCGGCAAGCCTGTCTACGAACTGATGGGCGGCATGGTCAACGAACGGCTTCGCTCGTACACCTATCTGTATCCGAAGAATCGCGACGGCGAATACGATTACGACGATCCCGATCTCGCGGCCGAATGCGCGGTCCAGAACGTGAAACGCGGCTTCACGGCGGTCAAGTTCGACCCGGCAGGTCCGTACACCGCGTATTCCGGTCACCAGTTGTCGATAGAAGTACTGGACCGTTGCGAACTGTTTTGCCGCAGGGTGCGCGAAGCGGTGGGCAGCAAGGCCGATTTGCTGTTCGGCACACATGGGCAAATGGTGCCGTCGTCGGCGATCCGCCTCGCCAAACGTCTCGAGAAATACGATCCGCTCTGGTTCGAAGAGCCGGTGCCGCCGGGACAAGAAGGCGCGATGGCGCAGGTGGCCAAACACACCAGCATTCCTATCGCGGCCGGCGAGCGTCTGACCACAAAGTACGAGTTCTTCAAGCTGCTCGAGGCGGGCGCGGCATCGATTCTGCAATTGAACGTGGCGCGCGTAGGCGGTCTGCTCGAAGCGAAGAAAGTCGCGAGCATTGCTGAGGTGTACTACGCGCAGATCGCGCCACATCTCTACAACGGTCCGGTGGGCGCCGCAGCGAGCATTCAACTGGCGGCTTGCACGCCGAACTTCCTGATTCAGGAAAGCATCGGGACGTGGGGCGGATTCCATGCGGAAGTATTGAAGACACCGATTCGCTGGGAAGACGGCTACATCATTCCGTCACGCGAGCCGGGTCTCGGCGTCGAACTGGAAATGGATGTGGTGCGGCAACACTCGCCGTACAGCGGCGAACGCCTGCATCTGCAGATGGCCGCGAAGCCCGCCGACGTCAAGGATCTTGCGCCGGCCAAGGGTTGAACTTGAGAGTCACTTTCGCATTCACTGAAGCGGGCGCCATCGGGCGAACTACACCATGAACTACGACTACATTATCGTCGGCGCCGGCTCTGCGGGCTGCATCCTCGCGAATCGCCTGACGGCCTCGGGTGAATACTCGGTACTGCTGCTCGAAGCCGGCGGCAAGGATAGCTCGTTCTGGTTCAAGGTCCCCGTGGGTTTCACTAAAACGTACTACAACGAAACCTATAACTGGATGTACTACAGCGAGCCCGAAAAGGAACTCGACAACCGGCCCATCTATTGTCCGCGCGGCAAGGTGCAGGGCGGCTCGGGATCGATCAACGCAATGATCTTCGTGCGCGGTCAACCGCACGATTTCGACGACTGGGCGGCCGCGGGCAACAAAGGCTGGTCGTTTAACGACGTGCTGCCGTATTTCCGCAAGCTCGAGTCGCATCCTCTTGGCAATACTGAATATCACGGCCACGATGGTCCAATTCGCATTTCCCCGATGAACGATGCCGTGCATCCGATTTGCCAGGTGTTTTTGAAGGGCTGCGAGCAGGCGGGTTATCAGCGGACTCAAGACTTCAATGGTGCGCAGTTCGAAGGTGCGGGCATTTACGATGTGAACACGCGCAACGGGCAGCGTTCGTCGAGCAGCTTCGAATATCTTCATCCGGTACTGGAGCGCAAGAATCTGAGCGTCGAACGTGACGTGCTGGTGAGCCAGGTGCTGTTCGACACCAACAAGCGTGCGACGGGCGTGGTGGTCAAGCAGGGCGGCAGCGAGCGCAGGTTTTTAGCGAATCGCGAGGTGATCTTGTCGGCTGGCGCAGTGGATACGCCGAAGCTGTTGCAACTGTCCGGCGTCGGCGCCAAGGCGTTGCTCGCGCAGCATCGCATTCCGCTCGTGCATGAATTGCCGGCAGTCGGGCAAAACCTGCAGGATCATCTGTGCGTAAGCTTCTACTATCGCGCCAACGTGAAGACGTTAAACGACGAAATGCGGCCGTTGCTCGGCAAGCTCAAGCTGGGTTTGCAGTATCTGTTGACCCGCAAGGGGCCGCTCGCGATGAGCGTGAATCAGTCGGGTGGCTTTTTCAAGGGCAACGACCAGGAAGCGCAGCCTAACCTGCAGCTCTATTTCAACCCGTTGTCGTATCGCATTCCTAAGAGCAGCAAGGCGAGCCTTGAGCCGGAACCGTACTCTGGCTTCCTGCTGGCGTTTAATCCATGTCGGCCGACGAGCCGTGGCACGATCGAAATCGCTTCGAACCGCGTGGAAGACGCGGCGAAGATCCGTATCAACGCGTTGACCACGGACAAAGACATCGACGAAGTGATTCAGGGTTGTGAACTGGTGCGCAAGGTGATGGCCACGCAGGCGTTGCAGGGCATCACGGTCGAAGAGATTTCACCAGGGCCGCAGGTCAATACGCGAGAGGGCTTTCTGCAGTATTTCCGCGAGCAGTCGGGCTCGATCTACCACCTGTGTGGATCGTGCGCGATGGGTTCCGATGCGCAGACTTCTGTGGTCGACGAACGCCTGCGCGTACACGGCATCGCAGGCTTGCGCGTGGTGGATGCGTCGATCTTCCCGAACATCACCTCCGGCAATATCAATGCGCCGACGATGATGGTGGCGGAGAAAGGGGCTCAGATGATTCTCGAAGATGCGCTGATGGAATTCGCGCTCAAGCGCGCTCAACCGGAGTTAGCGGCGACGCATTAAGTATCAGCCGGGTGTCACGGCGCGTCGTGCAACACGGCGCGCCCTTGCGTCATATCCCGCAAGGCTTCGCGCGCCGCGTCCAGTGCGGTAACAGGCATGCCGATCGTCAGCCGCACTTCCATTTCATACCCGCTATCAGCAAGCGCATAACCTTCCTGTTCGATCCAGCGGCGCACGCGCGCTTCGTCGGGATAGCCGATCTCCACTGTCAACAAGGTTTGCGCAATCCGTTCGATGCGCGGCGCGTCCTGCAGCACACGAGCAATGGAATCGGCATACGCGCGCACGAGGCCGCCCGCACCCAGCTTCACGCCGCCGTAGTAGCGCACGACGGCGGCCAGCACGCCGTCGAGATCATGATGGCGCAGTACTTCGAGGATCGGCCTGCCGGCGGTGCCGGAAGGCTCGCCGTCGTCGGACATGCCGGAATGTCCCCCGGCGAGCAACGCCCAGCACACGTGTGTAGCAGCGGGATGCGCTTCACGCAGGCGGCGCAGTTCGACCATCGCAGCATCGCGGTCCGCAACGGGAATGGCATAGGCGATAAAGCGGCTCTTGCGGACTTCGAGTTCTGCAGAGACGGATGTTGAAAGAGTGTGACTCACGTTGATGGAACTCGATTAAATCATTTGCCTGAACGCCGTTTTCTGCCGCACCTATATTGACCCCGATGGACAGGCTACGACATGATATGCCTACACGGTGCCTGGATGGACGGGGGATGAAACAAGAACGCTTCACAGCGGCGCGCATCGACGCATCCGCTTGCCAATCACGACGTGCGAGGGGCCGTCTGCTACCGCTCGTGGCAACGCTGCTTTTCTCAGCGCATGGGACGGTCGCTCTGGCTGGCGATATCACACGGGATACCCCGGCCGCATCCATGGCGCTCGCTACAGGGCTTTATGCAACGCCTGGGACGTCCACGTCCGTATCGGTCGTGGCGACCCCGAGCGTGACCGCAACCGCGCTTCCCGCGGAAGCTCCGCCGAACAAAGTCTCCGCGCCGCCGCCTGTCGTGATCGCATCGGCACTTCCCGCGAAGGTCCCCGAGACCACCACCAACTGGATCAGCTACGTGGCCCTGATCGCGGGCATTGTGGGCGCGATTACGGGCATCGCCGGGGCCATCATGGGCGCCTTGGGCCTTCGCAGAGCCAGCAGGCACTGAGCTCACGGTCAACCTTTCATTAGGGTTAACGGCTATTTGACAATAATCCCTTTCGGACGCGGGGGTTAATCTTAAACGCGTACTTACCTAGACTGTAGACACTGACTGACGAACAGGGCTGTTCGTTGCAGGACAAACAAAAGTCTGGAGGTATTAGCCATGAAATCCCTTATTCAAACCGTTGTCGTTGCCGCTGCGTTTGCTGCACCGGTTGCTGTGTTCGCTCAATCGAACCAGCCTCTCACCCGTGCGGAAGTGCACGCCCAATTGGTCCAGGTCGAACAGGCTGGTTATTACCCGGGCGACGGTGACCAAAACGCTTATCCTGCGCAGATTCAGGCTGCTGAGGCCAAAATAGCAGCACAAAACGGTGCGACCGATGTGGGCGGCGTCGCAAACGGTTCGTCGGATATGGCACAGCCGGCCGTGTCGAAGTCCAACCAGAACTAAAGGCCCTGCCACTGATGCATTGATGCCCTGATTCCGCGCTGCGGAAGAATAGCGGGCGCACGTGGCCGTTTGAACACCACTCTATGAGTACGCACGGTCGCTGAGCGGCGCCGTGCAGAGAGCGGGCTCGCTACCGGTTTCGACCGCATTAGCGAGCCGCTTTCACCTTGTCGCCTTGAATACCTCCGCCGTCGGGCTCCCGATGGCTTCGCTCAGACTTTCGCGGTCTGGGCGCTTTTTCCTTTGCGACCATTACTAAATCTTCCTCGAGCTACGCCCGCTTGCGCCGGTGAGCAAACGGGGGCACTCGTCTGTTGCGATTCGCGGGAAATGAAGTGTAAGAGTCTGCGCATAGGGATATTCAAATTGTGGTGAGAGTATGTGTGCTCCCAGACGGATCATGTGAACGGAATTACCTATGCGAAGGGATCTTTGCTTATCGCCTTCATTCGAATTCGAGTTGGCCAGCGCAGGCGATCTCCTGTTCGCCTGCGAGATTGACGCTACCGCTACAGCAGGCTTCACCGCCAGGGATCCGCTTCCCGCACTCTCGGTACGCGGCTGCACAGTTCTCTACGCGGGCAAGCCGATCTATGAGGCCGAATCTCCTGATGCCGCAATTATCTACCTTGATCGGCACATCAATGTATATGAGTAAGGGGCCAACGCGCATCGCCGCGTAACTCCCCACCCCTGTCTCGCGACGGCTGGCAGCGTACACGTACGTGCTAACATGTTGCCGTGCAACCAACACGTACGCGAGACCGGCTATGAATACAATGACACCGGCAAAGACGGACCTGGACGAGAGCCAGGGAAAGTCTCTCCGCCTCGTCGCTTATGAAAATTTCACGCAGCAGATCCTGAACGCCAATATCCGGCCTGGGCAATTCGTCTCGCAACGCGAACTGATGGTCCTGACCGATATGCCGCTTGGCGCGATTCGTGAAATGGTGCCGCGCCTCGAAGCCGAGGGTCTCATCAAGACCGTGCCGAACCGCGGTCTGCAGGTCTGTCATGTCGATCTGCGGTTGATCCGCAACGCCTTTCAACTGCGCCTCATGCTCGAGCGGGAGGCGGTTGCAAATTTCACCCGTACCGCATCCGACGCCGACCTCGAAAAAATCGAGCGGGCGCACAGGGATATCGTGCGCCGAGCGGTTGCCAAGAAAATCGACGATCGTCTTCTCAACGACGCCCAGACAGTCGACTGGGGTCTGCACGACATGATGATCGACGCGATGGGCAACGATATCGTCTCCAATATCTATCGCGTCAACAGTCTGCGCATCCGCCTGATCCGCCTCGAACACGTGGTCCTGAAGCCCGAGGTGGTGGTTCCGACGATGGATGAACACCTCGAACTGATCGCGGCTATTCGTGAGCGCAACGTGGAAAAAGCGGTCGGTCTGCTCGGCACGCATATCGAGAACGCGCGCCAGCGCTCGATGGGCAACTTCGGCTAGCAGGGCTACGGGCCGCCGGGTCGGTCGGAGGCATATCGCTTACGCTCCGTAAAAATTCTTCTTTGACGCTTCGCCGATTTCTAACTAACATGTCAGCTACAGTTCGGTCCGTCATTGGATGATGGCTGGGTTGCGCCGGATCGATTTCGAACGCCCAGTGCGGAGGTGGCGCCGCCGGGACGTATGACTGAAGGAGACGGGTTATGTCTTTCGAAGGACAGGGCGTGCTGGCAGCAGTGACGACGCCGCTCGATGCTGCGAACCGCGTAGATGTGGCGCTGCTGGCGCAGCATTCGGCAGATCTGCTGCGGCGCGGCTTACACGGCATTACTCTGTTCGGCACGACCGGCGAGGGCCAGTCGTTCACGGTCGCCGAACGGAGCGCAGCGCTCGAAGGGCTGCTCGGGCGCGGAATCGGCAGTGGTGATCTGGTGGTCGGCGCGGGCGCTGCAGCACTGGGCGACGCGATCTCCTTGACGCGGCATGCGCTGGCGCAGGGCTGCCGCCGTGTCTTGCTTTTACCTCCGTTCTATTTCAAGGATGTCAGCAGCGCCGGCGTGGTCGAATCGATCGGTCAGGTGATCGACGCAGCCGGCGATCCGGGCTTGCGCGTCATCCTCTATCACATTCCTCAGGTGTCCGGAGTGAGTTTCGACGACGAGGCGATCGCGACACTGCGTCAGCGCTACGGGAACGTGATAGACGGTATCAAGGACAGCAGCGGGAACCTCGATCATTCGCTCGCGCTGATCCGCAATCATCCCGGCCTGAAGGTCTATGTGGGCGCAGAGGACACGATTGGACGCGCGCGGGCAGCGGGCGGTGCCGGATCGATCTGCGGGCTTGCCAACATCGCGCCAGAGCAGGTTCGCGCGTCTTACGACAGCGAACAGGACCGAGACTTCGGCGTGCTAAAGGATCTGCTGCGGGCCGTGGCAGGTCAGCCCTTTGTGCCGCTTCTCAAGGCATGGGTCGCCGCTTGCCAAGGCAACGACGGATGGCGCCGCGTACGCGCGCCGCTCATGGCGATTGACGCGGATGTAAAAGCCGCATTGCCGCGTGCGCTGCTAGCTCGGACGACGGTGTGACGGGGTAAGCGCAACGCACCGCCCGGTAATCACGCACCGGGCCGATGCGAACCCGCGCACGCTGCGAAAACAGGGAAGGAGACACGATGGACCACGAAATCTGCTTGCCCGAGAGGGCCGGCGATACATCCGAGGCGTTGTTCGCCGCATTGCGCGATGCCCTCGGTGTTGCCGCTGTGCTGACCGGCAACGACATCCCCACACGTAACGAACAGGACTGGAGCACGCTCGGGCCCCAGCGGCCCCTAGCGGTGTTGCGTCCTACGGACACGCCCGGCGTGGCTGCGGCGATGCGCATCTGTGCGCAGTATCGCGTCCCGGTGGTACCGCAGGGCGGATTGACGGGACTGTGCGGCGGCGCCAGGCCCCTCGAGGGGGCGGTGGCGTTGTCGCTCGAGCGCATGGTGGGGATCGAAGAGATCGACCCTGCATCGGCAACTATGACGGTCAAGGCGGGCACGCCGCTGCAGAGCGTACAGGAGGCCGCGGATGTGGCCGGTTTCTTCATTCCCCTGGACCTCGGTGCGCGTGGCTCGTGCGCGATCGGCGGCAATCTGTCGACTAACGCGGGCGGCAACCGTGTGATCCGCTACGGCATGGCGCGTGAAATGGTGCTGGGGCTCGAAGTCGTGCTGCCGGATGGCAGCGTGGTGACGAATCTCAACAAGATGCTCAAGAACAATGCGGGCTATGACCTCAAGCATCTGTTCATCGGCAGCGAAGGGACACTCGGCATTATCACGCGCATCGTCCTGCGCCTGTCTGCCAAACCGGGCTGCACGATGGCAGCGCTGTGCGCACTCGAAAGCTACGACAAGCTAGTCGTGTTTCTAAACGCGGCGCGCCGCGGTTTGGGGCCGCTCCTGTCCGCCTTCGAGGTGATGTGGCCGGATTACTGGCAGACGGTCACGCAGCGTGTACCCGGCGTGAGCAATCCGCTGCCGGGCGAGCATGCCTGCTACGTGCTGATCGAAGCCCAGGGAATGGATGCGGCGTACGACGCCCCGCGTTTCGAGTCCTGGTTGATGCATCAGATCGAAGAAGGCGTACTCGCCGACGGAGCGTTGGCTCAATCGCTCGCGGACGTACAGGCGTTCTGGGGCGTGCGCGATGCCTGCGCGGAATTTCCGCAGGTCCTCGGGCCTCACGAACCATTCGACATCGGCTTGCCGGTCGCGGTGATGGACGAATACGTGAACGCGTGTCTCGCAGCCTTGCGCGCCCGCTTTGCCGACGCGGTTGCGCTCTTCTATGGGCACATCGGCGATGGCAACCTGCATATCGTCGCCTGCGTGCCGGGTGCTTCGCCGCAACCGAAAGAAGAGATCACCGCGATTGTCTATGGTCTCGTACAACAGTTCGGTGGGACGATCTCAGCTGAACATGGCATCGGCATCACCAAGAAGCCGTGGCTGCCGTACACGCGCAGCGAACCTGAGCTTGCCCTGATGCGCCGCCTGAAAGCCGCGCTCGATCCGCTGAATCTGCTCAATCCCGGCAAGGTGGTTTAAACCGCCGTCCACGACCACCGGCGCGAGACCGGATGCGGTATCCCGTCAAGGGAACAACAAGGAGACGAGATGGAGACGAACCTGCACCCCGTGCACGGCGATGAAGAGGTTTTGGTGGAGCGTGCAATCAGGCGCGCCAAGTGGCGGATCGTGCCGTTTCTGATCCTGATGTACATGCTGTCGTACCTCGATCGGGCGAACATCGGTTTTGCGCAGCAGTCCTATCAGGCGTCGACGGGCGTGAGCAACGCTGCGTTCGCCTTCGGCGCAGGTATTTTCTTCATCGCCTACGCGTTGTTCGAAGTGCCAAGCAATCTGATGATGCATCGTGTCGGCGCGCGTGTCTGGCTTTCGCGCATCATGGTCACATGGGGGCTGATTTCGGCGGCCATGGCATACGCGTCGAGCGATTCGCTGTTCTCGTTCATCCGTTTCTTTCTGGGCGCCGCCGAGGCGGGACTGTTCCCAGGTGCGGTTCTCTACATGACGTACTGGTTTCCCGCTCGCGCACGCGGACAGATCATGGGGATCTTCTACTTCGGCTCGCCGCTCGCGTTGATGCTGGGCGGTCCGCTATCGGGCATGCTGCTTGATCTCGATGGCCTGTTCGGCCTGCACGGCTGGCAATTGATGTTCCTGGTCGAAGGCCTGCTGGCGTCGGTGGTAGGCGTGTGGGGCTATTTCTATCTGTGTAATCGTCCCGAAGACGCGAAGTGGATGCCGCGCGATGAAGCACAAGCGCTCGCGCGCGCACTTGCTGCTGAAGATCGGCAGAAACAGAAAATCGGCAAGATGACTTTCCGTGCCGCACTGGTCGATCCGAAGCTGCTGCATTTCGCGCTCCTCTATTTCTCGATCCAGATTGCAGGCTACGGGGTGGCGTTTTATTTGCCGACCCAGGTAAGCGCGCTGCTGCATGTCAAAGTGGGCCTGCACGTCGGGCTGATCTCGGCTATTCCGTGGGCCTGCGCCATCGTGGCGGGTGCGTTTTATCCAGGCTTCGCGGTGCGTACCGGACATCGGCGCGGTTTCGCGGTGCTCTCGGCGTTCTCTATCGCGTGTGGTCTTGCGGTATCGGCCAATATGGGTCCCGTTGGGGCGATCGTGGCCCTGTGTTTCGTCACGATGGGCATCATGACGGTACAGCCGATCTTCTGGACGTTTCCAGCAGCCTATCTGGGCGGCACCGCAGCGGCGGGCGGTTTCGCGGTGATCAACGCGATCGGCAATCTTGGCGGTTTCTTTGCGCCGACCGTGCGCAATGCCGTCGAGGCGTCGTTTCACTCGGTGCCTGCGGGACTTTATGTGCTTGCGGCGAGCGGCCTAGTGGCGGCGCTTCTGCTTGCCATGCTGCGTCCCGCGCAGGCCGATCGCCGCGTGTCCGATCCGGCCGAGCCTTTGCGCGCTGAAGTTTGACACGCACGAGGTGGCAAACAACTGCGATGACGCAGTCATACCTGCTATGAGACGGAGACAGCGAGCATGAGCGATACCGCGCAAAGTCAGCCCGCCCCGCCAGCAATCCGCCGAGCCCAGCATGTCGCGCTCGTGCTGCTGATGGTGAGCGGTGTCGTCAACTACATGGATCGCGGCACGCTGGCTGTCGCCAACCCGATGATTCGTGCCGAGCTCGGACTTTCGCTCGGTCAGATGGGCCTGCTGCTGTCCGCATTTCTGTGGATCTACGCTGTGTGTCAGTTACCGATTGGTGGACTGGTCGATCGCATTGGCCCACGCCGGCTGCTGGGCATTGGGCTTGTCGTGTGGTCGCTGGCGCAGATGGCGGGTGGCCTCGCGTCCAGCTTCGGCTTCTTTATCGTTGCACGCGCCGTGCTCGGCATTGGCGAAGCGCCGCAGTTTCCTTCGGCCGCCCGGGTCGTGAGCAACTGGTTTCCGTTGCGCTCGCGCGGCACGCCCACCGGCATCTACAACGCGGCCTCGCCGTTGGGGAGCGCGCTTGCACCGCTATGCCTGTCGTTTGTCGTGGTGTCCTTCAACTGGCGTTGGGCCTTCATTGCAACGGGTATGCTGGGTCTTGTGGTCGCAGTCATCTGGTTTGCGTTGTACCGCGATCCGGACAAGTCGCAGATGACCGAGGCGGAGCGCCGCTATCTCGACGAGGTCAGCCAGTCAGCAGGCGAAGTACCCTCCAAGCTCACGTTCGCCGAATGGCGAGGTCTGTTTTCGTATGCGACGACCTGGGGGATGCTGATCGGCTTCTTCGGCTCGGTGTATCTCAACTGGGTTTATCTGACCTGGTTGCCGGGCTATCTGACGATCGAGCGGCACATGAGCCTGATCCATACCGGCTTCGCGGCATCTGTGCCGTTCCTGTGCGGCATCGTCGGCTCGCTGGTGGCGGGCTGGTTCTCCGATCTGATTACCCGGGGCAGCCGTTCGCCGGTGGCGAGCCGCCGCAACGCGGTGGTGGTCTCGATGCTCGGCATGATGGTCTTCACGATTCCGGCTGCTCTCGTCGAGAGCAATGCGATCGCGGTCGCCTGCATTTCGGTGGTGGTCTTTTTAGGCAACGCGGCGGCGGCTTCGTCATGGGCTTTGGCGACAGCGGCAGCGCCGCCCAGCCGGATCGCGTCGCTGGCAGCCATCCAGAACTTCGGCGGCTTTCTCGGCGGCGCGCTGGCGCCGATCGCGACCGGCTTTATCGCCCAGGCGTCGTCGTTCGTGCCGGCGCTATTGACGGCCGCGGGCATCGCGGGCGCCGGGGCGATGGCCTATCTGCTGCTGGTGCGCAAACCGATTCCCGAACAGGAAGGTGCGGCGGGCGTGGCTCACGTACCCGCCTGACGGGAGCGTGACACGCGTTGCGAGTCGCAATTAAAACAGTATCTTTGAGGAGAGGTTGATGGGTGATACATCGAAGCCCGCAGGTGTTATCGAGGGCATTGTTCCCGTGATGCTGACGCCGTTCGACGAGAGCGGTGCGATCGACTACGGCGGACTCGAGCGACTGATCGAGTGGTATCTCGAGCATGGCTCGGATGCGTTGTTCGCAGTCGCGCAGTCGAGCGAGATGCAGTTTCTCAGCCTCGCGGAGCGGGCCGCGCTCGCGCGCTTTGTGGTGGACAAGGTGGCGGGGCGGGTGCCCGTGGTCGCGTCCGGCCATATCAGCGACGATCCGGATGCGCAGGCTGAAGAACTGCTGGCTGCGGCGGCATCGGGGGCGCAAGGGGTGGTGCTGGTCACGAATCGACTGGATCCGAAGCGTGAGGGCACGGCCACCTTTCTGACGAATCTGCGGCGCCTGCTGCAGCGTTTGCCGTCCGATCTGCCGCTTGGGTTATACGAGTGCCCTGCGCCGTATCGGCGGCTGCTTTCCGACGAGGAACTGAAGGCCTGTATCGACACCGGTCGCTTCGTCATGCTTAAGGATGTCAGTTGCGATCTGTACACCGTGAAGCGGCGTGTCGCGTTGGCCGAGGGTTCCCCGCTGAAGATACTGAATGCGAATGCCGCGATCGCGTGGGATGCGATGAAGGCCGGCTCAGCAGGCTTCAACGGCGTATTCACCAACTTTCATCCGGATCTTTACCAATGGCTGCGCAGCGAGAGTGCTCGCGATCCGGCGCTAGCGGAAGAATTGTCGACGTTTCTGGTGATTGCGGCAGTGTCGGAGGCGCTCGGCTACCCTGCGCTCGCGAAGATCTACCATCAGCGTATCGGCACATTCAACTCGATTCGCTGCCGCGTGATCGACTACGACGTGCGCGAACGCTTCTGGGCACTCGACGCGGTGCTCGACAAGATCGTTGCCGGCACCGAGCACTTCCGCGCGCGGATCGCTGCGGTGCGTTAGCGGAACTGGAACAGCGACGCGGGCGTATCGACCAGCACGGCGCGTAACTGATCCGGCTGATCCACGAAGGATTCGAGTTGATCGCGAGTCAGCCGGGCGTTCTGCACGTCTTCGAATTGCGTATGCGGCCAGTCGGTGCCCCACACGAGACGGTCGACGCCGAATTCACGAACCAGCGCGGGCCACGCGCTGACTGCTGCCGCCAATGCCGCAGCCGGATCATCGCGCTCGGGGCTCACGCGATACGCACCCGATACTTTCACCCACACCTGTCGCGTCGGGCCGAGCGAGAGCAGGGTGGCGAAGCCGGGGTCACCGGTGCCAAGCGCCGGATCGAAGCGGCCAAAATGATCGACCACCATATGCACGCCGCTGGCAAGCACGGCCGCCGCAATCGCGGAAAGACGTGCTGCTTCGATCTGCACCTCGAAATGCCAGTCCAGGTCCGCCATGCGCTCGAGAAACGGTGCCCATACCGTATCGCCAAAGTCGGGCAATGCGGTGCCGATCAGATTGGCACGCACGCCGACCACGCCGCGCGCGTGCCACGCCTCGATCTGCGCGATATCGCGCGCTGGATCCACTACGACGATGCCGCGTAACTGTTCGGGATGCGCGTCGAGGCACGCAAGTAGAAAGCTGTTGTCGGTGCCGAGAAAACTTGGTTGAACCAGAACACCGTGCGATAAGCCCAGGCTCGCGAGCATCGCGCGATAGTCTTCGAGCGTGGCCTCGTAGGCTGGCGCATAGCGTCGGCCTGATACGAGCGGCAAGCCGTGCACGAACACGTGCGCGTGACCGTCGATGCCCGTGATGGGCAACGTAGTAGCGTGGAGGACGGATGTACCGTTGGAAGCAGTCATTCGTGAATTCGTGACACTCAAATCAGGCTGCAGGCTCTTCGTCTAGTGTACGACCGCGCGTTTCCGGCAGCATGAGGATCGAAACCGCAACGATTGCGTAAGCGATCGCAGCATCGATACCGATCGCGAAGCCCAGAGAAAACTGACCGGCAAGATGTCCGACCATGACCGGGAAGCCGGCCGAGACCACTCGTCCGAAGTTATAGCAGAAGCCGACACCTGTACCGCGCGTGCCACGCGGATAGAGCTCGTTGAAGAGCGCGCCCATGCTCGCGGGAATTCCTGCAGCGAAGAAACCGAGCGGAAAGCCTAAGGCGAGCATGGCCTGATTCGACATCGGCAGGAAGACGTACAGGATCACCGTCGCCACGCAGCAGACCGAAAACAGCAGGATGGTCTGGCGGCGGCCGATGGCATCGAGCAACACCGACGCTGCCAGACAGCCGAAAAAGAACGCGAGGATGATGACCGCGAGATAGCCGCCGGTGCCGAGCACGGAGAGATGCCGCTCGGTCTTCAGAAAGGTGGGCAACCAGGTGGTCAATGCGGAATAGCCGCCATGTGCGCCGACGCCGAGCAGGCCGCCGATCAGCGTCATGCGCAGCACATCCGGCGCGAAGATCGAGAGCAACGGAACGCGTTCGGCGGAGCCAGGCTTACCTTCCTGCGCGCCCTTCTTCGCGGCGGCAACGGGCTCCTTGAGGTTGCGCCGCACGTAGATGATCAACAGCGCCGGCAGGATACCGATACCGAACATCACACGCCAGCCGAGCGCGGGCGACAGGAACGAGAACACCCCTGCATAGAGCAGCACCGCTGCGGCCCAGCCCACGGCCCATGCGCTTTGCACAGCGCCCATTGCCTTGCCGCGATGCCGGTTGCTGATGGTCTCGGCCATCAGCACTGCGCCGGCTGCCCACTCGCCGCCAAAGCCAAAACCTTGCAGAGCCTTCAGCACGATGAACTGCGGAAAATTTTGTGCAAACGCGGATAGCAGCGTGAAAACTGAAAACCAGGCCACCGTGACCTGCAAAGTGCGCACGCGACCGTAGCGATCCGCTGCCGCCCCGCAAATCCAGCCGCCCAGCGCCGACGCAACCAGCGTGACGCCGCTAACAAGCCCCGCCTGGGTCTTGCTGATGCCCCATTCGGCGATGATCGCAGGAATCACGAGGCTGAACATCTGCACGTCGAGCGCATCGAGCGCCCAGCCGCCGAAACAGGCCCAGAACGTGCGCCGCTCGTTCTTCGATACTTCGCCATACCAGGAAAACATCTGGACTCCACGCGCCGTATGCCGGCGTCGACGATGCTGCGTGTTAAACCCCAAAAATGCGTGACGACGCGCCGCTCAGCGAATCTCTATGTCGTACGCAAAGTGTTGCGCGGCGCCTCGCGAAAGACGCCATTCGAGCGGTGCGCCGTCGTAACCGAAGGCAACCCGTTCGATCACGACGATCGGACTGTGTGCCGCCACTCGCAGCGTGGCGACATCCTCTTCATTGGCGGTCTCTACCGTCAATCGTTCGTCGGCGCGCGCCACCACGCGGGCGCAGCGCTGTTCATAGAATGGATAGAGCAGCGGACCGAACTCTTCGATCGGGCAGTCGGCCAGCGCAACGAACGGTTCATACGGCAACCAGATCTGCTCGGCCACGATCGGCTGGTCGTCGATCAGCCGCAAGCGCGCCAGCCGGATCGCTTTGGCGCCCGTTTTGAGGCTGAATCTCGCCACGACCGCTTTGGGCGCGCGCATCACGGCGCGCTCGAGAATGCGGCTCTCAGGGACGCGTCGCTCACCCGAGGGCGAGTGAAAGCGGAAGAAGCGGAACAACGAACGGTCGAAGGCGGCGCGGCGCACGAAGGTGCCGCGTCCCTGGAAGCGTTCGACCAGTCCTTCACGCTCAAGCAGGTCGACCGCCTTGCGTACCGTGCCGACTGCGAGGCCATAGGCGAGCGCCAGTTCCTGTTCGGTCGGCAACGGGTCTTGAGGCTGCCATTCAAGCGCGGCAATGCGGGCGGCCAACTGGTCGCGCAGGCGGTGATAGCGGGGAATGCGGTCGTCCAAGATCTTCAAGGTCCGATGGCTAGGTAAAATTCATATATATGTTTATATGAATCGCCTCGGATGAGGATCGGGGTTTTCCCTGAACGGCCGCTATATCAAGCTTTTAACGCCGGCTCGGACGGCGCGGCTTTTCAAAACTGTCCAGCAGGTCCTGGTGCTCCTTGCGCAGTAACTGGACGAACTCGAGCGTCAGGCGATCGCGCGGCTGATGCGGCGGATACAGCAGATAGGTGGGAAACAGCACCGCGGGCTTGAATGGCCGGATCTCGATGCCGGGCCCCGCGAAGTCGCGCGCGACGATGGGGTGCGCCAGCGTTACGCCCATCCCGCAACGCACCATCTCGCAGCAGATCGCCGAATACTGCGCTTCGATGGCGAGTACCCGTTGGACTCCGGCGCGTTCGAAGGCCTCGTCCATTTGCGTCCGGGTGCCGTCGCCATGACAGAGGGAGATGAACGCTTCGCCCTGAAAGTCCTCGGCCTTCAGCACGGACTTCTTCGTCAGACGATGGCCGGCCGGCAGCACGCAAACCGCTGCGGCTTCCGACAACAGTTCCACTTCGCAGGTGGACGCTTCGCTCTTGTAGACCGCTACGCCCAGATCGCAGAACTGCGAGGAGGTCCAGTGATTGACCGTCCCCGAGGTATTCACGTGAAGCGACACGGTGACTTCCGGCCGCAATTCCTGAAAGCGTTTGATGACATGCGGCACCAGCGTCAGACCCGCGGAAGGCATGGCTGCGATGCGCAGGCGCCCGCTGCCCAGGTTCTTGATCTGCGCGGCCGCGTTGGTCAGTCCCTGAAGCCCGACATAAGCGCGCTCCACCTCGCGAAAGAAAGCGTTGCCTTCGCTAGTGGGGATCAGTCTGACGCCGCTGCGCTGGAACAACAGCAGCCCGGTTTCGCGTTCTAGCTGCGTGATGAGCCGGCTGATGTTCGGTTGCGAAGTGAACAACTCCTTTGCTGCTGCGGTCATGGATCCCGCCAGCATGACCGCCCGAAACGCTTCAATGTGCTTCAGATTCATCGTGCGCAACCCATATCAGATTGGTATGGATTGTTATTTTATTCGTATTGGACGTTATGCATTTTGCCCGACAGAATCTTTTCAACTCACATGTATTCCCGCAAGTGCCCGGCAGCACATTGACTGGAGACCAGCCCATGCGATACCCGCAGCGAAACCCTCGTCCGCTATCTGTCCGTTTGCTGCTGGCCGCACTCGGCATTGCCGGTGTGTTGTGCGGGCCGCTGGTGGCGCAGGCCGACACCACGCTTTACGTGGCCAACGTCGGCGGTTCGAACGAGCAGATGTACCGGCAGACGATCATCCCGGCGTTCGAGAAGGCGCACAACGTCAAGATCGTCTACGTGGCGGGCAATTCGAGCGACACGCTGGCGAAGCTGCAGGCGCAGAAGGGCCATGAGCAGATCAACGTCGCTGTCATGGACGACGGTCCGATGTACCAGGCCATGCAGATGGGCCTGTGCTCGAAAATCGCAGACGCCCCGGTCATGAACGACCTGTATCCGCTCGCGCACCTCGGCCCGACTGCGGTGGGCGTCGGCATGGTGGCGACGGGGATCGGCTATAACGAGGAAGCCTTCAAGAAGATGGGCCTGCCCGCGCCGGATTCCTGGACCGTGTTGACCGACAAGCGTCTGAAGGGCAAGCTTGGCATGCCGCCGATCACCAACACGTACGGCTTGCACGCGCTCGTGATGCTCGCGCGGCTAAATGGCGGCGGCGAAAAGAACATCGATCCAGGCTTCGCCGCGATGACAAACCAGGTCGCGCCGGATGTGCTGTCGTGGGCGCCGACGCCAGGCGAAATGGACGGCCTGATGCAGAACGGCGACGTGATTCTCGCACCCTACGGTAGCGGCCGCGCGGTTGCGTTGCAGAACACGGGCTTTCCGCTAAAGTTCTTCTATCCGAAGGAAGGCGGTGTCGCGCTGCAGGTCGCGGCTTGCGTGGTGGCCGAAAACGCGCAGCCCGAATTGTCGCAGCAATTCATCCAGTATCTGTTGAGTCCGGAAGTGCAGGCTATCCAGGCCAAGGCGATAGGGCTCGGTCCGGTCAACAAGACCGTCAAGCTGGCACCGGAAGTCGCGGCACGCGTACCGTATGGTCCAGATCAGGTGGCGAAGCTGATCGCCGTCGACTGGACGACCATCAATCAGCATCGCGCGGAATGGACCGAGCGCTGGAATCGCAGCGTCGAGCGTTGAGTCCTTAAGCGCTGCCGAGTGGACCTGCGGCTGCCGCGCCGCTTGTTCGGCCCATCGCTACCCTCACAGGGACGCACATGAGTTTCCTGACACTCAAAGGCATATCGAAGCGCTACGGCGACTTCACTGCGATCGAGCAGATCGACCTTGAAGTGGAGCGAGGTGAGTTCCTGTCGCTGCTTGGACCGTCCGGTTGCGGCAAGACCACGACCCTTCAGATGGTAGCCGGGTTCATCACGCCGAGCACCGGTACGATCAGGCTCGATGGACGTGACATCACACACGAGCGGCCCGAAAAGCGCGGCATGGGTGTCGTATTTCAAAGCTATGCGCTGTTTCCACACATGACGGTTGAGGGCAATGTCGGCTTCGGCCTGGAAATGCGCAATATGAAGCGCGCGGCGCGTGCCGAACGCGTGGCCGAAGTGCTCGAACTCGTGCGTCTGAACGGCCTGGGCAGTCGCTATCCGAACGAGCTGTCGGGCGGTCAACGGCAACGTGTGGCCATTGCGCGCGCGCTGGCGATGCGTCCCGAACTGCTGTTGCTGGACGAACCGATGTCGAACCTCGACGCCAAGCTGCGCGAGGAGATGCATATCGAACTGCGCGCCATCCAGAAGCGCCTCGGCATCACGACGATCCTTGTGACGCATGACCAGGTCGAGGCGATGACGATGAGCGATCGCATCGCGGTCATGCATCGTGGCACGATCGCGCAACTGAGCACGCCATTCGAAGCGTACGAACGGCCGAAGACGGCTTTTGCATCGACCTTCCTCGGCAAGACCAACCTGTTGTCGGGAGCCGTCGTACGCCGCAATGGACGCTGCGCCGAAGTGGATGTGGCGGGTACTACGCTCAGGGTGCCGCATGAAGGGCGCCCTGCACAAGGCGATGTCAACGTGTATATCCGCCCGGAAAAGGTTCGTCTGGCAGAGGTGGATGCGCGCGCGAGCGGCCGCATCACGACGCGGGTGTTCGTCGGCAACCAGTGGCTGCTGCAGGTCGACACCGGCATCGGACGCCTGAGCGTGGCGCAGCCTAACTTCGGTGCGCCACCGCCAGAAGAAGGCCAGCACGTCGGTCTTGCGTGGTCCGATGACGACCTGCGCATGCTCGAGAAGGAGAAGCCCGATGGCCACTCTTGACCACGATCGCGCGGGCGCGGCGCCGTGGCTTTTGTCCGGGCCGGCGCTGCTGTTGTTTGGCGGCTTGCTGCTGGTACCGCTCATGCTGACCCTGGTGCTATCGTTCCATGCCTTTAGTGACAGCCAAGGCACGCTTGCGGCTTATACGTTGTCGAATTACTTAAAGGTAGTCACCGATCCCTACTACGGCGCAATCTTCGCCCGCACTGCCGGACTCGCCTTCGCGGTGACTGCGCTGTGCATTGTGCTCGGCGTGCCCGAGACGATCGTGCTCGCGCGCATGAAGCGGCCGTGGCAGTCGGTGTGCCTGCTGATCGTGCTCGGCCCGTTGCTGATCTCGGTGGTGGTACGCACGCTGGGCTGGCAGATCCTGCTCGGCAACAACGGAGTGCTTAACAACGCACTGCAGGCGCTGCATTTCACCTCCGAGCCGATCCGTCTTGTCTTCACCATGACCGGTGTAGTGATTGCACTCACCCACGTACTGGTGCCCTTTATGGTGATGTCGGTGTGGGCAACGCTGCAAAAGCTCGATCCGCAGGTCGAATGGGCGGGCCTGTCGCTTGGCGGGTCGCCGGTGCGAGTATTCCGGCGAGTCGTGCTGCCGCAGATCCTGCCAGGCGTGCTATCGGGTTCGATCATCGTATTTGCGTTATCTGCCTCGGCGTTCGCCACGCCTGCGCTCATTGGCGGCCGGCGACTAAAGGTGGTTGCAACGGCGGCCTACGACGAATTCCTCGGCACGCTCAACTGGCCGCTTGGCGCGACGATCGCTGTGTTGCTGCTGATCGCCAACGTGGCGATCGTGATGGGCTGCAGCCGGCTCGCCGAACGTCGTTTCAAGCACATCTTCGATTGATGGGGAGGACGCCATGAAACAAAACGGATTCTGGGGTCTCCTGTTCAACGCGCTGTTTCTCGCGTTTATCCTTGCGCCGCTCGTCGTGGTGGTCGCGGTGTCGTTCACCGACAAAGGTTATATCTCGATGCCGTTCGATGGCGCATCGCTGCGCTGGTTCAGAGCGATCCTCGAGAACGAGGACATCGTCGACGCATTCTGGCTGTCCGTACGGCTTGCGCTGGTGGCGGCGACGCTCGGCGTCGCGCTCGCGGTGCCGGCGGCTCTCGCGATCGCACGTTATCGCTTTCCGGGGCGCGGCGCACTCACCGGCTTTTTCCTTTCGCCGATGATGATTCCCGCCGTCGTGCTTGGTATCGCGTTCCTGCGTTTTCTGAGCCTGCTCGGACTCGGCGGATCGTTCTGGGCGCTGTGTGCGACTCACGTGATCATCGTGGTGCCGTATGCACTGCGGCTCGCGTTGTCGTCGGCAGTCGGGCTCGATCGCGACGCTGAGCGTGCCGCGCTATCGTGCGGCGCGAGCCGCTTCACCGCGTTTCGCCGCGTCGTGCTGCCGATGATCCGTACGGGCGTGGTCGGCGGCTGGGTGTTGTCCTTCATTCAAAGCTTCGACGAATTGACCATGACTATTTTTGTCGCGACGCCGGGCACGACCACGTTGCCCGTCGCGATGTATAACCAGATCGCGCAAACGATCGATCCTTTGGTGGCGTCCGTATCGACGGTGTTGATCGCCGGCACGGTTG
Organism: Paraburkholderia sp. GAS33; assembly: GCF_050436645.1. NCBI lineage: Bacteria > Pseudomonadati > Pseudomonadota > Betaproteobacteria > Burkholderiales > Burkholderiaceae > Paraburkholderia > Paraburkholderia sp. GAS33. The sequence continues at coordinate 25,306 of NZ_JBNDMP010000001.1, forward strand.
TCCTGATGCTGGTGCTGGACCGGATGGTCGGCCTGGACCGCGTCCTGATCGGAGAAACACGATGACAGTTGATGTAGCCGAAAGTCCCGACGTGCTGGTGGTAGGCGGCGGGCTGGTCGGTACGGCGGTGGCGTATGGACTTGCCAGAGAAGGTGCAAAGGTAACCGTGCTCGATGAAGGCGACGGCGGCTTTCGCGCTTCGCGCGGCAACTTCGGTCTGGTGTGGGTGCAAGGCAAAGGCTATGGCCTGTCGCCATATGCGCGCTGGACACGCAGCTCGGCTGACCGCTGGCCGGCGCTTGCGGCAGCGTTGCTGGAGGACACCGGCATCGACGTAGCGTTGCGGCAGCCGGGCGGCTTTCACATCTGCTTCTCGGACGAGGAACTGGCCGAACGCAACAAGCGCCTCGGCATATTGAAGGCGGAGTTAGGCGGCGATTACCCCTATCAACTGCTCGATGCCAAAGAACTGCGTGAGCGTTTGCCTGCAATCGGACCCGAGGTGATCGGCGCGAGCTACACGCCGATGGACGGCCACGTGAATCCGCTCAAGCTGTTGCGCGCGTTGCACGATGCGATGCAACGGCGCGGCGTGACGCTGGTCGGGAACAGCCAGATCGGCCGCATTGCGCCGGAGGAGGGCGGCTTCGCCGCGCATGGACGCAACGGTGTGTGGCGTGCGCCGCGGATCGTGCTGGCTGCAGGCCTCGGCAACAGCTCGTTGGCGCCACAGGTCGGGCTGCATGCGCCGGTGAAACCGAATCGCGGTCAGATACTGGTCAGCGAGCGCGTCGCGCCTTTTCTGCATCATCCGACGATCAACGTACGGCAGACCGACGAGGGCTCTGTGCAACTGGGCGATTCGATGGAAGAGGTCGGCTTCAACGACTTCACGACGACCGATGTGCTATCGAAAATCGCGCGTCGCGGCGTGAGAGCTTTTCCGTTTCTGAAAGATGTCCGTTTGGTGCGCATGTGGGCGGCGTTGCGCGTGTATAGCCCGGATAGCTTCCCGATCTACGAGCAGTCGTCGCAGTATCCGGGAGCGTTTGTTGTCACCTGTCACAGCGGCGTGACGCTGGCTGCCGCCCACGCGCTACGCATTGCCCCTTGGGTCGTGGGCGGCGCGATACCTGACGAGCTCGGCGCGTTTCCCGGTGGCCGGTTCCTTTCGCCTGCGAAAATCCTTAGTCATGCTTGATACACGACGCTGATATGACTTCCAAACCGCTTTTCAGGGTGCTTGCCCCGCTTGCGCCTGCCGTCGCAGAGGCCACCGTCCATATCTGGTTCAACGATGAACCGCTTGAGGTGCCAGGCGCTCGCTCAGTGGCGGCCGCGCTGCTCGCTGCCGGCGTGCAGCGCTTTCGCGCTACGCCGGTTACCGGTGCGCCGCGTGCGCCGTATTGCATGATGGGCGCGTGCTTCGAATGTCTCGTCGAAATCGATGGCGTGCCGAGCCGGCAAAGCTGCCTGGTGACGGTACAGGACGGCATGCGGATCCACTCGCAGGAGGGCGCGCGCGACTTGCCGTTTAGCGCCGATCCGGCGTCATCGCAATCCATCAAGGAGAATTCCGATGCTCGTTGAACCGGTCGATGTCGCGGTGATCGGCGCCGGGCCTGCGGGGCTCGCTGCGGCGACGCGGGCTGCGGGAGCGGGCCTGTCGGTAGTGCTGCTCGACGAGCAGGAGACGGTCGGAGGACAGATCTATCGGGCGATCGAGCGCAGCGATGCGCAGCGTCGCGAGATCCTTGGGCCGGACTACGTCACAGGCGCGGCGCTGGCGGAAGCCTTTGCGCGCAGCGGCGCGCGTTATGAGCCGAACGCCTCGGTCTGGCAAGTCACGCGCGAGCGCTCCGTGCATTATCTGAAGGATGGAAAAACCGGGAGCTTCGAGGCGAAGCGTGTCGTGCTTGCAACTGGCGCGCTGGAGCGGCCCTTCCCGATACCGGGCTGGACGCTGCCGGGTGTGCTGGCCGCCGGCGCCGCGCAGATCCTGCTGAAGAGCGCCGGCGAGGTGCCGGCGGAGCCACCGGTGCTGGTCGGTTGTGGGCCGTTGCTCTATCTGCTCGGTTGGCAATACGTGCGAGCGGGCGTGCCGATTCGCGCGCTGGTCGACACCACGCGTCATGAGGACCGCTGGCGTGCCAAGCGTCACATGATCTCGGCGTTGCGGGCGTGGCCGTATCTGGCCAAGGGCTTGCAACTGCTCCGCGCGCTGCGCGAAGCGGGTGTGCCGATTCACGAGGGTGCCGACGATCTTCGCATCGAAGGCGCGCCGGGTGATGATGGCACCGACCGGGCGCACGCGTTGAGCTTCTCAGTGCGCGGCGTGCCGCAACGGATCGAGGCCAGCGTTTTCCTGTTGCATCAGGGCGTCGTGCCGAACACGCAGTTCAGCTGGTCGCTGCGCGCAACGCATCATTGGGATGACGCGCAATTGTGCTTCACGCCGCAGACCGATGCATGGGGCGAGCTCGATGTCGCCGGTATCTTCGTCGCAGGCGACGGTGGCGGGATCGCCGGCGCGCAAGCGGCCGAGGCGCAAGGCGAACTGAGCGCGCTGGCGATTGCCGCGCAATTGGGCGCGCTCGATCAGACGACGCGTAACCATAACGCGGCGCCGTTGTTGCGGCGCCTCGCGGAAGTGAAGCGTATCCGTCCGTTCCTCGATACCTTGTACCGCCCGCGCGATGAGAACCGCGTGCCGCAGGACGACGTGCAGGTGTGCCGCTGCGAAGAGGTGACGGCTGGCGACGTGCGTCGCTTCGTGGAACTCGGCTGTCAGGGCCCGAATCAGGCCAAGTCGTTTGGCCGCTGTGGGATGGGCCCGTGCCAGGGGCGTCTGTGCGGGCTGACCGTGACCGAAGTGATCGCCGAGGCACGCAAGGTGTCGCCGGCCACGGTCGGCTATTACCGTATCCGTCCGCCGATCAAACCGCTCACGCTCGGAGAACTCGCCGGTGAATAGCGCCGTGGTCAGCGAAGCCGATGTGCTGGTGGTTGGAGGCGGGCTGCACGGTTCGAGCAGTGCATTTCATCTGGCGAGCCGTGGCGTGCGTGTCACGGTGCTCGAAGCGGATTACGTTGGCCGTCATGCGTCGGGTGTCAATGCGGGCGGTGTGCGCACGCTCGGCCGGCCGTTGCCGGAAATCCCGCTGGCGCTGATGTCACGCGAGATCTGGCACAACATCGTCGCGACCATCGGCGATGACGCCGGTTTCGTGCCCTCGGGGCAGATGAAAATCGCCGAAAGCGAGGCCGAGCTCGACGAGTGTCGCGCTCGCGTTGCGTCGCTCGAGGCGCAGGGCTTTACTCACGAAAAGATCATCGACCGCGCGACTGTCCGCGAACTGGAGCCGGCGCTCGCGCCGCATGTGACCGGTGCGATCTGGGTCGAACGCGATGGCTATGCGTTACCGTACCGCGCCACCATGGCGTTTCGTCACGCAGCGCAGGCACGCGCTGCGGTCTTTCATGAAGGTACGCCCGTCAAGCGGATCGAACAGCGTGGCACGCGCTGGTACGCACACACACCCGCTGGCCTCTTTTCAGCGGAGCATCTGGTGATCACGGCAGGGGCCTGGTCAGGTGAGCTTGCGAGGCAAGTTGGCGAGCCCGTGCCGGTGCATCCGGAAGGGCTGATGCTGATGGTGACGCACCGCGTTGCGCCATTCTGCCGGGCGACGCTTGGCGCGACGGGAAGGCCCTTGTCGTTCAAGCAGTTCGATAATGGCACGGTCGTGATCGGCGGCAAGCTGATCGGGATCGCGGATTTGCCGGGACGTCATGGCGAAGTGGACTTCGCGCGCCTCGTAAGAAGCGCGCATACCGTGGTCGACCTGTTTCCGCATCTGCGCCACCTCGGCGTCAATCGCGCGTGGGCCGGGGTGGAAGCATTTACCGAGGATTCGCTGCCGGTGATTTCACCGAGCCGCAAGGCGTCGAATCTGACTTACTCGTTCGGATACTGTGGCAGCGGTTTTCAGCTTGGCCCCGGCTGCGGCAAGCTGGTGTCGGAACTGGTGCTGGACGGCGTTCCGTCGTTACCGCTGGACGCGTTTGCTATTGATCGCTTTGACGCCGGCCGCCTTGGCTGCACCTGAAGGCTGCCTGTCTCTCAACGCGGTCATGCTTCGCATGAGCGTGACCGTTTGCTCCTTGATGATGCGCATCAGCGACGCGAGCCTGGTTGCGTCCACAGCGTCCCATCCCAGCACTCTCAGCGATTTGCGCCCGTGGATGTGAAACGCGACGACCGGTCCGTTGAGCGTTAGCGTGCGAATCAGCGTCTCTTCATCATCTGCAGGACGTCCAAGCAGGCGTCCGACGATCGTCGCGCTGATATTGGTCAGGCGGCAACTGATCTTCTTGTCGATCAGCTCGAATCCCGATGACGGACCGTGGCCGGCTTGCTCACGCGCCATGAACAGGCGCCAGTCGTCCGATTCGGTCGAGGTGAACATGAACTGGGCAATGCTTGCCTGGATCGCGCAGAACGCTTCGATCAGCCCGTCGTCGTCGACATTGTTCGCCAGCGCTTTCTCGGCTGCTTCTACGGGTTCGAGGATCTGTGCCCAGACCCGCGAGACGATGTGCTCGATGCACGCCAGGTAGACCCCTTCCTTATTGTCGAAGTAATAGCCGATGGCCGGTGCGTTGACGCCCGCGCGCTCGGCGATGTCGCGCGTCGAGGCGCCGTCGAAGCCATATTCGCCGAATAGGGCGAGCGCCGCGTCGACGATGCGTGCGCGGGTTTCTTCGCCGCGCTGGTAGCCGCCATCGATTGCGTGGCGATGTCTCGGGGCAGGGGACATCCGTTGGATCCTCAGAAGCTTTTGTAAGTGAAGCAAAAATATATCAATTGACAGAAATGTGCCAACTGGAATAATTATATCAATTGGAAAAAATCTGGAGTCGTCATGTCGGCCACCCTTCCCGTCAACGAAGCTGGAGCTGCGCCCGCGCGCCGCTCCCCCACACGCCGGCTACTCATGGCGGCCGGGCTGATCGCCCTGATCGCCGCGGCCGCGTGGGGCGTGCGCTGGTGGACGGTGGGACGCTTTATCCAGGGCACCGACGACGCCTACCTGCAAGCCGATAGTATGACTGTTGCACCCAAGGTGTCAGGGTACGTGGCTGAAGTGTTGGTTGGCGACAACCAGACGGTTGCGGTCGGACAGCCGCTGGTGCGGCTCGACAGCCGCCAGTACGAAGCGGCGTTGGAACAGTCCAACGCCACCGTGGCCGCGCGCCGGGCCGATATTCTGCGCGGCGAGGCCGAACTGGCGCAGCAGCAGGCGAGCATCGGCGAGGCGCGGGCGCAACTCGACGGCGCGGTGTCGAACGAGGCGCATGCGCTCGCCCAGGTCAAGCGCTACGAACCGCTTGCCGCAACGGGAGCAGAGACCGAAGAACGTGTGGCCGATCTGCGCAACTCGGCTCGCCAGGCTACTGCCACGCGCGCCGCTGACGCCGCAGCGCTGCAGGTCGCCGAGCGTCAGGTCGCGAATCTGCAGGCGCAGATCCAGCAGGCTCATGCGCAACTCGACGCAGCCGTCGCCTCCACGCAACAGTCGCAGCTTGACGAGCAGGACACCGTGGTACGCAGCACGATCGCGGGTCGCGTCGGCGACCGCACAGTGCGCATCGGCCAGTATGTGCAGCCGGGCACGCGTCTGATGACCATCGTGCCGGTGCAGGACGTGTATCTGACGGCCAATTTCAAGGAAACGCAGATTGGCCTGATGCGGGTTGGTCAGCCGGCGACGATCCGGGTCGACGCGTTACCGGGCGAAGATCTGCACGGCACCGTGGACAGCTTCTCGCCCGGCACGGGTTCACAGTTCGCGTTGTTGCCCGCGCAGAACGCGACCGGCAACTTCACGAAGATCGTGCAGCGCGTGCCGGTGAAGATCCACATCGCGGCCGGTCCTGAAACGCGCAAGGTATTGCTGCCGGGTCTCTCGGTGAACGTGGAGGTGGACACACGCGGCGCCCGCGATACCGCCGAGCGCATGGAACGGGAAAACGGACGTGGCTAACTCCAGCACGCCGGCAAGCATGCCGGGCAGCGGAGCAGACGCATCCGCTGCGCAGCCGGCGCATCCGCCGAATGCCACCGCCTCTGACTGGATCGCCGTAGCGGCCGGCGCGCTCGGCGCCTTGATGGCGACGCTCGACATCTCGATCACAAATTCGGCGCTGCCGCAGATTCAAGGCCAAATCGGCGCGACCGGCACGGAAGGCACGTGGATTTCAACCGGCTACCTGATGTCGGAAATCGTGATGATCCCGCTTGCTGCGTGGCTCACGCGCGTGTTCGGACTGCGAAATTTTCTGCTTGGCAACGCGACGCTCTTCACGCTGTTCTCGGTCATGTGCGGCGTTTCGCACAGCCTGCCGCAGATGATCGCGGGACGGATCGGCCAGGGCTTTGTGGGCGGCGCGATGATTCCGACCGCGCAGACGATTGTGGCGACGCGCCTGCCGCGTCATCAGATGCCGATCGGCATGACCATGTTCGGCCTGATCGTGTTGCTCGGGCCGCTGCTCGGTCCTGTGGTGGGCGGCTGGCTTGCGGAGAATATCGACTGGAGCTGGTGCTTCTTCGTCAACGTTCCGGTGGGCGGCGCACTGGTAGTGCTGCTGTTTCTGGGACTTAAAACCGCTCGCACCGATTGGTCGCAGTTCATCAAGGCCGATTGGCTCGGCATTGTCGGGCTCGCGGCGGGGCTTAGTTCGCTGACCGTCGTGCTCGAGGAAGGGCAGCGTGAGCGCTGGTTCGAATCGTCGATGATCGTGTGGCTGAGTGTCGTGTCGGTGGTGGGCATCCTGTTGCTGGTGATTGCGCAGGTCGTGGCGAAGAAGCCCATCGTGCGTCTGACGTTGCTGAAGAATACGCGCTACGCGAGCGTCATCTTCATTGTGTTCACGGTCGGCGCGGGTCTTTACTGCGTGTCGTATCTGCTGCCACAGTTCCTGAGCAACGTATCGGGCTACAACGCGGAGCAGTCGGGCGGCGTGATGCTCATCTCCGGCGTGCCCGCGTTTCTGCTGATGCCGGTGCTGCCTCGTCTCATGGGCCGCGTGGATACGCGCCTGATGGTGATCGCTGGGCTCTGCTGCTTTGCCGCGAGCTGCATGCTCGACATCTCGCTCACCGCACAAAGCGTCGGCCATGACTTCACGTGGTCGCAACTGCTGCGCGGCGTGGGCCAGGTGCTGGCGATGATGCCGCTCAACCAGGCGTCGATGGCGGCCGTACCGCGCGAGGAAGCCGGTGACGCTGCGGGTCTCTACAACATGGCGCGTAACCTGGGCGGTTCGGTCGGACTCGCGTTGCTGGGCACGTTCATCGACCGCCGCAACACGTTCCACGAAGATGTGATCCGCGATTCTTTAAGCGCCAACTCGCTGATCGGGCAGGAGCACCTAACGGCTAGCGCAGCGAGTTTCTTCGCGCAGACCGGCGACATGGCCTACGCGAAGCTTCAGGCAATCGGCCAGCTTACCGCGCAGATGCAGGTGCAAGCGGTGGTCATTACCTATTCCGAAACCTTCTATGTGCTTGGCGTGGCTCTGCTGCTGTGCATTCCGCTCGCATTCTTTCTGAAGAAGCCGGCTGCCGGCACACCGTCGGCAGGACACTGAAAACAATATGAAGTCACTCAACTCTGCTCTCTGTTTCGGCCTGCTTCCCGTGGCGGCCGCGCTGGCGCTGGCTGGCTGCACGGTGGGGCCCGACTACCACGGCGCGCCGCAGGCCGCACCGATCGCCGCGCAGGCGACCTCGTTCAATCGGGCTCCGCAGGGCACGGTATCGACGGCGCCTGTGGCTGCGCAATGGTGGCTCGCGCTCGATGACGCGCAACTGAACGCATTGATCGATACGGCGCTCAAGAACAGTCCCGATCTGCATGCCGCCGAGGCCCGCGTCCGCGAGGCGCGCGCCGGTCTCACAGCGAAGCAGCGCAACGAATTGCCCAAGGTTCAGGGTAGCGCCGCGTATTTGCGCACGCCTACCCCGGATCTGTCATCGCTCGAAGGCGGACAGAGTTCGTCCTCGAGCGGTAGCGGGCCGATCAGTTTTTATCTCTCGGGCTTCGATGCCAGTTGGGAAATCGACCTTTTCGGCGGCACGCGGCGGGCGATCGAAGCGGCGTCGGCAGAGGCGGATGCCTCGCAGGCCGATCTCGCCGATGCGCATGTGCAGCTCGCCGCCGAGGTGGCGCAGGCGTATGTCGGCTTGCGCGATGAGCAGCAGCGCGTGAGCATCGCCCACGAATCCGCCGAGCTTGAAACGCGCATTCTGACGCTGACCGAACAGCGCCGTGCGCGCGGCGTGGCCTCGGATCTCGATGTAGAACGGATCCGCTCGCAGGTCGAAAATACCCAGGCGAGCATCATTCCGCTCGACGCGCAGGTGGCCGAATCGCTCGACGAACTCGCCGTGCTCACGGGCCGCGAGCCCGGTGCGCTGGATGCCGAACTGTCGGCACAGAAGCCGCTTCCCACGTTGCCGGCGACGGTGGCGGTGGGCGACCCAGGGCGTCTGTTGCGTCAGCGTCCCGACATCCGCGCGGCCGAGCGGCGGCTTGCCTCGCAGAATGCGCAGATCGGCGAGCACGAAGCGGATTGGTTTCCGAAAGTCACGCTATTTGGCGACCTGAGCTTTAGCGCGTCCGAACCCGGTCATCTGTTTCGCAAAAGCAGTTACACGTGGGTTGCCGCGCCTTATCTGCAATGGAATGCATTCGATTTTGGCCGCGTGAAGGCGAGCGTCGACCAGGCGAAGGCCGGCCGCGACGAGGCCGAGGCGAAATACGAGAGCACGGTGCTGGGCGCGCTAAAGGACGCGGATGTGGCGCTCTCGCGCTACGGCCACGAACGCGACAACGCCGTGAGCCTTCGCGAGGTGGAAGACTCCGCTACGCACGCCGCGGTGCTGACCGAACAACGCTACCGCGCGGGTACGACCACGGCGCTCGATTGGCTCGATACCGAGCGAACCCGCTATTCGGCGGAGCAGAACCGCATTCAGAGCGAAGCGCAGTTAATCAAGGATTACGTGGCCCTGCAAAAGAGTCTAGGCCTGGGGTGGCAAACCCCCGGCTAGGCACCGCCGGCAGCAAACGCAGAACTCCGTTAGTCTTCTGTCTCGCCCACGTTATTTTTCTCACCAGGCGACAACGGAGGATTTATGGCATTAGCGTTACACGACATTCCCCTGAAAACGATCGACGGTCAGGACAGCAGCCTTGCCGACTACCGCGGCAAAGTCTTGCTGGTGGTCAATGTTGCTTCCAAATGCGGTCTCACGCCGCAATACAGCGGCCTGGAAAGTCTCTACCAGGCAAAGCACGCCGATGGTCTCGAAGTGCTGGGCTTCCCGGCTAACAACTTCAAAGGCCAGGAGCCCGGCAGCAATGACGAGATCGCCTCGTTCTGCTCCACGCAGTATGACGTGCACTTCCCGCTCTTCTCGAAGATCTCCGTGCTTGGCGAAGACCAGCATCCGCTGTACGCGGCGCTGACCGAAAAGCAGCCGGTTGCAACCGGTGATGGCCCGTTCCGCGAAAAGCTGAAGGGCTACGGCGTGAACCCTGAGAACCCGGCGGACGTGCTGTGGAATTTCGAAAAGTTTCTGATCAACCGCAACGGCGACGTAGTGGGGCGCTTTGCCCCTGACGTCACGGCTGACGACCCGCGTCTGCTGGCGGCCATCGACGCCGAACTGGCAAAGCACTAAACTCGGCGGTGTGACCCAGAGCTGTTAGCTGCAGCGGAAGTGTTCGATACTTTGGCCGGCCGCTACGGCCCGCTGCAGCCACTCCGGCAGATCGCCGCTACCGTTCCAGGTATTTCCCCAGGCGTCCCGGTACGCCACCGCCTGTTCGCTTTTCTGGTCGGACTCGAGAGACTCCGCGAGCGCCGGCAGCGTAATGCCGAATTCTTCCATGCGGTGGCGAATCCAGCGGATCAGACGTTCGCGCGCTTCGCCATCAAGTCGTTCAATCGTCGTGGACATGGTTTCTGATAGGCCAGGAAACGAAAGCGAGCGGGACGGTATCAATTGGTCCTCTTCGGTTGCGTGGCGATCTTGACCACCGCCGAGTCGAAGAAATCCTGAGCCTCTGCGAGTTCGTCCAACGCCTGTTCGAGCTGGCGAAGCGCAAGGGAGTGCTCGATGTGCCGGTTTTGCGGCACGTCCTCGCCTCTGACTACGCGAAAGGCAATATCTACTTGCCTGGTTGCACGAACGAATCGTTCGGCAGCATTTGCTTCACGTGAGTGCGCATGGGTCGACATAATAAACCTCCACTCTTTAAATCGAACTTCAAATCAAACAGGATGATTGTCCGCAGGGGCAAGGCGCAGGGACGTTACTCAGGGGTGACGTATTCTGGTCAGGTTCTCTGCGTTTCGAAATCAGGCGATGCGTGATGATGCGATGGTTAGCGCGCTGGTCTTGCATTGCAACTGGAAGCAAATAGTATGGCAGTCCCAGGCAACCTGCAGATGATGTTAATTACACCACTTTAATTGGCGATACGCCAGGAGAAAAGCCTGAGAACAGCGACCGGTTTGCATAGCTTGCCAGGAACCGCGTCCGCGCGCCAGGGGAATGTTGTTAAATATCACGCCGGGGTGTTAACTTCTTTGGATCGGTGTTAACTTGTTCAGTTCCATCCGCAGGATTCGGCGAGTCGTAGTTTCGCGCGAATGGCCGGGTGCCATGTTGCTGTTAGTCGGTTATTCTTCCATCCGTATACGCCTATACAGGTAAAACCGCCATGGAACCGTACGACGACGAGCTCGAAAATTTTGCTGCCCATGGCGCACCTCCGTTGCCTGCGGCAAGCGATCAAGGAATTGTGGAGCACGACGGTGCGCGAATCGCGTACTCGATCTACGGAACCGGCACGCCGGTGATTCTGCTGCATGGAGGCCTGGGCCACAGCGGAAATTGGGGCTGGCAGGTGCCTGCGCTGGTCGGCTCGGGATATCGCGCCGTGTTGATCGACAGTCGTGGTCATGGCCGCAGTACGCGTGATGCGCGTCCCTATTCCTACGAGTTGATGGCGTCCGACGTGCTTGCCGTCATGGACGTCCTGCAACTGAAAAAAGCCGCCATAGTGGGCTGGAGCGACGGGGCGTGCACCGCGTTGATCCTCGGCGCCAAAGCCCCTGAGCGTGTTGCCGGCGTCTTCTTCTTTGGCTGCAACATGGACGCTACCGGCACGAAGGAATTCGTTATGACACCGGTCATCGAGCGGTGCCTCGGACGCCATGCTGCGGACTATGCTCAATTGTCGGCCACGCCGGATCAGTTCGAGGCCTTTGTCGGCGCCGTCGGCGAAATGATGAAGACCCAGCCGAATTACTCCGCTAGCGACCTGGCGAAGATTCAAGTGCCAGTCGTGATCGTGCAAAGCGAGCATGATGAATTCATCAAGGCGGAACATGCGGAGTATCTGGCCCGCAGTATTCCGCGGGCCGAGTTGATCCTGATGCCGGGTGTAAGCCATTTTGCGCCGCTGCAAAGGCCCGAACAGTTCAACGATGTGATGCTCGATTTTCTTCGCAAGGTTCCGGCCTGACGCAAAGTGGCGCTCTGTGGCATGCTGGACGTATCGAGCTTTGCCGTGCCGCATACCGGGTTTAAAAAAACGCTGATCATGAAAAGCAGTCCGAACTCACCGATGAAGGAGCCTACGGTCCAGACCTTCTGGCGCGATGAAGCGCTGCCATTTATCGAAGCGCGTTCGGTCGAAGACGGTCGTAAGGTGTGCTATGGCAAGCATTCTCACGAAACGTTTTCGATTGGGGCAGTGACAGGCGGTCGTAGTACCTATCTGAACGGCAAGGTGGTGGAACGTGCGGGGCCGGGGTCAGTGGTGGTCATCAATCCGGAAGTAGTCCACGCCTGTAATCCGGACGGCGATCAACCTTGGTCGTACCGTATGCTTTATGTCGATGCCGCATGGCTGGGCAAGCTTCAGCGCGACCTCGGTGTTAGTCAGAGCGCCAATTTCCGCCCATTCTCATCTACGCTGACCACGCAGGCGGGTCTCTATGGCGGATTGAACGGTTTGTATGCAGCGCTAACCGATGAAGATTCGGACACTTTGCAAAAGCACAGCGTTGCCGTCGATTTCTTTTCAGATCTGTATCGCGCGCTGACCCCTGCGCCGGTGCCGACCGGCAGCGTTAACCTCAAGCTCGCGCGCGCGGCCCAATACATCAGGGAGAATTGCGTTCAATCGCTGCGCCTGGACGAGATTTGCGCTGCGGCGGATCTCTCTGCTTCCTATCTGATTCGTGCGTTCAAGGAACGTTACGGCATGACGCCGCACGCATACCTGGTTAATTGCCGCATCGAATATAGCCGCTCGCAACTCAAACGCGGGCGAGCGATCGCCGAGGTAGCCGTTGAAGCTGGCTTTGCCGATCAGGCTCATCTACAGCGGGCGTTCAGGAAATTCGTCGCAGCCACCCCGGGGCAGTACAAGGGGTGATTGCGACGCGCGTCGCCAACGCTTTTCAGGCTACGAGCAGATAGATAGCGCTTGCAACCAGCAGTAGCGCCATGATGCGATTGAATATCCGCACCCGGGCGGGATTGCGCAGATGCTGCCGCAGAAACGACCCTGCGTAGGCCCAGCAAGCGATGGACGCATAGCAGATCACAAAGTAAAGCGCGGTGAACTGCCAGATCAAAGTCCGGTCTCCGTTAGCTGCATAGGCACCCATGCTTGCAATGGAGGCTAGCCATGCTTTCGGATTGAGCCACTGCATTGCGGCTCCAGACACCGCGGACGGGCCTCGGGCTGCCTTGGGCCGGTCCGCACCCATCTTTCCATCGTCGATGGCCAGCTTGTAAGCCATGAAGAATAGAAACGCTACGCCCGCCCATTGGATGAATCGTGTCAACCACGGCCACTGGTCAAGCACGTCACGCAGTCCCAGGCCTATCAGCAGGAGCAGCAGCGTAAAGCCGACCGTCGCGCCGGTCACATGCCGCATGCTTGCCGCCAGTCCATAGTGGGCGCTGGTGCTGAGCGCGACGATATTGACCGGCCCGGGTGAAATTGATGCAGCGAGTGCAAACGCTGCCATGGATAGAAAGATGCTCATGGGTCCCCTTGATACGTTCGATCTGAAGGCTCGAAGGTATCGGGGGAGGGGGGATGCGTATTGAAGAAAACTACCCTTTGGTGATTTTGTTGGGGGGATGGGCGGGATGAGTCAGGTGAGCGGATCGTGTTCAAACGCGAGACCAAGCTCGCTTGCCATCCAGAGAACGCGGAGTGCGCGCGAGCGGCTGGTGCCGAAAATGGTAAGTGACATGTGTCTTTGTATGCGACATGAATCGAGTTGATCGGTCAATGTCAGTATCGCATCGCACAGTCTGATACCCAATAAAGACTTGTACGAGGAGGTCTCGTCAAAGGCAGCGGACGACCAACCTCTAGTGATAAAGGCCGCGATCGCATCGCGCGGTCGCGGCCGTCATTCCCGCTAAGTCGAGAGCTTAGAAGTGCGTGTGCAGGCCGATGCGGACAACAGCCTGACTCGGGCTGTCCGATTCATCGCCCGAATCGTTCATGCCGTTGATTTGCGCATCCGCTCCCGAATTAGCCCGTTGATAGACGCCAAGCAGGTACACGTCGGTGCGCTTGGAGAGCGCATAGTCGACGATGCCCGCGATCTGGTGAGCGTGGTTATTGTCGACGGTTTCATTGCCTTTCATGTACATGTACGACGCCCCTGCGCTCAAAGCCGGCGTGAAGTTATAGTGCGCGCCGAATGAGCCTTCATACACCGCGCCACCGTTGGCGGAATTGTGGACCGTTGTGAACAATGCGTTCGTGACCCAGCCACCGAAACGGTAGTGCGTGCCCAATCCCCAGTTACGCACGCTGACCTGCGGCGATCCCGCCGTGTAGTACTTGATGTTGGTATAAGCCGCGTTGGCACCGAACGATCCGGCAGCATAGTTAAGCGCGAAGCTCGTGGAGTTGCCCGCGCCGATCGACCCTGCCACACCACCAAAACCATACATCGCACCGGCGCTCAAGCCGGCAAAAACCGGTGAGACGTACTTGACCGAATTCGTTACGCGTTCGCCGGCCATGCGGTCCCAGTCGAAAGCTCCGGTGGCATTGCTCGGTAAGTCGAGCTTCGTGAACGGGCCTGCGCGGAAGTCGTAAAAATGCCCCGAGAGCTCCGCCGGATCATCGCCCGCAAAATACAGCGAGTCGGTCATGAAGTCGTACTGGTTGCCGGCGGTGACTTTACCGAATTTGTCGTTCACCAGTCCGACAAACGAAGTCCGGCTAAACAGGCTCGAATTCGGCATGAATGCACCGTTGTCGAGCTCGAACTGGTCGACCAGTTCGAAAATAGCCTTGGTGCCGCCGCCGAGGTCCTCAACGCCGCGGAAACCCCAAAGATTCGGTCCGTTGACGCCGTCGTCCATCTTGACGTTTCGTTTGCCGGACTCGTTGCTGACGTAGGTGACACCGGTATCGACCATGCCGAAGAGCGTGACGCTGCTCTGCGCGTGTGCTGCCGTCGTCGTGCAGGCAGCGGCGAGGATGGCTAACGTAATCTGTTTCTTTTTCATGCTTGAAGATCTCCTTGCGTGCTCTTAGTACTACAGATCGAATAAATTATTTCTTTATCTTTCTTGGGGAAAGCCGGTGAAAGGTCACTTTCTGGGTGACGAAGCGGATCGCGGATCGCGGCTCGCCTCAAGAGGCGAGCCCGGCGAAGAGCTCTTAGCGTGAAGACAAAAGGCTACTAGGCAGGCAGGCGACGACGGTCTCGATGACTCGCACATTGATGTGCCGACATCCTGCGAGCGTCGATGAGCGCTGTGATGTCGATAAGTCCTGCAGCTAACATACGCATCCCCGAAATACTTTTCCGTATCCGATTCCATCGAATACGAATCATGATTTTGTTAGGAAGCGAAGATATCGAAAACTGACCGCGATCGGGAAGTGCGGGTTAACCACATTCGAAAGGCGAATAGAGGTTCACGATAGCTTTTGTGCTATGGATTGATGAAACAAAGAGAGGGCAAAGCGCCGTTGGGATAAGGGCTTAACACGGCGTCAGGGGCCTGGATGGAACAGGGACGCTGAGGATGAGTGATGACATGGCAATAAGCAGAAAAGATATTAAAGAAAAGAGATCGCAATCTTGTCTGCCTCGACGGGATGAATGCAATTTTTGGTAAGGATTTTTCCACAATTACATTAGGGATCCACAATGGTTTTGGCGTGCCGGTTCACAACATAAAGCCTGACGCAAGCGGTCGCCCGTTCGATAGTTGCTGGACTCATCTGGGAGCGACCACTCCCCTGGCGCGCAATGCTCGTTAGCTGCCGACGTCCGTTGGTGGTGCGGAGACGATCGTTATGGAAAAACCGTCGTAACCTTTCGAGCCCACCGTTTGAACCGCCGTACTTTCGGTGCCCGGCATTGCGGCGAGCATGTCGAAAAACTCCCGCACGCCGAGCACATCCGGTTCGTTGTTCTGCGGGTCGACGAGCTTGCCGTCGCGCACGACGTTGTCGGCTACGATGACCGTTCCCGGCCGCGATAACCGCAGCGTGAGCCGCAAGTATTCGGGGTAGCTGCTTTTGTCAGCGTCGAGAAAGATAAAGTCGAACGGCGGCGTCTTGCTCTGGATCATCTGCTCGAGACTTTCGGCCGCAAGACCGGTAATCACGGAGACCTTGTTTGCCAGTCCGGCAGCCGCGATATTCTTTCTCGCGACATCGGCATTGTCCGGGTTGGCTTCCAGCGAAATCATGCTGCCATCTTCGGGCAGCGCTCGTGCAAGCCAGATGGCGCTATACCCTCCTAGCGTGCCGAGTTCGAGAATCCGTCGCGCGCCGTGTATCTTTGCGAGCAGGTTGAGAAACTTGCCCTGATTGGGTGCTACGTTGATGGCTCGCAGGCCTGCTTTGGTGCTGGCTTCCAGCGCGGCGTCGAGCGCCGTGTCGGACTTGACGAGTCCTCGAGAAAGGTAGTCGTCTACAGCGTTCCATGTGTCGGTAATCATCGAATTCTCCGTTCGTGAGATCCTGAACTTAACGTTTTGCCGTGTGCAGGGTAGTTTATCGGGGTATGACAGGCGAGGTTGGGAGGCATTCGTGGATGCTGGTTTGCAACTGGGACGGAGTTTGGCAGACGCTCCATGCTCTACTTTTTGACCCACAGCGGTCGAACTTTGACGCATCCGAATAGACTGAAGAATAGCGGCGTTCGACGTTCCCCATCGCATCGAATAGATGCGCCCGCAACCTTCATCGTGGCGGATACCGACTAAAACTTGTCGCATCCAATTGATGCGTGACACCGTACGTAACCCAGGTAGAGGCATAACCTATCGAGGGCTTTACGGAACTGACGTCATGATCACGAACCCGATTGGCAACCCAAAAGTAACGATTCTCACCAGCCTGTTGTTGGGCGCTCTTGCGGTGGCAGCTTTTACGCTGGGTCAACGGAAAGGGGACCTTTTCGGCGATTCTGCCGTTTTTGAACGTCGCGACGTGCCCGCCGCCGACTCGCCAGTGGGTTCACGGCCGGCCACGCTGGCCAGCGGAAAGGTGTCGCTTGCGCCGGGCACTACTGCAGATGCCAGTCTGACCCAGGTTCTCGATGCGATTCGCGCGAGCCTGCAACGCAACGATCTTGGTTCCGCCAGGGTACTGCTGGGCGCCGAGCAGTCACTTTACAAGGATGATCCGCGAATCGCAGCGCTTCAGACGGAATTGCAGGCGCGCGAAGGTGCCACGAATCATGCGCCTGCCGTGGTCGAAAATCCGCTCAGGTCGACGGCGGTGCCGCATTCGGGGCGCCCTGCATGGCGATCCGCGTCGCGAACCGGGCATGGCCGCACCGTCTCGCAACCGATTCAGGCAGATGCAGATAGCGGGCCGCAATATGAACAGGGCAGGCATGCAACTGGCGTTGAAATCGCGCCGAACCCGAGCGTAAGCGCAAAGAACGATGCCTCTAGCGACGTCTCAAGCTCCGTTTCCGTCAATCAGCCAGTGACTGCCTCGCCGCCGAGGCCCGCGCAGCCTGTGGTCGATGCACCGCCCGTCACGCAATCTGTTGTGCTCTCTCCACCCGTCACGCAGGCCACGCAGACGACGCAATCCGACGCAAAGCCGGCCTCGCTACCGGCGGTGGCCAGTCAGGCCCCAAAGACGCGTGCCGAGGTTGAGATGGAAATTGAACGCGCCCGCACAGACGGCGCTTTGCCGCGTTTCGGCAACCCCGACCCTGCCGGGCCCGGCGGTGCGCCGAGCATGATCAGCCATCCGGTGGTGCTCAACTGGTAGTACGACAGCACGCGTCGCCAGCGCAGCCTGTGCTGAACGGCGCTCGCATTGCGGCATATGAAGGTGGGCGCACGCCCGTTCGTATCCGTTAACACGTCCGCAACCCGCTCTATTCCCCCTCTCCCGATTTTTTCGCCCGCGAGTAGCGTTCGGGCGCACTCGTTCGTGCATTTCTCCGTTCGCCGGGAATAAACGCCGCGCAACTCGGGTTCTCCTTCGTGTAGGCCAACCCAAATTCACCGGAGTTCATCATGAAGAAGATCGCTTTTGCGGTGTTGTCTGTTGCTGTGCTTGCCTCGTCTAGCGCTTTCGCTGAAGGGAAGACACGTGCGCAGGTGTATCAGGAACTGATCGAGGCGCAACAGAACGGCCTCAACTACGTGACCGACTCCTCATATCCCGATGTGAGCCCGGTGTACGCGCAGGAGGTCTCCCGGTTGAAGCAACAGGCGATGGCTTCGTCTGCAAACACCAGCAAGATCGTTGACGGTTCTACATATGGTAGCACTGCGAACTAAACGGCTGGAACCAGTTGGTGCAACAGATAGTTTTTGAAATCCTGGAATAACCGACGCAGTCTCGATGTTAACGTTGATGAGTGGTTGATGAACGCATCGCCAGATTTCTCGACCAGTTTAAACCCATATTAGTTAGGAGTTAGAAATGAAAAAGCTTGCCATGGTTGCTATGTCAGTTGCCGTCCTCGCATCGAGCGGCGTGTTCTCGAATGCCTTTGCGCAGGAAAAGACCCGTGCCGAGGTTCGTCAGGAACTGATTCAGGCGGAGAACAACGGCTCGCGTTTCGTGACCGACGCGTCATATCCCGACGTGAGTCCGGTCTTTGCGCAGCAGGTCGCGCACCTGAAGCAGCAGGACACCAGCGGCGTCGGTTCGGATACGTCGGGTACCAGCGCCGGTGGTCAACCCAAGGGAATGAACAGCAATACAACCGGTGAAGCGTGTGTGGGTCCGGTCGATTTCTGCACACCGTTTTTCGGCAGCTAAGGTCGTCGTCCGGTTGCCGTCCCTGTCTGGTCTCTCCCATTGAAGCAAGGAGATTTACATCATGAAAACGTTCATCAGCCTCACTCTCGCTGCCTGCGCATTCGCGAGCCCCGCGCTTAGCTTTGCGCAATCCGCCAACGCTCCGGTCACCCGGGCACAGGTATACGCCGACCTCGTACGCGTCGAACAGGCTGGCTATAGTCCGGCCGCCGGCGACCCAAACTATCCGGCCGACATTCAGGCCGCCGAAGCGAAAATCGCGGCGCAAAACGGCGCAGCTGTCGCAAACAGTACTGCGGGTGATGCGGCCGAAACGACCAGCATGGGCGTCCCGTCGTCGGGATCCAGTGAAAGCGGCACTCGCGCGCCGTTGAATGGTACGGGGAGCAATGCTGCGTGCGTCGGTCCGGTCAGTTTTTGTTCGCTGTATTCCGGTGGCTAAGTTGAGTAAGCTATCGCGACCCAATCGCGCTAGCAGCGCAGTTCGACTTTGCCGGGTTTGCCGCACTTGCGCGTTTCACCCATCGCGATTCTCATTTCAGTTGTGATGCCGGTTCTGAAGCCCACTGCGGAGGCGCCTTTAGATGAAGCCGATGGTCGGATTGCTCATACTCTTCGTGGCGGCGACGCTTGTCATCGTATTTGCCGGTTCCTATGGCGAGGGCGTGGTGCGGATGGCCGGTTATGTGGCGACGCTCGCGCTAGGCGGCGTGGTCGCGTTGCTGGTGCAAAACTGGAAGAACCGTCGGCCAGGTACGCGCCCACCCCGTTAGATGATGGGCCGTTTGACCGGCTGGTTCGCGTGTGCCTGCAAGCACACACGTAAGACGTACCGGGCGGATGTCGTTTTTCCCTGTCTGCCCGATGAATCGGCATTTCGCCGCGTATCTCTCCCTCCCGTCTTTATCCCCTTGATTTCATGCCCGCTTATGCGGGCGTTGTGCCTTGCAGCGGCTTTGAAACGGTACGTTTTGCGACTTGGCCCGCATTTTGCAGTAAAGAGGCAGCCGCGAGAGTTAGCTCATCATTCAAGGAGGTTGCATGAACAAGGACCAGGTCAAAGGCACGGCCCAAAAGGTCAAGGGCAAGCTGAATGAAGCAGTCGGAAAAGCGACCGGCAACAGATCGCAGGAGATCAAGGGCGATTTGCAGCAGGTGGCCGGCGGGATCCGTCAGTCCTTCGGTAATGCGAAGGCGCGCATCAGAAAGACGGTCCGCTGATTCACTGCCTGAAGCTTGGGCGCCGCTTATCGGCAACTGCTGTTGCTGCCGTTCGCGGTGCGACCGACCGCGGCTTCACAACCACATCACATAACAAAGGAATCAACCATGCGTCGCCGACAATTCATCCTCTCGTCCAGTGTAGCGCTCGCCTCAACGGGTCTCGCGTTAGCTGGCTGCACGACGACTCCGCCGTCATCAGACACCGGCGCATCCTCCGATGCAGGCAAGCGTCAAACCATCAATGCGGGTGTCGATTCCACGCTGGCCCGTCTCTATGACACGGTGCACGGCTCGCATGAGCTCGTCGCCAAATCACAGGGCGTACTGGTATTCCCATCGGTTATCGCGGCTGGCTTCTGGGTCGGCGGCCAATATGGCCAGGGTGCGCTGCGCGTCGCCGGACGACCCTCAGGCTATTACAGCATCGCTGCCGGTTCGTTCGGTCTGCAGATTGGTGCGCAATCCAAGGCGATCGTGATGATGTTCATGACGCAGGACGCGCTGAACAAATTCCGCGAAAGCCAGGGCTGGGCCGCAGGCGCCGATGCAACGGTGGCCGTGCTGAAGGTGGGCGCCAATGGCGATGTCGATACCTCGACTGCGACGAGCCCGGTGCAGGCTTTTGTGCTGACGAACGAAGGGCTGATGGCAGGTGTCTCGCTGGAAGGCTCGAAGATTTCACGGCTGATGATCTGACCATCTGACCTCGGCTTCGAGGGGAGGTGTCAGCAAAAACGGCGGGGCGATAACGATCGCCCCGCCGTTTTTTCATACTGCGGCTGCCTGGCCGCTTGCCCCGCCAGTTGCTTGACCGAACGCGCCGCTTCGATAATCGCCGCTGCTGCTTAAGCCGGCTTCGACAGCATCGCCGCGTGGCTCGCGTCCACCTTGACCACCGTCGCGCCGATCCGCTGCGCCATCGCTTCCTGCAGTTGCGGCGAGATCATGCGATCCTTACCGGGGGACAGCTGAGGCTGGCCGCGGCGCTGAAGGCGCCTTTGCGTTTTTGAACAGGTCGACACACCTATGGCAGACGTTTCAACAATCCGCTCGCTCGACGCCGTCAAGGCACTGGCGTTCATCGGCGATCTCAGCATGGGACAGCCGACGGATCATTCGCTGCGCACCAGTTGGTTGGCCGCGCGCCTCGCGGCGCAAGCCGGCTATGACCAGGTCCAATGCTGCGTGGTGCAGGAGGTATCGCTGTTGCGCTGGTCGGGTTGCACGGCCAATGCGGCGGGTTTCTCCGAGTGGCTCGGCGACGATATCGGCGGCCGCGAGGCGATGCTTGCCATGCGGCCAGGATGGGCCGGCGAGGCTGAAGCACACGGGAGCTTTGAGTCGACCATCCAGCCGCTCGCGCAGATCCATTGCGAGGTGTCGGGGGAAATCGCCCGCATGCTAGGTCTCGACGATATGACGCAAGCCTCCTTGCGGCACATCTTCGAAGCATGGGACGGTGCAGGGTTGCCCGAACGGCTCGACCGTAAGCAGGTGCCGGAGGCGGTATTTCTGGTCGCGCTCGCGAGCGATCTGGAGATTCTCAGCCGTGTGTACGGACTGGACGGCGCGCAAAAGCTGATCGCGCAGAAGGCGGGGCATCAGTACCCTGAGGAACTGGCGCGCGTCGCCTGTGCGCACGCAGCTGGATGGCTCGCCGAACTCGACCGGCAAACCGCGGTGGGCCGCGACGAACCGCTGGATGCGCTGCCGATGCAGCAGTCCACTGCGCCGGAGATCGTCGCCGACGTAATCGACCTGAAACTGCCGTGGATGGCCGGTTACTCGCGGCGCGTTGCCGAGGCCGCGGCGGGATGCTGTGCGCAACTCGGCTTCGACGGCGAGGTCGGTCAACGCATCTATCTGGCCGGTCTGATTCACGGCATGGGGCGCATGGCGGTGTCGAACGCGATCTGGAACACGCCCGGGCGGCTCTCGCCCGCCGCCTGGGAGAAGGTACGCCTCGTGCCCTACTGGACCGCACGCGCCGGCAGACAGATCGGCGCGCTCGCGCGGGAAACGGAGCTTGCCTCGCACGCGTACGAGCGGCTCGACGGCTCGGGTTATTTCCGCAGCGCGGCTGGCGCGACGATCGGGCTGGAGGCCCGCGTGCTGGCTGCTGCGGCATGCTGGGTGGCGTTGCGCTCGCCGCGTCCGTGGCGCGCCGCTTTGTCCGTCGGCGATGCGGCTGCCTTGATCAACGAAGAGGTGGGTCAGGGGCGCTTCGATGCCGATGCGGTCAACGCGTTGTTGTCCTGCGAGCAGAACGCTCAGGAGCCGGGCAGTGCCGGAGCACGGGCCCGGCCGGCGCGGGTGTCGCTGCTTTCTCCGCGCGAATCCGAGGTATTGCGGCAGATCAGTCTGGGCGCAAGCAACAAGGAAGTTGCCCGCGCCCTGCAGATGAGTCCAAGCACGGTGCGCACGCATGTGGAAAGCGTGTTTCGCAAGCTCGAATGCTCAACCCGGGCCGCCGCTACGTTGAAGGCGTCGACGCTCGGGTTGATCTGAGCACCGGGCGGTGCGCACCACGTGTTCACCGTGCACGGATAAAGCCCCTTACTTCGTCCCTTCCGGGAAGTCCGCGCCCACAGTGGTCGCTTCCCACGCGTCGAAATCGCTGCGCAGGAAATCGAGCTTCTTGCGGGCCAGTTCCAGCGCGGCCTTGCCGAGCAGCAGACGCAACGGCGGCGTGTCGGAGAGCGCGGCATCGATGATGGCCTGCGCGGCCCGTACCGGGTCACCCGCCTGATTGCCGCTGCGGGCGGCGGTCTGCTTGCGGCGCTCGCCGGCGGTGGCCGCGTAATCCTCGATTTGCGTCGCCGATTGTTTGATCGACGGCCCCGCCCAGTTGGTGCGGAACGGGCCGGGCTCGACTATCAGCACGTCGATACCGAGCGGCTTGACCTCGGTCGCCAGCGACTCGGAGATGCCTTCCACCGCGTATTTGGTGCCGTGGTAATAGCCGGTCGCGGCGAAGCTGGTGAGGCCGCCAATCGACGACACGTTGACGATCAGACCGCTGCGCTGCTTGCGCATCACCGGCAACACGGCCTTGGTCGTGTCGACGAGGCCGAACACGTTCGCCTCGAACATCTCGCGCACGGCCGCGTCCTCGCCTTCCTCGATGGCGGCCAGGTAACCGTAACCGGCGTTATTGACGAGCACGTCGATGCGGCCGAAATGCTCTTTGGCCTGGGCGACGGCGTGGTCGATCTGGGCACGTTTGGTGACATCCAGCGGCAGCACGAGGGCGCGATCGCCGTGACCTTCGACAATGTCCGCGACTTTCGACGTGTCACGCGCCGTGACCACTGCACGCCAGCCGCGCTCCAGCACGAGTTTCGCCAGTTCGCGGCCAAAGCCTGTGGAACAGCCAGTGATCAGCCAGACGGGGTTGTCTCGATTCATCATTTGGGAAACTCCTGTTCGTTTTGCAGAGGCAAAAAGAGTGAAGCTGCCTGGCGGCGTGGTGCGCCGCGGGCAGCATAGGGGTGATGGTTGCTATTAGCGTGCCTGACCGTTCGGCTCATCTTCGCCGGGTACGGCGAGGGGCCGGAAGCGGCGCCTGAGGACACAAGGCGCGTCGAGTCGCTGCAGGAGCGAGAAGGGGCGTGCGCGGCTCAAATGTAGATATATGGACGGCAGGTTAGCCCGTCCATTGTCGCTGATCTGGCGATTCCGCGTGAGAACGGTGCCAGCGAGGGGCAGTCAGGACAGCGCCAGCAGGATCGACGAAGATATGACGATGATGAAGAGGCAGGCTGCGGTCAAAAGGTCATATGGGTAAGCCATTGCGATATCCATATACGTGATGAGTTGATGGCGAGATCATAGGACGAAGCGCATGAGACGACTGTCAACGATTGCAAATTCGAGGCGTTGTGTGGCATTTGTAGGCTTTCGAGATGTCGCGCTCAGGTTGCCTGCGCTGACTTGTTGCCTATAACGAGGGGAGTTTTCTGAATGAATACAGCTGTGCCCGTCCAAAGCACGCCGGAGATCGATTTCTGGTTCGACTTCGCCAGCAACTACAGCTACCTCAGCGTGATGCGCATTGAATCGCAGGCGGCCATGCATCATGTGCGGGTTCGCTGGCAGCCGTTTCTGCTGGGTCCTGTGTTGCAGTCCTTGGGCTATGACACGTCGCCGTTCGTCGCGCAGAAGGAGAAAGGCGAGTACGTTTGGAAGGACATGGAGCGGCAGGGCAGAAAATACGCCGTCCCGTGGCGCAAACCGTCGGACTTTCCACGCCGTGCGTTGCTGCCATTGCGTGTGGCGACGCTCGGGGCCAATGAGCCGTGGATCGGTGCGTTTTGCCGCGAAGTCATGCAGCTCAATTTCGCGCAAGACCGCGAGATCGACTCACCGGCGGCGGTGGGCGAGGTGCTGGAGCATCTGGGTTTGCCGGCGCAACAGATCATCGCCGACGCGCTTACCGATGCCAACAAGCTGAAATTGCGCGAGCAGACTGAACGGGCTCGAGCACAGCGCATTTTCGGCGCGCCGACGTTCTTCGTTGGCACGGAGATGTTCTGGGGCAACGACCGGCTGGACGATGCACTGGCGTTTGCCGCAGGCGCGCCTTAAGACGTAAAAACGGCACGATCCGCTTCCCTCCTGACAGCACGCTGGCAGGAGCCCCTGCCTAGAATGGGCTTCAACATCGCGTAGAAGCCTTTCCCATCAGCGGTTGCGGAGATTGAGCCATGAAAAAGACCTACCACGGCAGTTGCCATTGCGGCGCAGTGCGATTCGAGGCGGATATTGAACTGAACACCGGTCAACTGAACAACGGGCGTCGCCGCTGCAATTGCTGGATCTGTGCGAGGCAGCGCGTCTCGGAGACGCTGGTCAAGCCAGAGGATTTTCGCCTGTTAGCTGGCGAAGCGGAACTCGGTGACTATCAGTTCGGCACGGGCGGCGGACACCATCTGTTCTGCCGGACCTGTGGAGCGGCCACCTTCGGGCGGGGCGCGGTGGATGCGACGGGCAGCGAGTACGTGTCGATTGCCGCCGCCTGCCTCGACAACGCCAATCCGGCCCTGACGCCGAAGCGTGCTGTGAGCGCGTGCTACCGTTAATTATCGCCGTGCTGGCAGAAGCGTCGGCCCGGAACGTGCGATACGACAGCTTGAGCGATTTCAAGCGGTGTGCTTTCCGCGGGAACCACGCGACGGCAGGAATCGGGAGTGTGCTTCAGCGTCCATTCGACCAGACGGTAGGAGCGTCCCCATGGGTGCTGCAATGGGTCCGAGACCGTGCAGGATTGAATCTGGCGCACCCAGTCGTGGTCGGGCATGGCCCGCAGATGTTCGAATACCGTATCTTCAACCATGGTCTGTTCTTCCCTCGCAGGAGTGCGCAACATCTTGCGATGCGCCGACAGCATCCCTCAGATAAAAAAACGCCGCCGATGTTCAGGCGGCTCAACAGGGGATGTTGAGCGTCATAGTTGCAGGGGAAAATTAAGCCAGACTTAAGACCACGTCAGAAAGCCCTGATCGGGACAGAACTTAACGATTGACGTGGTAACCGGCGTTAAGCGTTTGCAGAAACGCAACGGCGCATCGGTAACGCGTGTTTCGCGACCCTCAGAAGCATTTCACGCTGCGTATTGCCGACTGGTCGCAAATGGCTGGAGGCCGCGATGCGCCTGCGCGAATATTTGTCTGTCGCAGGAAATTGGTCTCCGGCTCCAGCCAGCAAGGGCTTGCGAGGGATGAACACGAGCCGCCGAGAGGTTGCTTCGAAAAATCCTGGAATAAACCCTGGCACCCTGTGTTCGCCCTTATGTAGACGCAGTACGAGGCGCGTAGCACAAGGCCATGGGTCATAGGCCGTAGGCCAGAACCGGACTGTTTATCTCAACCCCGAAGGCGGTTTTAACTGCCAACTAAATTTAACGTTACTTAGGAATCTTAATCATGTACAAGATGCTCGCAGGTTTTGCTCTCGCCGCTGCCACGCTCGGCGCCCCTGTTCTCAGCTTTGCTCAGTCGAATGCACCCGTGACCCGTGCGGAAGTTCGTGCCGATCTCGTGCGTGTCGAGCAGGCCGGATATACCCCGGGTCAAAACGACATCAACTACCCGGCTGACATTCAGGCTGCCGAAGCAAAGATCGCTTCGCAGAACGATCAGCAACTGACCAACCAGGCCGTCGGCGGTGTCACGCAGAACGGTAGCTCGGCATCGGGTTCGGCATCCCGTACGGCGATGCGCTCTTGTGTCGGCCCGGTCAGCTTCTGCAACGTGTACTTCGGTAGCTAAATGCTGCATCCAGGATCCTGCGCGATGGGTTGTCTTGTGCAGGATCGCCAGTTGTTCCAGTCGTAGAAGTAGGTGGCTTGATAGACGAGTGCGTCGCACAGTCGAGCATGACTTGCCAGTCAAGCCAGCTATTTTTTAAAAATTTCGTTTTCCTTATTAATGGAGTTTGATCGTGAAAGTCTTACCTCTCGCTGCATCGATTCTTTCCTTGTCCGCATGCCTGTTTGCATCGACCGGTGCCATGGCGCAACAGACACAACCCGCCACCCCGATCAAGAACATTGTTCTGGTACACGGCGCGTGGGTGGATGGCTCGGGCTGGAAGCCGGTGTACGACATCCTCACCAAAGATGGCTACCACGTCACCATGGTGCAGGAACCGCTGACTTCGCTGGACGACGATGTCGCGGCCACGAAGCGCGTGATCGACCTGCAGGATGGTCCTACGATTCTCGTCGCGCATAGCTACGGCGGCTCGATCATCACCGAAGCTGGCGTCGATCCGAAAGTGGCTGGACTCGTGTATGTGGCCGCGCATGCGCCGGCTGTCGGCGAAGACGAGTCGGATCTGGGCAAGCAATACCCGAGCTACACGTCGAAGCAGCCGGGCGCCATCAAGAAGACCGACGATGGCTATACGTACCTGAATCCGGCGGATTTCCCCAAGGATTTCGCTGCGGACCTGCCGCTGAAGCAGGCGCAGTTCGAAGCGCAATCGCAGATCCTGACGGCAGCGAAGGTCTTCTCGGCGCCGATGACGGTCGCTGCATGGACCACCAAGCCAAGCTGGGGCATCGTGGCCGCTGACGACAAGATCATCAATCCGGATCTCGAACGCTTCTACTACCAGCGTGCCCATAGCCACACCACGGTGCTGGCCGGCGCAAGTCATTCGGTGTACGAATCGCGTCCGAAGGAAGTGGCGGCTGTAATTGAAGACGCAGCGAAGCACGCCCAACAGTAATGCGCCCGAAGCGCAATCAAAGCAACGGCAGCGTAAGCCTGATGTGCTCCGCGAATACCGCGGTCAGCGGCGCCGGGCGCTTACGCTCGAACCTGAGCGTAATGGCGATGGTGGGCAACGGCGGAAGCGCTGGATCGCCGCTGATTATGGCGAGGTCCGGCGCGACGGCTGTCTGCGTAATTACAGCAAAGGCTTGCCCCGAGCGCACCAGCGCTGTGAGGCCCGCAAGGCTGCTGCTCGCACAGGCAACGCGGTAAGCCCTGCCCGCGCGTTGCAGCGCTTCGCAGGCCGCTACGTGATCGAGCGTGTCCGGATCGGAAAGCGCCAGCGGCAAGGGGTCGAAGTGCGCGGGATCCAGTCCCGGATAGCCCACCCAGACCAGCGGCTCGCGGCGAATGATGCCGTCATCCGGCGCATCCTCCGGCAACGAAAT
Organism: Paraburkholderia sp. GAS33; assembly: GCF_050436645.1. Taxonomy (NCBI): domain Bacteria; kingdom Pseudomonadati; phylum Pseudomonadota; class Betaproteobacteria; order Burkholderiales; family Burkholderiaceae; genus Paraburkholderia; species Paraburkholderia sp. GAS33. The sequence continues at coordinate 52,576 of NZ_JBNDMP010000001.1, forward strand.
CAGGGCGAGGTCCAGCGCATGCATCTCCAGTTGTTCGATCAAGCGTGGGGTGGGCGCGCACATGACGTCCACCTGGGCATGCGGGTGGTGGGCTGAAAACTGCCGGAGCAGGGGCGGCAGGAACACGGCAGCGTAGTCGTCCGGGCAACCGAAGCGGATCGTGCCCGAAAGCCCTTTGCCGGAGAGATCGGCCATCGCTTCGTCGTGGAGTCGCAGAATGCGTTGGGCATGCACCAGCAGGCGTTCACCGGGGTTCGTCAGCACGACCCCGCGCCCCGTGCGCTGGAATAGCGGCTGATCGACGATTTCTTCGAGGCGCTTCATCTGCTGGCTCAGCGCAGACTGGGTCCGGCCTATCCGGATAGCCGCGCGGCTGAACGCCCGCACTTCGGCGATGACGGCGAACGAGCGCAGCAGGTCGATTTCGAGTGAAAGGCTCAAGGTATTAGGCTCGCTTCTAGCTTCCATTAGAACTATTCGATTCTATGAAAGCAGAGAGCCATCTAGACTGCAAGCTATTCTCGCCAATAGCCCAGGAGAACCACGGTGTCCCGGAACAACGACGAAGTTTTTTGGCGCAACGCCAGACAGCACCTCATCCGCTATGGCGGCACCTTCGAGCCGATGATCATCGAGCGCGCCCAGGGCAGTTTCGTCTATGACGCAGACGGCCGCGCGATCCTCGATTTCACCTCGGGACAGATGAGCGCGGTGCTCGGACACAGCCATCCGGAGATCGTCTCGGTCATCAACGAATACGCCGGCAAGCTCGACCATCTCTTCAGCGGGATGCTTTCGCGACCGGTGGTCGATCTGGCGACCCGCCTCGCCGACATCACGCCTGACGGACTCGACCGCGCGCTGCTCCTCAGCACCGGCGCGGAATCGAATGAGGCTGCAATTCGCATGGCGAAGCTCGTCACCGGCAAATACGAAATCGTTGGTTTTGCGCAGTCGTGGCACGGTATGACAGGGGCCGCGGCATCCGCGACGTACAGTGCCGGTCGCAAGGGCGTCGGCCCGGCTGCGGTCGGCTCGTTCGCGATTCCCGCACCGTTCCTCTACCGGCCGCGTTTCGAGCGCAACGGTGAATACGATTACCTCGCAGAACTGGACTACGCGTTCGATCTCATCGACCGCCAGTCCAGCGGCAATCTCGCTGCCTTTATTGCAGAACCGATTCTCAGCTCCGGCGGGATCATCGAACTGCCGCAAGGCTACATGGCCGCGCTGAAGCGCAAGTGCGAGGAGCGCGGCATGCTGCTGATTCTCGATGAAGCGCAGACCGGCGTCGGGCGCACCGGCACGATGTTCGCCTGCCAGCGCGATGGTGTCACGCCCGACATTCTCACCCTGTCGAAGACGCTGGGCGCCGGTTTGCCGCTTGCGGCCATCGTGACCTCCGCGCAGATCGAAGAGCGGGCCCATGAATTGGGTTATCTGTTTTATACGACGCACGTGTCCGACCCTCTGCCCGCCGCCGTCGGTCTGCGGGTGCTGGATGTGGTCGAACGCGAGGGGCTGGTTGCGCGGGCGAACGTGATGGGCGAGCGTCTCAAACGCGGCCTTGTGGATCTGATGGAGCGCTTCGAGTGCATCGGCGACATCCGCGGACGCGGGCTGCTTCTGGGTATGGAGATCGTCAAGGATCGCCGCACGAAGGAGCCGGCGGATGGACTCGGCGCAAAGATCACCCGCGAGTGCATGAACCTGGGCCTCAGCATGAACATCGTGCAACTGCCGGGTATGGGCGGCGTGTTCCGGATTGCCCCGCCGTTGACTGTCAGCGAGGATGAGATCGACCTGGGTCTTGAACTGCTCGGGAAGGCGATTGAACACTCGCTGTAAGCACCCCAACGTCATCGTTGATGAGGCGATGAGCGGTCATCCGATGATCCGCAATGAGGGCCACGAATGCCGCTGCTGCTGGCTGCTCGCAGCAGGTGCGACGACGCCTTGCGGCAAAATGCGGCATAATGTGGCTCTCTCAGGTTCTGGCAATGGCCCTCGGAATAGCCAGAATCTTTTTAGCCGACCCTAACAGGTCGGCTTTTTTTCGATCACGGTGTGCCGCATCGGGAGTTACGAGCGTTCCCGAGCGCCAGTTTTTTGCCGTCCACCGGCCGGCTCGACCATCGGGTGCGCGCCGCTCTGCGCGAGTTCAAGCCGATTCCCACCCAGCGACTTCGCTCTGTACAACGCCTGATCGGCGGCTGCCAGCAGGTCGACGAGCGTGGATGCCTCGTCCTCAAACTGCGCGAGTCCAATGCTGACCGTAGCCCGGATCCCGAGGCCGCTTACTCTGAGCGGGGCCGTTTCGGCAAAAAGTCTGGCAACGGTTTCGCCCACCTCTTTGGCGCGGAGGGTGTCATGACGAAACAGCAGGGCAGCAAATTCTTCTCCTCCGATGCGGGCGAGAATTGCCTCGGGTCCCATTACGCTGCGGGCAATGTCCGCAAACGACTTAAGGACCTCGTCCCCCGTTTTGTGACCGTATTGATCGTTGATCGCCTTGAAGCGATCGAGGTCGAAGGCAAGCAGCGAAACTGGCCGCCACATGTCCCCTTCGCGGATGACCCGGCCGCCTTCTTCAAAGAACCATCTGCGATTGCCAAGGCGGGTCAGATAATCGGTTTGGGATTCCTGCAAAAGCCGGCCATGAGTTTCCTCGCGAATTAACCTGAGCAAGGTCATCGGTAGAACTACCGAATATAAAACGCCTTCGTAGATTGTGATTTCACCGGCAATAGCCACTATGTTCTGTCCATATATGGCCGCTAGCCACGGCAACACGAATGCCCTGGCGGCATAAAGGACAGCATGGATAGTGGTCACCATCGCGGCGATGTGCCGCGATTGCAACGATTTCATCTCATCGTTTCGCAGCAACTCGCGAGACGTCATAACGGAAACTATCGCAATTGGAAACGCACAGACATAGCTCCACACGGCGTTCGGCCATCGCGCACCGGCGATTGCCCACACCAGCGCCTGCAGAACGAGGATAGCGATAGAAACCGCACGGTAATGTCGACCGCTCAGGGATGCGACACCGTGCAGGATCAAAAGATAGCCGCTGAGAATGACGAGATTGCTTAAGGCAGAGCCGGAAATACCGGGCAGCGCTTGACGGATGATCACCGCTGCACATCCGACGGCAAGCGTGGCGTATCCCGCTGCCAGTAGCCTCAATTCCTTGCTGCGCCGGGGATGCGTTCGATGCTCCCAGAGCGTCATCCCAGAGCTGGCGAGTAGCGTTCCGATCGCAAGAAGGTAAAGGGTGAGAAGATCGACGTGCATCGCTGACGTTAGAGCGCTCCGCCGGTACACGGCGGCTGGAGTCGCATTTTACGCCGAAAAATTTGATGGCATCGTATCGTCAAGCGCTCACATGGCAAGGCAATCGTGAGCTCTGCGCCGGTCTGAAACGGCGAGGACCGACCCATCACGCACGACCGCCGACCACGTCATGCAGTCTTGCAGATGGGTCAACCGTGTTGCTTCGCGTCGTTGGCGAATGGTGTTAGTTGGAAGCAGGCGCCGGTGCTGAAGCAGCACCCATTGCAGCAGGCGCGTGCTTGTGCTGGGCCGGGTGATGCTTTCCGTGCGCATGCTCATTCCTGAACAGCACATCCGCAGTTGCTTTCTGATCGTCCGACAGCGTCGCGTACAGCGCGCTGAACGCAGCGGACAACTTCTGCATATTCTCGGCATGCACCTGGGCTAATGACGCATACGATTTCATGGCCTCATCCGCGTTCATGGACGGAAGCTTTTTTGCCCGCTCATGAAAAGCCTGATCGGCGCTTGCAGCGTTGTCACGCATGGTTTGCGCGAAGGCGTCCCATTGCTGCGACTGCTGGTCGGTGATCTTCAGTTCAGCATGCAGTTCGTCGATCCGCTGCGCCACGATATCCTGGTGCTTCTGCGCATGAGCGGCAGCCCGTCCGCCTGGCGTCGTAGGGGCCGCACTGCTCGCGGGCGTCTGCGCCCACGCCGAAGCACTCGCGAAGACAAACGTCAACAACGCAGGCATAAATACTTTACGGACGGAGGTTTTCATGTATGGATGCTCGTTTTGAATGATGGGTCTGGCGACGGCCGCAACCTGTGCAATATGGTGCGATGAGCTAACGGACCGCCGGATCGGATCAGGTTACGGGGCGATCAATAACCGGGAGGATAGTTGTTCGGATAGTAAGCGACGCCCGGCGGGGGCGGCGGTGGGGGAGACGAATACACCACTGCGGGCGGCGGTTGCAAAGCACTGGTGATCGCTGCGCCCGCGACCGCGCCCAGCAACGCTCCGACGATCAGCCCACCACCGCCGCCGCCACCGCCACCATGGTAACCACCGCGATAGCCTCCGCCGCCGTGATAGCCGCCGCCTCCATGGTGACCGCCGCCTCCACGTGAGTAGTGTTGCGCCTGTGCAGGCAGCGCGGACATCGCCATCAGAACCGCCACGACGGCCATTGCGACGCGTCGGCGTGACGGAGTGTGAGACATCTGAATCATGAGTCGTGCTCCTTCCATTCAGTTTCACATGCGTAGGACCACCATTTCATCTGCCAGCGATCGAACTAGTGTGACCCTTTGTACGCCCGTCAGTTCCGCACATTGTGTCCAGATAATGCAATTGATTCAAAGCGGAGAAGAATGGGCTCGAAAATGCAGTGAAATAGCAGCTTATGTCTCCTTTCTCAATGGATTTCCACGGGTTTTAATAAAACCAAATATTACGTTTAAAGATTTGCAGTTCTTTGTCGATATATCGACTGAAAGCGCAGGCCCGCAGATGACCGCGATCATCCATCGAAAATAACAAAGCACCGCATATGACCACACTACTGCCATTAAACGCAGGCGTTCTCCCAACGGTGACGCCATCATCGAGCAAGACGAACAGCATCGCTTCGACCGCTAGCGTCGCGTCGGATACCGCTGTCGGCGGGAGCGAATCGACGATTGTCACCATCCCCTCCGCGAGCCTCGAATCGCCGCTCCTGTACACGTCACAAGGGTCGCTGATAGGTGGGGAGCCAAGCGTTACCTGGGCTCAGAGCAACACCGATGCCGTTTCTCTGACGATGGCGGGCGATGCCATGTCGAATACGATGTCCGGTCAGTTCTACAATCTGGGAAGCGCGCTGCTCGATCGCTTCAAGACTAACGGTAGCAATTTCTCGCAGTCGGTCACGATTGCCGGGGCGGATGGAGTGGGTGCAACCGCGCTAGCGGAACAGGGTGCGCAAGGCGATGTGAAGCTGACCGTCAAGACCGCGAGCGGCGTCACGGTCGATATCGAAATGGACAGCGACGACGGCACGCTTGCGGTCAGCATGAACAGCAGCGGGACCTTGAGCAGCAGCGAGCGCACCGCGCTGACAGGACTGGCCGATGGATTTCAGCAGGCAATCGACGGCCTGAGCGGTGTTCCGCCGCAACTCAATCTGAGCGGTTTGATGCAGTACGACCCGTCGGTACTGTCGTCGGTGAATCTGCAATTCAATGTGACAGGCGAGGGATCAAACAACATATCGGCCAATATTGCGCTGAACAGTTCAACGCGCAGCGTGAAAGTCACGGACTCGACCGGTTCGATCAACCTCAGTGTCGATACGAGCGATTCCGCGATCTGGGGTTCGGGCGCGCAACGTGACCAGGCCATTGCAAGCTATCTGACACAGTTCGACAACGCCAACACGGAAGGCCACGGCGACGCCACGCTGATGTCGATGTTCAAGGACGCGTTCAGCCAGATGAACGGCGACTATGGCACGCCGTCGCAACAGCTTCCGGGTACGGACGGCGTATCGTGGGTCGCGCAGTCGGATCACGCCATGTTGACCGGGCTGGCCGATTTCACAGGCTCGATGACCGATAACGCGGTGTCGTCCAATCCGTGGCTGCCGGATCAAACGGATACGTTTTCCTATCAGGTCTCCCAAACTACTCAAACCACCGGCAATCAGCAGAGCGGCGCGATTTCGCAAACCCAGCACTCGAGTTTGCAAGCGAGTTATCACGAGTCGCTATCGGGTGGCCCGGTTCAACTGGGCATGTCGCCATCGACCCAGAGCTACAACTATATACAGGTCAACGACGACGCCAACAGCGCGGTCAACATCGCGACGCAACGCGGCCAGATAGTGCAGGCGACGCTGAATCAGTCGTCCAGTCAATCCACAGAGAAGTCCGAATATGTGAGAGGGCTGCTGGTATCGGACGTCACTACGCCGACGAACTCGTCCAACTCGAAAGATCTGCTGGCGTTGCTGAAGCCCTTCCTTGGCGACGGCGATGCCGAACAGGACAGCGCCTCCTGGCAACAGGAACTTTCGACCCTACACGGGATGGTTTTGCTGAACGCCAATCCAGACTGAAAAGCCCGCGGCTGCGGGCGTGACGATTTCGTCGCGAATCTCGCGACAGACGTGAGGCACTGGAAGCGCGGCCGTTAGGACAACCGCGCTTCCGTTAACCGCTTCAGACGGTCTGACCTGCGCCGAGATCAGCACCTGTGGTCGGGTCCGAGGTCGCATCCGATGCCGTTCTCGCTGCCATAGCCTGCAGCACCTTGACATCGCCGCGCGATACATTGACCGTGGCCATTCCGTCGCCGCCATCTACCGCCGGCTCGGGAGATTCGACGAACTCCCAATCCGGACCGTCGTTCCATGGACCGCGCGGCGCATCGTCGCCTCGCGACATGTTGTAGTACACGCTGGTGTATTGCGGCACGCCAGGCAGCTTGCCCTGAGGAAAGTTCGGCTGGATCGAGTGCAGCGCTTTCTCAAAGGATTTCTGATGGGCGATTTCGCGTGTCATCAGAAATCCAAGTGTCTCCTTGATACCCGGATCGTCCGTGACGTTGATGAGACGTTCATAGACGATCTTCGCGCGAGCTTCGGCAGCAATGTTCGAGCGCAGATCGGCCGTCGGCTCACCGATCGTGTCGACATACGAAGCGCACCACGGCACGCCAGCCGAGTTGGTCAGGGCCGGACCGCCACCGTACAGCAATGCTGTCGTATGGGAGTCGTTTCCTCCACCTGTCATGGATCGATACAGCTCCGCCTCGGCCTCCACGGCTTCGGCCAGTTGGCCTTTTGCGCTCTTGTTCAGCATCGCGACAATCGAGCCAACAATTTCCAGGTGACTCAACTCTTCGGTTGCGATATCGAACAGCAGATCCTTGCGGCCCGGATCATCTTCGCCGACCGCCTGGGTGAAATACCGGCACGCAGCACCGAGCTCTCCCTGAGGTCCGCCGAACTGCTCGAGCAGCAGATTCGCAAGACCGGGGTTCGGCGCGGCGACACGTACGGTGTACTGAAGACGTTTGTTGTGAATGAACATGAGACTTCTCCGGTGATTGGCCAAAGCAACTCCATGAGGGTGCGGACGTGAAGTAGTTACGTCGTACCTGTGCAGAATCGCGTGCGACCTTGAATCAACCCGGACGGCGGTACAACCGGAATGGTTGTCCGCACCCAACGATGGGCGCCCGGCTCTCAGAGCAACGGACGCTCTGGCGGATGTACGGCGAAGATGCCGTGCATGGCAACGTGTTGCCGCTAGTAGTGCAGCATGCGCTGTGCCCATCCTGCAATTCCGTTTGGGCAACGGCAATGAGTCGCGACGAGTCGGTCGTTTGCCTTTTAGGGGTTGTTCACCAGCGAGCGCCGTGTGTGTGGTGGCCCCATATGTAGGGGTTGACGCGGCGCGCTGCTCACTCTATAACCATCTCATGACCATCTGGATGGATGGTGAATGGATGGAAAATGAACAAACACAAACCGCAGGATTCGCTTGTCGTCGCACCTCGTCCAAAGGGCGGGGAGACCGAGAAGATCACCATTAATCTCGGCCCGGTCGACCTCGGCCAGATCGATCTGCTGGTCGAAGAAGGCTTTTATTCGAACCGCACCGATCTGATTCGCACGGCGATCAGAAACCAGTTGGCGACCCACGCCCAGACTGTCAGTGAGACGGTCACACGCCGGGCGTTGGTGCTGGGTCTGCAGCACTTCTCCAGGCAAGACCTGGAATCGGCACAAGCAGCCAGACAGCGTCTGAATATTCATGTGCTGGGACTTGCCAGCATTGCATCCGACGTCACCCCTGAACTCGCGCTTGCCACGATCGAGTCGGTCGTGGTGCTCGGCTCATTCCACGCATCACCCGCGGTCAAGGCAGCGTTAGCCGGAAGAATCAGCTAGCCCGGCCGGCTGCTTCAGCCGACATAAGGAACACGATGATGAAGATGAACGAAGATTTCCTGTCCTCGATGCAGGAAGCGATGCGTCTGCTGCGTACGGCTGGTCCGCTCGAAGCAACCGCAGCGATTCAACGAGCGCTGCGCGATAGCGATAGCGATGGCGACGGAGCCGGCAGGCAAGGCTCCACGACGGCTCAGCCGCCTGCTGCTACACGCGATGCGCCACCTCCTCGCGACAGCACGGCCGCCGGGAGTCGTTTTGCCCGAACGCATGCAACGGATGCGTCCTCACACCCGCATGTTGCCAGGCAGACAGATGTCGAAGACTGCGGATATTTCATTGAGCGCGCTTACGCCAATGAAGCGGGACAGCGCAAGTACAAGCTCTACGTGCCCAGCGGCTACAGGGATACACCATTGCCGCTGATCGTGATGTTGCATGGCTGTACCCAGGACGCGGACGATTTCGCACTGGGCACCCGCATGAACGCGCTCGCCGAGCGCCATGACTGTCTCGTGGCGTACCCCATCCAGCCGCAGAGGGCGAATGCGTCGAAATGCTGGAACTGGTTCAAGCCGGGCGACCAGCAGCGGGAGCACGGCGAGCCCTCGTTGATTGCGGGAATCACCCGTGACGTGATGGCCAGCTACAGCGTCGATCCGGCCCGCGTGTACGTCGCCGGCTTGTCGGCAGGTGGAGCGATGGCCGCCGTGATGATTCACAGCTATCCGGAACTGTATGCCGCAGCGGGAATTCACTCGGGGCTGCCCTATCGCTGCGCGCACGACTTGCCATCGGCACTTGCCGCGATGAAGGGGGGCAAACCGATACGACGCGGGCCGCTTGCAGACCGTCGCGATGCGCCGGGCATGCCGAAGCGGCCGTTGATCGTCTTTCATGGCGACGCGGACGCAACGGTTCACCCGTCCAATGGTGGCGAGCTCGTCCGGGAATTCAGCGCTGGTATTTCACCCGTCGATGAGGTGCCGGAACGCCGCGCAGGCATGCGTGCATGCACACGGCGGCGGCTGACGGCGGCCAACGGCGTGGACGCGGAGTATTGGACCATTCATGGCGCACCGCACGCATGGGCCGGTGGCAGCGCTCGCGGAACGTACACGGACGCCAGCGGCCCGGATGCCAGCGCCGAGATGATGCGATTCTTTCTCGCGCATCCACAGCAACGGCCATAACGCCGGGCGAGACTGAACGCCCTCACACCGCCTCGCCGCCCGGGCATACCACAGGCTCCGGCGGCAGTTGCGCCAGATGTCGCAGCAGCTTCATCACCATCCAGACGACGGTGAGCGAGAGGATCACGAAGAACGCTGCGAGCGGCGTCAGGACCTGCACCGACACGAAGCCGGCGAGCCCCATCATCGCCGACGACACCAGCAGCAGCGCACACCCAAGGATCGCGCTCGTCAGGCCGGCAATATGCGGGAACAGCGAATTGCCCTTGGCCATAAACGTGGGATACATCGCGCCGGCGCAGAATCCCATTACGAGCACGGGCGTAGCGAGTGTCCAGATGCGCAGGCCGACCGTCAGCGCAAGCAGCAGCATGGCGATCGCGGCAGCGGCCATCATGCGCGCACCGATCTGCAACCGCTGCTCGGCAGTCGGCAGACGCGGGCTGTGCAGGCGGTTCGACAGACCGCCCAGGAAGTACATCAAGCCGATGCCGAGCGCGAGGTAAGCGAAAAAGGTCGGTGGTTTGTGCAAGGTGTTCTGCACCATGAACGGCCCGACGATGTTGAACACGAGCAGGATGCTGTAGCACAGCCCCTGCGCGAGAAAGCAGCTCTGGAACACCGGACTCGAGAGCACCTTGCCCGCGTTCGTCAATAGCGTGCGCGGTTCCAGATGTACCGGCCGCCGCAACGTCTCGCGATAGCGCCACACCAATGCCCACATCACCAGCGAATAGACGAGCAGGAAGACCAGACAGGCGCGCCAGCCAAACCACGTTTGCAGATGCGCGCCGATCACGGGCGCCACGATCGGCGCGAGCCCCCACGCGATCGCCATGTAGGTGAATGCATGTACCAGTGTCTGCCCGGAGAACGAATCGGTGATGATCGCTTTCGCGAGCAGGTTGGTCGCGGCGATACCAAAGCCCTGCAGACAGCGGGCGAGGAGGAAGGTCTCCAGATTCGGCGCAGCGAGCGACAACAGGCAGCCGATTGTAAAAATTACGAGGCCGAATGCAAGTACGGGCTTGCGTCCGTATGCATCGGCTACGGGCCCGAAGACGAGCTGACCGATCGCATAAGCGGCCATGTAGCCGGACACGCTCGACTGGATCGCTTGAGGCGAAGTCGCGAAGAAACGTGCCATTGCGGGTAGCGCGGGCACGTAAATGTCGATCGCGAGCTGTCCGGCTGAGGCGAACAGGCAGATCAGGAGCAACAGGAAGCGCGGCGAGTTAGGTTCGCGCGCGGGCATGCCGGCGCGGCCTGAGAAAGTGTGGTTCATGACAGCATCGAAGAGACGGATTCGGGGCGCGATATAAGTCGATGCGAGTGTGGAGCGCAGCGTATGGATGGCGCCATCGCCACGTATTGTGCCCGTTATCGCGCAAACCGACGCGATTCCCCTTGCGAGCGAGAGGGTTGGCCGCGAAAATCAATGTTCGCAGATGGTCGAACCCCGTCGCATGCCGCCAGTCATCATCACGGGTACATTGAGTACCTGGAGCCCTTATTCACCCAGATAATTCAGCCACACCTTCATGGGCCCGCTCTCGCGGTTGTGCCAGGTGAAGTAGGGGATGGCCACGAACGTTGTTTCTCCAGGCCGCGCTCCTTCGGTTGCGCGCATTGCCGGATTCAACGGCCTGTAGAGCGAGCTCGACCAGTCTGACTCTATTTCCTGCCGTCGCGCAGTGCCTTTGAGCACGACAACGCCGCCAAGCTGTTGCTCACGCCATTCCGTTTCGATGCGTTGAGGATCGACATATAGCTCGTCGAGATCGAGACCGGGCATGTCGGCATGCTCGACGCAGTACAGCACCGGCCCGCGGCTCAGCGCGATCCGGCCACGATTCTCGGCCACCTTCGGATGGCTTTGCCATATACGGGCCGTCATGGGCAGCTCAAGCCGAACCGAATCGCCTTGTTCCCACAGGCGTCGAATCGCAATATAGCCGTTCGCGTCCGGCGTGGCGTCGACCGCGTTGCCATTGACCGCTACCGAGACCGGCAGATTTGGGTGAGCGGTTGCTGCCGATTGCCCTTGCGCCGCGATCAATCCACCCGCGCCATCTACCCACCCCGGAACCCGCAGCTTCAGCGCGAACTCCGCTTGCGCGTCGATGCCGATCTCAACCACACCGTCCCACGGATAACGCGTCTGCTGGCGCAGTTTCACCGTGTGTCCGCTGAAGTCGATACGCGCATCGCTCTCCATATACAGCTGCACGTAAATCGAATCTGCATCGGTGCCGTAGACATATCCGGGAAGCGAAGCGACGGTACGTGCGACGTTCGGCGGGCAACATGCACAGTAGTACCAGGGTTGCCGGCGATGGCCGCCGTCGTCCTCCAGAGGGTTCACGTAGTAGTACGCCTGGCCGTCGAGCGACCAGCCCGGCAGCATGCCGTTGTACAGCGTCCATTCGAACAGGTCTGCGTAACGTGCATTGCCCGTTGCGGCCAGCAGACGATGGCACCACATCATGCTGCCGATCGCCGCGCAAGTCTCCGTATAGGCCTGTGCATTCGGCAGCTCGTAGTTCGCGCCAATCGCCTCTCCATCATGTCGTGAGCCGACGCCGCCGGTGATGTACATGCGCTGTGCCGTCAGCCGGCTCCAGAGCGTTTCAAGCCGCGGCAGCAGGGCTGCTTCGCCGGTCTCCAGATAGAGATCCGTCACACCGCATGCCATGTATAAGGCGCGGACAGCATGCCCGGCAAGCGCTTCCATTTTCTCGAACGGCACGTCGTCCTGGAAGTACGCGTCACCGAAGCGGCCGCCTGTGAGAAGGCCATGACCGCGTGCCTCGATAAAGAAGCGTGCAAGCTTGAGATACCGCTCGTGTCCCGTCTCCCGCGCCAGTTCGATGAGCGCCATTTCGATCTCTTCGTGTCCGTCGATGTCCTCGATCTTGCCTTCCGATTTCGGACCGAAGCGCTCGCACAACAGGTCGGCGACACGGACGGCAACATTGAGCAGGCGGCGCTGACCAGTCGCACGATGGTGGGCCACCGCAGCCTGGATCAGGTGACCCGCACAGTACATCTCATGAAGATCACGCAGGTTGGTCCAGCGTTCGCCTTCACGTTCCAGGCAGAAATAGCTGTCGATATAACCGTCTTCACCTTGCGCACGCTCGATCAGGGTGATGCCCTCATCGATACGTTTCTCGAGCAGCGCATCGGGCCCACGCGCGACGACCCACGACGCTGCTTCGAGCCATTTGTACAGGTCGCTGTCGTTGAAGAACAGCCCCACGTGCGGGCCGTCGTACTCACCGAACACCCGCCGGAAGTTGTTGAGCCGCCCAGTGCTTTCGAGGAGATCCCACTGGCTTGGCAGGGTCCGCTCGAGATTGGTCGCAAACCGTGGCCCCCAGAAATCGCCTTTCAGGTCGACTGCGTTGACCGCCACGGGTTTGATGTGCGCATAGCGGGTGGATGCTGCATCGACAACGACAGGTGGGCGCAAGGTTCTCGTATCGTTCATGGTGTGCATGGAGCGTTATGCCTTGACCGCACCAGCGATCAGACCGTTGATATAAAAGCGCTGCAGGAGCAGGAAGAGGATCGCGCACGGCAGGATGGAAATCGTGATGCCGGCTTGCATCAGCCCCCAGTCGACGGCGCCAAGCTGACCGCTTTGCGCATTCAGGAGCATGACCGGCAACGTGTAGTTTTTTGCGTCGCCGATCAGGATCAGCGCGGCTAGCAGTTCATTCCACGAACCGAAGAACGCGAACAGACCCGCTGTGACGATCCCTGGCAACACCAGCGGCACCATGATCATGCGCAGCGACTGCAACGAACTGCAGCCGTCGATCAGCGAGGCATCCTCGATCTCGCGGGGCACGGCGTCGAACGAGTTGCGCATCATGAACACTGCAAACGGCAACTGGAACGTCGTGTAGACGAGCGCGAGGCCGAACAGCGTGCCCTGCAGATGCATCCAGCGCAGCAGGACGAATAGCGGATTGAGGATCGACTGGAACGGAATCATCAGCGTCGCGAGGATCACGACGAAGATCAGGTTGCGCCCCGGAAAACGGAATCGCGAGAATCCGTAGCCGCCGAGGGTGGACAACACGAGCGTCATCACGACCGTCAGCATCGCAACCGACGTACTGTTGCCGAGATATCGCCAGATGCCTGCGCCATAGCTCGCGAGGTTCTGATAGTTCTCGAACGATAGATGGGATGGAATCCATCTGGGTGGCGAAGCGCTCGCGTCGGCCGGCGAATAGAACGAGGTAAATGCGGACCAGCCGATCGGAAACAGAAACGCCAGCGTGAGCACGCTGCAGATCAGGTAGTAAAGCGCGACCGACAGCCTCGCCTTCAGCTTTGTCACGCGACTTGAATAATGGAGCGCATCCACATTGGACGTGACGGGACTCGGCTTTGGCGTCGCATGCGCGAAACCGGTGTCGGCGGAACGCAATCGGTTACTCATCGTCGTCTCGCAGAAGAATCATCTGGATCACGCTTAGCATGAGCAGCACGATCAGCAGCACCACGGACATCGCCGCGCCGTAGCCGAGCTTGAAGTAGGTGAACGACGCACGATAGATCCAGTGGACCACCGTGATGGTGGTGTTCATCGGCCCACCCTTGGTCATCACATAGAACTGCTCGAATGCCAGGTAGGAGCCGATCACCGCCATGATCAGTGCAAGCGCGAAGGTGCGCCGCATCATGGGCACGGTGATAAAGCGCTGCTGCGCCCACCATCCCGCGCCGTCGATGCGGGCTGCTTCATACAGATCGTATGGAATCGCCTGCATGCCGACGAGCATGATCACCATCGTGAATCCACACGCCTTCCACACCACCATCACGATCAACGACGCCAGCGCGGAGTTGGTATCGCCTAGCCACTGAACCGGCTCGCTGACGATACCCAGTTGCATCAGGATCGCGCTGAAGATGCCCACCTGGTCGTTGAACAGCCAGACCCAGAGTAGACTCGCTGTGGTCAGCCCGATCACGACCGGCAGGAAGAAGGCAGTCCTGAAGATGCCCACGAACCGGATCGCGCGCTTCACGAGCAACGCAAGCGCGAAAGCGACGACAAAGATCGCCGGCGTGACGAACAAGGTGTATTTGGTCGTAAACCAGAGCGCGCCCCAGAACGATTCGTCGTGCATCAGGTCGAGGTAATTTCTCAACCCGTTGAACGATGGCACGCCCATCAGCGGCCACTGATAGAACGACATGCCGATCGTCATTGCCAGCGGCAGCAGAAAAAATACCGCCGTGAAAGCGAGGCAGGGCAGCACAAACCAGTATCCTGCGCCCTGCCGGCCTAACCCTTTACGCGGCTTCTTTCGACCCATCTGCGGTGCGAGGCCCGCACCGCCTGTTGCCGGATCGCCAAGGACATCCATGGTCGTTAAATCCTATGGTGTGTTCAGGATCTGGGTGAAGCGGTCTTGCGCATTTGAAACGGCAACATCCACGCCCTTGCCGAAGACAGCTTCCTGGATCATGGCGGCCCAGGGTCCGTTTGGATCGTTGATCAACTGGTTGAACTTGATGCTATAGGGCGTTTTGCCCTGACTCATAGCCGTCGCGGCGGTCAAATAACGGCCGTCGAGCTTGCTATACGCGTTGCTCGCGAGGTCGACCCGCACGGGGATGCTGCCGTTTTTCGCAAACTGATCGACCTGGACCTGTTCGCCAAGACACCACTTGATGAACTCCATCGCGTCTTTCTTGTGCTGTGAACCGGCTGGGATCGCGATCACATCGCCGCCGGCGAAGCTCGCCCAGCCACTGTTCTGACCCGGCAGATACGCGAGTCCGAAATCTATCTCTGGATGACTTTTCTTCAGGACGCCGATTGAAAACGCGCCGGACCCGACCATGCCGATTTTCCCGGTCTCGAATGCGTTGATGAAATTGACGCCGCTGTCGGTCTTGGCGCTTGCGGGCATCTCCCCCGCTTCCCACATACGACGGTACATGGCGAGCGTGCCTTCGAGCGCTGGATTCTTGAGCGTCGCTGTCTTGCCGTCGGCCGACAGCACGTCACCGCCCGAGGCCCACACATAAGGCGTCAACGTAAAGATGTTGCAGCTGCCGCAGGCGCCCGAGAAATAGAAACCTTTAACCCCGCCGCCGAGCGCGGTGATCTTTTTCGCATCGGCTTCGAGTTCGGCCCAGGTTTTGGGCGGCTGGTCGGGATTCAATCCGGCGCGTTTGAACAATGTCTTGTTGTACAGCAGCATCGAACTTTCAGCGCTAAAGGGCAGCGCGTATTGCTTGCCCTGATAAGTTCCGAGCCGCATATGCGATGGACTCAGGCTCTGATAGAAGGGCAGCTTTTTGGCTTCATCCGTGATGTCGGTCAACTGCCCGTCGTGCGCGAACTCGGGCGTGTAGATCAGATCGATTGCAATCACGTCGGGCGCAGCGCCGCCAGCCGACGCCGTGCCGAACTTTGTCACGAAGTCGTCATTCGGAATGATGGTCAGGTTGACCTTGGTGGGATGGCTCGCGTTCCATGCGGTAACGACCGGGGTCACAAAACCCGAGTCCGACGCGCGCACCCAGAAAGAAAGACCATCGTCAGCCTGGGCGTGAGTGGCGGCGAGCACTGTCGCGCATGCCCATAGACGAAGCCATCGGTTGCAACGAATCATAGGTGTCTCCTCCTATTGCCGATGCACGTCCCGCGACGCTTTCCGGACCGTCGGGCTCGCTGTGCCAGCCGGGTACACGCATCGGTTGCTTCTGAGAAATGTGATTTTTTCGACCTTGGCGGGTCGTACCGAATCTTTCCGACTTCCCACGAACGCCAAGTCTGGAAAGCTTGACACGCCCGACCTGCCCTCGCAAGATGAAGAAACCGCAGTAAAACGCGCTAATTCCGACTTTTTGCGTAATGACCGATCCCGCGCTCCATCTGGCATTTCCACTGGGTCTCGAAGCAAGCAATGGCGGGCTGTTTGTGTCGCGCGGAGTGGGCGTGCATCCATCGCGAACGATCCAGTCGTACGAGCTGATCTACGTGCGGCAGGGTTGCCTGAATCTTCACGAAGGCGGACAGCTATTCGAGGTGAACGCAGGGGAGACACTGCTGCTTTGGCCTGGGCGGCTGCATGGCGGGACGTCGCCGTTTGCACCGGATCTCAGGTTCTATTGGGTGCATTTCACGTTGCCAGACGCGCCGCACAGCGGGTCGGCCTTGGAAGTGTTGCTGGAGATTCCTCAACACGCCCGGGTCGAGCGGCCCGATCATTTATCTGGCATGTTCCAGCGCCTGTTGAACGATCAGCAGATCTACGGCGTGCAACCGTTGCCGGACAGCCTGACGATCCTGCTAATGCTATGGGAACTCAAGCGCTCGCGGGTCGCGGCGACGGCGGCCGACGGCGCGCCCCAGCAACTCGCGGCGAGCGCCGATCAATGGATTCGCACGCATTTTCATGAAGCGATCAACGCCTCGGCGATTGCCGCGCATCTTGACTGCAATGCGGACTACCTGGGGCGCGTGTATCGCGCCACCTATGGGCGCACGTTGACGGACGCGGTACACGAACAGCGCATGCTGCACGCGGCCATCCTGCTTGCGGAAGACCGCTTGACGATCGCGCAGGTCGCTTATGCGTGTGGGTTCGAGGACAGCGGATATTTCAGGCGGCTGTTCAAGAGAAGCAGAGGGATGACGCCGAACGCGTTCCGGCGCCTGCATGTGCGGGTGCATGTGAATACGGCCTGAGGGCGCGCATGCGGCGGCGCTGTTACCGTCTCTGCCTCACGCATCCGGCGGCACACCTAACAACTGCAACGCCCCACCGGTCACCGCGCCGAACACAGGACCGGCAACCGTGCCGCCGTAGAATGCCTTGCCAGCCGGATCGTCGATCATGACGGCGACGATCAGGCGCGGGTCGCTCATCGGCGCCATGCCGACGAACAACGCACGATAGCGATTCTTCGCGTACGACGCGCCGATCTGCTTGCGCGCCGTCCCGGTCTTGCCACCGACCCGGTAGCCGTCGACTGCCGCGGCGCGTCCGGTGCCACCCGGTCCGGTCGCCATTTCGAGCATCTCGCGGATGGCATGTGCGGTGGCGGGCGTCGTCACTGCGTGGCTAAAGCCGGCGGTGAGCGGCGAGTCGCCGGTGTCTGCAGCAGGGGCGAGGGCGTCACCATCCTGTTGTTCATTCATTTGCCCACCGGGTTGCCGGTCGACCGTATCCGCCAGCAGCAAACGCACCGGATGCAGCGTGCCGTCGCCCGCGTAGGCGGTGTACATCTGCGCGAGTTGCAGCAGCGACGCCGACAGCCCGTAGCCATAAGCCATCGTGGCCTGCTCGATGGGCCGCCAGCGTCTGTGCGGCCGCACCTTGCCCGCGGCAGCGCCGGGGAAGGTCAGCTCCGGCCGGCGCCCGAGGCCATACTCCTGGTACTTGTTCCAGATCGTCTCGGCCGGCAGATTGAGCGCGAGTTTGGCGAGTGCGATGTTGCTCGACTTCTGCACCGCTTCGGCCACGGTCATCACGCCGTGATTCGAGGTGTCGTGAATCACGGCTGGTCCAATCCGGTACCACCCCGGCGTTGTATCGATCAGGCTTTGCGGCCCGACCATACCCTTGTCTATAGATAGCGCGACGACCAGCGGCTTGATCGTCGACCCCGGCTCGAACGTATCGACGACGGCCCGATTGCGCAGTTGCCGGCCGCTCAGGCGCGTGCGGTCGTTCGGATCGAAGCTCGGATAGTTCGCGAGTGCGAGGATCTCGCCGTTGCGCGCGTCGAGCACCACGACGCTGCCAGCTTCCGCACTGTGCTTCGCAATCGCCGTCTTCAGTTGCGCATAGGCGAGTTGCTGGATGCGGCGGTCGATGGTCAGGCGGATCGTCGCGCCGTTGTGCGCCGGTACGAGTGGACGCGTGTCCGACACCACCCGGCCGAGCCGGTCGCGGATCACCTCGCGCTGACCCGCCGCGCCGCTTAACTGCAGGTTGGCGGCGAGTTCGACGCCTTCCTGGCCTTTGTCCTCGATATCCGTGAAGCCGACCACATGCGCCGCCGATTCACCTTCCGGATAGAAGCGCTTCGAATCGGCGATCTGCGTGATGCCGGCGAGTTGCAGCTTGTCGATCGCGCTGGCTGTGTCTGCGTCCACCTGGCGCTTGAGCAGTACGAATGTTTTGTCACCCGCTACACGGCTGCGTAGTTCCACGAGCGGCACCTTGAGCAGCCTGGCGAGCGGCAAAAAGCATGTCTCATCGAGCAGCCTGGGCGTTGCCCAGACCTCATAGGTCGCGAGACTGACCGCGAGCATTGAACCGTTGCGATCGACAATCCGTCCGCGTGTGGCGTCCAGTTCGATGACGCGTTGATAGCGCTTTTGTCCCTGGCCGGCATAAAAGTTCTGATTGACCACCTGGACCCAGAAAGCGCGTGCGGCGAGGCCGCCGAATGCCGCGAACATCAGCACGATAATGAATTTCGAACGCCATGTCGGCAGGCGCGACGCGAGCATCGGGTGTCTCGCGGCTGATGCGTAAGTCCGAGGTGGCTGCGATCTTGGCTTCTGGAACATGAGTGCGGATGCGGGCAGCGAACGCAGGTGGCGGCAACGCCGTGATTGTAATTAAAACGTAATATTAATGCGAGGCCTATGCGAGCGCATAGCGACGGCGAGCAAGCACGTCGCGTCAAGGACGTCGGGCTTTGCTTAAGCGGGTTGCAAAGGGGAGAGAAGTTGCGCTTCCGTAGATCGGTGCGCGTAGGGAAACACGAAGAGAAGGAAGGCGGCGGGTCAAAAACCAGCCACGCAGCCTGAAAAATCCGCGCGACTGGTTCGTTCAAACAATGCGTCTCTCCGACGCGGCGTGTTGAGAGGCGCCCGGCCACCAAACGCATCCCAATAGGCGTTTTGCGGGCGCCTTCTTTTCAGGCATCGAGCGCGTGTTAAAGGCGCCCGGCAGAAACAGGTAACGTATGTATAGCTATAGCCGCTCGCCCTCAGGCCGGCAGCGCAAAACTCGAGATTGCTTCGCGCAGCGAGCCGACCTGATCCTTGAGCGAGTGCGCGGCGGCGGCAGCCTGCTCGACCAATGCCGCGTTCTGCTGCGTGACCTGATCCATCTCACCGACCGCGCGATTGACCTGTTCGATGCCGGCGCTTTGCTCACGCGAGGCGTGGCTGATTTCCTCGAGAATTTCATTGACGCGGCGTACCGACTGCACGATCTCGCCCATCGTCGAACCGGCATTGGCAACTAGCGATGCACCGGCCTCGACAGTATTCGTGGAGGTTTCGATCAGCGCCTTGATTTCCTTGGCAGCGGTGGCCGAGCGTTGTGCGAGGCTGCGCACTTCCGAGGCGACGACGGCGAAGCCGCGGCCCTGTTCGCCAGCGCGAGCCGCTTCGACGGCTGCATTGAGGGCGAGGATGTTGGTCTGGAAAGCGATCCCATCGATTACGCCGATGATGTCACCGATCTGACGCGAGCTATGCGTGATTTCGCCCATGGTGCGGACCACGTCGTCGACGACGCGGCTGCCGCGCGTGGCGACGTCCGCTGCCTGGCCGGCGAGTTGCGCGGCCTGGGTGGCGCTCTCGGCGTTCTGCTTAACGTTGACCGTCATCTGATCCATGCTGGAGGCGGTCTGGACGAGCGCAGCGGCCTGTTGCTCGGTGCGTTGCGAGAGATCGGTATTGCCGGCGGCGATTTCGGAAGCGCCCACGTTGATGTTTTCCGTTCCGGTGCGCACGCGCGACACGGTTTCGACGAGGCCGGCCTGCATGGTGTGCAGGGCGTGCAACAGGCTACCGGTATCGCGATACTGGACCGGCACGTTGACGGCGAGATTGCCGCTTGCCATACGCTGTGCGGCGATGACGGCGATTTCGAGCTCGCCACCGAGAGCGTGACGTACGCTGCGCAGCACCAGCATCATGACGAACGTGGCGATGCCGCCGAGGACCGTGGTGATGGCGAGCCAGACGATGAGACTGGCGTAGAAGGCTTGCTGAACGTCGTCCATGTACATACCGGTGACGACGTACCAGTCCCAGGGGGCGAAGCGCAGTGAGACGCTGGTTTTGGGGACGGGCTGATCATGGCCGGGTTTGCTCCACAGATACGAGACGAAGCCGCCGTTGACGTTGCTGTTACCCGCGTTGACGATGTTGACGTACAGATGATTGCCGGCTGGATCGGTGAACTGGGACATGTCCTTGCCGTTGAGTTCGGGCTTGATGGGGTGCATCAGCACGACCGGCTGCGAGTTGTTGACTGAGACATAGCCGTCTTTGCCGTAGCGCACGGAGGCGAGGACGGCGAGGGCCTGTTTCTGGGCGTCGGGCTCGCTGAGGGCGTGTTGCTGGGACAGCGTGTAGTAGTGGTTAATGATGCTGACGGATTGCTGGGCGACGGCCATGAGTTGATCGCGGCGCTCGGAGATCATGGAGGCGCGGTTTTGGTACGCGCCAAAGCCGCCGATCAGAATCAGGCCGATCCATAAGATGAGGATCATCGACCCGAGTTTTTTGTTCAAGGTCATGGAGGGCATTTTGCGAGTTCCAGGTGAGGGTGTTTTTTCGCCCGCGGCGGGCTTGGGGTTATGGTGTTTAACGGCTTCGCCGGGTTTTTGGTGAAGTAGGGGGGAACCCTGGGTTTTTGTTTTTTGTTTTTGTCTGATTAATGCGTTTATTTGTTTTATTGGGGTTTTGGCCTTTCCTTGCGTTCTTATCGGTCTATTAGCGATGCCCCTTTGCGGGGCAGTGCTCTCAACTTAAGCCCCATTGCATCAGGAGAGTTTGTACGCGAGATGGAAATGGGCACGGCTTTTCCGGGTGTCGCTGGATAAGAGCGAAGCCTGCCGAATGGCGCCTCGACTTTCAACGACTGATTTGCAGATTTTTCCGCACGAATCGGGATGGCATGCGGGGTAAAAACCTTCAGGAGCTAAACAAGCTCCGCATCGCGGCCTCCTGATCTTTGCAGTCCTGCTGAATCAGGCGCAACCCGCTGCTCAACCCTGATACGGACGCCTGACCATGAAACAGCAGAGCGCTACCACGCCGCTCGCGCTCTCCTGCACGCGAAGCGCAACGCTCACGTCCCCATGGTTCGTGCAGCGCACCGAATACAACCCCGCGCAGGCCACCTACCTGCCGCTCGTGAATGGCGAGACGGCCTTCGCGGCGGTGTTCGACGCCATACGAAACGCGGAGCACAGCATCGATATCCTGTGCTGGGGTTTCCAGCCGTCCATGTATTTCAGACGGGGCAGCGACGCGGCGGGTTCGCCGTCGATCGGTGAACTGCTCGAATACAAGGGCCTCGAGAAACCTCACATCAGGATCCGGCTGCTGGTCTGGAGCGACTCACTGCACGTGGCGTCCTTCTCGGAAGACATGATGCCAGGCAACCACGGGCCAGTCGGGCTGGCGGGTGCTGCGCAGGACGGGCGCACCCGCGCCCAGCGCGAATTCGACCAGCTCTGGTACTGGCGGGCCAACCGGAACAATGTCACGCGGATGTCGGCCGGGACGAGGGCCAATCCGTTCCCCGCAGCGAAATCGGTGGTGACCGCGGCATTGAACGCGTTGCCGGGCGCGCCCAGGCCGCTGGCAAACATTGAATTCGCCACGCGCGATTTCGATCTGAGGGAGCGTGCCGAAATCGCCTGGCGCACATGGATGAGCGGCCCGGCGGACGACCCCACGCTGAGAGAGCGGAACACCGCGGCGATGACGGCGGAGCCCTCGCATCACCAGAAGATGGTGCTTGTCGACTACGAGCTTCCCGAGCGGGCCATCGGGTTCGTGATGGGGCACAACACGCTGGATGAATACTGGGACCGGGACGATCACACCTGGCTGCGGCAGGCGCCGCGAATGGGACGCAACGGCCTGCATCCGCGGCAGGACATGTCCGCGAAGGTGACGGGTCCGGTCCTCGAGTACCTGAACGAGAATTTCTGCCAGGCGTGGGACGACGCGACCGGGCAGAACCTGACCCAGGCGCGGGCGGCGCTGGCTTGCCGGCTGAAGCTGCGCGCGGATCACGGTACGCCGGTGATGGCGCAGATCCTTCGCACGCAGTCGCAGCACGGCAAGGACGGCACGAAGGACATCGCGTCGCTGTACCTGCAGGCGGTGAACAACACGACGAGATTCGTGTACATCGAAAACCAGTATTTCCGTTACATGCCGGTGGCCGACAGGCTGCGGGAGAACGTCAACGCGCAGATCAAGTGGGGGCGCAACCCGGCGAAGCATGGTGAGGTGTATCTGTTCGTGGTCACGAACTCGAACGACGACGGCATCGGCCGCGGGACAGTGAGCAGCTACCAGATGCTCGCGGCGCTCGGATATGGCGACCGGATGCCCGGGGTCGAGACACTGGAGAAGAACGACCAGCTTACGCAGCAGGAGCAGACGCTGGAGAAGCAGCTTGCTGACGAACAGGCATCCAGCCAGCGCGCGATGATGCAGGGCGCGGGTTTCTCGCAGATGCAGGGGCTTGCGAATTACCTGCAGGGCGCACAGACCCGGCAGGCGGAAATCGGGCAGCAGCTGGAGCAGACGAGGCAGGAGAAACAGCGGGTGGCGAGCGTGAGCCCGGACGGCATGACGAAGGACGGAGAGCTGGTGCCGCCGCAGGATATGCCGGGGATGAAGGTGCTGGTCTGTACCCTGGTCGCACCGGACACGCCTGCAGGCAAGGCGTGGGACTACGTCTATGTCCACCAGAAGCTGATGATCGTCGACGACGTGTTTACGACGCACGGCTCGGCCAACGTCAACCGGCGCAGCATGGAGGTGGATAGCGAACTGAATATCTGCCATGAGCATGGAGGCCTGACGTCCGCGCTGCGCAAACAGATGTGGGCGCTGCATACGAACAATCTGGGTGCTCAGGAGGATGTGTCGGAGGCGTATCAGCAATGGGGCAAGATCATCTCCCGGAACACCAGATACAAAGCCTTGAAGCAGGCTCCGATGGCGTCCCTTGTGGGCTTCCTGCGGGCCTCGCCCACACGCACTTACGAGGATTGACCCATGAGACGAGGCATGCTCATCGCCCTGGTGGCGAGTCTTGCCTGCGCCTGTACCAAGGAGAACCCGTTGGCTTCACTACCTAGCATCAGCGCCGTGCGCGCGAATCTCGCCTTTACCTGCGTACACGAGGACGACCACTTGCCGCCGCTCGATCCTGCAGCGGACCAGCTGTTCAGATACGGCCGCTGGCTGCAGAAGCAGGACGGCCCGAAGGACTTCGACGATATCGCGCGGTATTACCGGATCGCGGCGGCCCACGATCACTACAAGGCCAACACCAACCTTCAGGCGCTGGTATCGACGGGACTGGCCGATTCTCCGGATGCACCGAAAGAGACGATCGACCTGGCAATCCAGCTGGTGAAACAGGGCGTGCCGGCCGGCTACTACGACATCGCGCATTACCTCGAGCTCGGGTACGGGCTGAAGCAGAACAGCGAGACCGCGTTGCGCTATTTCCGCAAGGCGGCCGACCTGGGCAGTCCGGATGCACAGTATTACCTCGCGGAGAAACTGTTCCCGGTTGACGCCGCACCTGAGGTTGCGCTGCAGATGTACCGGTGCTCAGCAGACCAGGGACATGGCAAGGCCGCGACCTCCCTGGCCGATGGTCGTGCAGCGGAAAAGTTCTACGCCGAAGCAGTAAAGGCTTTCCAGCAAGGCGTCATGGCGGGAAACAGCATGGCTGCGTCGTTTCTTGAAGACGGCTTCAAGGGCCCCCCACCGGACGATCGCCTGAATTATCTGGCTGTCCCAAACGACCCCGAACGCTCGCGTCGCTACAGAGCGATCCGTAAATTCCTCGACAGGAACGAAGGTCTGAACCCGAAAGTCCCCGACGTTGACCAGATCGTGCCACTGCCGCCGGCACCGCTGCCGCCGTGGGACGGCACGTTCCAGTGGGAGAAGGAACAGGCCGCAGCCGTGGCGCCGCAGAAACCGTCCGATGCGCTGGTTGAAAGGCTGGCCCGTGAGAAGAGCCTCGACCCGGCGACAGGGCTTCGGGTCAGGACCGCGCATGAAAAGGAACTGGAGAGCCGCGTGCCGCTGGGCACGCTTGTTCGCCCCGGCGAAGTCTGCCCGCAGGACGGCGTGTGGTGTGTCCGGGGATTTGCTTCGGTCAGCTACGACGCGACGCGCCGTTTCAGGAAAGGCGAGACGATGCCGCCACTCGCCCTGAAGGATCCCCGTCCCATTCCTGGCCTGGACTGGCTGCTCGGCATGCGCGTATACCGCACCAATGAGGAATGGAGCCTCAAGGCATACGTCGACGAGACATAAAGGCGTGAGTCCGGGCGAACATGCGCCGCCCGCCATTTAGTTATCGGGCGGCGCTGACGTGCCGGACACGTACCGGCAATGGAGCCGGATCATTTCAGGAAACACCAGATACCTGGGCAGTAAGCCACCCCGTCGGCGTTCCTTGCGGATTTCCTGCGGATCTCGCCCACACGCACTTACGAGGATTGACCCATGAGACGAGGCATGCTCATCGCCCTGGTGGCGAGTCTTGCCTGCGCCTGTACCAAGGAGAACCCCTTGGCTTCGCTACCCAGCATGAGCGCCGTGCGCGCGAATCTCGCCTTTACCTGCATGCATGAGGACGACCACCTGCCGCCGCTGGATACTGATGCGGACCAGTTGTTCAGATACGGCCGCTGGCTGCAGAAGCAGGACGGCCCGAAGGACTTCGACGATATCGCGCGGTATTACCGGATCGCGGCGGCTCACGATCACTACAAGGCCAACACCAACCTTCAGGCGCTGGTATCGACGGGACTGGCCGATTCTCCGGATGCACCGAAAGAGACGATCGACCTGGCAGCGCAACTGGTCAAACAGGGTGTGCCGGGCGGCTACTACGACATCGCGCATTACCTCGAACTCGGCTACGGGCTGAAGCAGAACAGCGAGACCGCGTTGCGCTATTTCCGCAAGGCAGCGGATCTGGGCAGTCCGGACGCGCAGTATTACCTCGCGGAGAAACTGGACCCGATCGACGCCGCGCCTGAGGTTGCGCTGCAGATGTACCGGTGCTCAGCGGATCAGGGACATGGCAAGGCCGCAACCTCCCTGGCGATTGGCCGCAAGACAGACAAGTTCTACGCTGAAGCAGTCAGGGCTTTCCAGCAGGGCATCATGGCGGGAAACAGTCAGGCCGCGTCGTTTCTGGAAAATGGCTTCAAGGGTCCCCCACCCGATGATCGCCTGTATTACCTTGCTGTTCAGAACGATCCCGAACGCTCGCACCGCTATGAAGTGATCGGTAAATTCCTCGACGACAACGAAGGTCTGAACCCGAAAGTCCCCGACATTGACCAGATCGTGCCACTGCCGCCGGCGAAACTACCGCCGTGGGACGGCACGTTCCAGTGGGAGAAGGAACAGGCCGCAGCCGTGGCGCCGCAGAAACCCTCCGATGCGCTGGTTGAAAAACTGGCCCGCGAGAAGAGCCTCGACCCGGCGACAGGGCTTCGGGTCAGGACCGCGCATGAAAAGGAACTGGAGAGCCGCGTGCCGCTGGGCACGCTCGTTCGCCCCGGTGAAGTCTGCCCGCAGGACGGCGTGTGGTGCGTCCAGGGATTCGCTTCGGTCAGCTACGACGCGACGCGCCGTTTCAGGAAAGGCGAGACGATGCCGCCACTCGCCCTGAAGGATCCCCGTCTCATTCCTGGCCTGGACTGGCTGCTCGGCATGCGCGTCTACCGCACCAATGAGGAATGGAGCCTCAAGGCTTATCTCGATCACGCATAGGAGATAAATCGACACGAATATAAGCCCACTTCCACCCTTGATTCCTGACGCAATCAACACTTAGACCGCGTTATGTTCAGATATATACCTATTGGCAGATCACGATTTAATCGCCTGATCTGCTGTCGCAGTGATTCCAATGGTTGTCTTTGCCCAGAACGCCAGCGCGGACGACGACTGGTGGCAGAACCAGCATGCCCGAACCGACTGGGTCTTTAAAACATCAAAGGATAGCGATGTCGCATCCACGCTCGACCGCGTGTTAAAGGAGCAGGAGCGCTGGGCGAATCTGCCGGAAAATGCACCGACCAAATTCAGTTGTACAAAGCTGGAACTTCCCCCTCCGTCTCCCGCTGCGCTTTCCGCATTCAACCAGGCTTCTACGACGCGCGGGCTCGAAGCGGACAGGGGATATGCGAAAGCGGCATCTCTTGGTTATTGGCGCGCTGCAGCTCGGCTCGTCAACAGCAGTCTTGAGGACGAGTACTGGGAAGGCGCGGTACCGATTGTCGCCTGGCTGCTTGTGCATCATGTTCCGGCCGGATACAACAAGCTCGCAGACGTACTCGATGCGCGTTCGGGCTACGATGGCGACACGCCCAGCGACGGCACGCTCAATATGACCGAATCGTTGCGCTGGCGCGCTGCACGCGAAGGCGATCCGGTTGCACAGGCGCAGATGGCGGATGTCTTTGACAAAATAAAAAAGCCTGCCATCGCGGCGTCATTGCGCGCGTGTGCGACTGAACAGAATCCGGATCTCACGCACTAGGGTAGATTGGCAACGAAGCCGAATTATCCGTAGATCAGTGCCGCATTTCGCGGGCTCGACGCGCAGCACCGCTTGCACGACCATCGCATCCTTGCAGACTGACGTCTTGTCACATGTCGCCCGCCATTTCAGGGCAGGATGGCTAGCATTCGCTGTCTCTTCCGGATTGAAAATGAATCTGTCCACACAACGACGTCGGACGCGCGAAAGTAAGTGCCGCCCCGGGCAGGGGCATCGCTAATAGACCGATAAAAATGCAAGGAAAGGCCAACACCCTAATAACAAGCGACCCGCGAAAGCGAAAATAAAAAACCGCAATTCCAGATAAACAAAAAAATCAAAACCCTCAGTATGAGAAAAAGAACCCTAAATAATGAAAACAGCAAAAAAAGCCACATTTCCACAAAAATCGCCATATATGGCAACCGCAATGGCATCCGCAAAAGCGAAAACAATCCTTATCCGTTATAGTCACTTTTTTTCAGACGCCAGACTGGCCCAGACCACGGTGACACCGCAATGAAACCCGCGAACATCACCCGCCGCCATTGGCAATGAAACCCAAACCCGCGCCGCGAGCAAAGCACATCCAACCCCGCGGCAGGCAAAAAACAGCAAACAGACACCGCAGGAGCACACCCAAATCATGAACGCCCGCGAACCCGCTTTCGTCGCCGCCTCGCGCAGCTCCCGTCTGCGCCAGATGCTCACCAGCACCCAGCTCGAATTCATGATGGAGGCCCACAACGGCCTCTCCGCCCGTATCGTCCGGGAAGCCGGCTTCAAGGCCATCTGGGCCTCCGGTCTCGCCATCTCCGCCCAGTTCGGCGTGCGTGACAACAACGAAGCCAGCTGGACCCAGGTCGTCGATAACCTCGAATTCATGGCCGATGCCAGCGATCTCCCCATCCTCCTCGATGGCGATACCGGCTACGGTAACTTCAATAACGTCCGCCGCCTCGTGCGCAAACTCGAACAACGTGGCATCGCCGGCGTCTGTATCGAAGACAAGCAGTTCCCCAAGACCAACAGCTTCATCAACGGCGAACGTCAGCCGCTCGCCGAAATGGACGAGTTCTGCGGCAAGATCAAGGCCGGCAAAGACTCGCAGACCGATGAGGACTTCTCGATCGTCGCGCGCGTCGAAGCACTCATCGCCGGCTGGGGCATGGACGAAGCGCTGCGCCGCGCCGAAGCCTATCGTCTGGCCGGCGCCGACGCGATCCTGATTCACAGCAAGCTGTCGCGTCCCGACGAAATCCTCGAGTTCGCCCGCGAATGGGCCGGCCGTGGTCCGCTCGTCATCGTGCCGACCAAGTACTACAGCACCCCCACCGAAGTGTTCCGCGAAGCGGGCATCAGCACCGTCATCTGGGCGAACCATCTGATTCGCGCGTCGACCTCGGCTATGCAGGCCGTCGCCAAGGAGATTCACGCCAGCGAGACACTCGTCGATGTCGAGGACCGCATCGCCTCCGTCAACGAAATCTTCCGTCTGCAGGACGCCGATGAATACTCGGAAGCCGAAAACCGCTACTTGTCGGCTTCGCGCGCGTCGGCTTCGGCCGTCGTGCTGGCCGCCAGCCGTGGCGCCGGTCTTGAAGCCGTGACCGCGGATCGTCCCAAGGTCATGTTGCCGATCGCCGGCAAGCCGCTGTTGCGCTGGCTCGTCGATGCGTTCAAGAAGCAGGGCGTCAACGATATCACCGTGGTCGGCGGCTATCGCGCCGATGCCATCGAAACCGCCGGCATCAAGCTGGTCGTCAACGAACGCCATGCGGAGACCGGCGAACTGGCCTCGCTCGCCTGCGCTGTCGATGCGCTCAAGTCGGATACGGTCATCTCGTACGGCGATCTGTTATTCCGCAGCTATATCGTGCGCGACCTGGTCGAAAGCGAAGCGCCGTTTAGCGTCGTGGTGGATTCATCACTGACCGAGCCGGTCAACAGCAGCGTGCGCGACTTCGCATGGTGCTCGGCGTCGGACGATCGCGGTCTGTTCGGCAACAAGGTGCTGCTCAAGCGCGTATCGAGCGAGCTGCAGGGCAACGCGACTTCGAGCGACGTCAAGCAGCCGGACGGCCGCTGGGTTGGTCTCTTGAACGTGCGCGGCGAAGGACGCGAGCGTCTGCACGCCGTGCTCACCACGTTGCGTGCTCGTCCGGATTTCGACAAGCTCGATATGCCCGCGCTGCTCAACGCGCTGATCGAAGCCGGTGAAGCGATCGAAGTGCAGTACGTGCACGGTCACTGGCGCGGCGTCAACGATCTGGAAGACTTCCGTCGTGCCGGCGATTTCGCACACTCGCAAACGCCGCTCGCCTCTGGCGCCGCCAGCGGAGAGGCGCAATGATCGAGGCTGCACAGTTTGTCGAGGCGGCGCGCGAGCGTGGCTTCGACTGGTATGCCGGTGTGCCGTGTTCGTATCTGACGCCGTTTATCAACTATGTGCTGCAGGACCCGTCGCTGCATTACGTCTCGGCGGCCAATGAAGGCGACGCGGTCGCGCTGATCGCCGGCGTCACGCTCGGCGCGCAGAACGGCCGGCGGGGCGTCACGATGATGCAGAACTCCGGGCTCGGCAATGCGGTGAGTCCGCTGACGTCGCTGACCTGGACGTTCCGTCTGCCGCAACTGCTGATCGTCACGTGGCGCGGCCAGCCCGGCGTGTCCGACGAGCCGCAGCATGCGCTGATGGGACCGGTCACGCCGGCCATGCTCGATACCATGGAAATTCCGTGGGAGACGTTCCCGACCGAAGCCGACGCCATCGGCCCGGCGCTCGATCGCGCGATTGCTCACATGGACGAGACCGGTCGTCCGTATGCGCTCGTCATGCAGAAGGGCAGCGTAGCGCCGTATGAGTTGAAGCAGGGTGACGGCGCGGCGCGGCGCACGCCGTCCGCGGCACAAGCGCAGTGGCGCGGCGCGGCGGCGGATGCGCTGCCGACGCGCCAGGCCGCGTTGCAGCGCGTGATCGCGCACACGCCGGCTGAATCGACGGTGGTGCTGGCATCCACGGGTTTTTGCGGGCGCGAACTGTATGCGCTCGACGACCGGCCGAACCAGCTGTACATGGTCGGCTCGATGGGCTGCCTGACGCCGTTTGCGCTCGGTCTGGCGCTGACGCGTCCCGACCTGCACGTTGTCGCAGTCGACGGCGACGGCGCCGCGCTGATGCGCATGGGCGTGTTCGCCACCTTGGGAGCATACGGTCCATCCAATCTAACACACGTCCTGCTCGACAACGGCGCGCACGATTCGACCGGCGGTCAGGCAACGGTGTCTGCGCAGGTGTCGTTCGCCGGCGTCGCAGCCGCGTGCGGTTATGCCTCGGCGGTCGAAAGCGACGATCTGGCCGTGCTCGACGAAGTACTCGCCGCGCCGCCGCTGCAGGGCCCGCGTTTCGTGCGTCTTGCGATCCGTCGCGGCACGCCGGACGGCCTGCCGCGCCCCACCATCACTCCGCCGGATGTGAAGACACGCCTTATGCGCCATATCGCCACCGCTCAAGGAGCCCAATGATGCTGTTGCTCAATCCCGGCCCCGTGACGCTGACCGAGCGTGTGCGTCAGAGTCTGCTGCAGCCCGATCTCTGTCATCGCGAGAGCGAGTTCTTCGATCTGCAGGAAGAGGCGCGCGAGCGTCTGCTGCAGATCTATCAGCTCGACCCCGCCGAGTGGCAAGCCGTGCTGATGACCGGTTCGGGTACCGCTGCTGTCGAAAGCATGATTGCGGGCCTGGTGCCGGAGAACGGCAAGCTGCTGGTGATCGAGAACGGCGTGTACGGCGAACGCATTACGCAGATTGCGAGCCAGTACCGTATCGCGCACGAAGCACTCAAGCACGACTGGATGCAGGCGCCCGATCTCGCCCGTATCGCGGCACGCCTCGCTGCGGGCGAGGGCTTTACGCACGTGGCGGTGATTCATCACGAGACCACCACCGGCCGTCTGAACGATCTGCAGGCGCTGGCTGCGGTGTGCCGCAAGCACGGCGTGCGTCTGCTGGTGGATGGCGTCAGCAGCTTCGCTGCCGAAGCAATCGATTTCGCCGACAGCACCATCGCAGCCGTGGCGGCCACGGCCAACAAGTGTCTGCATGGCGTGCCAGGCGCGTCGTTTGTCGTTGTGCGGCGCGAGGCCCTGGTTCACGCGGCAAGCCGTACCTACTACCTGGACCTGGCGCGTCTCGCCAAACTGCAGGATCAGCGCAATACGCCGTTCACGCCGTCGGTGCACGCCTACTACGCACTCGTCGAAGCGTTGCGTGAACTCGAGGACGAAGGCGGCTGGAAGGCACGTCACGCGCGCTATGCGGCGCTTGCCGAGCAGGCGCGTGCAGGTCTGGCTGCGCGCGGGATGGAGAGCGTGCTGCCGCCGGAACAGTCGTCGGTGGTGTTGCGCGCTTACCGGCTGCCGGCTGGCATCAGCTACCCGCAACTGCACGACGCGCTGAAGGCCCGCGGTTTTGTGATCTACGCAGGCCAGGGCGGCCTCTCGGCGGAACTGTTCCGCATCTCGACGATGGGCAACATCCATCCCGCGGACGTCGACCGTCTGCTGCAAGGCTTTACCGAAATCACGCGTTAAAGCCAGCCCGACTCTGCAGCGTCAAACCGGATCTTTATCCGGCGGCCCTTCGGGCCGCTGCGGCTCGTCGTTGTGATGACCGGGCGAGGGCGGCGCCAGCGGGTCGCCCTCCGGATCGCGTGTCGGGTCCGCAAGCGGGTCGGGAATCGGGTTGGTATGCATGCGGAAAAACATGACGTCACCTCGCGGGAGAGGAGCGGCGTGCGGGAGCACGGGACACGCTCAACTGCCAGTAGTGTTCGGCGCGAAACACATCTTCGTAACCTTTCGGCCCGAATGCGCGTAGCTGGCTCTCATAAGCATAGACGGCCTCGCGCTTCAGGTACGCCTGACGTTCGGCATCGATCGTGTGTGCGATCGACGGGTGCGCCGGCGTCGCCATAATCCCCCGTAGCGCTAGATCGTCGAGGCGCGCCTCGACCACGCCCGGCTGGCGGCGGTGGATCGCATCCTCGTAGGCAAACCACGTCAGGTGCGACAGCCGTGGCAGGATTTCGATGCAGGCGTCGTAGACCAGCGCGTGATCGGCGTGATGCAGACCGAGCGGCATCACCAGCGTGTTCGCGGTCGAGCGGTAAATGGTTTCTTCAAGCGCGGCCGACAACCTGCTGATCGACGGCGAGTCCAGATACTGGCCGTCGCGAAACGGCATCCTGACCGGGACCGCGTCGAGCAGTTCGAGCGCACGGTTGTCTTCCAGTGTGCGCGCATTCACCGATTCCTGCGCGCTCGTAAAGCCGGCCTGCTGGTCCCATTCAGTCTGCATATCCGGCTCGGGCGCCGCGGCGAAGACGGTGCAGACGACGGCGTCGGGATGGGTGGCGAGCAACGCGCCGCAACTAAAGACGGCATCGTCGAAATGGGGCGAGACAACAAAAAGACGCGGGCTGGTTTCGCTCATGGGAGTCGCACTGGATTGTCGGAGGCGAGGCACGCGGCATACCGCGTCTGATGTGACGACGGGAACGCGTCACATCAGCTTAGTCGGTATTGGCGCGCGCTGCGCACAACGTCTGTGCATTCGCAAGGCGTGTGCCTGAGCGCGGCGCCGCCCGGGAGGCGCCGCGCGAGATCGTCTGGGAGGTTGCACGCAGGGTTGTCCGGTCACACGCCGGCGAGATCGTCGGGTGTATCCACGTCGCGCAGGATGCCCGGATCGTCGAGATCCAGACGTGCGACCCGGTTTGCGGCCAGCAGGGCACGGGCGCCGGTGTCGCCGTCGAGTCCGCGCAAGGCTTCGCCGTGCTCCGCGCCGAAACCGACCGGATGCCCGCGTTGGCCCTGATAAAACGGCACGACAATCGATGCTCCGCCGTCGAGCGTGCGCGCTACGGCTTCTACCGTGGCGACAGCAATGCGCGGCATATCGGCCAGCGCGACGATCCAGCCTTCCGAGTCGGCGCTCGCTTCGATGCCGGCGGCAAGGCTCGCGCCCATGCCGCGTTCGGCGTCGGCCGAGAACACCACGTCGCAACCGGCCTCATTGAGCATGCGGGCCAGCGCTTCGGATCCGGGCCGCACCACGGCGAGCACGCGGCTGACCACCAGCAGCAGGCGATGCGCGGCTTCATGCGCGACAATGCCGCCGTCCGGCATGCGGGCGAGCAGTTTATTGTGCAGACCGTCCGGATCGAAGCGCGACCCGTAGCCGGCGGCGAGCAGCACGCCGGTTGCGAGCGAGGCATAGGCCATGGGCGGCACCTGGAGAGGAGGATGAGGTCGATTGTGCGGCGCAACCGGCGAGCAGGCAAGCGCGAATGTAACGGGCGCGCCGGCCCCCTCAAACCTCCACCGGCGACAACACCTTATCGAGCGTGATCGGCAAATCCCGCACCCGCACGCCAGTGGCGTGATAAACCGCATTCGCGAGCGCTGCCACCACTCCGGTCAGGCCAATCTCGCCAATCCCCCGCACGCCCAGCGAATTGATATGAGGATCCGGTTCGTTCACGAAGGTGACATCCAGCGCGCCGATATCCGCATTCACCGGCACGTGATACTCGGCGAGATTCATATTGACGAAGCGTCCATAGCGCTCGTCGAGCAGCGTGTCTTCTTCGAATGCGGCGCTGATGCCCCACACCATGCCGCCCATCATCTGGCTACGCGCGGTTTTCTCATTGAGGACCCGGCCGACGTCGTACACGCCGACGATGCGCGGCACCCGGATCGTGCCGAGATCCGCATCCACATGGACCTCCGTGAACACCGCCCCGAACGAATGCAGCGAATATTCGCTGCGCTCCTGGCCGGGCTTCACACTTACCACGGCCTCGATCGGTTTGCCGCCGGCGCGCGCGAGAATTGCGGCCGCGGGGTCGCGCAGTGACGGATTCGCGCGGCTGACCACCCAGCCGTCCTGCACGGTCACATCGGACGCATCCGTGCCGTGTACCGGCGATGCATTGTCGGCCAGCGCGAGCGAGATCAACTGGTTGCGTACCTGCGTGCAGGCATCGTGCACCGCCGGCGAGACGCTCGCGGCCGATTGCGAGCCGCCCGAACCGGGCGCTTGAGGCAAGCTCGAATCGCCGAGCTCGAAGTGGATTTTTTCGGGCGGAAAGCCGAGCGCGTCGGCCGACACCTGGGTCATCACCGTGTAGGTGCCCGTGCCGAGATCCTGCGTACCCGAGCCGACCATCGCCGTTCCGTCGGGCAGGATGCGCGCAATCGCCGCGGCCGGGCTTCGGTTGGCGGGATACGTGGCGCTCGCCATGCCGAGGCCGATCAACGTATGGCCGGAGCGCATCGAACGGGGTGTCGAAGTGCGCCGCGACCAGCCGAATTTCTCCGCGCCAATCTCATAGCATTGGCGCAGTGCCTTGCTCGAAAAAGGCTTGTTCTCCTGCGGATCGACTTCCGCGTAGTTTTTCAGCCGCAATGCGACGGGGTCCATCTTGAGTTTCCACGCGAGTTCGTCCATCGCGGATTCGAGCGCGAACGAGCCCGTGGTTTCGCCTGGCGCGCGCATAAATGTAGGCGTACCAAGGTTCAACTGGACGAGGCGATGCGTCGTCAGCTGATTCGGCACGGCATAGAGCATGCGTGTGACCATGCAGCAGGTCTCGGTCCAGTCTTCGATCGTCGACGTGTTCGAGATGCTGTCGTGGAGCATCGCGGTGAGCGTGCCGTCGGGCCGCGCGGCAAGCAGGAAATGCTGCTCGGTACGCGGTCGCGCGCCGACCGAGCCGAACATCTGCGGGCGGGTCAACGCGAGGCGCACCGGACGTCCCGTCTGCTTCGCGGCCATCGCGCAGAGCACCACATGCGACCAGGACGAGCCCTTGCCGCCGAAACCGCCGCCGAGGAACGGCGAGATCACGTGCACGTCATCTGGCGATACGCCGAGCGTTTTCGCCACGGCGGTGCGCGTGCCGCTCACGCCCTGGGTGGAGTCGTACAGCGTCAGTTGAGGGCCATCCCAATGCGCCATGGTGGCGTGCGGCTCCATGGGGTTGTGATGTTCGACCGGTGTCGTGTAGACCTGATCGATGCGCACGCTGCCGGCGGCCACGCCCTCATCGAAGTTGCCGCGTTGCGTGTCGGTCTGGCGGCCCTGCGGGCTGATCGGCGCGTGCATGGTCGCTTTGGCGCGCGTGAAGTTATGCGCGCCAGGCGTCGCCTGATACGTGATGCGCAGTTGCTGTGCGGCGTCGGTGGCGCGCTCCAACGTGTCGGCGACCACCACGGCGACTGGCTCATTGCTGTAGTGAACCTGGTTGTCCTGCAGCAACGACAAATGACGGCCGGCGGGCGGCGCCAGCGGCGGACGCCCGCCATTGGGCAGGCGCGGCGCGTTCTGATACGTCATCACCAGCAGTACGCCCGGTAGCGATTGCGCGCGGCTCGCGTCGATCGAGGCAATGCTGCCGCTCGAGATCGTGCTCGTCACCAGCACCGCGTGCGCGAGGCGCGCTCCGCCAAATTCCGCTGCATAGCGAGCCTCGCCCGTGACTTTCAGCACGCCGTCGGTGCGGTCCATCGGCTGACCGACCAGTGGCGCCTTCGTGTTCAGGTTCGTAGTCATGCGACACCTCCCGTCCGGCCCGCGGCCTGATTCACGGCACGCACGATCGAGCGTTGCGCGAGTTGCACCTTGAAG
Source organism: Paraburkholderia sp. GAS33 (assembly GCF_050436645.1). Lineage (NCBI taxonomy): Bacteria > Pseudomonadati > Pseudomonadota > Betaproteobacteria > Burkholderiales > Burkholderiaceae > Paraburkholderia > Paraburkholderia sp. GAS33. The sequence continues at coordinate 88,249 of NZ_JBNDMP010000001.1, forward strand.
CGGTTGCCGCTGAGCGGCTGCGCCTCGCCCATCGTGGCAGCGGCGGCCGCGCGCAGATTCGCATCCGAGATCGGTTTTCCACTCAGCATCTGCTCCGCGACGCTCGCGCGCCACGGCTTATGCGCGACCCCGCCTAAGGCGATATGCGCAGTCCTAACCGTATTGCCATCCATTTGCAAAGCAGCGGCGACCGAAACGAGCGCAAACGCGTAACTCGCGCGGTCGCGCACCTTCAGGTAATGGGAGTGGTCGCTAAAGAGCGGGGGCGGCAAGTCGACCGCCGTGATCAGCTCGCCGGGTTGCAGTGTCGTATCCACTTCCGGACGATCGGCAGGCAGGCGGTGAAACTCCGAGATCGGAATCGTGCGCTCGCCGCGCAGACTGCTCACGCGCACCACGGCATCGAGCGCTGCGAGTGCCACGCTCATATCCGACGGGTTCACGGCGACACACTGCGAACTGGCACCGAGGATCGCATGCGTGCGGTTTTGCCCTTCTATCGAAGCGCAGCCGCTGCCGGGCTGGCGCTTGTTGCATTGGCTAAATGCCGTATCGTAGAAGTAGCCACAGCGCGTGCGCTGCATCAGATTGCCGCCAACGGTGGCCATATTGCGCAACTGCGGCGAGGCGCCGGCCAGAAACGCTTGTGACAGCAACGGGTACTGCTCGCGTACCAGGGCGTGATTGGCGGCATCGCTGTTACGCACGAGTGCGCCGATGCGCAGGCCGCCGTCGGGCAGCGTGCCGATGGTGTCGAGGCCGCGCAGGTGCGTGATATCGACGAGATGTACGGGTTGCTCCACCCCCCCTTTCATCAGATCCAGCAGGTTGGTGCCGCCGCCGATAAACATCGTGCCGGGTTGCTGCGCTGCGCGCAGCGCGCCGCTCACGTCCACAGCGCGTTCGTAGGAGATCGCTTCCATGCCGGCCTCCTAGGCGTTGCCCGTGCTGCCGTCATGCACGGCGCGCACGGCGGCGACGATGTTCGCATACGCACCGCAGCGGCAGATGTTGCCGCTCATGCGCTCGCGGATTTCATCGTCGCTGAGTTGGGAGGGGCGTGTGCGGACATCGGCCGTGACGGTGCTGGCGGTACCGTTGCCGAACTCGTTGAGCATGGCAGTGGCCGAGCACAATTGCCCGGGCGTACAGTAGCCGCACTGGAAGGCGTCGTGTTCGATGAAGGCGCGCTGGATCGGACTCAACACGCCATTGCTCGCCAGGCCTTCCACTGTAGTGATGGTTTCGCCATCGTGCATCACGGCAAGTGTCAGGCAAGAGTTGATGCGACGGCCTTCCACCATGACGGTGCACGCGCCGCACTGGCCGCGGTCGCAGCCTTTCTTCGTGCCCATCAACCCGGCGTATTCGCGTAGTGCATCGAGCAGCGTCACGCGCGGCTCGAGTTGCAGCGTATAGGCGCGGCCGTTGACATTGAGCGTGACCGGCTGCGGCGGCTCGGGCGCGCGCGGCGCTTCGGGCGGCGGCGCGGCGGCAGGTTGGTTCTGGGCATGGACATGCGGCGCAACGCCTACCGTCGCGGCGGCCGCAGCGGATTGCAGGAAGCGGCGGCGCGAAGGTTTATTGGGGGTGGCGTCAGGTTCGTCGTCTGAACCCGGGGGGACTCGATTTCTGGACATAACGTTCTGTTTGCTCCATGAAAGGTCGATGCAAACCCGCGACACGTCGGGAGTTCGATGCGATGCACTGGCGGCGTGTAGAAGTCAGCAATTTCGATGCCGCGGTGGTGAGCGGGAACTGCGGGAAGACGTCCGGACATGCGGATGCGACGCGGCATCGCTGCACGTTGCGATTAACTATATGCAATGCCGCAGAGGATCAAGCGTCCGTTATCGGGCTAGAAAAGAAACACTGTTTTGCGCAATACAGCAGGAGCTATTGGTGCCGACACGGAGCGGCAAATCGCCGGTCAAACGCGCTATTGGTAAGGCATACAGAGGAATTGAAGCCCTATGCTGCGGCCAGATCCGTTAGCGTTTCGCGTAGCCACACGAGTGCCGGGTCGACATGGTTTCGCGGATGCCACGCCGCGAATAGCGTGAAGCCGCGCGCCTCGAACGGCAGTTCGAACAGATCGAGCCGCTTGTTATGGCGCTCCGCAAAGCGCGACGGCAACGTCGAAACGTAGTCCGAATTCACCAGCAATTCGGGCACTAGCGTGAAATGCTGGACCGAGAGTGCGACGCGCCGCGCACGGCCGAGCGCATCGAGATGTTCGTCCATGAAGCCGTAGAAACTGCCGCCACTCGTCGAGACGAGTACATGGTTTAGCGCGCAATACGTATCCAGATCGAGCGGCGCCGTGCCTCGTGGATGCCCCTTGCGCTGCACGAAGACGAAACGCTCGTCGAACAGTTTGCGGGCTTTCATCGACGCCGGAATCATCCGTTCGGAACCGAGCAGCAGATCGATCTCGCCACGCTCGAGGCGCTCTGCCGTCGACGGTTGATCGGCCACGACGAACGCAATGCGCACGCCCTGGCCGGCCAGTTCGGGCAGCCGCTCCATCAGCGGCAAACCGAGCACGGAGGTGGCGTTGTCGTTAGCCGCGATGACGAAGCGCCGCACGTCGCTATGCGGATCGAAGGCCGGTTGATGGCGCACCACCACTTCCAGGTTTTTCAAGGCTGCGTGCAACGGCTCCATCAAGGCTAGCGCCCGCGCGCTACGCGTCATGCCGCGGCCGGTTTCGGCGGGAATCAGGAGCGGATCGCCGAAGATCTGCCGCAGCCGCGCGAGTTGCGTCGAGACGGCGGGCTGCGTCAGATGCAGGCGCTCGGCTGCGCGCGTGACGTTGGATTCTGCGAGCAGTGCATCGAGCGACACCAGCAGGTTCAGGTCGATACCGCGTAGATCAATCATGTTGATGGGTCGCCTCCAAGGGATTGATCACAAGAATACGTAGCTGGGCGCTGGAGTTCAAGGGCGCGTTTGCAAATCAGGGCGGTGACGGATCGCGCTTCGCTTCATAAGTGTTCGGTATTGCGGCAGACCGATTTCATCTTGGCGTGCCTGCGGTGGCGAGCATACCGTTACGAGTACGTGACAGCGTCAAGCTGTTCCCTCTATTCCCGACACGAACATCGACTATGTACAAAGCCATCCGCAAGAACCCCTCGGCTGCTCAGGCCGAAGTCAGCACTCTGAACGCGTTGCGCGACATTCCGGTCTCCGCGCTTAGCGACAACATGCATCGCAACACCGGCAGCGCGGGACTGCATCCTTACCAGCGCCCCGGGAAGAAGACGATGGCGGGCACAGCGGTCACGGTGCGTTCGCGCGGCGGCGATAACCTGACCTATCTGCGTGCGCTCGAGTTTTGCCGCCCAGGCGACGTGCTGGTGGTCGATGCCGGCGGCGACCTCAGCAACGCGGTTGTCGGTGGTATTTTGACGTTTTACGCTGCCACGATCGGTCTCTCGGGCGTGGTGATCGACGGCGCGATCCGCGATGTCGCGGAGATTCGTGAGCGGGATTTTCCGGTCTATGCGCGCGGTGTCACACACCGCGGACCGTATAAGGACGGTCCGGGCGAGATCAATGTGCCGGTATGTGTGGGCGGCATGGTCGTTAACCCGGGCGACATTGTCGTCGGCGATCAGGACGGCTTGCTGGCCATTCCTCAGGAAGACGCAAGGTTTGTCATCGAGAAGGCGCTCGCCGTGCTGGAAGCGGAGGCCGAAACGATGCGTGCGATGAGAGAAGGGCGTTGGGACCGGGCGTTCATTGACGCGCTGGAAGCGCGCTGCAATAACTAAGGCCCGAAGTTTGGGCAGGCTTTGAGTTGTTTGCGACGGTTATGCCTCACACGCTAACCGTCGCGATCCAACTACTTGCAACAAAACATCATTGGAAATTGACCAGCACCTTCATCGATTTCGACCGGTCGCCAGCGGCTTTAAATGCCGCGATCGAATCCCGATACGAAAACACGCCGGAGATCAGCGGCTTGACGTCGATCAGGCCTTTGTTCAGCAGCTCCACTGCTACCGCGAACTCTTCGTGAAAGCGAAATGCCCCGCGCAATTCGAATTCCTTGGCGACAACCACGTTCATCGGCAAGCTGACTTCACCGCCGCCAAGACCAACCTGAACAACGATGCCGCGCGGACGCAGCACGTCGAACGCGCTGCGCAATGCAGCGGCGTTTCCGCTTGCCTCGAACAGGACATCGAAGCTTCCCTTGTTGGCCGAGAAGGGCACGAGAGCGTCGGCTTGCTCGGCGACGTTAAGCGCGACATCTGCGCCCACCTGGAGTGCGCTTTGCAGCGGCAGCGGGCTCACATCGGTCGCAACAATGTGCGCTGCGCCCGCGCGGCGGGCAGCCGCTACGATCAACGCGCCAATCGGTCCACATCCCGTAACGAGCACGCGCTTGCCGAGCAACGGTCCTGCGCGGCGCACCGCGTGCAGTGCGACGGACAGCGGTTCTGCCATCGCGGCTTCTTCGTCAGTCAGGGTGTCTGCAACGACATGAGCCTGTGAGCGATCGATGACGATTTCCTGGCGGAACGCGCCTTGCACATGCGGCGTGCGCATTGCGCTGCCGTAGTAGCGCATATCCAGGCAATGGTTCTGCAGGCCTTGCTGACAGTATTGGCAGAGTCCACACGGCCGGCTCGGGCTGATCGAGATGCGTGTGCCAACCGGCATATCGGTGACGGCCGAACCCGTGCGGGCTACGACGCCCGACACCTCGTGGCCGAGCACCATCGGCTCCTTGATGCGCACGGTCCCGAAGCCGCCGTGATTGAAGTAATGCAGATCGGAACCGCAGATGCCGCCAGCTCGAACGCGTATGAGCAGCTGGTCAGCGTCGGGTTCGGGAGTCGGAACGTCCTCGATGCGTAAATCCAGCGGGGCGTGAATGACGAGTGCGTGCATGGAAAAGGTCTCGGTCAGCGAATCGGGAGATTCGGGTGAATGATCAACCTATACCTTAGGCCTGTGCGATGCAAGCGACCAAGAGCGATTTTGTCTGGGCCAATCGGCACAGCTTATGGTTGTTGATTTGCGATGCCGGGTCTGCTTCGGCTGACGAGGCGCGAAGCAGACCTCTGGTTCAGTAGGTTTTAGAACTTGTGACGCAGGCCGATATCCGCCTCGAACAGCGAGTTATGGCCGTAGAACGGTTGGTTGGAACCCGAAGCCGCAGCCAGCGTGACCCATGCGCCGGTCAGATGGTTGTAGTCGGCGCCGATATAGATGTCCGTGCTCTTGCTCAGGAAGTAATCGAACGTCGGGCCACCGGTAATGCGCGTACCGCTCTCGCCGGCGTGGTGAACGAAGTCGACATAGAGCGGCAGGTCGAGAACGAAGGCCGGTGTGATGTAGTACTGAAGAGCTGTGGAGAACGAGTCGTTACGGTAGTCCGCCGGATAGACGTGGCTGAAGATGTATGAGGCAAAGACTTTGGCCGAACCGAACTTGTACGTTGCGCCGGCCGTGAAGACCTTTTGCGAGCTGTCCGGAATCGTGAGGCCAAAGTAGGTGCTGCCGTACTCGGTCGTGGCGGGCGTCAGGCCGCCAATGTCGTTGATCACCTGATAGGCCGCCCCGACGCTCAACGGACCGTTGTCGTACGAAAGAGCGAATGCGGGCGACGAATACTGATGGAAATTGCCGGCGGTCTGGCCGAATGTATAGGAACCCTTAGCGGTAATGCCGGCAATAGTCGGCGACGTGTATCGCACCGAGTTGTCCAGACGTCCGCCGCCGGTTTCGCCCGCTCCCTGGAAGCCGACCGTGCCGGTGTAATTGGCGAACGCATAGATGTCGTGCGTCCAGCCCATTTCGTGGACCAGCGTGTATTGGCGGCCCGCTGTGATCGTGCCGTAGTTGGTGGTGAGCCCGACGAGAGCCGTGCGGCCGAACAGACGCGCCGTGCCGTTCGGCTCCGATTGCTGCGTCGCACCAGTGTTCGGCGTAAAGCCGCCTTCCAACTGGAAGATTGCGGCCATGCCGCCACCGAGATCTTCCGTTCCCTGCAAGCCCCAGCGGCTACCTTGAATTTCGCCGCCGCTGCCCATCGTGAAAAGACTGCCGCTGCCGGTCTTCGTCTGATGATTGTCGTAACGCACCGCTTCATCAATGATGCCGTACAGCGTGACGCTCGACTGCGCATACGCGGTTCCAGATACTGCCAATCCAACTCCAATCAGTACACCTAATGTATTCTTTTTCACGAGAAGATCCCCTTGCAGTTTGAAGAAAACGGAAATTACAGTTCAACTGCCGCATCCAGACAGTGCGGCATGTCTTTATCTGAGAATGCGGCGCGATATTTCGCGCCGCATCTTTGCCCTCAATCCAAGGCAGCTACGGCCGCCGCGATCTTTTTGCAGCCTTCGTCGATGGTTTCGACGCTGGTGGCGATCGACATCCGGAAGAAGGGGGAGACCCCATAGGCCGAGCCCGCTACCAGCGCAACCCCTGCGTGTTCGAGCAGGTAGAGCACGGCATCGGCGTCGCCTTCGAGGCGTTTTCCCTGCGGGGTGGTGCGGCCGATCATGCCGCCGCAATTCACATACAGATAGAAAGCGCCACCCGGCGTGCGGCAACTGATGCCCGGAATTGCGTTGAGTGCTGCCAGCGCGTGGTCGCGCCGTTCGCGATAGACACGCACCGAACGGGTGACGAAGCTTTGGTCGCCGGTCAGCGCGGCAAGCGCGGCAGCCTGGCTGATCGAGCTCGCGTTGCTGGTCGACTGGGACTGGAGCGTGTCCATAGCGCCGATCAGGTCGGCCGGACCGGCTGCATAACCGATACGCCAGCCGGTCATCGCGTAGGTTTTGGACACGCCGTTGACCACCAGGGTCCGATCCATCAACAGAGGCTCGACTGAGAGCAGATGCTGAAGCGCCTCGCCGTCGAAGCGAATGTGCTCGTAGATATCGTCCAGCATGACGAGCACACGTGGATGACGCAGCAGCACGTCGGCCAGTGCGCGCAGCTCGCCGGCCGTATAGGTCGCGCCGGTCGGATTGGTCGGCGAATTGATGATCAGCCAGCGTGTACGTGGGGTGATCGCGGCTTCGAGGGTCGCAGGCGTCAGCTTGAAACCATCGTCCTCGGTGCATGGCACTACGACGGGTACGCCGTCACAGGCCAGCGCCATGTCCGGATAAGACACCCAGTAAGGCGCGGGAATCAGCACTTCATCGCCTTCTTCGACGGTGATGGCGAGGGCGTTGAAGATTGCGTGCTTGGCGCCGCACGTGACGATGACGTGCTTCGGATCATACGAAAGCCCGTTCTCGCGCTTGAGCTTGTCGGCGATAGCGGCGCGCAGTGCAGGTGTGCCCGCGGTTTGCGTATAGCGTGTTTCACCGCGCTCCATCGCTTCGAATGCGGCACGACGGATATGTTCGGGCGTATCGAAGTCGGGTTCGCCAACGACCAGATTGACGATCGTTTTGCCCTGACGCCGCAGTTCGGCGGCACGATCCGCCGCGGCACTGCTAGGCGACGGCTTGATGCGCTGGACACGGGCGGCGATGCGCGATGCACTCACACTGGACTCCTGGATGGGGGTTTAATGAGGCCTAACAGTAAGCGCGCAGAAAAGATGTCGCTAAGATGTCTTTCCGCTGGCGTAATAACATCCACTTATGACGGGACGAGCTGCGCACTGCACACGCATCGCAGCAATTAGTACTTCCCGCAATCGCTGCTGCCGGGGGCAATGCGCCACATCTGTCGCGTCGTCGGCACACGGGTTTTTTGAGGGCTGTGCGTCGAACAGCGCTTGCCCTATGATTGCTGCAATCCCTTAACCGACCACGGATGCAATCAGCGTGAACCTGCGGCGTTTGAAGTACTTCGTGAAGATTGTCGATATCGGCAGCCTGACCCAGGCGTCCGAAGTGCTGCATATCGCCCAGCCCGCGCTGAGCCAGCAACTGATCACGCTCGAAGACGAGTTTCAGCAGCAACTGCTGGTGCGCACGAAGCGCGGCGTGACGCCGACCGAAGCGGGCGCCACCCTTTACCGTCACGCGCAGCTGATCCTGCGGCAGTATGAGCAGGCGCAGGCGGACGTGAAGAGCGCCGGGCAAACCTTGTCAGGCCAGGTGTCCGTGGGTCTCGCGCCGGGCACGGGGGCGTCGGCCCTGTCCTTGCCGTTGTTGCGCACGGTGCGCGCCCGCCATCCGGACATCCTTCTGTATATCAACGAAAACTTCGGTACCACGCTTAGCGAGCTGATCATGAACGGGCGGATGGACATGGCCGTCCTCTATGGCGACAAGCCGGTCCACGGCCTGTCGTTCCAGCTTCTGATGAACGAGGAGCTGTTCCTCGTCGCGCCGCGCAGCATGGGCATCACGCAGGAGCAGATCAACGTGACGGCCCTGCGCGATGTGCCCTTGCTGCTGCCGCGGCCCTATAACTATCTGCGCAAGTACGTGGACGAAGGCTTCGCGCGTGTCCAGATGATCCCCAAGGTGGTGGCCGAGATCGAATCGGCGTCGACGCTTTCGGCCGCCGTGGGCGCCGGCATCGGCGCCACGATCCTGCCGGACTCCACCGCGCGGGTCGTCGCGGCGGCGGGCGATATCGTCCAGTGCCGCATCGTTTCGCCGGTCATCAAGATCCCCCTCTCGGTCTGCCTGTCGGACCATCTTCCCCTTTCCGAGCCCGCCGCGGCCGTCAAGGACATCCTGCTGGAACTGGCGGGTGACCTTGCGCTCGACGTGCGTTCGGAGGCCGGCGCCGATACATAAGCGCGCCTTATCGCTACAAACCCAAACCGTCTTGGCGCATTTTTTATGCGCCAGATACATTGAGTCCAGCGTAGATCGTCCAGCTTGAGTGGAGCCGGACCGACTAGCCTTAACCAGGCCACGGACTCAGAAATGGATCTTCAGAAGATTAAGGGTCTCATTGACCTGCTGGCCGAATCGCGGCTTGCCGAACTCGAACTGATCGAGGGCGACGAGAAGATTCGGCTTGTCAAAACACATCGGCGCGCGACGTCCGATGCGAGCGAGGACATCCCTCGCTCCGCGCGTTCGACCCCCGCCGAGGAAGCGGGGCAGGCCGTCCCACCCGTCGCCGCTTCGACCACAGTGGATGCCACGGCGAGCGAGCCCCAGCTGGTCTGCGCCCCGATGTTCGGCATTGTTCATCTGACGCCGGCTCCCGGGGAGCCACCCTTCGTAGGCGTAGGCGATGCCGTTGAAGAAGGGCAGGCGCTCTGCACGATCGAAGCGATGAAGATGTTCAACGCGATCGAATCCGAGTTCAAGGGCAACGTCGTCGAGATTCTCGTCAGGCCGGGTGACGAGGTGGAAGCCGGCCAGCCGCTGTTTCGAATCAGATGATGGCCATGCGTACGAATCCATCGATGAATTGCCGCTCCGTTGTGGCGACGTGCCATTTCTTCCGGTCGGGCGACGATGTTTAACAAGGTATTGATTGCCAACCGCGGCGAGATCGCACTCCGAATCCAACGGGCGTGCCGTGAGCTGGGGCTCAAGACGGTCGCGATCTATTCGGAAGCCGATGCGGACGCACGCTACGTGCGGCTGGCCGACGAGGCGTTGTGCATCGGTCCCGCCGCGCCCGGGCAAAGCTATCTGAACCGTGGCGCGATCCTGTTTGCCGCGCATGTCAGCGGTGCGCAGGCCGTTCATCCCGGCTACGGCTTTCTTTCGGAAAACGCCGACTTCGCCGAAGAAGTCGAAGCGGCAGGGCTGAGTTTCATCGGTCCGGAACCGCGCTCCATCCGGACGATGGGCGACAAGGTCGCGGCCAAGCGCGCCATGCGCGCAGCCGGTGTGCCCTGCGTTCCGGGCCCGGACGGCGGCTTGCCCGATGATCCCGCAGCGATCCTTAAGGTAGCCGAAGCGATCGGCTTTCCCGTTATCGTCAAGGCGGCCGGGGGCGGCGGCGGGCGCGGGATGCGGGTGGTGCAGAGTGCCGGGCAGTTGCTGGAAGCGGTCTCGGTGACGCGCGAGGAAGCGCGCCGCGCTTTCGGCAAGCCCGAACTGTACGTCGAGAAGTTTCTCGAGCATCCGCGCCACGTCGAGATTCAGGTCCTGTGCGACACCCATGGCAATGCGCTGTGGCTCGGTTCGCGTGACTGTTCGCTGCAGCGGCGTCATCAGAAGGTACTGGAAGAAGCACCGGCGCCAGGCATCGATCCGGGGCTGATCAGGCAGGTCGGCGAGCGCTGCGTGGAGGCATGCCGGCAGACCCGCTACCGCGGCGCGGGCACGTTCGAATTCCTGTTCGAGAACGGCGAGTTTTACTTCATCGAAATGAACACGCGCCTGCAGGTCGAACATCCGGTGACAGAGATGACCTCCAGCATCGACATCGTCAAGGAACAGATTCGCATTGCGCAAGGCCATGCGCTGACGATCCGGCAATCGGACATCCGCACCAATGGCCATTCGCTCGAATGCCGTATCAACGCCGAGGACCCTTTCACTTTCTTGCCGTGTCCCGGCAAGATCACAGCGTGGGAATTGCCGGGAGGAAACGGCGTGCGGATCGATTCGCACATGAGCAGCGGCGTCGTGGTGCCGCCGTATTACGACTCGCTGATCGGCAAGCTCATCACCTACGGCGCGAGCCGCGAGGAAGCCCTGGTGCGCATGCGTCTCGCACTCTCGGAGATGCGCATCGAAGGCATTCGTACTAATGTGCAGTTGCATCAGGCCATACTTGAAGACGAGGGTTTTTGTGCGGGCGGCGTCGATATTCACCATCTGGAACGCTGGCTTGCAAACAGGAAACCGACATGACGTGCATCATCGAACATGCATCGATCGCGTACGCCGGCACGGCCGGACAGATGCGACTGGATTCAGAAAGGACCGCCCACGCGATGAAACAGGACGATTCGGACCCTCCGCTTTGCATCAGCATGCTGGGCACGACGGCGATGCTCTTCGAAGCACCCGGCGCGCTCGATCTGCGTGCGCAACGCCGCATCTGGACGCTGGCGCGCGAGGTCGAATCGTGGCCGGGTGTGCGTGAGGCGGTGCCGGGCGTGACCAATCTGATGCTGACGTTCTCCACGCCGCCTGCCGATCCGGGCTCGCTCGACGCCGCTTTGCGCGACGCGTGGGCCGCGGCGGGCGAACTGCAGATTGAAGGCAAAGTGGTGGAGCTGCCGGTGGAATACGGTGGCGAGTTCGGGCCGCATCTGCACGACGTGGTGGCCCACACCGGCTTGTCCGTGGATGAGGTCGTGCAGTTGCATTGCGCGCCGCTCTATACCGTCTTCGCACTCGGCAGCCACCCAGGCTACTGCTACCTCGGCGGCATGGATCCGCGTATTGCCACGCCGCGTCGCAAGGTGCCCGTGCTTGGCCTGCCAGGGGGCGCGGTGTCGATCGGCGGCGTGCAGACGGGCGTTTCGGCCTCCACAGGGCCCAGCGGCTGGAACACCATCGGCCATACCTCGATGTCCTTCTTCGATCCGATGCGCGACAATCCGGCTACCCTGGCACCCGGTGACATGATTCGTTTTCGCGTCGAGAGGATCGTCTCATGATCGAGATCCTGTCTTCCTCAGCACTTGCCACGGTGCAGGACCAGGGGCGCGAGGGTTATCTGCGCTACGGTGTCGGCACGGCCGGCGCGATGGACCGGTTGGCACTCTCGGTCGGCAACCTCCTGCTCGGCAATCCCGAGGACGCGGCGGGCATCGAAATTCCGATGTTTCCATTCCGCATTCGCTTCCTTGAAGACACCGCTTTCGCGATCACCGGCGCCGATTGCGCCGCGCGTCTGGGCGAGCGTTCGGTGCTCCCCTGGTGGACCGCGCAGGCAAGCAAAGGCGACGTCCTGACGATCGGCGTACCGGCAAGCGGCACGCGCTGCTATCTGTCGCTCGCAGGGGGTGTCGATGTGCCCGTCGTGCTCGGTTCGCGCAGCACGCAGTTGCGCGGGCAGTTCGGCGGCTACAACGGGCGCCAGTTGCAGAAAGGCGATGTGGTGCAGGCTGTCGGCCTCGAGCAGGCTGCGCCGCTATATGAGCTGGCCCACGAAGCCGGGTTCGGCACCGTGCCGCCTGAGTTTTCGATACCCCGTCCGCTGGCCGTCCCTGAGGCCGAGGCGACCGAAACGGTGGTGCGTGTGCTGCCCGCCGCCGAATACGACTGCTACCAGCCGGAATCGCTCGCTGCGTTCTGGAGCGAAGGATGGAAGGTGACGCCGCAGAGCGACCGCTACGGCTACCGCCTTGCAGGTCCGACGTTGAGCGCGGTGCGTGTAATCGAAAAGCGCTCGCACGGCATCGTGCCCGGCGTGATTCAGGTGCCCCACAACGGCCAGCCGATCATCCAGTTGCGCGACGCGCAGCCGTCGGGCGGTTACCCGAAGATCGGCACCGTGATCGAAGCAGACCTGTGGCGGCTCGCGCAGGCCCGCATCGGAACGAAGCTCCGTTTTGTGCAGACCACCTATCCTGAAGCGGTGGCCGCACTCGAAGACGTGGAGCGCTATCTCGCCAAGGTTCGCAACCTGGTCGACCTTTTTCGCGGTTCCAGACACTGAAACATGACACAGAAAATCGAAGTACAGGTCAGCGAACTTCGGCAGATCACCTCGTGGCTGACTGAGGTCGATATCGAATTCGTCGAGATCAGCAGGCCTGGAACGACTATTCGGCTAACCGCAGAGGCGCAGCAGCGCGGTGCCTTGCACGAATCGCCGCTGCCGGCGGTGCCGGGCGGAGGCACCGCTGCAGCGGCCCATGTGCTGGAAGGTGCGCAGAAGCAGGTGACTACGGTGACGGCCAGTTCGGTGGGGATTTTTCTGGCCGCACATCCGGCGCGCACCACGCCGTTCGTCAGCATCGATGGTCACGTCGCGCGGGGCGATATTGTCGGCCTGCTGCAGATTGCTCAGTTGTGCGTGCCAGTTCTCGCGCCGATCGACGGTCGTGTCCTGCGGGTACTTGCGACGCATGGCGATAAGGTGGGTTACGGAACGCCTTTGTTCGTGCTGGCAGCTTCGGCATAGGGGTAAATCGGGATCAGACAATGGAGAGTGAAGAGTGGAAATCGACCTGAACGCCGATCTCGGCGAAGGCTTCGGCCCGTACACCATGGGCGAGGATGAAGCGATGCTCGATATCGTCTCGTCCGCCAACGTGGCCTGCGGCTACCATGCAGGCGATCCGGTCATCATGGACAAGACGGTCCGCATGGCACTCGCGCGGCAGATCGAGATTGGCGCGCATGTCGGCTTTCCCGATCTGCTGGGCTTCGGCCGGCGGCAGATTCAGGCCGATCCGCTGGAACTGGCCAAGTACGTGCTCTATCAGATGGGGGCATTGGCCGGGATCGCGAAGGCAGCGGGGCACCGCGTCACGCACATGAGCTTTCACGGTGCGCTCGGCAACATGGCCGCTGCGTCGTACGAACTGGCCGAGCCGCTGGTGCGGGCGGTGGCCGAGTTCGATCGTGACCTCATCATCAGCGTCTCGACCAACACGGAAATCGAGCGTGCCGCCGACAAGGTAGGCATCCGCACGGCCAACACTTTCCTCGCCGATCGCGCTTACGACGATCAGGGCGCGCTCGTCTCGCGCAAGCTGGAAGGCGCCGTGATCAAGGATCGCGCCGCGGTGCTTGCGCGCGTCAAGGAACTGCTTGAAGACGGGACGATTACGACGGTCACGGGCGGCAAGCTCAAGGTCGCAGTGCAGTCGATTCTGTTGCACGGCGATACGCCAGGCGCCGTCGAACTCGCACGCACGGTGCGCGCGGGAATCGAAGCGGCGGGTGGACGGGTCGTGCCGGTATCGAAGCTGGTGCGCTGAACGGTGCGCAAGCCGATCTGGCGCGTCATAAGGTCGACTTATCCCTACAAATCCATTTCGTCTTGGCGTGCGGTTTTCACGCCGTATACATTGAATCTCAAGGTTGCCGTCATTCGAACCGCGATAGATTCAGAACCACAAATAGAGGTAATTCATGCCGTTTTCAGACTATAAAACCGCGCTGGTGACTGGTGCTTCTACCGGAATGGGTGCGGCAATCGTCGAGCGCTTTTGCCGGGAAGGACTCGAGGTTCATGCGCTTGCACGCAACGCGGATCGTCTGAATGAACTGGCCGAGCGCACCGGGTGCATTCCGCATGCGATCGACGTCTCCGATCTGCCTGCCGTGACGAAGCTGACGCAAGAAGTGCCGTTCGATATCGTCGTGAACAATGCCGGCGTGTCGCGCAAAGGCTCGATTCTGGATGCGAATGTCGAAGACATCGACGTGCAGGTGGAAGTGAACCTGCAAGCAGTGCTGCACATTGTGCGTCTCACCATGCCGGGCATGGTGGCGCGCGACCGCGGTCATATCGTCAACATCAGCTCGATTGCGGCCATCTACAACTTCAACGGCAACTCGATCTATCACGCGACCAAGGCCGGTATTCATGCGCTGTCGCGTCAGTTGCGGGTGGATGCCACTGGCAAGCGGGTGCGTATCACCGAGATCTGTCCAGGCCGCGTTGCGACCGATATCTTTGGCCACGTGCATGGCGATATCGAAGAAGCACGCAAGAAGTTTATCGACGGCTTCGAATTGCCGCTCCCGTCCGATATCGCCGACGCGATTGCGTTCGCGATCGCCGCGCCGCTGGCCGTCAACATCAGCAACATGGAAATTTTGCCCACGCTGCAGGTGCCCGGCGGCCTGACGACGATCAAGCGTGAGCCTGTTGATCACGCAGATTGATCGAACGTGTCCGGCGTGCGCAAGAACATCATCTGAATCCAACCAAGGAGCTGTCCCATGCGAGCATCGGTCCTCGTTACCCGTGCGTCGTTTCCCGACATCGTTGATCGTCTGCGGGTGCATTTTGATGTGACCGATAACCCTGATGACACCGTCTGGACCCAACCCGAACTCATCGCGCACCTGCAAGGCAAAACGGCCGCGGTGACGGCGGGCAGCGACCGGATCGACGCTACCCTGCTCGACGCCTGTCCGCAGTTGCGCGCCGTCTGCAATATCGGCGTGGGTTACAACAACGTCGACGTCGACGCTTGTACGGCACGTGGCGTACTGGTCACGAACACGCCGGACGTCCTCACCGGCACGACCGCCGACTTCGGCTTCGCGCTGATGATGGCAGCCGCGCGGCGCATCACGGAGTCGGAGCGCTTTCTGCGCCGCGGCGAATGGATCAAGACGGGGCGTTACGACATGTTCGTCGGCGGCGATGTGCATGGCGCGACCCTGGGGATTCTCGGCATGGGCCGTATCGGCCAGGCCATCGCGCGACGCGGCGCCCTGGGTTTCGGCATGCAGGTGATCTATCACAACCGCTCGCCGCTCGCGCCTGAAGTCGAGGCAAGTTGCCAGGCGCGTTACGTCGACAAGGACACGCTGCTGCGCGAATCCGATCACCTGATCATCGTCGTGCCGTATTCGGCGAGTTCGCATCACGCTATCGGCGCGGCGCAGCTCAAGCAGATGAAGTCGTCGGCGACGCTGACCAATATCGCACGCGGTGGCGTGGTCGACGATGCCGCGCTGGCGGTTGCGTTGGCCGAGGGCAGCATCGCAGCGGCAGGCCTTGATGTCTTCGAGGGCGAGCCGGCGCTGAATCCCGCACTGCTCGAGTTGAGCAATGTGGTTCTGACGCCGCATATCGGCAGTGCCTCGGTCGCCACCCGGCGGGCCATGGCGGCGCTTTGTGTAGACAATCTGATCGCCGCACTCGGACTGGGTAATACGCCGGGCAAGCCGCCCACCCCGATCAATCCGCAAGTGCTGACGCACGCGGCGGCCACCGTCTGAGCGTGCCGTAACGCGACACAGGCGGCACTGGCCTGCGCGTTTGAGTGTTACGCGCTTTTGCCTCGACGCAAAAGCGCGCTTAAAAAAGCAGGGTGGCTGGAAACGCCCCCTGTCATGGAGACAAAAGTCATGCAAAGCCCGGTCCATCAGGCTGTCCGCCGGTCGTCACCCGCATCATTCGCGAAACTTATTGCGCCAGAAGAAAGGCCTCTGCAAGGGTCTATTTTCGCGAGCTAGTATGAATTCAACGTGGGAGCAGACGGCATTTCCGCTTTCAAAGACGATGTGACTGCTGATCATGCAATGCAGCGAACATCGGTCCGATCCGAATCATTGGGGCGTGCAATATGAAACTTCATTTTGACCTGGCGACGGTGCTGCAAGGCGACTACGGCGCGCTCTTCCTGCACGGTGTCGAACTCACACTCGCGATGGCCGTATTGGCGTGGCTTCTTTCGCTGGTGGTGGGGATTCTGCTGACGTTGATCCGCCTGACCAACAATCGTGCCGCGACTGCCTTCGTGTCAGCGTTCGTGGCCTACCACCGCAATGTGCCGATGCTGGTCCAGATCCTGTTCTGGTACTTCGGCATTTCGAATGTCTTGCCGCAAGGTTTGCAGGATCTGCTGAACCAGTACAACGGCCAGTTCGTGTTTGCCGTGATTGCGATCGGCCTGTGCAGCGCGGCTTACCTCTCCGAAGATATTCGCAGCGGCCTGCGTGCCATTCCTTATGGCCAGTACGAAGCCTCGCGCGCGTTGGGCCTGAATTTTGTCAGCGGCCTGCGCTACGTCGTTCTGCCCCAGGCCCTTCGCAATGCCATTCCGCCGATGGTCAACCACGCCGTCCTGCTGTTCAAGAACACGAGTCTTGCGATGGCAATCGGAGCGGCCGAGCTGACCTACGTCACCCGGCAGATTGAAAACGAAACGTTCCTCTCCTTCGAGTCGTATTTTGTCGCGACGGTGGTCTACCTCACGATCTCGCTCGTCATCATGCTGGCGGGAGCGAAGCTCGCGACGCACTACCGCATTCCGGGAGTGAAGTGATCATGTTGCAGATCCTGCGCGACAACTGGACGCTGCTGCTGATCGGGCAGTATCCGCATGGCCCGCTGGGCGGCATCGTCCTGACGATACTGCTGTCGCTGTCGGCACTCGTCATTGCCTTTCCGCTGGGCATCCTCGTGGCGCTTGCGCGGATCAGTCCGTTCCCGCTTCTGCGTGCGCCGGCTACGGGCCTGGTCTATATGGTGCGCGGCATCCCGTTGTTGATGGTGATTTTCTGGGTGTACTTTCTCGTGCCCGTGCTGACCGGCTATCCGGTCACGGGCTTCGTGACGATGCTGTGCGCCCTGGTGGTCTACGACTCGGCGTATCTGGGCGAAATCATCCGTGCCGGTATCGAGGCGCTTCCGAAAGGCCAGGTCGAAGCGTCGCGCGCGCTCGGCATGAGCTACCTGGGGACGATGCGCGCGATCATCCTGCCGCAGGCGCTTTATAACGTACTGCCAAGCATGGTCACGCAGTTCGTTTCGACGGTGAAGGAAACTTCGCTCGGCTACATCATCAACGTTCAGGAAATCTCGTTCGCGGCCGACCAGATCAACAACCGGCTGCTGACGAAACCGTTCTCCGTGTATCTGATTCTCGCGCTGAGCTACTTCGTGCTGTGCTATGCGCTGACGCGCTTCGCGCGCCATCTGGAGCGCCGCGTGACGAAGAAGCGGGCGGGTTCGGCTGCGAGGAACAGCAAGGTGGCCTCGGCCTCTCTGCCTGATCCGCTGCCTAGCGAGAACTAGGCGTCCCACTATCCAAGGAATTCGCATGATCAAGTTTTCCAGCGTCAACAAATGGTACGGCGAATATCACGCACTCGTGGATGTGAACGCCGAGGTTCGCAAGGGCGAAGTGGTCGTCGTGTGCGGACCGTCCGGCTCCGGCAAATCGACGCTGATTCGCACGGTCAACCGGCTCGAGGAAATCGATCGCGGACAGATTTCGTTCGATGGCCAGAATATTCACGACCGGAAGCTCAGTCTGAATGCTTATCGAAGCCGCATCGGCTTCGTGTTTCAGCAGTTCAACCTGTTTCCGCATCTGTCGGTGCTGGAGAACATCACGCTCTCGCCGATGCGTGTAAACGGTCTGAAGCGCGCGAACGCCGAGCGTAAGGCGGCCGATCTTCTGGCACGCGTGGGACTGTCCAACAAGGCGAGCGCCTATCCGCCGCAACTCTCGGGTGGCCAGCAGCAGCGCGTGGCGATTGCCCGTGCGCTGGCAATGGATCCTCCTGCGATGCTGTTCGACGAACCGACCAGCGCGCTCGACCCGGAGATGGTGGGTGAAGTCCTGAACGTAATGAAGAGTCTGGCCCAGGAAGGCATGACGATGATGTGCGTCACCCACGAGATGGGTTTCGCGCGCGAAGTGGCCGACCGGGTCTGGTTCATGGATGCCGGCAAGATTCTGGAGACGGCGCCGCCCGAAGAGTTCTTTTCACGCCCGCAGCATGCGCGTGCGCAGCGATTCCTGTCCGATCTGCGTACGCATTGACGATTCGATGTAGACATCTTGTACCACCTGGCTGATCGATAGCCTTACTCATATAACTCAGGAGCATGACGATGCAAGGGAAGAAGTTTGTTGCGGGGCTGTTAGTCCTTGGTGGTACGGCTGCATGTTTGACTCCTGCTTATGCGGATCAACTGGCTGATATCAAGAGCCACGGCGAGTTGACCTGCGGTGTCTATTCGAACGTCGAACCGTTTTCGTATCCGGATGCGCAGACACGCCAGCTCGAAGGCATGGATGTCGACCTCTGCAATGGAATCGCCAAACAACTGGGCGTCAAGGCGAAGCTCGAACCGCTGGCTGTGGAGGCGCGTATTCCGCAACTGAAGCTTGGACGCGTCGATGTGGTCGTGGCTAACCTGGCCTATACGAAGACGCGCGCAACGCAGATTGCATTCAGCGATGCTTACTATTCAACCAAGGAAGTGCTGGTCGTCAAGAAAGCCGATGCGACGAAGAAATTAACTGACTTCGCTGGACAGAAGATCAGTGCCGCGGACGGTTCGACTTCCGCGCAGTCGATTCCTTTGTCCATCAAGGATGGCCAGGCGGTGACCTTCCACGATACTAGTTCGGCGTTCCTCGCGCTTGAGCAGGACAAGGTGAAGGGCTTCGTCACGAACCAGATGACTGCCATCAAGATCACGAAACAGGTTGACGGCACGGATGGCGCGGTCGCGATCGCTTCCGAGCCGATGTTGATCGAGCCGATCGCGGTGGGCCTGCGTCAGAACGAACCGGCGATGCTCGATGCGGTCAACAAGGCGCTGGCGGCGATGGAGCAGAGCGGCGAGATGAGCGGTGTGTTCAATAAATGGCTGGGTCCGAAGACACCGTACGGCCTCGTGCGGACCGACAAGGTCACGCCGATCAGTCAGCTCAAGTTCACGCCGGTGTCGTGAAGAGACGCATTGAAATGTGCCGCACCCTGGCGCCTTGTGCGCCGGTGCGGTAAAACGGTGTCTTTAGCAAGGACGCAAAGGATCTGAGTTGAAGAATATCTTGGGGATGTTCGATCTGTCGGGCCGCCGTGCCTTGATTACGGGTTCGAGTACCGGGATCGGCTATGCATTGGCAACAGGACTTGCCGCAGCGGGGGCTGAGGTCGTTCTGAACGCTCGCAGCGAGGCGCGCCTGAACGACGCGGTCGGCCGGCTGAATGCCGACGGTGCAACCGCGCACGCCGCCAGCTTCGATGTGACGTCGCCGGGCGAAGTGGAGGCAGCGATCGGGCGTATCGAACGGGAGATCGGCCCGATCGATATTCTGGTCAATAACGCGGGCATGCAACGGCGCGCACCCCTCGAGCAGTTTTCCCATGCACAGTGGGAAGAACTCATGAAGACGAACGTCGAAAGCGTCTTCCTGGTGGGGCAAGCGGTGGCGCGTCATATGATCGAGCGTAAGCGCGGCAAGATCATCAACATCTGCTCGGTGCAGAGCGAGTTGGGTCGGCCGAATATCGCCGCTTACACGGCGAGCAAAGGCGCGGTGAAAATGTTGACCAAGGGCATGGCCATCGACTGGGGCCAGCATGGCATTCAGGTCAATGGTCTGGGACCGGGGTACTTCAAAACCGAACTGACTGAAGCGCTAGTCAACGACGAGAAGTTCAGCGCGTGGTTGATCGGACGCACGCCTTCGCGGCGCTGGGGTGAAGTCGAAGACCTCGTCGGCGCGGCGGTATTCCTCGCAAGCGACGGGTCGAACTTCGTGAACGGTCACATTCTTTACGTGGACGGCGGAGTCACGGCGACGCTGTGATTGGCAGCGTGCGACGCCGGACCTCATACCATCTGTATCAATCATGCTGATGGGTCGCATTTGAGTAATTGATTTCAGGAATACGTGGCTACGTTCTAGAGTCAAGGCATGCAGTCAACCTTTTCTCTGGAGTCAGACATGAAAGCCTGGATGCTCGATGAACCCGGTCAACCGCTCGCCCTGCGCGAGGTCGCACAACCGCAGCCGCGTCGCGGCGCGGTGCTGGTGCGGATGGAAGCGGTGCCGCTTTTGAGTTACACGCGCAGCTACGTCGAAGGAAAGCTGCCCTATGCATACCCGCCGGGGCCGTTTTCACCCGGGACGAACGGTGTGGGCCGGGTAGAGGCGGTCGGTGAGGGCGTAGTGGCATTCCACGCCGGTCAACGCGTTGCGGTGAATCCCTACTGGGTCGCGGATGAAACCGTGCGCGAACCTGCTCAGGCGCTGCTCGGCCTGACAGCGATCAGCGCGGACAGCGGTGTGTTGCTGGCTGATTTCCCGCACGGCACGTTGCGCGAGCTGGCCGAGTTCCCTGCTGCGACACTGATCGCGCTCGATGGCCTCGAAGACGTCTCAGCCACGCGGCTTGCGGTGCTCGGCAAGTTCGCGGTGCCGTTCGGCGGACTGCGGCGCGGCCGGCTGACGGCGGGTGAAACCGTCGTGATAAACGGCGCCACCGGTTATTTCGGATCGGCCGCGGTACTCGCTGCGCTTGCGATGGGCGCGACCCGTGTGATCGCGCTGGGCCGGCGGCCTCAACCGCTGCAGGCGCTCGTCGAACTGGGGCGAGGGCGGGTCATACCGGTCGTATTGACGGGTGATGCCACCCAGGACGCTGCCGCGATTCGCACCGCGTCGGGCGGCGGTGCGGATCTCGCGTTCGACATGGTTGGCCAGGCAACCGATCCTCAGGCGACGCTCGCCGCGCTGCGCAGCTTGCGCCGTGGCGGCCGGCTCGTGCTGATGGGCAGCATGCAGGTGGACTTGCCGATCGCGTATCAGGAGATGATGCTAAACAACTGGGAGTTGATAGGCAATTTCATGTACACGCGTGCCGATTATCTTGCGCTGGTTGCACTGGTAGCGTCGGGCCAGATACCGCTCGACGCGGTCGAGCTGCAGTCGTATTCATTCGCCGCTCTTGAGGCGGCGATAGACGCCGCAGGACAGATGGCAGGGCTGCAATGCACGGTGGTGGATTTCGCGCGAGAGTAGCAAGGCTGCGCGTGCGTGGATGCCGATGCCTGTAGAAGGCATTGGCATCCGGCAGGCCGTCACTATGCCGAGATCAATGCAGTGATCTGTTCGGCAGTGAGCGCGTTGCGATAGATGCGGAACTCATCGATCAAGCCGTTGAAGTAGGGGTCTGCTGCAAACTGCGAACGGCCGATCCAGTTCTGGTCGGTACTTTCCACGAGGTACGGCGCGAACGACATTGCCGTATTGGAGCCGATCGCGTTGCCATTCAGGTACAGCGTACCGACACTGCCCGACAGCGTTACCGCGACATGCGCCCACTGTCCGGTGGGCAGCGCGACATTGCCGTTGATGTCCTGCTCGCCCGCGCTGCCGTTGAGTGTGATCGCAAAGCGCGCGATGCCCGTGTTGGCGCGGGGTGTCAGCATCATGTAGCGGCCCGTGCCGCTGCCGAAGTCGAATATGCGTTCCCAGTTCTTCGACGCGTTCCAGTAGACCCAGGCCGCGATCGTGAAGTCGGAGACGTCCGCAACGATGTTGGCGGGCAGGCTGACATAGCCTGTGTTGCCGTCGAGCGATACAGCGTGGCCTTGCTTGCCGGCCGCCCAGGTTGCACCGCCGGTCAGTGCACCCGTGTGCCCTTTGCCGCTTGAATCGGCCGCATTCGTGCCGCTGCCTTCGTCGAAAGTCAGGTAGGTCTGCAGTTGTACGGCGGTGATGGCGACCGCCTCGTTCGACGCGGCTGTTTCACCGGACGGCGTCTGCGCAGTCACGACGTAGTAATAGGTTCCTGCTGCGAGGCCACTGTCCGTATAGCTGAGCAGATCGGTGACGCCGCTGGCAATGGTCGTGTAGGGGCCGCCGGATGCAGTGCCGCGCTGCACGTTATAGCTCGTTGCATAGGCCGTACCCCACCACGACAGGATGACCTGTCCCGCGCTTGAGGTCGCGGCGAGCCCGCTCGGCGGCACGCCGTTGGCGATGGCGTCCAGCGTGCAGGTCAGCGTTCCATAGCCCAACTGGTCGTAACCGCCGCTGGTTGATCCATAGTTGCCTCCGCCGCCTTCCGGCTGGACCAGCACGGCGAACTTCTGCGTATAAGGTGCGGCCATGCCCTTGCGGTTGACGTAATGGTTGTAGACGAGCGCCCAGCAAGGCCGCGCGGTACCCTGAGCGGAGGTTGAAAACCCGGTCTGATTGACATTGTCGACGTTGTTGTAGCGCACGAAGGGCACCGTGTAATAGGTCGTGCCTGATTCGATCAGATTGCTTTTCGCAACGTATTCAGCCCCCATGAGGAAGCGGTTGTTGTCGTAGCCGTAGAGATCGACACCCTGATTCCAGGCCATTTCGCAGATCGCGCCTGCCAGCGCGATGCCGAGTGTGGCGTGCCCCTGGTCACGTCCCGATTCCTGCCATTGGCCGAGATAGCCCGGATGCACGTAGTAGACCGCCTGCAGGATGCAGCCGTTGCCGGGGCCGCTCTGGAAGAACGTAACGGCTTCGTCGAAGAGCGACTGGTTATCGCACAGCACGCCGATGGCCATGATCGATGCCAGGTTGCATAGATCCCAGTTGGCCCAGTAGTGCGTCTCCTGGGTGTTGTTGTGCCGGTTGATGAAGTCATGGTTGATCGGATAAAAGATGCTGGACATCATGTTCTGGAAGCGTGCGAAGTCGGCGGCTGCCCAACCCGAATACGTGCGCATGATTTCGCCAGCATTGGCAAATTCGTAGCCGTAAATGCCGGCGGCAAGGTCGACATTCGTATCGCCGCCGAGTGCGGTCAATGCGGACGACCAGGCGTTCATGATCTGCACCGCCTTGTCGGCATACGCCGTTGTGCCCGTCACTTTCCAGCGCAACGCGCAGGCGTACGCGGCTGCGATGTCGTTGTACAGCAAAGTGTAGTTCTGCGAATGCACGCCGTCGCTGCCCCGGTAGACGACCGCCTGCGGGCGGGGCGAATAGGACAGGCTCGCGTGACTGTTCGCGATCAGGATGTTCCAGCTATCTATCCACGGAGAAGCTTGCGCCGCGACCTTCTGGCTCATCCGGTCAAAATCGCTCTGGGTGTGCAGCAAGCCCGGATGCACGAACGTGCCGGTGGAGGAACTGCTTTGCGCCAGGTCCGATGCCGTCGACGCCGATCTGGACGCTTCGGATGTCTGCGCCGCCTGATCGGACGAGGTTCCCACTCCCTCACCACCACATGCCGACAGCGCCAGGGCGCCCAGGCTGTAAAGAAACGTGCGGCGCGAAATGCTTGCAGCAATTTGTGCCTGCATGGCGAGACTGTCTGACTGTCCGGACTGCGTCTCCGATGTGCCCGGATTCGCAACGATTCTTTGTGTATCGACCAGCCTCGGTTTCGACCTCTTCATACCCTTCATACTCCTGAATAGTTGGCAAACGTTTGCGCTCGGGCCCGCGACGTTCCTCCTCCGGACTGAACGGCGGACCACTTCATTGCGGGGGCTTTCCATGCGGCACCCAGTACTTTGCATTCCTATTTTTTATAGAAACGCCTGGTACGGGTATGCATTCGATTTACGACATCAAATCTTAATGCCGATGCAGATCGATTTATTCCGGCTATTCAATACGCCAGATACGGCGGATTGGATTTGCCGCGGTGGCGAAGTCTGCCTACGATCGCCACCTCCTTTTGTAAACGGCGGATCTCACACGGCCTGAAGGGTAAATGTTAGAGTTATTTTATCTGGTAAGAAATAAATTTCGCGATTGTTGGATTTTGTAAAGAAATTCAATTGGAGATTCAGAAAATCCTTATAAAAGTCTCAGGATTTATTTGGCTTTTGATGACCGAAATTCGGTGGGAGGAGTGACTGAAGATATGCGTCGAGCTCGGTCGATGCATTGGCGGAAGGTGGGCGTTGCGACCCGGCAGGCATCGCGTTGCGAGCCTGCCGGTGAGTGGATTCGACGCCGCGGGTTAGCAGGGCATGGCCGCTACCGTTGCCGTCGTATGTTCAATGCGAGTGGCGAGGCACCTCGGCGCCGCGGCATCCCACCAGGAAGTCGAAGTCGC
The DNA here is from genome assembly GCF_050436645.1 of Paraburkholderia sp. GAS33. Classification (NCBI taxonomy): domain Bacteria; kingdom Pseudomonadati; phylum Pseudomonadota; class Betaproteobacteria; order Burkholderiales; family Burkholderiaceae; genus Paraburkholderia; species Paraburkholderia sp. GAS33. Next base: position 112,617 of record NZ_JBNDMP010000001.1, read on the forward strand.
AACCCTGATCGGCTTGCAGAACGTGATCGACATAAAGCTGGCGGTATCCGCTCGTATCAGCCGGCGACTTCTGCTGCGATTCTGCCCAGTCGGCCAGACGCGCGGTCAGTTCTTCCGCGCTGACGTCCAGGTGGAGCCGTCCGGCGAGGGTGTCCAGTTCGATCCAGTCGCCTTCGCGGACCACGGCGAGCGGGCCGCCCGCTCGCGCTTCCGGCGACACGTGCAGCACGACGGTGCCGTAAGCGGTGCCGCTCATGCGCGCATCCGAGACGCGCACCATGTCCGTCACACCTTGAGCGAGCAGCTTCGGCGGCAAGCCCATGTTGCCCACTTCGGCCATGCCCGGATAACCCTTCGGCCCGCAATTCTTCATCACGAGCACGGAGTCCGCGGTCACGTCGAGTTCGGGGTCGCCGATGCGTGCCTTGTAGTCGTCGAAGTTTTCGAACACGACAGCGCGGCCGCGGTGCTTGAGCAGCGACGCCGTGGCGGCGGAGGGCTTGAGCACGGCGCCATTCGGTGCGAGATTGCCGCGCAATACGCAGAGCCCACCGTCGGCGACGAGAGGTTTGTCCAGAGGACGGATCACTTCGTCGTTATAGAGCGGCGCTTCCTTGTTGTTGTCCCACAGCGACTGACCATTCGCGGTCAACGCATCCGGATGCGGCAGCAGGCCCGCTTCGCCGAGACGTCGAAGCACCGCAGGCAAGCCGCCCGCATAGTAAAACTCTTCCATCAGGAAGCGGCCCGACGGCTGCAGGTCGACGAGCGTCGGCGTGCCGCGGCCCACGCGGGTCCAGTCGTCGAGTTCGAGGTCCACGCCAATCCGCCCGGCAATCGCCTTCAGATGGATCGCTGCATTGGTGGAGCCGCCAATCGCGGCATTCACGCGAATCGCGTTCTCGAATGCTTCGCGCGTCAGCAGCTTCGACAGGCGCAGGTCGTCAAGCGCCATCTCGACGATACGCATGCCGGACATATGGGCAAGCACGTAGCGGCGTGCATCCACAGCAGGAATCGCGGCGTTATGCGGCAACGTCACGCCAAGCGCCTCGGCCATGCAGGCCATGGTCGAAGCGGTGCCCATCGTATTGCAGGTACCCGCCGAGCGCGACATGCCGGCTTCAGCGGACATGAATTCATGCAGAGAGATCTTGCCTGCCTTGACCTGCTCGCTCAGTTGCCACACAACGGTGCCGGAGCCGATGTCACGGCCTTGATGCTTGCCGTTGAGCATCGGGCCGCCGCTGACCATAATGGCGGGCACGTCGCAACTCGCTGCACCCATCAGGAGCGCAGGAGTGGTCTTATCGCAGCCCGCAAGCAGAACAACCGCGTCGATCGGATTGCCGCGGATCGACTCTTCCACGTCCATGCTCGCGAGGTTGCGCGTAAACATGGCCGTGGGGCGCAGGTTCGACTCGCCGTTCGAGAAGACCGGAAACTCGACCGGGAAGCCACCTGCTTCGAACACCCCGCGTTTGACGTGCTCCGCGATCTTGCGGAAGTGCGCATTACACGGGGTCAGCTCCGACCACGTATTGCAGATGCCGATGATCGGTTTGCCCTGGAACTCGTGATCGGGGATGCCCTGATTCTTCATCCAGCTGCGGTACATGAAACCATTCTTGTCGGCTGTGCCGAACCACTGCGTCGAGCGCAACGCTCGTTTTTTGTCTGGCATGATGCCCTCCTGATCCCACATTATAGTAAGACTATTTGGAGTGTTCACTAGGGTATTCACGAATATTTGTGCCAAAACACCCGCAATATAGTGTGACTATTAAAAATTGTGATGGACGGCGCGACCTCGCTGGCGAGGCGTGGCCGGAAGCAGCGTAAAAATCATTGAGGCCAAAACATGCCAAAGCAAATTTCGGTGGGCCTGGTTGGCGTGGGCAAGATCGCGCGCGATCAGCATTTGCCGGCTCTCGCGGGAAACGACGGGTTCGAGCTCGTCGCCTGTGCCAGCCGCAACGCGCAGGTCGACGGCGTGCGCAACTACAAGACAGTGCAGGAACTGCTCGCGGCAGAGCCTGATCTCGATGCGGTCTCGCTTTGCGCTACGCCGCAAGTGCGTTTCGAGCAGGCGCGTGCTGCCCTGCTGGCCGGTAAACATGTGATGCTGGAAAAGCCGCCCGGCGCGAGTGTCGTCGAGGTGACCGTTCTCGCCGCGCTGGCCCAGGAAAAAGGCTGCAGCCTGTTCGCTTCGTGGCATTCACGCTACGCGCCTGGGGTCGAGACCGCGCGGGCCTGGCTCGCACAGCGCGAGATCAAGTCGGTGACCGTCCTCTGGAAAGAAGACGTCCGCAAGTGGCATCCGAATCAGGACTGGATCTGGGAAGCGGGTGGCCTGGGCGTGTTCGATCCAGGCATCAACGCGCTGTCGATCATCACGCGCATCTTGCCGCGCGCGTTTTTCCTGAAGTCGGCCGAGCTATGGGTGCCGTCCAACCGGCAGACCCCGATTGCCGCCAACCTCAATTTCATCGACGACCACGATACGCCGGTTCGCGCAGAGTTCGACTGGCGCCATGGTTCTGAAGAACTGTGGCAGATCGAGGTGACGACCAGCAGCGGTGTGCTGCGTCTGGCGCAGGGCGGCAAGCAGTTGCATATCGACGGCGTGGCCGTCGACGTCGGCCCGGAACGCGAATATCCCGGCCTGTACGAGCGCTTTCATGAACTGATCACCGCGGGCCGCAGTGACGTCGATCTGCGCCCGCTCGAGCATGTGGCCGATGCATTGCTGCTAGGTCACCGGCACGCGGTTGAAGCCTTCGTCGAGTGAACGCCGTGCGCCGAGTCACAAGTCTTAGACCACACGTAGTCAAACCCAAGTTGTATTCCAGGAGACCCAGATGAACCAGAAGCTTCGCCGATTGACCCTGTCCGCAGTTGCCGCGGCTGTCCTCGCGGTACCGTTCGCGGCCCAGGTTTCGGTGCGCGCAGATGAACCCCTCAAGATCGGCTTCCTTGTGAAGATGCCGGAGCAGGCGTGGTTCATCAATGAACAGAAGGCCGCGACCGCTGTCGGTCAGAAGGATGGCTTCTCGGTAGTGAACATCGGCACGCCGGACGGCGAAAAGGTGCTGGCTGCAATCGATAACCTCGGTGCGCAAGGCGCCAAGGGCTTTGTGATCTGCGCGCCTGACGTGCGTCTCGGACCGGCAATCGAAGCACGCGCCAAGCGTTACAACATGAAGTTCGTCACCGTCGACGATCAACTGGTGGACTCGACGGGCAAGCCGCTCGGCGATGTGCCGCACCTCGGCATGTCGGCCATCAAGATCGGTAATCAGGTGGGCCAGGCAATCTCCGATGAAATGAAACGTCGTGGCTGGAAGCCGGAAGAAGTCGGCGCGCTGCGCATCACCGACTACGAACTGCCGACCGCCAAGCAACGCACCGACGGCGCCACGCAGTCGCTGCTCGCCAACGGCTTCAAGAAAGAAAACATCTTCGATGCACCGCAAAAGACGACGGATGACGAAGGCGGCTTCAACGCAGTCTCGCCGGTGCTTGCACAGCATCCGAACATCAAGAAGTGGGTGATCTTCGCGCTCAACGAAGAAACGGTGCTGGGCGGCGTGCGCGCGACCGAGCAGTTGCACATTCCCGCGTCCGATGTGATTGGCGTCGGCATCAACGGCGCTGGCGAAGCGTTCGCCGAGTTCCAGAAGAAGGAACCGACCGGCTTCTACGGCACGATCGCTGTCAGTTCGACGAACCACGGCAAGCAGAGCACGGAGAACCTCGTCGAGTGGATCAAGACGGGCAAGCAGCCGCCCGCCGATACGCAGACGACCGGTGAGTTGATGGTGCGCAGCAACTGGGAAAGCGTGCGCAAGGAACTCGGTATTTAAGCGTTCGAATGAGCGCTCGAAAGAGCGTGCACGTGAGCTTGCCCGCATGACGGGCAACACTCGCGGCGCGGGCGGCACACCTGAGGTGTTCAAGGTGTCCGCCCGCGCGTCGTATTCACCAGCAAGAGGCATTTGATGACGGTTTCCCAACCCGACGCGGCGCATCTGAGTTCCAGCGGCGCGGCGTCTGCTGCTGTGTCCAGCGCGGCTCCTCTCGGGGGTTCCGCAGATAACGAGGCTTATCTCCAGCTTGCCGGCATCACCGTGCAGTTTCCGGGCGTACTGGCGCTCGATCAGGTTTCGCTCGACGTGCGTCGCGGCGAAGTTCATGGTTTGATGGGCGAAAACGGCGCGGGCAAATCCACGCTGCTGAAAGTGCTCTCGGGCGTGAACCAGCCGGCCGCGGGCACGCTCGCATTGAACGGCGTGGTGCAACAGTTCACCACTACCAAGGCCGCCATCGAGGCGGGCGTCGCGATCATCTATCAGGAACTGCATCTGGTGCCGGAGCTGACGGTAGCGGAGAACCTGATGCTCGGCGCGCTCCCCAACCGCTTCGGTGTGCTTGACGAGAAGGCGCTGCTGGCCCGCGCCATGCGCGAACTCGAGCGCCTCGGCGAAAAGATCGATCCGGCTCAGCAGGTCAAGTATCTGTCTATCGGTCAGCGTCAGATGATCGAGATCGGCAAGGCGCTGATGCGCGACGCGCGCGTGATTGCCTTCGATGAGCCGACCAGCTCGCTCTCGTCGCGCGAGACGACGCAACTGTTCCGCATCATCCGGGCGCTCAAGGCCGAAGGGCGCGCGATTATCTACGTCACGCACCGCATGGAGGAAGTCTATGAGCTGTGCGATCGCGTCACGGTGTTTCGCGATGGACACCATATCGACACCTTCGAAGCAGGTGCGGGGCTTGATCGGGACCGCCTGATCAGTTGCATGGTAGGGCGTTCGATTGCGGATGTGTATGGTTACCGCGCGCGTCCCACGGGCGATGTGCAACTGGAAGTGAAGGGGCTGATGGGAAAGGGGCTCAAGGAGCCCGCCTCGTTTTCCGCGCGCAAGGGTGAGATCGTCGGCTTCTTTGGCCTTGTGGGCGCGGGCCGGTCCGAATTGATGAAGCTGATCTACGGCGCGGTGAAACCGGCTGCCGGTGAGATTGTGCTGAGAGGCAAGCCGGTGCGCTTTACGACGCCGCGCGATGCGGTGCGAGCCGGCGTGGCGCTGTGTCCAGAAGATCGCAAGCAGGAAGGCATCGTCTCGATCGCGTCGGTCTCTGACAATCTGAACATCAGTTGCCGCCGCCACTTTAGCCGCTTCAACGTGCTCAACAGCCGCAAGGAAGCGCAGACCGCGAAGGAATTCATCGCGAAGCTGGCAATCAAGACGCGCAACGGCGAGACACCTATCGGCACGCTTTCGGGCGGCAACCAGCAGAAGGTGATCCTGTCGCGCTGGCTTGCCGAAGAGATCGACGTGTTCCTGATGGACGAACCGACCCGCGGCATCGACGTCGGCGCGCGCAGCGAAATTTACGGCCTGCTCTATGGGCTGGCCGAAGCGGGTCGCACGGTGATCGTCGTATCGAGCGACCTCGCAGAAGTCATTGGCATCGCGGACCGGGTGCTGGTGATGAAGGAAGGCCGCATCGTCGGCGATTTGCCGAAGGCCCAGGCGAGCCCAGACGCGCTGATCAAGCTCGCCCTGCCGCGCTAAGGCCAGACTGACCGAATGGAAACAGACACAATGCAAACACAAGAACCTACCAACACCGCAGCCACGAATCCGGCGTCCGGCGTCGCCACGCGTCCGCGCGCCATGCAGGCATGGGACTTCATCAACAAGTCAGGCATTGTGATGGTCTTCATCATACTGTTTGGCGCGTTGTCGCTGACCGTGCCGGATTTCATCAGCGCACGCAATATTCAGGGGCTTTTGCTCTCGGTTACGCTGATCGGTTCGATCTCGGTCACGATGATGTTCGTGCTGGCGCTCGGTGAAGTTGACCTGTCGGTGGCATCGATCGTTGCGTTCTCGGGCGTCGTGGCTTCGACGCTGATCACCGCGACGCATAGCGTGATGTTCGGCATCGCCGGCGGCGTACTGGCGGGAGGCGCCGTCGGCCTCGTGAACGGTGTGCTCGTCGCACGCTACAAGATCAACTCGCTGATCGTGACCCTTGCCATGATGGAAGTGGTGCGCGGTCTCGCGTACATCACGTCGAACGGCGACGCGGTGATGATTTCCGAAGAAAGCTTCTTCGATCTGGGCGGCGGTTCGTTCCTCGGTATTTCGTTTCCGATCTGGAGCAACATCGTCGGCTTCGTCCTGTTCGGATTCCTGCTCAAAAAGACGGTGTTCGGCAAGAACGTGCTGGCGGTGGGCGGTAATAGCGAAGCCGCGTTGCTGGCGGGCCTGCCTGTTACGCGCATCAAGATCGTGGTGTTTGTACTGCAGGGCCTCGTCACCGGTTTTGCCGGCGTGATGCTTGCATCGCGGATGAGCCTCGGTGACCCCAAGACTTCGGTCGGCCTGGAACTCGGTGTGATCTCGGCATGCGTGCTCGGCGGTGTCTCCCTGACGGGCGGCGTTGCAACGATCTCCGGCGTGCTCGTGGGCGTGCTGATCATGGGTTCGGTGCAGGACGCGATGAGCCTGCTGAACGTGCCAACGTTCTATCAATACCTGATTCGCGGCGGCATCCTGTTGCTCGCCGTGCTGTTCGACCGGTACCGGCGTAGCAAACGAGTGGGCTAAGCGGCTTTTGGGCCACCCCGTACGGCAAAAATCAATTACACGCCGGCGGGGACATCAAAAAATACGGGGAAGGACACGATGTTCAAGGACACCAGTATCCGCGGGAGTATCACGTTCGTCATCACCGCCTTTGTCGTGATCCTGCTGAGCGTGATCGGTATCAGCGTCGGCATGCTCGAGCTCAGCAATGAGGGCATGAGCAAGATGGTCGAGGAGGATACCCGGATACTGGTCGATCTGAAGACCAGCAGCGAATTGCTGCAACGGGTGCGCGTGTCGCTTGACAGCTATCACGCGCTGTACGGAGTCGGAGATCCTGAACCGCAGTTGCTCGCGAATGCCCGTCAGGATATCAAGGAGTCCGACCGGCAATTTGCCGACTATTTCGCGCACCAGCCAATGGATCCGGCGGTAAGGGATCTTGCGACGCAGTTGCAGGGCAAGCGCAGTGCGTTTGTCAAACAGGCGCTGCTGCCCGCTTTCGATGCCCTCGAACAGATGGACTTTAGCGCCTTCAAGACGCTGCAAGGCAAGGAAACCAAAGCCTTGTCAGACGCCTATCAAAGCGCAATGTCCAGCCTCGAAAACGCGCTTACCGAGCGCGAAAGGGCCCGCTATACCGAAGCGCAGACACGTTTCAAGTCGATGGTCGGCGTGCTCGGTGGCGTCGCGGTCGTTGCGTTGCTGCTGGGCTTTCTTGCACGACACATCCTGATCGGCGCCGTCGTGCGACCGTTGGTACATGTCATCGCGCATTTTGAGCGCATCGCCTCTGGCGATCTGCGCGGCGAGATCACGATCGAACGTCAGAATGAAATGGGCGCGGTGTTCGCCGGCCTCAAGAAAATGCAGCACGCCCTGGTGACGACGGTGGCGACTGTGCGCAGCAGCACGGAATCGATCAACGTCGGCGCGCAGGAGATCGCCTCGGGCAATAGCGACCTGTCCCATCGTACGGAGCAACAGGCGGCGTCGCTCGAACGCACCGCGTCCAGCATGGAGCAGCTCACGTCGACGGTGAAGCAGAATGCGGACAACGCCAATGAGGCCAAGACTCTTGCGTTGAGCGCATCGGACACGGCGGTGCTTGGTGGCCAGGTGGTCGGCAACGTCGTCGAGACCATGCAGGGGATTTCCGTGCACTCGCGCAAAATCTCCGAGATCATTGGTGTGATCGATGGCATCGCATTTCAGACCAATATCCTCGCGTTGAACGCAGCGGTCGAAGCCGCGCGTGCAGGCGCGCATGGGCGTGGCTTTGCGGTCGTCGCAAGCGAGGTCCGCAATCTCGCGCAACGCAGTGCCTCTGCCGCGCGCGAGATCAAGCAGCTGATCAACGACTCGGTCGGACAGATCGCGCAGGGCTCGGCGCTCGCCGAACGCGCGGGCTCGACGATGAACGATGTTGTTAGCTCGGTGCAGAAGGTCACGAAGATCATCGCCGAAATCTCGTTCGCTGCAAGCGAGCAAAGCAAAGGTATCGAGCAGGTGAATCTCGCTGTGACGGAAATGGACCAGACGACCCAGCAGAACTCGGCGCTGGTCGAGCAGGCCGCGGCCGCGTCCCAGTCGCTGGAGGAGCAGGCAGCCAGGCTGATGGAGGCCGTTTCGGTGTTCAAGGTCGCGGGTGCCTGACCGGCATCTGCTTGAGTCATCGACGTAATGCTGGGTAAGCCGGATTAAGCGAAACTGGTAATAAATTGCGCATCTAATTTTTCGGAACTTTGAAGGATTAAAATTGTCGCTATTGAAATTGCCATTCGATGTGGCTGATTAAAAGAAAGTTGAGGAAATATTATCTGAAGTTGCGCGGCTTGGCATTTCCCGGGATTGATGCTGCCAACGCACCTCCGGATTTCTCCTGAAGGTCCATTCAGTATGGGTTCGGAGCATGTTCGCGAGAGCGCCATGCTCCGTTCGTATTGGCGCGCCGCTTTTGTATTTTCCAGTTGTAGCGTTACAGGAAAAACGAATAAACGGCAGAAAAAGTGAAGCGTAAGGAATTACGAAATACAGAATTGACAGGATTACGATAATCTCCGCCACTCAATAACAACCGATTCAAGGTTAACGGAGAAGCAATGAAGAAATTCGTCCTGTCCGGCCTCTCGCTGGCGGTTCTAGGCGGTGCGGGCGCAGCTCACGCGCAGAGCACCGTCACGCTCTACGGCCTGATCGACGCCGGTATCACTTACACGAGCAATCAGGGTGGCGCACATAACGTCCAGGAAACCAGCGGCGCAGTGAACGGCAGCCGCTGGGGCCTGCGCGGCTCGGAAGACCTGGGTGGCGGCCTGAAGGCAATCTTCACGTTGGAAAACGGCTTCAGCGTAGCGACCGGCAAGCTCGGCCAGAACGGTCTCGAGTTCGGCCGCCAGGCTTTTGTGGGCCTGTCGAGCGACCAGTACGGCGCGGTCACACTGGGTCGTCAATATGACTCAGTCGTGGACTACCTGGCTCCGTTGGCCCTTACCGGTACAGGATCGGGAGGCACCCAGGCTGCGCACCCGTTCGACAACGACAACCTCGACAACTCGTTCCGCATCAACAACTCGATCAAGTACTCGAGCGTGAACTATGGCGGTTTCAAGTTCGGCACCCTGTATGGCTTCTCGAATGACGCGGGGGGCTTCGCCACGAACCGCGCCTACAGCGCAGGCGCTTCGTACAACTACGGTCCGTTGAATGTGGCAGCGGGCTACCTTGAGTTGAACAAGGCGGGCACGTCGTACAACTCGAGCGGCGCGGTGACCAGCGATGCGACTTTCACGGCCGGCACGCAACGCACCTACGGTGCAGGCCTGAACTATGCCTTCGGTCCGGCGAAGGTCGGTTTTGTGTTCACGCAGACCCATCTCTACAACGCGAGCAGCATCGGCGCGTCGGCTTCGGGCACGTCGTCCGGCCTGACGTTGACGGGCGGCGGCGCAAGCTTCACGAACTATGAGGTGAACGGCCGTTACAACATCACGCCGGCATGGTCGCTCTCGGCTGCGTACACGTTCACCGATGCGCATCTCGACGGCGTGAGTCCGAAGTACAACCAGTTCAGCCTGCAGACGGCGTATGCGCTGTCCAAACGCACGGATGTCTACCTGATGGGCGTGTATCAGCATGTCAGCGACACCGGCGATTCGGGTATCACGGCCGATATCAACGGCCTGAGCACGTCGTCGACGGACAGCCAGGTGGCGGCCACGATCGGTATTCGTCACCGGTTCTAAGGTCTGCTTCGTCTCGCCCCGCGTGATGCAAAAGACCCGGCAAATGCCGGGTCTTTTGTTTGCAGCGGCGCGTTACTGCAAACCGGTAGATGGTCCTTCGCTGGAGTCAGTCTCAAGATCCGGGTCGAGCCGATAGCCCACCCCATAGATCGAGCGGATCATGTCTTGCCCCGGACGGACGGCCTGCAGCTTGCGGCGCAGATTCTTGACGTGTGTATCGACGGTGCGATCGGTGACGACGCGGTGATCGTCGTAGAGCTGCCGCAGCAGATGATCGCGCCGGTAGATCCGGCCGGGCGTGGACTGCAGCAACGCCAGCAGCCGAAGCTCGATCGGCGTGAGCTGCAGATCCTTGTCGTCGAGCAGCGCGACGTGCCGGTCGACATCCACCAGCAACGGCGGCTTCGGTACAGCTTCGGGCTGCGTCGTCGTTGCCGTCGTCGTCGCCAGTTTGCCTGCGCGCCGCAAGATAGCCTTCACGCGCGCGACCACTTCGCGTGGACTGAACGGCTTGCAGACGTAGTCGTCCGCGCCGAGCTCGAGACCGAGCAGGCGATCGATTTCATCCACCCGCGCGGTCAGGATGATCACCGGCACCGCCGAGAAGCTGCGCAATTCGCGGCATATTTCGAGTCCGCCGCGTCCGGGCAGCATCAGGTCGAGAAGAACCAGCGCCTGCGGTTGCGCACGCACGAATGGAATCACCTGCAGGCCGTCGGCGATGATCGTCGTACTGTAACCCTCCGCTTGCAGATAATCTGAAAGCAGCGCGGCAAGCTTCGGCTCGTCCTCGACGATCAGGATTGGAATGGTAGTGGGCGTATCAGTCATGGTGAGAGGGCTGAAGCGGAAAGCGCAGTTTGATCCAGAGACCGCCGATTGGCGAGCGTGCAGCCTCGATGGTGCCTTCGTGCGCCTCGGCGATATGGCGGCACAATGCGAGTCCCAGACCCGCGCCACCGCTTTGTCTGCTGCGTGAGATGTCCACGCGGAACATGCGCTCGAACAGGTGAGGCAATAGAGGCTCGGGTACGCCTGGGTAAGAGTCCTGAACATCGATATGCAATTGCTGCCCGTGCATCGAAACGCTGACGCATACCTTGCCGCCAGGATCGGTATAGCGCAGGGCGTTTTCCAGCAGGTTCTTCAGCAATTGCGTGAGGCGATACGGGTCGCCCACGATCACAGCAGGTTGATCGACGATGTCTGTTTCGAGCGCAAGATTGCGCGTGCTGAGCCGCTCTTCGAACGCGTCGGTAGCGGCCTCGACGATGCCTGCCGCATCCACCGGCACCTTTTCGAACGACAACGCGCCGATGTCGGCGAGCGACAATTCATACAGGTCGTCGATCAACTGGCTCAGCATGGCCACCTCGGTCTGCAGCGACGACAACGACGCGCGGTCGGGATGGCGCACGCCGTCCTCGAGCGCTTCGAGTTCACCCCGCAGCACGGCAAGCGGCGTGCGCAATTCGTGCGAGATATCGGCGATGAAATTGCGGCGCGAGGTCTCCGCCGTTTGCAGCGATACGGCGAGCTGGTTGAAGTCCTTGGCCAGCTGGTTGAATTCGTCGCCGCTGCCTTCTGGAACGCGGGTCGCGTAGTCGCCGCTGGCGAGCCGGTGGGTCGCCTCGACGAGACGCCGGATCGGGGCGAGGAAAATCCTCGCCAGCACCATCGCCACGCCTGCGGCCAGTACCGCTGCCAACGCCACGATGATCCACGTTGCCCTTAGCTGCCGGACCTGGAACTGGCGGTCCGCTGCATAGAAGATGTTTTCGGGCGACTCGATCGAAAGCCAGCCGACCACCTGACCCGAAACCTTCAACGGTTCCAGCGGCGAGCCGGGAGGCGGCAACGGCCCGTTGCTGACAATGCGACGCTTGTTCACGTCGTACAGCGCGCGGGGAGGAAGCGGTCCGGGTCTGCGGGAGGCGGGCTGCGTCGAGCCGGCCGCTGCCGTGGCTTGCGAGGCCGCGGCGGGCCCTTCGGGCCGGTTCGCCACAGCGGCGTTCGGTGCAGGGCTGGCGAACTGAGGTCCCCCCGGCGCGTCCGGGCCGTTGCTGCGGCCTGGCTGGTCGGGCATATCCGGTGGCGGGCCGGGAGGCTCACCTGGCGGGCCCATGTCGTCGCCCGGACCACCCGGGCCGCCTGGGCCACCGGGACCGCCTGGACCTCCAGGCCCACCCGGGCCATCGGGATTTCCCGACCCCCACGGCATCGACCTTGACGTGCCGGCGCTCGAATTCTCGACAAACTTCATCCACGCGGAGCGGTCGTTTACCAGAAAGTCCCAGCTGCCGTGCTGTGCATAGGCGTCTTCGAGAGCCTTCTCCAGCTGGTTGGCGCTGCTGGTGTTGCGCTGACCGACGTAATCGAAAAAGCCGTTTTCAAAGCTCACGCGCATGGCCGCGCCCATCGCGACTGCAATCGCAATGCATGAGGTGGCGATAGCCAGAAACAGCTTGGACGTGATGCCTATTTTCATTTGGATTTCCTGCCGCCACGCCTTTGCGTGGCCGCCTGTCCCGGGTGAGCGCCGGGTTTTGCCGCAGCGCGTATACCCATTGGAAGCGGCGTATGTTGCCCGATTTTCGCATCCGCGGGCACCCGTCAAAGCTCATGTCGGGTGTTCTTCACAGTTTCTCCTTGGTTTCCCCATTTTGGGTGCGCATTTGGTCCCTACTATGGCGTCATGGTTGCTCCGGTAGCCGTTCTGACCGCCAGGCCCAGCTGCGAGGCCGAAGCGGAGGTCACCGGATTATTCTTCACAGCAGTCTAGAGGTGTTCGAACGTCATGAACATGCGGCTTCTTGTTGTTGAGCCAGACCAGGCGGTACGCGATGAACTGCGTGCCCATTTTCACCGTGAACAGATCGAAATGTCGGTGCTATACAACGCGACCTTCCTGGTTCGCCGCGTCGAGCAGGAATTGCCGACCGCCATCGTGATGCGCGCCGAACTGCCTGTCTCCGAGGCCCATGCGGCGCTGCGGCGTTTGCGCGCCGCGGGTTACGACATGCCGGTCGTCATGATCAGCAAGTCGGCGGACGTGATCGACAAGATCATCGCATTCGAACTGGGTGCTGACGATTACCTGGTGGAGCCGTTCGATGTTCGTGAGCTGACGGTGCGTCTGCGTACGGTCGTGCGTCGCCGGGCATCGGTGGTGTATGCCGCGCCTGAAATCCGCGAGCGCTACTCGTTCGGCGACTGGCAGATCGACTTCGCAACGCGGCGCCTGATCAAGGACGACGAAGAGGTCGACCTGCGCTCGAGCGAATTCGCCTTGCTCAAGGTCTTCGCCGTGAATCCGCTGAAGATCATGTCGCGCCCGAGCCTGATTGCCCTGCTTGGCATGCGCGACACCGGGCAGACGGAGCGTGGCCTGGATGTACTGGTATTCCGCCTACGTTCGGTCATCGAGCCTGACGTTGGGAGTCCGCAATACATTCAGACCGTGCGCGGCCGCGGCTATATTTTTGTGCCCTGCGGCGATACGGGTAAGGGCAGCGAGGCCCGTGACGCACGTTCGAGCCGCATGAAGACTCCGCGCATACCGGCCAGCACGGAGCATGCGCAAATGCATGAAGCGTGGGCATAAAACGGCTTGGGGCGGGGCTGCGCGCAGTCTGCGTATCTCACGTGCCCCGCGGGTTCTGTGGCGTGATCACGGTTGCGTGCCCTGCTTCGCCGGAGCCGTCGACGCACGCCTGATCAGCACAGGATCGGACGTGCGAATCATGTTTGGCACGCCGCGTACGCCCGAGCCGAGCCTGATCAGCAGCTCGACGCCTTGCTCGGCCATCTCGGCCGTCGGAATGGCAACAGTCGTGAGCGCCGGCCGGGACTGACTGGCCATTTCGATGTTGGTGATGCTGACGATCGACACATCCTCAGGCACGCGCAGGCCGAGCGCCGCCACCGCGTTGAGCGCGCCGAGCGCCATCAGGTCGTTCGAGATGAAAAGCGCCGTCAGGTCCGGGCGGGCGCTGAGCAGGTCGGTGGCGGAGTCGAAGCCGCCCTGGTACGTATCCGTCACGAAGCGCGCGTCAGCCTGCACGTGTTTGACTTTCTGCAAGCGCAGCGCGTCGCGGAAACCCTCGTACCGACCGCCGTGGATGCCGTTTTTTGCGCTGCCGATCAGCGCGCCGATACGGCGATGCCCGAGTTCCAGCAGGTGTTCGGTGGCGATCGATCCGGCCTTGTGCGAATCGAAAGCGACACAAGGAACACCGGGCGGCTCATCGGGAAACTCCCAGATCGATATCACCACCGGCGTGCCGGTTGCCTGGATGGCCTGCAGTTCTTCGATGCGCAGATCGCCGTTGTTTGCCACGAGGATACCGTCCGACAACGAGCCCGCCACGTCGGCTAGAAATCCCGTGCCGCCATCCGGCTCATAGTCAGTATTGCAAACCAGTAGAAAGCGCCCGTGCCGGCGTGCTGCATTGTTGGCCTGTAAGGTGAATTCCGGATAAAACGGATTGGTGATGCAACCGAGCATGAGAGCAAGAGTCGGCGCGCGACGTTCGACCAGCGCTCGCGCGTTCAGATTGGGCCGGTAGCCTTTGGCTTCCACCGCGTCCAGCACGCGTTGCCGCGTTTCGGTTCCGACGCGTCCGCGGCCACGAAGCACATTCGAGACCGTGGTTGGCGTGACACCCGCCAGTTCGGCTACCTCCTTGATCGTCGCCATCAAGCCTTCCCGCCTCGACATTTTCCCCCCTTAAGCCTTGCCATCCACGCGCCAGTACAGGCGTAAATATCATCGCAGACGCCGATCTTACCAACCCGCACAGGAAGCCGTTAATTTTTCGTGCGCCGAAAAAGCACAGAAAAAAAACTTGCCAAGCGTATCCCGCGCTGCTAACTTTCATCCTCACATAGACGTTGCTCGACCTCCTGAACGGCCGCTGGCCGTATTTTTCGGTTGGTTTGGTTTAACGTTAAACCAAATGGGTTGGAGACACAATGGCAGCCATTTCCCTGCGGGGCGTTTCGAAGCAATTCGACGGCAACGCGCCGGTGCTTCGGGACGTCGATCTCGACATCGCACAAGACGAGTTTTGCGTGTTTCTGGGTCCCTCAGGCTGCGGAAAGTCGACCCTTCTGCGCATCATCGCGGGTCTTGAAGACCCAAGCGGCGGCGAGATTTCGATCGGCGGGCGGGTGGTCAATACGGTGCCGCCCGCGAAGCGCGGCGTCGCCATGGTGTTTCAGAGCTATGCGCTGTTCCCGCACATGACGGTGGCGGAGAACATGAGCTTTGGCCTCAAGCTCGCAAGGCTGCCGGCCGCACAGGTAGACAGCAAGGTCAAGGAGGCCGCGAGGATCCTGCAGCTCGAGTCGTTGCTCGATCGCAAGCCGGCCGCGCTGTCTGGCGGACAACGTCAGCGTGTCGCGATTGGACGCGCGATTGTCCGCGAGCCGGGCGTGTTCCTGTTCGACGAACCGCTGTCGAACCTCGATGCCACGCTGCGCGGGCAGACGAGAGTGGAAATTGCGCGCATTCATCGCCGCTTCAGCGCGGCAAGCACGGTCTACGTCACGCACGACCAGGTTGAGGCGATGACGTTGGCCGACAAGATCGTGCTCCTCAACGTCAGCCGCGACTCAGCCGGCACGGGCAGCATCGCGCAGATCGGCACACCGATGGACCTGTATTTGCGGCCCAATAGCCGTTTCGTGGCCGGTTTCATCGGCTCGCCGCAGATGAATTTCCTTCCGGCCCGCGTTAGCCAGCTGGATGGCGCGAACGCCATCGTCGCTCTCAACGGTACCCAGGAAACCGTCCGCGTGGGCAATGTCACGCGCCGGCTGGAACCGGGGCAGGCCGTGACGCTCGGTGTGCGGCCCGAACACGTTTCGGCTTCCCAGACCGGGCCGGCCGGCATCGATAGCGGCAGTGCGGCGACGCTGACGCGCGCGGTGTCGCTGATCGAGCGGCTTGGCGAGCAGAGCTATCTGCATTGCAACGACCCTGACGGCTCGACGCTTCTCGTCAAGGTCCAGGGCAATACACCGGTCCGCCCGGGCGAGACGGTTCGCCTCGCGATCGACCCCATGTCGTGCCATCTGTTCGACGAGCACGGCGTGGCCGTTTGAGCTGCATAACAAATACCCAGGAGACGAAAATGAAATATGGCTTCCGCCTGTCGCTACTCGGCGCGGCGCTGGTTTTTGCCGCACAGGTCCACGCGGGCACACTGACGGTCAATATTGCGTTCAAGGGCGCGAATCAACGCGCCTTCTGGGACACGGCGATTGCCGAGTTCCAGAAGGCAAATCCCGACGTCACCGTGAAGGCCGCGTATATCGAGGAGGAGGCCTACAAGGTCCAGCTGCCCGGCTGGCTGATTTCGGAGGCACCCGATATCGTCAAGTGGCATGAGGGTGAACGGATGCGTTACTACGCCAAACGTGGCTTGCTGGACGACATGTCGGGCGACTGGCAGAAGAATGGCTGGAACACGACTCTGGCCTCGCTGAAAGAACCTTCGTCGTACGAAGGCAAGCAGTACGCGTTGCCGACCGACTACTTCTCGTGGGGCGTGTTCTACCGCAAGGATCTGTTCGACAAGGTGGGCATCAAAGGCGAGCCCAAGACGTGGGACGAATTCCTCGACGACTGCAAGAAGCTCAAGGCAGCGGGGATTGCGCCGATCGTAGTGGGCGGCCGCGATGCGTGGCCGCTCGCCGCGTGGTTCGATTACATCGATCTGCGTCTGAACGGCTACGCCTTTCACATGCAGCTAATGGACGGCAAGATTCCCTACACCGATGCGCGCGTCAAGAAAGTCTATGAAACGTGGAAGATGCTGATCGACAACAAGTACTTCGTCGACAATCCGCTCTCCTACACGCTCGACTCGTCCCAGCCACTGCTGATACAGGGCCAGGCTGCGATGATGCTGATGGGCAGCTTCATTGCCGGCGGGTTGCCCGATGCCATCAAACCCAAGGTCGGCTACTTCCAGTTCCCCGTGATGGATCCCAGGATCACGGTGGCGGAAGACGGTTCGGCAGATTGCCTGAACATTCCGTCCAAGGCGAAGAACAAGGTCGATGCGCGCCGCTTCCTTGCCTTTATGTCGACACCCGCCATGGACACCCGCTGGGCCAAGGCGTTCGGGTCGCTGCCGGCGAATAACCAGGCGAGCGTTGCCGACGATCCGTTCACGAAGACGGGCTTTGCCATTCTGTCCAACACCAAGGGCGGCATTGCGCAGTTCTACGATCGGGACATGACCAAGGAAATGGCCGACGAGGGGATGAAGGGCATGCAGCGCTTCGTCAGCGATCCGTCGACGCTCGATCAGGTGCTCGCACATCTCGAGGAAACGCGTCAGCGCATCTACAAGCAATGAGTTTGCGCAGCGCAGGCGGCCTGCACCTGCGCCGCGGCGAAACGCTTTCAACGAATGCAATGCGCGCCTGAGCGCGCTTTAGCGAGCCGAATCATGTCTGTATCCAACGTTGCGTCGCCGCTCGCGCGGCGACGTCGCCGTGCTGCGCTGTTGTTTCTGACGCCTGCGTGCCTGATGTTCACGGCGTACGTTATCTATCCGATCCTGCGCAGCATCATGCTGAGCTTTTATAACTGGGACGGGGTGAGCCCAGCCACGTTCGCCGGATTCGCCAACTACCTCGAGCTGTTTCACTCGGATACCTTCTACACCGCACTCAAAAATAACGTGCTGTGGCTGGTGCTGACGTTGCTCGCACCGCCGGCCGGGCTCGCCTTCGCGCTGTATCTGAATCAGACGGTGCGTGGTATCCGGCTTGCAAAGTCGCTGTTTTTCGCGCCCTTTGTGATCCCCGGCGTGGTGGTGGGGCTGGTGTTCAGCTGGTTCTACGATCCTGCCTTCGGTTTGCTGAAGCTGATCGTGGGGCACGGCATTCCGGTGCTGGGCAACGAACATATGGCGACGTTCGGCATCATCGTCGCGGCGCTGTGGGTGCAGATTCCCTTTTGCATGATTCTCTTCCTCACTGGCCTCACGGGCATCAACCCGGAAGTGATCGAAGCAGGGCGCCTCGAGGGCGCGCGCGGCCTGAGCCTGCTCTGGCACGTGGTGCTGCCGCAATTGCGGCCCGCTACCTTCATGGCGGTCACGCTGACCGTCATCGGCGCGTTGCGCAGCTTCGACCTGATCTCCGTGATGACGGGTGGCGGACCGTTCGATAGCTCAACTGTGCTCGCGTATTTCATGTATGACCAGGCCATCAAGTATTTCCGCTACGGCTATTCGGCGGCGATCGCAGTCGTGCTGTTCCTGATCATGCTGGTTTTCATCGCCTATCAATTGCGCCGCCTGTTGCGTTCGGATCACTGATTCACGGAGCGTCTATGTATCCCTTGCCGATTTCTCACTGGAAGCCCGCCAGTCGCGCGTTTTACAGGTTTTCGCTGCCCGTTGCTCTGGCTGTGTGGCTGTTGCCTCTGCTCGCCGTACTGGTCACGTCCATTCGCTCTTCGGACGAACTGATGCAAGGCAATTATTGGGGCTGGCCGCATCAATTCGCAGCACTGACGAACTATCGAACGGTACTGGTCGACTCGCCGATGCTGCACTATGCGTGGAACAGCTGTCTCATCACGTTCCCGTCGGTCATCGGCGCGATCGTGCTGTCCGCCATGGCGGGTTTCGCGCTGGCGACCTATCCGTTCAAGGGCAACGCGGCTGTGCTTGCCACCTTCGTGGCCGGCAACTTCGTACCGATCCAGGTGTTGATGATTCCAGTTCGCGATCTGACCTTGAAGCTCGGCCTGTTCAATTCGGTCGGCGGCCTGATCCTGTTCCATCTCTCGTTCCAGACCGGTTTCTGTACGCTCTTCCTGCGCAACTTCATCAAGGAACTGCCCTACGAGCTCGTGGAGGCTGCGCGCGTGGAGGGGGCGAACGAATGGCAGCTGTTCTACCGCATCGTGCTGCCGCTGATTCGCCCCGCGCTGGCCGCGCTTGCCGTGCTCGTGTTTACCTTTGTCTGGAATGACTATTTCTGGGCGCTCTGTCTTACCGAGGGCGATCACGCGGCACCGTTGACGGTCGGTGTTGCCGCATTGCAGGGGCAGTGGACCACCGCATGGAACCTGGTCTCTGCAGGTTCACTACTGGCCGCGTTGCCCTCGGTGCTGATCTTCTTCGCAATGCAAAGACATTTTGTAGCAGGCCTGACATTCGGCGCAACGAAGGGCTGAGTCTTGCCGGTTTCGTGCCGGGGCTGCGACACCCGGTGTCCATTCTCTACATTCAGGAAAATTTTATGAAGGTCGGTGTCGACTATTATCCCGAGCATTGGGATTCGGGCGTTTGGGAGGACGATGCTCAGCGTATGCAAGCCGCGGGGATCACGTTGGTGCGGCTCGCGGAATTCGCATGGTCGCGTCTCGAACCGCAGGAAGGCCAGTTCAACTTCGGCTGGCTCGATGAAGCAATCGGGACGCTGGCGCGTCACGGGATTGAAGTGGTGATTGGTACGCCGACGGCAACGCCGCCAAACTGGCTCGTCGCAAAGTGCCCCGACATCTTGCCGTTGAACAGCCAGCGGCAGCCCATCCACCCGGGCGTGCGCCTGCATCGCTGCTACAACAGCCCGTCGCTGCGCCGGTACACCGAGATCATCGTCGAAAAGCTGGCACGGCACTACGGCAAGAACCCGCACGTGATCGGCTGGCAGACCGACAACGAGATGATCGGCAACGACAGTCACAGCGACGCGGCGAACAGCGACTTCCGGCTCTGGGTGCAGCGCAAATACGGCGATCTCGACACGCTTAACCGTGAGTGGGGAACGGTGGTCTGGAGCGGCGAATATAGCGAGTGGTCGCAGATTACGACCCCTCTGGGCGGCTCGCCGTACCTGAACCCGTCGTACCTGCTCGACTATCGACGCTTCTGCTCGGATTCCGTTGCCGACTTCAACCGCTTCCAGGCAGGCGTGATACGCGCCCACTGCAGCGGGCAGTTCGTTACGCACAATCTGTGGGGTTATCCGGTCATCAACGACTACTACGATCTGTTCGACAGCATGGATTTCGCGTCGGTGGACTACTATCCGAGCACCGACCTCGCCAATGACAGCAAATCGCGCGTCTATCACGGCGCGCTGACACACGACCTCACGCGCGGCATCAAGCAGAAGAACTTCTGGGTGATGGAGCAGTTGAGCGGGACGCCAGGCTGCTGGCATCCGATGTCGCGCACACCGCATCCGGGCATGATCCGCGCGCACGCCTGGCAAAGCGTTTCGCGCGGCGCGGACGCCGTGGTCCAGTTTCGCTGGCGCACCGCGCGCGTCGGCGCCGAACAGTTCTGGCATGGATTGCATGACCACCACGGCGAGCCGGGGCGGCGGTTTGAAGAGTTCGTCCGCTTCAGCGAGGAAGTCCGGCATGTCGCGCCGTTGCTGGAAGGTACGAACGTCGTCAACGATGTCGCCATGCTGTTTTCGCACGAGCAACTGAATGCGTTGAAGATCCAGCCGCAGGCGGACGGATTCGATTATCTGGACAATTTCAAGCAGATTCACCAGGCCTTCGTGCGGTTGGGAATCGGCACGGATGTCATCAACTGGACTGCTGCGATCAGCCCGTATCGTCTGGTCGTGGCGCCGTTTCTGTTCCTTGAAAATGACGCCGTGGTGGAGAAGTTGCGCGCTTACGTCGCGCAGGGTGGAACCGTGCTGCTCACCACGCGTAGCGGCGTGAAGAACATGAACAATGTATGCCTCGCGGCGCGCCTGCCCGGGGGATTGAGCGAGATTGCCGGCACCATCGTCGATGAGTACGACCCGGTAGGAAACGATCAGCAAGGCATCCTGTTGCGTGGCACGTCGCAGGCATCGTGTTCGCAGTGGTGCGACATACTCTCGCCGACCACCGCCGAGACGATCGCAACCTATACGACGGAGTTCTTCGCGCAGCGCGCGGCCATTACACGAAATCACTTCGGGCAAGGCGTGGCGTATTACGTCGGCTGCATTCCCGACGACGACGGGTACCGGATCCTGATCGGCGATATTGTGGCGGAACTGGGACTTAACGCTGTCGACGATCTGCCCTCGGGGGTGGAGTTGTCGATTCGCTCGGGCGACGGTCGGCGGCTGTTGTTCGTGCTCAACCTGTCGAAGGAGGCGGCGCAGGTCGAGCTTGCCGTGCCGGTTGTTCGAAGCGCGTTGACGGATCAGCCTGTGTCCCAGCCACTTGTTCTGGAGCCGATGGGTGTAGAAGTCCTGCTTCTTAAGTAAGGCCTCCGATGGGCGTGGGCGGAGCACACCCACGCCCACGTTCATGTCTGCCGGTGCTCCCTGACGACGCCAGCGCAGGGATCCCAGGCGTTTCGATACGCGATTTTTTGCCCACCACCTGAGCATTATTTCCTGTCCAGGTTTGCTAAGGATTGCCTGACATAATAATCAGCAAAACTTGACGTCAGATCTTCTCCCCTACCTATTCAGGCGCGCCCGCGTTCCACCGTATACATAGTCATGGCAGGCCACACACGCTGCACGGGCAGCACGCCCGTGCCCTTAAGGGACCACACACCATGGCGACGAACGCAGGCTCACGGATGGGCGCGCTTCTCGTCCAGCTTGCCGACTTCAGGACTCGCTGCGACGCCCGTGTGCAGAAGTGGCTCGGACGGCCGCGCAGACCTTCAGGCGCGCGCTGGCGGACCGGGCATGAGCACGAACAACTCTTCAGAACGCTGATCGAACACTCGCCCGATTTCATCGCCCGCTACAACCGGCGGCGTGAGGTCGTCTACGCGAACCCAGCGATGCAGCAGATTCCTGGTGGCGGTGGCTTTCGCCTGGCGCCGGCAGCGGAGGTCGGCACGCCGGCCGGACAACTCGACTACGAAGATTGCATTCGCGTGACGCTTCGGGCCGCGTCTGCCCGCGAAGCGGAGTTCCAGTATGACGGGCCCAACGGTGATGTCAGATGGGTGGCAGTCAGGTTCGTCCCCGAACCCGGAGAGCGAGGACAGCCGGAAACCGTGCTGGCAGTGGGACGCGATATCACCGATATCGTCCACTACCGGGAAAAGGTCCGGCAACTGGCATTCTTCGATCCGCTGACGGATCTGCCCAATCGCGCCTGGTTGAAAGATCGTCTGCCGGCGGCACTGGCGTACGCCGACGCCGGCAGACGTCAGATCGGTCTGCTGGTGCTGGACCTCGACAGCTTCAAGGAGGTCAACGACGTACTCGGACACGCATGTGGCGACCAGTTGCTGCGCGCGGTGTCGATGCGTCTCCTGCAAGGCAAGCGTGGCGACGACGCGGTCGTGCGGCTGGGCGGCGACGAGTTCGCAATCCTCGCGCCGGTGCACGATGACGATCTGGATCTGGCCATCATCGCGAGCCGGATCTTGATGGCCCTGGCGGAGCCGGTGGTGATCGACGGCAACGAGGTCTTCATGACGGGCAGCATCGGCATCAGCCGCTATCCGCGTGACGGCAGCGATGCCGCGACGCTGCTTCGCTACGCCGATTCCGCCATGTATGCCGCCAAGCGGATTGGCGGCAACCAGTTCTGTTTTCACGATCCTGCCACGACGCGAGCGGCCGTCGAGCGTATGGAGCTGGGCATGGCGCTGCACGGCGCGGCCCACGCGGGCGAGCTGGTGCTGCTGTACCAGCCTATCGTCGGTCTGGGCGACGCGGGCCTCGTCGGCGCCGAAGCGCTGCTGCGCTGGAATCATCCCGGGCGAGGCCTGTTGACCCCGGACATCTTTATCAAGGTAGCGGAAGATAACGGCACGATTGTCGAGATCGGCGACTGGGTGCTCGCCGCGGCCTGTGAAGCCGTGGTCCGCTGGAACGCCGGACGTGCCGTGCCGATGCGCATCTCCGTCAACGTCTCGGGGCGGCAGTTCGTCATGAACGACCTTGCTCGCAGTGTGCAGGCGGCGCTGGCGGCGAGCGGCTGCGCGCCGCAGTGGCTGACGCTGGAAATCACCGAAAGCCTGCTGCTGGAAAACGATCAGAACGTAGGTCGCACGCTCGACGAACTGAACGAAATGGGCGTGGCGATCGCGATCGACGATTTCGGCACCGGCTACTCGGCCATCAGTTATCTCGGACACTTCCCGATCAGCACGCTCAAGATCGACCGCTCGTTTGTGCGCGACATCGACGCTCGCGGCAAGAATCTCGCGCTAGTCAAAGCGATGATTTCGATGGCGGAGTCGCTTGGGCTGGATGTCGTCGCTGAAGGCGTGGAAACTCAGCAGCAGGCCGATGTGCTTGCCTCGCTGGAGTGCCACAGGGCGCAGGGTTATCTGTTCGGCAGACCGATGCCCGAAGTGCAATTCGTCGCCTACGCGCAGTCCGGGAAGGTGGTTTAGGACGCGCTGGGCGCTTCGTCCATGGCGTCGCCGGTGTCGATCATCACGCAGTTGCGGCCCGACAGCTTCGCCGCATACAGCATCTGGTCCGCGCGCTTGAGCAGTACCGTCACACCGGATTCGTCCGGGTCCGCAGAAACGGCAATGCCGAAGCTGGCGGTAATCGAGCAGCTGGTATCTGTCCCAGTGGGCACCCGCGTCTCGGCGATCCGCTTGCGCAGACGTTGTGCGAGATCGAGCACATGCGCGGCGTTGTCGACGCGCACCAGCACGGCAAATTCCTCGCCGCCGATGCGCGCGACAATATCGGAGTCCTGCCAATGCTCTCGGCATAGGCCGGCGATTAGCCGCAACGCGTCGTCTCCGACGGTATGGCCATACGTGTCGTTGATTCGCTTGAAATGATCGACGTCGAACATGACGAGTGCGACCTGCTGCCTGGAACTCCTGACTTCCTCGAACAATGCGCGAGCATGGTTTTCGAAAGCACGGCGGTTGAGGAGATGTGTCAACGGATCGGTTTGTGCGAGGTTGGCCAGCTCCGCAATCAGATACATGCGTTCCTGCTCGAGGCGGATACGTTCGGCGCTGCTTTTCTTGAGAACGCGCATGGCATCGAACATGCCGCGGATTTCCCGGCGGCCGGACACCCGCGGGATGTCCGCGGTCAGATCGTCGCGCGCCAACGCATCGATGATGCGGGTCGCCTTGACGAACGGGCCGATGACGTGACGCCTGAATCCCACGGCAATCGTAATCAGCAACGCGAGCAGCAGAACCTCGGCGAAACCGGTGCCGATGAGTACCAGCAATGCATCGCTGCGGTTGTGGCTCAGTTCGTCGTGGGCCAGCGCGATCACATTGTCGCGAAAGCCGGTAATCGCTTGCATGGTGGGGACGTACTGCTGCGCAAACTGTGCGGTGGAAATGCCCGCGCCACCCGGCCGGGAGGCGAGCGCGCGCACACTGGCGACGTAGCCCAGACCGTTGCCGAAGTACTGGTCGGTCATGCGGGCGAGCCCTTGCGGATCTGCGGCAGCCAGACTGGGTGTTCGGGCGTCGAGCAGCGCACGCAATTGCTCGATGCGTCCCCGCGTGCGTTCGATGCCGAGTTGTTCGTCCCCGGTAAGAGGTCTGCGCAGGGTGAGGGCACTCGTGAAGTGCGAGCCCAGTTGTCCGGCCTGCTCGCGCAGATCCGCGGTCAGGCGCCCGACGAGCATGCAGTTGAGTGCATTCGGGTCGCCCTTGATCGCCGTTGCCGTATTGATCGTCACGATGGGCATGAACTCGGGGATGATCGCGATCATGCTGTTGACGGCGCCTTGCAACGAGTGGTCGTCGCGTTGCGGCCGGGGGAGGCGTGCGAGCCGGTCGACGTTCGATCGCGCGGCGGCCAGGTCGGTCTGCAGGTCGCTCACGATCGTAAACTCGGCGGCGCAGCGCAAGCAATGTTTGCGGCGCAGCGAATCGGCCAGCAAGGTGACCTGAATGTCGCTGGCGCGGCGTGCCTTCTGTAGCGCGGCCATGCGTTCCGCTGGAATCGGCAGATCCTCGCCTAGCACGCCATTGCTCGGTCCCCGCTCTGCGGAGACCTTCTCCATGGCGAGCAGGGCGAGGCGGTACGACTGGAAGCTGTGCAGCGCCTCGTCGGCCGCCGCGTAGGTGGACCACTCATGGGCGAGCAGCCAGCAGGACAACGCCAGCACCGGAACGAAGACGACAGCCATCTGGATGCCGAAGCGTCGGTCTATCGACATCGAAGGGAGAGCGGTACGTATCATCGTAGGTTCGGCGAATTGAGCCGGGGCCGTGACCCACTAGCTTGCGCGTACCGCTTACGCAGGTAATGCCGGTTACGCAGGGCCCCTCCTGCGTAGTTAACGGCAACCGGGGCCGTTCACTTTACCGATGATTGTGCCAGGGCAGCATCAATCGATGCCGTGAAACACCGCATCGTCCGGGCCGAGATAGACCGGCGGACGCCATGCGGCGTCGCGCATCGAGTGCTGCACGAGCTTTTCAACGCCCAGCAGCACCGCGAAAATCGCCATCCGGACCGGAATGCCGTTGTCGGTCTGGCGGAAAATCGCCAGACGCGAATCGTGGTTCAGATCGGTGCTCAGGTCGTTCGCGCCAGGGCGGCTGTCGCGCGGCAGCGGGTGCATGATCAGCGTATCGAGCCCGCACACGCTGTCCACCAGCGCCTGATTGATCTGGAAGTCCGGCGTGTAGCCTTCGAACGATTCGTCGGCGAAACGCTCTTTCTGGATGCGCGTGGCGTACACGACGTCGGCGCCGCGCAGGCCCGCGTTCAGGTCGTGGGTCTGCTCGATCACATGATCGTTGCGCGAGATCTGTTCGACGATATAGCTCGGCATTTCCAGCGACGGCGGCGAGATCAGCGTGAACTTGATGCCGCGGTACAGCGCCAGCAGCTTGACGAGCGAGTGCACCGTGCGCCCGTATTTGAGGTCGCCGACGAGCGCGATGTGCGAGCCGTCGACAATCTTGCCCAGGCGCGAGAACTCGCGCTGGATCGTGTACAGGTCGAGCAGGGCCTGGCTCGGATGCTCGCCGGGGCCGTCGCCGCCGTTGATCACCGGCACGTTGGTGGCGCGCGCGAATTCGGCCACGGAGCCTTGCTCCGGATGGCGGATCACCAACGCGTCGACGTAGCCGCTCATCACGCGACTCGTGTCGTAGATCGACTCGCCCTTGGCCATCGACGAGAACGTAAAACCCGTGGTGTCACAGACGGAACCGCCGAGCCGGCAGAACGCCGCGCCGAAACTCACGCGCGTGCGGGTGCTGGCTTCGAAGAACAGATTGCCGAGCACCGCGCCTTCCAGCACGCGGGAGATTTTGCGGCGCCGCGCGATGGGCTGCATGATGTCCGCGACCCGGAAGAGGGCCTCGACCGAGTCACGCGAGAACTGATCGACCGATAGCAGCTGCGGCCTGCCTTCGAACAGCATCTGGCTGGCGAGTGATTGTGAGTCTACGCTTTGCGTATAGCTTTCACCCGGTTCGCCATGCACGACGATTTCCGACACGAAACGCTCGACGATCTCGGGCATGGCCCGCGATTCCTGCGAATCGTCCGGCAGCAGCCACGTGTCCAAAGCCCGGCGAGACACGCCGATGCGGCTCGCGAAGGTGTCGCGGGTCATGTTCATGCGGCGCATGGCGTCGCGGAGGAAGGCTTGTTGCGGGACGCTCATGCCGGTCACCTTTGGGTTGGGTTGATGTACGCGGTGCGTATATTAGAACGACGGCATGAGAAGTCAAGGAATTTTGGTTCCAGTGTTACACTGCGGAGCATGGAAACCGGCCACATGCTCCGCTCAACCGCAACCCGCCTCGCGCTCGCGAGCGTGGCGTCTGCCTGCGCGACCGCTAGCGCCAAAGCCAAAAAACAGCTGCTCATCTGACCGGAGCTTGCTGTTCCGTCAGATGTGCGACGGAACAGTCACCAGGGCCTGCGTTTTATTTCCCCGCTTTTGACCCCCTCGCCACGCTGAACGGAATCGATACGGTCGCGTTCGAGGTTAAGTCATGTCTATCTTTTCGGGTATCTGGGTTCCTGTCATTACGCCGTTCGCCGACGGCGCTGTCGATCACGGCGCGCTGCGGCGCCTGGTGCGTTTCTATGCAGAGGCAGGCGTAGCAGGGCTGGTTGCGCTCGGTACCACCGGCGAGCCGGCAGCGCTCGAAACCGCCGAGCAGGATGCGGTGCTGGCGACCATCCTTGCGGAAGCCCGCGCGCTGCCGGTGCTGGCCGGCGTGGCCGGCAATCACACCGCGAGTCTGCGCGCGCGCATCGCACAGTTGAACGATCTGCCGGTCGCGGGCGTGCTGATCTCGGCGCCGTACTACATCCGGCCTTCGCAGGCCGGGCTGATCGAACATTTCACCGGTCTGGCCGATCTCAGCGGCAAGCCGGTGGTCCTCTATGACATTCCGTATCGCACTGGCGTGCGTCTCGAACTTGCGACGCTATTGACGCTGGCCGCGCATCCGCGGATTCGGGCGGTGAAGGACTGCGCCGGTTCGCTCGACACGACACTTGCGCTGATCCTCGACGGCCGCCTGCAGGTGCTCGCCGGTGACGACATGAACCTGTTCAATACGCTTTGCCTCGGTGGCAGCGGCGCGATTGCTGCTTCGGCGCATGTGCAGCCTGAGCGTTTTGTGGCGTTGTACCGTGCGTTAACGGAGGGCCGTCTCGAAGATGGCCGGGCGATTTTCCACACGCTCGCACCGCTGATCGGGGCACTGTGTTCGGAGCCCAATCCTGCTCCGGTGAAGGCGGCGCTGGCGGCCCAGGGACTGGTCCGCGACGAACTGCGCGCGCCGATGACACGGGCCACGGAAGCACTGCGCGAGCGATTGCGGCAACTGGTCGATGCGTGAGCGCAAGCTTGCGTGATTGCTGAGGCATCCGAATTTGAGATGATGCTGGACGATGAGAGGGGATAATTTGCGCCCTTGTCTTTCATCCCACGTCGGTCGTCGTCCGACTCATGCTGCATGCCGGTTAGCCTCTTCGCTGTCGTTGTTGTCTCCGTCCTGTCTGCGCGCCGCGCCTGTCAGCGCTCTTGCGAGTCCGCGTGGCAATGCGCGCCGCCGACGGAGAGCCGTTGATGTCCTCCATTCTCGGTGCCGGTAGCCGGCTGAGTAGTGGCGAGGTCCGCTTCGTTACGCGGCGCGCGGCCCTTGGCATTGCGATTGCGGCGGTCGCAGGCGCTTCGGTTCTGTCGCTCGCCGCAGGGGTGGCGATTGGCGTCCATTTACCCTCTCACGATGCAACGGGCCAGGGCGCGCCGGCGACAAGCCGCGTCGAACACGACTATGCGATCGATCAACTCGGCAAGCTCAATGCCTCGATGGCGCAGCTCGAGCCGCGGATCGAGCGCCTGACGACGCAGGTCGGCGCGCTGCGCGATTTCGAGTCCCGCCTGAACACACCGAAAGCGCCGCCGCGCGCGCCAGCTAATCCAGCGGATCAGGACACCTCGGATGCGGACGGCGAAGGCGGCCCGTCGCTGCCGCCGCGGCGCTGCGTCGAAATCGCTACGCGGCCTTCGCACGGCGATGCGGCTTCGACCCAGCAGCAGCTCGATTGCATGCGTGCGACGCTTTCCGCGCTCGAACACGAGACGGACGTGCACGAGGTCGCCTTCAGCGCGTTTCCTGGCCGCATGCCGGCCGATGGCGCGCGCTTCGGTTCGCCGTTCGGCAACCGCATCGATCCGTTTACGCATAAGCTCAGCTTTCATCCTGGCGTCGATCTGGTCGCACCGAGCGGTACGCCGATTCTTGCCGCGGCCGGTGGTCGCGTGGTCTATGCCGGTCCGAAGGGCGGCTACGGCAATGCGGTGGAGATCGATCACGGCAACGGTCTCATCACGCGCTACGGTCACGCGTCGCGCATCCTCGTCCACGAAGGCGATCTGGTGCTGCCGCGCCAGCACGTCGCGGACATCGGTACCACTGGCCGCTCCACCGGGCCGCATCTGCACTTCGAAGTACTGGTGAACGGCGCCCCGGTTGATCCGACCGCCTACCTTGCGCTGTTCGGCGCCACGTCCCATGGTTGATCTTCGTTCGGCCCGCGCCGCGGGCAGTCTCACGCAGCGTGCCTATACGCTGCAGCCGGTGCGCTCGCGCGTCGCTCGCGTGGCGATCTGGGCCGGCGTGCTTGCGTGCGGTGTTGCTATGGGCGCTACGGCAATGCGGTGGCGTGACTCGCAGCACGCCGCGGTGCCGGCAGGGTGTGCAAGCGTGCCGGTTTCGCCGGACGCAGTGCAGGCAGAACTGGAGCGCACGCGCCTCGCGCTCGCACAGGAGTCCACGGCTCGCGCCAACGTGCAAAAGACCGCTGACGCGTCAGCTGCCGAAGCCAGCCGCCTGAATACCGAATTGCTGTTTCTGCGCGGCCAAGGGCAGAAGCGCCGCTGAGCGGCCGGCGGCGACGTGCCCACCAATCAGGCCATTGGCCAATCAAGCCGGCCGTCGCCCGGCCACGCAGCGCGACGAACGTTTCCATTCCCCGTTAGAGATGACCTATGTTCAGCAAGAAGAAACCCACGAGCATTCAGCACACCAAGCTCGCCACCCTGATCGCTCACGACGTGTGCATTACCGGCGACCTCGAATTTAGTGAAGGACTGCGTATGGACGGCCACGTGCGTGGCAATGTCAACGGTAAGGCGGGCACGCAGACGTTGCTCGTGCTGAGCGATCGCGGGTCGATCGAGGGCAACGTGCATGGTTACGACGTGGTGGTGAACGGCAAGATTGTCGGCGACGTAATCGCCGATCACTTTGTCGAGCTGCAACCTAACGCGCACGTCACGGGTAACATTCATTATCAGCAGTTGCGCATGGATTGCGGCGCTTCTGTGGATGGCAAGCTGACGCGGCGCGACCCGGCGCTGGTGCCTACGGTGCTCGGCCGCGAGATGAACGAAACGGAGCCTCACCTCATCTGAGCCGCGGGGCGCAATGCATCGGCCTATGTGAAATCAGCTCAGATCAAATCAGGCCTCAGGACCTGAAGCAAGGGCCAGGCCTAATCCGGCAGCGCAGCCGACCCGGACAAATTCGGCCCCTCGGGGCGCAGCGCCGGATTGAGCAGACCGGGCCGCTGTGCGGCACCCTTGTCGAGATTGGCGAGCATGCGCTGTTCGGCAAGCACCTGCTGCAAGGCCAGCATGATCAGGCCGATGACCAGCAGCAGATCGCCGGCGAACACGACCGCGTACACCGCCGATGTAGATCGCGGATTGCCCAGTATCAGCGACGCATTGGCCCGGTTCAGCAGTACCAGCGTGAGCGGCACGACCGCGTTGAGGCACGCGATCACGCTCGCGATCGCCACCATCATGCGTGCCGGTCCGAGGTCCGGACGGCGTCTGCGGCAGACCTCATAGAGTGTCAGCGCGCGGCACGGCAAGAAGAACAACGTCAGCAGCGAAGCGCGAACGACGATCGGCGCGTGCAGCAGATGGGCGAGAGAAAACAGCACGCAGAACGCCGCAGTCACCGCTAAAGCAACGCGAAGCGACGTGGTAGCGCCGAACAGGGCGCGTGTGCCCACCCATATAAGGATCCGCGACTGCAGGCTAAAGGTGGCCGTTGCGACCAGCAGCGCACTGGTATTCCAGATCAGATGCAGTCCGAAACATGCAGCCGCCGCACTCATCAGGAAAAATGCGGCCGACCAGAAGCGGAATGCCGCAACACGTTCGAAGATGCGCGAGAGCGCAATTGAAACGATGCCGCTGCACAAGAACGTCATCAGGCAAATCGAATTGAACGTTGCTACGTCGAATTTCATGAAAGCTCCGCCATCCGCTCCTTGAGCAGGTCGCTGAAGGCGTCCGCCGCCAGCGGCCTGCCGAGCAGAAAGCCCTGCATTTCGTCACACATCATGGCTTTGAGCTTGCCGAGTTGCGACGACGTTTCGACGCCTTCGGCGACCACATCCATATCGAGCGAGTGGGCGAGCGCGATGATCGCGGAGACGATCGCCGCGCCTTCCGGACCTTGATCGTCGAGACCGTTGGTGAAGAAGCGATCGATTTTCAGTTGCTTGACGCGAAAGCGCTGCAGATAGGCGAGGCTCGAGTAGCCGGTGCCAAAATCGTCGATGGCGATTTCGAAGCCGCATTCCTGAAACTCGCGGATCATCTCGATTGTTTTGGGGGCGTCCTGCATGGCCACGGTTTCGGTGATCTCGAACATGATCTGGTCGCAGGCCACGTGCTCGCTCTTGACGATGTCCAGCACGGTGCTGACCAGATTCGGCTGCGAGAGCTGACGCGGCGACAGGTTGATCGCCACCTTCATCGACGGCAGGCCTTCGTCGATCCAGCGGCGGATTTGCCGGCAGGTTTCACGCACCACCCAGTAGCCGATCTGCACGATCTGGCCGGAGCGTTCGGCAATCGGAATGAATTCCAGCGGCGGCAGCGTGCCAAGCACCGGATGGTTGAGGCGGATCAGCGCTTCGGCGCCTGCCAGCTCGTTGCTGTCGCCACGGAATTTAGGCTGGAAATTCAGCGTGAAAAGGCCGGTGCTGAGTGCTTCGTGCAATGCGTTCTGGATTTGCAGCGTACGCGTCACCGCTTCGTTCATGCTCGTTTCGAAGAAGCGCCACGTGCTGCGGCCCGCGCGCTTGGCCTCGTACATGGCCGCGTCCGCGTGCTTGAGCAGGGTCTCGACGGTGTCGCCGTCCTGCGGGAACAGCGCGATCCCGATACTCGGCATGACCTGCAGCGGCTCGTTGTCGTTCCACACGCCTTCGCGCATGCGTTCGAGGACGCTCTCTGCGATCAGACGGGCGTCCTGGCGCGCCACCAGATTTTCCGCGAGCACCACGAATTCGTCGCCGCCCAGTCGCGCCACGGTGTCGGTGGCGCGCACGCAGGCTTGCAGGCGCTGCGCAAAGGCGGCCAGCACCTGGTCGCCAACGGAATGGCCGAGCGAGTCGTTGATGGTCTTGAAGCCGTCCAGATCCATGAACAGGACTGCGAAGACATTGTGGCGGCGGCCTGCCAGTTCGATGGCCGACTGGATCCGTTCTGTGAGCGTGGTGCGGTTCGGCAGTCCGGTCAGCGTGTCGAGCGTGGCGAGGCGCACGATCTGTCCGTTCAGGTTGGTTACGGCGCTGGCGAGGAAGGTGGTGCGGGCGTCGAAACGGGACAGCATCAGCGTAACGATCAGGATTGCGAAGGTGAACAGGATCACGGCTGTCGCGAGCCATTCGGTATTCACGCCTTTGGCGGCACCGCAGATGGCACCTACGGGAAAGTGCGCCGCTTCCATGCCGGCATAGTGCATGCCGCTGATGGCGACGGCCATGACCAGCGCCGCGCCGACACGCCAGCGCGTGACGTTGCGCTCGTCGTCGTTGCGCAGCCGGCGCGCGATCAGCAGTGCGGCCATCGAGGCGCCGATCCCGATCGCAATCGATGCGCAGAACCAGGCCGGCTGATAGTCGATGCCGGGTTGCATGCGCATTGCCGCCATGCCGGTGTAGTGCATGCCCGCAATGCCGAGACCCAGCAGCACGCTGCCGGTCGCGAGGTGCGTGAGCGTCAGCTGCGCACGCGTCGTGGAGAGCAGCGCCAGATACGACACGCCCACGGCGATGGCGAGCGAGAGTGCGGTCAGCGGGAAATCGTAGCCGAGCGGAATGGGCAGCGACAGCGCCAGCATGGCGATGAAGTGCATCGACCAGATGCCGACGCCCATTGCTCCCGCGCCGCCGGCGAGCCATGCATGCCGCAGGCGTGGCGAGGCGAGCAGAGAAATGCGGCCGGTGAGGTCGAGTGCGGTGTAGGACGCGAGGGTCGCTACGACGAACGAGGCGCCTACCAGCCAGAAGTTGTATGTGCCAGGCATGTTTAGTCCAGCCGAATAGGGGGGAACAGCTCAACTGGTTATCGACCGCTGGCAGGATTTGTTTAATTTATTGTGAGGATTTTTTTAATAGATTTTCAGGGTTTGGGGGAGTTTTGAAGAGGTATTTCCTAAGCATTCCCTGACATCAGTTCGAAGCCTTCGTCGAGCCAACCGGTCACACCACCGATCATCACTTTGACCGGCCGCCCCAGCTGGGCGAGACGGATGGCGCCGCGCGTGGCGCCGTTGCAGTGGGGCCCGGCACAATAGGTGACGAACAGCGTGTCGTCAGGGTAATCCACGAGCTTCGAGGCGACGATTTTTCCGTGCGGAAGATTGATCGCACCGGCGATATGTGCCTGTAAATATAACGCTGGACTGCGCACGTCGAGCAGCACGAAAGCGGGTTTCCCTGTGGTGCACGCGGCAAACACATCCGAGCAGTCGGTTTCGAAGCGAAGCGATGCCTGGAAATGGGCGAGGGCGGCAGCGCTGTCGGCTGCGGCGATGGCGGTTACTGGGTCGAGGCTGTCAGCGGGCGACATGAAGGAACTCCTGTTAGCGGTGGATGAGCCTTCATTGTTGCGGATGGCGAGTCAGCGGAGAAGTGGCGTGATCGTCAATCTACGGTAACATCACGCCATGCAAGATCATCTCGTCGCCGCGCTGGTTTACGACCGGCTTTGTACCTTCGAATTCGGCTGCGTTACCGAACTGTTCGCACTTGAGCGTCCGGAGCTCGAGCGGGAGTGGTATCGCTTCGCAGTATGCGCAGTCGAGCCTGGACCGCTGCGCGCGGCAGGCGGCATTACTGTTACGGCGCCGTACTCGCTGCGGCTGCTCGATCGCGCCGCGACGATTGTTGTGCCGGGCTGGCGCGATGCCGACGAATTGCCGCCCGCGCCCCTGCTGGCCAAAATTCGTGCAGCCTACCGGCGAGGCGCGCGGCTTTGCTCGATCTGCTCTGGGGTCTTCGTTCTTGCGGCGGCGGGGGTGCTCGACGGCAAAACCGTCACCACTCACTGGCGCTACGCGGACAAGCTGCAGCAACGCTATCCGCAACTGCGTGTACAGACAGACGCGCTGTACGTCGACGAAGGGCAGGTGATGACTTCGGCCGGATCGGCCGCGGGGCTCGACATGCTGCTGCATCTGGTGCGGCGCGACCACGGTAGCGCGATCGCGAACCGGGTGGCGCAGCGACTCGTCGTGCCGCCGCATCGTGAGGGCGGCCAGGCGCAGTTCGTCCCGCGACCGATGCCTCAGGACGAGGGCGGTCGTGTCGCCAGATTGATGGACTGGATCAGGGCGAACCCGGCATTGCCGCATACATTGAGCTCGCTTGCCGGGCAAGCGGCGATGAGTCCGCGAACGTTGCAGCGTCAGTTTCATGATGCCACCGGGATGGCCCCCTACGAGTGGCTGGTGCGTGAACGTGTGGCGATCGCGCGCGAACTGCTGGAGGCGCAGACCCCATTGCCGATGGCGCGCGTTGCACAGATGGCCGGTTTTGGCTCGGAGGAATCGCTGCGCCGGCATTTCCGGCGCATCGCTTTGACAAGTCCTGGAGCGTATCGGAAGAAGTTTGGCGCGGATGCGGGTGATGGGTGAGAGTGGGCGCGCGAACAGGGCCTGTCTAGCGCGGCGATCAGCACGCACGTCGCCCAGCACAATTGCATCGGTATCCGCCAGGGCGATGATGGCTATGGCGTATGGAAGCTAACGAGCCGGGTGCCGATACCGATGCGGCCTGTTCACCCCATCAACAACTTTCGGCGCGAGTTCGCACATTCGTCGATTTTCTGTCAGCATCACTGGTAGCACCTGAACCTGTGAAAGCACATTCGCGTAGCGGGCGCGTTCATGCAAAAGTTCATGCAGGACGCTCCTTATCGAGTACGTAATTGCCCTCACTTCCACTCATGCTCGGAAAACCTCTCGTCTTTGCTGCTATCGCTGTGCTAGTGCCGTCGTTCGCTGCCGCCCAGGCGTTCGATACAGGCTCGCGCGCCGAGGCGTACCGTCGCTACGTGCTCGCCGGCAAGGACGTGCAGTGCCGCACCAACGCCTCATGCGCGGCGCTCGGCGTTGCAGCGCTAGATGCGGGACGCATCAAGGATGCGCAGACGCTGGTCGACATGGAATCGATGCTGGCCGATGCGGCCACCTTGCAGGCCGAAGAAGAGAACTCGCCGAAGGCCCTCAATTCGGCGCATGCACGCGCCACGATGGCCCTGATCCACGAGGGCGATGTGCAGGCGGGGCTGGGCGCGTTTTCGAATGCCCGTGCGTACTATCGCACTGCCGCAAGCCGCGGCAAGGATGCGCCCGACGATCCGATGCTAAGCCGCGTCGTCGAGGTGGCGCAGCAACGTCTGTCCGGTATCGCAGACAAGCAGGTGGTGCAGGGTCTGCCCGCGTCCGGGGTGAGCTTCGCACGTTATCTGAGCCTGGGCGCATGGAGCACCGTCACACTCGCCCCGGTGAAAGGGCGTCACGGCGTGTATCGGCTCGAGGCACGGTTCGTCTATCCCAGCGTCAGCAACGAAGGTCAGCCGGTGGTCAACACTGGAACCGTTGTGGCAAACGTGCGGTTTTTCGGCGCCATTGCGCGAGTGGTCGTCTCGGAAGAGCCGGTCGGCGCCACGATCGAGGCCACTGCGAAAGCGGGCAATCTTGGCGCGTATGACGGCCACGGGGATAAATGCCTGCTCGAGTTCAGGCTGACCGCGCCTGAGACGCTCGACATCGCGACGCACGGTGCAGTGGCCGCATGCGGCTTCGGTCCGAATGTTGCAGCCGATGGCCGATATTATCTGAAGACAGGCTCTTAAGCCTCGTTCGAGATTCGCAATCCGGGGGAGCGTATGCGTAATGCAATGGACTATCCGGCGGTGGTGTTTGTGTCGACGCTGGTGGCGATGTCCTTGTCGGCGTGGATTGGGGCGAGTCTGCTCAGGCGTGTGAAGGCCCTCACTGCAGAGTCGCGCGAAGACTTCAACGTCGTTCAGGCCGCGACGCTCACGCTGCTTGCGCTCATGATCGGCTTCAGTTTTTCCATGGCAGTGGGGCGATACGATCAGCGCAAGAACTATGAGGAAGAAGAAGCCAACGCAATCGGCACGGAGTTCGTGCGTGCGGATTTGCTGCCCGCTGCGGATGCGCAGCAGGTGAGAACGCTATTGGGTCATTACCTCGAACAACGTGTGCTGTTTTACACGACGCGCGATGTGCAGGAGCTCGAACAGATCAACACGGCCACTGCGCAACTGCAGTCGGGTTTGTGGGCCGCAGTGCGCGACGCTGCTGCGGCGCAGCCGACGCCCGTCACTGCGCTGGCTGTGGCCGGCATGAACGATGTGCTGAACTCGCAGGGGTACACGCAGGCCGCGTGGTGGAATCGCATTCCGATCGCCGCGTGGGGGCTCATGGTGGCGATCGCGGTGTGCTGCAACCTGCTGGTCGGTTATGGCGCACGCTCGGCCAAAGTGGGCCTGACGCTGCTGCTGGTATTGCCGTTGGTGGTCGCGACATCGTTCGCGCTGATCGCGGACATCGATAGCCCGCGTGGCGGGATCATTCGTGTGAGTCCGATCAATCTGGTGGCCACGGCGCGATCGCTGCGTCCGGGGTGATGACGCCTTGACGGCGGCTGCCCGCAGAACGGGCAGCCGCAACGAGCTTAGTGCGGATGCTCGTCTTTATGCTCACCTTCCGGCTTGTGCTGCTCTGGAGCCGGATGCGGCTGTGCATGTTGCTCCGGGTGCGGTTCCGGATGCGGCGCTGCCGGGTGCGGATTGGCATGCGGCTCGGCCGGATGCGGGTTCGCGTGTGGCGCCTGGGCCGGTTGCGCTTCATGCGGCCTGGGTGCGGCTTCCTGAGCATGCTGTGGCTGCTGGCCGGCGGCGGCTTCGGCAGGACGCTGTGGCTCGGGCTGCGCATGCTGGGCTTCCGGCTGGGCATGCCCGGCTTCCGGTGCATGCGGTGCCGCGGCGCCGGCTTCGGCAGGGCGCGCGTTACGTTCTTCCGGCTGTGCGTGCGGAGCTTCGCCTTGCGGACGTGGTACGCCGTTCTCCTGAGCTGCGTTCGGATGCAACTGCTCCCCGGCTTGCGGCTTCGGAGCGGCGGCATTCGGTGCTGCTGCACCCGGAGCCGCTGCATTCGGCGCATGACCCGCTTGCGCCTCATTGCCGTGCCCAGGAGCGCCTTGCGGACCGACTGGATGAACCTGTGCCCGGTTGATCACCTGGAAGCCTCCACGAGGTGCTGCTGCACCCGGCGCGCCCGGATGTGCCACGGCAGTGAAGGCAGCAGGCGCCGCAGTGCGTACCACCGGTGCGCCGGCCCCCGCCACTTTGCCGCCGCCCGCTGCAAAGCGTTGGGCTAACGTGTCGTGGTAAGCGGCCGGCACGACCGGTGCGCGGGTCGCCACCACCTGACGCTGCGCGAGCGCTGCCGGTGCACCCACATGAGCCGGGCGCAGCGCGCCGGCAAAGCTTTGCTGAACCGGCGCGATAGCCGGCGCGCCGGCACCGATCTGCGCATGGGCCAGATTCTGCGCATTGAACGGACGCGCTGCCTGCGCAACCGCCTCGCCGCGTACGAACGCATTTGCCGGTACCGCCGTAATGGCGCCCGGTGCGTTCTGGTTGATGTACGTGTTGTGGATGTTGTTGATGATCGTCGTGTTGTGAACATTGGTGATGTTCACGTTGTTGATGCGGTTGTAGTACGTCGGGCTGTAGTGATACGCCGGATGCCACGGCTCTCCCGGCCCGAGTGCAAACCACGCCACGCCGGCGCCTACTGCTCCGCCAATCGCCAGGTCGACACCCCAATGCGCGCCGCCGCCACCACCACCGCCGCCGACGAAGGCCACCAGCGCCGGTGCATACACCGGCGGCTGGCTCACGACCACCGGACCCGGCACCCATGCCCACGCGCGGCCGACATAGGCCCAGCGTCCATAGTGGAAAGGTGCGAAGCCCCACGGCGCGTCGTCCACCCACGTCCAGCCCCACGGCGCGATCCACGCCCAGTGGCCTTCGTGATACGGCGCCCAGCCTGCTGAGACAGCTACGGTCGGCACCCACACTTCGCCGTAGGTCGGGTCGCTACGCCACGTACCGTTGGCGTCGAGGTCTTCATAACCGGGGATTTCGCGTGAGACGTAGCGTGCGGAGACCGAGTTGTCTTCCGCGCGATCGCGGCTGGCGACCCACTGGTCGAACGCATCGGGTGCC
Organism: Paraburkholderia sp. GAS33; assembly: GCF_050436645.1. Lineage (NCBI taxonomy): Bacteria > Pseudomonadati > Pseudomonadota > Betaproteobacteria > Burkholderiales > Burkholderiaceae > Paraburkholderia > Paraburkholderia sp. GAS33. The sequence goes on from NZ_JBNDMP010000001.1 coordinate 150,476, forward strand.
GGTGCACCGCCGCCTGCCTGCTGTTGCAGGTTGGTGCCGACAAACTGGATCTGCTGGCCCGCGTTCACCTGGAACGAGCCTCCATCACCGTACACCGTGGCGGTGCCTGCACGCACCGTGACGGTGGTCGAACTGCCGTCGGCTGCAACGTCGACGCGGAACAGGCCTGGCGCGGTGGCGACAAGCGCCACGTTCGGTGTGTCGATCTCGAAGTTCTGACCGCCCGGCAATGCGCGCACGTGAGCGGACAGCGTGCCTTGCGTGACCTTCAACTGCGTGATCGTGTCATTCAGGTTGACGATGTCGAGCGCGGTCTGCTGATCGAGCCGCAGCGCCGTCGAACCGGCATGCAGTTCCGCGCGCGCGTTGGCATCGGCCCACAACTGGTCGCCGGTCGTCAGCGGCCGGTTCAGTACGGCATAGGACCAGTCGGTCAGGCCGGCAGGTTCCAGCGTCACGGTGCCGGCGAAGTAATTCAAACGTGCGACGCGGTCAGGCGGGTCACCGGCAGCCGAAGCAGCGGGCGCTGTGGGCGAGGGCACCTGAGCGTGGCCCGCGAACGGAATCATGGCAAGAACGGCGGAGACCGTGAGCGCGGTCGCGCGCAGGCGGTGGAAGGTTGTTGTCATTATCGGCTGCTCCGAAGGTTTCATTTTGTCAGGCCCGAAGTCGAAAGCGGCCTTTATGGGTACGTCCAACTGGCTAACGTCGCGAACGTGGGAGCGGATGACATTCGCGGTGTAACCGGGACGCGAGTTTGCAACGAAATGTGAGCGCTGCATAGAGCCCGTTGGACGATCGTAAGAGCGCGCTTTGCGGCGCCAGATTCGATCCCTTGGAGACCTATCGAAAAGCAGGCCGATTTGTAAGGACATGCAACCATTGCGTAATCGGCTTGCTGGTGAGAGCTTGCGATGCAGTGCGACGCAAGGATACGCGAAGGTTCGAACAGTGGAGGACGTACTGCGTGGCGGGGTACGACAGCGGCGCGTCTGGCGTGACCGTGAAGAGATTGATTTACAGCGAGCGTGATAGCGCAGGGCGGCAGGCCGCCCTGCGTCGACGGGTCAGTTTGCTGCGTCGGTTGTGCCCGGCGCGAACGCGCGCCGGCCGGTCAGACGTGCGGCGATGCGGCCGAACGCCAGCCATTGCTGGGCGAGCAGACCCTGGCCGTAAGGGCGGTTATCGCCGAGAGGTGCCGGCAACTGATCGCGAATACCGGTCGGCTCGACCGTGCGATTCCACGATGCCGTGCGGAACATCATGTCCCACCACGGAAACAGCACACCGAAATTGCAGCCATAAGCCGTGCCTTCATGACCATAACCGACCGCGTGATGGCGGCGATGAAAGATCGGGCTGACGACAATGCGCTCGAGTAGCCACCCATACGGCAAGCGCGCATTGACGTGCTGAATGCTCTGCATGAAGTTACTGACTGCAATCAGCACGACAAACTGGTTCGGCTGCACGCCGATAAACAGCGAGATCGCTGCAAAGAATGCGGCCTGGATGATGTCGTCGAGGAAGTGATTGCGGTCGTCGTTCCACAACGACATCTGCTGCTGGCTGTGATGCACCGCGTGCAGTTCCCACCACACGCCGAAGCGGTGTTGCCAGCGGTGATACCAGTAGCCGGCAAAGTCGAGCACCACCAGATAGATCAGGAACGAGACAATCGGCTGATCCGTCACCCCTGGCCAGAGGTTGTCGATATCGATGTTCGGAACGTTGTAGATCGAGATCAGGCTCTGCCAGTGATCGAACAGCGGCTGGAGCATGAAAAAGAACGCGATATTGATGATGCCCAGCTTGGCGATCCACGTGTACAGCACGTCGGCGCGCAAGGCCTTGCGGTCCTTCCACTCTTCGATGGGGCGCAGCGCTTCGAGCGGACGCAGCGCGAGATACATGACGACGATTTGCAGCGCGCCGATGATCACCCAGTACAGGGCGTCATAGGTGTCTTCGTCGTAACCCATCAGGCCGAAGCGGTAGAAAAACGGCTGCACCACGTCGACATATAGCAGCGTCTGCAGGGCGGACACCATGTTGTCGAGCTGCGCGACGATTTCATGGAACATCAGAATCCTCGTGAATGACTGGTCATGCAATGCATCTTTCGGCAGGCCGTTCGTTTAGTCCGGGTTCGGTGCAATTACCGGTGCGCGATTGTCGAAATAGATGCCGTGCGGCGAGCGGCCCACCGCGATGGTATCGATCAGTTTGCGCGTAGTCAGGTCGATGATGCCGACGTGCTTGGCGAAGCGGAACCCGACCCATAGATAGCGCTTGTCCGGAGTTAGTTCCATGTCGTCCGGTCCGGGCATCAGTCCGGTGATGTCGCCGACGTTGGTGAGCGTGGTGTAATCGATAATGCTGATCGTGCTTTCGACGCGATTCGAAACCACCACGTGCTTGCCGTCATCGAGGTTGCGGAAGTTGTGCGCGCCGCGTCCCGTGTGGATCTTTTTGACGATCTGCTGCTTGCGCCAGTCGACCACGGCCACGTCGTCTTCGCCGGTCATGCCGACCAGCAGGTACTTGTCGCCGGGCGTCATCCACAGGCCGGCCGGCTCGTTGCCCACGTGCATTTTCCACAGCACCGTTTGCGTGGGCAGGTCGATGGCGGCGAGTTCGCCCGAGTCCTGCAGCGTCATGAATACGGTGCGGCTGTCGGAAGCGAACGTCATGTGGCTCGGCGTCTTCGCAAGCGGAATGTGCTTGACGAGCGTCATGTTGGTGCCGTCATAGTGGTAGATGTCGGCGCGGTCCATGCGCAGCGCAGCCGTGACAAACCACTTGTGATCCGGCGAGAAACCGAGTTGATACGGGTCCTCGATACCGTCGACGGTGCGCTGCACCGCGCCGGTGTGCGGGTCGACGAACATCAGGTTGTTCGAAATCGAATCGGCGACGATCAGCGACTTGCCGTCCGGCGTGATCATCAGATGATGCGGTTCTTTGCCGGTCGGCTCGGTGCCGACCACTTTGTGGGTAGCTTCGTCGATCAGCGAGAGTTCGGACTCGCCCGAGTCGAGCACGATGACCCGGTCGGCGGCGTAAGCGGTATTCAGGTGGCCGATCAGGGAGAAGGCGGCCGCGGCGGCCAGGGTGGCTCTCGAAAGAAATGTAACCGGCGAGTAAGGCATTCTGTAAAGTATCCGAAGGTGTAAAGCGACACCGAAAAGCTGTGCCTTCATGGAAGTGCGGTAAAGCCGCACTTCATTAACGTCCTGAGCGCGGTTTTCGATGACGCACGCTCGCGGCAAATGTGAGAAATTAGCACGTGTGGGCCGATCAAATGCCTGCGGATCGCATCTTTTGCGATTCGGGGCAATCCGACGAGGCACAGATGGACGAACGTGTGCGCGACAAAACGGCCTCCGGCACGGTCACCGGGCGCACCACCCTGGCGATCCGCGAGGTGCTCGAAGGGCGCCGCCGCGGCGCGGCCATGGTGTTGCCGTTTGCAGGACCGGCGGTGGTCGTCTCGGTGGCCTATATGGACCCCGGCAACTTCGCGACCAACATCCAGGCCGGCGCTCGCTACGGCTACGCCTTGCTGTGGGTGGTTCTGCTCGCCAACATCGTGGCCATGCTGTTTCAGGCGCTCTCGGCCAGACTCGGCATCGTCACGGGGCGCAATCTCGCCGAATTATGCCGGGAAAATTTTCCTGCGCCGCTCGTATTCGCGATGTGGATGGTGAGTGAAATTGCCGCAATGGCGACCGATCTGGCCGAGTTTCTGGGCGGTGCGATCGGTCTCGCGTTGCTGTTTCATATGCCTTTGCTGGCCGGCATGATCGTCACGGCGCTCGTCACGTACTTCCTGCTGTTGTTCGAGAAGGCCGGTTTCCGGCCTCTGGAACTGGCGATCGGCGCGCTGGTCGGCATCATCGGGCTCTCCTATCTGGCCGAACTCTTCATCACGCGGGTGGCGTGGCCCAGCGTATTCGGCCACCTTTTCACGCCGCAATTGCCGGATGCCGGTGCGGTGACGATTGCCGTGGGCATTATCGGCGCCACCGTGATGCCGCATGCGCTGTTTCTGCATTCGGGCCTCACGCAAAACCGCGCCCCCGCGCGCAACGAGGGCGAACGGGTCATGCTGCTGAGATTCTCCAATATCGAAGTGGTAATCGCCCTCACGATTGCGGGACTGATCAATATCGCCATGGTTATCATGGCGTCCGCGGCTTTCCATGCAGGCCATCCGGAAGTCGCCGAAATCGAAACGGCGTATCACACGCTTGCACCGTTGCTCGGCATTGGCGCGGCAGGGATCTTTCTGCTGTCGTTGATTGCGTCGGGAATCTCGAGTTCGGTGGTCGGGACCATGGCAGGGCAGATGATCATGCAGGGCTTCGTCGGCTTTCAGATTCCGCTGTGGCTGCGAAGAGCGATTACGATGGTGCCTTCGTTTATCGTCGTCGCGTTGGGAGTGAATGCGACGCATGCGCTCGTCATCAGCCAGGTGGTGCTGAGCTTTGCGCTGCCTGTGCCGATGGCGGCACTGATCTGGTTCACCTGCCGCGAGCGGGTGATGGGCCAGTATCGGAACGGCGTGCCGATGATGCTCGCGGCCGGGTTCTCGGGGGTCGTGGTGCTTGTGCTGAACGTGGTCCTGCTGTTGCAAACTTTCGGCGTCAGTGTGCCGGGATTGTCGAGTTGAAAGACGCGTATCCTGCACTGAGTGCTTATAAAAACCTCGCTCTGAAAACCGCATCGAAATGGAGTTGAAGCTGGAACTCATCATCCGCCCAGCCACGGTTGCTGATATAGGCGGCGTCGCCGATGTTTTTCTCCGGGCGCGCAAGGAATTGATGCCGTTTGCGCCGCTCGCGCATTCCGATCTCGCCGTCTGCCGGTGGATCGCAGACTGGTTAATCCCGACGGGTGGCGTCATCGTGGCGACCGACACGCGAGGGCTGATCGTTGGCATCGCCGCGATCTCCACAGTCGACGGCGTGCTGTGGCTCGATCAACTCTACGTCATGCCGTCGCGAGTCGGCCAGGGTGTCGGCACGAGCCTTCTGGCTGAGGTGAGGGCGAACGCGCGCTTGCCCATTCATCTGCATTGCTTTGCCGAAAACAGACGGGCGCGCGCGTTTTACGAGCGACATGGATTTGTCGCGATCGCTTTTGGCGACGGCAGCGATAACGAAGAAGGATGTCCCGACGTGGTGTATGCGTTGCAGCCGGACGGGACCCAGTTGGCCAATGGCATGGGACCGTCCGGTTGAGATGCAACTGAGAGCCGCAATGCGGCTTTACATGCTGCGGAGTCCGAAACCATCGAGTGCGATGGCCGGTTCGCGGCGTGCGACCAGATCTCCAATCAGACGTCCCGACGCAAGCGCCAGCGTGAAGCCGAGCGCACCCTGTCCCAGGTTCAGCCAGAGGTTGGCAAAGCGCGTGCCGTCGATGACAGGCATGCTCTTCGGCGTGGCGGGGCGAAGTCCGCACCACACGGCGGCGGTGTCGAAATCGACAGCACCGGGAAAGGTGGCGGCCGATTGCGCACGCAGCGTCGCTACCCGTTTGAGATCGATGTCGGCGAGCCGGCCAGTGATATCGGCCATGCCCGCGATCCGCAGCCGGTTTCCCAATCGTGCATAGACGATCTTGCGCTCGAAGTCAGTGATGCTGATGCGCGGCGCGGCTGCATCTGCCACAACGGGCGCGGTCAGGCTGTAGCCCTTGAGTGGATAAAGCGGCACACGAATCCCTAAGGCGCGAAGCAGCGGTACGCTTGGCGCAGCGTTGGCGAGCAGGATGTGATCCGCGTCGAGCCGTTCCTCACCCGCATACGCAGCAACTCTTTGTGCCGAGACCTCGCGCAGTTGCGTGACCGCGGTGCCGAAACGAAAGCCAACCCCGCGCTCGCGCAATAGCTGCATCATGCTCACGCAAAACTGGTAGCAGTCGCCACTGTCTTCACTGGCGGTAAAAATGCCGCCGCACAACTGGCTGCCTAGATGGGCGAGGGCGGGTTCTCTCGCGATGCACGCCTTCGCATCGAGCGCGTCCTGTTCGCAGCCGAGCGAGCGCTGGTAGTCCAGCAGACGGCACGCTGCATCGAAAGCAGCGTCCGTGCGATACACCACTAGCTTGCCCGCGTTCGCGTGTTCGAAGCGTATGTCGGGTTCATGCACGAGCAGCTCATGCATCAGATCGCGGCTGAAAAACGACAAAGACAGCAGCTTGCGGGTACACGCCTCGCTCTGCTCGAGCGTACAGGCACGCACGAACTGCAGCAGCCAGCGCCACTGCTCCGGGTCGGCGCTTGGCCGGAAGCGGACGGGCGAATCGTGGCGCAGCAGCCAGCCAGGCAGTTTGGAGAGGACGCCCGGGCCCGCGAGCGGGGCGACATAGCTATAGGAGAGCTGACCGCCGTTGGCGAAGCTGGTTTCGAGGCCGACGTCCTGGTTGCGTTCGACGACGGTGACCTGATGCCCGTCGGCGCGCAGATACCATGCTGTGGCGAGTCCGATTACGCCGGCTCCGATGACAAGTACATGCATGGCAGTAGGGGGTAATTGGGAGACCCAGGTGAATGAGCAACCATTGTTCCGTAGTGCCGTTGGGGCCGTCCAATACCGATCTGCAGGCGGGTTATAGCTCCGGGTTATAGACAGCCTGTCAGCGGGCCTCAGGTATCGGTCGCTTCGCCGCCTTCGCGCAGGAATTCGATCAGACGCTCCGCGCTGCGCGGCGGCGGATGCTCATGCTGGGTCAGCGCATAGACGTTCAGGCTGGCGTCGATATCGAGGGGCCGCACCTGGATCTCCGCGCCATTGGGCGGATAGTTCGCGGTGAACGAATCGACGAGGGCCACGCCCACACGCGCCTGCACCAGCGACTTCGCGAGCGGGTAGGTCTGAACCGAGATGGCGCTTGCCGGGCTTTGTCCGGCGTCGGCGAGCCAGTTCGACAGAATGGCGCCAAGGTAGTCGTTGGCGTCGATCGTAATGAACGGCTGATTGGCGAGTTCTTTCGCCTGCAGCGGTCGTGTGAGCAGTTTCGCGGACCACCAGCCGGCCGGCGCGATCGCGCACAGGTTGCAGCGGCGCAGCGGCGTGAGCAGCAGGTTCGGATGTGACACCGGACTCATGGTCAGGCCAAGTTCGATTTCGTCGAGCAGCAGGGCCTGCTCGATCTCGCGCGTATGGGAAACAGCCAGTTCACAACGCAATTGCGGAAACGCTTGTGCCCAGCGTGCAACGGCCTGGGGCAACAGATGATGCGCCAGCGCGGGTGTTGCCGCGACGCGCAACGGACGCGCTGCGCCTTGCGAAAGACTCGTGACGAGCCGGCGGATGCGCTTCAATTGCTCGTCGAACGGCTTCAACTCCTGCTGCAGGCGCAACGCCTCCTGGGTCGGCACGAGCTTGCCCTTGCTGCGCAGGAAGAGCGGAAAGCCCACCGTGCGTTCCGCGTGCTGAAGCATCTTGCTGACAGCCGGTTGCGAGATGTGCAGGAGTCGCGCTGCCGCATTGGTGGAACCGGTCAGCATGATGGCACTGAACACTTCGATATGTCGCAAACGCACCCGAGGCTCCTGTGGAGTAACGTGAGGCCCGCATGATGACGCGCCTATAGCCCGAGGTTATATTACAGCGTTTTATTTTCATTGGGCGCAGCATGGCGCGGTTCATATAGTTTGCAGTGAGGTTCGCAATGAAGCTTGCAATGAACAGAACCACACCGCAGTCCGGGCCACACCGGATCAATCCGTAGTCCATAAGGAGGTTGCGTGGAAGCCAGTTTCTCCAGCTCACAGAAGGCGGCGTGCCTGTCGGGGTTGTTCCTTGCCTGGGCGGTGGGGTACGCGGACCGCATCCTCATGAGCACGGCGATCATTCCGATCGGCCACGAACTTTCGCTCGATGCGCGTGAAGCCGGCATGCTGCTCAGCGCGTTCTACATCAGTTACGCGTTGATGCAACTGGCCGGCGGCTGGCTGTCGGACCGTTTCGGCTCACGTATTGTCGTGGTGCTGTGCATTGTCATGTGGTCGGTGTTTACGGGCGCTACCAGCATGGCATGGTCGTTCGGCTCGTTGCTCGTCATTCGCTTTCTGTTCGGCGTCGGCGAGGGCAGCTTCTCGCCGGCCAGTTCGGTGACGGTGGCCGAAGTGTTTCCCAAGCCGGAAAGAGCGCGCGCCAAGTCGTTTCTGATTTCCACCGTGTTTCTCGGCAATGCAGCGGGTTCGGGCCTGATCGGGTTGACGGTTGCACGGCTCGGCTGGCGTGGTTCGTTTCATATCCTCGCAGTGGTCGGCATGGGTGTAGCGCTGATTCTGTGGTTCGCGCTGCGCAGCGGCATGGCGAGCCAGCGCGAGCGCGCCGCAGACCGTCCACGCGTTTCGTGGAGCGCGTTGCTGCGCACGCCGATGGCATGGAAGCTGACGGCAATCTGGTTCTTCACCAGCATGCTGTATGTCGGGGTGCAGTCGTGGATGCCCTCCTATCTGATGAAAGCGTACCGGATCGATCTGCTGCACATCGGTCTCGCCGCGACCGTTCCCAACCTCATTGCGTTCGCCGGGACCAATGCGGTTGGCGTGCTGCTCGACAAGTACGGCAACGGGCGCGAGCGCGTCTTCATGCTGCTTGGCGCGCTGTTTAGCGCGGTATTCTTTGCGCTGATGATCACGACTACCTCGATCGCGCTGCTCGTCATGTACTGGACGCTGTTTCTGCTGGCCTTCAACTTTGTCTATGCCACGGTGTTTTCCGCGCCGTTGCGCCACTTCCCGGAGCATCTGATCGGCAGTGCGACGGGGTTGATGAACTTCGGCGGGCAACTGGGCAATTCGATTGCCCCGGTCGCGATGGGCGCACTGATTGCCGCGAGCGGTGGTTCGTATCTTGCGGCATTCTGGCTGTTGCTGGTTTCCGGCGTGCTGGCGACACTTGTGTCGGCGACGTGGAACCCGGCCCGCGCCGTTGCGGTTCGTCCGTTGGCGGGTAATCCGTGAAAGGAGATCCGATGCGTGTGTTTACCGGCAGTCTTGCGACCGAGACCAACACCTTCGCGCCGATGCTGACTGGCCTCGCCGCATTCAAGGAGCGTCGCTATTTTTCAGCGGGTTGCCATCCTGCCGAGATGTCGTCGTTTGGTGGACCGCTGTGGGCTGCACGGCAACGCGCGCAGGCTTATGACTGGACGCTGATCGAAGGCATGGTTGCCTCGGCGCAGCCTGGCGGCACCGTCACGCGCGAGGCTTATGAGTCGCTGCGTGACGAATTGCTGGCCGACCTGCGCGCCGCGTTGCCCGTCGATATCGTGCTGCTCGGCCTGCACGGGGCAATGGTCGCCGACGGCTATGACGATTGCGAAGGCGATCTGCTCGCGCGGGTGCGTGAAATCGTCGGGCCCGGTGTGGTGATCGGCGCGGAACTCGATCCGCACGCTCACCTGAGCAAAGCGATGATCGCGCATAGCGACGTGCTCGTGGCGTACAAGGAGTATCCGCATACCGACATCCTCGAGCGCGCTTACGAACTGGCCGATCTATGCAGGCGTCTCGCACAGCGTGAGATCGCGCCGGTTTCAGCGGTGATCGATTGCGATATGGTCGTGCCGATTCACACGACGCGCGAACCCGGTCGTTCGCTGGTCGAGCGCATCCAGTCGCTCGAAGGCCACAACGGCATTCTGACTGTTTCGATCGTGCAGGGTTTTGCGACCGGCGACGTACCCGACATGGGCACGAAAGTGCTCGTCTATGCCGACGGCGACGCGCAGGCGGCGCAGCAACTTGCGCGTGAACTGGCCGACGATCTGGTGGCGATGCGCGACATGCTGCTGGTGCGCTATCTCGACATCGACACCGCACTCGACCGGGCCATGGTTGCGCCGCGCGGGCCCGTGGTGCTGGCAGACCGCTCCGATAACCCCGGCAGCGGCGCAGCAGGCGATTCCACGTTTATCCTGCGGCGCATGCTCGAACGCGGTATCCGCAATGCGGCGCTCGGTCCGCTATGGGATCCTGTTGCGGTCAGTATTGCGTTCGACGCGGGCGTCGGCTCGCGGCTCGATATGCGCATAGGCGGCAAGATCGGACCGTTGTCGGGCGACCCGGTGGACGGCCGCTGTGTCGTCAGGGCGCTCATGCGCGACCTGAAAATGACCGGCAATGGCGGAACGCCGACGCAAATGGGCGATTGCGCGTTGATCGAGATGGAGGGCATCGAGATCGTCCTCAACACGTTGCGCGGCCAAGCCATGAATGTGGATCTGTTCACGCAACTTCAGTGTGACCTGTCCAGCAAGCGGATTGTGGTGGTCAAGTCGGCCCAGCATTTTCATGCGTCGTTTGCGACGATCGCTGAGGATATTCTGTACGTCGGCGCCCCGGGTTCTGCGAGTCCGGACTGGAATGCGCTGACTTATAGAAAGATCAGGTATCCGAAGTGGCCGATTGAGCAACCTGAATCAGGTTCATTGAACTGAGACCCCTACTATGAGCGAGCACACTCCGCCTCCTTTCGACCTGGTGATTCGCGGCGGCACGGTCGTTGATGGCACGCGCCGTCCGCGCTTCGATGCGGATGTAGGCATTCGCGACGGCATGATCGCTGCTGTCGGCGATCTGTCCGGGCAAGCCGCGCGTGCTGACCTGGATGCCGGCGGCAAGATTGTCGCGCCGGGTTTTATCGACTCGCACACTCACGATGACGAGTCCGTGCTGTCCGACCCCGAGATGATCTGCAAGATCTCGCAGGGCGTGACCACCGTTGTCACCGGCAATTGCGGCGTTAGCCTCGCGCCGCTCAAAGCGAACATGGCACTGCCTTTACCGCTTAGTCTGCTGCAGCAACCCGACTCGTCGACGGCATCCGCTTTTGGGCGGTTTGCCGATTACCTCGATGCGCTACGCGCGGCCCCTGCTTCGGTGAACGTCGCCGCCATGGTAGGGCACACCACGTTGCGCGTGATGACAATGGACTCGCTCGATCGCGCGGCCACTGATGAAGAGATCGCGGCGATGCGCGACCTGCTGAGCGAAGCGTTGGACGCGGGAGCAATCGGCGTATCGACGGGTACCTACTATCCGCCCGCAGCACTAGCACCTGCTTCGGAAGTCATCGAGGTGTGCCGTCCGCTGACGGGCACCGGCGCCGTGTACGCGACGCACATGCGCAACGAGGCGGAAGGCTGTGTGGATTCTCTGCATGAAACCTTTGCCATTGGCCGGGCGCTGGATGTACGTGTCGTCATTTCACACCACAAACTGATGCGGGAAGCGAACTTCGGCAAGTCGGTTGTAACCTTGCCGCTGATACGCGCTGCAATGCAGTGCCAATGCGTCGCGCTCGATTGCTATCCGTACACCGCCAGTTCGACGATGCTGCATACGGTCGAGGAAAAACTACAGGGGCGTGTCGTGATCGCGACCAGCGAGCCTTACCCGGAATACTCGGGACGCGAGCTTGCCGAGATTGCCGACGAATGGAAAGTAAGCCGTGTGGAAGCCGCACAGCGTCTGCAGCCGGCAAGCGCGGTCTATTTCAGCATGGACGAGGGCGACGTCAGGAACATCATGGCCTTCGAGGACACGATGATCGGCTCCGACGGCCTCGCTGGCGGCAGCAAGCCTCACCCGCGTTTGTGGGGAACGTTCCCGCGAGTGCTAGGCCACTATAGTCGTGACGTGGCTCTATTTCCGCTTGAAACGGCGGTCTGGAAGATGAGCGGACTGACCGCCAAAAACTTCGGCCTCAAGGATCGCGGGACTATCGAAGTGGGCAAGCATGCGGATGTCGTCGTGTTCGATGCGGCCACGGTACGCGATCGCGCCACCTATGACGACCCTATCCAGACCGCCGAAGGCATCGAAGCGGTGATCGTCAACGGCATGCTGACCTGGCGGCATGGCGCGCACCGCGGCGTGCGCAACGGTCGGGTGCTTACGCGAATGTAAAGCGGGGGGAGCGGGTGCGCACGATGCGGCGTAATGGAGGCACGGGCTCTTCATGATTCACGCATTTTTCGTTCACTTGTCACGCTAACGACTTTTTCATGTGGTTCTCTGCTCGGCAATCGTGAAGCAGATGAAACGGTCATAAAACGCGGTCAAAATCGGACGTCTGCCGTTCGCCAGGTCCGCTTGACCGGGCTGTCCCCTCCCGCAATACGACGACTATTTTCTATGCCATCTAGAGGTCACCGGGTTTCATGCATCATTTGCGCCTATAACGAAGCACCGCGTATCGCTGCGGTGCTGGCGGTGGCGTCGGTCCATCCGCTGCTAGCCGAAGTCATCGTCGTCGACGATGGCTCGACTGACGGCACGGCCGACGTCGTCAGGCGCTTTCCTTCGGTCAGACTGATCCAGTGCGCGCAGAACCGCGGCAAGAGCGCGGCGATGGCCGCGGGTATAGCAGCCGCGGAGCACGAGTGGCTTATGCTGCTCGATGCCGATCTGAAGGGCCTGGCGCTGGACCACATCAGCGCGTTGGCCGCCCCCGTCCTGAGTGGATGCGCCGACGTCAGCATGAGCCTGCGGCAGAACAGCCTGCTGCTGTTCCGCTTTATCGGCCTTGATTTCGTCTCCGGGGAGCGCGTCGTCAGAAAGCAGTTGCTCGACGAAGCGCTCAAGGAAATCCATGGCTTGCCGCGCTTCGGCATTGAAATGTTCATGAACCGGCGCATCATCTCGCGCCGGCTTTCGATTGCGGTCACGCATTGGCCGCACGTCACGCAGGCGCGCAAGACCGAAAAGCTCGGCTACTGGAAGGGCGTGCGCGCCGAGTGGCGCATGATCTCCGATCTGCTGAAGGTGACCTACCCACTTGCGTTGATTACCCAGACGCTGCAGCTATTTGTCCTGCGGGTCGATCATCCGGGCCGCGCTCGGCTTTCGGTAAGAATCAGAAAGCCGCGCGATACGGCCGCGTAAGGGTCTTTGAGAAAGCGCCTGGCTTTGACGTGGTGCCCGGCACTCTATTGTGCGAGCGGTACGGCACCGCGGCGGCGCCACGCCAGCGCGATAAAGCCTGCAGCGCCGAGCAGTAACGGGCAATAGAGCGTCGCAAAGCGCCACAGCACGAGCGCGGTCGCCATGGCCGCGCGCGGCACCCATGGCGCGAATGCGGCGGCCAGCGCCAGATCGCCGCTGCCGCCTCCGGCAGGCACGCCTGTCCACAGCGCCGCGTGCAATACGACGGCCTGCACCGCCAGCACGAAACCAAGCGGCAAGCGATAGCCGAGTTCATGCAGGATGAACCACAGCGCGCTGTAACGAAGCAGCCATTGCAAGGTGGTCAACACCAGCAGCGCTGCAAGACGCCAGCGCGGCCCCGTCAGCAGCAGCACCCATTGCCGCCCTACGCTCTGGCGAAAGCGGGTCCAGCGCGCGCGCCGCGCCCGCAGCCATACGATGCGTCGCCCCGCTGCGTCGAGCGCGGCGACGGCGGGGCGACGGCAGAGCCACAGCACAGCCACGACGATCGCGAGCGCCGCCAGTACGGTGAGGACGGTGGATAACGGGAAGTTCGGCGTCACCTGACTGAGCGGTCCGAGCGCGAGCAGCAACGAGAGCGGCACGGCGGCCGCGAAGAACGTGAGGTCTAACGCCTGGTCCGCGCCGACCACCGTGGTGGCGAGTGCCCACGAGGCTCCCGAACGCTGCAGCAGGCCCATATTCACGCCGTAGCCCGCTGCGCCCAGCGGCGAGACGAGAAATGCGAAATCGGTGACGACGGTAATCGTTAGCGTGCGCAGGAAGCGTAGCCGCAGGCCAAGCGCGCCTTGCATCAGATGCAGTTTTCCCGCCTTGGCAGCAGCGCTTAGCGCGGCGCTTGCCGCCAGTACCGCAAAGATCTGAAGGGAGACGCTGCGTAAGCCGGTCAGCACGTCATGCGCGCCGAGGATAAACGGCGCACCCATTGCGAGTCCGACGCCGAGTACGGCCAATGTGGTTGCCGCATGACGTATGTGCAGTCGCGTCATGAGTTTCGCCCAGGTCCCCGCCGGGGGCTCGGAGCGTTGCGCGGAACCGGCACCGCGCGCGTGTTGGTCGTCAGAAGTTGGGGTTCGCAAGGAAGTAGAATAAACATGCGGAAAGCAGGATCGTGACAGGCAAGGTAACCAGCCAGGTGAGTGCGATACGCCATAGCATACCGCCTTGCACACCCTGGCCACCCGCTACCATCGTGCCGGCAATTCCCGACGTAATGATGTGAGTTGTACTGACCGGTAGTCCAGTAAATCCAGCCGTGCCGATCAGCACCGAGCCGACCAGTTCCGCGCTGGCCCCTTGGCCCGGCGTCATATGTTGCCTGCCGAGCCGTTCGCCCAACGTACGTACCACGCGTTTGTAGCCAATCATCGTGCCGATACCCAGGCATAGCGCGCTTAGCACACGAACCCACCATGGCGCGTATTGCACCGGCGGGCCCATTTTCTTCAGCAGATCCGTTGCCTGCGCCTTCTCGTCCTTGCTGGCACCGTTCTGCTCGCCGACGTGCTTGAGTTCCGAGAGCACATCGTACACGGCTCCGCGCAGTTGTGCCCGCACCGCCACCGTTTGCGGTGAATTCGCGGAATCGTCGCGGGTCTTGAGTTCGTGCGCCTCGCTGGCCAGTTGCGGGCCGGCGTTTTGCAGCAAGGTCGCGGACTTCAGCGCCTGATCCTTGACGTCGTCGCCATAGCGCTGAATCAGCGGAATGGCGGCTGCCGCGTTCTGGCTGAGTTCGGTCATCTGACCGGTGGCCTGTGGATTGAGCGCGTATGCAGCCGGCAGCAGACCGATGATCGTCAACATGATGAGGCCAATGCTTTTCTGACCGTCATTGGTGCCGTGCGAAAAGCTGACCGTGGTACACGTGAGAACCAGCAACCCTCTTAGCCACCAGACCGGTGGCTGGCCTTCCTTCGGTGTTTCGAACAGATGACCGCGCCGCACCACGAGCCGCATGATGCCGTACAGTCCGCCAGCCAGCAGCAGGCCCAGTATCGGCGAGATGGCAAGCCCCTTTAGTACGATCACGATCTGCTTCCAGTCCACTCCTTGCGTCATGCTGCGCGCCTTGATCAGCGCGTCGGCTGCCGCGACGCCGATCAGCGCGCCGATGATGCAATGTGAACTGCTATTGGGTATCGCAAACGCCCACGTCAGGATGTTCCAGAACAGGGCCGCCGCGAAAATCGACACCAGCATCGGGACGGCGGGCGAACCGTCCGGTGGCGTCAACACATCGGGCGGCAGTATTTCGACGAGCGCATAGGCGACAGAAATTCCCCCCACCATCACCCCGATAAAATTCATCAGACCGGACCAGATCACGGCCTGGCCAGGTTTGAGCGACTGCGTGTAGATGACGGTGGCGACCGCGTTGGAGGAATCATGGAAACCGTTGGTCGCCTCGAATGCCAGCACCATCACGAGACAGACGACCAGCATGGCGACGACGATGCCGGATGACGGCATGAAGTGAACGAGCATTTGCACTCCCGGAAGCGGTGGGGGGCAAAGTCGCGGATGTCGGCTGGCTGCTCCGTGAGTGCGAACGTTTCATCCTAGGTTGCCCCGATGAACCTTTTAAGTCAGCGACGGTGCGCTGCGTTTGCACCGTGCGACGACTGCGGCAGCACGCGGCATGCCTGCGAAGGGTTCATTTCCGCTCGTGGTGCGGTGCTTACTCGGCTGCAATCGAGGGCGGCGCGTGTTCATCCATCGAATTGACCGCGAGCCGCTGTTCGGATGCTTGCATCGAGTGCAGCGGAAGCGCAACAAACACGCTGATGCGACGCAGAATCTGCCGGAACACCTGTTCGAAGACACGCTTTTGCTCGGCGTTGTCGCTGCCTGCTGCGAGCGGGTCGGCAAAATTCCACTCGCAGAAGATCGGCTTGCCGGGAAACGCGGGCGCATGTGCTTCGCCGGCTTCTTCACACATTGCGATCACCACGTCCATCACGGGTGCATCTGCTTTCGTATAGACGTTCCAGCTTTTTGGCCGCACTCTGCCGAGATCGCCTATCGTGGGGCGTAGTTGTGCAAGCGTGAGGGGGTGCACGTCGTCGGCTGGTTCAATGCCAGCGCTAAACGCTTCAAAACGCTCGCCGCCGAGCTCGCGAAGCAGCGCTTCGGCCATGACGCTGCGCGCGGAATTCGCGCGGCACAGGAACAACACATTGCATTTCCGGCTCATCTGAACTACCCCCGTAATATTCTGGTGACAATCTTTGTTGAGAATTGTGCTGATGGAGTTTTGCGTACCTATGACAACTAACGCTTGAGGGCCGTTTGAATCACTTTGCCAAATCGATGTCGGTGCATTCACAGATGCATCGAAGCGTGGAAGAACTGTCTTTTGCATTTGTTGTTCTGTTGAACCAGCCGCTTGCGAGACTGGAGGCGGCGAATCGCTTCGAGCGATTGTGGAATGAGACCAACGAAGCCGCGAGCGCGAGCCTCGGTACCGAGCGCGCCGTGAGTTACATCGCTCTGCTGAAAGACATGGATACGCGGTGGCGCCGCCTGAGGGTGCTGAGCTAGATCGTGACGTCGAACGCGACGCATGGAAAGCAAAGGGCGAAGTATTAACGGCATCAAGCGAAAAAACTTTAGGGAAATCCTAAAGAAATTGCGCGTATTCAAGATTCGCAATAATTACGTTTTATTCCGCTTTAATTTCTTAGGCGTTTAAATCAGGGCGCTATCTTTAGTCATCGATCTGTCACATGCGGTCTACGATAATCTGGGCGCCCGGCAAAATCCGACCAACACAACCTATCCGGGCGGCTCTCATGAAGAGCAAAAATCACACGCTAGACCTCGGGGATTTGCATAAATGACTATCCGTCATCGCATCACGCTATTGGTAATTCTGATGTTCGTCGCGCTGTCCGCCATCGGCGGCTATGCGGTCTATCAGACCCGGCACAGCGCTGCCGAGGTCAAGCAGGTGACAGAAGGGGTAGTGCCTAGCGCGCTCGCCTCGGCCGATCTGGTCTCCCAGGTCAAGGACGTGCAGCTCGCCATCATGACGCTCGTGTATGCGCCGGACGGCAACGTCGTCGCGCAGGCTCAGGACGAACTCACGAAGAAGAAAGCGACGTTGCAGCAGGCGCTTGCCTTGCAGGCTCACGACGCCGCCAGCCTGGCGCAGAAGGGTCTCGTATCTCAGGCCGCCGACAGCCTCGAGAACTATTTTTCGGCAATTGACGACACCGCCAAGATGAAGGCCGCCGGCAAGAACGAGCTGGCGCAGGCGTATCTGTTCGCGAACGTGGCCCAGTATCGCGACGAGCTCGAAGGCATCGTCGAGACGCTGCGCATCGAGAAGAACCGCGAGAAAGACGAGGCCATCACCACGCTAAACGGTACGCTGGCGACGACCACGACCGCCATTGCAATCGTCACCGGTATTGCGATCATCCTGCTGACGTCGATCGGGTCGCTGCTGTATCGCCAGATCACGCGACCGCTGACCCGCATGCAGGAGATGATGAGCGAGATCGCATCGAGCCAGGACTTCACTCGTCGCGTGCCGGTGGGCCGCATGGACGAAATCGGTCACTCGATCGTGGCGTTCAACGGCATGATCGAGAAGATTCAGGAAAGCTCGCTGCAACTCAAGCAGAAGACCGCGGACATTCAGGCGATGTTGCAGAACATGCAACAGGGCATTCTGACCGTGGTGGAAGGGGCGGTCGTCCACTCCGAATATTCTGCCTATCTGGAAGCGATCTTCGAGACCAACGACATTGCTGGCCGCAGTCTGATGGACCTGGTGTTCGCGGGCACCGATCTCGGCGCGGACGTGTTGTCGCAAGTCGATGCCGCGAGCTTTGCATGTCTCGGCGAAGATGCAATCAACTTTGCATTCAACGAACACCTGCTGGTCACCGAGATCTCCAAGCGCATGCTCGATGGCCGCGTGAAGATTCTCGATCTGAACTGGTCGGCCATCACCGATGACAGCGACACGATCGTGCGTCTCATGCTGTGCATTCGCGACGTCACCGAGTTGCGCAAGCTCGCGGCAGAGGCCGGCGAGCAGAGGCGCCAGCTGGAAATGATCGGCGAAATTCTGGCGGTGAGCGAAGAGAAGTTCCATCACTTCATCGAGAGCTCCGCGGGCTTTATCAACGAGAACGAGCGCATCATTCGCCAGCATTCGCAGGCGGACCGCGAAGCGATCTCGGAGCTGTTCCGCAACATGCACACCATCAAGGGCAACGCGCGGACCTACAACCTGCAGCATCTGACCAACATCGTGCACGAGACTGAGCAGCGTTATCACGAACTGCGTCATTCGGAAGAGGTGCACGCGGCGTGGGATCAGGACAGTCTGATGCAGGAACTGGCCCGTGTGCGCGCCGCTGTCGAGAGCTACGCGACGATCAACGAAGTCAGCCTTGGCCGCAAGGGTGCGAGCCGCCGCGAAAGCGCGGAGCGTTTCCTGATGGTCGACATCGCGCATATTCAGGAGAGCCTGCGTTTGCTCGAAGCCGCGAAGGCCGACGATCTGCACGCGCTGCAATCGATGCGCCAGAACGTGCGTCAGGCTTTGCGCGTGCTCGGTACGGAGAGCGTAGGCGAGGCCCTGTCGGGTGTGCTCGAATCGCTGCCGTCGCTGGCGCAGGAACTGGGCAAGGCAACGCCGCAAGTGCAAATTGACGACAACGGCTACCGCTTGCGGCGCGAGGCGGGTGGTGCGCTGAAGAACGTGTTTATGCACCTGCTGCGCAATTCCGTCGACCATGGTCTCGAAACCGCCGACGTGCGCACTGCGCAAGGCAAGCCCGCCGCGGGCGCGATCAATATCGAAGTGGGCATGCACGGGGAAACGGTGCAGATCACGCTCAGCGACGACGGCCGCGGCCTCGCGCTGCAGCGGATTCGCGGCATGGCGCTCGAGAAGGGCTGGATTGCAGCCGATCAGGAGCTGAGCGACGAGGAAATCGCCGAGATGATTTTCCGTCCGGGCTTCTCGACGGCCGATAAGGTTACCGAAGTATCGGGCCGCGGTGTCGGTATGGACGCTGTGCGCGACTTCCTCAGGCGTGAGCACGGCAGCATCGCCCTGCGCTTCACCGACGACCACAAGGGCGCCGGTTTCCGCCAGTTCCAGACCATCGTGAGTCTGCCGGCGAGCCTCGCGGTCGATACCGCGGGCATCCCGACACGCGGCGATGCGGACCAGCTGGAACTCGATACGTTGGCCGATTGAGCGGCTGACTCTTGCCGCTCACTGTAATGGACATTCGGAAGGATTGGCTGTGATTCAACAGGTTCTAGTAGCAGCGCTGGCCGGCAGCGCCGTCACCGCCCTCGTGGCACTGGCCGCGTACCGCCTGGCGAGCGCCAGGGCGGTGCACCGCTTGCGCGCGGAAGCAGATCGTCAGACGGCAACGCTATCGCAGGCGAGCGCCGCGCAACGCGAGTTGATCGGCGTGCACGAGCAACACATGCAGGAACTCGAAGCCTCGCTCGCCCAGTTGCGCGACGAGCTGAAGACGCAGTCGGACAGCGCGGACGCAGTGCGCACGGAGCTGAAGGCTGCGCTCGACAGCAAGGACCAGTTGGGGCACAAGGCCGCTCAGCTTGCGGCGGAAGCCGCGCGCCTCAAAGGTCTGGCGGGCACGTTCGAACGCTGGCATGAACAGATGATCTCGCTGATGACGCAGAACCAGGACATGCACACGAAAAACCACGAGCTGTCTTCGATTGTTCGTCACGTGGTGATCGTTTCGTTGAATGCGTCGATCGAGGCGGCCCGTGCGGGCACGGCAGGCCGTGGCTTCGCGGTGGTGGCGAGCGAGGTGCGGGCACTCGCTGCGCGCTCGGAAGAGCTGTCGAAGAGTTACCGCGACAGTCTGCATAGAAACGACCTGACGACCACGGCGACCTTCCAGGACATCCAGGCAGGCGGCAAGATGATTGCCGCGTCGCTCTCGAGTGTCGAGTCGCTGGCTAACCAGTTTCACGCAACGCTTCACTAGTGGGTATCGACGTGATCAGTGCTCATGCAAAGGAAAGCGTTGAACACATCTTCTTCAGGGCGATCAGATCGCGCCTGACGATGGAGGCGAGCGACGTCTGCGAGATCGTCCCGGCGGATGCGCATGGCGCACACAGCCTGTCCGATGGCAACCTGGTTATCCTGACGATCTCCGGAATTGCGTTCCGTCTGCTGCTGATTCTTCAGTACGATGAAGACGAGCGTACGCAAGGCTACTTCCTAAGAGAAGAGTCGGAGCGTCCCTTCCTGGAAGTGTTTCTTGAGATCTGCAATCTGTGCTGTGGAGCCGTGAATCAGGAGTTGCTCCAGTACTTTCCGGATCTGGGCATGTCGACGCCTTATGTGCTGAGCGCACGTTGCAGGCCCTATCTGGAGGCGCTCAAGCCGGAGTTTCTGGCGTCGTACTCCGTGTCGATCAACGATGCCGTCAAGTTGGGGGCGACGATCTGCATGTGTGCGCATGCGCCGATCGATTTTGTTGCCGAAGCGAGTGCGCTCGAAGATACCAGCGGTGAACTTGAACTGTTTTGAAACCGGCCTCGACTTATTTTGATCGATGCCATAGGAAATAGACATGTCGAAAATTCTTGTTGTGGATGACTCGAGCACGGTGCGTGACGAGGTAGCCGGCTTCCTGAAGAAAAATGGTCTCGACGTCGATACGGCAGTGGACGGTAAGGACGGCCTCACCAAGCTCAAGGGCAATCCGGGCATCAGACTCGTGATCAGCGACGTCAACATGCCGAACATGGACGGCCTGACGATGGTCGAAAAGATTCGTGGTGAACTCGGCAACAGCACGGTCAACGTCATCATGCTGACCACCGAAAGCAGCCCGGCGATGAAGGAACGCGGCAAGGCAGCGGGCGTGAAGGGCTGGATCGTCAAGCCGTTCAAGGGCGATGCCGTGCTGGAAACGTTCAGGAAGCTGGCAAGCTGATTGACACCGGGTGTGCAGGGGCGCTTAGCCTCCGCACGCCTGGATTGCCGCGGCTGCAATGGCCGCGGATTTGCGTCTCTCATTTCCTGGGAGCGCTTTAACGCCCTCGCCGCGATGGCGGGGTCACGCCATGCCGTAAGCGAAATTCCGTGCGCTTCAGTATCATTGACACCGAATGGCCGGCGCTGCGCGCCAGTCTGGAGCGAAAGATGGCGCGCGCGGAGGGCGGCCGAGCGGCCCCAGCCCGCGCGAAACATCAATAAAACACGGAGATTTGCAGTGACATCCGAACCAGTGATCGAGACATGGCTCGCCGAGGAGGCGGAGATTGTGAGCCGGCTGGAAGCGGGACCGGGCCCCGGACTGGCAAGCCCCGAACAGGTTGCCGGCAAGACCGGGCTGGAATTCCTGCAGGCCATGCTGCGCGGCGAAGTACCCTACGCAGCGATAGCGAAGACCCTGGACTTCACGATTGTGGAAGTCAGTGACGGCGGCTGCGTGTTTCAGGGTGAACCGCGGGCACAGCATCTGAACCCGCTCGGCACGATTCACGGCGGCTGGGTCGCCACGCTGCTCGATTCGGCACTCGGCTGTTCCGTACACACGAAGATGCCGCCTGGACGAGGCTATACCACGGCCGAACTCAGCGTGAACTACGTGAAGGGGCTGACGCCCCGCGTAAAACGTGTGCGTGCTGAGGGCAAAGTGATTCATTGCGGCCGCCAACTGGCAACCGCTGAAGCGCGCCTGGTCGGGCCCGACGGCACCTTGTATGCGCATGCTACGACGACCTGTCTCGTGTTCGAGATGCCCCAGCGATAACGCGCTTCCCTTTACATTGCGAGGATCATCATCGATTCCGAAACATCTCTCCGGGCTGCGGCCCGGCAAACCCAACCGGCAGCTGCGTCCGTACCCTTATCCTCCATGCAGCCTGTCGTCTCTGTCACGAATCTCTCCAAGACCTACGCTTCCGGCTTCCACGCGCTTAAAAACATCAATCTGTCGATTCGCCGTGGCGAGATCTTCGCGTTGCTAGGACCGAACGGTGCAGGCAAAACCACGCTGATCAGTATCATTTGCGGCATCGTGAAGGCGTCGGAAGGCTCCGTGGTGGTGGACGGTCATGATATTGGCACGGCTTACCGGGCGGCGCGTTCGCTGATCGGGCTGGTGCCGCAAGAACTCACTACCGACGCGTTCGAGACGGTCTGGGCCACGGTTTCGTTTAGCCGCGGACTGTTCGGCAAACCGGCGAACCCTGCGTACATCGAGAAGGTGCTCAGGGACCTGTCGCTATGGGAAAAGCGTAACAACAAGATCATCCAGCTTTCGGGCGGCATGAAACGCCGTGTGCTGATCGCCAAGGCGCTTTCGCATGAACCGCGCGTGCTGTTTCTCGACGAGCCCACGGCGGGTGTCGACGTCGAGTTGCGGCGCGACATGTGGCAACTGGTGCGCTCGCTGAGCGCGAGCGGCGTGACCATCATTCTCACCACGCACTATATCGACGAGGCCGAAGAAATGGCCGACCGCATCGGCGTGATCAACGCGGGCGAGATCATGCTGGTCGAAGACAAGGCCGAACTGATGCGCAAGCTCGGCAAGAAGCAACTGACACTGCAACTCGAAAGTCCGCTGGAACAGGTGCCGCCGGCGCTCGCCGACTATCGCCTCACGCTCTCCGCGGATGGCAACGAGTTGATCTATACCTACGACACGGAACGCGAGCAAAACAGCATCATCGCCTTGCTCAAAGCGCTAGAAGACGCAGGCATTCGCTTCAAGGATCTGCAGACGACGCAGAGTTCGCTCGAAGACATCTTTGTCAGTCTGCTCAGAGGTGATCAATGAACATTTACGCAATCCGCGCAATCTACAAGTTCGAAATGGCGCGCACCTGGCGCACGCTGATGCAGAGCATTATTGCGCCGGTGATTTCCACTTCGCTGTATTTTGTCGTATTCGGCGCGGCAATCGGCTCGCGCATCAAGGAAGTGGACGGCATCACTTACGGCGCGTTCATCGTGCCGGGGCTGATCATGCTGTCGCTGTTGTCGCAAAGCATTTCGAACGCGTCGTTTGGGATCTACTTTCCACGGTTCACAGGAACGATCTACGAGTTGTTGTCCGCGCCGGTCTCGTATCTCGAGATCGTGGTGAGCTACGTCGGTGCGGCTGCAACCAAATCGATTCTGCTGGGACTGATCATTCTCGCTACTGCCGGGCTCTTTGTGCCGTTGCAGGTGCTGCATCCGTTCTGGATGGTGCTGTTCCTGGTGCTCACCGCGGTGACGTTCAGCCTGTTTGGTTTCATCATCGGCATCTGGGCGGACAGTTTCGAGAAGCTGCAGCTCGTGCCGCTGCTGATCATCACGCCGCTGACGTTTCTCGGCGGAAGCTTCTATGCGGTCAATATGTTGCCGCCGTTCTGGAAGATCGTGACCCTGTTCAATCCGATCGTGTACCTGGTGAGTGGTTTTCGCTGGAGTTTTTACGGCTTGGCAGATGTGGACGTCGCGGTGAGTCTCGGCATGACCGCGCTGTTCCTGGCCATTTTTCTGGTTATCGTCGCGTGGATCTTCAAGACGGGGTACCGGTTGAAGAGCTGACGGTCTGCTATGCTCCGGTCCGGCGATTCAGCCTTATCGACCCTGTCGCGCTGCATTAAGGATTTCCTGACCCGCGATTCAGCATCCATGTCGGGCATTTTCCACGCTTCCTGACTGCAACCCGGTGACCGCGCGCCTAGCATTGGATATCGAAATCGTTTATCCGGTTGGTGCGCCATGTTCCCCTATCTGTCCGAGCGCGAAAATGCAGTGGAGCAGATCAACTCGATCTGCATGCATCTGTTCGACACATGGTGTGAGCAGCGAAACGTTACCTCGCTGGCGTATCTGCTGCATTGCTGGCCATTGACCGATAGCGAGCCTGCATCGATTCGCAGGCTCGGCGAGACCTTATGGGAACTGCGCAAAACCCACAGTGAAATGCTAGGTGGCGCGGTCGAGCGGACCTTGCTGAATGTGGCAGATCTGGTGGACGAGGTCCTGTTACACGCCTCGGTACCGGATACGCTCGCCATGGCCGGCTGATCTGCATGATCTGACTGGCTGGCAAGCCGGCTAGCGCAGCGAATTGGGATCGAACCAGAGATCCTTGCGCGACAACGGAACCCATGCCGGCAAGTACGGATTCTTGAGCTCGATGACGGTACGATCCGGCAGTTTGAGATCGATGAGTTGCCGGGCGAAGTGCTGGTTGAAGAACGCGTCGAAGCTGCCGTCTTTTTTCATCTGCTCGAGCCCATCGCGGATGCGGGCGGCGAGCCGCGGCTCCGACTTGCTGACATAAAAGAACTGCGCGAACGGGTAGCGGATCAGCAGGTGCCGATCTATCACGAGGCGCGGATACTGAGGGCCATAGGCAAGTACTTCCCCCGGGGCTTCCGTGACGCCCCGTGGAAACAGGTCGAAACGTCCATGTAAAAGCATCAGAAAAAGCGATTCGTAGGTTTGTGCAGTTCTTACGGGCACATGGTTGTATTCATAGACGCGGACGTCGCCCCAGTTGCTTCCCTGGCCGACCGACAGCGTGCGGAGTTGCTCGAGCGTCTGAACGGCGTCGATCTTCGACTGGTTATCCGAGTCGATCAGCGCAACGCGGTAGCCGAGCAGTCCCTTGTCGATCGGGAACGGAACGGGAATCATGTCCTCGTCGAATTCCTTGTGCCCTGCATCGCTGATCATGATGTTGATACGGTCGCCCTTCAGGGCTTCTTCATGCGAACGCGCGACCGAAATGGTTTCGGTGTAGGGCTCTTCGACGTAAGGGCCGTAGGCTGGCGTCGTACGTTTGAGTACTTCCGTAAGGAGTTCGAATGGGTAGGCGTAGCGAACCCGGAATTCATCAGACTTTAGCGGTTTGACGGTATCCAGGGCGAACGCGGGCAGGACGGTCGCAGCGCAGACAAGCAGCCCCGCGGCGAGGCCACGCACCACCGAGAGGGCGCTTCGGCGCCGTGGCGCGCTGCTACCCGGCGCTCTATGGGTAGACCGCGGATCGGCAACGAGTGCAGAATAGGGAAAACGAGAACCAGGGCACTCGCGGGGGAATATGGCTCTCAACACGTTCGGCGCATGGTGGAGTTCGCTCAATCGCTTTCGCCACAGCGTGGTTCTGCGGCTTCTCGCGACGGTATTCCTTTTCAGCTGCGTAGTCACGCTTTTGCTGACTGCGTTGCAACTCTACCGTGATTATGACCGAGGAATCGAACGGGTCCAAAATCGTCTCGCGGACATCGACAGAAGCTACAGCGGCGGCGTCGGCGAGGCGCTCTGGCGGCTCGATCAGCCGCAACTGCAAATCGAGCTGGACGGCATTCTGCGTCTCGAAGATATCTGCGCTGCCGAGGTTATCGAAGCCGGTGCGGGTGCCGCGCCGATGGTCGTGACGGCGGGGCGGCGCACGGCTGGTCCGGCAATAGCCCGCGAATTTCCGCTGCTTTACCGGGTGCAGGGCAAGGATCAGCGGATCGGCACGCTCTATGTCCAGGCCACCCTGGCTAATCTGTACCACGAACTGACGCATACGGCGCTGCTCATTCTGGTGAGCCAGGCGGCCAATACGTTCCTCGTTTCGCTGTTTGCAATCTACATCCTGTCCCGGCTCGTGACGCGGCATCTTGCTGCGATCGCGAGCGGTGTCGGCGACTACGACTTTCACGAAACGCCGCAGCCGCTTGGCCTGCAACGGCGGGCACCCAATGCGCCGGATGAACTCGATCGCGTGGTGGCGGCGTTCAACGCGATGGGCGCGCGGCTGCATCGTGCGTATCTCGAGGAGCGCGCGGCCGCAAGGGAGCGCGAGGCACGCCAGGCCGCCGAGGCGGCGAATCGCGCCAAGGGCGAATTCCTCGCCAACATGAGCCACGAATTGCGCACGCCGCTGAACGGCATTCTCGGCTACGCCCAGATCTTGCGGCGTGACCCTGCGCTCGGCGAGCGGCAGCTCGAAGGTGTTGCGGTGATCCAGCGCAGTGGCGAGCACCTGTTGACGCTGATCGACGACACGCTCGACTTCGCAAAGATCGAAGCCGGCAAATTGCGCGTCCAGATTGGCGACGTGCCGCTGGCGGGGCTGGTTGACGTGCTGCGCGAGATCATCGGCGTGAAGGCGGAGCAGAAGGGTCTGGATTTCATCTGCGAAATCGCCGGCGATGCGCCTGCCGGCGCGCGTGCAGACGGACAGCGCCTGCGCCAGGTGCTGCTCAATCTGCTCGCGAATGCCGTCAAATTCACGGACCATGGCAGCGTGAGTCTGCATATCATGAGGGCTGAGCCGCGGGCAGTGCGCTTCGAGGTACGGGACACGGGTGTCGGCATGCTCGCTGAGCAGTTGGAGACGATTTTCGAGCCCTTTGAACAGGTCGGCCGGCCCGAGCGCCGGGTTGGCGGCACCGGGCTGGGTCTTGCGATCAGCCGCCAGTTCGTCCGCGCAATGGGTGGCGAGATTCACGTCGAAAGCCGGGTTGGAGAAGGCAGCCTGTTCTGGTTCGAGCTTGCGGCGGCGCTCGCGCTGCCGGACGCCCCGGTGACTGCGCTCCCCGCGCGGGATGTGACGGGCTACGACGGTCCTCGCAGGAAGGTGCTGGTGATCGACGACGTGCCGGTCAATCGTGCGGTTGTCATTACGTTGCTCGAGCGGCTCGGGTTCGACACCGTCGAAGCGGCGACCGGCCGTGAAGGGCTTGAACAGGCCCAACACGAGCGGCCGTCGCTGGTTGTTACAGACATCGTGATGCCCGACATGGATGGCCTCGAAGTGACCCAGCGGCTGCGCCAGTCGCCGGGCATTGCGGATGTGCCGATCATCGCGGTGTCCGCGAGTCCGTCCGGCACTGACGAGAAACGGAGCCTCGACGCCGGCGTGAATGCCTTTCTCCCGAAGCCAGTCGATTTCGACCGGCTGCTTGAGAAGATCGCGGCGTTGCTCGGCCTGGAGTGGACGTATGCAACAGCACCGGCGACGGCAACCGCAACGGCACAACAGGGCGTGTCGTTGTCCGAAGCGAGTCTTGCCGTGCCGTCGCAGGAAATGAACGAGTTGCACCGCCTCGCCCGGCATGGCGACATGAGGGAAATTTCGCTCTGGAGCGAGCGCGTCGCGGCACTCGACGCACGCTATGCCCCGTTCGCGGAGCAGGTGCGTCTACTGGCGAAGGGCTACCAGTCGAAGGCGATTCTTGAGTTGGTCGAACAAAATCTTGTGCAAAGGCCGGCACCATGAGCGACACAACGGGCCAACTCAGCGAGCAGCCCACCATCCTCATCGCCGACGATACGCCCGCCAATCTGGGCGTCGTCGTCGACAGTCTGACTGAACGCGGCTTTCGCGTCCTTGTCGCGCTCGACGGCGCGGAAGCGCTCGAGCGCGCTCAGTTCTCGCAACCTGATCTGATTCTGCTCGACGTCAAGATGCCCGGCATCGACGGCTTCGAAACCTGCCGGCGCCTGAAGATGGACGATCGCACCCGCGATATTGCGGTGATCTTCATGACCTCGCGTACCGGCAGCGAGGACATGGTCGAAGGATTTTCTGCGGGCGGCGTCGATTACCTGACCAAGCCCGTACACGTAGAGGAAATGATCGCGCGCGTCAGCACACATCTCGCACTGCGAACGATGCACAAGCAACTGGTTGTGCAGAACCGGCAACTGCTCGCGGAGGTGTCGGTGCGTCAACAGGCCGAGGCAGCATTATCGCGTGCGCGCGACCAGCTGGAGGGGCGCGTCGCGCTGCGCACCGCCGAACTGGCGCGAGCGAACCAGAGTCTGCTGGCGCAGGTCGAGGAGCGCAGACGCGCCGAGGCGAAACTGCTGTCGAGCGAGGCGCGTTTTCGTGCGATTGTCGAGACGAGCCCGGTGCCGTTATGCATTACCTCGATGCCGGGCGGGCAGCTTCTCTATACGAACGGGCCGTTCCAGGAACTGTTCGGACTCGACCTGCTCAACGACGCTGCGAATGTCGTGGACTTTTACGCCGATCCGCTGGAGCGCGACAGCCTGGTCGATCACTTGCAGCGCGAGGGGAGTTTTCACAACAGCGAGATTCAGTTCACGCGCCCGGATGGCTCGGTATTCTGGGCGATGGCGACGGCCCGCGTGGCGACCTATAACGAGGCGCCCGCCATTTACGTCGGCCTGAACGACATCACGGAGCGCAAGCGCATCGAACAGGCGCTGCTAGAATCGCGGGAACAGCTACGCGAGCTGTCGGCCTACATGGAAGCGATTCGCGAAGAAGAAAGAAAGCGCATCGCGATGGAGATTCACGACGAACTGGGGCAACTCCTCACGGCGTTGAAAATGGATGTCTCGCTGCTCAAGATGCGGCTCGCCGGCGACTCGGATGCGGCGAAAAAGGCCGACGACATGCGCGAACTGGTTGAAACGACCATCTGGATGGTGCGCAACGTGGCGAGCCATCTGCGGCCCGCTGCGCTCAATTTCGGCATCGTTTCCGCGCTCGAGTGGCTGGTTGAAGATTTCAGCCGGCGTAACAACATTCCCTGCCAGTTTCGCATCAACGGAAGCGAGCCTGTGCTTCCGGATGCTCATGCAACGGCGGTATTTCGCATCGTTCAGGCCTCGCTCACGAATGTTGCGCGCCACGCCCGCGCCACCAGGGCAGACGTCACGCTAACGCGCTCCGCGAACGGCCTCGATCTGCACGTGAGCGACGACGGCTGTGGTTTCGATCAGGACGCAGCGCGCAAAGGCGATTCTTACGGTGTGCTTGGCATGCGCGAACGCGCCCGCCTGATTGGCGCCTCGCTGCTGATCGACAGTTCACCCGGTACAGGTACCTCAGTTTCGATTCACATTCCGCTAGACGAGGAACCTCACACATGATCAAGATACTTATTGCAGACGACCACGCTATCGTGCGCGGCGGATTGAAGCAGATCATCGCGACGACCGCGGATATCGTCGTGAGCGGAGAAGCGGCGCAAGGCTCCGAAGTGGTCGAGAAGCTGCGCACGTCCGAGGTCGACCTGCTGCTCCTCGACATGACCATGCCGGGCATCAGCGGAGTCGACCTGATCCGGCGCGTGCGTGCCGAGCAGCCGTCGTTGCCGGTGCTGGTGCTGAGCATCCACAACGAGGCTCAGGTGGTGTCGCGGGCCTTGCGCGCGGGCGCGACCGGCTATGTGACGAAGGACAGCGATCCCGAGGTCCTGCTTACCGCGATTCGCAAACTCGCAAGCGGCGGCCGCTTTATCGACCCGAAGCTGGTTGACGCGATCATCTTCGAGACGCACTCGGGCGATGCGCCGCCGCACGAAATTCTGTCCGACCGCGAATTTCAGGTGCTGCAGATGCTGGCGTCGGGCAAAAGCATCAACGACATCGCCGAGGCCCTCGCGCTCAGCGCGAAAACCATCAGTACTCACAAGATGCGTCTCATGCAAAAGCTGGGTCTTGCGAACAACGCCGAGCTGATCCGCTATGCGATCAGGCACGGTCTGGCCGCCGAATAACCAGCGCGCATTAAATGTCTAAGGATTATTAGGGAAATCCTGAGCGGAGAATCAGCCGATCCGGCGTCCAACATCCGCCACTCCCGATACAGGTGCATTTCCGTTGACCCTACGATGCTTTCATGGGCACCTCGGAGGGGCTATGAGTACTGCGGAAAGGTCGTTGCGTTTTCTGGTCGAGAAGTGGCTTGGTGCGGCCAGCGCCCAACCGCTCCGCGTATTGATGACACAACGTTCGCAATCCGGCCGCATTTGCCGGGTGTGCATCGAAGCGAACTGCCCGAGTGGTCCAGTCACCCTGTTTTTCTTCCGCCATGACGACGGCAGCTGGCATGTTTTTCCGCCAGCGAATCGCCAGCCTGCAATGAGCGTTGGCCGGTTAGCCGCCTGATGGCATGACCAAGGGGAAGGAGAGATCATGGCTTACGACGAATATATCGGACTGCCGCAGTATGTGGTCGACCTGCGCGCGTGGATCACTGCGTGGTACGAACATGCGGTCAAGGTCGGCTTTATCCGGCCGCCGTTTACACTCGACGAGGCGGTTGCGGACCGGCTCGAAGGGTATTTCAAGGTCGGCCTCACACCGGTGGAAGGCGCGGATGTGATCTTCGGCGTGATGCATTGAGCTTACGGTTAGCGGCGCGCGTCGGCGCTGCCGCTAAAGCGCTTTACCATTGCGCAGCGTGGCTGCGAGGCACAGATCGGGGTAGGCCGCGTCGACGCGAATCATGTCGGCATGCACTTCCTCGATGATCCAGTCGCGCAGCGCAGCCACTACCGGGCGCAATGGACGGCTTGCCGGCCACACCAGACAGCAGCGCCGGTCCGTCACGATCAGTTCGTGCTCAGCTGGGATCAGCGCACCGTCGGCCAGCCAGTGCGACAGCACGTTCAACCAGCCCAGCGCGACTCCCTGGCCCAGCAAGGCGGCCTGCACTACGATCGCATAGTCGGAAAAGCTCAGCACGTTCGCGGCCCTGCGCTGATGCTCGGCGAACGCGGCGAAACGTTCCTGCCAGCCACGCTCGCCGTCATCCATGTTGATCACGGTGTCGTCGTGCGGACTGCCGGCGTCCAGCAACAGTTGCTCGTGATAGCGGCGATTGCATACCGGTAGCAGGACTTCCGGCATCACGAGCGCCGAGTGCTCGTCGATTTCTTCGTCGGTCCTGAAGCGCATGCCGAGGTCGACGTCGACGAGCGGGCCGCCAATGCGGCCTGAAATCAGCTGGAAACGCAGATCGACGCCCGGAAACGCCTGGTTCAGGCGGTTCATGCGCGGCATCAGCCAATGTGTGGTGAAAGCGGTCGAAACCGAGAGGGTCACCGTTTCGATGCCGGTTGCCCTGGCCTCGATTTCGCGGATTGCCGATTCGATCCCGCCAAACCCCTCCGAAATCTTCCGATACAGGATCTTGCCGTTCTCGGTCAGTTCGATGCCGCCGCGCACGCGCTCGAATAACTGCACCCCAAGATGGTCCTCCATGCGCGCAAGCATGCGGCTCACGGCCGGCTGGCTGACATATAGCTCTTCGGCGGCACGCGTGAAGTTGCCGCACCGCGCCGCGGCCTCGAACACGAACAGGGCATTGGCGCTGGGGAGTTTGCGGCGGAGATTGGGCATGACGTGATGTTATGCCTGATCCAACAATTTGGGAATTGCTGACGAAATAACAGCCACGTATATTTTTCTAACCGATGGTCCTGTGGACGGGAAACAAGCATGGACGCAAGAGCGAAAGCAGACGTGTCGATCCGTTCGGCAGCGCGGCGCTACGGTCCGGTGGTCGCGCTCGACGACGTGTCCATCGACATCGCGCCGGGCGAATTCGTTTCGCTGCTCGGGCCGTCCGGGTCGGGCAAGACCACGCTGCTCGGCATTCTGGGCGGCTTCGTGCAGCCGAGTTCGGGCTCGGTATGGGTGGGTGGCCGTGATATTACATTTGCGCCGCCCCATAAACGCGACATCGGCATCGTGTTTCAGAACTACGCGCTGTTTCCCCATATGACGGTCGGCGAGAACGTCGCCTATCCGCTGCGCGCGCGGCGCCAGCCGAAGTCGGGCTGGGCGAAGAAAGTATCGGATGCGCTCGCGATGGTCGAGTTGAGCGGCTACGAAGGCCGGCGCATTGCGCAGCTATCCGGTGGCCAGCGTCAGCGCGTGGCGCTCGCCCGCGCCATGGTATTCGAGCCGCAACTGATCCTGATGGACGAGCCGCTCTCCGCGCTCGACAAGCAACTGCGCGAAACCATGCAGATCGAACTGCGCCGCCTGCACAGAAAGCTGGGCGCGACGATCGTCTATGTGACGCACGATCAGCGCGAGGCGCTGACGATGAGCGACCGCGTTGCGGTGTTGCGCAACGGCCGCCTCGTGCAGGTCGATACGCCGGAGCATCTGTACGACCGGCCGCGCGATGCCTTTGTGGCGAGTTTTATCGGTGAAGCGACGTTGTTGAGCGTGACACGTGCCGGCGCCGATGCGGTGCTGCTCGGGGCGACCGTGCTGCGCACAGCGCATCCGCTGCCGCGTGCCGAGGCTTTGCTGCTGGCGGTGCAGACGGAGAAGCTGCGCATCCACGACAGTCGTGATGACAACGGCGCGCAGCTCAACCAGCTGCGTTGCCGCGTGACCGAGGTGCTGTATCAGGGCGAAAGCCTGCGCGTCTTTGCGACGCTGCCGGATGGTACGGCAATCAGCTTGCGCCAGCCGGGCAGTTACCACGCCCGTCTGCAGATTCCCGCGCCCGGCATGGAGATGACCGTGGTGCTCGACCCGCAGGACACCATAGTCGTGCCGGCCTGATTCATGTGCCCGGATTGCCGGGTTCTCTCATCCAGGGTTCACATCAAACTGAAGAGGAATACGAATGAAAAAACTGACCGATTTCAAGGTGCTGACGTTCGATGTCGTCGGCACGCTGATCAACTTTGAAAAAGGCGTGCTGGAATCGGTCCGGCGGCTCGGCGGCGAAGCGGCCCGCAACTTGACCGACGATCAGATCTTCGAACCGTACATCCGTGGCCGCGCGACGTATCCGGGCCGCTCCAGCCACGCGATGGCGAGCGTCTACCAGTCGTTGGCGGCTGAACTGGGCCTGCCCGCCGATCCGCAGACGGCCGCTGCTTTTCAGCGCGACGTGCTCGACTGGCCCGCGTTTGACGATTCAGTGGCGGCGTTGCAACGCCTGCGCCGGCACTTCCGGCTGGTGGCGATGACCAATGCCGATCGCGTGGCCTTGTCGGCGTATGCGCACACGCTCGGCGATCCGTTCGACGACAGCGTTACCGCCGACGAAACCGGCGTTGCGAAGCCGGACCCGCAGTTCTTCGCCTATAACCGCGGACGCCAGTCCGCCTTCGGCTACAAGTTCGGCGACATCCTGCACGTTGCGCAAAGCCAGTACCACGACATCGGCGTGGCTCGCGAGCTTGGGTATACGGTGTGCTGGATCGAGCGCCGTCAGGGGCTGCAAGGGTTTGGCGCCACGCCGATACCCGAGCGCGTGACGACACCCGACTTCAGGTTTGCGACGCTCAAGGCACTCGCTGACGCGGTCGAGGCCGAGGAGCAGGTCGCCGCATGAAACCGCCTGCCGCCCGGCAGTCCGCTGCGTCGCTGTGGTCCGCGATGGGCGGCGCGATGGCGCCCGTTAGCACCGGTGCACCGTTGGCCCGCGATCTGGTGACCGAGGTGGCGGTGATCGGCGCCGGCTATTCGGGGCTTTGTGCTGCGTACGCATTGCAAAAACGCGGCGCGGAGACGGTGGTGCTCGATGCCAACCCGGTCGGTTGGGGCGCGAGTGGCCGTAACGGTGGCGTGGTGTCGTCGAAATTCCGCCTCTCGTTTCCGACCATCGCGCGGCTGCACGGCCTCGACACGGCGCGCATGATGCATCGCCTCGCGCACGAAGGCGTGCGAGTGGTTGAGTCACTGGTCGACGAATTCAAGCTTCACTACACGCATTTTCAGCACACTGGCAGCTTGCGCTGCGCGCATACGGAGCGTGCTTTCGCAACGATTCGTGCCGAAGCGGACTGGGTGCGACAGGCGCTCGGCGATACGTCGATGTCCGTGCAATCGCGGGCCGAGGTGGCGCGCGAGACCGGTTCGAGTGCTTTCGTCGGCGGCGTATTGAGCGCCGACGCCGGCACGATCCTGCCGCTGCGCTACGTGCAAGGTATCGCCGCCGGCTTGACGACCCGCAAGGTGCCGATCTACGAGTCGAGTCCGGCGATCGACATGCAGCGCGACGGCGAAGGCGTGCTGATACGCACGCCGGGCGGCACGGTGCGCGCCAAACAGGTGATAGTCGCGACGAACGCGTATTCCAGTCTGACGCCGGCCACCGGTGCTTATCAGCGTACGCTCGTGCCGTTTCGCAGCGCGATCATTGCAACTGAGCGTTTACCCGCCGAACTCGATGCACGTCTGATGGTGGAGCAGCGCAGCTATACCGAAACGCGGCGCATGATGAAGTGGTTCCGTAAGGCAGATGGCCGGATGGTGTTCGGTGGACGCGATGCGTTTGGCAAGGAAGGACAACTCACCGGTTTTGATGCGCTGCAGCGCGCGATGGTCGCGCTGTTTCCGGATCTCGCCGGTGTAAAGGTGGAGTATCGCTGGTCGGGTTACGTCGGCATGACCTTCGATCAATTGCCGCATATCGGGCGCAGCGATGCTGTCACGACATTTTGTCTGGGGTACAACGGAGCAGGTGTGGCGATGGCCAGCCTGCTCGGTCAGCAGGCGGCGGCGCTCGCGCTCGGCGACAAGCCGGAATTGTCGCTGCTCGCAACGAACGGTTTGCAACCGGTGCCTTTTCATACGTTGCGCTCGCCGGGTGTGCGGATGGTCGCGGCGTGGTATCAGTTTCTCGATGCAATAGGTGCGTGATGTCAGCTCAGCGCGACGCTACCGCGGGGCGAACTTCTGCAGGAGATGGGTGGATGCCTTCTTTCGCGGCCGACAAGGCCGATGCGGCCGATGCGGTCGACAGGGCCAACGCGGCAGTGCGGTATCAGCGCCGCGAGGACCGCACGATGCTGCTGCTGATCGCGCCGGCGCTGATCGTGATCGTCGTGTTGCTGGTGGTGCCGCTCGCGTGGCTTTCCTGGCAATCGATCTATGCCGACGGCTTTACGCTCGAGAATTACCGGCGCATTTTCACCGACAGCGCCTACGGAGCCACGTTCGCGCTTACTTTCAAGCTTAGCTTTATCGTCACGCTCGTTACGCTGCTGCTGGGCTACCCGGTCGCGTATGCGGCCGCCGCGTTGCCGCCGAAACTGAGCGCGCTCGTGCTGGGCCTTGTGATTCTGCCGTTCTGGACCAGCGTGCTGGTGCGCACCTACGCGTGGCTCGTGCTGCTGCAGCGTACGGGGCTCGTCAACAAGACGCTGCTGTCGATGGGTGTGATCGATCATCCATTGCAACTGGCCTACAACCAGTTGGGCACGATCATCGCCATGGTGCATATCCTGCTGCCGTTCATGGTCTTGCCGCTGTACTCGGCAATGCAGAAGATTCCGGAGAATCTCGTGCATGCGGGAGCGAGCCTCGGCGGCTCGCCGTTGCACGTATTTTTGCGGGTGTTTTTGCCGCTGTCGTTAAGCGGCGTGCTCGCGGGTGCCACCCTTGTGTTCATTCTTTGCCTCGGCTTTTACATCACCCCGGAGCTGATGGGCGGCGGCAGATCGATGATGGTGTCGATGCTCGTCAGCCGTAACGTGGAGCTCTACGATAGGTGGGGGGCAGCGAGCGCCGTCAGCGTGGTGCTGCTCGTCTGCGTGTTTGCGATCTTCTACGCTGTGAGCCGCGTGATACCGCTCGAGAAGACCTTGGGGGCGAAATGAAAAGATCCGCATCCGGCAAGCTTGTTTTAGGCGCGGTGGTCGTGCTGATCCTGCTGTTTCTGATCGTGCCGGTTCTGATCGTCGTGCCGCTGTCGTTTTCCGACACGCGTTTTATGACCTTCCCGCCGCCGGCCTACTCGCTGCGCTGGTACGAAGCATTCGTCGGCAGCCCGACATGGATGGCTGCCGCGCGCACCACGCTGACGGCTTCCGTGTCCGCGGCCTTGATCGCTACGCCGCTTGGCGTCGCGGCGGCGTATGGGATCCAGAACGGCACCCACTGGAGCATGCGCTATGTGCGTCTCGTGCTGATGCTGCCATTGATGGTGCCGATCATCATCGTCGCGGTCGGGGTGTTCTTCGTATATGCGCATACGGGGCTCGTCAACAGCATGACCGGGTTGATTCTCGCCGACACGATGCTCGGTCTGCCGTACGTGCTGATTTCCGTGAGCGCGGATCTGCGGACCT
Source organism: Paraburkholderia sp. GAS33 (assembly GCF_050436645.1). Taxonomy (NCBI): domain Bacteria; kingdom Pseudomonadati; phylum Pseudomonadota; class Betaproteobacteria; order Burkholderiales; family Burkholderiaceae; genus Paraburkholderia; species Paraburkholderia sp. GAS33. The sequence continues at coordinate 186,279 of NZ_JBNDMP010000001.1, forward strand.
TCGATCAGACCCAGGAGATGGTCGCCCGCAGTCTCGGCATGAACCGCTTGCGCAGCTTTATGACGGTGACGCTGCCGCAGATTCGATCGAGCGTGATTTCCGCCGCGGTGTTCGTGTTCATTCAGGCGCTCGATGAGACCGTGGTCGCACTGTTCGTCTCCGGTGGCGACAATCAGACGCTCACGCGGCGGATGTTCGTCGCGCTGCGCGATGAAATCGACCCGACGATTGCGGCGATCAGTACCTTGCTGACTGCGTTGACCTTATGTCTGGTTGTGACGATTGTGGTGACTCGCAGGCCGGCTGCACGAGCCTGATCATATCGGCGATGCGTTCGGCGATCATGATGGTCGGGATATTCGTGTTGGCGCAGGGGATCGACGGCATCAGCGATGCATCGCACACACGCAAGCCTTCGACGCCCCGCACGGAGCCGCTCGCGTCGGTCACCGCTTGAGGGTCGTCGGGCGAGCCCATCCGGCAAGTGCCGGATGGATGCCAGGTGCAGCCCACTGAGCGCGTGACGAAGTGGGTTAATGCTGCATCGTCGGCGAGCAGGTTTTCGATCGTGACGCCCTGGGTAATCAGCCGGCGAATCAGCCAGCCACGCAGCGGCCCCGCGACATCGAGCAGTGCGCTGAGCGCGCCACGCTGTAGTGCGTTGAACCTGCCGGGCACTGCGACTTTCGCGACACGCGGCGAATAGCTCGAGGGAAAGATCGTGCCGCGCATCCCTGCCATTGAACTCCCGGCAAGCGTGGTAGCGCCAAGGCGCATTGCGAGCTTCAGGCGCTCGAGGTCGCGCGGGTCGGACAGCATGTTGAATTCGACCGACGGTTCGTCGCGCGGATCCGCTGAGGTGAGTTTTAGCTGGCCGCGCGAGTACGATTTGTTCACCCAGAAGAATATCGTACCAAGCCGGTATCCGATCGAATGCCAGCCGGAGCGGGACAGAATCGCACCGTGCATGTCGCCGGCTACGGTGTCCGGCAAGCGGGAGGAGAAGCGCACAATGGCCTGCTCGTGATGCTCTTCCGGGTACGGCGTGCGGCCTGCGCGCGGCAGCCAGGCGGAAACGGCGATCGAAGGATGCTCCATCAGGTTGCGGCCCACCCCGGGTAAATCGGCCACGAGGGGAATGCCGAGCGCGGCAAGGTCGGCGGCTGGGCCGACGCCGCTGCGCAGCAGCAGCGCGGGACTATGAATTGCGCCTGAGCAAACGATGGTTTCCTTCGCGTAGAGATCTTCTGTCGAACCGTCTTCGTGCCGCAATCGCGCACCTGTCGCACGCACGTCTTCGAAGTGGATGCGCTCGGCGAGGAGGTGAGTGCGGATTGTCAGATTCGGCCGTTTCCGGACTGCGTCGCTCAGATAGCAGACCGAGGTCGGAATGCGCTCACCGTTCTCGCTTACCGCTATCGAGCCGACATAGGTCCCGTCCTGCCATGGGCCATTCTGATCTGCGCGCCGCGGATGGCCGAGCTGTTCCAACGCACCCAGCACGGCTCGAACGAACGGCGACAAGCGAGCCCATTCGGTACGCCGGATGCGCACCGGACCTTGCTGGCCATGCAGTTCGCCGTCGAAGTCGCAATCCGTTTCGAGCTTGCGGAAATACGGCAGGCAGGCTTGCCAGTTCCAGCCATGCGCACCGAGCGCTTCCCATTCATCGTAGTCGGCGGGAGCGCCGCGATTAGCCATCAGCGCATTGATCGCCGAACCGCCGCCTAACAGGCGCGCCTGCTCGTAGCGCCGGGATGTGCCTGTGCTCGTGCCGGCCGCAGTGGTGCCAGGGGCGAACCGCGTAGACATCACCGCAGTAAGCCGCCGCCAGATATTGCTGACGTCGAGATACGCGCGACCGGGATAGCGGCTGCGGATCGCATCCGGCATGCTCGCCTGCGAGATGTCCCGGCCGGCCTCGACGAGGCACACGGTCTTCTGCGGATCTTCCGAAAGACGCGCGGCGAGCACGCAGCCCGCCGAGCCTCCACCCAGAATCAGATAGTCGATCACGTGGCGCGTTGCGTCTATTGCATGAACTTGAGCCAGCGGGCACGAGCGGCGATACCGGCATCGGAGGCCCACCATTCTTCGGAGAGCAGGGCCTGTTTCGCGGCATTGGCGGGCGAACTCGGCAGCTCGCTGGCACGTTGCGCGGTGATCTTGCCGGTCTTGAAGGCAGCCGGATTACCCGGCCCGTAGTCGATATAAAGCGGCAGATTAGCCTGCAGATCGGGCGAGAACGCCGCGTTGAGGAATTTCACTGCGGCCGCCTGGTTCGGCGCGTTCTTCACGATGCACAGTTGCGTGTTCTGCAGCAGGCCATCGTTGAAGGTGAAGTCGACATCGGGATCGTCTTTGCGCACCGCGCTGGCGCGGCCATTCCAGATCATTTCCATGTCGACTTCGCCGTCGTGCAGCAACTGCGCCGATTGGCCGCCCGAGGTCCACCAGACCGTGATGTCCGGCTTGATCTGCTGCAGCTTCTTGAAGGCGCGATCCACGTCGAGCGGATAGAGCTTGTCGCGTGCCACGCCGTCTGCGAGTAGCGCGGCCTCGAGTGTGCCTTGCGGATCGTTGCGCAGGGCACGCGTGCCCGGGAAGTCCTTGACGTTCCAGAAGTCGGCCCAGCTTTGCGGGACTTTCTTGAGCGACTTCTTGTTATACGCAATCACCGTCGAGTAAAACTCGTAGGCCGCCGAGTACGGCGTGCGGTATTTTTCCGGTATCGACGCGGCGTTCGGGATCTTCGAGAAGTCGAGCTTTTCGATCAGGCCTTCCTTGCCGCCGCGCAGGCAGTTCGACGCGGGAGTGTCCACCACGTCCCAGATCGGCTTGCCCGCCGCAGCTTGCGCCTTGATGGCCGGGTACGCGTCGGGCACGCTGTCCTGATTGACGGTGATGTCGAGCAGTTTGGCTGCCGGATCGAGGATGGCCTTGGTCTGCGCTTCCTGGTAGACGCCGCCTTGCGAGACGAAGGTGATCTGGCCGCTCGCAGCCAGCACAGGTGTGCTCAGCAGCGTGATGGCGAGCGACAGAACAGTGACGCGACCTGGCTTCATCATTTTCACGGCGGCTATCCCCAAGGTTGAATGGTTCGTTAGCGAGGCCCGTGTCCGGATGTCATGCCACTTAGGAGTGCAGGCCGCTATCTGCGAAGCGTATCGGCGGCGCGAGGAGCCCGCGAGGCACATTGCGCCGGATACGTCGTGGTCAAAATGTAGGGGACCATTTTCCCGCTCGCAATTCCCGAATTGTTAGAGCGGGCATAACGCTACGTCATGGCTGGAAGAACGATGCGCAGAGGGCCTTGGTCAGCAACCGCATTTCCACTGCGGCGGCTGCAGCGCCATGCCATGCTGGCCCTTGTACGCAGCAACGGCGGGCGGCGTCCAGCCATCGAGCATCTGCGGCGCGAGGCGGTAGATTTCGATGCCAAGCGGGCGGCACACTTCCAGCGGATCGCGCGCGTCAGGTCCCCACATGGGCAATGACAGATCGCCGCCCGGGCACGTCGACAGCGCGCATAGCAGGTCGATTTCCGCAAAGAACTCCAGGTAATCTCCCTTTTTGGCCGGGCACGCCTTCATGAAGTATTTGTCTTCGAGATTCAGTCCGGTGCACTGGAACACGTTGAGCACATCGTGCACGTCGTATTCGGTCAGGCCGTACGGAGCGATGGCGCGCGTCAGGTTCGAGTGGCAGTGGAAATGAAAGTCCTCACCGGTCAGCATCCGGTTCACATACGGATCGCAACGTGTGCCGAGCAGGTCGTGAACGCGCCCGCCATGTTCGTCGACGCCGTAGTCGGCGAGGCTGTCGTCGGTGATCGTCACCATGGGGCGCAGAAACGGCAGTGTCGACCACAGGCGGTCGAAGGTGCTGACGTGCGCCTGCTGCAACTGGCGCGTACGCGATGCCCACATGCGCTCGCGCGGGTTATGCAGGTTCCACATGTTCAGGTCGGCGACTTGCGGACCTTCGATCGTGACAATCCGGAACACGTGACCGGCCGGCACGCTCCAGGCCTGACCCGAACGGATCGGCACAACGATCGACTCGATCAGCGTGCGCGAGTCGTGTTCGGAGGCAATGCGTTGATAGAAGGCCTTGTCGGGGTCGAGCGCGGAACCCTTGGTGGACTGATAGGCGGCGGGGTAATTCAACATGCTGGTGACTCCTTCATGAGACAGGCGGACAGGCTGCGCTTGCTACGCGCGGCAGCCGGTTTGCGCAGTGGTCGTTGACTGAGGTGTGAATGAGAGGGAAGTGACTCAAAGGTAATCGAGCAACGCATGCTCCGACTGCTTCAGGTAGTCGGCGAGCGCGGCGCTGGCTTCGGCGGTACGGCCGTTGGCGATCAGCTCGAGAATCTGCTGATCCTTCGCGATCCAGGGTCGCTGGAAGCGGCGCTCGTCGGGAGCGGAAGCGAACACGAGACGCAGTTGCGCCAGAATCGTCGTGAAGAACGTGTCGAACAGCGGGCTGCCGAGCAACTGCACGATGCGCCGATGAAACAGGAGGCTATAGGTGCCGACGCTGCGCCAGTCGCCTTCGTCCGTCGCCGCTTGCGCGTGCATGACGGCTTCGCGCATGGAAGCGATTTCGTTTTCTTCGATCGGGTCTTCGCGCAACAGGGCTTGCAGTTCGAGCGTACGCCGTACCCGGTAGATGTCGCGCACGTCGTGACGCGTCAAGGTGCGCACGATCACACCGCGATGCCGGTAATGCACCGCGAGTCCTTCGCGGCACAAGAGGCGCAGCGCTTCACGCAGTGTGTTGCGCGAGACGTCGTGAATCTGGGTGAGGTCGTTCTCGACGAGCGCCGTGCCCGGCGGCAATTTACCTTCGATGATTTCGTCGCGGATCGTCGACAGGATCCGATCTGTGACCGATTGCTCGGGCTCCTGGCCGGTGAGGGTGGTAACAGCTGGATGCGAGGTAGGCATACGGTGTTTGTGTTTTTCAGGCAATGTGGACGTCTTTAAGGAAGCTGGCGATCCGCGAAGTCTTGTCCAGCGCCACCAGTTCGTGCGGTGACGCGTCGCTGACGATCGTACCCGCTTCCATGAACACGATACGGTCTGAAATGCGGAACGCGAAGTTGATTTCGTGTGTGACGATAATCATGGTCATGCCTTCCCGGGCGAGTTCCTCGATTACCTTGAGCACCTCGGTGACCAGTTCGGGATCGAGCGCCGAGGTCGGTTCGTCGAACAATACGATCGACGGCTGCATCGCCAATGCTCGCGCAATGGCGACACGCTGCTGCTGGCCGCCGGAAAGCTGATGCGGATACTTCTGCGCATGCGCGGCCATGCCCACCTTCGCCAGCAACTGCATGCCGGCCTCTTCGAGCGCGGCCCCGTTGCGGCGCCCGTGATAGCGGGGCGCCAGCGTTACATTCTGCAGCGCTGTCTGGTGTGGAAACAGGTTGAAGCTCTGAAACACCATGCCGATATCGAGGATGCCGCGCACGTACTGTGCGTGCGGCACCTTGCCATGCCTGCCGCGGGGCGGCCACAGGAATGCCTCGCCGTGCAGCCGGACTTCACCGTCGTCGAGCGTCTCCAGGCCGTTCAGCGTGCGTATCAGCGAGGTCTTGCCGGAGCCCGACGGGCCGATGATCGATACCACTTCGCCGGAGTGCACCGTCAGGTCGATCCCTCCAAGCACCTCATGATTGCCGTAACGTTTGCGGATGCCGATAGCCTCCAGCGCGCGCGCCGTACCGCCGGCTCGCGCTGCACGCGTGACCTTCGCAGCCGCCGGTGTTGACGCGGGCCGCGGCACCTCAATGGCAACGGCGGCGATGCCGGCCTGCTTGCGGCGCGTGACGTCCAGATGTTTTTCCAGCAGCTTCAACACATGGCCGAACACGGTGACGATCAGCACATAGTAGAACGATACGGCCAGCATCGTCTCGAGCACCTTGAAGTTTTGCGTGTACAGACGCTCACCCACCAGCAGGATTTCCGCCAGCGAAATGACCGACACGAGCGAGGTCAGCTTGACGATCGTAATGTACTCGTTGATGAGCGCAGGCAGCGCGACACGAAACGCCTGCGGCAGCACGATCAGCCGTTGCAGTCCGACGAAGCGGATGCCGAGCGCTTTACCCGCTTCGAGCTGGCCTTTGTGAAGCGACAGCAGGCCACCGCGATGGATCTCGGCGATATAGGCCGCTTCGCTGATCGACAGCGCCAGCAGGCCGGCCCAGAACGGATCGGACAACAGGCCGCCGGTCCAGGGCAGGACCTGCGGCAGGTTATAGACGAAGATCAGCAGCACCAGCAGCGGCAGGCTGCGAAACAGCCAGATGTAGGTGCTGCACGCCACGCGTAGCGGCGTGAAGACGGACTGTTTGCCGAGTGCAAGCGCGAAGCCTGCCACAATGCCGATCAGCCAGGTCGCGGCACTCAGTTCGACTACGAGCCAGGTGGCCTTCCAGAAAGCGGCGTCAAACAGCAATGAAGCCGTGTAGTGCCAGTCGAATACCATGAGCTTTCCCCTACAGCGTGCAGCCACGAGGACACAGGCGAGTGCCCGGCCTCAGGCTGCGCGCGGCGTGCCGTTAGTTCTGTGCCGCACCGAGCGCCAGGGCAATGTCATTGCCGGTCGGCTCCGCGACGTTGTACTGCTTGAGTAGTGCCTGGTATTCACCCGCCTGCTTCATCGACGCAAACGCACTCTTCAGCTCGGCGAGCAGCGCGTCATTGCCTTTCTTGACGCCGAGACCGATGACGACCGGATAGAGCGGGGTGGTCGAGGTAATCGCCACGCGTCCGCCAAGCTTGTTGACGGTCATCTGCGCCACGGCCGAGTCTTCGAACTGCGCGTCGACCGCGTGCGCCAGCACGGCCTGGGCCGCTTCCGGCGAAGTCTCGAACTCGCGCACGTCGATTGCGCCGCGACCGGCAGGCGCACAGACCTGTTTCGACACGTCGTTGAGTTTCGGAATCCACGACGCGCCCTTGATCGAACTTACGCGCTTGCCGCACAGATCTTCCGGCGTCTTCGGCGCGAACCCGGAATGGCTCAACGCGAGCAGCGAGCCGCCGGTTTTCAGGTAAGGCACGAAATCGATCTGCTTCGCGCGTTCCGGCGTCACATAGAGCGCCGATGCGATCACGTCGAAGCGGTTCGCGTTGACGCCGAGGATCAGGTTGGCGAAGCGCGTGTCGACGAATCCGGGTTTGAGTTTCAGATGCTCCGCGAGCCTGCTCATGAACGCAGGGTCGAAACCGCTCGGGGTGGCGCCTTCGAGGTAGTCGTACGGCGGATAGGTCAAATCGGCGCCGACGGTTAAGGCGCCAGAGGTGACCGTCGGGATGCCCGTGGCCGCGAAGACATGGGTGGCTGCGCAGACCGCCCCGGTAGCGGTAGCGAATTTCGCCAGTTTCAGCAGGGCGTTCAGCAAAGAATTGAGGCAAAGATGGGCTTTCATGGGCTCTCACTCGTCGGTGTGGTGACAATATACATTGTTCAACAATAAGAAAATAATTGTTGAACAATTAAAGTGCCATCAAGCAGAATGTATGCCAATGAGGTGTGCGAAAGCGGCGAGCGGGTGTGAAACGGCGGACGGACAGTGGGTTGGCCGATGGCGAGGAGGGCGGCCGGAAAGCGCCGGTATCGGCGGACGGGGAAGCCGAAGCACCATTTCCGTGCCTCGGGAGAGACACGAAGAGGCAGGCGAAGCGGTTGTGAATCGAAATCGTGCGTGCGGCGACGGTTTCGCGCGACGCTGCAGGTTGGCGCGCGCCTTTTATGAAATCAGCTCGAGTGTCCTGATCGAATTGCTGATACCGCGGGCGCAGTCGATCACCGCTGGCGCGAGCCGCTCCTGCGCCTCGGCGAGCGTCCACCGGCTGGTGGGCGCCACGACGTGCACCGCCGCTACCGGCCTTCTCTGGCTATCGATTACCGGTGCTGCGATCGTCATATCGCCGATGAACAACTCTTCGCGATTCGTCGCATAGCCGTTGCGCTGTGCGTCGGCAAGGCGCTGCCCGATCTCCCCGATATCCGTCAGCGTGTGTGGCGTGTATCCGATCAGATCCATTTTCGCGAGCCGCTCGAGCGCCTCATCGCGCGGCAACGCGCTGAGGTAGGCACGGCCCGACCCGGTGCAGTACATCGGAATCCGGCTGCCGATCGGCATGTGGATTGGTACGAACTTCGTACATACAAAACGGGCTACGTAGACCATTTCGTCGTCGTCGGGCTCGGTCAGATTGGTGGTCTCGCCGGTGACGTTCGTCAGTTCGGAGAGGAACGGGTTGGCCACGTCGATCAACGTGTCGGCCGCCAGATAGTTGAAGCCGATCTGCATCGCGCGCAGCGTCAACTGATAGCGGCGGGTGAGCGGATGTTTGCGCACGTAGCCGAGCTTCTCGAGCGTATAGATCATGCGCTGGGCCGAACTCTTTGTTATGCCGGTGGCTTCGGCTACTTCTGCGAGCGTCATGGTGCGCCGTTTCGCGCTGAAGGCGCGCAACACGGCCAAGCCCTTTTCCAGCGACTGGTTGAACAGCAGGTCGACCTCTTTGTCCTCGTTCAGCTCGCTCATGTGCGCCTTTGATCCGTTTTGCTTTGCCAGGTTGGATACAGTCTATCGTATCGAATATCGATACACATAAATTTCTTTGCGATATTTTTGATTTGATTATCATGCTTCAAACACCGCGTATCGCTGTGGAAGAGTCGCAGTAGGTTCAAACCATCCCAATCTGGAGATCCGCATGATTCCGCTCGTCAAACGCCTCGCCGGTGCTGCAACCGGCCTTGCTATCGCTTTGTCCTGTGTAATTGCGGTGGCCGCCATTGCGGTGGCCGCCAATGCGGTGGCCGCCGAGCAGCCGGCTTACACGGTAGGCGCCACGGCAACCGGTGTGCCGTTCACCTTCCTCGACGTGAGGACCGGTTCGATTCAGGGCATGATGGTCGACGCCATCACGGCGGCGGGCAAGGAAGGGGGTTTCCAGGTCAGTGTCCAGCAAACGACGTTCTCCGCGCTGATTCCGTCGCTTACCACCAAAAAAATCGACATCATCTCTGCGGCAATGCTGAAGACGCCGGCGCGCCAGCAGGTCGTCGATTTCTCCGACACGGTCTACTCGTACGGCGAAGGGCTGATGGTCAAGGCAGACGATACTGGGCATTACACGTCGATGGACGACCTGAAGGGCGAAGTAGTGGGCGCTCAGGTCGGCACGGCATTCGTCGATGCCTTGAACAAGCGGGGCATCTTCAAGGAAGTGCGCACATACGACTCGGTGGCCGACATCATGCGCGACGTCGCGCTTGGCCGTATCAAGGCGGGATTCGGCGACCAGCCCATCATTGCGTATCAGCTCGAACACGGTGCGAATCCGCAGGTAAAACTCGTGAAGGAGTATCAACCGGATGTGAAGGGCCAGGTGTGTTTCGTAGTCCGTAAGGGCGACTCGGCGACGCTTGAAATGCTCAATCAGGCCATCAAGAAGATGAAGGCAGACGGTTCCCTGCAGCAGGTCCTGCAGAAATGGCATATGGAGTAACGCCGCGCATCGCTTCATCCAGCCTGGCCGTGTCCGTGCCGCGCGCATCTTCGGTGTAATTCGGGGAGAACCATGTTCCTGCAGAATGCGATCGAGTTCCTGCCAATCCTGCTGAAAGGCGCCATCGTCACGATCGAGATTACCGTTTGCTCGTTCGTATTGAGCTCGGTACTCGGTCTGGTGCTGGCGTTGCTGAAGGTATCGCGCAACCGGGCCGCGTCGGTGTTCGCGACCACCGTGATCAACGTGATCCGCGGGCTGCCGATTATCGTCCAGTTGTTCTACATCTACTTCGTGCTGCCGGATATCGGCATTCAGCTCTCGGCATTTCAGGCCGGTGTTGCAGGGCTCGGTTTCGCCTACTCGGCCTATCAGGCTGAGAACTTCCGGGCAGGCATCGAAGCGATCGACCATGGGCAGATCGAGGCCGCGCAGTCGATCGGCATGCGCAGTGCGCTGATCATGCGGCGCGTGGTGTTGCCGCAGGCGTTTCGTATCGCGCTGCCGCCGTACTGCAACACGCTCGTGATGATGCTCAAGGACTCGTCGCTTGCCTCGACGATTACCGTCGCCGAAATGACCCGTCAGGGCCAGTTGATCGCCTCGTCGACATTCCAGAACATGACCGTGTTTACGCTGGTCGCGCTGCTCTATCTCGCACTCAGCTTGCCGTTGGTGTTTGGCCTGCACCGGCTTGAAAAGCGGCTTGGATTGAGGAAAAGCACATGATCGAGGTCAGGGCGGTTCACAAGCGGTTTCACGATCAGCATGTGCTGAAGGGCGTGTCGCTCGGCGTGAAACAGGGGCAGGTAGTGTGTCTGATCGGACCGTCTGGATCCGGGAAATCGACGCTGCTTCGCTGCATCAACGGCCTCGAAACGTATGACGACGGCTTGATCGAAATTGCCGGCGCGCGCGTCGATGCGCACGCGAAGAACATCCACGAACTGCGTACGCAGGTGGGGATGGTGTTTCAGCGCTTCAACCTGTTTCCGCATCGCACCGCGCTCGAAAACGTGATGGAGGGTCCGGTGTACGTCAAGAAGGTCGCGCCTGCTGTGGCGCGAGAGGAAGCGCGGCAACTGCTCGACAAAGTGGGGCTGTCGCATCGGATCAACGCTTATCCGGGGGAACTGTCGGGCGGTCAACAGCAGCGCGTGGCGATTGCGAGGGCGCTCGCGATGAAACCGCGGGCCATCCTGTTCGACGAGCCGACTTCGGCGCTCGATCCGGAACTGGTCGGCGAAGTGCTCAATGTGATGCGCACGCTCGCGCGCGACGGTATGACGATGATCGTCGTGACCCACGAGATGGGCTTTGCGCGCGAAGTGGCAGACCGGGTCTGCTTCCTGCACGGCGGCACGATCTGTGAGGAGGGCGCAGCGAGCGAGGTGCTTGAACGTCCGCAGCATCCGCGCACCCAGGATTTTCTGCGGCGTCTGTTGTCGCCTCATGACTCCGCTTCATCTTCTCCATCTTCCAGCACTCCGAAATGATTGCAGTCAACGCTGAGATGTCTTTGCCCGACTCGCTCTGGGCGGCCACCGCGACGCCCGCGACTGCTACTCCACCGCTAACTGAATCCGCAACGTTCGACGTGGCGATCATCGGGGCCGGCTATACGGGGCTTTCCACTGCATTACATCTTGCCGAGCGCGGTGTGCGCGTGTGTGTGCTCGATGCCGCGGAGCCAGGGTGGGGCGCATCGGGCCGCAACGGCGGCCAGGTGATCCCGGGCCTTAAATACGACCCCGATGAACTCGTGCGGCGCTATGGCGAAACGGCAGGCAACGCGCTCGTCGAGATCGTGGGCGGCGCGGCCGATACGGTTTTCGATCTGATCCACAGGTATGGAATCGACTGCGCTGCGTTGCGCCACGGTTGGATTCAGCCTGCGCATTCAGCTGCGATGCTCGAGAAGGTGGTGCGACGCGCGCGCCAGTGGGAGGCGCGCGGCGCGTCCGTGAGCGTGCTCGATGCAAAAGCCGTGTCGCAACGCGTTGGAACGGACGCATTCGTGGGTGGCTGGGTCGATCACCGCGCCGGCAGCATCCAGCCGCTCAGTTACGCGCGCGGCCTTGCACGGGCCGCGGTCGGGCTGGGGGTGACCGTGCATGGCGGTACGCTCGCGACTTCGCTGGTTCACGAGGGGAACATGTGGCGCGTCGCAACCGCACGCGGCCCGGTTGTGACGGCGAGCCGGGTCGTGCTGGCGACCAACGGTTATACGGGCCCGCTCTGGCCGAAACTGGAGCGAACGGTGATTGCTGCGAACAGCTTCATTGTGGCGACTCGGCCGCTCGCGCCCGCGGTGACGGATAGCATTCTGAGCGGCGGCGAAGTGGCATCCGATTCGCGCCGTCTGCTGCTCTATTTTCGCCGCGATTCGCAAGGCCGTTTACTGATGGGGGGGCGCGGGCCGTTTTCCGAACCGCGCAGCGCCAGCGACTGGTCACACCTCGAACGGTCTGTGCAACTGTTGTTTCCTCAGCTCAAGGGGATCGAATACGAATACCGCTGGGCGGGACGCATTGCCATTACCGCGGACTTTCTGCCGCACGTTCACGAACCGGCTCCGGGCCTCACGATTGCACTCGGCTACAACGGACGTGGCATCGCTATGGCGACGACACTGGGCAAGCACCTTGCCGCCCGCTTGTGCGGCGACGCGAGTACGGCGTTTCCATTTCCGGCTACTCCGATCCGGCCCGTTCCGTTGCATGGCTTGCAGCGTTTCTACATTGCTGCGGGAGTCGCCTGGTACCGCATGCTCGACGCGCTGTCCTGACTGCCGGCCGCACGATGCGTCGAGCGTTCGCTCATTGAAAACATTCATCAGACCAACTACAGTTATCCAGCAGTCTCCGACCGCACGCAGTCCTGGGAGCCGTAGCCGATGGAAAACCAGCACGAAAAATACGCGCGCCTCATCGCCAGTTGCCAGGCGCTCGAACCGATGCGCTGCGGCGTGGTTCATCCATGCGACGAGAGTGCGCTGCGCGGCGCCGTGGATGCCGCCAGGCAGCATCTGTTAATCCCCACCCTGATTGGGCCGGAGCAAAAAATCCGTGCCGTTGCTGCCGCTTGCGAGCTGGATATTTCGGGCTACTCGATTGTCGACGCCGAGCATAGCCACGCCTCCGCCGACGCGGCAGTGCGCCTGGCACGCGAAGGAGCGGTCGACGCGCTCATGAAAGGCAGCCTGCATACGGATGAACTGATGGGCGCGGTGGTCAAGCGCGAGACCGGGTTACGTACCGAGCGGCGCATCAGTCATTGTTTCGTCATGGACGTGCCTGCGCTTAAGCAGCCGCTGATTGTGAGCGACGCTGCTGTGAACATTGTTCCGACCTTGCAGGACAAGGTGCATATCATTCAGAACGCGATCGATCTTGCCCATGCGCTCGGCGTCGGGTTGCCGAAAGTGGCGATACTTTCGGCCGTCGAAACGGTCAACCCGACTATGCCCACAACGGTTGAAGCTGGCGCACTGTGCAAGATGGCCGATCGCGGACAGATCACCGGCGCGCTGCTCGATGGGCCGCTTGCGCTCGATAACGCCATCGATCTGAATGCGGCGAAGATCAAGCACATCGACTCGCCGGTGGCGGGCCAGGCCGATATCCTGATCGTGCCGGATCTCGAAGCGGGCAACATGCTCGCCAAGAGCCTGACCTTCCTGGCCGGCGCCGATGTCGCGGGAATCGTGCTCGGTGCGCGGCTGCCCATCGTCCTCACCAGCCGGGCCGACTCGCTGACGGCGCGTCTTGCGTCCTGTGCGGTGGCGGCATTGTTTGCAAACTGGAGGCGGGCGCAACCCACCAAGGCGATCTTATGACGTGCGCCGAACCTCTGTTGCACCACGGCTGAACCGAAGTCGGAGGTCGCCATGCAGTTCGTCAAGGCGCTGCTCGAACAGCAGCCGATGTTCGCATTGTTCCTCACCATCGCGATTGGCTACGTGGTGGGGGAAATCAGCATCAAGGGATTTTCTCTCGGCGTAGGGGCGGTTTTGTTCGTCGGGTTGGCGGTCGGCTGGTTTGCGCCGAAATCGGCCCCTGCGGCAATGGTCGGTACGCTCGGCCTCGCGCTGTTTCTGTATGCGGTAGGAGCGCAGTACGGCAAGCAGTTTTTCCTCGGCTTCAGCAGCGCCTATGGACGCCGGGCGAATCTCATTGCGCTCGTCGGCGTGCTGCTATCCGGCGTCGTGAGTCTGGTCTGCATGAAAATCTATCAGCTCAATCCGGGGCACGCGTTAGGCCTGTTCGCCGGCTCAGGCACCAGCACGGCAACGCTGCAGGCGGCGCTCGCGGAGCTCGGTAACGACGATGCGGCGGTGGGCTATTCGGTCGCGTATCCGTTCGGCGTGGCGGGGCCGATATTGTTGCTGTACATCACCTTCGCGCTGGTGAAGCCGAAGATTGCGGCGCCCTCGGCTGCCGGCATGGAAATACTCGAGGTCTCGCTGGATAACCCTCATTTTGCGGGGAAAACGCTGGCTGAGTTGATGAGCGGTCTGCCTGCGGATGTGCAGATCGTGGCGCGTCGCCGGGCGCATCACAACGAACCGGCCAGGCCCGACCTGGTGCTGGCGGAACATGACTTGCTGCTGATGGTCGGTCCGAACCGCGCCACGCTCGACCTCGCGGGAGAAAGCCTTGGCGAGGCGGAGCCGGGACGGATGGTCAAGGACCGCCAGCACCTCGATTACCTGCGGGTATTTGCATCGCGCCCGGCGGTGGTGGGCAGAACCCTGGCCGAACTCGGCTTGCCGGGTGAAAACGCTGCGGTGATTGCTCATGTGCGGCGCGGCGATGCCGATATGCTGGCGCGCCTGGATCTCGTTCTCGAGTTCGGCGACCGCGTGGGTCTGCTCGCGAATCCCGCGGATTTCGCGGGGCTACGCAGGTTCTTCGGCAATTCGATCAAGGGAACCGCTGAATTCAGCTACATCTCAATCGGCCTTGGGATGGCGTTAGGTTTCCTGCTCGGCGCGATCAGCATCCCTCTGCCTGGCATCGGCAAGATCGGCCTGGGATTATCAGGCGTACTGATCGTAGCGCTGATCCTCGGAAAATTGCGTCGCACCGGTGGGCTGAACTGGACCATTCCGCTCTCGGCTAACCTTGTGCTGCGTAACCTGGGGCTGACGCTGTTTCTCGCCCAGGTCGGCATGGCATCGGGCCCGCGCTTTGCCTCGACGGTATCGCAGACGGGCTTGTTGATGCTCGGCCTCGGCGCGGTAGTACTGCTGGCGCTCGCTATCCCCGTCATCGTGCTGGGGCTGTTCGTTTGCCATATGTCGTTCGATCAGGTGGCGGGCATCGTCGCTGGGGCTTGCGGCAATCCGGCTATCCTTGCCTACGCGAGCAAGCTGGCGCCGACGGATGAGCCGGACATCGGCTATGCGATGATTTTCCCCGGCATGACCATCATCAAGATACTGTTCGTGGATATCGTGCCGGCACTGCTGCGTTGACCGTGATGAAGATCCGGCTTGCGCTCCCAGCGTAACTGGCCTGACCGAAGGTGTCCGAACTGTACCTGTCGTGCTCTTTTTGGAGCCCACAGAATGACGACCGGCCGACCATCCCGTTCAACCTGATCTAGCGGACCAACAGCAATGACCCGACTTCGTCTCACCTCCTGCGGCTACGAATTTATTGCCGAAACCAATCCGGATGCACCGCAAACGGTCGCCGCCTTCCTGAAGCTCTTGCCGTATCGCCAGAAAATCATCCACGTTCGCTGGAGCGGCGAGGGCTGCTGGGTGCCGCTCGGCGATTTCAAGCTCGAAAACGACGGCAAGGCCGTGGGCTTTGAAAATCACACGAGCCATCCGTCGGTCGGCGATATTCTGTTTTATCCCGGCGGCTACAGCGAAACCGAGATCATCCTCGCCTATGGCTCGTGCTGTTTTGCCAGCAAGATGGGACAACTGGCCGGCAACCATTTTCTGACCATCGTCGAAGGCAAGGAGCGTCTGCGTGAACTCGGCACCAAGGTGCTGTGGGAAGGTGCCCAGGACGTGCTGTTCGAGCTGGTCTAGTCAATCGTCTGAGGGAAGGCCGCGAGGCTTGGCGTCAGCCGGGCGTGATACGCTGGTACGGTAGGTGATCGAGCGAGCCCCGCTGGCAGGGGCGAGCGTTCATTTTTCCCGTTCCCACGCGGCGGCAGGCCCTGATTCATGTCCGATACGCAAGTACGTCCACTCCGTGCGTTTGCCGAAAGCCTTCGTCTGGATCAGGTCAATCTGACCGAGCGCTGGATGCGGGCTGTCTTCCATGACACCGAGCTGAGCGATGCCGACCGGCTGACGTATGAGCAGCTCTCCGATCATATCCCGGCCATTCTCGAGGAAATCTGCAGCGCGCTTGAAGATCAGGATCTGGACCAGGTCGAGCCGGCCATCGAGCGCAACGCGCGCAAGCATGGCAAGCTGCGCTGGAAGCAGGGCTACCGGATCGACGAACTGGTGCGCGAGCTCGACCTGTTCCGGCAGATGCTGGCCGGCCAGATTGTCCAGTTCAGCGAATCCCGGCCGTATTTCACGCGGCGTCACGAAGAGCGCGCGCGGCACTTTATCGATGAAGCTGTCAGTTTCGTTACGCTGACGTCGATTCGCGAGGTGGTAACCGAGCGCGACCGCAAGATCGACGATTACACTGGCCGGCTCGAACGCGCCAATCACGAACTCACCCTGAAGCAGAAGCTGGTCGGCGATCTGTACGAGTCGCGCATGCAGATCACGCGCAGCGTCGTGCACGATCTGCGCAACTTCCTGAACGTCTTTTCGATGGCGCTGCAATTGATGTCGCGCGCACCCACCAAGGTCGAAGCGGCGTTGGCGCTCGCCAATCGCCAGGCGGTCGACATGAAGGTCCTCGTGGACGAACTGGTCGAGTATTCCGTTGTGCTTGGCGATACCAATCCGCTTGTCGTCGAGGCGTTCCCGCTGCGCGAACTGTTCGACGAACTGGTGGCATCGTGCGGTCCGGCGATCGAAGCGAAGGGCTTGCGTTTAAGCCCTATCTTCGATGCCGGCTTGAGCACGGTGGTGTCGAACCGGCTCAAGCTGAAACAGGTAGCGCTCAATCTGCTGACTAACGCGTCGAAATACACCAAGGTGGGGCAGGTCGAACTCGCGATGACGACTGATGGCGACGACCGGTGGCGTTTGCGGGTATCGGACACAGGAGTCGGGATCGGGGTGTCGGACCGTGAGCGCGTGTTCAAGGAATTCGAGCGCGCGACTGGGGACGATATTCCCGGTGCTGGGCTGGGGCTTGCGATTGTGCGGGAGTTGTCGCGAGTGCTTGGCGGGCAGATCCGCTTCGACTCCTATGAGGGTGAAGGGACGAGCTTTGAAATTACGTTTCCGCTGCGGCTGGAATCGCCGGACTGAGTACTACGTGTGCATTTGAGGACGGACGCCCTACGCGTCTTTGCGTAGGGCGTCCGCGTTGCAACGCCAATGTCAATGTCGATATCGCGATCAGCTAAAGAGCTTCATCGCTTGCAGCAGCGTATTCACCACGCCCCATGCAAGGGGAATCAACACATATAGCCAGAACACACCGAGCTTGAGTGCGGAAGTAGGTTGGGCAGCTTGATTGGTGCTCATATCAGGTCTCCTTATTGTCCGCTCTTGAGTTGTGCGTCGCTCATGTGGTGCTTCTCGTCCACCCGCTTGACCAGCAGGTTACACACGAAGCCGACCACCAGCAGGACTGCCATGATGTGCACCGTCATCGTATAGGCGTCGGCCTTGGCCACGCCATGTGCGACTTCATAGGCACGGATGTAATTCACCAGCACAGGGCCTGCCACCCCTGCTGCTGCCCATGCGGTCAGCAAGCGGCCGTGAATACCGCCGACGAAAGCGGTGCCGAACATATCCGCGAGGTAAGCCGGCACAGTTGCGAAGCCGCCGCCGTACATCGAGAGAATCACGCAGTAGGCCAGCACGAACAATGCGATCTGCCCCGAGGCGGCAAATCCCGGCACGAGGTAATACAGCACGGCACCCAGCGCAAAAAAGATGAAGTACGTATTCTTGCGGCCGATCCAGTCGGATGCCGAGGCCCACACAAAGCGGCCGCCCATGTTGAACAGCGACAGCAGTCCGACGAAGCCCGCTGCGGCCGCCGCCGTAACTGTGCTCTTGAAGCTTTCCTGAATCATCACCGACGCCTGGCCGAGAATGCCGATGCCGGCCGTCACGTTCAGAAACAGCACGAGCCAGATCAGATAGAACTGCGGGGTCTTCAGCGCCTGATCGATATGCACGTGATTGCGCGAGATCATCTTGTTCTGGTTAGTGACGGGCGGTGTCCAGCCTGCCGGCTTCCAGTCGGGCGCAGGTACGCGAATCGCGAGCGCACCGATCGACATCGAAATGAAGTAGGCGATGCCCAGCACTACGAAGGTTTCCCAAACACCGTTGCTGGTCGCGCTGTGGAAGTGGTTCATCAGCGCGACGGAGAGCGGTGCTGCAATCATCGCGCCGCCGCCGAAGCCCATGATGGCCATGCCGGTCGCCATGCCGCGACGGTCGGGAAACCAGCGGATCAACGTGGAGACTGGCGATACATAGCCGAGTCCCAGGCCGATGCCGCCGATCACCCCATAGCCGAGGTACAGCAACACAATCTGATGCAGCCACACGCCAAGCGCCGATACCAGGAAGCCGCCGCCGAAGCAGCATGCCGCGGTGAACATCGTACGGCGCGGGCCGACCCGCTCGAGCCACTTGCCGCCAAACGCTGCCGACAAACCAAGGCACACGATTGCCAGCGAGAAAATCCAGCCGAGCGTGGTCAACGACCAGTCGTCCGGCGCGGATTGCGTGATGCCGATCACCTTGGTGAGCGGTCCGTTGAACACGGAGAACGCGTACGCCTGGCCGATGCACAGATGCACGGCGAGCGCCGCGGGCGGCACCATCCAGCGCGAGAAGCCTGGACCAGCAACGGTCGCCTGTTTGGAAAAGAAGGGTGCAGAGCCTGGGTTGTTGCGCGGCTCGGTAATACTGCTCATATTTGGGTCTCCGATTACGATTCTTACTTGTTATCGGCGCTCGCGGGCAATGCTTGAGCTTTAAGGCGCGGCATCGCACGGGAGATGCGCCGTGCACATATGTTGTTCAATTTCATATTGATTCAACTTCTGCACGACGCCTGGGCCGTCAAGCAACGATAGGTCTCGCGGATCGCCTTGGCAATATGAGATGAGAATGCATAAGGAATACGCCTGGCATACGGGCGCAGGCGCGTCTCGCTCGCTTCGCTGTAAGGTAAAGAAAGCAAAATGCCGCCCAGGGCGGCATTTTTTCGGGTCGATCGAACCGCGAAATAGCAGGACATTGACGGCGCGCCCGAGGACGGCGCGCCCGAGGACGGGGCGCCACTGCGGGGTTTTACTGCATCGTCGTTTTAAACAGTACGGCCGGTTTTCATCCGCGCCGCGACCAGCAGCGAGATCAGGCAACCGACGCCGAGATACGCCGCCACCGGATGCCAGGATCCGCCCGCGAGACTCACGAGGCCCACGGCGATAAACGGCGTGAACCCGCCGCCCACGACGCTCGCCACCTGATAACCGACGCCGGCGCCGCTGTAACGGTACTCGGTGCCGAACAGTTCGGTGAACATGGGCTGCTGCACGCTAACGATCATGTCGTGCGCAACGTTGGCGAGCATCACCGCGAAGATCACGATCCATATCGTTGCGCGCGCATCGAGTGCGAGGAAGAACGGCACGGCACTCAGCATGCCGACCAGCGCGCCGACCATATAGACGCGGCGGCGGCCGAAGCGGTCGGCGGCGATTGCGAAGCAGGGAATCGTGAAGCAGCTCAGCGCGCCCACCAGCAGGCCGATATTCAGGAAGAACGTGCGCGGCATGCCGAGATTTGCGGTCGAATAGTTCAGCGCGAAGGCGGTCACGATATACATCGTGAACAGTTCGGCAAGACGCAGCGCAATGATCAGCAGAAACGCCTTCGGATGCGTGAGCAACGCTTGGACGATCGGCAGACGCGCACGCTTCGCGCCTTTTTCGACCACCTTCTCGACGAACTCCTTCGACTCTTCCATGTTCGAGCGGATCCACAGCGCGATCAACACCAGCAGCACGCTGAACAGGAACGGCAGACGCCAGCCCCAGGCGAGGAAGGTGGCATTGTCCATCGAATGGCTGATGATCGACACGAGGCCGGTGGAGAGCACGAGGCCGACGCCATAGCCGACCTGCACGCCGCTGCTGTAGAACGCCTTCTTTTTCTCAGGCGCGCTTTCGACGGCCATCAGCGCTGCGCCGCCCCATTCGCCGCCAACCGCGAAACCCTGGATGGCACGCAGCGTCACCAACAAAACGGGCGCCCACCAGCCTATGCTGAGAAACGACGGCAGCAGGCCGATTGCGGCAGTGGAGAGGCCCATCATCATGACGGTCAGCACCAGCATGCGTTTGCGGCCGAGACGGTCGCCGTAGTGGCCGAAGATGAAGCCGCCGAGCGGCCGGAACAGGAAGCCGACGCCGAAGGTGGCGAAGGCCGCGAGTGTGCCCATCGCCGGGCTGACGTGCGGAAAGAACTCGGTGTTGAAGACGAGCGCGGCGACGATGCCGTACAGCAGGAAGTCGTACCAGTCGACCACCGCGCCGATAAAGCTGCCCAGCGCGGCCCGGCGGGCGCGGCTGACGTTAGTGGCGGCGTCGCGTGGGGCCGCTGTCGATACTGCCGTGGTCATGAGGTGTCTCCTACCTGATATCGGAAGTGCAGGGGTGATCGGCAGGTGGCCAGGCTCTGTGACCAGGTACCGTTTGATCCGCTGCAGGATTTCCGAAGGATAGAGAGACAGCACCTCTTCGACAATCGGCGTTTGAGGCATATTGCGCGATTGGCGGCCGAGTATGCGCGCATAGCGCGCGTTTTCCGCGTTAACACCAAGAGGGCGAGGAGGGCGGCCGGCGCATCCAGCCGTGTAGTGAGTCCATGCTTACCGCGCAAGCTGCGCGCTATTTGCGCGCGAATACGCCATTCAGCGACGGCCATGGTACCTTGATGTTACAGTAGCAGCGCATAATTGACTGATATACTACATACGGAATATTGATATTTGCGGCATTGCAGCATATGATTGAGTGATCTGCTCATTCAATCGTCTGGAGTTGCAAATGGATGTGGTGTCTTTGGCCTTGCTGGCCGTTGCTGTGGTTGGTTTGGGTTCGGCTGCCACCGTGCTGCTGACTCGCTGGATTCCGCAACCGGTTGCCGTCCTCGCGTCGCAACATGGCCGCTTTGCGGGACTTGGCGAACAGGACAGCCCGGCCACACCCGCGCCGCCCTCGGGTGTTCGTGCCAGGACAAATGCGGGCGCCCACGCGGCTGCTCATGTTCAACAAGAGGCGATGAATGTCGTCAGAACTTCAAACTGAAGCAGTGGCCACTCCTTTGACACTGTCATTGCAGCCGATCGGCGCGAGCGCAAGCTTGCGCGATCAGGCCTATGCGATGCTGCGCCAGGCCATTGCCGACGCTGACATCTACCAGTCGCGCGATGAGATTCGTCTTGACGAACGCGTGCTGAGCGAATCGCTAGGCGTCAGCCGCACGCCGGTGCGCGAAGCGATGACGCTGCTCGAACAGGAAGGCTTTCTGCGTATGGTGCCGCGGCGCGGCATCTATATTGTGCGCAAGAGCAAGCGCGAAATCGTCGAGATGATCCAGATGTGGGCGGCCCTTGAAAGCATGGCAGCGCGGCTCGCCACGCTGCATGCCACAGACGAGGAAATCGCCACGCTGCGCCACATGTTCGACAATTTCAAGGACACGACGCCGGCGGAGCACATTGCCGAATACTCGGACGCGAACATTGCCTTCCACCAGGCAATTGTCGAGTTGTCGAAGTCGCAAATCATCCTCGATACGATCAAGAACATCTTCATCCATGTGCGGGCTATCCGTCGCATGACGATTTCGCAGAGCGACCGCGCGTCGCGTTCTATCGTCGATCATCTGCGTATCATCGAGGCGCTCGAGAAGCGCGATACCGAGTTAGCTGAGCGACTTGCGCGGCAGCACTCGCTCGATCTCGCTGCATTTGTCGAAGCGAATTGCGACTTTCTGGATTGAGCGTTTAATGGCTGGTGTTTGACTGCGCTCGCTTCGCCGCGTTTTGCTTCGTCTCGTCTCTATCTCTCCCGTCTGACCTTCAGCCTTCCTCAGTATTTTCCCTTGCCCCGGAACGGAAATAGCCCGCCTTTTACGGCGAAAGCCGCTCCAGGTAAGCCTCCCGCGCTCGAATCTCACGTCAATCATCAGGTCGAAATTGGTCTTGCCTGAACGTGATATATCACATACCGTATTGAACAGGCCGCTGACGCTTACGAAGTGCCGACAAGGAGACGACCATGTCTGCAGTTGCTTCATCCCTCAGTACCGCTAAGGGCAGCACGACGGCCGATGACACGCTCAAGCAGAAGACTCGCGATGCCGGTGTCGTCTCGGGCGGCCATCTGGTCGCCAAGGCGCTGAAGAACGAAGGGGTCGACACGATCTTCACGCTGTGCGGTGGCCACATCATCGATATCTACGATGGTTGTGTCGACGAGGGAATTCGCATCATCGACGTGCGTCACGAACAGGTTGCGGCGCACGCCGCCGATGGTTATGCGCGGCAGACCGGCAAGCTCGGATGCGTGGTGACGACCGCAGGGCCGGGCTGCATGAATGCGGTGACCGGCATCGCTACGGCGTTCCGTTCGGAGAGCCCGGTCCTCCATATCGGCGGCCAGGGTGCGCTCTCGCAGCACAAGATGGGTTCGCTGCAGGATCTGCCCCACGTCGACATCATGGCGCCGATTACTAAGTTTTCCGCCAGCGTGCCGAGCACGGAGCGGGTCGCGGACATGGTTTCGATGGCTGTGCGCGAATGCTTCAATGGCGCGCCGGGTCCCGCGTACCTGGAAATTCCCCGCGACGTGCTCGACCGCGAAGTCGAGTTGACGCGCGCCGTGGTGCCGCTGCCGGGCCATTACCGGGCGTCGACGAAGTCGATCGGCGACCCGCGCGACATCGAGAAACTGGCTGACATTCTCGTCAATTCCGAGCGTCCCGCGATCCTTTACGGTCAGCAGGTGTGGACCGCGCGCGGCCACGAAGAGGCGGTGGCGCTGTTGCGCGGACTCGATATTCCGGGCTACTTCAACGGCGCCAGTCGTGGCCTGCTGCCGCCGGGCGATCCGCATCACTTCGATCGAACGCGCTCGCAGGCTTTTGCAAACGCAGATGTGCTGATCGTCGTTGGGACTCCTTTTGATTTCCGCATGGGCTATGGCAAACGCATCAGCAAAGAGTTGACGCTGGTGCAGATCGATATGGACTACCGCACAGTGGGCAAGAACCGCGATATCGATCTCGGTCTCGTCGGGGATCCAGGCGCGATTCTCGCCGCAGTGTTGCAGGCGGCAAGCGGTCGTCTTAAAGACGACAAGCGCCAGGCGCGCCGTAAATGGATGGCGCAACTGCAGGACGCCGAAGTCACCGCGACGGAAAAGCTGATGCCGCTTTTCAGGTCCGCCAACACGCCCATTCATCCCTATCGCGTCGCTTACGAACTCAACGAATTTCTCGCGGATGACACGGTTTATATCGGCGACGGCGGCGATGTTGTCACCATCTCGGCGCAAGCAGTGCGCCCGCGCCGTCCGGGGCAATGGATGGATCCTGGCGCACTCGGCTCGCTCGGTGTCGGCACGGGCTTCGCACTGGCCGCGAAGCTCGCTCATCCACACAAGGAAGTGCTCTGCTACTACGGCGACGGTTCGTTTGGCATGACCGCGTTCGATATGGAAACGGCCAATCGCTTTGGCGCGCCGTACCTCGCCGTGATCGGCAATAACTCTGCGATGAACCAGATCCGTTACGGCCAGCTTGCGAAGTACGGCGAGGAGCGCGGCAACGTCGGCAATCTGCTGGGGGACGTGCCGTTCAGCAAGTTTGCCGAAATGCTGGGTGGCTACGGCGAAGAAGTGCGCGATCCGGCGGCTATCGCAGGGGCGTTGCAACGCGCGCGTGAGGCGATTCATCGCACCGGACGCTCGGCGGTGGTGAACATCTGGGTCGATCCGCGCGAGTACGCGCCGGGTACGAAGAACCAGACCATGTACAAGTAAAAACGACGGAAATATTGGAGATACGACATGGGTAAAGCACTCGACGGTGTGCGCATCCTCGATTTCACACACGTGCAATCGGGCCCGACCTGCACGCAACTGCTCGCCTGGTTCGGCGCGGATGTGATCAAGGTGGAGCGGGCCGGTGCCGGCGATATCACGCGCGAGCAGTTGCGCGATGTTCCGGAGGCGGACAGCCTCTACTTCACGATGCTCAATCACAACAAGCGCTCGGTCACGATCGATACGAAGAACCCCGAAGGCAAGTTGGTGCTCGAAGCGCTGATCCAGAAATGCGACGTGCTGGTCGAGAACTTCGCCCCGGGCGCGCTCGACCGGATGGGCTTCACCTGGGAGCGCGTCCAGGAACTCAACCCGCGCATGATCGTGGCGTCCGTGAAGGGCTTCGGCCCCGGACCCTATGAGGACTGCAAGGTCTACGAAAACGTCGCGCAGTGCGCGGGCGGCGCGGCGTCGACCACAGGGTTCGACGACGGCCCGCCGGTCGTGACCGGTGCGCAGATCGGCGATAGCGGCACGGGTCTCCATCTCGCGCTTGGCATCGTCACTGCGCTATACCAGCGCACGCAGACGGGACGTGGCCAGAAGGTGCTTGCCGCCATGCAGGACGGCGTGCTGAACCTGTGCCGCGTGAAGTTGCGCGACCAGCAGCGGCTCGATCGCACCGGTGTGATGAAGGAATACCCGCAGTATCCGAACGGCACGTTCGGCGAAGCGGTGCCGCGTGCCGGTAATGCATCGGGTGGCGGCCAGCCTGGCTGGATCCTGAAGTGCAAGGGCTGGGAGTCGGACCCGAACGCCTATATCTACTTCATCGCGCAGGCGCCCGTTTGGGCGAAGATCTGCAATGTGATCGGCAAGGAAGAGTGGACCACGGATCCCGACTACGCGACGCCTGCCGCACGCTTGCCGCGGCTGAAGGAAATCTTCGCGGAGATCGAGCACTGGACCATGACCCGGACCAAGTTCGAGGCCATGCAGATTCTCAACGAATACGATATCCCGTGCGGCCCGATCCTCTCCATGAAGGAGCTTGCGGAAGAACCTTCGTTGCGCAAGACCGGCACGATCGTTGAAGTGGATCACCCAGTGCGTGGCAAATATCTGACGGTTGGCAATCCTATCAAACTGTCCGATAGTCCGACGGATGTAACGCGTTCGCCGTTACTGGGCGAACACACCGACGAGGTGATGGCCGAACTCGGCTATTCGCCTGAACAGATCGGCGCTTTGCGCGCGGCTGGTGCGATCTGAACGAGGAGCAGGCTGTGGATACGTGGATGCGCTTTATGTCGGGCGACGGCGAGATTGTGTTCGGCCGCGTCGAAGGTGGTTACCTGCACGAGTATCAAAGTCTGGATCGGCGTGTGCCGACCGGCGAGGTGTTGTCGACGCGGGCGTTGACGCCGCTTGCACCGTGCGCGCCAGGAAAGATTGTCGCGCTATGGAACAACTATCACGCGCTCGCGGCGAAACTCGATAAACCGGTACCCGCGCATCCGCTGTTTTTGCTGAAGTCTGCGAGTTCGGTGGTCGGCGCCGGCCATGCAATACGGCGGCCGGTGAGCTACGCGGGCAAGATCGTCTACGAGGGGGAACTCGGCATCGTGATCGGACGTCGTTGCCGTGACTCGAGTCTCGAGGAGGCCGAGGCTGCGATCCTGGGCTACACCATCGTCAATGACGTGACAGCAGCCGACCTGCTCGGCGAGAACCCGCATTTTCCGCAGTGGTGCCGCGCAAAGGGCTTCGATACGTTTTGCTGCATCGGACCGGCCATCGTCTCCGGTTTCGACTGGCAGGCAGGTAGCGTGGTAACGACGCTCGATGGTGTGGAGCGGCAGAACTATCCGTTGGCTGACATGGTGTTCTCTCCTGCTGAGCAGGTGAGTCTGATCTCGCAGGATCTCACGCTGGAACCTGGCGACGTGATCGCTTGCGGCACCTCGCTTGGCGTGGGTTCGATCAAGGACGGCGCAACCGTGGCGGTGACGATTGCGGGCATCGGCACATTGAGCAATACGTTAGTCGGAACGCAGGACGCCGCTGCCGCCATGGTAGCGGGCGCAGCGAACGCCGCCTGAAAGCGGTCGCAGCACAGCACGCATGAGGGGGAAGCGAATGCTGGATTTACTTACCCGCAGGCCGCACTTTGCTGCAGTGCTTGGCACCGCAACGGGGCTCGCGGCGATGGCAGGAGGATTCGCACGCTATCTCTGCGCGACGTCCTGCGAAAACCTCATGCGCATCGTGTTGTACATCGCCGTGTTTGCCGGAGCATTGATCTTTGCCGGGTCGGCGGTTTTGTGGCTGGCCTTGCGCGGCAGGTTCGCCGCACGCATGGCGGTGCATCCGGGCGGCGGCGTGGTCAATCTGACGGCACTCCTGCTCTCGGTGTGGATGGGTTATGGCTTCGTCACCGAGCACGCGCCGACGTTCGGCGTCGCCGTGTTGCTGGCAGAGAGTCTGCTCGCGGCCGCTTTGGGCGCGCATCTGATGGTGAGCGGCGGCGTCGGATCTGGCCGTTACGGGCTTGACGGCCGTTTCGATGAGCGCTCGCCGGTGCGTTGTGGGGTCGTGCAGCGTCGCGTCGCGCTCGCAGTAACGGACGGTTTCGAATGGCCCGACGAGCAGATGCCGGCTCTTCTGGACGATGATTTCGCGCGGAAGTGGTCGCTGGTGGATGGAATACGCAATGTGCCTGGCCCCAGGCGTTTCGATGCCCGCCGGCCGGGACGCCGCGCCCGTGACGTTCTCGCGTGGAGTGCTCGGGGCAAGTGTCGCCGGCGTTGTTGCTACCAGGAAGGAGATCGCGCGATTCGTGCGGTATCTCGAGAGTAGTGGCATGGCCGGCCGCAAAGCCGGCCGCCAGGATGTGTGAATGCGCCGCGGGAAAGTAGTCGAAGCATTAGAAACTGCTGTCGCCGAACGGTGCGAACTGGCAGTAGTACTGGGTCTTCTTGCGCAGAATCAGTTGGGCAAGGAACTCAGCGTCGTAAGCCTTGTGAAGATGGGCGTGGTGCCGGTTGATATAGGCAGTGATACGTGCCACTTCACTTTCGAATTCATGAAGCGCATCGAGCGTGTCGCGGTCCCAGCGGAACCTCAGGCCAAGGTCGCTGAAGGCAGCGTTGTAGGCGCTCAGATGGGCATCATCGGGACTGTCCGGGGCAACGCGGGCGGTACGCGTGCTGGCATGCGATACGAACGAAGCGTGACTCATGATCGGACTCCTATACAAATGAGTGTGGTGATTCGACTCAAGCATAGGAGCGACGGTGGATTCGCAATAGTTAAAGTTTTATTGGAAGTCCATAGCCTATTGTTTATGTACGCTCAATTCCTTCACGCGCGTGATCGTCTCGATGAGTGCGGCGCCTTCCTCCATCAGGAAGCGTTTGAAAGCGACGGCAACGGGCGGCAGGCGCTTGTTGCGCCGATGCACGACGTACCAGTTGAGCATGACCGGAAAGGTCTCGACGTCGAGCACCACGAGGTGACCCACCTGCAGTTCGAGGCTGATCGTGTGTGCGGACAGGAAGGCAATGCCCATGCCGGCAATCACGGCTTGCTTGATGGTCTCGGTGCTCTTGATCTCCATGGCGATCTTGAGGTTGGTGAGACGGCCGGCAAAACCTTCTTCCATGGAATTCCACGTATCCGAACCGCGCTCGCGAACGATAAACGCTTCGTTCGCCAACTGACTCAACTTGATGTTGCGCTTGTGGGCGAGCGGATGGTTCGGCGCAGCGACGATCACGTACGGGTGCGGCGCAAACGGTTCGTTGGTGGCGTCCATCTCATGCGGCGGACGCACCATGATCGCGAGGTCGGTCTGATTAGTGGACAGTTGATGCAGCAATTCCTCGCGGTTATGCACTGCCAGATTGAGCACGACGCCGGCGTAGCGGCGCGTGAATTCGGCGAGCAGCCGTGGGAAGAAGTAGTCGCCCGCGCTGATGACCGCGACATTCAGTTTGCCCCCCGAGACGCCCTTCAACTGGCTCATCGCTTCATCCACTTCGTGAAACTGCTGGATGATCGCGCGGCTGTAATGGAGCATCTCAGTGCCGGCAGGCGTCAGGTAAATCTTCTTGCCGAGCTGCTCGAAGAGCGGCAGCCCCGCATGCTCTTCAAGTTGACGCACCTGAGTGGAGACCGCGGGTTGAGTCAGATGCAGTTCTTCCGCCGCGCGCGAAAAACTCAGATGACGTGCGACCGTTTCGAAGACCTTCAATTGCCGGAGTGTCGCATTTCTCATCGTCGTGGCCGATGTATAAGCGAATATGAATCGACATACTAACAAACTTTAATTATCCGTAATTCAGTAATGACCCTAGCATGAATTTATAAAGCAGAGTGGAGAAGAGTGGTTATCGGGTTAACGCTTGCAGAAAGGCGCTGCAGGGTGAGGCACGTCACCGTGTGCGCGTAATCGACCCGATTTAACCAGGGAATAATCCGGACTTCCACGCATTGCGATTTAAATGGCGGAAATGGGTGATGCAAATAAGAAAATATGCCCGATTGCAACGTTTCGGGTCGCAACTATAAGGTGGGGTGCACACAGCACGGCGAAGTGGCCGGCTGCCCTGAATAGATAGCGGAGACAAGGCGCATGGACGATCTCACTCAGCAAAAGCCGGCCCCTGCCGTTGGCGCGAACCGGTGGTGCCAGCTCGTGATTGGCATGCTGTGCATGGCCCTGGTTGCGAACCTGCAATACGCATGGACGCTCTTCGTGACGCCAATGAGCGTGCGTCACCACTGGGGGGACGCCTCCATCCAGCTCGCGTTTTCGATCTTCATTCTGACTGAAACGTGGCTCGTGCCCATCGAGGGCTGGCTGGTCGACAGGTTCGGCCCTCGACCGGTGGTCGCAGGCGGTGCGGTGTGCGCCGGGCTCGCATGGGTGATCGACTCGTATGCGACGACGCTGCCGCATCTTTATGTGGCCGCGGTAATTGGCGGAATTGGCGCGGGTTGTGTGTACGGTACGTGCGTCGGCAATGCGCTGAAGTGGTTTCCGGATCGGCGCGGCCTTGCGGCCGGGCTCACTGCAGCGGGCTTCGGTGCAGGTGCTGCCGTGACCGTGATTCCCATTGCCAACATGATTGTGCGCTCGGGCTACGAGCAGGCCTTCTTCTTTTTCGGCATCCTGCAAGGTGTTTGCATACTCGGTCTCGCGATGCTTTTGAAGAAGCCCGACACGCGCCAGGTACGCGCACCGAGCAAGAAATTCCTCGTTACCAAGGTCGACTACACACCGGGACAAATGATCAAGACACCCCTGTTCTGGGTGATCTACATTTCGTTTGTCGCCGTCGCGGGCGGTGGCTTGATGGCCACCGCGCAACTTGGTCCGATCGCGAAGGACTGGGGGCTCGCGCGCATTCCGATGAGCTTCTTCGGTATGACCTTGCCGCTGCTGACAGTGACGCTGTCGATCGACAATATTTGCAACGGCTTTACGCGGCCCCTCTGCGGCTTCATCTCCGACAAGATTGGCCGCGAAAACGCCATGTTCCTGATCTTCAGCGGCGAAGGGCTGGCGTTGCTCGGACTCATGCAATACGGCAGCAATCCGTATGCGTTCATCACTTTCGCAGCCCTTATCTTTTTGTTTTGGGGCGAAATATTTTCGATCTTCCCGGCAATCTGTGCCGATACCTTCGGCAGTAAATATGCGGCGGCCAACGCGGGCACGTTGTACACAGCGAAAGGTACGGCTTCATTGCTCGTGCCGCTCGCCTCGATCCTGTCCACAACCGGTGGCTGGAATCTGGTGTTCATCGTGTCGGCCGTCGTGACGATCGCGGCAGCCATCTGCGCAAAGTTCATTCTCGCGCCGATGCGTTCGCGCTGGATCGGCTTGCACAACGCGCCCGCCGCTGCCGCCAATGGTCCGTCACGGCTCACGCACTGGCCGGAGCAGACAGGTGAATAGCGGCACCGCGCAAACTAATGTAATACCCCAAAAGCAAGGAGTACCACGATGGACACCAAACTCGATCTCAAGCGATACGATCTCCTGATCGACGGTAAGCGTGTACCGCCGAGTAGCGGTGAATACTCGGTCGACATCAATCCTGCTACGGAAGAGCCCATTGCTTACGTGGCGCAAGGCAGCGTCGCCGATGTCGATACCGCGGTGCGTGCGGCGAGGGCCGCACTGAAGGTGTGGAATGCGCTTCGGTCGGCCGAACGTAGCCGGATCTTGAACCGCTTTGCGGATTTGTTGCGGGCTAACCAGGAAGAAATCGCAGCGCTTGAAAGTCTCGATGCTGGCAAGCCGATCTCGGCCGTGCAACGCCAGGATTTACCGGCCGCCATCGACACGCTCGCTTACTACGCCGGCTGGTGCGACAAGATCACCGGCCAGGTGGTACCTGTGCGGCCGGATGCACTGACCTACACGATCCGCGAGCCAGTCGGCGTGGTCGCGGCCATTGTGCCGTGGAATTTCCCGCTGATGATCGGCATGTGGAAAATCGCCCCTGCGCTAGCGTGCGGCTGCACGCTGATTGTCAAGCCGGCCGAGATTACGCCGCTCACCGCCTTGCGTGTGGGCGAACTCGCGCTCGAAGCCGGCGTGCCGCCCGGCGTGCTGAATATCGTCACGGGCAAGGGGAGTGTGGTTGGTAATGCACTGGTGGCCCATCCGGGTGTCGACAAGGTGACGTTCACCGGTTCACCCTCTGTGGGACGTGGCATCCTGCAGGGCGCCGCCAGCAATTTCAAGCGGGTGACGCTCGAGCTGGGCGGCAAATCGGCCAACGTGATCTTCGCGGATGCGAACCTCGACAACGCGGTGCGTGCGGCGGCATCCGGGATTTTCTTTAACACCGGTCAGGTGTGTTCGGCCGGCTCGCGTATTCTGGCGCATCGCGATGTTTATGACGAAGTGGTCGAGCGGCTTGCGGCGCGCGCGAAATCGATGAAGATCGGCGACCCTACGGCGCGCGAAACTTCAATGGGGCCGCTTATCTCTGCCGCGCAAATGAAGACCGTGCTCGGTTACGTGGATATAGGCCGGGAAGAGGGAGCAAAGCTCGTGACGGGTGGTAAGCGCGTTGGCGAGCGGGGCTTCTTTGTCGAACCCACTGTGTTTGCCAACGTCGAGCACGAGATGCGTATCTCGCAGGAGGAGATTTTTGGGCCGGTGGCGAGCGTGATCCGGTTTGACGACGAAGAAGACGCGTTACGGATTGCTAACGGTACGCTATACAGTCTCGCTGCAGGCGTGTGGAGTGCCGATATTGGCCGGCTGCATCGGGTCGCGCATGGGCTCAAGGCCGGGACCGTGTGGATCAACACCTATGGGTATACCGATGTGCGCTTGCCGTGGGGTGGGGCGGGTGATTCGGGTTTCGGCCGGGAACATGGGGACGTGGCGATCGAAAACTTTACGGAACCCAAGGCTGTCTGGCTTGCGATCGATCAATAGTGTTTCAGGGCCGGTTGCGGAATCGAGCCTGCCAGACTCGATTCCACATTCTTGAACGGTACTGCTTCTCTAAGCATCGCTGATGCGGGGTACGATTTATGCACCCTGCAACGCCGTGCGCTCGCGCAACTTCACCAGCGCAAGTACCACGTCGATAGTCGGAGTGGCCTCGCCGACGAGGTGTCCCATTTCCTGCACGACCGTAAGCAGCGGATCGATTTCCATCGGCCGGCGGTTTTCCAGATCGACCAGCGTCGAGGTTTTATGTGCGCCCACGGCGCCGGCGCCATCGATCCGCTTTTCGACGTCGACGCGAAAGTGCACGCCGAACTGATCGGCGATGCGCTTTGCCTCGAGCATCATGGTGCGTGACACGGCACGCGTACCAGGGTCGCTGGTGAGCACATCAAGTGTTGCGTGAGTGAGCGCGCTGATTGGGTTGAAGCAAAGATTGCCCCACAGCTTGAGCCAGATTTCATCGCGGATATTATCGCGGATCGGCGCGTCGAAGCCCGCCGCCTGCATGATCTCGTGAAGCTGCTGGATGCGCGGCGTGCGATCGCCGCTCGGCTCGCCAATGGGAAACTTCTTGCCATACACGTGCTTGATCAGCCCCGGCTCGACGATCTCAGCGGCGGGGTATAGCACGCAACCAATGGCGCGTTCGGGGCCGAGCCGCGTCCATTGCGTGCCGTCCGGGTCGATGCTGGACAGGCGTGTGCCGGCGAACTTGCCGCCGTGCTGATAGAAGTACCAGTAGGGGATGCCGTTGACGCCCGTCACGATGGCCGTGTGCTTGCCGAGCAGTGGTTGCATCGATTCGACCACGCCCGGCAGCGAGTGCGCCTTGAGCGTCACGATCACGAAGTCTTGTACGCCGAGCTCACGGGGATCGGACGTGCACTTGACGGGCGCGCTGAACTCCTCGCCATCCATGAGCAAACGCGCGCCGTGTTCGCGCATCGCGGCCAGATGTGGGCCGCGCGCAATGAAGCTCACGTCCGCTCCAGCACGTGCCAACTGAACACCCATCAGCCCGCCGATCGCTCCCGCTCCGAAGATGCAGATTTTCATGTTTTCGTCCCAGTGGTAGTGAAAAGCCGCTTGCCCTCAGCACGACACGCCCGCAGAGAGTCACGGTTCAAGAATAGGGGGTGGCTACGATTAATGATAGTTAAAGTTTATGCGCTGATCCATTCGCTATGAGTTATGCGTCAAATTGACTCCGACCTCGCCCCCCGTACATCGATTAGCCAGACTCGTTGAGGACTTATCTCAATCTCATTGAGAAATGTCTTATATGCCCATCTGTCTGTGGGGGGCACAATTGCGCCCTCTCGACGAACGAAGATTGGGCGCTCGAGTTCTCGCTGACTGGCGCGGCATAGAGAGACGTAGTTCGACTCCATAAGTGCCATATTAAATTAGTCATCCTGATTTAGTGACGAGTAACGCTTTGTTGCGAGCGTACAGAAACTCTGTTTTTTAAGCGATTGTGTCTCAGGAGTGTCAAGTGCCGGAAAGTGCAGGACGAGCAACCACGAATCATGGCAGACGGTACGGCCAGACCCGGCCTGGCAGCGGTGCGGCAAGGCGGCGGGTAAGAACGCTGATCAAGCGCACCTTCGATATTGCGGCTGCGTCGTGCTTGCTCGTCGTGTTGTCTCCTGCGCTGTTGGTAGTGTCATGGCTGGTGAGGCTTGACGGTGGAAAGGCCATGTTCGGACACACTCGCGTAGGGCAGCACGGTCAGGCATTCAAATGTCTGAAGTTCCGCTCGATGGTGGTGAATGCCGATGCGGTGCTGAAGGATCTTCTGGATCGGGATCCATCGGCACGCATGGAATGGGACCTTGAATTCAAGCTTAGGGACGATATCCGGATCACGCGCATTGGTCGCTTTCTGCGTCGCACGAGTCTGGACGAGCTGCCGCAACTATTGAACGTGGTGCGAGGCGAGATGAGCCTTGTCGGCCCGCGCCCGATAGTGGAAGAAGAACTGGTCCGCTACGGCGACGACGTGCGCTATTACCTGATGGCCAGGCCCGGTATGACCGGTCTCTGGCAGGTCAGCGGCAGGAACGACACGGACTACGCCACGCGCGTGTCGCTCGACGTGTCGTATGTGAAGAGCTGGTCGCTTCGTCGCGACCTGGGAATCCTGATCAGGACGGTCAAGGTGGTCGTCACCGGGAGCGGTGCGTATTAAGCGCAAATTTGAGGTCGATATGGGTGTGCTGAGGGTAGTCCGCAATGGCGGTCCGCTATCGCGTGGACGCGTCTCCGGAATTCGGAAGTGGGTGGCGTTGGCACCTTTGTGCGCGACCCTGTGCGCGTGCGCGGTTGCACCCGGCATGCGCATGCAGGAACCGGCACATATTCCGGCGGAGAGTGGCGATGCTCAGACCACGGAATCCCAATTGCCCGTTCCTTTCACGGATATCTCTATTGCACTGGTCAGGAAATTGCGGGAAGAAGCACGCAGCCTGGATTCGTCTGTCGCCGTGGACCTTCCTGTCGCGGCACACACCGCGTACGTCGTCGGGCCCGGTGACGTTCTGCAAATCATCGTGTGGGATCATCCCGAGCTGGCGGCTGCACTTGGGGCTCAACCTGCCACCGCAGCGCGTCCATCCGATGCTCCCGCAGGATTCGTTATCGATCAGGATGGGACGCTGCAGTTTCCCTACGCAGGTCGGCTGCATGTGGGTGGCTTACGGCCTGAGGAGATCCAGACACAACTGGTGCACGCGCTTGGCAGTACGTTTCGCAATCCTCAGGTTACGGTGCGCGTCGCTTCGTTTCGATCTGGGCAGGTATACATCGAGGGCGAGATCCACACTCCCGGGTCTCAACCAGTCAACGACATTCCGATGACGCTGTATGACGCGATCAGCCGCGCGGGCGGCTTTATCGATAGTGCAGATCAGAGCCGCGTCATTCTCGTGCGCGACGGCGTCTCGAAGCAGATTAGCCTGGCTGACGGTGCAGGACAGGTAGGTAATCCTGCTCAAATCGTCCTGAGGGGCGGTGACCTCGTTCATGTTTTGTCTCGCGAAGACAGCGGGGCGTTTGTGATGGGCGAAGTCAACAAACCCGTTACTGCGCTTCCGAAGAGAAACGGCAAGCTAACGCTTAGTGATGCGCTGTCGCAGGCGGGTAGTTTGAATGCGACAACTGCCGATGCCGCGCAACTCTATGTGATTCGCGGATCGCTCGAGTCGACGCCGCAGGTGTTTCATCTCGACGCCAGCTCGCCAGTAGCGATGGTGCTGGCGAACCAGTTCGAATTGCAGCCTAAGGACATCGTCTATGTCGACGGTAACGGCCTCGTGCGCTTTAGCCGGGTGCTCAGTTTGTTGCTGCCGGCCGTCAACGCCGGTTTGACGGCCGCAGTGGTGGCGAAGTGATCGGGACGATTCTCGTCGTCTGCGAGGGCAACGTATGCCGTAGCCCGATGGCCGAAGCATTGCTCGGCGCGGCACTGCCTGACGTGAAAGTTGCGTCCTGCGGAGTCAACGCATTGACCGGCAAACCTGCAACGGCCATTGCCCAGGACGTCATGCGCGAGCGCGGCGTTGACATTGGAGGACATCGGGCTCGGCAGATCAGTAGAAGCCTGTGTGTGGAAGCCGATCTGATCCTGGTTATGGACCGGGATCAACGCAGATTTCTGGAAGAGCGCTACTCGTTTGCACGCGGCAAGGTCTTTCGCCTTGGCGAGCATGACGATTTCGACATTCACGATCCCTACCGCCAGCCACGCTTTGTTTTTGAGCGTTGCGCGCGGCTGATCGAGGCGGGCATTGCTCGCTGGCTGACGCGCCTCCAGCTTGTTCGAGCGCGCGACTCGCTGAGTGCGGCCGAACCCGCCCGTACATGATTAACGAATATGAATCAAATCAGTCAAGATCCTCAGCCTCCCATCGATACAAACGGCGATGCCGACTTCGTCGCGATGCTCGACGTTCTCGTTGGAAGCGGTTGGTTGATCGCTTCGGTGATGGCCAGCTTTATTTTCCTCGGCGCAGCATACGCGCTGCTGGCAAAGCCCGTCTACCAGGCGGACATTCTGGTTCAGGTCGAAGACAGTCCCGACACGTCGGCTGCAAAGAGCCTGCTTGGCGACGTCTCGTCGATGTTCGACGTGAAGTCGTCTGCCTCGGCTGAGACACAGATTCTTGCGTCGCGCCTCGTCGTGTCGCGGGCAGTCGACAATCTGCATCTGTTCGTGATCGCCAGGCCGCTACGCTTTCCCGTGATAGGAAGCTGGATTGCGCACCGCAACGGTGGTTTGTCGAAGCCGGGTTTCATGGGCTTGGGTGGCTACACGTGGGGCGGTGAGAGTATCGACGTGCCCATCTTTAACGTGCCGGAAGCGTTAGAGGGTGATGCGTTCACGGTGACCGCTCTTGGCGGTGGTCGTTACAGGCTCTCAGGAAGCGATCTCGAGGCAAGCATTGAGGGCACAGTCGGCACGCTCGAGCGCTTTACGACGAGCCGCGGCATGATCGAACTGCGCATCGATACCATCTCGGCGATGCCGGGCGCCAATTTCAAGCTGGTGCGCAAGTCGAGGCTACAAACGATCCTCGATCTGCAGGACAAGCTCAACGTCCAGGAAAAGATCAAGCAATCCGATGTGATGGTTGCGAGCCTGCAGGACACGGATCCACAACTGGTCAGCCGCGCGATGAACGAGATCGGCCGCCAGTACATCCGCCAGAACGTCGAAAGAAAGTCGGCGGAGGCTGCGCAATCGCTCGAGTTCCTTAGCGGTCAGTTGCCGCAACTCAAGGACCAGTTGAACGAATCGGAGGCACGTCTGACGAAATTCCGTGCGCAGCATGGAACGGTTGATCTCACCGAAGAGGCCAGGCTCTCATTGGCGCAGACGGCGGACGCCAAAACCCGTTTGCTGGAGCTGCAGCAGAAGCGGCAGGAACTGTTATCGCGCTTGATGGACCGGCATCCGGATGTCGTCGCGATTGACGAGCAGATTGCCGCGCTGGGCGCTTACCGCGACCAGGCAGAAAAGCAGATTCGTCAGCTTCCCGATCTGCAGCAGGATTCGCTACGTCTCATGCTCGACGTCAAGGTCAATACCGATCTTTACACGGCGCTCGTGAATAACATGCAGCAACTGCAACTGATTCGCGCCGGCAAGGTGGGGAACGTGCGGCTAGTCGATACGGCGGCGGTTCCGGAAACTCCGGTTAAACCGAAGAAGCTGCTGGTCATGGTGGCGTCTGCCATGCTTGGCTTGCTCGTCGGCTGCGGTACGGCGCTTGCACGCACAATGCTGTTTCGCGGTATTTCCGACGCTAACGAGATCGAGCAGTGTCTTGGGCTGAGCGTCTATGCAACAGTCCCATTGAGCAATCGTCAGAAAGCGCTCTCTGAGCAGACAAAAACGGGCGGCCCCGATGTGCTCCTCCTGTCGTATGTGTTCCCCAATGATCCCGCCGTCGAAAGCCTGCGAAGCTTACGTACCGCGCTCCAGTTCGCGATTGTCGAGGCAAAGAACAATGTCGTAGTGATCGCGGGGCCAGCGCCGGGGGCCGGCAAATCGTTTATTTCGTCAAACCTCGCCGCCGTACTGGCAATGGCAGGAAAACGCGTCTTGCTGGTGGACGGCGACATGCGCAAAGGCCGCCTGCACGAATACCTGGGACTCGTCCGTGGATGCGGCTTATCCGAACTGATAGAGAGCGATGCGCCGTTTGACGGCGTGCTGCATTCCAACGTGATCGACGGACTGGATTTTCTTTCCACAGGCGCGCTGCCGAAGAATCCCGCGGAGCTGCTCCTGAATAGCCGCTTGGCGAAACTGATTGAAGCGTTCTCGAAGAGCTACGACGTTGTCGTTATCGACTCGCCACCCGTTCTCGCGGTGGCCGATACGGGCACGCTGGCCTCGATGGCGGGTACGACCTTCCTGGTTGCGCGCGCAGAGGCAACGAGACTGGGTGAACTGACCGAGTCTGCCAAGCGGTTGGCTCAGAACGGCGTTCGTCTGAACGGCATCGTGTTTAACGGTGCGAATCCCCGCCTGGAACAGTCCCGATTCGGCTCGAAATATGGCGGCTATCGCTATGTCGCGTACGAATACGGAGCCGACCAGGATACTTGAGATGAGCGCTCTGTCATGATCAAGGCGAAAGACTCCGTTGTGTCGCTGATTGGCGTGGTAAGTGCTCAGATCGTGCTTTTTCTGTGCATCTCGTTGATCGGGCGTTTGAACGGACCAGAGGTGCTGGGACATTTTAACTACACGCTCGCGCTCGGCACGTTTGCCGGGACTCTGCTGGCGTGTCGTTATGAGCTCGCTTGCGTCAGCGATAGCCCGCAGCAATCCTTCAACGCGCTTGTCAATGTGATTAGCCTCAGCGCAGGCGTCATTCTCGTTGCAGTGGCGATCAGCTTCGTTGCTGGGCGCTCCGACCTGTACATCGTTGAAGCCTTCGCGTTTGCTTACTTCATTCAGCAGGCCGCCGGCGCCTATCTCAACAGCATGCGGCGCTATGGATGGATAGCGGCATGCCGTTTGGCAGTGAACCTGGCATTTCTGACGTGCCTGGCTGGAAGATGGGGGGTGCTCGCAACTAGAGGACTGGACGTTTTCGTTGCCTATACCGTAGTCAATGTAGTGGTCGCAGTCCTGATGCTTGTCTGGATTCTTCTGCTGGGAAAACGACGAGGATACGAGTTTCGGGTGTCGCGCGAGTTCTTTGTCGCGAACAGTCGATTCGCAAAATATATCCTGCCTTCTACCGTCTGCGGATCGGTGTTGACTTACGCACTGGCGATCGTCATCCCACATTGGTTTGGCGCCGAAAGCGCGGGGTATTTCGCCGCGGCCTATCGGCTGGGGTGTTTCCCTGTCTCGTTGATCGGTCAGAGCCTAGGTGGCGTGTTCCGGCGCGATGCGGTTGCGGCCATCGCTCAGGATGACTTAACAGATGCCTTGTCGAAGGTGTTTCTGGCTTACGCGCGATCGCTCGCGGTGCTTGCATTGCTGTACGCAGTTGGCGGCGCTCTGCTCTTCGGGCCGCTTGTAAAGATGGTGTTCGGCAATCGATGGGACGGAGCGATCGGCTTCTATTACGACCTGATTCCTCTTTTTGCGTTTCAGATGATTTATGTGCCGTTGTCCCAGGTATTTCTGGCCGTCAGACAGCAGCGAACCGACTTCCTGTTTCAGTTGTCGTGCGGCGCAACGCTCATGAGTGTGTTGTTCGCGGCCCGTCTCATGAATCTGTCGGCACAGGCGAGCATCCGGAGCTTTTCGCTGGCCGGCGCCATGTTGATGATCTGCGGCATCACGCTGACATTCAAGGTGATGAGCGGCAGCGTCTCGCGTGTTCACGCTTCGACCTGATTTCCACAAACATAGTAGAAAAACGGACCATGATTGCTTTTGTTGTTGATTCGATGGAGCGCTATTACTTCGCGAGAAGACTGGTGAAGGCTGTCGGTAAAGAACTGGATCTCCTGTTTCTAACGAGTGAGCCGGTTGCGCATGTCCGGCTCTCGTTGTCGGGTTTGCGCTCGATCTATCTGCGCAAGACAGGTTTGCTGCGCTTCAGTCCCAATGAATGCCCGACAGGGACCCAGTATGACGCCGCCATTGAGGTATTGAATGGGCACGTTTCCATGGAACGCGCACGACGCGATGCTGCTGCGATCTGCAGCAGCGTTTCCAGGGCGTTTCGTAGATTCGCGGTTTCGCAATGCGTCATATGGAACGGTCAGCAACTACTCGGTCGAACCATTGGTAAGGTTTGCGAACAGCATGGCGTGCAGCGCAGATTCCTCGAGATATCCAATCTCCCGAACAAGCTGTTCGTCGATAGCCTGGGAGTCAATGCTCTCTCGACGATCAGTGCAGATCCCGCGGTGATCGATGCGTTGCAGATGCCCAGTGAAGACGAACATCGTCGCTGGCTCGTGGATTACGAGCAATACAAATCCAGGCCGTTACCTCAGTCGCAAACGTTCATGAGTCGCAAGGCTGTGGCCGTGCTCAACTATGCGTTGAAGTTCGCCACACGAGGTGTCGCCAGGACTTCGTTGCGTACCATCCGGATCGGAAGCAGCAAGGCAGCGCATCGGCAGGCACAGAACGTTTCGCCGAAGGACCTGTCCGCGCAGCCTTACGTGTTCTTGCCGCTGCAGGTTTCCGGCGATACGCAGATCAAACTGCACTCCGATGTGAACAATGTTGGCGCGATTGAGATTGCGTCCGGGTTGGCAGCGAAGGCCGGGGCTCGACTGCTGGTGAAGCTGCACCCCGCGGAGAACGATGCCGCGATGATCGCGGAAATTGTGCGTCTTAAGAACGCTTACTTATTCGATCTGGTCGCGGCGCCTACGACGGAACTGATCAGGCATGCGCAAATGGTCGTGACCATCAACTCGACGGTGGGCCTCGAAGCGCTGCTGTACGGGAAGAAGGTCGTATCGCTGGGGAGATGTTTCTACAAGGACTTCGATCAGGCAAGGCTCCGCAAATACATTCATTCGTTTTTGATTGACGGCATCGACTATTTTGGTTCTGGTGAGATTTCTACGCTGTCGGCGCGAAATGTTTTTGCCCGGACGGTATAGAAATGAACGATTTGTCGGCGTTGAATCGCGGCTTGCGCGGCCGCACTGAACTGAGCACGGGCCGATGTGCTGTGTTGATCCCTCACTACAACAACCCCGAGGGGCTGCTGAAATCGTTGTCCTCTATCGGGAAAGACGAAGCGGTGGATGTCTGGGTGGTGGACGACGGCAGCCAGCGAAAACCCGATGAGACTGCTGCGAAGAAAGCATTTGACGGACGCATCAGGTTTGGCTATTTGCCACGAAATCAGGGTATTCAATTCGCGCTGAATGCGGGACTGCTCGAGATTGAACAACACTATGAATATGTCGCCAGACTGGATTGCGGAGATACGTGTGCTCCCAATCGCTTCCGCTTGCAAATGGAGTTTCTTGATAATAATCGGAAAATCATGCTGTTGGGGAGTGCAGTCACCTTCGTAGACACCGAAGGCGAACCCCAATACACGCTGACACTGCCGGTGAAGGCCCGAAAAATCCGACGTGCCATGCATCTGAATTGTGCCTTCGTACACCCCGCAGTGATGTGGCGATGCTCGGTCATGAGCAGACTGGGTAGCTATCCGATCGACTATCCGATGGCCGAGGACTACGCCTTCTTCTGGAAGTTTGTCAGCAGGTTTGAGACGGCCAACCTGCAGGCCGCGTTGGTAAGTTGCGAAATCAATCCGAATGGGCTCTCAATTAGCAGGCGCAAGCAGCAATTGCAGTCGAGATTGCGTTTGCAATTGCGGTATGCCCGCGCCAATGCGGCGACCGTATATGGCGTGATTAAAACGCTGGCGTTGATGGCTATTCCATATTCGATGGTGCTCTGGCTGAAGCGGCGGTAGCCCAGATAAATCCGGTCAGAACTCGAAAGTAGTCAATTGCCGCGCATTGAACGCGGCAACTTCGGTTAATCCATTAATTCATCAATAACTGACGCGTCCTCGGTAATTAGGGGCTGCGGCGGTGCAACGCCTTTGCGCCGACGGGGCATTGACGACTGCCCGTCTAAAACTGGAAATATGTTCGAAATGTTGTCTCAGCCCACGCAAGGCAAAGCCCTAAAGATTGTTCAGCTACTGGAGTCGAGCGCAACCGGAACGTTGTCGATGGTTTGCATGATCGCAAACCGGCTCGCGCAAGAGGGCCACCACGTGCATGTGATCTATTCGGTTCGGAAAGATACGCCGGCCGATCTCAGGGCGTTGTTCCACAAGGACGTCGTGTTGCGGCATATCCAGATGAAAAACGCGCGTGTGCTGTCGGTTCTCGCGGATGTGCGCGCCGCATTGAAAGAGGTTGAACCCGACATCGTGCATTTGCACTCATCCTTCGCGGGCTTCCTGGGTCGGATCGCGGCGATGTTTTCATTCCGAAAAACCGCATTCTTTTATAGCCCACACTGCATTTCCTTTATGCGCAGAGATGTTTCCATGCTCAGGAGACTGTCGTTCGCGGGCCTCGAATTGATTGCCTGTCTCAGGAGGTGCCTGTACATCGCCTGCTCCGAGAGCGAGCGCCTTGCAATACGAGCCTATCTGAGACGGCCGGTCGTGGTGATCGAAAACGCGGTTGCTAGCGTGCCGGCTGCGAGTCCCGATAAAACGAGGTACGACACGATGGCTCGTGGGTGTATCGTTACTGTTGGTGGGATTCGGGCGCAAAAGAATCCGCGCCTGTTCGCCGAGATCGCCCGCCGGTTTAAGGGGCGTGGCATGCGGTTCCTCTGGATCGGCGATGGCGATCAGGCGCTCAAGGATGAGCTGCTGGCCGCAGGCGTCGAGGTGAGTGGCTGGCTGGGTCGAGCTGAAGTCATGGATTGTCTCCAGCGAGCCAGCCTGTATCTGTCTACGGCGTCGTGGGAAGGCATGCCGGTGTCGGTTATCGAAGCCATGCTACTGAGGCGGCCGGCCGTTGTCTTTGCTTGTGCGGGAAATGTAGACGTCGTGCGCCACCTGGATACCGGGGCGATTTTCAGAACCGCGGACGAGGCGGTCGAACTACTTGCCAGGCTTGCCGAAGATGAGATGCTTCGGGAGGCTATCGCGGCACGCGCTCATGCGGAGGCGCAGGCACGATTTTGCGAGGACAGGTTCTTCAAGGAACTGATACCGGTTTATATTGCGGGTCGAGAAGGGCGTTTGCGGAGGGGCGGTCCCACGCGTTTGCGTGCGTGGCTCGAATCGGCATTGCCGTAACTTACCCAACAATCTGGAGAAGAAAGTGAAAGTACATATTGGTTCAGGCATCGACATTGGGAACAATCTGCCGTTCGTGCTGTTCGGCGGACTCAACGTTCTCGAGAACCTCGATCTTACCCTTGACGTCTGCGGCCAGTTTGTAGAGACCACGCGGAAACTGAACGTCCCGTTTGTCTTCAAAGCGTCTTTCGACAAGGCGAACCGGTCGTCGATCCATTCTTATCGCGGCGTGGGCCTCGATGAGGGACTCACCATTCTCAGCGCCGTGAAGGAGCGCTTCGGCGTCCCTGTGATCACCGACGTTCATGAGGTCGAGCAGGCGGCAGCGGTCGGCCAGGTTGCGGATGTTTTACAGGTTCCGGCATTTCTGGCGCGCCAAACGGATCTCGTCGTGGCGATCGCAAAGACCGGTAAGCCGATCAACGTCAAAAAACCGCAGTTCATGAGCCCCACGCAGCTGAAACATGTGGTGACGAAGTGCCGCGAGGTGGGTAACGACCAAGTGATTCTTTGCGAGCGTGGCAGTTCGTTTGGCTACGACAATCTCGTGGTGGACATGCTGGGTTTTCGCCAGATGGCGGAAGCGACCGGTGGATGTCCTGTGATCTTCGACGTAACTCACAGCCTGCAGAATCGCGATCCGCTAGGCGAGGCATCGGGAGGCCGTCGGCGTCAGGTGCTGGATCTGGCGAGAGCCGGTATGGCAGTGGGTCTGGGTGGCCTGTTCCTGGAGGCGCATCCTGATCCGGACAACGCGCGTTGCGATGGGCCTAGCGCGCTGCCGCTCCATTTGCTTGAGGCGTTCCTCACGCAAATCAAGGCGATTGACGATCTGGTGAAGGGCATGCCCGTGTTGGACATCCGCTGAGCGGACGCGAGTAGTCATTGGCAAGCGCGAAGGCTGGGCACTTATTTCGGGTGCCTTGCTTTCAGCCGGGGGCTGGTGCCGGGCGTTGCATAAGCGTTTGTCTGAAATCCGGAAATCTCATAAAGCTAATGTAATTCGAGTTGTGCTGGCTCTGTGCGCCGCCTTGAGCGTCGTCAAACGCCATACGGATTACGGCAATCATGTCGTTTCCTTCGATTTGCCAGTCGACGTACTGGAAGCCGTGCTTTTGGCGATCCGGGTGTTCCATCAGCACGCGCCGGATAGTCCAGTGGCGCAGGTCGGGTGACGATATCAACGCCAGCGTGTTGCGGACCCGTTCGAGGTTTTCGTGTCCGTTGTTTTGCAGCACGGCGTTGGTGAGCGACCAATAGAGCTTTGTTCGCGCATCGAACCGGATCGTGAATTTCTTGCCGCCGCCGGGCATGTCGACAAAATCACGGGCTGGATCGAAGGAGAGCGCGTCTGCTCCAGCGTTCAGAGAAACCAGCGCGGCTTTTTCTTGCCCCCGCCTGCTGTTTACGCGCATCACGACGGACGGTAGAGCTTGCCCCGTCGACACCATATTGCCCTCTTCCCACGAAAGGAAGTCACCATTCAGCCACCTCTTGTCCGATCGGAGATGCGTCGTACTGCTCCAGGCGGTCGTATCGAGCAGATCGGCGTCGACGGGGGCTGACAGGACGACTTCCCGCAGGTCGCCACCTTCGGCGATTTCGAAACTTCTCCAGATGCGCCCATGATCAACCAGCACCGGTACTGGCGCCGTAACGTAACGGCCCGGCATGGGGAAGCGACCCGTCGATGCGTCGAGTGGCGTCGTCCATGTCGCCCCTCCATTGTCCGAGCGTCGAATCACGGGTGTGCCCATGGAACGGTCGGTGCCAAACAGATAGAGCGC
This sequence comes from Paraburkholderia sp. GAS33, assembly GCF_050436645.1. Taxonomy (NCBI): domain Bacteria; kingdom Pseudomonadati; phylum Pseudomonadota; class Betaproteobacteria; order Burkholderiales; family Burkholderiaceae; genus Paraburkholderia; species Paraburkholderia sp. GAS33. The sequence goes on from NZ_JBNDMP010000001.1 coordinate 230,056, forward strand.
GCCACGTGCAACGAATATCGAAGACCAGTACTGCCCCGATACTTGTCCCAGGCTCTTCCAGGTGACACCTTTGTCACGGGAAGCAAAGAGCGAAACTTGATCTTCTTTTGAACCGGCGCCGAACGTGTCGTGAGACACGATGTAGGTGCCGTCCGGGAGTACCGCGAGAGAGGGCGATCCAAGAAAGATCTGTGTCGAGGCGGCGCTGTGGGCAATGATCCGGCCAGGCGGCGATTCGGGCGCGACCTGAGCGACCGAGACGTCGACGGTCAATGCGCCCAGAAGGAGAACCAGGATCCACCGTGTCATTGCCGACACCGAATCTGTGCCAACGAACCGAGCGAACCGAGGTAGAAGCGTTTGCGTCTCCCAGGATGCCTTCCCATCGGAATTTCGCGTGACACAACGAGGAACAGCAAAAGTGTGAGCCACAGCATTCCGTGGAGGAAGTGGTATTTGAATAGCAGGATCGGGAGTAAATAGAGCAGGTATCGTCTTCGTCCGTGGCCATTGAACAGGGCTAAAAGCGAGCCAAAGAACACAGTGGCGCCCACTGCTCCCGCACTGAAGATCATGTACACATAGAAGGAGCTATCGCGAACTTCGTAACCGCGCAAATGGGTTTTCCCGACGTTGTTGCGTTCGTCCCAGAACAGACCGTTGCCGAACATGCCCGAAACGGAATCGCGCACGGCCAGTTCGTTGAAGACGAGCGTTCGGCTGGCGACTGCGTTGTAATCTTCCGATTGATTGACACGCCTGTCGTAGACCGTGTAGAGCGGAGGGGTACATAAAACGGCGACTAGAATCGTCGCAATTTTTAATCGAACCGAGACACGCCCGAGGAATAAATGCACGATACAAAGCATCGCGCATACGATGATCGCGGCAACCGAGAAGCTCAGCAATGCAGTAAAAAAGGCGAGGCATGTGGCGAAGGTCAACTGGCGTTTCGCCAGCAACAGGACGATACCTGCCGGGACAACCGTCATGGCATAAAACGATGGCTCCGAGAACAATCCCAGCGCGCGGATGGGTATCAGGCTGTCACTTAGCGTCTTGGTTTCATAGAGCGCTTCGGCACTGCCTTCACGAACGTAACTGTCGAAGTCAATGAAATGGCCGGTGAGCAGATAGTACGTAAGCTGGAAAATAAAAAATGCAGCATGAACGTAGATCAGGATTTCGCATGCGCGCGTCAGCGACCCAAGTGTGAGGATCTTGCTGCGGAACATCCAGAACATCAATGCGATATAGGTCTGGATAAAAATGAACTTGATGAAATAGTTCAGATAGAAGTCGCCAAACGCAGACTGGATAAACGACAGGCAAAGAATGGTCGCCCAGTATGCGAGAACCGGCGCCAGGCCGATCTGCCGCGCCAGCAAGGTTGGCATCTTCAGAAACGCCAAAGCGCCTATCAAGACGTATGCACATGCTGCTGCTCGAACACTGAACGCGCTAAGCGAAAAGAAAGCGATGCTCGCGGCAAATAGAAATGTAGACACGCTAGCGCGCCGCATAGAGATACCCTGCTTCGTTGCCCGTCCTGATGGCGGGGCGTTACCTAAAACAGCCGTTCACAAAGAACTGGCGAATAAGACTCGATGGCCGTTTGAATCGGTGCATGGTGTCCATACGCAGCCGCCGACACTAACAGCATCGAGCCGATCGCGAATGGCCGCAGGCGCGAGGGGAGTACGGGTGTGTCCTTCCAGCGTACAAAGATCACGGTCACCACCGCGCCCAGAGCCCAACCCGCGATAACTTCCGAAGTCGTGTGTGCCTGATCGAAAACGCGGGCCGTGCCGATCAATGCAGCCAGCAGGAATCCCAACATCAATGCGGCGCGCGTGCCCGTGCTCGTTCCGCTGCGCGAGGCAAGCAGGAACGCCATTGGCCAGACTGCCGAGGCAAGCATGGTGTGGCCGCTTATGACGCGAAAACCAATCGCGGGGATTTGCACGCCGCATCCGGCATAGAGAATCTTGGTCAATCCGACCATCAACATGCCGGCGCAAAGCGGCGCCAGCCACGCGAGCGCGGCGCGCCAGCCAGACAAGGACATGGCTAGCCATGCGCAGCAGGCAACAGCAAGGGGTAGCGTCATGGCTGCGTCGCCGAGATCGCTAATGGCAGACCACATTTCAGTTCCTCGAATTTGAGAAGGCGTATTGGCCTGCGTGTGACCGGTAACGACGCTGTACGGGAAAGAGCGAGATTTTGCGGCAGAAACAATTTGGTTGGAATGGGACGTGTCTGAAATGCCGTGATCCTCCTGCGGAAAGCAGAGGCTGCCTGCCCGGCAACCGCTGCTTTGAATGGTCGTCTACTTCTCACCTGAGCTTTAATGCTTGCTCGCCCATCTCTACAAGAGCGCTGTTTTTGCGCGTTTTGAGACAAGCGTTTTACGGAGAGATTTCTTCTTTCCCTGAAATCGAATCCATAATTTTAGCAAATTGACCTTGCGATCCTATATTCGGATTATTGAAAATGATAATTCAATCCAACAGTAAAACTGTCATTTCTGCGTTTCGTGCCGCTCGAACGGGAAGTGTCGGCGGTCCATTCGCCGGCAAGTCCGAATTGACTGGATAGCTTATATTCCACTCCCAATCCACCATGCAGTCGCGTGTCCGGCCATGAGCCCGTAAAGCCGAGCCGCGCATACGGCATCAGTTTGCCGACGGGAACACCCACTTTGGCGTCGAGACCGCCATCCTTTCCGGTGGCCGAGCCATGGTGGAAATCGGTGAACGCTTCGGCGCCGAGCACCAGGGGGCCGGCATCGAACGCGTAGCCTGCGACTAGCCCGGGAAACGTTGTGTCGTGCCTGGCTCTGGGTGCGACGCCCGAGGCATTGGAGCGGTTCTCGCCAAGTTTGAAGCCGACGTACCCTCCGGAGAATTCGCTGCCTTGGGGTTGGACTGCCTCGGGGGCGGTACCGGCATGAGCCTGCGTGAGGCCGGTCAGAATAATCGCGAGCGTGGTGGTGCAAACGGTGTAAAAAATCTTCTTTGTCTTCATTAGTGAAACGGAAATGTAAATGTCAATTTACGTGAATCCCGTTTCATTTTATAAATGTAATATTTTTTCAAAATCAGGATTCACGGTTTGCCTGTGGAATTCACGGGCGTGTGAGAGGCTAATTGCATGATCCCGAGCGTCAAATAAGAGTAATCCGAAATGGAATTTGTGTTAATCAAGTGTAAATATTGATCTGCATTAAAGCGCCGGGACGAATCGCTTGACGTGATATTTGTCGAGGCGCGTGGATGAACGGTGGGTGTCTACGATCGATGCAATCGCTCGGCGTATCGGGGCGCGGACGCCGAACAGATAGGACAAGTCGAGACTATTCCTATTTTTCTGATCTTCCTCTGTCAGTAGACTTTCGATTCCTGTTGCCGGGCTGTGTAGTCCGATGTCAGAGATGCCCTACACGGGATCTGCCATCTTTTCCGCGCGGCTACCAAGTGTCGTCACACCGTCGCCCATGCCCCGCAGCCTTCTTTTCGACTGCGAGAGTTCTCCATCATGTGGCTGTATCTACGTAACATCCTTGTCCGCGAGCCGGTTCATTCCACCAATACGGACCCGTCGCCCGATCTCAAACGCACTTCTCCAATGGGGTCCGCAGCCAGAGTGTTCATGCTGAGCAGCGCGTTGGCTGCTGCGCTGGGCGCGCCTGTCGAGTCGCGTGCGGTTTCAAAGCTACCCGGTCAGGCGTCAGTGCCGGGCCCAAACCAGTCTGCAGTGCAACGACCGCTGCCGGGCACGCAATCCCCGGCGCCGGACGGCACAAACCGTCTGCCGGCCTCCGATGGGCCAGTCACATCCGTGATGCAAATGGCATTCGATGGCTTGCATAACCTGTCGTTCCTTCGCGACGATCTGCATTCGCGCCCAACGCTTGTCCTGTCGCTCGACGAGCCGGTGCTGATGAAGATGTGCCGGCTCAGCCCTTCCGTGTGCGTCCCGCTGGCTCCCTCTGCGGGTGCCCACGAATGGACCGGGCGGGTAGCCGTCGGTACTGGCAAGACGGGCAGCCTCGCCGACACCTCCGGGTCGCGTGCCGCCGATGTTGCTCATCCCACCACCCTCTCAGGCGTCGCCCCGTTGGAGATGCCGCCTGCGCAAACGAACACCTACGCGGGGGAGATCAAAGGTGGCTTGCACGCTGCGTGGACGCCGGTGGGCCTTCCGGCGGATCTGGTCGTGCAACTCAGCCGTATCTTTGCGGGACGTCTGGACGCCACTCAACCGGCTCAAGCGGGCGACTACTACCGTATCGCCTATGAACGGGTCGACGGCAAGCCGGCCAGCGCGGCCGGCGTACGCATCACGGCGGTCGAGTTGCGACTCGCGGGTCAGACTCATCGCGCGGTCTGGTTTGTTGCGCCAGGAAGGGTAGCTGGCGACTACTATTCGTTCGACGGCCAGCGTCTGACCGCCGAACCGTTCGCCATGCCATTGAACTTCGTGCGCGTGAGTTCGCCATTCGGTTACCGCATTCATCCGGTGACCGGGCAGCGTCTGCTGCATACGGGCGTGGACCTCACAGCGGCGCCCGGTACGCCGGTCGTTGCTGCCTCCGCAGGCACGGTGCAGTTCGTTGGTTACGACAGCGGTTATGGCAATCATGTCGTGCTGCGTCACACGCAGGGCTATACCTCGTACTACGCGCATCTATCGGCGTTTGCCAAGGGACTGAGGGCAGGCATGCAGGTCACCCAGGGACAGTCGTTGGGCGCAGTCGGAGAGACGGGAGTCGCGACTGGTCCGCATCTGCACTTTGAGGTTCGCCTGAACAACCAGCCTACCGATCCGCTCAAGCTGACGAGCCGTTCGAGCGCGGTGCCGCTGGCGGGTCGCCAGCGTGCCGCGTTCGATCAATTGGCGAGTGTCGCACTTGCCGGGCTTCCCGCAATGCCGGGCGATGTGCGCACCGCCGCGAATACGCCGTTTCCTGTGCGATGAGTTTCCCCAGCCACCTGAACTGAGCATCGCTGTGTTGACGGCCTTGGAGGTTTCCGGGGCGGCCGCAACTGTTTCGTTTAACGACACGGTCCGATGACACAACCATGACAGCACCGGCTTTGCCGATCCGCTGTTTTCTCGCGGCAAAGCAGCAGCCCCTTCTGCTATCCGGCGCGAATGCACTTGCGCCCGCGTTGCCCACAGGATTTAATACGGCAACGCAATGGCGCTTGCCGGCGTGGCAGTGGGGCGATCTTCGAAGAACACAATGAATAGTGCAATCCGGCGCGTTCGCAGTTAAGGCGCGTCGGCACGGCAGCCTGTGTGGACTGAGAGCCACGCCGGTTGCGGCGAGTCACCATAACCGGAGCGGAGCATGAAAGCCAGCACCATCGCGGAACGGGAGGCCAGCGGCCGGGCAGCGCGCGAACATTCGAAGCGCTCGAGTCATCGCGCGACTGGCGATGTCCACCGCAACCCGGTCGATCTTCTCAAGCAAAGCAGCGAAGGACGGGTGCAGAAGCTGGTGCCATTGCGCTACGGTCGCATGGCCGTTTCGCCTTTCACGTTCTTTCGCGGCAGTGCGATCATCCAGGCTCACGACCTGAGCCGGACTTCCGACACGGGCATCGTGATGCCGATCTGCGGCGATGGCCATCTGATGAACTTCGGCGGTTTCGCGACACCGGAACGGCAGCTCGTCTTCGATCTGAACGACTTCGATGAGGTGGCGCTCGGCCCGTTCGAATGGGATCTCAAACGCCTGACTGCCAGTCTCGTGGTGGCCGCGCGGCATATGCGCCTGAGCCGCGGCTTCTCCGCCGAGCTGGTGATGACGGCGGTCAGCGAATACCGCGATCGCATGATGCAGTATGCGCAATGCGGGGCGCTCGAACTGTGGTACGAGCGCATTACGTTCGAACACATGGCCGAAACCGCGCTGACGCCGGAGCGCCGCCGCACCGTCAGGCGCGGCATGGAGAAGGCGGCTGGACGCACTCAGGAGAGCATGCTAGAAAAGATGTGCGAGCACGTGGGCGACCATCTGGTCATCCGTGACGCGCCGCCCGGGCTATTTCATGTGCACGGCGCCAATACGATGTTCGAGGCTGAAGACGACTGGTTCACTCTGGGCGACTGGCGCAAGCTCATCGGGCCTATGTACGGCGAGTACCTGAAGACGCTGACGCATGACCGGCGCGAACTGCTGAGCCACTTTACGGCGCAGGATCTGGTTTTCAAGGTGGTGGGCGTCGGCAGCGTGGGCACGCGCTGTCTGGTTCTGCTGAGCACCGATCATATGGGCAAGCCGCTCTTCCTCCAGATCAAGGAAGCGCGCCAGTCGGTGGTCGCCCAATACTTCAAGGGACAAACCTTGCAGCACGATGGCGAGCGCGTCGTGCGTGGGCAGCGGGTGCTGCAGGCAGCGAGCGACATCTTCCTCGGCTGGGCTACCGGCCCGTCGAGCCGGCATTTCTATTTCCGGCAACTGCGCGATATGAAGCTCTCGGCGAATATCGAGCTGTTCGATAACGACCTCCTGCTGGGGTACGCGAAGTTGTGCGGCTGGGTAATGGCGCGCGCTCATGCGAAGGCGAGCGGCAAGGCCATTGAAATCAGCGCCTATATCGGCCGCGGCGATCAGTTTGGAGAAGCGCTGACCGACTACGCACTCGCATACGCAGACCAGGTCGAGAAAGACTACGACGTCTTCATGAAAGCCTGCCGCAACGGCGAGCTTGAAGCGCGTAGCGACGAGGACATGGCGGCGGATTTCCGTATGTAGTCCCTGGCAGTTCGGTTGAGCGGCGCGACACCGCTCAACTGACCGAAAAGTGCACCCGCACATCCTGATCGCTTTCGACGGGGTGGCCGTTTTCCATTGCCGGGAAAAAGCGCCAGCGGTGCAAGGTTTCCAGCAGGATCTGATTGAGCCGCGGATTTTGCGTAGGCTTCACCAGTTCGACCTCGAACGTGCCATCGGCATGTACCTTGAAGTGAGCGAGCGCCGTGACCTGATAACCCTGCTCCCGCAGGTCGTCCGGCAGTACCGGCATCGGTTGGGATAGCAGGCGTGCTTGCGTGCTGCCAGATGGCGGCGCGGGCGTGGCGGCTGCTGTGCTGTTCGACGGCACGGCAGCGTTGCTTGCCGTGGCCGCTGCGGGTGCTGCCTGCGCGGATGTGGTTGACGTTGCGGATTGCTCTGGCGTTACCGGCTCAATCGGGGAATGCGCCTCTTCGTGCAGCTGCGGTGGTTGCCTTGGTTGTGTCGGACTACTACGCGGCGGCTGGACCGCGTGCGTTATCGGCGCCGGGGTGGTCTGGGTGCGCTTCGCGACGGGCGGAGAGGGCGCCGCCTGTGCAGGCGCGGCTCGTTGCACAGACGTGAGCGGCGCAGGCACCGGAGGTGGCGCAAGTTCGACAAGACGCATGTCGATCGTCGTCGGCACATGCGTGTGCGGTGAAGATTCATGGGTGGTCAGCCAGCCCACGGAGCGCGCCAGTAGCGTCAGACACAGCACCCCAGCCAGCACAAACGCCACCGCAAAGCGCGCGCCCTCGCGATCAGCAAGCGCCAATAGCCGTTGCAAGCCGCTACTCACGATGCACGGCGACGAGAAAGTGCTCGGCTCCAGCCTGGCGTGCGGCCAGCATGGCCTGCACGACGACACCGTGTGACGCGTGATCGTCGGCGGCGACCACCACGTTGGCATCGGGACGCAACAGGCGCGCGATCGTCGGCGTGACCTGATCGAGCCGCACGGCCTGCTGATTGATAAAAACCTGATTGGCCTCGTTCACCGACAGCGTCAGCGGCTTGTCCTGGGTCATCTGCTGCGCGCGTCCTTGCGGCAGGTTGATCCGCACGGCGTCCAGACGCTGCATGGCCAGCGAGGTCAGCATGAAGGTTGCCAGCAGAAAGAACATCACATCGATCATCGGAATGATTTCGATGCGGCCGCGCTTCGAGCGGCGTGAACGCCGCAGTTTCATGACGGAAGGCCCGCGCTTTCGCTAGCGAGGCGCAGGTCGCTGAGCGACTCGTTGGCGAACGATTCGAGTTCGTCCATCAGACGATCGATACGGCGCGAAAAGAAGTTAAACGCAAACAGCGCGACGAGAGCGATCACAAGGCCAATCGCGGTGGCGATCAGCGCCTGCGCGACGCCGCCGGTGACGCCCGACGGATTCACCAGGCCATCGCCGCCGATCAGTTTGAACGAATGCATCATGCCGACGATCGTGCCGAGCAGGCCTAGCAGCGGCGCCGCCGTCACGATGGTCTCGAGCAGCCACAAGCCGCGGCTCATATCACGCTCGATCTGCGCGGCGGCAGCCTCGACCCGCGTTTCGATGCGCCATAACGGGGTCCGCGGGTCGCGCAGCAACTGGCCAATCCGGCTAAACGCGTGCTGTTTTGGCAGGCTACCGGGAAGCTGCCTAAGGTCGGCTAACCCCGGCATGCGTGCGAACCGCCAGAACGCATACGCCCGGTCGAGCGTGATGGCGAGCGCGACGATCGCCAGCACCGTCAGCGGATAGATTACCCAGCCACCGAGGCGTGCCGCGTCGGCGAGATTGGTCCAGTCGTTCATGGTCAGGCTCCTTCGTGTTTCTTTACTGGCGTCAGCGCTATCGGCACCGCTCTCAGAACAGCTTGGTGATGCCGGCGTAAATCGCGCGCTGCGGACCGTATTGCGGAGCTTCGACACCGATGCCCGAGCCGTCGCGCAGCTCATACACGCTGTTGATTGCATTGATCACCACGAGGCGGACATCGAACTTGCCGACGATCGGTTCGTTGAAATGCTGGATCACGGCCAGATTGAGCTGTCCGTACCACGGCAGCTTGTCGGTGTTCGCAAAGCCGCTGCGCAAGCCGCTGCCCACGATCGCGTCGGCAGTGAACGTGGTCCTCCCCAGTTCATAGGCACCACCGAGCGACACGGTCACGCGCTGATCGTGGTCGAGGAACACCCAGTTATTCGCGATATACGCGAGTTCGGCCGCGGAGAAGTTGAACTGCGCCGAATCGACGTCCTTGCCCTGGGCCTTGCTATACGCGAGATTCAGATACGCGGAGACGTTGCCCTGCTTGTAGTTGGTGGTGAATTCGAGCCCATACACGCGGCCGTACTGGTAGTTGAACGGCGTATTGATCAGCGCAGTGCCAAACTGTCCTTCGTCGAGCAGGTTTCTTGCGATCTTGTAGTAAGCGTCGAGGCCGATAGTCAACGCGGGCGTGATGCGCTGCGTCACGCCGATGTCGAAATAGTCGCTGCGCTCGGGCTGCACCGGGCTGTCCGCGGACACCTCGCTCTGATTGGTCGTGCCGACGAAACGGGAGACCGTAGTCGCAGAGACCAGTTCGAAATCAGGTGGTGTGAAGTAGCGCGAATAACCGGCATGCAGCGTGGTGGCGTTGGTTGGCTCGAATACGAGGCCGATACGCGGACTCAACTGGCTGGCGTGCACAAACTCGTCCATGCCGTCGTAACGCAGACCGTAGTTCAACGTCAGCTTGCTATTGAGCTTCCATTCGTCCTGCAGGTACGCGCTATACAGATAGCCCGTGTTGGCACCCGCGTCGTTGATGTTGAACGGGACGTCCGAGCTCTGATTGCCGTTGGCGTCGGTGGGGAACACGGAAACATTGTCGCTGAAGACGGCGTGCTCCTGCTCGACCCACACGCCGCCACGTAACGTGTGTGCGTCGTTGAGCCGGAACGTCGTATCGGCCTGCACGCCCTCGGCCTGGTTGCTGCGGAAGTCGGTCGAGGCCACCCCGTTGAACATCAGATCGCCGATGGGGTCCGGATTGAACTGGGTCCGCGTATAGCGCGTGAACAGCGACACCTGATAGTCGAGTGCGCCGCCATTGGTGCCCTGCAACGCTAGTACTCCGAAGTTGTTCAGCTCCGACTGCGTTTCGTTCAGATCGGCGGAGTTGAAGGTTGCGTGGCCGGCGAGCGCGAAATTGGTCGGCAGGCCTGGCGTGTTCGGCAGCTGGAACTGATTGGCGGCCGTGCCCGCCATCAACGTCACGCGAGTGAGCGGATTGATGATGTACGACAGGTAGCCGAAACCGTTGCCCTGGCGCGTGTGATCGTGTATCGGACTGCCGTCCGCAGTCGGCGCCTCGATGCCGAGGTTGTTTTCGCCGAGCGAGCCGGTGAAGAAATAGCTGAGCGCACCTTCCGATCCGTAGACGTCGGCGCTGCTCTGCAGTGTCTGATGGCTGCCGCCATAGACGTCGACCGAGCCGCCGTTGCCGAGATCGCCCGACTTCGTCGTAATGTCGACGATGCCGGCCGTCTTGTAGCCGTACTGCGCCGGCAGCGCACCGGTGATGAGGTTGACCTGATCGACGATGTGCGTATCGAGCGACTGCCCAAAGCCGCTGATCGGTTCGGGGATGATGATGCCGTTGATCCGGTATTGCAGGTCCGCGTGATCGCCGCGTACGTGGAGCTGGCCATACGAATCGTTGGCGACGCCCGGCGCCTGCAGCAACACCTGGTTGATAGGCGTGTTGTCCCCTTGCGGCAGCGCCTGGATGTCCGCCTGCGTGAAGCGGTAGACGCTCGCGCCGACATCCGGCTGCAGGCCGTTGCGGGCCTCGTTGAGGCGCTGCGCCTGAACGTTGACGTCGATCGCGCTGCCTTTTTCGAGCGCGACTTTCAGCGCGGGAGGCGTGTTGCCGTCGACGGTGGCGATACTGGTATTCGACCCGAAGCCTTTCGCGTTGACGGTGACCGCGTAGGTGCCGGGCTGGACGTCGGACAGCGCGAAACGGCCGTCGTGGCCGGTGTGCGTTTGCGCGAGCGTGTGGCCGTCGGCATCCTGAATCGACACCGCGGCGTTGTCGACCGCGTGTCCCTGCGTATCGGTGACGGTACCGGTCAATGGGGCGCCTGCGGAGGCGGCGAGCGCGTGCAGCGAAACCGTCTGCGCAAACAGCAGCAACACGGCACGCGAGATGAGTATGTGATGTTTCATGTTCTTGTTGTGCGAGTGGATGATCCTCTTGTCGCGCCGGACCGGCCGTACTTAGCGGTAAGCGCCATGTTTCAGGCGTGGGTCCGGTCTGCGAATTTCGTGATGTTATAACATAACAAATTATTTGTGCAATCGCGGATTCGAATCTGTGGCGGGGAAGAACGCACACATCGAAATACCTGCTGCGCGATCCGACAGCAAATCGAAGCCAGGTTGAAAGGAAGGGCCATCTCGTGCAACGACGAGACTTGACCCGATCAGCGAGAGCGGCTCACGCGTTGTCGCATCACGGGTAAGGCCGTCTGGCAGATAACCCGTAACTGCTCTACATTTCCATGCAACGCAGGTCGACGACACTCTCGCCGGGAGACGCCATGACAGCAGTCAACAGGATCTGGCAACTGCTCTTCGGCAAACCGCTCGATCCCCTGGATCCCCGCACCCGTCATGCGATCGCCGTTACGCCGATCCTGGCCTGGGTTGGGCTAGGTGCCGACGGTTTGTCTTCGTCGTGTTACGGGCCGGAAGAGGCGTTTCTCGCACTTGGCCAGCATACCCAGCTTGCGTTGTTGCTGGCCTTCGCCACTGCGGCGACGGTGTTCATCATCGCGCTCGGCTATAACCAGGTCATCGAACTGTTCCCGACCGGCGGAGGCGGCTACAGGGTCGCCACGGCGCTGCTGGGACCGCGCCCAGGACTCGTGTCAGGCGCCGCGCTGCTGGTCGATTACGTGCTGACGGTAGCGACCTCGCTGGCAAGCGGTGTGGATGCTTTTTTCAGTCTGCTGCCGGTCAGTGCACAGGAGTTCAAGCTCGCTACCGAACTGATCCTGATCGTGCTAATGACAGGTCTCAACTTTCGCGGTATGCGGGAATCCATCATGGTCCTGCTGCCGATCTTCATGGGCTTTGTAGTGTTGCACCTGGGGTTGATCGTCTACGGCGTCGCCGTACACGGCAATCATCTGGCCGCGGTCGTGCCGGACGCGGTGGCCGAAGCGCATAGCATGTCGCATGGGCTCGGACCGCTGGTAGTCGTGGCGTTGCTGATGCGTGCGTTCTCGTTGGGCGGCGGCACCTACACCGGTCTTGAAGCTGTATCCAACAACGTCAACATGCTGGCCGAACCGCGCGTGCCGGCGGGCAAGGTCACGATGTTCTACATGGCCACCTCGTTGGCATTTACGGCGGGCGGCATCATCCTGCTATACATGCTGTGGCACGCAACGCCAGTGGAAGGGCAAACGCTCAACGCCGTGGTGTTCGGCAGCGTGATCGATCACCTCGGCCTGGGCTCGGCGTTCGCTCGTCATGCCTTGCTGGCCGCCGTGCTCGCTTTCGAAGCGGGTCTGTTGCTCGTGGGCGCGCAAACCGGCTTTCTCGATGGTCCCGCGGTGCTGTCGAACATGGCTGCGGATTCATGGGTGCCGCGCCACTTTCGCGATCTGTCGACGCGCCTCGTGCGGCAGAACGGCATTGTCGTAATGGGCGTTGCGAGTCTGGCGATCCTGATGTGGACGCACGGCAACGTGGACATCCTCGTGGTGCTGTACAGCATCAATGTGTTCCTGACTTTCAGCTTGTCGCTGCTGGGCCTGTGCACTTACTGGTGGAAGCATCGTCGCGAAAGCCGGAGTTGGGTGCGGCACTTCGCTCTCTCGGCGCTTGGACTGGCTGTGACGAGCACGGTGCTGGTGATCACGCTGATCGAGAAATTCACCGCAGGAGGTTGGCTGACCGTGCTGGTGACAAGCGCCGTGGTGGCGCTGTGCTTCCTCATCAGACGCCACTACAGCGATACGCGCGCGCAACTCGCCAAGGAGGATGCGTTGTTCTCCGGCGCGCCGCCGGCGCTCTCCGACGCCGCCGCGCCACTCGAGCCCGATCCCTCGCTGCCTACCGCTATCCTGCTGGTCGGCAAGCATCGCGGCGCGAGTATGCATGCGCTGCTGTGGGTCAACCGCCTGTTTCCTGGCCACTTCAAAAACATCGTGTTTCTCGCGGTGGGCGAGGTGGACGCGAAGAGCTACGAAGGCGAAGAAAACCTGCAGCGCTTGCAGCAAACCATCACCGCATCGCTGGCGTACTACGTTGGTTTTTGTCGTCAGCATGGCATCGCTGCCGATTACCGCGTCGCCTTCGGCACGCATCCGGTGATCGAATTCATGAAGCTGGCCGATAGCACCATGGACGAGTTTCCGAACAGCGTGTGCTTCGCCAGCAAGCTGATCTTCAAGCGGGTCAACTTCCTGACCGCATGGCTGCATAACCAGACCCCCGTCGAAATCCAGACGCGCCTGCATCAGCAAGGCAGACAGATGGTGCTATTGCCGATGAATGTCGGGTGAGCGTCAGGTGAGCGTCAGGTGAGCGTTGGATGAGCGTAAGCGGACAGGTGCGTCTCGCTGCCGCCGAAAGCGCAGACGTGGTACGTTGGCGGACAGCTTATTTCCAGGGAGACGGGTGGTGACGGCTACAAACAAGATCGCGCTGGTCACGGGCGCGGGCAGCGGCATTGGCCTCGCGACGGCACGCAGGCTTCTTCAGAACGGTTACAGCGTGGTGCTGGCAGGACGCCGGCAGGCGCCACTCGATGCGCTAGCCGACGAGGCGCGGCAACGCGGCGAGGATGCGCTCACTGTCCCGTGCGACGTGAGCGACCCCGCGAGTGTCGCCGCGCTGTTCGACGCCATCCGCGAGCGCTATGGACGCCTCGACGTGCTATTCAACAACGCGGGACGCGGTGGACCACCGGTTGAGATTGACGAGCTCAGCGTCGAAGACTGGCGCGCGGTGGTCGACATCAATCTGAACGGCGTGTTTTTTTGTACGCGCGCGGCTTTCGGCATGATGAAAGCGCAGAGCCCGCGTGGCGGACGCATTATCAACAACGGTTCGATCTCGGCGCATGCTCCGCGTCCGAACAGCATCGCCTATACGTCGACCAAGCACGCCATCACCGGTCTGACGAAATCCGTTTCGCTCGACGGCCGCAAGTACGACATCTGCTGTGGGCAGATCGACATCGGCAATGCCGCCACGGAGATGGCCGCGCGGATGGCGACAGGCGTGCCGCAGGCCAACGGCGAGATCGTGATCGAGCCGTTGATGGATGTCGAACTGGTTGCCGATGCCGTATTGCATATGGCGAACCTGCCGTTGTCGGCGAATGTGCAGTTCATGACGATCATGGCGAGCAAGATGCCGTTCGTCGGGCGCGGGTGAGGGAGCGTGGAGCATGACTGGCGCGCGGCCCGCAGCACGCCACGCGCCGGATCAACTTATACTGTTTGATCCCATGTCACCCGGATTCAGCCGTGCCTCAAGCTTCGCCGAAGGACAAACTGCGCGACAGGCCGCAGAACGACCCGCTCGACGATCCGCCCCCGGTCCCGCCTGTGCGTCCCGACCTCGACGATTGCTGTCATAGCGGCTGCAGCCCCTGTGTCTTCGATCTGTACGACGACGCCTTTGACCGGTATCAGGCGGCGCTTGCCGAATGGCAGGCTCGGCAGCCGCTCAAACCCCGTCAGCCGAAAAACCGCTCATGACCGATCTCCAGCCCGCCCTCATCGAAACGCCCGCGCTCGACGATCTGCATGACTTCGTGCAGCGTCATCCGCGTCTGTTCGTGCTGTCGGGCGCGGGCATCAGCACCGATTCCGGGATTCCCGGCTATCGCGACGAAAACGGCGAATGGAAGCGCTCGCCGCCGATCACCTTGCAGGAATTTCTCGGCTCGCTGGCGTCGCGGCAGCGTTACTGGGCCCGCAGCATGATCGGCTGGCCGGTGGTGGCGCAGGCCAGGCCGAACGACGCGCATCGCGCGCTTGCAAGGCTAGAAGCCGCCGGACACGTGCCGACGCTTGTGACGCAGAACGTCGACGGGCTGCATCAGCGTGCGGGCAGCAGTGACGTGATCGAACTGCACGGCAGCATCGGCGCGGTGACGTGTCTCGATTGCGGCACGCGGCATGCGCGCTCGACGATCCAGCAGACGCTCGAAGCCGACAACCCGGCGCTGCTCGATGTGGTCGCTGAACCCGCCGCCGACGGCGACGCTCACCTCGAATGGCACGACCTCGGTGGCTTCCGCATTCCGGCATGTCCGAATTGCGGGGGCCAACTGAAGCCTTCGGTGGTGTTCTTCGGCGAGAACGTGCCGCGCGCGATTGTCGACGACGCCACACGCGCACTCGAAGCGGCGGACGCGATGCTGGTGGTGGGTTCTTCGCTGATGGTCTATTCGGGTTACCGCTTCTGTGTCTGGGCGCAAAAGATGGGCAAGCCGATTGCCGCGATCAATCTGGGCCGCACGCGCGCCGATCCGTTGCTGGCGCTGAAAGTCGCAGCGCCGTGCGCGGAGACCCTGACCGCGCTGGCTGCGCGTCTCGCGCTCGACTGAGGCGCCTACCGGCGGTCCTTTATCCGGATGGAGCCCGGATATGGCCCAGATTGCGCCTCGATCAGGCCCAAAGCATGCCCGAATCGCCCCCGGATCGTCGATAATGGAAAGCCGTTTGCCGCGCCGCAGGTGTCTCGCTGTGCGAACGTCCGCGACGAACCCGCTTTGCACGAAACCAGAGGAAGAGCTTCGCATGGGCCAGAGTAGCGCGCTAAAGCGAGAATTCTGCCCGACAGCCAAAGCACTCACTCTGTTCGACACAGGAACGCCCATGCTGACGACCATCGAACAACTCGAGACGATCTACGGCCAGCCGCACGAGCGCGCGGTGCGCAAAGAGATTCCCTACGTCAACGAGGACTACCGCGCATTTATCGAATTCGCGCCGTTTGTCTTGCTGGCCACCGCCGGGCCGGAGGGGCTCGACTGCTCGCCGCGCGGCGACGCGGCCGGTTTCGTACGCATCATCGACGAACGGACGCTGGCGATTCCCGATCGTCCCGGCAACAACCGCATCGACAGTCTGCGTAACATCATCGTCGAGCCGCGCCTCGCGCTGCTGTTCGTCGTGCCGGGTGTCGGCGAGACCTTGCGGGTCAACGGCCGCGGGCGTATTTCCGATGACGCGGCGCTGCTCGAAAGCTTCGCAGTCGAAGGGAAGCTTCCGCGCACCGTGCTGCTGGTCGACGTCGACGCCGTGTATTTCCATTGTTCGAAGGCGCTCGTTCGCTCCAGACTGTGGGATCCGGAGCGCCATGTGGAGCGCTCGCGTCTGCCGAGCGCCGGCGCGATTCACCGGCGTATCAACGGCCAAACTTTCGACGCACTCGCCTACGATCTCGAACTGGCCGAAAGAGTGCGTACGACCCTGTACTAAGATCCTGCACCCAATGAGCAACCCATCCACTTCCGACGCACGTCAGCACGCCCCCGCCGCCGAACGCAATCGCGATCCGATCCTCGCCGTCCTGCGGCAGGTGTTGCCGGCGAGCGGCCTCGTGCTTGAGATCGCCAGCGGCAGCGGCCAGCACGTAACGCATTTCGCGGCGGCGCTTCCCGACCTCGTCTGGCAACCGAGCGATCCCGACGCCGGCTCGCGCGCGTCGATTGCTGCGTGGACCGCTCATACCGGTCTGACGAATATCCGGGCGCCGCTCGCATTGGACGTCGAGCACGGCCCGTGGGGTATCGATTCGGCGCAAGCGTTGATCTGCATCAACATGATTCATATTTCGCCATGGACTGCCACCCAGGCGTTATTCGACGGGGCGGCCCGCTTGCTGGGCAGCGGCGGTGTAATGTATCTATACGGGCCGTACCGCCGTCACGGGGCGCACACCGCGCCCAGCAACGAAGCTTTCGATCAGCAGTTGCGCAACCGCAATCCCGCGTTCGGCGTGCGCAACATGGAGGCGGTGGTGGCGCTCGGCGAGGCGCAGGGGTTCGTCTGTAGCGAGCCTATTGCGATGCCTGCCAACAATTTCAGTCTGGTGTTCACGAAACGCCAGGGCGCGACTCGAATCTGAACCGGGAAGCGCACTAACGAGCGGCAATCGGCCATTTCTTTTATGCTTTCATCCTCGACGCCCCGTCGGCGGCATTTTGGGCGCGGCGTCTCGACAATTCGGAATCTGGAGAATTCAAATGGGCAAACAGGCAATCGGCGTAGTGGGGCTAGCGGTCATGGGCCGCAATCTGGCACTCAACATCGAAAGCCGCGGTCATGCGGTGTCCGTCTTTAACCGCAGCCGTGAGAAAACCGATGAACTGATCGCAGAATATCCCGATCGCAAGCTGGTGCCGACTTACACGCTCGAAGAGTTCGTCGAGTCGCTGGAAAAGCCGCGCCGCATTCTGATGATGGTCAAGGCGGGCGCAGGCACCGACGACACGATCGCCTCGCTCAAACCGCTGCTGGACAAGGGCGACATTCTGATCGATGGCGGCAACACGCATTTCACCGACACGATCCGCCGCAATCAGGAACTGGCCAAGGCCGGCCTGCATTTCATCGGCACGGGCGTCTCGGGCGGTGAAGAAGGCGCGCTGAAAGGTCCGTCGATCATGCCGGGTGGCCAGCGCGACGCGTACGACCTGGTTGCACCGATCCTCACGGAAATCGCCGCCAAGGCGCCGGATGGCGAGCCGTGCGTGGCGTACATGGGCCCGGACGGCGCGGGCCACTTCGTGAAAATGGTGCACAACGGCATCGAATACGGCGACATGCAACTGATCGCCGAAAGCTATTCGGTGCTGAAGCAGGTGGTGGGACTGTCGAACAAGGAACTGGGCGAGGTCTACACCGAGTGGAACAAGGGCGAGCTCGACAGCTACCTGATGGAAATCACCTCGAAGATCTTCAACAAGAAGGACGACGAGACGGGCAAGGATCTGGTGGACGTGATCCTCGACCGCGCCGCGCAAAAGGGCACCGGCAAGTGGACGAGCCAGAACGCGCTCGATCTCGGCGTGCCGTTGCCGCTGATCACCGAGTCGGTGTTTGCGCGCGTGCTGTCGTCGCTGAAGACCGAGCGTGTCGCCGCGAGCAAGGTCATCAAGGGACCGGAACCCAAGGCGTTCGACGGCGATCGTGCCGCTTTCATCGAATCGGTGCGCCGCGCGCTCTACTTCAGCAAGGTGATCTCGTACGCGCAGGGCTTCGCGCAATTGCGGGCGGCTTCGGAAGAGTACAAATGGGATCTGGACTTCGGCACGATCGCGAAGATCTTCCGCGCCGGCTGTATCATCCGCGCCCGCTTCCTGCAGAAGATCACGGACGCGTATTCGAAGGACAAGGCGATCGCCAACCTGCTGCTCGACCCGTACTTCAACGACATCGCTTCGAACTATCAGGGAGCGTTGCGTGACGTGGTGATCGCTGCGGTGAAGGCAGGTGTGCCAGTGCCGACGTTTGCATCGGCGGTGGCGTACTTCGATGCCTATCGCTCCGAGCGTTTGCCGGCCAACCTCGTGCAGGCTCAACGCGACTTCTTCGGCGCGCATACCTTTGAGCGCGTCGACAAGCCGGGCAGCTTCCACGCCAACTGGTCCTGATCGTTACGATGTAGGACTCCGGCGCCGCCGGACCAGGACATCTGCTACGCCCAACAGCCCGGGCGCCCTGTTAAGGGGCGGCCCGGGCTGTTGGCCAATCAACGACCCGGCAGATGCGGCACGCCTTCATTGCTGGTCAGATTGAGTTGATGAATCTGCCGGTGTGCCTTGTTCAATTGCGCCTGCGCGGCGACGCGCTGCGCCTCCAGTTGCGCGACCTCCTTGCGCACCTGATGCATCCGCCCCGACACTGCCTGCTCCTGCACGCTATTGCGCTGCAAATCGCAGCGCAGGCGTTCAGCCTGGGCTTCAGATTCCGCGATCATCCGTGCGAGCTGTTCGTTCTGCGCAGCCAGTTGCGCACGACGTGTCTCGCCCTCCGAGAGACGCGTGGCCTGTTCTTCGAAGTGATGGAAAGCGGCCTCGGCGGCATCCAGGTCCGCGGCTTTCAGCGCACGCCAGAGGGTGCCGTTCTGATACAGCGCCACGTAATAGGCCAGCTCGCGCGCATGGAACAACAGGCTCACCGAGTAGTCGAAACTTCGGAACACCCGGAACGGCGTTAAGGCTTCTTCCTCGGCTAGCCATTCGATCTCCGCGCTGTCGGCCATTTGTACCGGCCGGCCGCTTGTCTGGGAAGGTACGACCGGAACGGGCCTTAAGGTCGTGACAGGCCGCGGTGGCTCGGCAGGTGTCGAAGCGGACGGGCTGGACGAACTGCTGACGCTTGCCGCCGGTTCGTCGTCTGACGAGGCTGTGTTGTCGTGGGCCACCTGCACAAGGTGGGATGGGCCAGTGGCGAGCAGTGCACTGCGTCGGTTCAGGAGACTTTTCACGGCAGTTCCTCAAAGTGACTCGCCCGAAACCGCGAGGCGGCGCCGACAGTGCAGCATGCCGGGCTACCAGGCGGTGCGTGCGGTGAACGAAAACGGAGGGGCGCAGCGGCCAGAAGCCGCCAGCCCGCAGCAGTGCGACTCAGTGCAGCGTGCGCTGCCGGCGCGCGAGATCGCCGAACAGCTCGCTGCTGGGTTCGAGCGCGAGAAGCCACGACTCGTCGTAGCCGCTCAGGTTGTCGAGCGCTTCGCGCAGCCGCTCCAGTGCGACGGCAGGAAGCTCGACGCTGGCCTCGACGCCGCTCGACAGACGCGCGATGCTGGCCAGTTGCACCAAGGCATCCGCCGCTTCGGCGACGTCCGCTGCGAACACAAGGTGAGTATTGAGCAGCTCGACCAGACCCGGGGATGTCGCAACATCTTCGACGTTTAACTGCACGGCCAGAAACGTGGCTTTGTTCATCCCCGAGCTCCTCACGGACTGTACATGGCGGCGAGCGGTTCGCCTGCTGTGCGTTGCGTCAGCAAGACCCAGTATAGGCGAGGCGGGGAGGGATTCAATGCTCACACGAATTCTCGCCCGCTCTGGACAACGTTCTGCAGCGTGGCCGGCAGGCTGCGCACCCTATAATGGTGCGTGCGGATTCTCCCCTGAGGACCGTTTTATGTGCAGTGCAGCATGCCGTGTGGCACACGGTCTGCGTGGGCTATCCGGTTGGCATATCCATCATGAAGATTATCCGCAGCAGGACATTTACGGCTGAGCGCCCATGGGGCGCACTCGATATCGCCGACATGCGTGGCATCACCACGCGGTTGCACTGGACGGATCAGCCGTACAAATGGCACGTCAACGACGGCGAGGAGGTCTTCGCCGTTCTGGACGGCCGGGTTGAGATGCGTTACCGCGAAGCGGGCGAGGAGCGCTCGGCGATGCTGGAGACAGGCGATGTCTTCTACGCATCGGTCGGGACCGAACACGTTGCGCATCCGGTGGGCGAGGCGCGCATTCTCGTGGTCGAGTCCGAGGGTAGCGTTTGACGTTGGCGGGCCTCATGTTTGTCACGCCGACGCTTGAAGATTGATTGACTCACGTGCCGAGGATTATCAGATGACAGAAAAGTCGCAACGTGCAGCTACACAGGTTCTGATTGCGGTTTCCATCGCGGCCGCGCTCAGTGGTTGCACGACGATGCCGTGGGGCGGAACATCCTACGACAATACTTCGGGGGGGTACCAGACCAACGGCGCGCCAACCGGGGCGGTGGCCGCCGGCTACTATCGCGTCAATCCTGGCGACACGCTGCCGGGCATTGCTGCCGCTTATGGACAACGTCCACAGGATCTGGCGCGCTGGAACGGCCTTCAGCCCAACGCCAGCGTGACGGTGGGTCAGGTGCTGCGCGTGTCGCCGCCGCCGCCGGTGCCGGGGAACCCGGCGCCAGGCTCGGGTGCAGTGGCGCAGCAGGGGCAACTGGTGTGGCCGCTGCGTGGACCCGTGCTCAGACCGTTCATGCCGGGTAGCACCAAGGGTATCGTGATTGGCGGCAGGATCGGCGATCCGGTCAAGGCGGCCGCCGCGGGACGGGTCGTGTACGCGGGCACCGGCATCGAAGCGTATGGGCCGTTGATCATCATCAAGCACAGCGACTCGCTGATTACGGCGTATGGCCAGAACAGCACGTTGCTGGTCAAGGAAGGCGATGCTGTCACGCAAGGGCAGACCATCGGTGAGGTGGGGGCGGATAGCCGGGGCATCGGCTCGATCCAGTTCGAGGTGCGTCAGGACGGACATCCAGTCGATCCGCTGAACTGGTTGCCGAAGACGGGCGGCTAGTGCGCGGTCGTTAGTGGCATAGGAAGCGGGCGTCAACCATAGCGTGCGTGGCTCGTCCGCTTGCCATCGCGCCTTAAACGCCGTTTGCAATTTGTCTGTGAGCCATGCGCTGTTTTCGACCGGTTTTCAGCGCCTCCATAATTGAATACACTGGTCGATTATCACGTCGTCGCCCAGGCCGGGCGCGAGCCGAAATTGGCGCGGGCCATGGCGCCCTCACACAGGAATTCCACATGATCGATTTGCGCAGCGATACCGTCACCCGTCCGAGTCAGGCGATGCTGGCGGCCATGATGTCCGCCGAAGTTGGAGACGACGTATGGGGCGACGACCCGACCGTGTTGCGTCTGCAAGCCGCTGTGGCCGAGCGCGCCGGCAAGGAAGCGGGCCTGTTCTTTCCGAGCGGCACACAGAGCAACCTGGCCGCGTTGATGGCGCATTGCGGACGTGGCGATGAATACATCGTCGGTCAGGCGGCCCACACCTACAAATACGAAGGCGGCGGCGCAGCGGTGCTCGGCAGCATCCAGCCGCAGCCGATCGAAAATGCCGCGGACGGCTCGCTGCCGCTCGACAAGATCGTGGCCGCCATCAAACCCATCGACGATCACTTTGCGCGCACGCGGTTGCTGGCGCTGGAGAACACGATCGGCGGCAAGGTGCTGCTGGCGGGTTATGTGGCCGAAGCGGTGCAACTCGCGCGTGAGCACAAGCTCGCGACCCATCTCGACGGCGCGCGTGTCTTCAACGCGGCGGTTGCGTCGGGCAAGCCGCTGACAGCGCTGTGCGCGCCGTTCGATTCGGTTTCGATCTGCTTCTCAAAAGGACTGGGGACGCCGCTGGGGTCGGTGCTGGTCGGCAGCAAGGCGCTGCTGGAGAGCGCTCACCGTTGGCGCAAGGTGCTCGGTGGCGGCATGCGCCAGGCGGGCATTCTGGCGGCGGCCTGCCTGTACGCGCTCGATCACAACGTCGAGCGCCTCGCCGAGGATCACGCGAACGCCGCGCATCTGGCCGCGGGTCTCGCGCAGATCGATCAGGTCAAAGTGCAGTCGCAGGCCACCAACATGGTGTTCGTGCAGTTTCCAAAGCAGCATTGCGCGCCGCTCGAAGCGTGGCTGAAGGAGCGCGGCATCCTGACCCAGATGCTGTACGCGTCGCGTTTCGTCACGCATATGGACGTGTCGCGTGCGGATATCGATACTTTCCTGGCCGCGGTGAAGGGATATTTCGCGGCGCATTGAAAGGCCGAACGGCGGCCGCCGCTCGTTCCACGGCGACCGCTTATCCAATACTCCGCACGGCTATCGCCACCGTTACTTCGCCGACGTCTGCGCACGCCCCGACGCACGATGCGACGGGGCGAACAGCCGCAAGCCACTGGCGATACTCGCCGCGCCGGCAAACACCGCACCCGCCGACAATGCCAGCGTCGGCCCATGGCGCCCGGCGATCCCAAAGCTCAGCGCCACCAGCGCGGCACCCGTCGTCTGACCCAGCAGGCGCGCGGTGGCGATGATGCCGCTCGCGCCGCCGCTGCGCTCGGGCGGGGCGCTCGCCATCAATGCCTTCAGGTTCGGCGACTGGAAAAAGCCGAAGCCCGCTCCGCACACCGCCATCCGGATGCCGATATCGAGCACCTGCGGATGCGCCGGCAAAAGCGCAAGCGAGACCATGCCCGCAGACAGCACCGCCAGCCCGATCGCGCCCAGCAGACCGGGGGGATAACGATCCGACAGGCGTCCGGCGAACGGCGCAGCCAGCGCAACGACCACAGGCCAGGGCGTCATCAGGAAGCCGGTCTCGACCTGGGTGCGATGCAGCACGTCTTCGAAATAGAACGGTAGAGAGACGAACGCCAGCCCTTGAGCGGCGAATGAACAGATCGCGGTCACCGCCGATAGCGCGAACACCGGCAGCTTGAACAGATCGACGGGCAGCATCGGCGCCGGGTGGCCGGCTTCACGCTTCATCAACAGCAAACCGAACACGACGGCAACCGCCGCAGCAATCAGCACATATTGCAGCGGCTCACGCTGCGCGGCTTCGCCAAGAGCGAAGATCAACGCGGCAAACGTGATCACGTTCAGGACGGCGGCGACCCGGTCGAAATTGTGAGTGCCGCGCGTGGTATGGGGGAGGGCCGGCATCGCGAACACCAGCGCGCCGATCCCAAGCGGAATGTTGACGGCGAACAGCCACGGCCACGTGCCGAGCGAGAGGATCAGCGAGGCCACCGTCGGCCCCACCGCGAACGACACGCCGACCACTAGCGCGTTCAATCCGAGCCCGCGCCCGAGCCGGTGGGGCGGGTATAGATCGCGAATCAGCGCGGCGTTGACGCTCATGATCGCGCTGGCGCCCAGGCCCTGCAGCACCCGCGCCGCAGCGAGCAGCGGCAGCGTGCCCGACAGCGAGCAGGCGAGCGACGCAACGGTGAACACGGCGATCCCACTGAGATAGATCCGCCGATGGCCAATGATGTCGCCGAGCGCCGCAAGTGGCAGCAGGGTCGCGACTACCGCGAGCTGATAGGCATTGATGATCCAGACCGATGCCGCGGGCGCCGCGTGCAGGTCGGCGGCGATAGCCGGCAGCGCGGTA
This sequence comes from Paraburkholderia sp. GAS33, assembly GCF_050436645.1. Taxonomy (NCBI): domain Bacteria; kingdom Pseudomonadati; phylum Pseudomonadota; class Betaproteobacteria; order Burkholderiales; family Burkholderiaceae; genus Paraburkholderia; species Paraburkholderia sp. GAS33. The sequence goes on from NZ_JBNDMP010000001.1 coordinate 253,766, forward strand.
TTGGCGATCGCCGTATCGAGCGTGGCGAGCGCGACGGCCAACATGAGCGCCGCCATCGCGCGGCGGTTGCTGGCGGACATCGGCGCGTCGCCGGGCGGGGCGTAGTCGGGGGAAAGCGGTGTGTTCACGGACGAGGGACAGGCTGTTCGGGTGGCGAGCGGGCAGGCGCGAGGCGATGAAGCGCTCGCCTTCCGGGACCGATGCAACCGCGCAGATCAAAGGGGCGCGCGGGCGCTTGACTGATGCGATGCGCCGACACGCTGCGGATGAGCAGATTGTTACAGAGCCGGCAAAATCCTGCTGGCAGATACGCAGGGTGGCGCTCTTTACGGAATGGCAAACCTGGCAGTGAAACGCAACTAACGGTCAAGCCGGCACAGCGACTACAAGCACTGGCGCTTATGACTTCCGTAAGCCTTAAGCGAAAGAAGCCAGCAAAATCGACAGCTTGCGAATATGCGCCTTGAATGCCTCAGTCGTATCTCGCTCATGCCCCGAGCTCAAATGCGGCGCTTCGGCCAGTTCAACCTGCTGCTGGAATTCGTCGGCGATCTGGCGCCGCGTCTCCGGAGGAAGTGCCCGAATCAGCGAGACCAGCAGCAGTTCCTGGGCGTGGAACATTCCGAGCATGGATTGTGCGTTCATCTCGACCTCCGTTGTAGCAGGATGAAGAGAGCGGGCGCGGTGCATGCCTGCGCTGGCCATGCCGTCGTGGGCCTGCCTTCTTCTTCCTCCATACTAGTGCAGGCAGGCCAGTCGATTGAGGCGCGCTTGCACCGTATGTGTGCTTAACTTGCTCTTGCGCGGCTTCAGCAGTCGCAGCAGGCATGTTGCGTGCAGCACCGGTGGCCCGGTGTCCCGGTGACGGGATGACGGAAATGTCCTACTCTGCATATTTACCCGCCTGACCGGCACGCGCCTCCCGTCCGTCATCTGTGCGGTTTGCGTGTGCTGTGTCGCAGCACTTACCGGAGGCCTCAATGACAGCCGTGGATCTGGAGTTCGACCAGCTCAACAGCACTGTCGATGCGCTACGGCGCTCAATTTCAAACCGCATGATGTACGGCGTCGGTAAGGACGCCGTCACTGCGCGTCCTCACGACTGGCTGCACGCCGCTGCGCTTGCGGTGCGCGACCGGCTGGTCGCCCGCTGGATGAAGACCACGCGCCTGCAGTACGAGCAGGATGTGAAGCGCGTGTATTACCTGTCGATGGAATTCCTGATCGGCCGCACGTTCACCAATGCGCTGCTTGCGCTCGGCATCTACGAGCCGATGCGCGAAGCGCTCGCGGGCCTCGGCGTCGACATGGAAGCGCTTATCGAGATGGAGCCGGACGCGGCGCTCGGCAACGGCGGCCTTGGCCGTCTGGCGGCCTGTTTCCTTGATTCGATGGCGACGCTCGGCATCCCCGGCTTCGGCTACGGCATTCGCTACGAGTACGGCATGTTCCGTCAGCAGATCGTCAACGGCGAGCAGGTGGAAGCGCCGGACTACTGGCTGCGCGCGGGTAACCCGTGGGAATTTCCGCGCTCCGAGATCCAGTATCTGGTTCACTTCGGCGGCCGCACGGTGCAGCGCGGCGACTACGTTGAATGGATCGATACCCAGCATGTCAACGCGATGGCGTATGACACGGTCATCCCTGGCTACGCAACGAGTGCGACGAACACGCTACGCTTGTGGTCCGCGCGTGCGTCGGAAGAGCTCGATCTGTCAGCGTTCAACCGTGGCGATTACCGCAGCGCCGTCGACGCGAAGACGATGTCGGAGAACGTTTCGCGCCTGCTGTACCCGGACGACTCCACACCGGCGGGACGCGAACTGCGCTTGCGGCAGGAGTATTTCTTCGTCTCGGCGACGATGCAGGATCTGATTCGCCGCTATCAGCGCACGCACAGCACCTTCGGACGTTTCGCCGAAAAGGTCGCGGTGCATCTGAACGACACCCACCCGGTGCTGGCGATTCCCGAGCTGATGCGCCTGCTGATCGACGTGCATCACGTGCCGTGGGACAAGGCGTGGGGGCAGATCCAGCAGATGTTCTCGTACACCAACCACACGCTGATGCCCGAAGCATTGGAGACGTGGGATGTCGAGACGCTGGCGCGTCTGTTGCCGCGCCATCTCGAAATTATCTTCGAGATCAATGCGCAGTTCCTCAAGCATGTGAGCGAACAGTCCGGCCACGATGCCGAAATGATCCGGCGCATTTCACTGGTGGACGAATACGGCCAGCGGCGCGTGCGGATGGCTTATCTCGCAATTGTGGCGAGCCAGAAGGTCAACGGCGTCTCGAAGCTGCACTCGCAACTGATGACGCGCGATATCTTCGCCGACTTCGCGCGCATCTACCCGGAACGCTTTACCAACGTGACCAACGGCATCACGCCGCGGCGCTGGCTGGCGCAGGCGAGCCCGTCGTTGTCGTCGCTGATCGACGAGCAGATTGGTACCCACTGGCGCCGTGATCTGTTCGAGCTCGAGAGGCTGCGCGATTTGCGCAACGACAGCGCGTTTGTCGACGCGTTTCGCGAAGCGAAGCGGCAGAACAAGCTGCGCCTTGCGCATCACCTGGCCCACCATACGAAAATCTCGTTCGATCCGAATGCGTTGTTCGATTTGCAGGTGAAGCGTATCCATGAATACAAGCGGCAGCTTCTGAACGTGCTGCATGTGATCGTGCGTTACAACCAGATTCGCGCGAATCCTGAGCTTGACTGGGTGCCGCGCGTGGTGATGTTTGCGGGCAAGGCGGCTTCGGCCTACCGGATGGCGAAGACCATCATCAAGCTGATCGGCGATGTCAGCGAGAAGGTCAACCATGATCCTTTGATCGGCGATCGCCTGAAGGTGGTGTTCGTGCCGAACTATGGCGTGAGTGTCGCGGAACTGATCATTCCGGCTGCGGATCTTTCTGAGCAGATTTCGATGGCGGGTACCGAGGCATCGGGCACCGGCAACATGAAGCTGGCGCTCAACGGCGCGCTGACGATCGGCACGATGGATGGCGCCAACATCGAGATTTGCGATGCGGTTGGGCGGGAGAATATCTTCATCTTCGGTCATACGGCCGACGAGGTGGACAACCTGCGCGCAGCGGGTTACAGACCGCGTCAGCTATATGAGGAAAACCCCGAGCTGCGCATGGCGCTCGACCAGATTCGCACGGGCTTTTTCTCGCCCGACGATCCGCTGCGCTTCTCGGACATCTTCCATACGCTAGTGGATTGGGGCGATCACTACATGGTCCTGGCGGACTTCGCGGCGTTTGCCGAGGCCCAGAAGGAAGTGGATGAACGCTTCCGCAACCCGCGCGCATGGACCGAAAGCGCGATCGAGAACGTGGCCGGCATGGGGCAGTTCTCGTCTGACCGTACGATCGGCGAGTATGCACGGGAGATCTGGCATGTGAAGCCGCTGGATATGTCGTAAGGAGTCAGCGCTGTGCCGCGAGGATGTGTGCGGCACAGCGTGAACTGAACTGTTGTTAAAAGACGCGCCGCGCGTCTCTAAGGGCAGATCAACGTGTGCGCGTAGCTGATGCGAACTTAACGTGCAAACGTCCAGCAACCATCTCTTCGCCGTCCGCGATGACCATCGTTTTGATGGTCATGTTTCTGTCGACCACAAACGGGCTGATGAACAAATTCGTCCCGATCGAAATTCGCGACGTCGTGTCTTCCGCGTCAGTTCGTGCCTGGATGTCGCGCTGAATTCCTGCAAGCGTTTCGGACGGAATCGGGTTGTCGATCAAGACACGGTCGCCCTCGCTGATCTGGACGGTCAGAGAGTGGAAGGGATGATCGGTATCCGTGATCGCAAAGGCTACGATGCAAAGCTTGGGTAGGACCGTCGGATTGGCGGGCACTAAAAGATCCCCACCGTAGAGCCCCATGATTGAAGTCTTGAAGCCTATTTCAACTCGTACGTCGTCGCAGAAATGACAAAAGGCATAGCGGGTCATTACTTCTCCGCGAGTGATTCATCGACTGCCTGCTCGATCAAAGGCCGAAGCTCATCCAGTGTGATGCCCAACGCGTCGGCCAACTGCACGGCGGTGGCGAACTGTATTTTTACCTTGCCTGCTTCAATTTTTGCGATGTGGGGTTGGCTCGTGCCGAGTTTCTCGGCGAGTGCCACCTGAGAAAGTCCCTTGCTGAGGCGCATCTGCGAAAGCGATGTTGGTGTTCCATAAAACTCGTTGGCCAGTCGCTTTCGTGCCGCAGACAAGCGAGAGGCGTACTCGGGATTGGCTTTTTCGCGGGCTGACAGGATGTTCGCGGCAGAGACTGCGCCGGGTCGCCGCGGACGTGCTGCTGCCTCACGGGCGTCGATCCAAAGTGCCAATGCCGAGGCGGACGACTGACACGTTTGAGCATCGCTAGTGACGAATAACGAGTCCCATGAACTCGTACTCGTCGCAAATTCGGCGGGTGATGTGGTGATCTGGCTCATAGTTGTAGGCGCTTCTGCGCAACTCTTCGTGAGATTTGTGGAATTGGTCGTCGCCGACTCATTCGCTACAGAATCTAGACAGAAAACGCTTGCGACACTGGCGATTCACGTTCCCTCACGGCGCCAACGTCTCCGAAGTCTTCACCGCATGCAACCCCAACTGCCCGTGCTGGAAATCAAGCAGCACGTCAATGTTCTGCATTGCCGTCAGCCCCACCACGATCCGGTTCGCACCCGGCTTCGTCTTGGCGATCGTGATCTGCGCGCTCTCATAGCGATGTCCCCACGAACCGACGCCAAGCCCCACGTCGTAGTTACCTTGCGCGAGCACGTCATTCTCCTCGCCGTCGCCGGTCCAGTTGGGCGCCTTGTCGGTCTCTACGCGAATCATCTCGGTACTGCCGGTCGAGAACACCACCGGCGCGCAGAAGCGCATCTTGTCGGCAATCTGCACGCAACCGACCGGCCACTGCAGCGCACCGGCTTGCGACACCGTCATCGGAACCATCGTGAAATTGTGCGTGAGGCCCGGCGACGGGCTCAGGATCACAAAAGGTTTGTCGAAATTCGCATGCACCAGATAGCGCTGACCGAGATTGCCCGGCAATGCCCGCAGCGGATTCGTGCAGCAACCGTCGAACGGTTGTGCGGCGCCGGCGCCGAAGACACCTGAGAACGCAAAGCCGAACTCGCCCGTGTAGCCATCCATGGCGAGGCAGTGTTTGTTGTTGCGCTGACAGCGCACGTCGTTGACAGTTTGTGCGCTCACTTCAACCGGTTTGGTGCCAATCACGCTAACAGGCAGCCTGACAGACGGTCCGGAGACCTGGGCGCCATTCGCGAACGTCATGGACGTCGTGGCGCCCGTGACCGGATAGTTCGTTCCCGGCAACACCTTGGAGAGCACGCGCACGCCCTCGGTGCCGCTGTCGAAGGCCATGTAGACGGCTTTGCCGTCGAGCTGAACCGGCATGCCGAGCCGCGCGTGACCTTCATCGGCCCGTTCCACATGCAGCGGGATCAGCACGCCGTCATTGCCGCCGTTAATCAGCGTGGCTGCGGGGGCGGGAGGCGTCGGAACCGGAAAGGTGACGCTGCAACTACTCAGCGAAACGACGCCGCCAGCAAGCGCCGCGACTGTGAAAGCACTCAGGAGACGGCTGCGAATGAAGCTCAGGGAATTTCGGGACAGCAGGGACATGGGGCACACTTTGCAAAAGAGCGTGTCCCAGACGGAGGCGGTGCATCGTAAACGGTGAGGCGAGCCGCAGTGACGAACTGTCGCGAAGGCCCGTCGCCTTGTGGGCGGTGGAATGGGGCGCTTGCGGAGCCTGCGGGAGGGAACGCGGGATCAACAGAACCGCAGACTCTACCCGCCTCCCTATACCGAAATGAAGAAAAATGTAACAGCTTGATCGGGATCAACGACCCAGCGAAAAATCACGTGGTTGGCGGATCACGCTCTCCACCGCGCGGCCGAGGATGGCCCGGTCCAGCGCGCGGGCTAATGCGCCGATCACTTCATCGAGGGTGCGTGAGATGACTTCTACGCGAAAGGTGATGCGCTCGTTGCGCTTGTCGATGGTCACGACATAGAGCCGCAGATTCTTGCCGAGCGCGGCTTGCAACGCCCGCCTGCCGGTTGTCGAAGAGGTGCCGGGTACCGTCACATCGAGGGTGACGAGAGGTACACGGACTGGTGCGGAGGGTGCGGAAGAAGCAGGTGAGCGCAAACCTCGCGGGACGACCGTAGCAGGCGTGGCGGTGGACTGTAACATCGTAGGGCGCCGCCACGGAGGTCGGCGGCGTGTTGTGGAGACGAGTCCACTTTAGCCGCGCGAGTCTCAAGCGAGTGCAAAAGCTCGCCGTGTTCAGGTTAATTTTGTGTTAACGGGGGAGGGGCGGTGCAAACGGCGAGTGTCGGCGCTTTTTGCCGCTGCTTCTACCGCCGCGTTTATCACCTGATGCCGCCAGGTCAATCTTTCGGAGCCTGAGCCGGCGCTGCCGCCATCGTTTCCCGAACGGTCTGCGCCACCCGTTCGACAAACTCGAGATCGACGCTCGAAAGCGCCTCGCGCTCACCGCTGCTGGTCTGGACCATCAGACGATGCGTGACGTCCTGGGTGATCCACGTGAGCCAGCCCACCACCACCAGCATGATCCCGCAGACAATGCCGACAGATGAGCGGAACACGCCGCCGGCAATCGCGCCGATCAGGCCGATCACCGAGATCGCCACGGGCAGGATCTTGTTCTTTTGCACGGTAACGACGCGCACGCTCTGGATCTCGCGCAGCGGGAAAACCTGCCCGGCGGAGGAGAGTGCATTGCGCGTGACCGAGACGCCACGGTCGTTGAAGGGGATTTCCATCAGGTTGAATGCAAGCGGTAGCAAAGGGCGCAGGGTACCAGAAGCGGGGCGCGAGCAGGAAGGGGCGGGGTGACGCAGACGGTTACTTAAACGTACAAACGCCCGAACGAAGTGCCCATGACAGGCGCCTTCGTTCAGGCGTTTGCTGTTCTCACGGCACGTCCCGGGGGCGTGCTGCCGCCCGGGACGCAGATTCCGCTTAGAACTTGACGCGGATGCCCGCGCGAACTGCCAGCTGCGAGTCCGTACCGGAAACCGGCAGGTAGCTGCTCGTGCTCACGCCGATCTGCGATTGCAGGGCGGCGCCGTTTGCGGCCTTGCCCTTGGCGTCCTGATACACGCCGAGCAGGTACACGTCGGTGCGCTTGCTCAGTGCATAGTCGACGCTGGCGTCGACCTGGTTCCAGTGACCGTTGGTCAGATCTTTCGCCTGCATGTACGTGTAGCCCAACGCGCCCGTCAGTGCCGGCGTGATAGCGTACTTGGCGCCCGCTTCATACGCATTGAACGTCGTCATGTGGCCGACGATCTGCTCGATGTTCGTGTGCGTCCACAATGCCCACAGCGTAGCCGGTCCGATCGAGTACTTGGCGCCGACGCCAGCCGTAGCCAGGTCCTTCGCAACGCCTGCCGCACCCGTAACCGACGATGCATTGGCGAGCGTCGTCGAGAACGACGGTGCTGCCGAACCCGGGAAGCGGATATCGGTGTACGCGGCGCCGATACCGAACGGGCCGTTGTTGTAGTTCAGGCCGAAGCTGTAGGCCGACGACGAACCGCTCGAACCCGGCGAGCCTTCAAACGCGCCAGCCTGGTTCGAGAAGCCGTACATCGCACCGAACGTCAGGCCGTAGAAGTTCGCGCTGGTGAACTTGACCGAGTTGTTGATACGGCTCGACGTGAGCTGATCGATATCGTTGATGTGGTAGCCGTAGTTGCCTGCGACGGTCTCGCCGCCGTTGGCATACGCGCCGCCCAGATAGTCGGTGGAGAACGAGTACTGACGGCCGAACGTGAGCGAGCCGATGGTGTCCTTCGTCAGGCCGACGTAGGCCTGGCGGCCGAACAGTGCGCCGCCTTGACCCAGCGCGCCCGTGCCCGAATTAAAGCCGTTTTCCAACAGGAAGATGGCCTTCAGACCACCGCCCAGATCTTCGGAGCCGCGCAGGCCCCAACGGCTGCCTTGCGAGACGCCGTCACCATATTGATACAGACTTTTGCCGCCAGTGCCTGCATGGTTCACGTAGGTGACACCTGCGTCGATCAAGCCGTACAGGGTCACGCTGCTTTGTGCGTGAGCGGCGCCAGCGAACGCTGCGAGGATCGCGGTGGCTAAGACTTTCTTGTTCAAGAGATTCTCCGGTTTAAATGATGCAATCGCGCGAGAAGCGAACGCGCGCCTGACTCTTTTGGCCGGTCACGCGATGGCGTGAAATGTAAGGGAAGGGGGTGAAGGCTCTGTGACAGACATGTAATAATTGAAATCGTCGTACAAATGCAACAATTCAATTTCAAAACTTGAAATAGTCCGGCGCTTGGGCGTCGTTTGTGCGTATACCCTGAGTGCCTTCGCGGAGGGCGGCGAGGAGGGCTTGAGAGCCGCGCGACTCTTCTATTATCGGTCTGCGCGATTAGTAATAGTTAGGGTGACTAAGTTATGCAGGGCGGCTGAGTTAGCCAATGAAGCAGCGGTGGCATCGGTAACGCCACCGCTCTCTCGCCGGCCAGTTCGACACGGTCAGTTTGACAACAACGATCCCGAACGAAACGCCTTGGCCCCTGCAATACGGGCGAATTCCAGCCCGGCGGTCGCAAAGCGCGACAGGTGCCGCGCGTACATCACACCGGCCACGCTGCTCCTGAGCGTCACGACGCGATCGGTCAGCGGGTCGACAATATCGGCGATCTCATGGCCGGCGTCGACCCAGGTGCCGACTTCAGTGCGGTACACCAGTACGCCGCTGATCGGCGCGACGATCGGTTCAGCGCCGGCGAGCGGCGTGGCCGCGAACTCGAGCGCCGGCATCGGCGCCGCCGTACCGTCGATCACACCGCGGTGCGTCAGATACTCGATGATCGCCTGCGCGTCGTGCTCGGCGAACTCATACGAAACGTTGCGCTGGCCGCGCAGTTCGATCGTCACCGATACCGAGCCGTTTGGAATCGGGAAACGGTCGCCGTAACGGCCGCGCAGATCGGACCAGCAGAAGCTGTGGATTTCGTCGAACGGATTGCCGACGGAATTCAGCGCCAGCAACGACGCCTTGGCTTCCAGATAGCGCGCGAGCGGCTCGACCTCCGTCCATAGGTCCGGATTGGTGTAGATGTGCATGGCCGCTTCCCAGTCGCAGTGCAGGTCGAGCACGACGTCGGCGTCGTACGACAGCTTCTGCAGCGCGAGGCGATGCGATTGCAGTTCTGTTTCCGGCTTGATTGCGTCGAGCGCCTCGCCCGTCGCGGTGCGGATCGCCTGGCGGTTGTGCTCGACGTCGTCGGTCAGGCGCGCTTCGATCACCGGCAGGACGAGGGCCGCCAGATCATGGAAGTTGCGGTTGAAGTTCTGCGCGGTGGTGGCTTCGAAGCGGCCCATGTGATGGCCGAGAAAGTGCTGGTTCAGGCCGATCGGGTTTGCCACCGGCACGATAACCACCTCGCCTTTGATCTTGCCGGCGGCCTCGAGCGCTTCGAGCTTGCGGCGCAGGGCCCAGGACACTAGCATGCCGGGCAGTTCGTCGGCGTGCAGCGAAGACTGGATATAGATTTTTTGCCCGCCGCCGGGACCGTAGTGAAAACTCGTCAGGTTGCGTGCGGTGCCGAGTGTCGGGGAAATCAGCGGATGGGTTAGCGTTTGCATGGTCTCTGAAGCGCGGCGACCTCGCGGGGAGTCGCGCTATGTCGTTGATTTCAGTTTGGAAAATCGAATTTTGCAGCGGCTTGCAGTGCGTCGGGAATGGCCGGCGCCGCGAAGCGTAATCGCTCGATCTTAGCCGATAAGCGAACGCAATGTGGAGTAGCCCGCCAGCGCGAGCGGTGATTGCACGCTGCCCCAAACGAAACGGGCCCCGCCTGGAGCGGAGCCCGTTGAGCCACTTCGCGGTGGCGCGGCAAGCCGCGCCAGCTGCGATCAGCTGCCGTACACGTCGAACGTGAAGTACTTGTTCTCGAGCTTCTTGTACGTGCCGTCCTTGATGATGTCGGCAATCGCCTTGTCGACCTTGGCCTTCAGGTCGGTGTCTTCCTTGCGCATGCCGATGCCTGCACCATTGCCGAGGACCTTCTCGTCGATGATGTCTTTACCGGCAAACTCATAGCCTGCGCCACGCGGGGTCTTCAGGAAGCCGATGTCCGCTTCAACCGCGTCTTGCAGCGATGCGTCCAGACGGCCCGACAGCAGGTCGGTGTAGACCTGATCCTGGTTCTGGTACGAGATCACCTTGGCGCCCTTCGGCTCCCAGTAGGTCTTCGCGTACGTTTCCTGGATCGTGCCTTGTTCGACGCCAACCGACTTGCCCGCCAGCGATGCCGGCGTCGGCTGCAGACCCGAACCCTTCTTGGTCACGAGGCGCGTCGGCGTGTTGAACAGCTTCGACGAGAAGGCGATCTGTTCCGCACGTTGCGGCGTCATCGACATGGACGACAGCACGCCGTCGAACTTCTTCGCCTTCAGTGCCGGGATCATGCCGTCGAAGTCGTTTTCAACCCATACGCATTTTGCATTCAGACGCTTGCAGATTTCATTGCCGAGGTCGATGTCGAAACCGACGAGCTTGCCGTCCGAACCCTTCGATTCAAACGGGGGATAGCTGGCGTCGACACCGAAACGGATGGTGGTCCAGTCTTTCGCATGTGCGCCAATCGAGACGGTGGCAAGCAGAGCAACCGTCAAAGCCGCTAGCAGTTTTTTCACTGTTTTACTCCTCGGTGGTAGTTCGTGTTACTCCCGCGGACGGTTGTGCCGCCGCGAGATAGTGCCCGGCGCGACTCACGACCGGGCAGGTTGACCGGCTGCGGCCCAGGCGGCCAGCAGCGCGGGCAAAGCTTATCAGGTCAAAAAGTTTACGTACTCAGTAAAACACCGGATGGCGTCTTGACAGAGCGAGAAGAGTTTGCGTGTGGTGTGCGGTTAAATCAAGCGGTCCAATGGCGGTGCCGTCAACTGGCCGCCAGACATACCCGAATGAAGCGTGCCTCATGCGCGGTGCATGGGGCATGCGGCTTGCAGATGCCGAATTCCAGTAATTTTGCAATTAAATCAAGGACCTTCGGGCTGAGAGCAGGTTGCTTGAGCGGGTGTCTGGCACGCGACGATATCGCTCATGCAGGCTTCCCCGCCGCGGCCTGCCTGGCAGCACTACTGCGAGTGGACCGGATGTGCGCGTCTGACCTGTGCAGCGGAAAGACGCAAATACATGACGCAAATGAGCAAGTTTGCATGCGCGCACTCAGCAGGCCGCGTACGCGACGATCGCGCTGCGCGCGCCGTTGCCCAGCGCCTGCAAGGCTTCGCGCAGAGCGCTTCGAAATAGCGGCGGGTCGGCGAGGCTAGCGGGAAATATCTCCCTTACCGGCAGCAGCGCATCGAGCAGGGCCTCGGGATTGCCGCGGGCGGACGCCGCCAACTCCTGCAGTCTTGCTGCGAGCGGATCCTTGATTTCAAAGTGCGTGCCGCTGTCCGCGTGGCCGCGCAGGAATGTCATCCATGCGGCAACGGCCAGCGCGAGCCGGGCAAACGGTTCTCCAGCGTCGATGCGCGCCGCGATCGTGCCGAGCAGACGCGGCGGAATTTTCTGGCTGCCATCCATCGCGATCTGCGCGCAGCGGTGTTTGAGCGCGGGGTTTGCATATCGTGCGAGCAGCGCGTCGCGATAGGCCCGCAGATCGAACGACGCGGGCACGCTCAACGTAGGCGCGATTTCATCGGTCATCATCGCGTGGATCAGATGGCGCAACTCGGGTTGGCCGACGGCAGCATCGATGGTCTCGAACCCGGCCAGCATCGAGAGGTATGCGAGCGTCGAATGGGTACCGTTCAGCATGCGCAGTTTCGCGAGTTCGAACGGCGTGACATCGTCCACCAGTTGCGCACCCACGGCTTCCCACGCAGGACGTCCGGCGGGAAAGCGATCTTCGATCACCCACTGCCGGAACGGCTCGCACGGCACCGGGGCGGCATCGTGATAAGCGAGTACGCGTGCCGTGGATTCGCGCTCGCTATCCGTGGTGGCGGGGACGATGCGGTCGACCATCGTCGACGGAAACGCTACCGCGCTCTCGATCCAGTCAGCCAGTGACGGATCGAGCTGCCGCGCGAACGAACACACGACCTGTCGCAATGCCGCGCCGTTGTGAGCCAGGTTGTCGCACGACAGCACAGTGAACGGGTTGTGGCGGCGCTTGCGCAGTGCGGCGACAAGAATGCCGGGCACGCTGCGTGGCGTGGACGGATTCGCAAGGTCGTGCGCCACAAGCGGGTCGTCGAGTGCGACCTCGCCGCTCTTCGGATCGCGGCAGTAACCCTTTTCGGTCACCGTTAGCGACACAATGCGCACCAGCGGATCGGCCAATCTGGCGAACAGCGCGGCATGATCGTGCGGCATCGCCAGCACTTCGAGCAGGGCACGTGCCACGGTCACTTTTTCGCCATCCGGTCCGCGTTCGACGACGCTATAAAGACCTTGCTGAGCCATCAGGGCATCGCGTTTGCTCACGTCCCCCTGCAGCGTCACGCCGCAAATTCCCCAGTCGCCGCCAGCGGCAAGCATCGCTTCTTCTGTGTAGAGCGCCTGATGCGCGCGATGAAAGTTGCCGATCCCGAGATGCACGATACCCACACGCGGCTCGCACCACGTCGTGGAAAGCACGTGTGCGCCGAGCGCAGGCAGCGCTTCCCGAGTGAGAACGTTAAGGTGGGCAGGATTGAGCAAGGCGGACGAATTCATAAGCGTTAAATCCTGATGCGAAACAAGGAGCAAAAACAGGCGAAAGCGAACGGTACCGTGGGCACGCTACGCAAAGACACAGGGAAAACCCGCAGTTTGGCGCATTGCTATACTTGTATGGTAGCATCGTTTCAACCTGTTCTTCGTTCGCAAGGATGCCTTCATGAAGATCGTTCGTGCCGACGTCATCGTCACCTGCCCAGGGCGCAATTTCGTTACCCTGAAGATCGTCACGGATGAGGGCGTCCACGGCATCGGCGATGCAACGCTCAATGGACGCGAGCTCGCAGTCGCGTCGTATCTGAAAGACCACGTGTGTCCAATGCTGATCGGACGCGACCCGGGCCGCATCGAAGACATCTGGCAGTACCTGTACAAAGGCGCGTACTGGCGCCGCGGTCCGGTAACGATGACCGCCATCGCAGCTGTGGATGTAGCTCTGTGGGACATCCTCGGCAAGGTGACCGGGATGCCGCTTTACCGCTTGCTCGGTGGCGCATCGCGCGAGGGCGTGATGGTCTATGGGCACGCAACGGGCCGCGACATTCCCGAAGCGCTCGATCGCTACGCGGAGCACGTCGAAGCCGGTTACCAGGCGATCCGGATTCAATGCGGCGTGCCGAATATGCGCTCGGTGTATGGCGTATCCAAAGGCGGCGGCATGTATGAGCCGGCCACCAAAGGCGTGGTCGAAGAGCAGAGCTGGTCGTCCGAAAAGTATCTCGACTTCGTGCCGAAACTGTTCGAAGCGGTGCGCGAGAAATTCGGTTTCGATACGCATCTGCTGCATGACGTGCACCACCGCCTCACGCCGATCGAAGCGGCGCGCCTCGGCAAGTCCGTCGAACCGTACCGCCTGTTCTGGCTCGAAGATCCGACGCCGGCTGAGAATCAGGCCGGCTTCCGCGTGATCCGCGAACATACGGTGACGCCCATTGCCGTCGGTGAAATATTCAACAGCATCTGGGACTGCAAGCAACTGATCGAAGAGCAACTGATCGACTATATCCGCGCCACCCTCACGCATGCCGGTGGCATCACGCACCTGCGGCGCATTGCGGACTTCGCCTCGTTGTATCAGGTCCGCACTGGGTGTCATGGTCCATCGGATCTGTCGCCGGTTTGCATGGGCGCTGCGCTGCATTTCGACCTGTGGGTGCCGAATTTCGGCGTGCAGGAGTACATGGGTTTTCCCGAGCAGGCGCTCGAAGTGTTCCCGCATGCATGGCGTTTCGATCGCGGCACGATGCATCCGGGAGAAGCGCCGGGGCACGGCGTCGATATCGACGAGACGCTTGCTGCGCGCTATCCGTACGATCCGGCCTATCTGCCGGTTGCGCGTCTTGAAGACGGGACGTTGTGGAACTGGTGAGCTGAGTTTGCCCAGCGATTTGTCTTGTCTTGCTGCACCCTGAGTATCGAGCTTTCCCGCTGCGCAGCACTGAACGCGCGGCTTTACCGACCGGAGTCCCTCATGCTGGCAGCCGTCCTCCACGAACCGAAACTGATTCGCATCGACAAGCTCGACGCGCCCGAGCCCGCTGCGGGGCAAGTTCGCGTGCGGGTGCGCGCGGGCGGCATCTGCGGCTCAGACCTGTCGTACTACTTCAAGGGCAAGAGCGGCGATTTCGCAGTTCGCGAGCCGTTCGTGCTGGGGCATGAAGTTGCCGGCGAAGTGGATGCGCTCGGCGAAGGCGTGACGGGCCTTGCCGCCGGTCAGCGCGTTGCAGTGAATCCGGGCCTGGCGTGCGGCACCTGTCGATTCTGCGCGAAGGGTATGGCGAACCACTGTCTCAACATGCGCTTCATGGGCAGCGCCTCGACGTTTCCGCATACGCAAGGCATGTTCCGCCAGTACATCGTCGTCGCCACACGCCAATGCGTGCCGGTGCCGGATGGCGTCGATTTCGCGCAGGCCTCGATGGCCGAACCGCTCGCGGTCGCATTGCACGCGGTCCGGCAAGCGGGCTCGCTGGTTGGCGCGCAGGTGCTGCTGATCGGCTGCGGACCTATCGGCTGTATCCTGCTCACGGTGGCACGGCGCGCCGGCGCGCATCGTGTCGCGGCCGTGGATCTCTCGGACAAGGCGTTGCAGATCGCCGCTTCGCTTGGCGCGGACGAAACGGTCAATGCGATTGACGGCGCCACAATCAACAAGTGGGCCGAACAGCGCGGCCGTTTCGACGTGGTGATCGAAGCTTCGGGCAGTCCCGCCGGTCTCGATACCGCACTGCGTTCGGTACGTGCCGGCGGCACGGTAATCCAGGTGGGCAATCTGCCGGCCGGACAGTCGCCGGTGGCCGCTAATCTGGTGATGTCGAAGGAAATCCGCTACCAGGGATCATTTCGCTTTACCGACGAATATGCGGTGGCCGCCGCGGAAATCGCTTCGGGCAAGGTGGATCTGCGTCCGCTGATGACCCACGCATTCGCGCTGGAGGAAGCCAATCGTGCGTTCGAAGTTGCGCAAGACCGTTCGCAGTCGATGAAAGTCCATTTGCAGTTCGACTGATTTTCGCCCCGCAGGCGACAGGAAATCTGTCGCGCTCCGGCATGCCGTTCCAGAACGCTCATCGAAGAGGCGTCACGTAGGAGACATTTCATGATCAAGAGCCAGCGCTGGTTCGTCGTCGCACTGTTTTTCCTCGCGGGCGTCATCAACTACCTCGACCGTGCGGCTCTCTCGATTGCCGCGCCGCTGATCCAGAAAGACCTGAATTTTTCGCATGCGCAGATGGGCATCGTATTCAGCAGCTTCTTTATTGGCTATGCGTTGTTCAATTTCGTGGGTGGCCTGTTGTCCGATCGCATGGGTGCAAAACTCGTGTTCGGCACGGCGATGGGCGTGTGGTCGATCTTCTGCGGTGCGACTGCTCTGGCGAGCGGAATCGTTTCGCTGATCGTATTGCGTGTGCTGTTCGGCATGGGCGAAGGGCCTTTCAGTTCGACGAACAGCAAGATGGTGAACAACTGGTTTCCGCGCAAGGAAGTGGCGAGCGCGATCGGCGTGATCAGCTCGGGTACGCCGCTTGGAGGCGCGCTGGCCGGCCCCGTGGTGGGCTATATGGCGGTGCGCTTCGGCTGGCGCTGGGCGTTCGTGGCGATCATGCTGCTGGGCCTTGCGTGGTTGGTGCTGTGGGTGACCACGACGACGGAGCATCCGCAGGACCATCCCCGTATCGCTCGTGAGGAAGTCGAACTGATCGCGGCGGGGCAGGCCGACGAACACGCTATTTCGCACGATGCCGGCGGCGAGCGGGTCGGCCTTGGACATTTTCTGCGCCTGCCGGTGATTCTGGCCACTGCCTGCGCATTTTTCGCCTACAACTACGTGCTGTTCTTCTTCCTTTCGTGGTTTCCGACGTATCTCATCGAGGCGCACCATCTGAGCCTGCGCGACATGAGTTTCGCCACCGTCATTCCGTGGCTGCTCGGCAGCGTAGGCCTCGCGGCGGGCGGTTTTATTTCGGACGGCATTCTGCGGCTGACCGGCAAGCCCCTGCTGTCGCGCAAGCTCGTGCTTGGCGTGTGTCTTGGCGCGGCCGCGGTGTGCGTGGCGCTCGCAGGACGTGTTGCCAGCACACAGAGCGCGGTTGCCCTGATGTCGGTATCGATCTTCTTCCTGTACGCGACCGGTTCGGTCTACTGGGCCGTGATCCAGGACACGGTGCCGCGCGAGCATGTCGGCGGCGTGGGTGGCTTTGTGCATCTGCTGGCAAATCTGGCCGGCGTGATTGGTCCGGCAGTGACGGGCTTCATCGTGCAGGCGACGCATGGCGCATACGGTAGCGCGTTCGTCCTTGCCGGCACGATTGCCGTTCTCGGCGCACTCTGCTCAGTGGTGTGGATCCGCGAGCCGCGGCCTTCGGTATTGGTTAAACGTGCATGGTAGTATGGTGCGGCGCCTGCGGTCAGTATCCGGGGGCGCTGCTGTTGCGCACTGCCAGCTCTGCCGGTGCGCTGTTTAGTGTTCTCTCATTCCCTGCAGCCGTCCTGTCCGATGCCGATCAAGAACTCCCGCGCTGTCGCACCTTCGCTGCCCGTCGACGGCTTGCTGACATCTGTCCGTGGCCGCCGCCGCGTCGGTGCAGCGGTTGAGCCGCGTGCTGCGTTGCCCGATCTCACCGAAAACGTCTCGTTCGATTCCCACGAACCGATCAGCAGGCAGATTTTCCGCGCTTTGCGCGAGGCGATCTTCGCGGGTCAGATGGTGCCTGGCACGCCGCTATCGGAGAAGGAAGTATCGGAAATGTTCCAGGTGTCGCGCCAGCCGGTGCGCGAGGCCTTTATCAAGCTGGTGGAGACGGGCGTGCTGCAGGTGTTGCCACAGCGCGGTACGCTGGTGAAGAGGATTTCGCCGCGCAAGGTGCGCGAAGGGCGCTTCATTCGCGAGGCGATCGAAACCGCCGTGGTACGCAAGGCCGCAGTAGCGATTACCGACGAGCAGTTGCAGGCGCTGGCCGACAATCTGCGAGACCAGAAACTCGCGGCGAAATCGAACGATACGGCCGCGTTTCTGGTGCTCGACGAAGCGTTTCACTACGGCATCGCGCAGGCCATCGACTGCACGGCCGCATGGGAAGCGATCCAGGATATCAAGGCGCAGATGGACCGCGTGCGTTACCTGAGCCTTCCTGATGTTTCGCCGCTCGATCTGCTGATCCGCCAGCACGCGAAGATTCTCGCGGCGCTCAAGGCCCACGACGCCGGCGCGGCGGAGGATGCAATGCGCCGGCATCTGCGCGAGATTCTGGTGTCGCTCGGTCCGATCGCCGCGCGCAATCCCGACTGGTTCGATGCAGACGAGCCCGAGCGTGTGCCGCTATCGGTATGATGCCGGCCCGGGAATCCTGTTGTGAAGCGTCACAACCGGCGATTGCAGAGCCCACACCCCGCTTACACGATCCGCGCCCCCTCGCGATAGGTGGCGCGGGGCACCGGCAATGTATCGAGCATCGTCACCCGTACGAAGTCCGCCCGTAGACCCGGCGCGATCGCACCGCGGTCGTGCAGCCCCGCCGTGCGCGCAGGCTCGGCCGACACGGTCGCCATGGCGCGCGGCAGCGTCCAGCCGGCCTTGGCCACCAGGTCGAAGACGGCAGTGAGCAGGCTCGACGGCACGTAATCGGACGACAGGATGTCGAGCAGATCCGCCTTGGCGAGTTCCAGCGCGGACACGTTGCCCGAATGCGAACCGCCACGCACGATGTTCGGCGCGCCCATGATAGTGGAGATACGGTACTCCCGTGCGGTTTCGGCGGCGATGCGGGTGGTCGGGAATTCCGCCAGCACGATGCCTTCGGCTGCGGCCTGTGCGACGTGCTCGACGAGCGTGTCGTCATGGCTCGCTACCGGCACACCGAGGGTTTTGCAGCGCGCGACGATCTCGCGGCGGTGCGCATCCGCATAACGCTCCTGCTCGTCAGCCAGTTCGGCCAACGCGGTTGTCACATGCTCGTCGGTGAGCTTGCCATTGCGTTCCTGGAAGCGGCGCCATTGCTCGCGGTCGTGCCACTGCCGCTGGCCCGGCGTGTGATCCATCACGGAAGCAAGGCGCAGCAATGGATGCTTGCACAACGAATCGAACACTTCGACCACGTCGGCGGTGGCAATCTCGCAACGCAGATGCAAAAAGTGCTCGGCACGCAGCAGATTCTTTTCATGGAAGCGCGTGAGGGCCCGCGCGCATTTCGTTTGCAGATCGCGGCCACGGATGCCGGCATTCGCGCGTGTGCCGATGGCGAGCGCGTCGAATACGGTGGTGATGCCCGCGGCGGCTACTTGTGCATCGTGGATCACGAAGGCCGCATCTGTATTCCATTCCACGCCCGGACGCGGCACGAGATGTTTCTCGAGATTGTCCGTATGCAGTTCGATCAGACCCGGCAGCAGGAAATCGCCGTCCCAGTCTTCTGCTTCGCGTGCCGAGGTGGTGCCGCGTTCGACGTCGTGGATCTTGCCGTCTTCGATGCGCACCACACCGGTGAATACTTCGTCTCGCGTCACGATGCGAGCGTTCCTGATCAACATCGACATGCTCCGTAGTCAGTCTGCTGGTTTCACTGCTCAGTGTAGCGCCGCTTGATGACGCAGCGGTGGCTGAAGTTCGAGGCGGCGTGTCGCCACCTTCGCGCGCGTGTCTTCATCGTGAAAGATACCGACAATGGCCGCGCCGCGCTCGCGCGCTTCGATGACCAGATCGGCGACCACGTCGCGATTCCCGGCATCGAGCGAAGCCGTGGGCTCGTCGAGCAGCAGCAACGGATGACCGGCGATCAGGCCGCGCGCAATGTTCACGCGTTGCTGCTCGCCGCCGGAAAACGTGGCGGGCGCGAGCGACCACAGCCGTTCGGGCACGTTCAGACGCGTCAGCAGCGCGGCGGCTCGCTCGAGCGCTTCTTCTTCCGCCACGCCTCGCGACACCAGCGGTTCGGCAACGAGCGTGAGCGTGGTGACGCGCGGAATGACCCGCAGAAACTGGCTCACATAGCCGACCACGTTGCGCCGCAAACGCAACACGTCATGCGGTTCGGCGCCGGTAAGGGCGACGTGCTGCGCCTCGTCTGCATCCGAGCGGATCGCAATGGAGCCTGAACTCGCCAGATAGTTGCCATACAGGCAGCGCAGCAGCGTGCTCTTGCCGATGCCAGACGGCCCGACCAGCACGACGCATTCGCCCTGCTCGACGTCCAGCGAGACGCCCGCGAGCGCATCGATCTGCACACCGCCCTGGGCATGCAGCGTGAAGGTCTTGCGGATATCGACGGCGCGCAACATCAGCGCTGGGTTGTCGATGAAAGCGCGTTCAGACGCGCGTGATTCGATGGATGACATCGTGAACCTCAAACCGGCAGGACGGAAGAAACCAGCGTTTGCGTGTATGGGTGTTGCGGATCGTCGAGCACCTGATCGGTCAAACCCGATTCGACCACTTCACCACCTTGCATGACCATCAAACGATGCGCGAGCAGACGCGCCACGCCGATATCGTGCGTGACGATCAGCACCGACAGATGCAGCGTGCTGGTGAGTGTGCGCAACAGGTCGAGCAGACGCGCCTGCACGGAGACGTCGAGACCGGCGGTGGGTTCGTCCATGAACACGAGGCGCGGCCCGGTGACGAGATTGCGCGCGATCTGCAGACGCTGCTGCATGCCGCCGGAAAACGCGGCGGGAAATTCGTCGATGCGCGTTGCGTCGAGTTCCACGCGCTCCATCCATTGCGTCGCGGTAGCGCGAATCTGCCCGTAGTGGCGCGCGCCGACCGCCATCAGCGGCTCGCCTATATTGGCGCCCGCGGATACGCCGCTGCGCAGGCCGTCGCGCGGATTTTGCTGGACGAAGCCCCATTCGGTGCGCATCAGCAAACGCCGGCGCGGCTCGGACATGGCCAGCAAGTCGAGCTTTTCGCCGTGCGTGGCGTGATAGTGCAGCGTGCCGCTATCGGCCTCGGTTCGCAGCGCCAGCGTGTTCAGCAAGGTCGTTTTGCCCGAACCCGATTCGCCGACAATACACAGCACCTCGCCTGGATACAGATCGAAGCTCACGTTCCTGCAGCCGTTACGGCCGCCGTATTGCCTGGTGATGGCGCGGGCGCTCATCAGCGGTGTGAGGCGTGCGGTCATGCGGATTCTCCTTCGGCGTGCTTGACGAGCGCGCCTGGCGCGTCGCTTTCGCCCGCGTCGCCGGTCTGCTGTTCGCGCCGGTCGTGGCAGTAGTCGCTATCCGAGCACACGAACATGCGGGTGCCCTGATCGTCCACGATCATCTCGTCGAGAAAGCTTTCTCTCGATCCGCACAGCGCGCACGCATGCTCCCAGTGCTGGATTTCGAACGGATGGTCATCGAAGTCGAGACTGCGCACTCGCGTGTACGGCGGAATGGCATGGATGCGCCGCTCGCGGCCCGCGCCGAACAGTTGCAGCGCGGCGTTCATGTGCATCTTCGGATTGTCGAACTTCGGGATCGGCGAGGGCGACGTCAGATAGCGCTCGTTGACGATCACCGGATAGTCGTAGGTCGTAGCGATTCCACCGTGATGCACGATGTCTTCATAGAGCTTCACGCTGATCAGACCGTAGTCGGCCAGCGCATGCAGCTTCTTGGTTTCGGCGGTGCGCGGCTCAAGCCGGTACAACGGCTCGGGCATCGGCACCTGATAGACGAGAATCTGCTTGTCGGTCAGCGGTGTTTCGGGAATGCGGTGACGGGTCTGCACAATCGTCGCTTCCGACGTGCGGCGCGTGGTCTTTACACCGGTAGTGCGCGCAAAAAAGCGGCGGATATTGACCGCGTTGGTGGTCTCATCCGAACCTTGGTCGATCACCTTGAGCGTGTCGTCGCGGCCAATGATCGCAGCGGTCACCTGGATCCCGCCCGTGCCCCAACCAAAAGGCAACGGCATTTCGCGCGAAGCGAACGGTACCTGATAGCCAGGTACCGCGACGGCCTTCAGGAGCGAACGGCGGATCATCCGCTTGGTCTGCTCGTCGAGATAGGCGAAGTTGTAGCCTTCGGCCGCGCGGTCGTATGGCGCGCCGCCGGTAAGTTGTGGATCGGGCGCGTTCATGCGGCTTGCTCCTGATGATCGTGGCCGTTGGCGGGTTGCAGCGTCTGCGGCGTTTCTGCAGGTTCTGCTGCTGATTTCGCCTGCGTCGCTTCTGTAGCCGGTTCCGCTTCCGCAACTTGTGCCGCATGTTGCGCACGCAAACGGCGCACGAGTTCGAGTTCGGCCTGGAAGTCGACGTAGTGAGGCAGCTTCAGATGCTGGACGAAGCCAGAGGCTTCGACGTTATCGCTATGCGACAGCATGAATTCGATATCCTGGGTCGGCGATGCGAGCGTTTCGCCCAGCTCTTCGGCACGCAACGCACGGTCCACCAGCGCCATGGCCATCGCCTTGCGCTCCGAGTGACCGAAGGCGAGACCGTAGCCCTGCGTGAAGGTGGGCGGAACCTCGAGGCTGCCGGCGAACTGGTTGATCATCTGACATTCGGTAATGTCGATCTCGCCAATCTCGACGGCTTCGCCCAGTTCATCGAGTTCCATCTCGACGCTGACCGAGCCGAAACGGATTTCGCCCGCGAACGGATGCGAGTTTGCGTAACCGCGCTGCGTCGCATAACCCATAGCCAGCAGGAAGCCTTCGTCGCCGCGCGCGAGATTCTGCAAACGTGTTGCACGGTCTGCCGGAAACGAGAGCGGCTCACGTGTCAGATCGCCGGGCTCCGCTGAGCCGGGTGCGGGTTTTTCCTGTTCGATCAGGCCTTCCTTGTTGAGCAGGGAGACGACCCGGGGCATCGATTCGGGCCCGGTGTCGCCGAGCGCTGCACGCTGAGCGGCGGCCGTGGCAGCAGCGCTGTGTAAAGCGTCATCAGTATTTCCACCGTTTGCCTGTTCGTCAGCCATCAACGAGAAATCGAGCAGACGCTGCGTGTAATCGTAAGTAGCGCCGAGCAACTGCCCACCCGGCAGATCCTTGAAGGTCGCCGAAATGCGACGCTCGACCACCATCGCTTCGCTGTCGAGCGGCTGCGTATATCCGAAGCGCGGCAACGTCGTGCGATACGCTCGCAGCAGAAAGATCGCTTCCACGAGATCGCCGGCGGCCTGCTTGATGGCGAGTGCCGCGAGATCTTCGTCGTACACCGAACCTTCGGTCATCACACGGGCCACCGAGAGCCGCAACTGTTCGCGGATCTGCCCGACGCCCAATTCGGCGAGCCGCGTATCGCCGCGGCGCGACTTGTCGAGCAGACGCCACGATGCTTCGATCGCGCGTTCTCCACCTTTGACGGCAACGTACATCAGTTCACCTTTGCATGAGTTGTGCGCGGCAGACCGATCAGCGTGTTGCCGCAGACGAGGTAGCAATCGATGCCGCACGGAAACAGCGGCGCGAGGCTGGCGCGCTCGCGCCAGAAATGTTCGGGCAGCCCGAGCGGCGCGATGGTGGCCGTGCGTTCGATGCCAGGGCCGCTCAGCACGACGCTGGGTCCACCGGTCAGCGCATCGACGCGGATCAGCAAGGTCACCGATTGCTCCGGCGTTTCCGCCGCACCGAGCGAGAAGTGTTCGAGTTCCGGCAACAGCGCAGCGTCATGGATATACGCAAACGCAGCGTCGTGCACATCGTCGACGAGCGGTGCGCCGGTATGAAAGCGCAATGCCGAGGCCAGCGCGGCGTCCGGTTGCGCGAGCCATACGGGTGTCGAGTAATCGCACAGTGTCAGAAGCGCTGCTAAAGCAGCCAGTTCGGCGCGCGAGCGGTGTGTGCCGGATGCCTGTGATGCGGGCAGCACGTTCTCTACGACACCCACCGTGCCCGGCCGCGATAGCGCATCGAGCAGCGTGCGGAACACCGCCTGGGTGTCGTGCACCGGATCCACAAAACCAGGGGCAAGGGTGGAGAGGGCAATCTGTGAGGAGTTCATCGCGTTTTTTGTCAGGTTGTCCATCAGTCGCCCCGCACCATGGTGAAGAATTCGACGCGTGTCGACGCGGCTTCGTCTCGCCGTGCCGCGCGCTTTTCGGCGAGCTGCGCGGCGAGCGGTTCGATCAGTTGGCCATGCAGCCGCGCGTGCTGCTCAGGTAATTGCAGTAGCGCATCGGCCAGCGCAGCGAGTTCGGCGCGACGCCGGTCGCGGCCCAGATGACAGGCCACGCCCACCGGCGCCTGCTCGGCCGGGCTGCGCAAGCGCAGCGTGGCGCGGGTGACGGTGGCTTCGCCGAGATTGAAGGCGTCGCCGCTGCCGCCGACGCGGCCGCGCACCATGGCGAGACCGGTTTCGGGCGGCCGTAGCCAGTCGAATTCCGGCGGACTCGCGCCGTCCAGCGCGTGGCTCAGTGCGGCTTCAAGTTCGGCGCGCGGCGTATGGGCAAGCACGGCCATCCATGCGCGCCGCATGGCGGAGGAGGGCGTGGCGGAAGAGGCGCTCATCGAGGTTCCTGTTGGTCCGGCGAGTAGACATTTGACCATCTATTCGTCTAAACGTCTAGACGTTTAGAGGTAAGATAGTTGTGCTTGCAGGACGCTCGTGTTTTCATATTTCCATCACGGCTTGCGCACTACAATGCACGTCACAATGAATATTTGAACTGAAGGGAATGACAGCACCATGACATCGAACGACACCGCTACGCCGGGCAAACAGCTCGAACGGGGCGCGGGCGTTGCCGTGTGGCGGCAGATCGAGCAGATCCTCGCGGCCGAGATCGCGGCCAGTGGTTTCGGCGCGGAAGGGCGCCTGCCGAGCGAAGGCGAGCTTGCCAAACGCTTTGACGTCAACCGTCACACGGTGCGCCGCGCCATGCTCGGGCTGGCCGCACTTGGCCTCGTGAGCGTGGAGCAGGGGCGCGGCACCTTTGTGCAGCCCGGCGCGATCGACTATACGATCGGCCGCCGTACACGCTTCACCGAGAACCTGCGCCAGCAGCATCACGCGGCGGCCGGCGCCATGTTGTCGGCGGCCCGGGCGAAGGCCGAACCGAACGTCGCGAAGGCGCTCGGCTTGCGCGCCGGCGCGGCGGTCTACCGGATCGAGTCGATGCACGAGTCGGACGGCGTGCCGCTGACCTTCGCACGCAGCTGGTATCCGGCTGCGCGTTTCGCGGATCTCCCCGACGTGCTTGAACGCACCGGAGGTATCACAAAGGCGCTGGCCGAGTTCGGCGTAACCGACTATTTGCGTAAGTGGAGCCGCATCGGCAGCGTGCTGCCCGAGCCGGAAGTCGCGCGACGGCTGAATATCAACCGGCAGCAGCCGGTGTTGTGGGTCGAGAACGTCGACGTCGACGTGGAAGGTACGCCGATCAAATATGGCGTGACGCATTTCGCGGCGGACCGCGTGCAACTGCTGGTGGAAAACGACGTATGAGCGACGCGGCGTGGAAGGCGAACGAAGCGTTCGAATGGTCTGGGCAGGCGCGTTTCGCGGTGTATTACGCGCCGTCGCGCGATTCCGCGTGGTGGTTGGCTGGTTCCGAATGGCTCGGCGGCGATGTGGAGAGCGGTGTTCCTTACACGCCGCCGCAACCGGCGGCGCTCACGCGCAGCGTCAGCGAGCTGACGAAAGCGCCACGCCGCTACGGCTGGCATGGCACGCTGGTCGCTCCCTTTCGACTTGCTGACGGTGTCACGCCGCGTGGGGTACTCGATGATGCGCGTCGTTGGGCGCAACAGCAAAAGCGCTTTGTCTTGCCGGTGGAAGCCGCCACGCTTGGCGATTTTGTCGCGCTGCGGCCGGCTGAGCCCATCGGCGAAGCCAGCATGCGCGAGTTGGCCTCGAGCGCTCTGCGTACGCTCGACGGTTTGCGCGCCAAGCCTTCCGCTGCGGATCTGGCGCGCCGTCTCACTACGCCGCTGACCGATCGCCAGCGCGATCTGCTCGTCGAATGGGGCTATCCATACGTGTTCGACGAGTTCCGTTTTCACATGACGTTGTCCAGTTCGCTCGAAGCCGCGCACGAACGCGCGGCGCTCGTCGCGTGGTGGCATGACAGGATTGCTGCGCTAGGTCCGCTGATGGTCGACAGTGCGGCGCTGTTCGTCGAACCGGCGCCGGGCGAACCCTTCGTGCTATGGCAGCGTCTGCCGTTTCAGACTGAGGGAGTAGAGCAACAGTGAATGGCCGTCTGATCTATGTGATGGGCCCGTCCGGCGCCGGCAAGGATTCGCTGCTGGGCTTCGCCCGCAAGCGTGTTGTAGGGGAGCCCATCCTGTTTGCACATCGATACATTACGCGGGCCAGCGGCAACGGCGAGGATCACGTCGAGCTGACCCTGGAGGAGTTCGAAGTACGCTCCGCCCTTGGCCTTTTTGCGCTCGAATGGTCGAGCCATGGGCTGCGTTACGGCATCGGCATTGAGCTCGACGCGTGGCTCGAGCAGGGTTGCACCGTGGTCATCAATGGTTCGCGCCAGCATTTGCAGCAAACGCTCGAGCGTTATCCATCGGTCGACGTGGTTCATATCGACGCTGCGCCTCACGTGCTTGAAGCACGTCTCGGCGCACGGGCACGCGAAAGCGCGCAACAGGTCGCGGCACGTCTCGCGCGGCGGGCGCCATTTTCCTTGCCGGATGGCGTGCACATGACCACGATCGACAACTCCGGCGCGCTCGAAGACGCCGGCCACGCCTTCGTCGAAGTAGTACGCGGCGCTGTCGCCTTCGGACTTTGATTCCGCAGCAAGGGCATACTATCGTCGTCGTCAGTTCGCCGTATTGATTGCGGCGCTAAAACCATTTGGAGTCCACGATGAGCGAAGCATCCCATCCCGCCGGCCAGTTCACTGAAGTCGAACATCTCGCGCCTGTTGCCGAGAGCCTGCGGGAAATCCGCCACCACATTCATCATCATCCGGAGCTGGCCTACGAAGAGGTCGCGACGGCTGAGCTGGTGGCCGGCAAGCTCGAACAATGGGGCTGGCAAGTGACGCGTGGGGTGGGGCGCACGGGTGTGGTCGGCACGCTCAAGGCGGGCGGCGGCAAGCGCAGCATCGGCATTCGCGCTGATATGGACGCGCTGCCGATCGTCGAAGAGACCGGCCTGGCATACGCGAGCGGTAACCACGGCAAGATGCATGCGTGCGGCCATGACGGTCACACCACCATGCTGCTCGGCGCCGCGGAGCATCTGGCGAAGACGCGGCGGTTCTCGGGCACGGTACACGTATATTTCCAGCCGGCTGAAGAAAGCGGGATCGACAGCGGTGCGAAGAAGATGATCGAAGACGGTCTGTTCGAACGCTTTCCCTGCGATGCGGTGTTTGGCATGCACAACCATCCGGGCGCGGAACCGGGTGTATTGCTGTTTCGCAAGGGGCCGTTCATGTCTGCGGGCGACAAGCCCATCATCACCATTGAAGGCGTTGGCGGGCATGCCGCGCGTCCACACATGACGGTGGATCCCGTGGTCGTAGCGGCCAGCATCGTGATGGCCTTGCAGACCATCGTGGCGCGCAACGTCGACCCGTCGCAGGCCGCCGTTGTAACGGTTGGCTCGATGCATGCGGGCACCGCAAATAACGTGATCTCCAGTACAGCCAGGCTGGAGTTGAGCGTGCGTTCGTTCAATCCGGAAGTGCGCGCGCTATTGAAAAAGCGCATCACCGAGCTGGCCGAGAGCCAGGCGGAAAGTTATGGCGCGAAGGCGGTGGTGGAGTACATCGAAGGCTATCCGGTGGTAGTAAATTCGGATACCGAAACGGACTTCGCCATTGAAGTGGCGCGCGAACTGGTGGGCGACGACAAGGTGGTCGCACAGACCGACATGCTGATGGGCAGCGAAGACTTTGCGTTCATGCTGCAAAAGCGGCCGGGCACGTTTCTGCGCATTGGCAACGGCGTGGGCGAGGACGGCTGCATGGTGCACAACCCGCACTACGATTTCAACGACCGCAACCTGACAGTGGGTGCGGCGTACTGGACGCGGCTCGTCGAGCGCTATCTGGGCCAGTGAGCGAGTCGTTGGATACCCTGACTTTAACGCTGCGGGACACGGCAGATAAAGCGGTGGATAGGGTAGTGGACTGAGGCGAGCGCGGGTGAGAACACAGCGGGTGCGACCACCTACCCGCGCCGCGCCACCAGGTCCGACACGTTTTGCGCCGCCTGCTGCAGCGGCTCCAGAAAAGCCTTCACCATCTGCTTGGCGGAATTACGCTGTGCATTGCCGCTGATGTTCATCGCCGCGATCACGCGCCCTTGCCGGTTGCGGATCGGTGCGGACAACGAAATCAAGCCGCCTTCCAGTTCCTGATCTACGATCGCCCACCCCTGACGGCGCACCTGGGCGATGATCTTTTTCAACTCTTCCTTGTCGGTGACCGTGCGCGCCGTGTGAGCGTACAAAGGCGTGGAGCCGAGCGTGGCGTCGAGCGCTTCGTCGTCGAGCGCAGCCAGCAGCACGCGGCCCATGGACGTGCAATACGCCGGCAGGCGGCTGCCGATCGACAGGTTGATCGTCATGATCTTGTGGGTGGGCACGCGCAGCACATAGACGATCTCGGTGCGATCGAGCACCGCCGCCGAACAGCTTTCGTGGACCTGCGCCGAAAGCTCTTCCATCACCGGTTCGGCCAGATTCCAGAACGGCATCGACGTCAGATAGGCGAAGCCGAGGTCGAGAATCTTCGGCGTCAGGCGGAACAGGCGCCCCTCGGTTTCGACATAGCCGAGCGTCTGCAGCGTCAGCAGAATGCGTCGTGCTCCTGCTCGGGTGAGACCGGCCGCGGCAGCAACATCGGTTAGCGTCTGCTCCGGCCGTTCCGCGTTGAAGGCGCGAATCACCGCGAGACCGCGTGCGAACGACTGCACGTAGGAATCGCCCGGTCTGTCCGGAGCGTCCGCCGCGTCGGGGGCGCTGGACGGATCGGCAGGAGACGCTTGGGGGGCTTTGCTCATGGGCCTCTTCAGGAATGCATGGGGTAACGGATGGGCACGCCGCTGGCCTGCGCAGCGAAGTTGGGCCAACGGTGCGTTGCCCGGCCGCGCGCAGGCGCAGAAAGCCGTGAAGATAGCTTATGCCCTGCGTTTCGCCAACCTCGCCGATTTTGTTTCCTGGCGGAGCTGAGCCGAATGCGGCGTATCGACGGGCGATTTGCACAAGGCGGATTATCGGGCGGGGCTGGTGATCCGCCCAGGGTTTTCGCGGATGCAGCCGATGGCATAAATTTGTATGATGACCCGATAACATGATCAATCGGGACTCGCATGTTCGAGAAGATTCCCGCCCGTGCCCTCAGCGACACGGTCGCGCAGCAACTGCTCAAGCAGATCGATAAAGGCACCTTCGCGCGCGGCGGCAAGCTTCCAACGGAAGCCGTGCTGGCCGGGCAGTTCGGTGTGAGCCGCACGGTGATTCGCGAAGCGATCTCGCGCCTGAAGAACGAGGGTGTGGTGGAGCCGCGTCAGGGCAGCGGGGTCTTCATCGCGGCACACGGCGCGATCCGGCCGCTGCGCATCGACTACGCGGAAGCGGTCGAGGCTGGCTCGGTGTTGCAGATTCTCGCGTTGCGCCGGGCGATCGAAGCCGAGGTCGCCTCCGAAGCCGCGATGCGACGCAGCGACGCCGACATGATGTCGATTGACGCCGCGCTGGCGAAGATCGATGAGGCGGCGGCCGAGGGCCAGGACGGCGTTGCCGAGGACGTGGCCTTTCATCGCGCAATCGCCGTGGCCACCGGAAATCCCTATTTCCTCAAGACGCTCGCGTTTCTGAATCAATACCTGGAAGCTGGGACCGTCGTCACGCGCCGCAACGAGTCGTTGCGCGAAGACTTTTCGCGCCAGGTGCGCGATGAACACGCGGCGATTGTCGCCGCGATTCGCGCAGGCGATCCGATGGAAGCGCGCAACGCTGCCCGCACGCATATGTACAACGCAGCCCGCCGTCTCGCGGAGGCTGGCATTTGCTGAGCCTTGAGCATTGATGCTCGAGACGCGAGCGCGCAGCGGTACATGCCGTTGGCGCGGCCACGTCGAACCATACGAATTTCACTCGGAGTAGAGCATGTCCAGAAACGTTGGAGTCATCGGCCTCGGTGCAATGGGATTGGGCGTTGCCCGCTCGTTGCTGCGGGCAGGTTTTCGGGTGCACGCGTGCGATCTGCGCAGTGCCGTGCTGGAGAGTTTCGCTGCGGATGGCGGCGTCGCCTGTGCAAACCCTGCTGAACTGGGGGGGCAGTGCGAGGTGGTGATTACGCTGGTGGTCAACGCGGCGCAAACCGAAGCGGTGTTGTTCGGTGAGCACGGCGCGGTGGCCAGCATGAAGCCTGGCAGCGTAGTGATTGCGAGCGCAACGGTTTCCCCTGACTTCGCCCTTGACCTCGGCAAGCGTGTCGAGGCCGCCGGTCTGCAGATGCTCGACGCGCCCGTCTCGGGCGGCGCAGCGCGAGCCGCGTCCGGCGAGATGACGATGATGACTTCGGGACCTGCTGCGGCCTACGCCGCCTGCGAAGACGTGCTAACAGGGATGGCCGGCAAGGTTTACCGGCTGGGTTCCGTGCATGGGCTTGGCTCGAAAGTGAAGATCATCAACCAGTTGCTCGCGGGGGTGCATATTGCCGCCGCCGCGGAAGCGATGGCGCTTGGCTTGCGCGAAGGCGTCGACGCCGACTCGCTGTACGACGTGATTACGCATAGCGCCGGCAATTCGTGGATGTTCGAAAACCGCGTGCCGCACATCCTCAAGGGCGATTACACGCCGCTCTCCGCAGTCGATATTTTCGTCAAGGACCTCGGGCTTGTGCTGGATACCGCGCGCCGTTCGAAATTTCCGCTGCCGCTCTCGGCTGCGGCACATCAGATGTTCATGATGGCTTCGTCGGCGGGGCACGGCGGCGAGGACGACTCGGCGGTGATCAAGATTTTCCCCGGCATCGAGGTGCCGGCGGCGAAGTCGTAGCAGGAGCGCTGTCATGACGACTTCATCTTCGCAGCCGCTACTCGGCTGCATCGCCGACGATTTCACCGGCGCCACAGATCTCGCCAACATGCTGGTGCGCGGCGGCATGCGCACGGTTCAGAGCATCGGCGTGCCAAACTCCGATGAACCGGTGGAAGCCGATGCATTGGTGGTGGCGCTAAAGTCCCGCACGATCCCAGCCGCCGACGCGGTCGCGCAATCGCTCGCCGCGCTCGAGTGGTTGCGCGCGCAAGGTTGCCGGCAATTTTTCTTTAAGTACTGCTCGACATTCGATTCGACCGATGCGGGCAATATCGGTCCGGTTGCCGACGCGTTACTTGATGCCTTATCCGGCCCTGCCGGGCAATCGCACGGCGGCGCTGACGCTTTCACGATCGCCTGCCCGGCGTTTCCGGAGAACGGTCGCACGATTTTCCGCGGCCATCTCTTCGTCGGCGACGTATTGCTCAACGAATCCGGCATGGAGAACCACCCGCTCACGCCCATGACCGATGCGAATCTGGTGCGAGTCCTGCAGCGGCAGACGGAGTCGAAAGTTGGCCTCGTTCGCTACGACAGTGTGGCGCAGGGTGTTGCGGCGGTACGCGAATCGTTTAACGCATTAAAGCGGGACGGCGTGCGCATGGCGATTACCGATGCGCTCTCCGATGCAGATCTGCATACACTCGGCGAAGCGTGCGCCGATCTCAAGCTGATCACGGGCGGTTCTGGCATTGCAATCGGGTTGCCGGCAAATTTCCGCCGCGCTGGTTTGCTTTCAAAGACCGCAGACGCAGGACAGTTGCCTTCAATCGAGGGCCTCTCGGTCGTGCTGGCGGGTAGCGCTTCGAAGGCGACCAACGCGCAAGTAGCGGCCTGGCGCGAAAGCCGTCCGGCCTTTCGGATCGATCCGCTGGCGGCCGCGCGCGGCGAGCCGGTGGTCGAACAGGCGCTTGCGTTTGCGCGCCAGCATTTCGCCGAAAAGCAACCGGTACTGATCTACGCGACTGCGACGCCCGATGAAGTGAAGGCTGTGCAGCGCGAACTCGGTGTCGAGCAGGCCGGACACCTGGTTGAAAGTACCTTGGCGTCGATCGCGCGCGGTTTGCGTGAACTAGGCGTGCGCAAGTTTGTGGTGGCGGGGGGCGAAACTTCGGGGGCCGTGGTTCAGGCACTCGACGTGCACACGCTGCGCATCGGCGCGCAGATCGATCCGGGCGTACCGGCCACCGCGACCACGGGCGATGTACCGCTGGCACTCGCACTCAAGTCCGGTAACTTCGGCGCTACCGATTTCTTTGCCAAGGCCTTGCACCATCTCGACGGGGCGGCGTCATGACGTTAGGAATCCATAGCGGTGAAGAATCGAAGGTCCGCGAGGAAATCTGCGCCACGGGCGCAAGCCTGTATCAGCGCGGCTATACCGTGGGCACCGCAGGCAATATCAGCGCGCGTCTCGACGACGGCTGGCTGATCACGCCGACCGATGCCTGCCTCGGCCGGCTCGATCCTGCGGAGATTGCCAAGGTCGACCTGGCGGGCAATGCGGTTTCGGGCGGCAGACCTTCGAAGACGCTGGCCTTGCACCGCGGCATCTATGCCAGCAATGCGGAAACACGCGGCGTTATCCATACACATTCGACGCACCTGGTCGCCTTGACGCTGGCAGGGGTGTGGAGCGAAGCCGACGTCCTGCCGCCGATCACGCCGTACTACGTCATGAAAGTCGGCCACATTCCGTTGATCCGCTACCGCCGTCCGGGTGACCCGCAGGTGGCCGAGCAGATTGCAGCGCTCGCCGGCACGGTGCGCGGTGTGCTGCTGGAGCGGCTCGGGCCGGTGGTGTGGGAGCGCTCGGTGGCACAGGCGTCCTATGCGCTGGAAGAGTTCGAGGAGACAGCGCGCCTGTGGCTGATGACTAACCCGCGCCCGGCACCGCTCGACGACGCAGCGCTTGAAGAGTTGCGTAGCGTATTCGGCGCGCGCTGGTAGCGCTCAGCGCGCGTCGTGCACGCCGGGTTCGGTGCGCCACCCAAAATATTTACCTATCAGCGAAGCGCGCGGAGCGCTTCGCTGTTCCCCAGAAAAGGAGTTGCTGCAATGCCTCGCTTCGCTGCCAACCTGACCATGATGTACACCGAGCACGGTTTTCTCGACCGTTTTGCCGCCGCGGCGCAAGACGGCTTCAAGGCCGTGGAGTTTCTGTTTCCGTACGATTTTCCGGCCGAGGAACTCAAGCAACGCCTCGCCGATCACGGCCTGACTCAAGCGCTCTTCAACGCGCCGCCGGGCGACTGGGCAGGCGGCGAGCGCGGGATTGCATCGCTGCCGGGCCGCGAAGAAGAGTTTCGCCGCAGCTTCGATACCGCGCTCGACTACACCCGCCAGCTCGGCAATCGCTCGCTGCATGTGATGGCAGGCCTGATTGGGGCGGATCAATCGCGCGAACGGCATCGCGAGGTGTATCTGCAGAACCTGGCGTATGCCGCCAGGACTGCGCAGGCCGATGGGATCACGATCGTGATCGAGCCGATCAATACGCGCGATATCCCTGGCTTCTTTCTCAATCGTCAGGACGACGCACAATCGGTCTGCGCGGAAGTGGGCGCGCCCAACCTGAAGGTGCAATTTGACTGCTATCACTGCCAGATCGTCGAGGGCGACCTTGCGTTCAAGCTGAAACGCGATATGGCCGGCATCGGGCATATCCAGATTGCCGGTGTGCCTGAGCGGCACGAGCCGGACATCGGCGAACTGAACTACCCCTATCTGTTCGATCTGATCGACAAGCTCGGCTACGACGGCTGGGTCGGTTGCGAATATCGGCCGCGGGCAGGGACGTCGGAAGGCCTGGGCTGGCTCAGGAACTATCAGGGACGGCAGACATCATGAAAGTACTGATCACCGGCGGCGCGGGGTTTCTCGGTCAACGTCTCGCACGCGAACTATTGGCACGCGGCGAACTGAAGGGACCGGACGGCCAGCCGCAACCGATTACCGAACTCGTGCTGCTCGACGTCGTCGCCGCTAGCGGATTCAGCGACAGCCGGGTGCGCGCCGAAGTGGGCGATATCGCCGAGTCCGACGTGCTTGAGCGCGTGATCGACGAGCAGACTTCAGCCATCTTCCATCTGGCCGCGATTGTCAGTGGGCAGGCCGAGGCGGATTTCGATCTCGGCATGCGCATCAATCTCGATGCCTCGCGTCTGCTGCTGGAAACTTGCCGGTTGCGCGGGCATCGGCCGCGCGTCGTGTTCACGAGTTCGGTCGCCGTGTACGGTGGCGATATGCCAGACGTCGTGCGCAACGATACGGCGTTGAATCCGCAGTCCTCGTATGGCACGCAGAAAGCGATTGCCGAGTTGCTGCTGAACGATTACACGCGGCGTGGCTTCGTCGACGGTCGGGTGTTGCGCCTGCCGACCATCAGCGTGCGCCCCGGCAAGCCGAATGCTGCGGCTTCGTCGTTTGCGAGCGGCATCATTCGCGAGCCGTTGAACGGCGAGGCGGCGATCTGCCCGGTGGCCGGCGGCACGCGCCTGTGGTTGCTTTCGCCACGCAAAGCGATTGCCTGTTTGATCGCGGGGCTCGAAATCGACGCCGCCGCGCTCGGCAACCTTCGTACGGTGAATTTGCCGGGTATTTCGGTCAGTGTCGATGAGATGGTCGCCGCGCTGCGCGAAGTCGCAGGTGATGAGGTGGTCAAGCGCATCGAATGGCAGACGGACCCACGCATTGAGAAGATTGTCGGCAGTTGGCCAGGCCGGTGGGACACCGCGCGTGCCGAGCAACTCGGCCTGAAAGGCGAGTCGAGCTTTGCAGATGTGATCCGCAGCTACATCGAGGATGAGCACATTCAGCCTCGTTGACAGGCGGCAAAGCCTGATTCTTCCGATGTTTGTCTCCCGTTGGCAAACCAGCCGCACTTGACACGGTTTCCGCGCCACGCCTATCATCAGGGCTGAATGTTCGATATACGATCTGTTGTTCGTATATCGAACAATTCGGAGTCGGCCGACGCGGTTCACTGCTATCCTGATTGCGCAGTGAAGGGTTTGCGGCACGTCGCGTCCCGGCATAAGCTCCGAATGACCCTTCCGCTCGCTGCGACGGGTGGCCGCGAACGCGGTTCCACCCGCGCGACGCGCCAGCCGCGCCTGTTACTGCGAGGCAAGCGGTGCAAGTATTCAACTGGAGACATCACATGACTGAAGCTTTCCTGTGCGACGCGATTCGCACGCCGATCGGCCGCTATGCGGGTTCGTTGTCGTCGGTGCGTGCCGACGACCTGGGCGCTGTGCCGCTCAAGGCGCTGATGGAGCGCAACAAGGAAGTCGACTGGAACGCCATCGACGACGTGATCTACGGCTGCGCCAACCAGGCCGGCGAAGATAACCGCAATGTCGCGCGCATGTCGCTGCTGCTCGCGGGTCTGCCGCAAGACGTACCGGGTTCCACCGTCAACCGGTTGTGCGGCTCGGGCATGGACGCCGTCGGCATCGCGGCGCGCGCGATCAAATCGGGCGAGGCGGCATTGATGGTGGCGGGCGGTGTCGAAAGCATGAGCCGTGCGCCGTTCGTGATGGGCAAGGCAACCAGCGCGTTTTCGCGCCAGGCCGATATCTTCGACACGACAATTGGCTGGCGTTTCGTCAATCCGCTAATGAAGCAGCTTTACGGTGTCGATTCGATGCCGGAGACCGGCGAAAACGTCGCGACCGACTACAAGGTGAGCCGTGCGGATCAGGACGCGTTTGCACTGCGCAGCCAGCAGAAAGCCGCGCGTGCACAACGCGACGGTACGCTTGCGCAGGAAATCGTCTCGGTCACGATTGCGCAGAAGAAGGGCGATCCGCTGGTGGTGTCGCAGGATGAACATCCGCGGGAAACCAGTCTCGAGGCGCTTGCCAAACTGAAAGGGGTGGTGCGTCCGGACGGCACCGTCACAGCGGGCAACGCCTCAGGCGTGAACGACGGCGCCGCGGCGCTGCTGCTCGCGAACGAAGCGACGGCCAAGCGGTTCGGCCTGACACCGCGGGCACGTGTGCTTGGTATCGCGACCGCTGGCGTTGCACCACGCGTGATGGGCATCGGGCCGGCGCCGGCCACGCAAAAGCTGCTGGCACGCCTGGGCATGACGATCGATCAGTTCGACGTGATCGAACTGAACGAGGCGTTCGCGTCGCAGGGAATCGCGGTATTGCGCACGCTGGGTGTCGCGGACGATGACGCTCGCGTGAATCCGAACGGCGGCGCGATTGCGCTTGGTCATCCGCTCGGCATGAGCGGCGCGCGGCTCGTGACCACGGCGATGTATCAACTGCAACGCACGCAGGGCCGTTTCGCCCTCTGCACGATGTGTATCGGCGTCGGTCAGGGCATTGCGATCGCGATCGAACGCGTCTGATTCTTTTAGTACGTTGTAGAAGCCCCATTCGTTGGCGAATGGGGCTTTTGTTATTGCGGCCCGCGTTCGTCCTGTCTTCGTGTCGAGTTGCATGGATAATTGTCGAGTTTTGTCGCGTGGTTCGAGTTGCGCAAAAACTATCGGCTATGCTAAGAGGTTACCAACAGCCTCGCAGCGGCTGAAATCCCGTCAGCGCCAGACAATTTACTCATGCCTTTCCGCATCCTGCTCGTTGAAGACGACATCCGCCTGTCCGCGTTAGTGGCGGGCTATCTGCGCAAGCACGACTATGAAGTGGAGGTCGTGCTGCACGGCAACGAAGCGGTGCCCGCCATTCTCAAACGGCAGCCGGATCTGGTGATCCTCGACGTCAACCTGCCCGGCAAGGACGGTTTCCAGATCTGCCGTGAGGCGCGCGAGCAGTTCAACGGCGTGATTATCATGGTGACCGCGCGCGACGAACAGTTCGACGAAGTGTTGGGCCTCGAATTCGGCGCGGACGATTATGTCCACAAGCCGGTCGAACCGCGCGTCCTGCTCGCTCGCATCAAGGCGCAGTTGCGCCGTGTTTCGGGGCGCGCCACGGAAATCTCCGGCCAGCCGGAGCGCTTTACGTTCGGCAAGTTCGAGATCAACCGGGCTGCCCGGATGGTGACGCTGCCCGACGGCACGCGCCCCGATCTGACCTCCGCGGAATTCGACCTGCTGTGGGCGCTAGTAAGTTGTGCAGGCGAAGTGGTGAGCCGCGACGACCTGATGCGGCAATTGAGAGGCATCGAGTTCGACGGCCTCGATCGCTCCATCGACGGCGGCATTTCCAAGCTGCGCCGCAAGCTGCATGACGATTCCGGCACGCCGCAGCGTATCAAGACGGTGCGCGGCAAGGGCTATCAGTTCAGCAAGGTGGCATGGGAGTAACTTGCCAACCGGGTTGCAAATAGCCTCGGAAGAGCCCCGGACTTGCCTTTGAATAGCCGACAAAACTCCACATAGACCTGTTTCAAATCGACAGTCGCGCGCGCGTTGCCTAGCTAGTATCGCAAGCTTGTTCATTTACGAGCTGCGTCATGTCCGCCCGCGTCTTACCTCTTTCCAGACATGCTGTATTGATGATCCATGGCCTGGGCGGGACGCGGCACGACTTCGGCTCACTCGATCGCAAGTTCGAGCAGATCGGCTGCGATGTGTATCTGCCGTCGTTGCCGGGACACGGTTCGCGTCCCGATCAGTTGAGCAGCGTCAGCCTGCGCGACTACATGCAGTTGCTTAGCCGCACGTATCGCGATCTGATCACGCGCTACGAACGTGTCGACGTGGCGGGCATCTCGATGGGCGCCTTGCTCGCGGTGATGTTGAGCGCCCGTGAGCGGATGACGCATGGCCGCCTGATCCTGCTGTCGCCGCCTCTCTTCCTCGACGGCTGGGGCGGTTCGCGCCTGCGTCCGCTGCGTTACCTGATGTATTGCGTGCCGGGACTGCGTCATCTGATTCGCGTGCCGGAGGGTGAGCCGTTCGGCATCAAGAACGATCGTATCCGCAACCTGATTCGTCGCGCGCTGAAAAAAGGCAGTGGCGTGCACTATCCGTACGTGCCGCTCGCAGCGATTGCTCAGGTGGACTGGATGCGTTTTGCAGTCAGACGCGCGCTCCCGCAGGTGGCCTGCGAAACGCTGGTGATGCACTCGGAAGAGGACGAAGTGACGAGCATCCGTTCTGCGGAATTCGTCTGCGAACACCTCGGTAGCCGCGATGTTACGCTCGTGCGCCTGACCGACAGCTATCACATGATCACACTCGACAACGAGCGCGATACCGTTGCCGACCGCACGCTTGCCTTCCTGCAGCGTCCCGCTATGCTAACGTGAGCCGCGCGCAGGCCAGAGGAACTGGTGGACTGGACGGCCTCCTGCGGCCGGCGCACCTTCTTTCCCGACGTTCGTGATCATGAATCCTGCCGCACCTAAACTCTCCGCTTTCCGCTATTGCAAATGGCGCTGGCTGAATTTTCGCCGCTCGTGGACGGATACGCGTGCCGACCGCATGCCGAGCTGGTCGCGGCTTTATCTGCGTGCCTATCTTCGTTTGCTGGGGCTCTCGCTGGTGGTGGCTGCGATTCCGTTGCTCGGCCTGTCGTTCGAGCTGACCGCCGCGGTCGTATGGCGCGGCTTCGTGGCGTTGCCGGGTGGCGTCGTGCCGGTCCTGGTCGTGGTGTTCGGGGTGCCGGCCGTGGTGGCGTATCGCTGGATGCGTCCGGTGTGGGTCGATCTGGTGATGGTCCGCGAACGTGCGATCGATTTCACCGGCGGTCGCTTCAACACCCGGGCACGGGAGTCCTTTAGCACGATCATCGGCCCGCTGGCGCGCACGCTCAACGCGCTTGCCGAACGGATGGAACGGCTGATCGCCGCGCAGCGCGAACTGACCAATGGCATCTCGCACGAACTGCGCACGCCGCTTGCACGGGTGCGTTTTGCATTGGAGGTGTTGCGCGAACCGGGCTCCGCCACCGAGTACGAAAGCGCGCTGGCAAGCATCGATCAGGACGTCACTGAACTGGACGAACTGATCGACATGAGCCTCACCTACGCGAGGCTCGAATACAGCTCGCTGCAGTCGAATCTCGAGCCAACCGTGCTCGCCTTATGGTTCGACAGTCAGGTCAACGACGCGGCGTTGCTCTACACCGATAAGGAAATCGTCCCGCGCGTCGAGATCGACGCGGCGCTGCGTGTAGTGATGGACAAACGCCTGATGTCGTACGCGATGCGCAATCTGCTGCGCAACGCCAGCAAATATGCGCGCAGCCGGATTCTGGTCGGACTGGCTGTGCGGCACGGCAATGTAGAGATCTTTGTCGAAGACGACGGCGCTGGTGTGCCGGAAAGCGAGCGCGAGCGCATCTTCGACGCCTTCGTGCGGCTCGATCGCCATACCGGCGGTTACGGTCTGGGGCTTGCGATTACGCAACAGGTCTTGCGCGCGCACAACGGCCGCATTGCGGTGACGGACCCCTTGACGCTGCCTGGCGCGCGTTTTGAAATCAGTTGGCCGGTGGGTACGGCGCAAGCTGCCGCTTGACGGCCACCTGACTATTACCGTTCGATTTCTTCTTTATACCCATCAATACGTGTGGCCGAGCTGGATGTAGAAGTTGTTGCGCCCACCCGGTGCGAATGCCACACCCAGATAGATCGGTCCAAACGCCGTAGTCGCGCTGGTGAAGAACGTGACGCTGCGTTTTAGCGGTCCTCCGCCGTATTGAATCTCGCCGTCTCACACGTTGCCCGCTTCGAGGCTCATGCCTGCGAATAACGCATGGAATGGCGATGCGGTGAACGTCGTAAGCTCGTTCATGTACGTGACCTGGCCGTACAGCATCGAGTTGCCAGCCAGTTGATCGGCGGCATACGCGGACAGATGCTGGAAGCCGCCGAGCGTGAAGCCGAACGGATTGACCGGGTTGACGTTCTGGAAGTCCTTGCCGGCCTCGATGCTGGCGTTGAGGCTGTTGCGCCCATAGCTCGCGGCCACCAACGCTTTGCCGTAGGCCTCGGTAAAGCTGTTCTGCGATTGCGCGAAAAGCGAACGTTCGCCGCGCAGTTCCAGGTAATAGCCCTTGCGCGCGAAGAGCGGGTCGTCGAGCTGGTCGATCACGAGACGCGCGCGTGCCGTAAACTCGCGGCCGTAGATGTCGGGATACGCCAGCGTGAGATTATTATTCTCATCGTAGTACTGCAGATTGTATTGCGGCGACGCGAAGCCGTGTGCGTACGCAACGCCCAGCCGGAAATCACCGAGGTTCGCAAGCGGCAGGCCGAAGTCGAGACCCGCGCGTTCAGTCTGCTGCTGGTATTGAGTGAGCTTGATGTAAGGGTCGTCCTGATAGATATTCGCGTAGCTGCGCTGAAACTCCACATACGGCGCGACGTAATAGCCAAACGAATCCGAGAGCGGTTGCCGCAGCTCGGCATGCAACGCGAGCATATCGCTGCCCACCGTGCCGTCGATCAACCCCTCCAGTCCCGACGATGTCAGCCACGGCCGACGGTATCCCATATGCAGGCGGAAGCCGCCGACGTCCGAAGAACTCGCCGACAGGCCGAGGCCGAACAGCAGGAAGTTGGGTCCCCACGATTTGTCGTGGGCATCGATCACGAGCGTGTTTTCGTCACCGTCGCTGACCAGTTGCTGTGTCACGCTTTCGAAATCGCCCGCCGTAGTGAGGGCCAGCAGGTCCTGGTTGAGCGCCTTGGGATCGTAGACGTCGCCGGCATGGACGTGCAGCGCTTCGACGATACGCCGCTCGGGGATCGGGCCATGCGACTTGACGACGATGCGCGTGATCCGCACCGGCTTCACGACAGGCGTCATATGCGCGGCACGCCACGCCGCGTAATCTTGCGGCGACAGGGCGAGATGCTGCAGCTTCGGTAGTGCTGCGCGAGCAGCGGCTTCGCCGGCTGCGATTGCTTGCGGGGCGTTGGCGAAGTCAGTGAAGCTAAGCGATCCGAGGGATGGCGTGATCAGTACGTCATCCGCATCGAGCTGTTTGCGTTGTTGCGCGACGTTCTGATGAATCAGGATGCCTATCATCTGCTGCATGACGTCGGCGGGCGAGGCGAGCGCGTCGAGCGAACGCAGCGGCGAACCGATATCGACTGCGATCACCACTTGCGCGCCCATGTCGCGCGCGGTTTCGATCGGCAGGTTGCTGACAATGCCACCGTCGACCAGCGTGCGGCCGTCCACCACCGTCGGCGCGAACAGGCCCGGCAGGGCGATGCTGGCGCGGATGGCTTGCGGCAGCGAGCCCTTCTCGAGCACGACCTTCTCGCCTGTTTGCAGATCCGTGGCGATGGCGCGGAACGGAATTGGCAACTGGTTGAATGAGTTACTGGCCGACACCGCCGAGGTCCAGTCCTGCAGCAACGCCTGCAAACGATTGCCTTGCACGAGGCCGGGCGCCAGCCTGAAGCCGTTAGCGTTGAAGCCTAAAGCTGGGCTGCCTGCGTAGAGCTCCTCGTCTTCGCGTTGCGACTGGGGCAGGTCGGCGCGCTCGACCACATCGAAAGCGATGTCGGCCAGGTTCACCTGGCCGAGGCGGTTTTGCATTTCCTGCGCGGTCATCCCGCTCGCGTACAGGCCGCCGACCACCGAGCCCATGCTGGTGGCGGCGATACAGTCAACTGGAATGCGGTTCTCTTCCAGTACCTTTAGCACCCCCAGGTGGGCGTAACCGCGCGCGCCGCCGCCGGACAGCACAAGGCCGACGGCGGGGCGGCCAGTTGGGCCGCCGTCAGGCGTGCAGGCGGTGTCCGCCGCGCGGGCGGACTTCGCGAAGGAGGTAAGGGCGAGCGCCAGCAGTGTGGCGGCGCAAAGCAGTCGGGTGGGGGCATGGCAGAGCCTTGTATATGCCTTCGTTAGTGGTTTTTTTGGGCTCGCCAACGCTGGGATCATGCGCTTCACAACTGTAGGAAAAACCGAGAGATTACATGGTTTTACAGTTGAGTACCGAGGTTCCTGCGGGGGCGGCGCGCCGGGCGCGCGTTTTTCGTTGTTTCCGCCGTCGAAGCGCTAAATGTAGGGAGCAGCGATTGTCTCCGCTTACTGCGCGGCGGACATCGCCAGTTCGCCTGAATAGCGGGAAGTGAAGAAGAATAGTTGGTTATACGAAGCAGTATTTGAAGCCATAAATTTGTTTGACATTGTTTTAACGATTGTTGTCTTGCAATGCTTTTTAACATTGGTCATTATTCTGACCATAACTAACGCTGTTGACGTTTTAGCTTGCCCGGTCTCCCTGAGGCTTGCACGGCGAAAAGTTGCCGGTGCGAACCGTTTAGGTAGGAATACAGATTAAATAGAACGATCGTACGATGAAGCTTGTATCATGGCAACAACTCGGGGATGGTGAAATATGGAAAGGCTCGATGACCTCCTCCTGTTTGCTGAGGTGGTTCAGAAAGCAGGGTTCGCGGCCGCTGCGCGCAGTCTCGGCATGCAGCGTTCCAAGGTGAGCCGCCGCGTGGCAGAACTGGAGCAACGCATGGGTGTGCGTCTGCTCCAGCGCAACACGCGTTGCATATCTCTGACCACCGCCGGCGAACAGATCTATGGTCACGCGCGCAAGCTTGCCGATGAGGCGCGGGCAGCCTTTAGCGTCGCTGCGGAAATGAATGGCGAACCGCGCGGCGTACTGCGCATCACCGCTCCGGCCACGTTTTCGGCAGCGGCCTTGATGCCGGTGATCGCCGAATTTTGCCGCCTGTACCCACAAGTCGACCTGCTGATCGACACCCGCAACTGGGTGCCCGATCTGGTAGCAGAAGGTTTCGACCTCGGGTTTTGTGCGCAGACTGGGCCGCTTGCCGACTCGAGCCTGGTAGCCCGGACCATTGGCGACGTTCCAATGATCATGGCCATCAGCCCGGCCCTGCTAGAGCAGTCCGGGCAACTATCGCATCCCGACCAGTTAGCCGGATTCAGACTGTTCGCGCGTGCAGCGCAGGCTGGCGTGAAAACGCTCCGGTTCCTTCATCCGAAGCATGGCGGGCACGCCATCGAATACACGCCGCACGTGATGACGGGAAGTGTCGCGGTCTTGCAGGCTGGAGTCGTCGCAGGGATTGGGGCGGCCTGTATGCCGCGCCATTTGTGTGAAGATGCGCTGCGTGCGAACCGGCTGGTCGACGCGTTCAAGGTTCAGGCCGGGTGGCAACCGGAACCCGCAACCATGTATGCGATGCTGCCTGCGCGCCGTGGCGCGACCGTATCGACACGTCTGTTTCTGGAGTTTGCCCTTCCCAAACTCGCACTGGCTTTGCGCAACGAACTGGATTCCGTGACCCAAGTCGTGGCGTAACCGGTACACCGCTCCCCCACCGCGCCACCTGGTTTTGCCCCTCTCAAGGCAGCTA
Source organism: Paraburkholderia sp. GAS33 (assembly GCF_050436645.1). Taxonomy (NCBI): domain Bacteria; kingdom Pseudomonadati; phylum Pseudomonadota; class Betaproteobacteria; order Burkholderiales; family Burkholderiaceae; genus Paraburkholderia; species Paraburkholderia sp. GAS33. The sequence goes on from NZ_JBNDMP010000001.1 coordinate 296,262, forward strand.
CAATGCCCTCTGAAATCAGTCGTCCGCTTGCCATGCCGCAGTAAAACGGGTCTGGCCGACTCTCCGGGAATAAAAGCGACGTACCGGCAGTCTGCTAGTTATCGGTTACGGATAGGGGTTACCGCAGGGATTTCACAATGGCCGATCCAATCATCGCCAAGCGGTTCGAGGCGCTGCTATTGCCTCATATGAATTCGGCCTTCAACGTTGCGCGTTGGCTGACCCGTAACGATCAGGACGCCCAGGACGTGGTCCAGGAGGCGTATCTGCGGGCTTTCCGCTATTTCGGCGGATTCCGCGGCGATGACGCGCGTGCCTGGTTATTGAGCATCGTACGTAACACCTTTTACACGTGGCACCAGCAGAACCGGGATCATGCAGCGGACACCACGGAATTCGAGGAAGAGATGCACAGCCTCGAAGAAAGCAGCGGGGCCGGACGGGACGACAGTCCCGAAGCGGCGCTGATTCGCAGCCAGAGCCAGAAGCGGGTGCACCAGGCGCTGCGCAGCTTGCGTCTGGAATTCCGGGAGGTAGTCGTGCTGCGGGAGCTTGAGGAATTGTCATACAAGGAAATCGCCGCCATCGTGGGTATCCCGATGGGAACCGTGATGTCTCGCCTCGGGCGCGGCCGACAGCAGCTTGCGGCGCTGCTCGCACCGACAGATCAGGAGGCGTGATGGATCACGAACAGGCGTTTGAATTACTGCCGGGCTATATCGACGAGGAACTGAGTTTGTCCGAGGCGCTCGAGTTCGAGCGTCATCTGGCCAGTTGCGAGTTGTGCACGCAGGCCTATGAGCAGCAGCGTCAGGTCAGCGCGCGGCTACGGGAATCGGACATGCGAATGGACGCACCACCGGAACTGGTGCGCCGCATCCAGGCTTCGCTGCCGGTGCGCCGCTCCGTATGGCAACGGCTGGGCGAACGCTTCGGCGGGCGTGGTGTTTTCGGCGGTGCATTCGGCGTTGCGGGAGGCGGCAATGGTGGCGTCAGGACGCTTGGCTGGGCGCCGCTTGGTGCGATGGTGGTGAGTCTGGTCGCATTGACGTGGAGTGCCGGGCTGTACTACACCATGCCGTCCGGCGATACGCGTCTGACCGAAGAACTGGTGGACAGCCATGTCCGGTCGCTGCAGTTCGATCATCTTTATGATGTGATCTCGACCGATCGGCACACCGTCAAACCGTGGTTCGACGGCAAGATCGACTTTGCGCCACCGGTGGTGGACCTCGCGCAGCAGGGGTATCCGCTGGTGGGCGGCCGGCTCGATTATCTGAACGGACGCTCGGTCGCTGTGATGGTCTATCGCTACAAGTTGCACCCGATCAATCTGTATGTCTGGCCGGGTAACGATGCGGGCGCGACACCACATATCTACGAGCGGCAGGGCTATCACCTCGCGCACTGGAGTGCCGCGGGAATGAACTACTGGGCCGTTACCGATGCGGGCGACGCCGAACTCAACGGTTTCATTACCGATCTACGCGCACATTCCGCTTCCTAGCGAGGCCACTAAAAAATAGTGGCGAGTCGAGGAATAAGACGTACTCCGCTGCAGTCTCCTCATTGAATCCAGTCAGGACGACCGTCGGATGATCCGGCGGTTCGTCTCCTGAACTTTAATCGTGAGGTGACCATGTCATTAGATCTTCCATCCGATCCGTCGCGCCGTGGCGCATTGAAGTGCCTGGCTTTCGGGGGCGTGGGTACGCTGTTTGTACTGGCTGGCGGTATCCTGACGCCCGTTGAGCTCGCGCTTGCCGCCAGTACCAAGGATTCCTCAGCGGTTTCCGGCGTGCCGCTATTCCTGCAGATCAGCGACACGCATATCGGCTTCAACAAGGAAGCCAATCCGGACGTAGCGGGCACGCTCAAGCAGACCATCGAATTCGTCAATGCCATGCCGGTCAAGCCGGCGCTGACGATCCACACGGGCGACATCACGCATCTTTCGAAGCCGGAGCAGTTCGACCTCGCGGCCCAGTTGATGTCAGGTCTGAATATCACCGAGTTGCATACGGTGCCCGGCGAGCATGACGTGACGGACGGACCGGGCACCGAATACTTCAAGCGCTTTGGCCAGGCCTCCGACAACAAAGGCTATTACAGCTTTGACCATAACGGCGTGCATTTCATCGCTCTCGTCAACGTGATGCACTTCAAGCCGAACGGTCTGGGAGGACTCGGGGACGACCAGCTTGCCTGGCTCGAAAACGACCTGAAGGGGCGTTCTTCCAGCACGCCGATCGTCGTGTTCGCGCATATGCCGCTGTGGACGATCTATGAGCCGTGGGGCTGGGGAACCGGTGATGCCGGGCAGGCCATGAGTTATCTGAAGCGATTCGGCTCGGTCACAGTGCTGAATGGTCATATCCACCAGATCGTGTCGAAGGTGGAGGGGAACATTACTTTCCATACCGCGCGCTCGACAGCTTACCCGCAACCTACCGCGGGTGAGGGGCCCGGACCCATGCCTTTGACCGTGGCGAGTGATCAGCTTCCGCACATGCTGGGCGTGACGAGCATCAAGATCACGCATCATCCGCTCAAGGCTAGCCTCGACGACGCCACGCTTGTCTAAACCCATCGACCAATACTGATATCAAGGACGAAATCATGATAAGGAATACTATTCAAGTATCACTGGCTGTGTTGCTCGGGGCGATCCTGCTACTGGCTGTGTCCGCCGGATTTTCTGCCACTCAAGCGGAGGAGTCGAATGCCGTGGTGATCAAGAACTTCATGTTCTCGCCGATGGCGCTCACCATCAAGACCGGCACGACGGTAACCTGGAAAAATCTCGACGGCGAACCGCACACCGTGGTCAACGATGCCGGGCTGTTCCGCTCCGCCGCGCTCGATCAGAACGACACCTACCAGTTCAAGTTCGATAAGCCCGGGGTGTATCAGATCTTTTGCGGCATACACCCCAACATGAAGGCGACCATTACTGTTCAGTAAGCACGGGCCAGCGGTGCTGTGACGCGCCGCGGCTCGGCTTCAAACCTTCCACATCGGATATTCCCTTAGAATCCCTCTTTACCCTTCAGCACTGGTCAAAAAGCGTCGATAACACAGAGATGCGGCGGAACCGGGAGCGATGGTGAAAACATCGCGCGGTCCGCCGGGGTTTCGATCGCCAACGTCGTTGCGGTAAGGGATGCTGGCGCTCAAGCCAATAGTCCAGCCGGGCAAAGCAGGGAAAGCACAGTGGAATTACGACACCTGAAGTACTTTATGGCGGTCGCTGAAAACCAGAGTTTCCGCATGGCCGCCGAGCGTATCAACATCACGCAGCCGGCGATTACCCGTCAGATTCACGACCTGGAGGAACTGCTGGGCGCTCGGCTATTCGACCGGACGCCGCAGGGTGTCCGGCTCACGGCGGCGGGCGAGCTATTTTTACCCGAAGTTCGCAAGTCGCTCGGCATCCTCGAATCGGCGGCGCGTGCAGTCAAACTCGTTGCTTCGGGATTGCGGGGCACTTTGCGGCTTGGGGTCGTCGAGAATGCGAGCTGGGACGGTTTCGTGCCGGACGCGTTTAATCGCTTTCAGCGCGAAGCACCGGAGGTGAGCCTCCATGTAGCACCGCTCAATACGCCGGAGCAGGTAGACGAGATCCTCGCCGGTACGCTCGACGGCGGCTTCATCTATTCCTATGGGGAGCTTCCTCGCGAACTCCGGCTGGTGCAGCTCGCCGTCAATGACGTGGTGGCCGCGGTCCCCCGAAGCTGGAATCTTCCGGATAACCAGGCAATCTCGGCACGAGACCTGAACGGTCGGCCGATGATCTGCTTTCCCCGACAAACCTATCCCTCGTATTACGACAGACTGCTCGGTGCCTGCGACGATCTTGATCTGACGTTGAACGTGGTGCAGGAGGTACCGACCGAAGCCGCGATTCTTTCGCTGGTGTCAGCAGGCATCGGCGCGGCAATTGTCAATTCAGCGAATCTGGGGCGTCCGCCGGCGCGCACGCAGTTTCTGCGCTTCACCGATCTATCAATCCGGATGCCACTGGCGTTCGCCTATATCGACAGGAACCCGAACGCTGCATTGCAGCGCCTGCTACGCGTGTTTGACGCGACTCTGCAGGCTGGCGAAAGCGATTAGGTCCGTTGACTATAAAAAACGCCATGTAAAGCCGCTGCCGGCGTGCGTAACCTCACCTGCCGATGTGCCGGAAAAATGCGGGGTGAACACCGTAGCGCCCGTGTCGGCTGCCCGCTCCAACACCCACTCGCGCGATGCGTTCGCGCGTGACTTGTCGGCGCAGAACATCGAACTCCAGGCGGGTCGGTAGACCTGGATTGCGTGATGCCATACATCGCCGCTAAAGAGCGCGTGCGCACCTGCCGATTCAAGCTCGATCGACATATGTCCCGCGCTGTGCCCTGGAGTCGAATGAAAGCGGATGCCCGGCAGATACTGTCCACCCTGCGGGCCAATCTCCTCTGCAAGGCCTGCCTCGATTACCGGCAATACGCTGTCATCGAAAACCATCCGCCGGCTTGCGCCAGCTGCCGTGTCGAAGTGTTGGCGCTCTGCGCTCGAGAACACGTAGCGCGCGTTCGGAAAGGTCGGTACCCAGCGGCCATCATTGAGCCGAGTGTTCCAGCCGACGTGGTCCACATGCAAGTGGGTAAGAAGTACGAAATCGACTTCATCGGGTGTGACGCCAGCGCGCGCCAGCCGCTCGAGGTAAGGCGTATTCAGTTGATGAAAGAGGGCGCTAAACGGACGGTTTTTGTGATTGCCGCTGGCCGTGTCGATCAGAATGACTTTGCCGCCTACCCGAACTACCCATGTATTGACGCTCAGAATGAAGTGTTCCGCCGTAGCGTCAATGTGCCCGTCTTTGAGCCACGTACCATGCTCCTCGATCACCGCAGGGTCGAAATCGGCGAATAGCGTTTGGGTCTTGAAAGGAAGTCTTTGCTCGAGGACGCGGGTAATCGTCGCATCGCCAACGCGGTAGATCTTCGATGGTTCATCCATGCCGTGCCTCCGAGCGGGATTCAATAGGGTTGCAGAGCATCGCAAACGCACCGGCGAGCGCGATGACGACAATCGTCAGCATTCCCGCCTGCATGCCGCCAGTCAATGCATTGCGCCCGTCGGCGATAGTGGCTACAAGGATTGCGGACATGGCCGTCTCCGTGGTCAATGCGTGTGGCCGCCGGAAACGTCGTCGCTTGCTACGAGCGCGACGCAGTCGCCAGGTTCGACGCTCGCAAACGAACGGACAATGACGACTAGTCCCGCGGTGTCGAACCTCAGTTCGACGGGGGCCGCCCACGGTGCGTGCGGATCGAAGATGCGCCCGGCCAGGTCGCCGGCCTTTACCTGGTCGCCGAGCTTGAATGCCGGTTCGAAAATGCCGCGCGTGTCCGCAAAAACGTAATGCTTTTTGCCGTCGACGCGCAGCCAACGGGTGTCGTAACGCGGCGGCGGCAGCGAGTTGTCCGGGCAGATACCGAGCGTCGCCAGCACGCGCTGCACACCCTCTTCGACGATCGCAAGGCCGGACGGATTCAACGTCGCATAGCCACCGAATTCGCCGCACAGAAACAGCTTGCCGTGCCGCTCGATGGCAGCTCCATAGGTGCGGTCCTCGCCGAGCAGATCCATCACCATTGCATGGGGCGCAGCAAACGCGTCGACAATGTGCCGGTATTCGCGACGCCGCTCGGCATCGGCAGGCGGCGCCACGAGTAACGTCGGTAAGTGATCGAACGAGGCCCCGCCTGCATGAATGTCGAACACGAAGTCGGCGCGCGGAAACAGTTCGGTATCCACATAATGAGCGATCATCTCCGTGACGGAGCCGTCGCGACGGCCCGGGAAAATGCGGTTCATGTTGGCGCCATCGATTGGCGAGGTCCGTCGTCCAGCGAGAAACGCTGGGAAATTCAAGCCCGGTACGATGATAAGACGGCCGTTGATCTGCATCGAAGGCAGACGCTGCAACAGTTTCATCAGCGCAATAGGGCCTTCGTATTCGTCGCCGTGATTGCCGCCAGTGAGCAACGCAGTGGGCCCGTTGCCGTGCTTGAGGACAGCGATCGGGATGGGAATGTGTCCGTAGCCGGATCGGTCCACGGAATGGGGCACGTCTAGCGTGCCTGTCTGAAAGCCCTCTTGCTCAAAATCGATGTCCGTTGAAATGCGGGAACGGTCGTTTGCCATCGTTCGTCTCCTGAATGTTTGCCTGCCGCGCAGGTCCGGTTGCCGCGGCAATGTACTTACTATCGGAAATCGAGAGGCTTTATGCCAATGCCGATGACTGGCTGGCGCGATGCCCCGGCGGCATCGGTCCCCGGTCTTCGAAAAATCATCAAAACCCTTGACACCGTGAATTTGACTTCTTAAATTCGCTACCACTGAGCCGTCGTGTTGTCCGGCGGCTCCACGGCAACGTTGCCGTGCTACACATGAAAGGCTATGCAGCCCCCGAACTTGCGTCCAACGCTGGTTCGGGGGCTTTTTGCTTTGGGAGACCGATTCGTGACATTGCAGCAAACCCCCGCAGAACGTGGCTTGGACGGCTTCGTTATTGCATGCATTCAGATGGAGCCGCATGTCGGCGCCAAGCGCGATAACGTGGCGCGTTCGATTCGTCATATCGAATCCGCAGCCAGGAGCGGCGCATCGCTTGTGGTGTTGCCCGAACTGGCAAATAGCGGTTATGTCTTTGCCGATCGGGACGAGGCGTTTTCGCTAGCCGAGGAGTTGCCGAACGGAGAGACCACCCAGATCTTTACAGAAGCGGCGCAACGACTCGGCATTCACATCGTTGCCGGAATTGCCGAACGTGCAGGTGAGCGTCTGTACAACTCGGCCATTTTCACCGGGCCGTCCGGGCCGATTGGCGTCTACCGCAAACTGCACCTCTGGGGCGACGAAAAGCGCTTTTTCGAACCGGGCGACCTTGGCGTTCCCGTCTTCGATACCCCGTTGGGGAGAATCGCGATTGCGATCTGCTACGACGGCTGGTTTCCCGAGACATACCGGCTCGCGGCCACGCAAGGCGCGGACCTCGTCTGCGTACCGACGAACTGGGTGCCGATGCCTGCACAACCAGACGACCGCCCCGCGATGGCGACGATGCTCGCCATGGCGGCGGCGCATAGCAACGGTCTCGCGATTGCCTGCGCGAACCGGATTGGTACCGAACGTGGTCAGCCTTTCATCGGCCAGAGCCTGATTGTCGGAGGCGATGGGTGGCCTCTGGCGGGGCCGGCCAGCAGCGACCAGGAAGAACTGCTCTACGCCGCAATTGATCTGAAGCGCACGCGAGCCCAGCGCACGCTTAGCGCCTCCAATCACGTCCTGCGCGATCGCCGGGTCGACGTCTATGACCCGATGCTTGGCACAGGCTGGCCATCCTCAAGCGCGTGAGACATCGGACCGTGCACACCTGCTCGTCCCAAACCAGCAATACCACTACCACTACGACCACCTCTACGAAGGAAACGCCATGAGTCAGTTCAAGAAGCAGTTTCTGGTTGGCATCATCGCGGCAACCGCCGCAGCGGGCGCATGCACGAACGTGCTGGCCGCCGACCCCATCAAGATCGGGGTTGCGGTCGGACTGTCCGGCGCAAATAGCGTGGTAGCGCCCGCGGTCGTGCAGTCCTCGCAGCTTGCGGTCGAGCAGATTAACGCCGCTGGCGGTATCCTGGGTCGCCAGGTGCAACTGGAGATTACCGATGACGCGTCCGGCGCAGTCGGCGCACAGAAGGCCTACGACACGCTGGTTTTCCAGAACAATGTTGATGCAATCATCTCAATGGAAACGAGTGCGGCGCGCAATGCGGCGTTACCTATCGTAGCGCGCGGCAAGAAGCCGTTCATCTATACCTCGTTCTATGAAGGCCGCTCATGCAGCCCGTGGATGTACGTCAATGGTTGGGTGCCGGAACAGCAGGTGGCGCCGGTCGTCGACTACTTCGTAAAGAACAAGGGCGCCAAAGCGTTTTACCTGGTCGGTAACGATTATGCGTTCGGCCGGGGAATGCTGGAGTTCACCAAAAAGTACATCGAGCAGCACGGTGGCAAGGTGGTCGGCGAAGAGTATCTGCCGATCGACGGCACGGACTGGACGCCGATACTCTCGAAGATCCGCTCCGCGCATCCCGATGCGCTGATCAGCGCGACGGCCGGCGGCGCGCCGAACGTCTCGCTGGCGAAGCAGATCAAGGGTTCGGGGCTGACATTGCCGTACGGTAATCTCGCCATCGACGAAGGGACCGCGAAAAGCATGGGCGATGCCGCTACGGGCACTTACATGTCGGCGTCCTATCTGACGAGTATCGACAACGCCGGCAACAAGGCGTTTCTCACTGCCATGGACAAGCGCTTCGGCAAAGACCTCAAGACTCCAAACGAATTGTCCGAACCGCAATACGAGGCCTTCTTCCTTTACAAGGCCGCAGTCGAGAAGGCCGGTTCGACCGATTCCTCAAAGGTCATCAAGGCACTGGATCAGGTGTCGTTCGACGGCCCCCGCGGCCCAGTGACGATGGACAAGAGCCGTCATACACCGCTTGCCATGCGCCTGGGACAGATTCAGGCCGACGGTTCCGTGAAGATCCTGCAATCCTTTCCTGATGTAGATCCGGGTGCACAGTGTCCCAACATCAAGTGAACGCCGGGCGGATGTGACTGGAGAAAACAATGGTCCTCGCATTGGATATTTTGACGACTGCCGCCGTGCTGTTCATCGTCACGGCGGGCTTAATGGTGATTTTCGGCGTGATGAAGATCGTCAACTTTGCCCACGGGGCATTGCTGACCATGGGTGCGTACTCGAGCTACGTCGTGACGCAGTTGAAGCTTAACCCGTGGCTCAGCGTGCCGTTGGCGATCGTGGTGGGTACCGCTGTCGGGATGCTGGTGGAGCGGGTGATCGTGCGCCCGCTCTACAAACGCCCGCTTGACGCAATCCTCGCTACATGGGGCCTCGGAATCGTGATTGGGCAACTGATCGTGATGGCCTTTGGCCGCGAGGTCCAGTTTGTGGAAACGCCCTTGAAGGGGGCGATTTCGATTGCCGGCACCGACTATTCCGCCTATCGCCTCCTGCTGATTCCGGTCGCTCTGGTCCTGTGCGCGCTGATGACAGGCCTGCTTGCCGGCACGCGCTTTGGCGTCAAGACCCGCGCAGTCATCATGAACGAGGATCTGGCACGAGGGCTCGGTATTCACTCGGGTCGCATCCGCTTTATCACGTTTAGTCTCGGCGCCGCTTTGGGCTCGCTGGCCGGCACGCTGATTACGCCGCTGTCGAGCGTCGATCCCGACATGGGACTTGTCTGGCTGGTAAGCGCCTTCATGCTGGTCATGGTGTCGGGGTACTCGATGCTTAGCCTGCTGATTACGTGCCTGGTATTCGGAGCGTGTCAGGTGCTCGTCAGCACGTTTGTCAGTCCTGTGCTGGGCGGCCTGACGATTGCCGTGCTGGCCGCGCTTACGCTGCGCATTCGTCCGAAGGGGTTCTCCCATGGTTAAGCTCGATGCGGCGGCCAATCACCCGGACAATAGCGCCGCGTCGACCGGGACGCTTGCGGCTAAACTGCGCCGACCTCGTGGGCGCGGCATCGTTCTGTGCGGTGCGTGCGCTCTTCTATTGCTGGCTGTAGGTCCGTTCGTGTTCGGCACGTATTTGCTGAACATCCTGATTCAGGCATTCTTCTTTTCGATAGCCGCCGTCACGGTGGATATCCTCTGGGGCTACACGGGTTATCTAACGTTCGGACAGGCCGCTTTTTTCGGTCTCGGCGCATACGCGGCTGGGCTGGTCTTTACTCACGGTGGCTTCTCGATTGGTTATGTCGTACTGGCGTTGGGGGCGGCTATCGTCGTGGCTGCGGCCGTCGCGCTCGTGCTGGGCTGGCTTTCGTTCTATCGCGGTGCTTCGCCGTTTTTCGCTACCGTGATGTCGCTGGTCTTGCCGATCGTACTCAGCCAGTTGCTGCTGTCAGGTGGCGAGTGGACGGGATCGAGTTCCGGGCTCACAGGCTACGAGACTTTCGATCTCTCGTTGCCGGCCTGGTACTGGATCGCCGGAGCGGCCTTGCTGAGCGTCGCAACGCTGACCTGGATATTCGTGCGCAGCGACGGCGGCCGCGTGCTGGCAGCGATCCGTGATAACGAGTCGCGCTGCTCGTACCTCGGGATCAATACGTCGCTGCTCAAGATCGCTCTGCTGGTGGTGGCCGCGATTATCGCCAGTCTTGCAGGCTTTGGTTATGGATCCTTTAGCGGGGTCGTCGCGCCGGAGTTGACCGGATTTGTGCTGGGTACCCAGATGATCATCTGGGTCGCGCTTGGCGGCAGGGGAACGCTTTGGGGGCCGGTCATCGGCGCTCTCCTGATCAACGTCGGCACAGCGTATCTGAGCAGCAGCATGCCATTTGCGTGGCAACTTATTCTCGGAGCCGCGTTTGTGGCGGTGATCGTACTGTTACCGCAAGGGCTGGTGCCAGCGCTTCTGAAACCATTGCTTAGGTTTGCTGACAACGTTGCTGAACCGGAGGTCGTCGAGCGCGCTGTTAAAGCGGAGCGGCAGCAGGCGCCGTCCGAACCCATGCTGCAATTGAACGGAGTGGCCAAACACTTTGGCAGCCTCAAGGTTCTGCAGGGCATTGACCTTGAAGCTAACGCGGGTGAACTGGTCGGCCTCATTGGTCCTAACGGAGCCGGCAAGACGACGCTGATGCGTTGCATGAGCGACGGTGCCGAACGCTCTGCAGGGACAGTCGCGCTGTGCGGCAACGATATCCGGCAACTGGCGCCGGAACGGTGCGTGCATTTCGGACTAGGACGCAAGTTCCAGAACGCAAATGTGTTCGAGAGCCTGACGGTGGCGGAATGTTTGAGGATCGCGAGCGCGATCGTCGAAAGGCCTTCGCTCATCCGGCGCTCGGCGACCCTCGCTTTACCGCCGTATGCGATCGAGGTTGTCCGTACCACTGGACTCGACCGGAAGTTGAGCGCGGTCGCAAAGGATCTGTCGCACGGCGAACAGCAGGCGCTGGAGTTGGCAATGGTGCTCGCGTTGGAACCACGGATCGTGCTGCTCGATGAGCCCACCGCCGGGTTGACCAAGACGGAGCGCACGCAGATCGGCGACGTGCTGGCCGCATTGGCTCACCGGTATCAGCTTTGCTGTCTGCTGGTGGAGCACGACCTGGACTTCGTTGCAGAGGTTGCCACTCGCATCGTCGTCCTGCATCAAGGGCGCATTGTGATGCAAGGCTCCTTCGACGAGGTGGTCAACTCGGAACTGGTCAAGACAATCTATGCCGGGACGGCGCAGGGTACGGGACCGGTCAGCGATAGTATGCACGGGGAGGCGTCATGAGCCAGAACGCGCTGGAACTCCGGGACGTGACAAGTGGATACCGGAGCTCAGTGGTACTTCGCAATCTATCGATGACCGTCGCCAATGGCGAGGCTCTCGCGCTGCTCGGCAAGAACGGCATGGGCAAGACCACGCTGCTCAAGACGATCATGGGCTATCTGCCGAAGAAGACGGGCGCAATCAGCGTACGCGGGCAAGACATCACCCGCATGGCGCCCCATCGGATTGCACGCGCAGGCATCGCCTACGCGCCGCAGGAACACGCCTTGTTTCAGGATCTCAGCATTCGTGACAACCTGCGCATCGGGCTTGAGAAGGCATCGGTGTTCGAGGAGCGATTTGCGCAGATCGAACCGGTTTTCCCGGTGTTCACGAGCCGGCTGAAGCAGTTCGCGGGCACACTTTCCGGCGGCGAACAGAAAATGTTGCTGGTTGCCCGCGCACTCATGATGCGCCCGTCGATCATTCTTCTCGATGAAATCACAGAAGGGCTGCAGCCGACTGTGATCGACCGCCTGGCCGACGCGTTGCTATGGGAACGCAGGCAGCACGGCACGACGCTGCTGCTGATCGAGCAGAACGTGCCTTTCGCATTGAAAGTCGCCGACCGCTATGCGGTTCTGAAGCAAGGCGAAATCATCGACGACGGAAACGCGAAGGATGAGACCGCGGCGGCATCGATCTTCGAACACCTGCGCGTCTGACACGGCACATTTTCTGAGGCATCATGAGTGCTATGGAAGCAAACCGCTGCTCGACCGGCTAAAGTAATACAAGGAGGAACCGAATGCCGACGAACTCGCGACACCCAGACGCCTCGCCATCGGCCGACGCTGGTTGGCGCATCGGCGTGCTGTATTCCCGCACGGGCGTTACCGCTGCGACGGAATCGGAACATTTCTTCGGCACCGCATTGGCGATCGAAGAGGTCAACGCCGCAGGCGGCGTCGACGGGCGCCTGCTGGACCCTGTCGTGTACGACCCAAAGAGCGATCCGGATGAATATCGCCGGCTGGCCACCCGGATGCTGCAGGAGGACGACGTCACGGTGATTTTCGGCTGTTCGACGTCGTCGAGCCGAAAGGCGGTGCTGCCGGTAATCGAGCGCAACAATGCGCTGCTGTGGTATTGCTCCATCTACGAAGGCTTCGAGTATTCGCCGAATGTGATCTATACCGGCGCCGTGCCGAACCAGAACAGCATGCAGCTAGCCGCCTATCTGCTGCGCAATCACGGCCGCCGCTTCTTCCTGGTGGGCACCGACTACGTCTATCCCCGCGAGTCGAACCGGATCATGCGGGACATGGTCGAGCAGCACGGCGGTGAAATCGTTGAGGAAATCTATCTACCTAGCGACGCAGATCCGGCGGCGCTGAAAGAGGTCGTGCAACAGATCAAGGCGGTCGGACCCGACGTGGTGTTCTCCACCGTGATCGGCCGCGGTGCGCGGAATTTTTATCAGTTGTACCGCGAGCACGGTATCGATCCGGCGCAGATTCCGATCGCCAGCCTGACAATGGCGGAAGGCGAAACGCGGATGATCGGCCCTGAACTGTGCGGCAGTCACATCATCTCCGCGAGCTATGTCAACACGCTCAACTATGCAGGCAACAGGCGTTTCCTGAATTTGTGGCATGCGCGTTTCGGAGATCAACCGGCCAGCTTGTGGTCGGAGATGGCGTACAACCAGGTTCATCTCTTTGCGCTGGCGTTGGCTCGCACCCGAAGCCTCGACACTGCAAGACTGGTGGAGGCGATTCACGAGGTCGAATTCGATTCGCCTGAGGGTGTGCTGAAAATCGATCCGGAGAACAACCACGCCATCCTGACTCCGCGCATTGCGGTGTGCCGGCCGGACGGCTCGTTCGACATTGTCTGGGAAGGGCGCGGCCCGATCAAGCCGGATCCCTATCTGACGTCGTACGGCTTTGCCGAATTCTGGCTCGACGGAGAACGGGCATGAGCACGGGGGCTCGTCGGCTATTTGACGATTTGCGCACGTTGCGCGTCCTCGTGATTCACCCGCCCGGCGACGATCGTAGCGTTCTCGAGGAGCAGTTGCGGCGGATCGGTTGCCCTGTTCGCGTGCTATGGCCGTTTCCGTTTCAACTTCCTGCGGATGTCGACGCGATATTTTTTCTCGTCGGCCCTGAGACGCGAAGTGCAGGAAACTGGTGCGCGGCCGATACCGAGGCGACGCTAATTGCGTTGTCCGACTACGAGAATCCCACCGCACTAAAGATGCTGCTGGATACGCAGGCACATGGCGTGATCACCAAACCGTACCGCTCCACCGGTATTCTCAGTACGCTGGTGCTTGCGCGCGCAGCGTCCGGTTACCAGCAGCGGTTGCACAACAAGATCAGCAAGCTTGAAGAGGCTATCAAGGCGCGACGCCATATCGAACGCGCGATTCGCATTCTGATGGAGGCGCACCGGTTAAGCGAAAGCGAGGCGTACGAGCATATGCGTTCGCGGGCGACGGGACTCAGGGTGACGGTAGGGGAGATCGCCACGATGGTGATCGATGCGCATGAGGCGATGGAGAAGCTTGGGCTGGGGAAGGGAACGGCGTTTTGAGCTGGCGTCGTTCGCCATTCAAGCCCCACCTACCTCAATGTCCGTCGGACTTCCCCCAGACGATCGCTTCCGGATGACGCTCTAGATAATCGGAGAGGGCATTGAGCGAGACAAGCGTGCGGCGCAATTCGGTCAACGCCTCGTGAACGTCGGACTGCATTGGAGAGTCCTGCTGCAGCGTGGCATTGGCCGCATTGAACGACTGCGTGGCTGCCGTGAGCGTGGTGCGAGCCTGCGGGATCAGTTCCGTGTTGACCTGCTGAAACAGGGTATTCGCGTTCACGAGCGCCTTGTTCAGATTGTTGCCAAGCTGATCGAAGGGCACGCGGTCCAGCTTGCTCACTATGCTGGCGAGCTGGTCCTGAAGCTCGTCGAGCGTACTGGGTACGGTGGGGAGTTCGACCGGGCTGCGCCGGGTGTCGATGCTGGCAGCCGATACATGCGGGAAAAAGTCTAACGCCACATAGCGCTGGCCGGTCAGGACGCTCCCCATGCGCAATTGTCCACGCAGACCTCGGGCAACCATTTGACGCAGCAGCGCCCTGCCGGCTTCGCTATCGCCCTTTCCGATCGCTTCCCGGTAGCGTTGGCCGAGCCGGTAGGGGTACAGATTGAGTGCTACCACCATGTCGAAGCTATCACGCGACCGGTTGAAGTCGACGTCGATCGCGCTCACCCGGCCCAGCTCGACGCCGTGAAAGTCGACCGGTGCGCCGACCGACAGTCCGCGCACCGATTGCGTGAACCGCAGACTCACGGCTGCGGCCGGTCCATCGTCGGCACGATGCATCGCGTCCTCGCGGTTGGCAGCAAGATCAAATGCGGTGCCATCAGCAGATTGCGGCTGGGCAACCTGTGATCGGGGCAAATCGAAAACGACGCCTCCTGAGAGGATCGTCGCCACCGACTGGGTGTCGAGTTTCAAACCGTTGGAATCGAGGCGCAAGTCGATTCCGCTCGCATGCCACCATTGCGTGGCGGCAGTAACGTATCGATCGTATGGCGTTTTCACGAAGACATCGATGTCGACCTGGGCGCCGTCTCCGGCTAGAGCGTAGCCGATCACCTGTCCAACCTGTACGTGCCGGAAATACACTGGCGCGCCCACATTGAGCGATCCAAGTGATTCGGTATGCAGAACGAATCTCCGGCCGTCCTGGCCGCTAGTCAGTAAAGGGGGTGTTTCCAGACCGGCGAATTCTTTGCATCGTCTTGAAGAACTGCCAACATCGGCGGCGATATAAGGACCCGAGATAACCGTCGCAAGCCCGGAAATACCGCCTGTGTCTATCCGCGGACGGACGACCCAGAAGCGAGTGCCGCAAGTTGCGAACCGATGGGCTGAGGCGCCAAGCTGCACGGCTGCGAGCACATGTGTGCGGTCGTTTGAGAGTTGCAGTCCCGTCAGTTTGCCTATTTCGACATCCCTGTAACGCACACGGGTTTTGCCAACCTCGAGCCCTTCGGCGGTGAGGAAGCTGACGTCGACCTCGGGACCCTGTTGCATGAGCCGAGGAACAAGGAGCGCCAGACAAAGCAAAGCAGCAGCAAGCGGGGCGAGCCACACGGCCGAAGGTAACGGGCGACTTCGCATCAGAAGCCAACAACCAGCGTGATATAGACGAGTGACGCGAAGATCCCGGCCAACGTGCCTAACACGTCTCTGGAAGCTACGCCGCGGGTGAAATGAACCGGAATGCCTACCACCAGGTACGCGATCGAGAACACGATCGCGACCATCAAGGGCGGAGGTGCTAGTGACACAACAGCATTGGCAAATGCGCGCATGCACGGGCCTCGTAAAGGAGCGGCGCAACCGGGTTTCGACTACGGCGAGTTCCGATGACCCGTACTTCCGGCGGGGGGCGCGCGTCGAGAGCCCGCCGCACCACGCTCGCTTTTGCGACTTTCAAGCCGTTAATTGAGTTGCGCCACCAGCGCATCAGCACCCTTGTCGAGACCGGTTTTTGCCGCACCGAGCGAACCGAAGGCTGCCGGCAGATTCATGGCGTTTGGATACTGCTTCGAAACGTATGCTTTCAGCAGATGACCGCTTTCGCTGTCATAGACTTCAACTGCGTAGGAAACCGAACCACTGAATGCGCCTTGACCACCGCGGACTGCCTGCACTCCGTTATAGAGATTGCCTGCAAGGTCGAAATGCATGGCCTGTCCGACGAGCAACGTCGTTTTTTCGGCGCCGGTCAGCGTCAGCTTGACCCGCAGGGTGTGAGGGCTGGCCTGATTCGCGGCCTCGAATCGCCTGGTCAGTTTCTCCGCGAATGTCTTTGCCATGTAGTCGGCGAGCGTTGTCTTGTCGGCGTCTTTAATGTCGCCAAACTGGTTATCGCTGCCTTGATACACGATGACAGGATCGAGCATTACTTGCGTGTAGCGCGACCAGGTCACCGGGGATGTGTACCGGTAGGGAATCTTGACCGAATCGTCATCCCGGTTGCGCTGCAATTGTGACGAAGAGGCGATGCCGTTGTAGGCGACCGGCTGCACGCTGGCGCATGCCGCGAGAGTCAGCGCCGCTGTGACAGTGAAAAGAAGCGGGACGAATTTGTGCTTGAACATGCTGTGTTCCTGAAAAGGCAGGTTGGGCGCCGACTGGCGTTTGGTTGGGGCGAGAGCCGATGTGGCCGCAGAGTACCATCGCCTTTATTAAATGTAAACCGTCTATCCGGTTTGTTTAGGGTGTAACTGAGAGCGTACAATTCCACCGCTCGCACGAGCCCCTGCTGGGCGGGGCCCCGCGGGACGGCTCACTGAGATTGAGTTACTGCACCGGATTACTTGCCAGACCTGTTCGTGACGCGGCGGCCTTAGGGGCATGCCGAATCGTCGCGACGCCATCAGATTTGAAAATGGACAACCAGACCCGTTCGGAGATTTCCCGCAAGAAAGCGATTGAAGCCGCGCTGACCATTCTTAGCCGTGATGGCGTGGGCGGACTGACATTCGATTCGTTGTCACGCGAAAGTGGTATCAGCAAAGGTGGATTGCTGCATCAGTTCCGTACGAAGCAGGGGGTGCTCAGCGCATTGCTGGAGCATCAGCGGCTTCAGTTCGAGCAGATTGCGCGAGACTATATGGCGAGCGAGGGCGCGGCCAAGGCCGAACCGACGCTGGCGGCGCAGATTGCGATTTACCGGGCGGCGGTGAAGCAGCCGCATTCGGTGGCACGGGCGGTTCTGGCGGCGCTTATCGAGAGTCCGAATTTGCTTGAAGAGAGCAAGACGAGCGATGAAGTGAAAATGAAGACGCTGCATGCGGAGGCGAGTGATCCGGATTTGGCGTTGTTGCGGTATTTTGCTGCTAGCGGGATCGCATTTCATTCGTTGTTGGGGCTTTCGCCGTTGAGTGATTCCACCAGAGATGGGTTGTTTGAGAGGTTGCTGGACGAGGATCGGTGGAAGGGTTTGCCGGCGGCGCCTAAGGGGAGGAAGAAGGGCGGCAGGTGAATCCCGCGCTAAGCCGTCCTTCAGCTATATTGCTAAAACGAAGAAAGAAACAAAGCGCATGCCATCTCCAATAACCTTGCAAACCACACCGGCGTCGCCATGCAGGCTCTCAGTTTCCTACCCGACAGCTTCGCGGAATACGAGGATCTCAAGACGATCCTCGACGCCGGCAGCGCAAGCTTCGACATCCGCACGGTTTGCGAGGCGCGCGTCCATGGCAGGACCTTCCCCGTCCTGACCGCAAGCATCGGCTCAAGCGATCCGCAAGCCCCGGCCATCGGATTCTTCGGCGGCATCCACGGATTAGAGCGCATCGGTACGCAACTCGTACTCGACTACATGCGCTCGCTGCTCTCACGTCTCGAATGGGACGAACTGCTGGTGCGGCAGTTGCAATCGGTTCGTCTGATCTTTATGCCCATCTGCAATCCGGGCGGTATGTGGGCAGCCACGCGCGCCAATCCGAATGGCGTCGACCTGATGCGCAACGCGCCGCAAGATGCCGATGAACGCGTGCCGCTGCTCGCGGGTGGCCAGCGTCTCGGTGCCTGGTTGCCGTGGTATCGCGGACGTCGCGGGGCACCCATGGAAGTCGAAGCCGCCGCGCTGCTCAAGCTGGTCGACAGCGAACTGACCTCGCGTCCGCTTAGCTTCGCGCTCGATTGTCATTCGGGTTACGGCTGGCGCGACAGCATCTGGTTTCCGTATGCGCGTACCCGCAAACTGATGCCGCATCTGCCGGAAATGTACGCGCTCAAGACGATGTTCGAGCGTGCCCATCCGCATCACGGCTACGCGTTCGAGCCGCAGAGCCATCAATATCTGCTGCACGGCGATCTATGGGACTACGCATACGACCGCGCGCCGTCAGAGAGCGTATTTCTGCCAATGACGCTCGAACTCGGCTCATGGCTGTGGATCAAGAAGAATCCGCGTCAACTGTTTTCGCGGCAAGGCATGTTCAATCCGGTGAAGGCGCATCGCACCGCGCGTGTCCTGCGGCGTCACGCGAACCTGCTGGACTTCCTGACCCGTGCCGCCTTTGCATGGCATCGCTGGCTGCCGCAGGGCAACGGGCGCCAGCAGCTTCTGCACAATGCGATTCAGCATTGGTATCGGACGGCGGGTGAATGAGTACGTGGATCCTGCTGCGTGGGCTCACGCGTGAGACGCGTCACTGGGGCCGCTTTCCGGCCATCCTGCGTGACGCCGTCAAGACCGATAGCTTGCTGCAGCTCGATCTGCCGGGCAACGGCGCACTTGTCGATCTACGTGCGCCGGCCCAGGTGCCCTCGATGATTGAGTTCGTGCGGCAGGCGGTATTGCAGAGCAGCGTGCCCGGTCCGTATCGCGTGCTGGCGATGTCGCTGGGCGGGATGGTGGCGACGGCATGGGCGCAGCACTATCCTGAGGAGATCGACCGGCTCGTGCTGGTCAACACGAGCATGCGGCCTTTTAGCAGCATGACCGAGCGTCTGCGCCCCCAGGCGTGGCCTCGTTTGCTGCGCGTCGCGGCCGGATGGCGCGACGCCCGTGAGGCCGAGGCGATTATCCATCGGCTGACATGCAACGATTCGCAGGCGCTGGCGGACGATCTTGCCGCGTGGGCCGCGATCCGCGAGAGCGCGCCGGTGAGCCGGGGCAATGCGCTGCGCCAGTTATGGGCCGCGGCCCGCTTCAGCGCCGGCGATGCGGTGCCGCGCTGCGCGACCCTGATCCTGTCGTCGGCGCAGGACCGGCTGGTGAATCCGGTGTGTTCGGCGAAGCTGGCGGCAGCGTGGGGTGCGGCGCATATCCAGCATCCGTGGGCGGGCCACGATCTGCCGCACGACGATCCGGTGTGGACCAGCGAGACGGTCGGCGCCTGGTTGCCGGAGATCGTGGACGCGACGGGGAAGAGATTCTGAAGACGGCAGTCAGCATGGCGAAGATGAAAGCGCCATGCCGCTTGTTTGCCGCGCTGCGGCCTCTACGCGCTAGCGTTACCGGTCAGCCACGTTCAATACCAGCTTGCCGAAATTTTCCCCTGAGAAGAGCTTCAGCAGCGCTTTGGGGAACGCGGCGACACCGCCTGTCACGACGTCCTCCTTCGACTGCATGCGGCCGTCAGCCAGGTAGCCCGCCAGTTCGGCGATGGCCTCCGGATAGCGGGATGCATAGTCGAACACGACGATCCCCTCCATACGCGCCCGGTTGACCAGTAGCGACAGGTAGTTCTTCGGTCCGGAGGCGGGCGTGCTGCCCGGATTGTTGTACTGGCTGATGGCGCCGCAGATGATAATGCGCGCACCGCGTGCCAGCCGTGTCAGCACGGTGTCGAGAATGTCGCCGCCCACGTTGTCGAAATAGACGTGCACGCCGTCCGGGCAATGCTGCTTCAGCCCGTCGCGCACCGAGGACGGAGACGCCTTGTAGTCGATGCACGCATCGAAGCCGAGTTCGCGCACGACCCATTCGCATTTGGCCGCGCCACCGGCGATGCCCACCACCCGGCAGCCCTTGATTTTCGCGAGCTGGCCAACCGTTTGCCCGACTGCGCCGGCCGCGCCGGAGACGACGACGGTTTGGCCCGCCTTCGGCTCGCCGACATCGAGCAGTCCGAAATATGCAGTCATCCCGGGCATGCCGAGCACGTTCAACCACTGCGTGGGGGAACCGAGCCGCGGATCGATTTTGAAAAGGCCGAAGCGTTGCGCGTGCGCGCCGTCGATGCGCGCGAATTCCTGCACGCCGAGCACCGCGCTCACCTGGTCGCCGGCTGCGTACGCCGGATGTTTCGATGCGACGACGGTGCCGATACCGCCGGCACGCATCACTTCGCCGATGCCGACCGGCGCGATGTAGCTCTTGCCCTCGTTCATCCAGCCGCGCATCGCCGGATCGAGCGACAGCGCGAGTGTTTTGACGAGCAGCTGGCCGTCGGCCAGTTCGCTGTCAGCGGGCACGGCCTCTTCGGTGAAGCGCCAGTTCTCCGCTGTCGGCAGGCCGGCCGGTCGCGAGGCGAGACGGATCTGGTGGTTGACGGTGCTCATATTGATTCCTTGTGATCGCCGGGTGCCGGCTATTTTCCAGCCGCGCTCGCGTGGGGAAAGGGGCGATTCGGCCACCGGCTGGGTGATTTCTGGACCGCCCGGGTAAATCCCCGGTTCACAGCCGCGAGGTCCGTTGCTAAGGTCGGTAGCTAATTTTTCAATCATACGCATCATACCGGGGTGGACAGGTGACCGGGATCTTGCAGCCGGCGACCTGCTATCTTCACCTGGCCGCAAAGCGGCTTCAATGAGGGCTACCCGATGATCGAGGGTCTGCAGCAGCGATTCGCCCATGTCAACGGTATCAGGATGCACTACGTCGAAAAGGGCGGGGGTCCGCTGGTGCTGCTCTGTCACGGCTGGCCGGAGTCGTGGTACTCGTGGCGCTGGCAGATCGACGCGCTCGCTTCCGCCGGCTACCGCGTGGTGGCGCCGGATCAGCGCGGCTACGGGCAGACCGAGGCGCCCGAAGCGGTCGAAGCGTACGACATCCTGCATCTGGCCGGCGATCTCGTCGGTCTTGTCAACGCGCTCGGCGACGAGCCGGCCGTGCTGATCGGGCACGACTGGGGCGCGGCCGTTGCCGCCCATGCGGCGTTGCTGCGGCCCGACCGGTTCCACACGCTCGGGCTGCTGAGCGTGCCGTATATGCCGCGGCGGGCCAGGCGTCCGGCGTTGCACTTCCAGCAGATCACGCAGGAGCGCCACTTCTATCAGGAGTACTTTCAACAGCCGGGGCGCATCGAGCGGGAACTCGAGGAAGACATTGGCCGCGCGTTGCTCGGCATTCTCTATACGGCATCCGGAGATGGCGTCAGGGCAGCGCCGTCGGTCAATTTCGCGGCCTTCGACAAGACCACACGGCTGGTCGACAATCTGACGCTGCCCGATGATCTGCCGTCATGGCTGCCCGAAGCCGCGCTGAAATTCTTCGTGGCGGAGTTCGAGCGCAGCGGTTTTCGCGGGCCGATCAACTGGTATCGCAACATCGACCGGAACTGGGAACTGACCGGGTTTCTCGACGGCGCGCGAATCTCGCAGCCTACGTTGTTCATCGCAGGGGAGCTTGATGGCGTGCTGAAGATGGCTGCGAAAGATTTCGAACAACTGGAACTCAATGTCCCCCGTCTTCGGAAGAAGCTCGTAATCCCGGGCGCAGGGCACTGGATCCAGCAGGAACGGCCGGCGCAGGTGAGTGAGGCGATACTGGAATTTCTCGCGGCAGAGCGGGCAGGGCAATCCCACGCGGACTGATGGACCTGCCCGCAGGACTGAGCGGCTTCGAGCGTCGGCCCGTAACCCTCACGGCACAACCGGAGGTATGGGCGCAGTTCGAGGCGACGGCGTGCCCGTGCCTGGACTCAACGATCTTCCTTGTACTTGACCTGTATTTGCCGCTCCGTGCGTCCGTTAAGCCGGTATGCTTTTGTCGACATATCAGGTGTGCTCGCGCTTTGGGCGGCCATGCTAATCTGTCTGAGGAATAGCTTCGCCCAGCCTGACCGGGCTTACTGGGCTCACAAGGAGATCACTGCATGTTTTCACGAATCGCCTCGCGCCGTTCCCTGGCGCGTGTCTTTACAACCGCTTCGCTGGCGCTCGCCTGCAACGCCGCCTGCCTGAGCGCAGCGTTCGCCCAGGCCACCATTCCTGCTTCCCTGACCCCAGGCGAAGCGACCCATGTCGTCGCAGCACTCAAGGCGAGCGGCACGCAGATCTACACGTGCAAGCGCGACGCCAGCAACAATTTGTCCTGGGCGTTCAAGGCGCCGAGCGCCGAGCTGTACGACGCATCGGGCACACTGATCGTCACGCATAGCGCGGGCCCCTCATGGGCTGCAGCGGACGGCAGCAGGATCACCGGCGCGGTACTCCAGCAAGCGCCGAATACCGATCAGGCCGGCAGCATCCCTCTTCTGCTGCTGCGGGCGACTAATGCCGGTGGTCCTGGCCTGCTTTCTACGGTGCGCTACGTGCAACGTCTCGACACGCATGGCGGTGTCGCGCCAAGCGGACCCTGCACGCAGGAAGGACAGGAAGGGCGCAGTCCATATATAGCCGAATACGTGTTTCTCGGCTGAGACCTCGCAATCGGTTTGCCACCTGGGGCGACACCTTAGTAAGCGTTCATCTGAAAGTCGATGTGCGGATGCACATTGACTTTCAACTATCTGGCGCATAATTCGTATCACGATGCAGTCGATTGCCGCCCGCTGTGGAGGAGATCATGCAAGCGAAGAACGAAGAATCCGTTGCGCACCTGCTGAACGACGTCATCGAATTCGCACGCGGGCGATTGCCCGAACCGACATTCGCAATCGTCGATCCCTTTCTGCGGCACTACTACGATTTCGTCGACGCCGACGATCTGCAAAGTCGCGCAATCGCCGACCTCTACGGCGCGGCACTCGCGCATTGGCAAACCGCCCAGCGCTTCGTTCCCGGCAGCGAACGATTGCGCGTCTATAACCCGATTCTCGAACAGCACGGCTGGCATTCCGATCACACTGTCATCGAGATCGTCAATGACGACATGCCGTTCCTTGTCGATTCGGTGTCGATGGCGGTCAACCGGCTCGGGCTTGCCTTGCATTCGGTCGTGCACCCGGTGTTCCGCATCTGGCGCGGCGCCGACGGCAGTATCGTGCGCGTCGGCCAGGGTGCGGAAGATGCGGCCGACACGCAGTCGCAACTCGCGTCCTTCATCCACTTCGAAGTAGATCGTTGCGGCGACGCCGCCAAGCTCGACTCGCTCAGGGACGATATTGCCAAGGTCTTGGGCGACGTGCGTGCGGCAGTGGAAGACTGGCCGAAGATCGTTGCAATTGCGCGCGGCACCATCAAGGACATGAAGTTGCGCGACACCGGCGTCGAAGGCGCGGAAGCGCGTGCCTTCCTTGAGTGGATGGTGGACGACCACTTCACGTTTCTCGGGCAGCGCGACTATGAACTGGTTTCGCATGACGTGGGCTTTGGCCTGCGTCCTCTGCCGGATTCGGGCCTTGGCATTCTGCGCGATGCGCTGCGGCCGGTGGGCGCCGCCGATGTCACGCCGTTGCCGGCCGCCGCCGCACAGATCATCACGGGTCCCTCGCCGATCTTTTTGACCAAAGCGAATTCGCGTGCCACTGTGCATCGGCCCGGATACCTCGATTACGTGGGTATCAAGCTGACCGGCGCGGATGGCAAGATCATCGGCGAGCGCCGTTTTATCGGGCTGTATACGTCGACGGCGTATATCGTATCGGCGTCCGAAATACCTATCGTGCGCCGTAAATGCGCCAATATCGTGCGTCGCGCCGGCTTTTTGCCGAAGGGGCACCTCGCGAAGTCGCTGGTGACGGTGCTGGAGACCTATCCGCGCGACGAACTGTTTCAGGCCGAAGAAGACCAGCTCTACGACATCGCGCTTGGCGTGCTGCGTTTGCAGGAGCATCAGCGCACCCGCCTGTTCGTACGGCGCGACCGGTTCGATCGCTTCGTGTCGTGCCTCGTCTTCGTGCCGCGCGACAAGTACAACACCGACTTGCGGCGCCGCATTGCCAACCTGCTTATGGAGGCATTCAACGGCGCCAGCGTCGAGTTCACCCCCTTGCTTTCGGAGTCGACTCTCGCGCGGATTCACTTCGTCGTGCATGCCGAGCCTGGCGCGATGCCGGATGTGGACACCCGCGAGCTCGAAGCACGGCTCGTGCAGGTGACGCGCCGCTGGCAGGACGATCTGGCCGATGCGCTGATCGATGCGTTTGGCGAAGAACAGGGCAACCGTCTGTTGCAGCACTACGCCGATTCGTTTCCGGCCGGCTACCGCGACGACTATCCGGCCCGCACGGCGGTGCGCGATATCGAACTGATCGAGCGACTTCAGGGCAGCGAGCGCATCGCCATGAATCTGTACCGGCCGATCGAATCCGGCCCGCGTGCGTTTCGCTTCAAGGTGTACCGCGCGGGGCATCCGATCGCCTTGTCACGCAGTCTACCGATGCTCGAGCATCTCGGCGTGCGAGTCGATGAAGAGCGTCCCTATCTGATTGAAGCGCTGAACGCGACGCCCGCATGGGTCCATGACTTCGGCCTCGAACTCGCGGACGATGCCGAATTCGATATCGAGCGTGTGAAAAACCTCTTTGAGGATGCGTTCCAGCAGGTCTGGACCGGCGAGATCGAAAGCGACGACTTCAACCGGCTCGTGCTGCGTGCGCAACTGGCGGCGCGTGAAGTGACGATCTTGCGTGCCTATGCGAAGTATCTGCGGCAGGTCGGTTCGACCTTCAGCGATGCCTACATCGAACGCGCACTGACCGGCAATCCCACGATTGCCCGCAAGCTCGTCGAACTGTTCGTGGCGCGCTTCGACCCGTCGCTGGGCGACACGCGCGAGCAGCGTGTGGAATTGCTGCTCAAGTGGATCGATAGCGCGCTCGACCAGGTGCCGAATCTTGACGAGGACCGCATTCTGCGGCAGTTTCTCGGCGTAATCAAGGCCACCCAGCGCACGAATTACTACCGGCACGACGGGGAGGGGCGCCCCAAGCCATATCTATCGTTCAAGTTCAATCCGGCGCATGTGCCGGGCTTGCCTGAGCCCAAGCCGATGTTCGAGATCTGGGTGTACGCGCCACGCGTCGAAGGCGTGCACCTGAGAGGAGGGCGAGCCGCGCGCGGTGGCCTGCGCTGGTCCGACCGGCGTGAGGATTTCCGTACGGAAGTCCTCGGCCTGATGAAAGCGCAAATGGTGAAGAACGTGGTGATCGTGCCGGTGGGCTCGAAGGGTGGCTTCGTCGTGAAGAACCCGCCGCCGCCCGGCGACCGCGAAGCGTGGATGCGCGAAGGCATCGCCTGCTATCAGACCTTCCTGCGCGGCCTGCTGGATCTGACCGATAACCTGGCCGGCACCGATATCGTGCCGCCGCCCGACGTGGTGCGGCACGATGGCGACGACCCGTATCTGGTGGTGGCCGCGGACAAGGGCACGGCCACGTTCTCCGACTATGCGAACGCAATTTCTCAGGAGTACGGATTCTGGCTCGACGACGCGTTTGCTTCGGGCGGCTCGGTCGGTTACGACCACAAGAAGATGGCAATCACCGCGCGCGGCGCCTGGGAATCGGTGAAGCGGCATTTCCGTGAGATGGGCGTCGACACCCAGACGATGGACTTTACGGTGGTGGGTATCGGCGATATGTCGGGCGATGTGTTCGGCAACGGCATGCTGCTGTCGCCGCATATCAAGCTCGTGGCCGCGTTCGACCATCGTCATATCTTTCTCGACCCGAACCCCGATCCGGGCGCCAGTCTGGCCGAGCGTGGGCGCCTCTTTATCCTCGAGCGCTCAAGCTGGGCCGACTACGATCCGACGCTGATCTCGGCCGGCGGTGGCGTATTTCCGCGTACGGCCAAGACCGTTCCGGTGTCGGCTGCGATGCAGGCCATACTTGGCATCAATGCCGCCGCGCTGCCGCCGAACGAACTGATCCGCGCGATTCTGCAGGCGCCGGTGGATCTGCTCTACAACGGCGGCGTCGGCACCTACGTGAAGGCGAGCCGCGAGACGCATGCGCAGGTCGGCGACCGCACCAACGACGCGTTGCGCGTGAACGGCGCGGATCTGCGCTGCAAGGTGGTGGCGGAGGGCGGTAACCTGGGACTCACGCACCTCGGGCGGATCGAGTTCGCATTGCGCGGTGGCCGCATCAACACCGACGCAATCGACAATTCGGCCGGCGTGGATTGTTCGGATCACGAAGTCAACATCAAGATTCTGCTCGGCCTCGTCGTGAAAGATGGCGAGATGACCGAAAAGCAGCGTAACGCGCAGCTTGCCGACATGACCGACGAAGTCGGACTTCTGGTCCTGCAGGACAACTACTATCAGACCCAGGCGTTGTCGATCGCGGGCCGCTACAGTATCGAACTGTTCGACGCCGAAACACGTTTCATGCGCTGGCTCGAACGGGCGGGGCGTTTGAATCGCGTGATCGAGTTCTTGCCGACCGACGAGGAAATCGCCGAGCGGCAGGCGGCCAAGCAAGGCCTGACCTCACCGGAGCGCGCGGTCCTGCTTGCCTACAGCAAGATGTGGCTGTACGACGCGCTGCTTGAATCCGATATGCCGGAAGATCCGTTGGTCAGCAGCATGCTGATCGACTATTTTCCGAAACCGTTGCGCCACCGCTTCAGGGAGCCGATACAGCGCCATCCGCTAAGGCGCGAGATTCTCGCCACGTATCTGACCAACGCGCTTGTCAACCGCGTGGGCTGTGAATTCGTGCACCGGCTTATGGAAGAGACTGACGCGCAGCCGGGCGAGATCGTGCGGGCCTGCATCATGGCGCGCGACGTCTTCGATCTGGACGACGTGTGGCACAGCATCGATGCGCTCGATAACCGCGTGGCCGACGATGTTCAGGCGCGCATGTTCGTCGAGGTAGCGCGACTCGTGGAGCGAACCGCGCTGTGGTTCTTGCGGCAACTGCAATCGGGCGCCGTCGTCGACGTGACCGATCTGCTGGCGCGTTGCCGCGATGCCGCGCAGCGGCTCGCGTCGCAATGGCCTGCATTGCTGCCCGCCGCCGATCTGGAAGCGCTGATGGAACGGCAGCGGATTCTGGTGGACGCCGGCGTCGACAGCGAACTGGCGGTGCGGGTGGCGAGCGGCGAAATCTCCGCGGCCTTGCTCGATATCGCCGAGGTGGCGGCCACCTGCGGCAAGAATCTTGAACTCGTGGCAGGGGTGTATTTTGCGCTCGGCACGCAGCTCAACTATGGCTGGATCGCCGAACGCGCCAACGCGCTGCCTGCGCCGACGCATTGGGACATGCTCGCGCGCGCCGCCGCGCTCGCCGAACTGGCTCGCCTCAAGCGTGCCCTGACGACGAGCGCGCTGGCGGGCGCCACGGAATCGTCGACGCCGGACGAGCTGGTCGAACGATGGCAAGCTCAACGTGCGGCGCCGCTCGAGCGTTATGCGCGACTGGTTGCCGACCTGCGCGCATCGGGCGGTTCGAGCCTCTCGGTGCTGCTTGTGATCGTGCGGGAAATGGCGCTGTTGGAGCGGACCTGAAGGTGGCCGGCAACGGCGAGGTAAAGGCGGCTGTCGGGGGCTCGTAGAGGGGAGTTGGACGCATGACACCCTGATTGCCCATAATAGCGACTCTTGCCATTCCGCCTTGAACCCGCCATGACCGATCACGTAGCATCGAATCCCGCTGTGCCGCGCCTCACGAGCCTTTCGCATGGCGGCGGCTGCGGCTGCAAGATTGCGCCGGGCGTGCTGGCCGATCTGCTCAAGCGCAGTGTGCCGCTACCGGCGTTTCCCGACCTGCTGGTCGGCACCGAGACCGCCGACGATGCCGCTGTGTACCGCCTGAACGATGAGCAGGCGATTATCGCCACCACCGATTTCTTCATGCCGATTGTCGACGATCCGTACGATTTCGGCCGCATTGCGGCGACCAATGCGCTCTCCGACGTATATGCAATGGGCGGCAAGCCGATTCTCGCGCTCGCGCTGGTCGGCATGCCAATCAACGTGTTGCCGCACGACGTGATCGCGGCGGTGCTGCGCGGCGGTGAAGATGTCTGCACGCAGGCGGGTATTCCGGTGGCTGGGGGTCATTCGATCGATTCCGTCGAGCCGATCTACGGTCTCGCCGCGCTGGGCGTGATCCATCCGCAGCGCGTCAAGCGCAACGCGGGGGCTCGCGCCGGCGACGTGCTGGTGCTCGGCAAGCCGCTCGGCGTGGGTGTGTTGTCCGCGGCACTGAAAAAGAACCAGCTCGGCGACGCAGGCTACCGCGAGATGATTGCGAACACCACCAAGCTGAACCGCCCCGGGACCGATCTCGCGGCATTGCCGGGCGTGCATGCACTGACCGACGTCACGGGCTTCGGCCTGCTTGGACATACGCTAGAGCTGGCGCGCGGGGCCGGGCTGAGCGCCCATCTGCGCTATGCAGACCTGCCGTGGCTCACCGGTGTCGAAGCGTTCGCGGATGCGGGCGTGATTACCGGCGCGTCGGGGCGCAACTGGGCTTCGTATGGCGAGAGCGTCGGTTTAAGCGCGGGACTGCCAGAGCGCGCTCGCGCGTTGCTCACCGATCCGCAAACGTCAGGCGGTCTGCTGGTCTCCTGCACGCCGGAAAGCGTCGATGACGTGCTGGCGATTTTCCGCGCCGACGGCTTCGATCGCGCGGTAGTGATTGGTGAGATGCGCGACGGCACGCCGCGCGTCGAGGTGGCGTGATCGAACGATGAAAGAAGAATCGCCGAAAGCCATCTTTTACGCCCTCGCCGCAAACATCGGGATTGCCGTTTTCAAGTTCGCCGCTGCGATCTTCACGCAGTCCGGCTCGATGTTCGCCGAGGCCATTCACTCGAGCGCCGACTGTGGCAATCAGCTTCTGCTGCTGTTCGGTCTGCGCGAGGCGCGCAAGCCGCCCAGTCCGTTGCATCCGATGGGCGCTGGGCGCGAAATCAATTTTTACTCGCTACTGGTCGCCTTGCTGCTGTTCTTTGTCGGCGGCGCGTTTTCCGTCTACGAGGGCGTGCACCGGCTGTTTGAGCGCGAACCGTTGTCGCACGCTTACCTGGCGCTGGCTGTACTGGGTGTCTCGGTCGTGCTCGAATCGTTGTCGCTTGCGGGTGCGGTCAGGGAGATTCGCAAGACGCATCCGGATAAATCCATGTGGCGCTGGTTTCGCGAAACGCGCGAATCGGATCTGCTGGTCGTAGCCGGCGAGGATATCGCGGCACTGATGGGTCTTGCGATTGCATTCGTGGCCGTTCTGCTGACAATGATCACCGGCAATCCGGCCTTCGACGCATTTGGCTCAATCGGCGTTGGCGTATTGCTGATGGTGATCGCGTGGCTCGTGGCGCGCGAAGTGAAATCGATGATCGTCGGCGAGTCGGCGAGCCCGGAAGTGCGGCGTGCCATCGAAGCTCATCTACGGGCGCGGCCCGAGATTCGCGGCATCATCAATCTGATTACCCTCCAATGGGGCCGCGAAGTCGTGGTCGCGGTGCAGGCCGAGATGATCGCGTATCCGAGCGGCCGCGCGATGGTCGACGCGATCAATGTGATCGAAGCCGATCTGCAGGAAACGTTTCCGCAGGTGCGCTGGGTGTTTTTCGAGCCGGACGTGCCGCGCGATCAACGGGGCTGATCGTCAGTTATCCTGCCAGACACGATCAGCCCCATCCAGGCTAAGCGCGAAGCGAGCACGCACGCGGCACGGCGCCGCGTGCAATGCCGTGCCGTGGCTTACTTGAAACCGGTCACTTCGTGTGGCACGTACAGCTCTTCGAGCTGCTTGATCTCTTCCGCACTCAGTTTGAGCGAAAGCGCCGCAACCGCATCGTCAAGGTGATGCGCTTTGGTCGCGCCCACAATCGGCGCACTGATCACGCTCTTTTGCAGAACCCATGCCAATGCAACCTGCGCACGAGGTACACCGCGGGCTGCCGCGATCTCCCCAACCCGTTCGACGATGCGGCGGTCCGCGTCTTCCGTCTTCGCATACAGCGTACGGCCGAATTCGTCGGTCTCCGAGCGCGCGCTGCTGGTGTTCCAGTCACGCGTCAGACGTCCACGGGCAAGCGGGCTCCACGGAATCACGCCGATTCCTTCGCTGGCGCAGAGCGGCAGCATCTCGCGCTCTTCCTCGCGATACAGCAGGTTCACGTAATTCTGCATCGTCACGAAGCGGGTCCAGCCGTGTTTTTCTGCAACGTGCAGTGCCTTCGAGAACTGCCACGCATACATCGACGACGCACCGATATAGCGTGCCTTGCCCGCTTTCACGACGTCGTGCAGCGCTTCCATGGTTTCTTCGATCGGCGTGGTGTAGTCCCAGCGGTGGATCTGATACAGGTCCACATAGTCCGTGCCGAGACGCCGCAGGCTCGCATCGATTTCAGCCATGATCGCCTTGCGCGACAGGCCCATGCCGTTTGCGCCGGCATGCATGCGGCCGTGAACCTTGGTGGCGAGCACGATCTCGTCGCGCCTGGCCATGTCCTTCAGCGCGCGGCCGACAATCTCTTCGCTGGTGCCGTCGGAATAGACGTTGGCCGTATCGAAGAAGTTGATGCCGTGGTCCAGCGCCTGCTTGATGAACGGGCGCGAATCGCTCTCGCCGAGTGTCCACTCATGGTTGCCCCGGTCCGATACACCGTAGCTCATGCAACCGAGGCAAAGTCGAGAGACATCGAGGCCTGTGCGGCCCAGTTTCACATACTCCATGTCACGCTCCTGTGTGTAATGCCGATGTGTTGTACGGACTTTCAAATGCAACAAGCGGCGCGACCGCATGCATGATGCGGTCGCATGCCTCTTTTAAGCATATTTGAAAATCGCCAACACTGCAGTGCCACAGGCACGCAAGAGCTAAACGCGGGTGACCGGCCCTCAGTGCTGCGTCGAGCGGAACGGCGTCCAGACTGGCGTATCGCTGTCCCAATGGTCGAGTTCGGATGGATTCATGATTCACTCCTGTCGATTCGTTTGCGGCGCACGATGGCGCTGCGACAGGGTGAACTGTAGGCTTTCGCGACGCGCGGATAAACGGCGGATCGGCGAAATGAATTGTTGTGAATTCAGAACAATGGCGGCAATCGCAGTGTGGAGGCCGCGATTGTCGTCATCTGTATTGCGGGGCGGATCAGGCCACCCACTCCGTGATTACCGGCGTATCGAGCGTAGGCGCGGACTCGCGCTCCTCGATGGTGCGCTTCGAGCAAGGCGTGTCGAGACTGCCGCGGCCGCTCAGCAACGGGCAGCGGTCGAATAGCTCCGCAATCCAGTCGACAAACACGCGCACTTTCGGCGACAGATGCCGGCTGTGCGGATAGACCGCGGAAATCGGCATGGGCATCGGCTTGATCTCGGGCAGCACTTCGACCAGCTGGCCCGACTGCAGATGCGGCAGCACCATGAAAAGCGCCGGCTGAATCAGCCCAAAGCCCTCGAGACCGCAGGTGACGTAGGCATCCGCGTCGTTGACCGACACCGTGCCCTTCATTTTTACTTCGACTTCCTTGCCGTCGACCTTGAAGGCCCAGTCGATCACGCGGCCAGTGCGGCTCGAAAAATAATTCACCGCACTATGCGACTCGAGATCGTCGAGCGTAAGCGGCGTACCGTACTTCTGCAGATATTCCGGCGCGGCGCACGTCACGCCTTCGAAGATGCCGATCCGGCGCGCCACCAGCGACGAATCCTGCAGCGCGCCGACCCGCACCACGCAATCCACCCCTTCTTGTAGCAGATCGACCGGGCGGTCGGTCAGGCCGAGTTGCAGGTCGATATCCGGGTAGCGAGTGTGGAATTCACACAGGGAAGGGATCACCAGCAGCCGGCCGATCGAGCCCGGCATGTCGATGCGCAGCTTGCCGTGCGGCTTCTTGTTGCCGCTCTGGAAACTGGTTTCGGTTTCTTCGACGTCCGCGAGAATTCGCACGCAGCGCTCGTAGTACGCCGCGCCGTCCGGCGTGAGCGACAGGCGCCGCGTCGTGCGGTGCATGAGCCGTGTGCCGAGAAACGATTCCAGATTCTGGATGATGGTGGTGACCGAAGCGCGCGGCAGGTCGAGCGTCTCCGCGGCACGCGTGAAACTGTTGGTGTCGACGACACGGGTGAACACTTGCATGGCCTGGAGACGGTCCATGGCTAACCTCCAAGAAGGGGCTGGCGGCGCGCAGCGCCAATCGAATAGGCACGGATTAGCCCGGTTTCGCCGGGCGCCGAATTCGATTGTTTGGGCGTACCGAATTGTGTTGCCGGATTATAGGCATTTATTTAGAAGTCTGCCGAACCCACAATTCGCACCATTCCAGTTCTATGCGTATTGCGCCGTTCGACATGAATGCATTCAAACCGCCGTACTCCTCGCCGTACACCTTTGTACCGCTTGACCTTGCTCAGGCGGACGATGTCGGTTCGGCACATGCGGCGCTCGACGTGACGGACGTGACGATTGAGGGGCACGCGCAGGACATCAAGCTGCGGCTGTACCGCCTGACGGGCAAAACCGCACTGCCAGTACTGCTTTATTTTCACGGCGGCGGCTTTGTGCGCGGCTCGCTGGACGATGCGGACTTCGCCGCACGCTATTTCGCAGAGCACCTGCCGGCGCTGGTCGTCTCGGTCGGCTACTCGCTTGCACCGCAATTTCCGTTTCCCACGGCGCCGGAAGACGCACACCGCGCCGCGCTGTGGGTGCAGACCCGCGCACGGGCGTTCGGCGGCAACACCAAACATATCGGCGTCGCGGGACATGACTCGGGCGGCCAGATCGCCAATTGCCTCGCCTTTATCTCGCGCGACCGTGGCGACGTGCGGATTTCGGCGCAGGCGCTGTTCGGCCCGATGCTCGATCCGAGTCTCACGCGCCTTGGCGACGAACAGCGGCTTGGCTCCGATATTACCGCCAAGGAATGCGCAGCGTGCTATCGCGCGTATCTGCCGCAAGCCTCGCAGCGTATGCATCCGTATGCCGCGCCTCTCGAGTCGTCACGGCTTGCAGGCTTGCCCGCCACGCTGATCGCGACTGCGCAGAACGATGTGCTGCACGTCGAGGCCGAGAAATATGCCAGCAGCCTGATCGATGCAGGCGTGGCGACCCAGGTGGTCCGCTATCCGAGCGTCTCGCATGCCGCGCTCGCCGACCATCCGGAAGCGCTGCAGGAGGCTGTGCGCTTTTTCCAGTGCCGCCTCGCAGCGCGCACCCAACGATAAACGTATTTCAATCAACAAACGCCGGGAGCCTTTCATGTTTATCTTTTCTCCTTCGCGCCACCGTCTGGCGCTAGCGGTTCTGACCGTTGTGATCATTGCCGGGCTCGGCACATTCGGCGCGATTCGCGTCGATGCGAGTTCGCCCGCCCACGCCGCGCCGACCATCGTGCCGGAAGTGGACGTGGCAGCCGTGATCCAGAAAACCATCACCGACTGGCAAAGCTATTCGGGGCGCCTCGAAGCAGTCGAGAAGGTCGCAGTACGTCCGCAGGTGTCGGGCACGATCGTTTCGGTGAACTTCAAGGATGGCGCGCTGGTGAAGAAGGGCGACACGCTGTTCGTGATCGATCCGCGCCCGTATCAGGCCGAAGTAGACCGCACCGCCGCGCAACTGGCGGCGGCGCAGGCGCAGGCGGGTTATACGCAAAGCGACTGGGAGCGCGCACAGCGCCTGATCGGCGATAACGCCATTGCCAAGCGCGACTACGACGAGAAGCAGAACGCCGCGCGCGGCGCGAGCGCCAACGTCAAGGCAGCGCAGGCAGCGCTCGAAACCGCGCAGATTAACCTTGGCTACACCAAGGTTATTGCGCCGGTGTCGGGCCGCGTGTCGCGTGCGGAGATCACCGTGGGCAACGTCGTCTCGGCCGGCGCAGGTTCGCCGCCGCTGACGACGCTGGTGTCGGTATCGCCGATCTACGCGTCGTTCGATGCGGACGAGCAGACGTATCTGGAGTACATCGGCCGCGAGAAGGACGGCACCAAAGTACCGGTGCAACTGGGCCTCGCTGACGAATCGGGCTACTCGCGCAACGGTGTGATCGATTCGGTCGACAACCAGCTCGACACCTCGTCCGGCACGATCCGCGTACGCGCGCGCTTCGACAATCAGGACGGCACACTGATTCCGGGTCTGTACGCCCGCATCAAGGTGAGCGGCAGCGCGCCGCACTCGGCGCTGTTGATTGACGACGCTGCAGTGGGCACCGATCAGGACAAGAAGTTCGTGTTCGTCGTCGACAAGAGCGATCAGGTCGTGTACCGCGAGGTGCAGCTTGGCGCGATGCAAGGCGGCCTGCGCGTCGTCAAGTCGGGTCTGCAAAACGGTGACCGGATCGTCGTCAACGGAACGCAACGTGTGCGGCCGGGCGAAACGGTACGCGCCCATGCTGTGCCGATGAACGGCGACGAAGATGCGGACAGCGCGTCGGTAGCACAAACGCAGGGTCATGCGAAAGCGCAGGGCAATTCGTGAGCTTGGTGCTTAACGATTGCTGCTTGCGCGTCGCATCCCAGCGCTTTAATTTCAAGAGCCTCTCATGAACATATCCAAATTCTTCATCGACCGGCCGATCTTCGCGGGCGTGCTATCGGTCCTGATCCTGCTGGCGGGCGTGATTTCGCTCTTCAAGCTGCCGATCTCCGAGTACCCGGAAGTCGTGCCTCCTTCGGTGGTGGTGCACGCGCAGTATCCGGGGGCCAACCCGAAGGTGATTGCCGAAACGGTAGCGTCGCCGCTCGAAGAGCAGATCAACGGCGTGGAAAACATGCTGTATATGCAGTCGCAAGCCAATAGCGACGGCAATCTGACGCTGACGGTCACCTTCAAGCTCGGTACCAATCCGGACCTCGCGACGCAGCTCGTGCAGAACCGCGTCAACCAGGCGCTGCCGCGTCTGCCGGACGACGTGCAGCGTCTGGGCGTGACGACGATCAAGAGCTCGCCGACGCTGACGATGGTGGTCCACCTGATCTCGCCGAACAACCAGTACGACATGACGTATCTGCGCAACTATGCAGTGCTGAACGTCAAGGACCGGCTGGAGCGTATTCAGGGCGTGGGCGAAGTGCAGCTGTGGGGCTCGGGTGACTACGCCATGCGCGTGTGGCTCGATCCGCAGAAAGTGGCGCAGCGCGGCCTGACCGCAACTGATGTGGTTAACGCGATCCGCGAGCAGAACATTCAGGTGGCTGCCGGTCAGATTGGTTCCTCACCGTCGTTGCCGGGCACACAGTTGCAGTTGTCGGTGAATGCGCGTGGCCGCTTGCAGACCACGGGCGAGTTCGGCGACATCATCGTCAAGACCGGCCCGGATGGCGCGGTGACCTATCTGCGCGACATTGCCCGTATCGAGCTGGCTGCGTCGGAATACGGCCTGCGTTCGCTGCTCGACAACAAGTCGGCGGTGGCGCTCGCTATTAACCAGGCGCCGGGCGCGAACTCGCTCCAGATCTCGGACCAGGTGCGCGCGGAAATGAAGGAACTGAAGGAAGACATGCCTGCAGGCGTGGATTACCAGATCGTCTATGACCCGACGCAGTTCGTGCGCTCCAGTATCGAGGCCGTGATTCACACACTGCTCGAAGCGATTGCGCTGGTCGTGATCGTGGTGATCGTGTTCCTGCAGACGTGGCGTGCGTCGATCATTCCGCTGATTGCGGTGCCGGTATCGATCGTGGGGACGTTCTCGCTGCTGCTGGCGTTCGGCTTCTCGATCAACGCGCTGTCGCTGTTCGGCATGGTGCTCGCGATCGGGATTGTGGTGGACGATGCGATCGTGGTGGTGGAGAACGTCGAGCGCAATATCGAGGCCGGGCTGAGTGCGCGCGATGCGACGTACAAGGCCATGCAGGAAGTGAGCGGGCCAATTATCGCAATCGCGCTGACGCTGGTCGCCGTGTTCGTACCGCTCGCGTTCATGACGGGGCTCACGGGTCAGTTCTACAAGCAGTTCGCGGTGACCATCGCGATCTCGACGGTGATCTCGGCGTTCAATTCGCTGACGTTGTCGCCGGCACTGTCCGCCATGCTGCTGCGCGGCCATGGCGCGAAGGAAGACTGGCTTACGCGGGGGATGAACTTGGTGTTCGGCCGCTTCTTCAAGGGCTTCAACAAGGTGTTTCATCGCGGCTCGACCGGCTATGGCAAGGGCGTGCAGGGCGTATTGCGACGTAAGGGCGGCATGCTCGCCGTCTACGCGATCCTGCTCGGCGCCACGGTGCTGATCACGCGTATCGTGCCGGGCGGCTTCGTGCCGGCGCAGGACAAGGAATACCTGATCGCGTTTGCGCAGTTGCCGAACGGCGCGTCGCTCGACCGCACCGAAAAGGTGATCCGCGATATGAGCGCGATCGCGCTGAAGCAGCCGGGTGTCGAAAGCGCGGTGGAGTTTCCGGGCTTGTCGGTGAATGGCTTCACCAATAGCTCGAGCGCGGGCATCGTGTTCGTCACGCTCAAGCCGTTCAAGGAGCGCGGCAACAAGGCGCTCTCCGCCGGCGCCATTGCAGGCGCGTTGAACCAGCAGTACGGCGCGATCAAGGATTCGTTCGTGGCCGTGTTCCCACCGCCGCCGGTGCTGGGCCTCGGTACGCTGGGCGGCTTCAAGATGCAGTTGGAGGATCACGGTGCGCTGGGTTACGCGGAGTTGAACAAGGCAACGGAAGCGTTCATCAAGAAGGCGGCTACTACGCCTGAACTGGGCCCGACTTTCTCGAGCTATCAGATCAACGTGCCGCAGCTGAATGTGGACCTGGACCGCGTCAAGGCCAAGCAGCTCGGTGTGCCGGTGACGGACGTGTTCGACACGATGCAGATCTATCTGGGCTCGCTGTATGTGAACGACTTCAACCGCTTTGGCCGTGTGTATCAGGTGCGGGTGCAAGCGGATGCGCCGTTCCGTCAGCATGCCGACGATATCGGCCAACTGAAGACGCGTAATGCCGCGGGCGAAATGGTGCCGTTGTCGTCGCTGGTGACGGTGACGCCGACGTTCGGTCCGGAAATGGTGGTGCGCTACAACGGCTATACGGCTGCCGATATCAACGGTGGACCCGCTCCGGGTTATTCGTCGGGCCAGGCGCAAGCCGCGGCTGAACGGGTGGCTGCAGAAACCTTGCCGCGTGGCGTGAAACTCGAATGGACCGACCTCACGTATCAGCAGATCATCGCCGGCAATGCGGGCATGTGGGTGTTCCCGATCAGCGTGCTGCTGGTGTTCCTGGTGCTGGCCGCCCTGTATGAAAGCCTGACGTTGCCGCTCGCGGTGATCCTGATTGTGCCGATGAGTCTATTGTCGGCGTTGACCGGGGTCTGGCTCACGCACGGCGACAACAACATCTTCACGCAGATCGGCTTGATGGTGCTGGTGGGGCTGGCCTCGAAGAACGCGATCCTGATCGTCGAGTTTGCTCGCGAACTCGAACACGACGGCCATACACCGCTGTCCGCGGCGATCGAAGCGAGCCGTATGCGGCTGCGCCCGATCCTGATGACGTCGATCGCTTTCATCATGGGCGTGGTGCCGCTGGTGCTGTCGAGCGGCGCCGGTTCGGAAATGCGCCACGCGATGGGTATCGCGGTGTTCTTCGGCATGCTGGGCGTGACACTGTTCGGTCTGATGCTGACGCCGGTGTTCTATGTGGTGCTGCGTACGCTTGCAGGCGGCAAGGTTCACGTCGCGCAAAAGGACTCGCCGCATTACGCGTTGCCGGTCACGGACGCTTGAAGAGGAAAACAATAATGAAGCAATATCAGTCTTTGAGCGGTTGGGGCCGCGCTGCAGCGAGCGGTCTGCTGCTGGCGCTGCTCGCCGCCTGCTCGGTCGAGCCGACCTATAAGCGTCTCGATGTCGACACGTCGGCGGCGTTCAAGGAAGCGCCGACTATCGCGCCGCAGGATGCGGGCACGTGGAAGCCGGCTCAGCCGGCTGACGACGCGCATCGCGGCGAATGGTGGCAGATTTTTGGCGACCCCAAGTTGAACGATCTGGAAGAGCAGGCCGCAGCGGCCAACCAGGATCTGAAGGCAGCGGCGGCACGCGTGCAGCAGTCGCGGGCGTCGTTGCAGGCGGCACGTTCCGACTGGTTCCCTAAGTTCGATGCGGGCTTTGGGCCGACGCGCGAAACCGCGTCAGCGGCTTCGCAGTTCCTGCCGCAGAGCAATGGCTCTGAGACCACGACGCTGTGGCGCGCGCAAGGCACCGCGTCGTACGAGGCGGATCTGTTCGGCCGGGTTGGTTCGAACGTGAATGCGACTCAGGCAGATGCGCAGCAGAGCGAAGCATTGTTCCGTTCGGTGCAGCTTGCACTGCAGGCTGATGTTGCGCAGAACTACTTCCAGTTGCGTGAGCTCGATACGGATCAGGATCTGTACCGTCAGACGGTAGCGTTGCGTGAGAACACGCTCAAGCTGATCCAGCGGCGTTTCAACGAAGGCGACATCAGCGAACTGGATCTGGCGCAGGCGCGTAACGAACTGGCGAGCGCACGTGCGGATGCGGTGGGCATCGCCCGGCAGCGTGCCGCGTCCGAGCATAGCCTCGCTATTTTGCTCGGCAAGGCGCCGGCGAACTTCTCGTTCCCAGAAACGCCGCTTGTGCCGGTGGCTGCACGCGTGCCGCCGGGGCTGCCTTCTGCGTTGCTCGAACGTCGTCCTGACGTGGCGGCGGCTGAGCGTGCGATGGCTGCGGCCAATGCGCGAGTCGGGCTGGCGAAATCGGCGTTTTTCCCGAAGCTCGATATCACCGGTGCGGCTGGGTTCGAATCGGCCACGTTGGGCGATCTGTTCATGTGGTCGAGCCGCACGTTCCTGCTCGGGCCGTTGGCGGGTACTGCCTTGACGGTGCCGCTGTTCGACGGCGGCCGTCGCAAGGCGAACCTCGCTCAGGCGCGCGGCAAGTATGACGAAGACGTGGCGCAGTATCGTCAGCAGGTGCTGGAGGCGTTCAAGGAAGTCGAAGACAACCTCTCCGATCTGCGCCTGCTAGACGATCAGATTCAGGCGCAAAACGATGCGGTCAACGCATCGCAGCGGGCTTCGCATCTGTCGCAAACGCAGTATCAGGAAGGACAGGTGAGCTACCTGGATGTGATCGACAGCGAACGGCAGGTTCTGCAGACGCAGTTGCAGGCGACCCATCTGGAAGGCACGCAGGCGGTGTCGACGGTGAACCTGATTCGTGCGCTGGGTGGCGGTTGGGGTTCGGATGTTGCGGCTTCCGGTGTGCCGGTGGCGGCTGCGCCGGGTGGTGCAGGTACGGCAGATGCGAGTTCCACTGCTCCTGCTGCTGCCCCCGCCGTTGTTGCCGCTGTGAAGGATGCGCCACAACAGCTGGCAAAGCAGTAATGGCCTAGCCTTGGTGGTTGGTAACACGAGTACTAGTGCATCGAGGGGCTGAGCAGCGCGCTCAGCCCCTTTTGTATATCGCCTGGCGCGATTTCCTTTCCAAAATCGCTTCGTAGACCGCCGTCTGCGTGGCGTCTATCATGATTCGCACCTCATCTGGAGAGAGGCGATGACCTGTCAACCGTACCGTTGTCCGCGCTGATCCTTCTGCGCGTCACGCCTTTCGAGCTGCGTCAGCGGCTCTGATCCTGCTATCCGCTTACCTGCAGCATGCATTGATGCACGCTGCAGCGTTCGCTTGCGCCAGGCAAACACTTCATTGAACGGGTCCGTCATGAGCTTTTCTGTTTACAACTTGCGCCGGCTGTTGCTTGCACCGCGCGCGTCGTTTGTGCGCTTGAGCGGTGTCGTCATGGTGGCGTTGACGTTTGCGGTTGCCGCGTCGAGCGCCCAAGCCGCCGATACGCCGACGCTAACAATCGGCATCGCCACAACGCCCCAAATCGGGGCTTTGCAGGAGGCGGCGCGTGAAGCCAAGGCGCAAGGGCTCGATGTGAAGATCATTGAGTTCACCGACTGGAATACACCGAACGCGGCGCTCGCCAACAAGGATATCGACGTCAACTACTTCCAGCACATTCCGTTTCTGGAGAATGCGAAGAAGCAGGGCGGCTATAACTTCGTGGCGATTGCCCCCGGCACGATCATGAAGATCGGCCTGTATTCGAAGAAGGTCAAAAGCTTCGGTCAGCTGAAGGACGGCGCCACCGTCGCGATTGCCAATGATCCAGTGAACGGTGGCCGTGGACTGCTGTTGCTGCAGCGTGCTGGGCTTATCAAACTGAAGCCGGGCGTCGACTATCGCGCAACGACGCTCGACATTGTCGACAACCCCAAGCATCTGAAGATCGTCCAGCTCGAAGCGTCGCAACTGGCGCGCTCGCTTGACGACGTGGATCTGGCCGAAGGTTATCCAAGCTTCATCAAGCTCGCCGGCACCGCGGACCCGAATAGCGCCTTGCTGTTCGATGGCGTCGAAAACAAGATCTTCGCGATCC
Organism: Paraburkholderia sp. GAS33; assembly: GCF_050436645.1. Lineage (NCBI taxonomy): Bacteria > Pseudomonadati > Pseudomonadota > Betaproteobacteria > Burkholderiales > Burkholderiaceae > Paraburkholderia > Paraburkholderia sp. GAS33. Next base: position 336,633 of record NZ_JBNDMP010000001.1, read on the forward strand.
AGTTTGTCGTGCGTCCGGAAAGCGCAAACGATCCGCGTATTCTCAAGTTCATTTCGATCTATCAGCACTCGCCGCAAGTGCGCGCTGAGCTCGACAAGGCGTTCGGCAATCTCTACGCGGTTGCGTGGTAATCGCTTCGGCCTGCGGCCGCTCGTGATTTAAAGCTTTAGCAAGGACCGATACGATGCCTTCTTTGATCGACACGCCCGGTTTTATCGCGGCCGCGCCGGCCTGGTCCGCACGTCCCGCATCGCCCGAGGCGCAAGGCCCGGCGGTGGTATTCGACCGGATCGGCAAGGTGTTCGGCAACTCGCCCGGTACGGCCCCGGCGCTCGCCGATGTGCAATTGCAGGTGGCGCGCGGCGAGGTGTTCGGCATCATCGGTCGCAGCGGCGCGGGAAAGTCGACGTTGCTGCGGCTCGTCAACGGTCTGGAAAAACCTACGTCCGGCACGGTTAGCGTAAATGGCGTCAGCGTGGGCGAACTGGATGAGCGCGGCCTCGTGGCCTTGCGGCGCCGCACGGGCATGGTGTTCCAGCATTTCAACCTGCTCTCGGCCAAGACGGTGCGTGAGAACATCGGCTTGCCGCTGAAGATCGCGGGTGCCCCGAAGGCCGCGATCGAGCGTAAGGTCGATGCGCTGCTCGAACTGGTCGGACTCTCCGAGAAGCGTAATGCCTATCCGGCGAGTCTGTCGGGAGGGCAAAAGCAGCGCGTGGGGATTGCTCGCGCGCTGGTACACGACCCCGATATTCTGCTGTGCGACGAGGCAACCTCGGCGCTCGATCCCGAAACGACTCAGGCGATTCTGGCGCTGCTGCGCGATATCAACCGGCGCCTTGGGCTGACGATCATCCTTATTACGCATGAGATGGAGGTGATCCGCGAGGTTTGCGATACGGTGGCCGTGATCGAGCGCGGCGAGGTGGTGGAGACGGGGCCGGTGTGGCAAGTGTTCGGCTCGCCGCAGCACGACGCAACCCGCGCGCTGCTGCGCACGCTGGTGCACGATCTTCCGGCGGATCTCGCCGCGCGTGTGAAGCCTTTACATGAGGTGACGGCGGGCGAAGCGCGGGTCCTGCTCGACGTGCGCTTTACCGGCGCGGACGAACGCGAACCAGATCTCGGCGCGCTCGCTCACGCTTTGAGTGTGGACGGTGGCCGCGTGAGCTTCGTGCACGGCTGCATCGACCGGATTCAAGGGCATGCGCAAGGACGCCTTGTGGTGACCGCGCAGATTCCTGCTGCGGCAGCGGTCCCGGAGTTGGGCGATGGCGCACATGGTGCACACGGCGATCGCGGTGCCGACACGCCCGCTGTCCGCGCGCAGATTGCCGCTCTCGTAGAACGCGCACGGCGGCATGCCAATCACGTGGAGGTGCTCGGTTATGTCTGATATATGGCTCTCCGAACTGGCCGGAGCGATTCGCGACACGCTCGTGATGGTCGGCGTGTCCGCCGTGGTTGCGCTGTTGGTCGGCATCCCGCTGGCGCTCGTGCTGGTGACCACCACGCGCGGCGGCATCTTTGAGCGGCGCTCGGTCAACACGACGCTAGGCGCGCTCGTCAACGCATTCCGCTCGACGCCGTTCATCATCCTGCTGGTCGCCTTGCTGCCGCTCACGCGTCTACTCGTTGGTACTACGATTGGAGTGTGGGCAGCCATCGTGCCGCTCAGCATCGCCGCGATTCCTTTTTTCGCGCGTGTCGCGGAAGTGAGCCTGCGCGAGGTCGATCGCGGTCTGATCGAAGCGGCGCAGGCGATGGGCGCGCAGCGCCGTCATATCATCTGGCATGTGCTGCTGCCGGAAGCACTGCCTGGCATTCTCGGCGGCTTCACGATCACGATAGTCGCGATGATTGGTTCGTCGGCGATGGCCGGTGCGGTCGGCGCCGGCGGTCTTGGCGATCTCGCGATTCGCTACGGCTATCAGCGCTTCGATACCACGGTAATGGTGACGGTCATCATTCTGCTGATTGTTATTGTCACGGCCGTGCAGTTCGTCGGCGACCGCTTTGTGCGTCGGCTCGGTCATCGCGCATAATGCACAGGTATCCGACACCTGGTTTGGAGTTTGCATGAACGAGTTGGACCATCCCGCGGCGCGTGACCCGCAGGCGTCATCGGTGCCACACGGTCTGTCGAGCCTGCTGGAAGCGTTGCGCGCGAGCGCAGCGGAGCGTGACCGCCAGGGCGGTCACGCGGCACAGGAGAAACAGTGGATTGCCGAGGCAGGTCTGCTGACGATAGCCGTGCCGCGCGAATTCGGCGGTACTGGCGCGGCGTGGCCCAAAGTCTACGAAACGATCCGTTCGATTGCGCGCGTCGATAGCGCGCTCGCGCATCTGCTGGGCTTTCAGTGCCTGCAGGTGGTGAGCGTCGATGTGTGGGGCAATCCGGCGCAACGGGCGCGCTATCTGCGTGGCACCGTCGAGGGCCGCTGGTGGTGGGGCAATGCCGTCAATCCGCTCGACACGCGACTGGTTGCAAGCGCAACGGCCGACGGCGGTTTCCGTCTCAACGGACAGAAGGGCTTCTGCTCCGGTACGCGCGGCTCGCAGATGATGACCGTATCGGCGCACGACCCGCAGACCGGCAAGCCGATTTTCGCAGTCATACCGACGACGCGCGATGGCATCACCGTCAACGAAGATTGGGACCCGATCGGTCAGCGGCAGACCGATAGCGGCAGCGTGTCGTTTGCGAACGTGAAGGTCGAGGCGGAAGAAGTGCTGCACCGCTCGGAAACACCGCCTACACCGCACGCCACGCTGCGCACACTGGTGTCGCAACTGGTGTTGACGAACCTGTTCGTCGGCATTGCGCAGGGCGCGCTTGAGGAAGCGCGTCAATACGTGAACAAAAATGGACGGCCCTGGATTACCTCCGGCGTCGACAAGGCCACGGACGATCCCTACCTGATCGCACGATTCGGCGAGATGCGTTTGCAGACAGTCAGTGCCGAGGCGTTGGCGGAACGCGCCGCGCGGGCCCTCGACGACGCCTGGAACAAAGGCGCCGAACTCAACGCCGAAGAGCGCGGCCGGGTTGCGTTGGCCACGTCCGAAGCGAAGATTCTCGCGCACCGGGCCGCCCTTGAGGTGAGCCAGAACCTGTTCGATGCGTGCGGTGCGCGCGCCACACATGCGCCGCTCGCGCTCGACCGCTTCTGGCGCAATGCTCGCGTCCATACGCTGCACGATCCGCTCGACTACCGGGTGCGCGACGTCGGTCGTTACGCGCTTAGCGGCACATTGCCGGACGTTTCTTTGTACACTTGAGGTCGACTGCGGCGCCCGTTGGCGGGTGCCGTTGCTACGTCAATCTCAAGAGGTCGCCGGCTTGCCATTTAATTTACCGACTACGGCCACTGCGCCGTTCTGTCCGTCCGAAGTCCAGGGAACCGTCGCCGTCGCGCAGGGTGCGCCGCTCTGGAAGCGGATCATGCAGTTCGCCGGCCCAGGCCTGCTGATTTCAATCGGCTACATGGACCCGGGCAACTGGGCCACCGATATCGAAGCCGGCTCGCGTTACGGTTACAGCTTGCTGTTCGTGGTGGTGCTGTCCAGTCTCGCGGCAATGGCGCTGCAGTGCCTCAGCATGCGGCTTGGCATCGCCACCGGCCAGGATCTCGCGCAACTGTCGCGTAGCCGCTACTCGCCGGCCATCGCCCGGGTCCAATGGCTGCTGGCCGAGGTGTCGATCATCGCTTGCGATCTTGCCGAAGTGCTCGGCGGCGCGCTCGCGTTTCATCTGCTGTTCAAGTGCTCCCTGACCACCGGCGTGATTTTGACCGCGTTCGATACGCTGATCGTGCTCGGTCTGAAGGGAAAAAATTTCCGCGACCTCGAGGCCATCATTCTTGGGCTGATCGTCACGATCGGCGTTGGTTATATCGTGCAACTGGTGCTCGTGCATCCGCACTGGCCCTCGGTGATGGCAGGGCTCGTGCCTTCGTGGCACGCCATCAGCACGCGCGAACCGCTCTATCTCTCCATCGGCATCCTCGGGGCGACCGTGATGCCGCACAATCTGTATCTGCATTCGTCCATCGTGCAAACGCGCGCCGTAAAGCGCGATTCGCGCAGTATCGCCTCGGCCATTGGTCTGTCGCGCCTCGATACGATCGTCTCGCTGGTGATCGCGCTGCTGATCAACGCGGCGATCCTGATTCTCGCCGCCGCTGCATTCAATGCGACCGGGCACAACCAGGTCACGGAAATCGAAGATGCTTACCGGCTGCTTGCGCCGATCGTCGGTACGGGTTTCGCGGCCGTGCTGTTCGCCATCACGCTGCTCGCGTCCGGGCAAAGCTCGACGTTTACCGGCACCGTCGCCGGGCAGGTGATCATGGAAGGCTTTCTCAAGCTGAAGATCCCGTGCTGGCAGCGCCGCTTCATTACCCGCGCGCTGGCGCTGATCCCGGCCCTGATCGGCGTGCAGACGCTCGGCAACGGCGCGGTCGGCACGCTGCTGGTCGCAAGTCAGGTGGTATTGAGCCTGCAGTTGCCGTTCGCGCTTTATCCGTTGATCCGTATGACTAACGATCGTTCGCTGATGGGCGAGTTTGCCAATCGTCCGCCGACCCGGCTGCTCGCGTGGGCGCTGTTCGTCGTGATCACGGCCGCGAACCTGTGGCTGGTGGTGCAAACGGTGGGATGGATCAGCTGAGCACGCACGTTTCCGCGCGATCGGGAGATCGTGTGACGTGTAACAAAGTAGATGAGATGCGGCGAAAAACCGGATGAGATGCGCTACCAGAGGTTGTAACGGCCTCTGGTCGACACAATGATGCCGGATGCGAAGGCGAGGTTCGAATCTGCTGGATATGCAGCAGGATGAACCGTCAGCCGGATAGCCGGCACAAAAAATCGGTACAAAACAAACCGACCGGAAATCAGTCGGGTCAGGCAGCTTCCGCGATCTGCGTAGCTTCCATTGCTTCCAAAGCTTCTTGCGCTTCCAGTTTGGCTGCAGCAGCGGCTTTCTTGGTCTTGCCGGCGCGCGACGGCGGCTGGCAGGCGCCACATACTACGTTGTGCTGCAGATCGTGCTTGTGCGCGACAAACTTGCCCGTGCAACGGCAGCACGGTGTGAGTTGCAGGATCTTGGCGTCGAAGAAACGCACCAGCGTCCACGCACGCGTCAGGTCCAGCACCGGTTCCGTTTCACTGTGTTTGCAGTGTTCCAGATACAGGCGGTAACCCTTGGTCAGCGCATCCAGATGCGAGCAACGCGCTTCGTTCTTCAGGAACAGGTACGTGTTGTAGAACAGCGAAGCATGAATGTTCGCGAGCCACGTCATATACCAGTCCGCCGAGAACGGCAGCATTCCCTTGGGTGGCGAAACACCCTTCACCTCACGGTAGAGGCGAATCATGCGGTCGCGCGACAGCGTCAATTCGCTCTCGAGCACTTGCATGCGTGCACCGAGTTCGATCAGCGCGATTGCGCGGAATACTTCTTGTGCATCTTCCGTCAGGCTTCGCTTGAGCATCGCAGTCACTCCGGTTAAGCGAATTGCTCTGCTGGCTGGCCGGCCAGCAAGATAGCCGCATGAGTCGGCGATACCTCTGCGTGCTTTGTCGTTTGCGTCAACGCCGACAACATCGAGTGGTCGTTGAAGCGGAAGAAGCACAAAAGCTGGTCGGAAGAGGCCAGTTTGACGATTTGCGCGAGCGACAGCCCGGCAAGCAAATCGGCCAGTTCCGACGACAGGCCCAATCGGAACATCCCGATGGGTTTGTCCTCGCGCAACATACGTTGTGCGAGCATGATGTAAGACAAATTGATTTCGCGGATCGATTCCCGCGTCTCGCTGCTACGGTCCATTTTTGTGTTTCCGAAGCCCCGAATTGCTATGTCGGCTTTTTTGCGCCGTTATGCTTTTTGTACCCTCGCCGGACACTGGTGACCTCCGGCGACATTTACGACTTGAAACGTGTCCTGACTGTTTGATACAAGGTGTTACAACTCGTAACACCTTGGAAGCAATTGTATGAAGTGCATTTCAGGAAATCAATACCTTCTCAAAAAAATATCTCACAAAAATACAACAATTTTCGGTAACTCTTTCACGGAGCCGTAATATAGGCTGCAGCGAGGGTTCTGGAGCATGTGCAGACCGTGTCTGAGCCGCCACAGGCCTTGCGGAATGGGGCTTGTCGGAATGGTCTGAGGAAATCCGTTTGAATCTCGGTAATAACGCTAATAGGCGCTTCAAACAGAAAGCTAAAAGAAAGAAAGCGACAAAATGCAGTAATAACTACTTACTGGAACGAAGTTTGGGGGACAAAAGCGGATGTAACACATTGCGGGAGAGCCAGTTACAAACTCGGCGGCAAATGTAACGAGTGGGTGGGGAGAGTTACCGGTTCCGTCCGAACGTTCGGTCAGAGGTATGGGCAACGAGATTCTGCTGGATCCGGATGGGCGCCACCGGGCGCTGTAAGAGCCGGGCGGTTGACGAAGCCGCGATCGGCCCGACAGCCTCGGAATCTGCCTTACACCAGGCCGGGATTGGTCAAATCGATTAGACAAATCGAACGTTACAACTTCCCGCGGGTTGCCCGTGGCCTCAGATGAGGCGCGCCATCAGGTCGGCGTCGTGAAATACCCCGTCGATGCGGAGCGCGTCGACTTCCCGGCCGTAACAGCGAAATCCGAGCGATTCATATAGATGGCGCGCCGCTTCGTTCTGTTTTGTAACAACTAGCTGGATTTGCCGCAGACCCTCGATGCGTTCGCAGCGCGCGAGCAGGTCGCCCAGCAGCGCACGGCCGACGCCGCGGCCGGCGGCCTCAGGCGCGACATACATACCGACCACCACCGCCTTGTGCCGCTCCTTGACCCGCGGCTCGCGTCTGAGCCCGACCGTGCCGATCAACTCGAGCTCCGGCGTGGCGAACGCGCCGAGTATGAAATTGCCGTCAGCCGCCTGAGTGCCTTGCAGGATTGCCTCGTATTGCCCCGGGCCTTTCTCGAGCGCCGCCTGATGGCTCGTACCGAACGCCTCCGGGTGCGCCTGCAGACCGCGCAGGCGTAACTGGAAGAAAGCGTTGAGATCGGCGAGGTTGAGTTGCCGGATCAGCGGGGCGTGCTCCATGCGTGTTTCTCCGTGGGGGCTCGAGTGGGCTTTGCATGGTAACGGTGCGACTGCCCACAGGGGGCGGGCTTCAGGGATTGCTAGCGGTGTCGTTCGACGCCGCTGTGGCCGGACCTTGTGCCTGATCTTCTGCGTATGCGCGCAAGGCCGCGGCGGTCTGCGGATCGGCCGGAAAGAATGCCTCGATCGCGAGTTCGGAGAGCGTGACATCCACCGGCGTCCCGAACACGGTCGTGGTGCTGAAAAACGACAGCACGCCCAGCGGCGTGCGCAGACGCAGCGGCACGGCGATCTGATTGAGGGTGGCGTTGCTGTCCGCTTCCGGGCTTTCCGCGCCCGGCGGCGTGGGATAGCCGGCAAGTTCGTCGCGCAGGGCCACGAGCGCTTCGTCGCCACTGACGTCGATCTGCCGTTGCAGCCGCACTAGCACATGTGCGCGCCAGGCGTGCCAGTTAACAATAGACGAGGCGATCCCGTCCGGATGCAGGCTGAGGCGCAGCGCGTTGACGGGCGGCGCCAGCAGAGCTTCGCTCGCTGCGCCGAGCAGTGGGGCGAGCGCGCGGTTGGCGGTGACGATGGTCCAATGCCGGTCGATTGCGAGCGCCGGATAGGGTTCGTGTCCCTTCAGCACCAGTTCCACTGCCTCCCGCGCGGCCGTCAGTTGCGGGTCGGTCAAGGGACGCTCGCGAAACAGCGGCGCATAGCCGGCCGCCACCAGCAGCATGTTACGGGCACGCAGCGGAACGTCGAGACGTTCGGCGAGGTGCATCACCATTTCGCGGCTCGGCAGGGCGCGGCCCGATTCGACGAAGCTCAGATGACGGGTCGAGATGTCGGCTTCCGCCGCGAGCAGCAACTGGCTCATGCGGCGCCGCTGCCGCCAGTCGCGCAGCAGTTCGCCGACGGTGCGGCTGGCCGACGCTGGACCCGACGGGCCGGCTTGGGGGAGGGAGAGAGTGCTCATGGGGGAATCATAGCCAGGGCGCGGCGGGATTCCATTACCTGGGAGGTAAGTGAATTGGGGGAAAGCAGTCAGACAACTCCGGCGCCTCCCGAACACACAACTACACACTTTCCTTTGCGCGGCGCGGAGTCGTGTGTAAAATTACACACGAGACATGCGGAGGCCAGATGAATTCATCAAAGCTAATCCGGATGCTCGAGAAGATGGCTGGAAACTGGTGCGAATTACCGGTAGTCATCACCACTTCAAACACCCTGAAAGGAAGGGCCTTGTGACGGTTCCGCACCCTAAGAAGGATCTGCCGATCGGGACGGCGAAGAGCATCCTGAAGACCGCTGGTCTTGTTTGACCGGCGGTTTTTGCCGGCTCAGGATGTCGGAGAACATTGACTGCAAAGGAACGGAAATGGAATTTCCCATCGCTGTCCATAAGGACGATGGGAGCGTCTACGGCGTGACTGTTCCGGATATTCCGGGCGTCCACTCCTGGGGCGACACCATCGATGACGCAATCAGAAACGCAAAAGAGGCCATTGTGGGTCACGTTTCGACGCTAATAGAGCTCGGTGAAGAGGTCGGTTTCACTTGCTCGACCGTGGAAGAACTGGCCGCACAGCCTGAATACTGTGGGGCAATCTGGGCGCTGGTCAGCGTCGATCTGTCGAAGCTCGACTCGAAGCCAGAGAGGATCAACATCAGCCTGCCGCGCTTTGTTTTGCATAAGATCGACGCCTACGTCGAGGCGCGTCACGAAACCCGCAGCGGATTCCTCGCGCGCGCAGCGCTGGAAGCGTTGGCCCACCAATGATGGCGCGGATCGCTTGGTTCGCGCGCTGCTGGAATAGCGTTAAGTGACGGCCCGCTTTGGCGGGCCGTCTTTCGTTAGCCAGCAACGTTACCTCCCAGGTAATCGACTCCCCGCACCCGGTCACCGATCCTTCAGTCCGAGCCCGCCCCAAACGCACTGTTTGCCAGGCGTCGCGCTCAGCCAAGCTACTGAAGGAGTCTGTGATGAACGCACATACCGATCTGATCGACCGCTATTTCGCGGCGTGGAATGAAACAGACGCGGTCAGCCGCCGCGAACTGATCGCCGCGACGTGGAGCACGGATGCCGCGTATCTGGATCCGCTACTCGCCGGCAACGGTCATGACGGAATCGACGCGATGATTCGCGCGGTCCACGAACGCTTTCCGCGCCATACCTTCCGCCGCACCACGGATGTCGACGGCTTCGCCGACCGTCTGCGTTTTTCGTGGGAGCTGACCACGCCCGATGGCACGCCGATCGTGAAGGGCTCGGATTTTGGCGTGATCGATCCGGCCGGACGGTTGCAGGCCGTAACGGGTTTTCTCGACGCGACGCCGGGCGCGGCCTGAGTCCAATCAAAAACAGCTGAGGCCAACTCAGGCCTCCACCTTCCCACTTTCAAGGAGACGATCATGCGCGAGCATCGTGCCGCAGGATTTGCGGTGACACTCGCGTTCGAACGGGTGCTCGGCACCCTCGACGCAGTCAGCATCGCCATTGCCGGCTTCGCGCTGTTGGCCGGCGCGCGGGCGTTCACCTTCACCGCATTGCTGGCATGGCGCGAGCCCGTGTTAGGCGGTGCGGGTCTGGTGTTGCTGGGACTGGTGGGCTGGCTGCGCTGGTTTAGCGGTCAAAGAAGAGTGGCGGGGGCTCGGGGTCGCCGGCTTCACGATAAAATGACTGACCGTTTGCCCACCGCACGCGACTGGCTTCTGTGGACGAGCGTTCGCGCGGATCAGCCTGCCTCGTCGCCACCCGGCGCAGGTGTGCCTGATCGGGCGGCGAAACGATCATAAATAGAGGGGGAGTACATGATACGGGGTTGTGTAGTGATGTTAGCCGCCGTCACACTTGCCGTGCTCGGTGGTTGCGGCAACAAGGAAGGCGACGAATTCGTCGGTAAGTGGCAGAGCACCAAGGGCCGCGAAAGCGTCGAGATCAGCCGTAATGACGATGGCTTTGTCATCGCCAACACCAGTGGTGGCAGTGTCAGGCCCGGGGTGGCATCTGCCGTCTACCGGGACGGCGTGCTGGAGGTCGAATCGACTGGCCGTATTGAAAGCATCCCCTACGACAAGCAGCACGACACGATCATCTTGCCGACCATGACCGGCTCGGCGACATTCAGCCGGGTCAAGTGAGGTTTTGCGGCGCATAGTGCCTATCAGACCGCGCCTGCACGGCATCCGGGTAGCACCTGCTAACATGTAACCCGCCGCCTCGGACGCCAGGTCCGGACGCACCCTGCCGTTACCGTCGAATCCGCCATGTCGCTCATTAGTCTGCTTGATCCGTGGGAGCCGTCGTTTGTGCTCGTCGCCGTGTTCGTTGCCGTCGCGGTGCTGTATGCGCGCGGTTCGCGCCACATCCGCGTCAGCTTTGCCCGGCGGGGGGCGTTCTGGATCGGACTCGTGCTGTTCTATATTGCGCTACACACACGCCTCGACTACTACGCCGAGCACCAGTTCTTCGTGCACCGGCTCCAGCATCTCGTGCTGCATCACCTGGCTCCTCTGATCCTGATGGCTTCGTATCCGGGCAGTGTGCTGCGCGCCGGTTTGCCGCTGCGCTGGCGCAGCGCGCTGCGGCGTTGGCAGCGTCTGAAGCCCGTGCGGATCGTTGCGGCCGTGTTGTTCAATTCCGCCTTTATCTCTATCGCTTTCGTCGTTTCCGTGGTGTTCTGGCTGATTCCGTCCGTCCAGTTTGTCGCGATGCTCGACTGGCGCATCTACACGTTCATGAACTGGTCGGTCGCGGTGAGCGGCCTGCTGTACTGGTGGATGCTGCTCGATCACCGGCCGAGTCCGCCGAGCCGCACGCGCCCGGGCCTGCGGGTGCTGTCTCCGGTGATCACCATGACGCCGCAGATCCTCGTGGGCGCCATCATCACCTTTTCCTCGCATGACCTTTATCCGGTGTTCACGCTCTGCGGCCGCGCGTTCACGTCCGTTCCGCCCGCGCTCGATCAGAGCCTCGGCGGCCTCATCATGTGGGTGCCCGCCGGGGTGCTCGAAGCGATCGGCGCGATGATGGCGCTGCGTCACGTGATGCGTCTGTCCACCTTGCCGTCGCGCGTGCCGCCGAGGGCGAGGCGGGGCGGGGCAAGAGCGAAGCCGGCACTGCAGGCAGGAAGCTGATCAGTCGGGTTGCCGTGCGCAATCAATGCTTGCAGCTGGCCTTCACGCCAGGCTGATCCCGTACCTTTTGAACCGAACAAGGACATGCCGTGCTCGAAGAACGATGCGATGTCGTGGTGGTGGGACTCGGCGCCATGGGCGCAGCCACGCTTTACCAGCTGGCCAAGGCTGGCGCGAAAGCGGTAGGCATAGATCGATATGCCCCGCCACATGATCAGGGATCGAGTCACGGAGACACGCGCATTACCCGGCTGGCCGTTGGCGAAGGCGCCGCGTACGTGCCGTTGGTGCGCAGGTCGCAGCAGATCTGGCGCGAACTGGAAGCACGCGACGGTGACGCGCTTTTCGAGCAATGCGGGGTGCTCGTCATGACCTCGGGCGCGACGCACACATCGCACCACGGCGCGGCTGATTTCACGCTGAGCACGATCGAGCTGGCACGGACTTATGGCATCGCTCATGAGGTTCTCACGGCCGAACAGCTCCGCGCACGCTTCCCGCAATTTGCGCCGCTTCGCGACGACACGATCGCGTACTACGAACCGGAAGGGGGCTTTGTGCGACCCGAACGGTGCATCGCCGCGCAACTGAAGGCGGCGCGCGAGCTCGGGGCCGACGTGATCGCCGGTGTGACGGTTTCCGCTGTGGAGTCGACGGGCCACGTGGTCCGGGTGAGGGCGGGCGATCGGACCGTGGTGGCGGACAAGGTAGTTGTTTGCGCCGGCATGTGGTCCGCCGAGCTGTTGGGCGAGCCGTTCAAAAGCTTGCTGAGGGTCTGCAGGCAACAGCTATTCTGGTTCAAGCTTGAAGAGCCTGTGATTTTTCCTGAGGTTTCCCCGAGCTTCATTCTCTCGCACGGTCCTTTGGACACCGACTTTTGCTATGGCTTTCCACCCATTCCCGGTGAAGGCAGCATGAAGATCGCGACCGAGCAATATACGGCGCTGAGCGAGCCCGATTCGCTGGATCGCACGGTGTCCGACGCCGATGTGGCGGCCATGTTCCGCACGCATGTTGCGGGCAAGATCGCCGGCGTGACCGCGGAACGGGTCAAGGCGAGTGTCTGTACCTATACCGTGACGCCTGACTATGGTTTCATCATAGACGAGCATCCTGCGCTCAAGAATGTCACCGTGGTGTCGGCCTGTTCGGGTCATGGCTTCAAGCATTCGGCGGCAATCGGCGAGGCGGTCGCGCAACGCTGTCTGAGCGGAAAGAGTCAGATCGACCTTTCGGCGTTTTCTTTAGGCCGTTTTTCCTGAGGAAGGCGCAAGGACGTTGTCTGGTCCGTGCGTTTTTCCATAGGCTTGCGGCTTCAGACTGCACGCGATACTACCGTCCCAATCGTCATTGCCGTCTCGCCAGCGGCTATCGTTTCGGTATGCGATGCTTTGGTAAAGCTGAACGGCTGAGCGATCGTCCAGATGGCATGTGTCCTGGCCCAGGTGTTCGAGGAAGAGCTGGCAGCGCAGTGCTTTTACCGCGTTGGAGTCCCACACGCTCGCGTTCATTTCGCTATGGCCGTACAGCGAATTCGCATGAAGGTTGCACGATCCAATGGTGGCCCATGCATCGTCGATCAGCATGAGCTTGGCATGGACGTAAACGTAACGCCGGCCATCGGTTTGCGTGGGCGCTGCGAGTGCGGCGAGCGTGAAATTTTCATGGCGGCCGAGTGCTTCGATCTGCTCGAAAAACGCCGCGCGTTCAGGATTTTGTCGCCACTGCGCGACATACGGTTCGGGCTCTCCCGGCACCAGAAGAACCACGAATACCCCTCGTTTCAAGGCATTTTCAAGCGCACCGGCAATGGCGGGCACCGGAAGCGCCTGATTTTCCAGGTAGATCGAACGACGCGCGGCGTCGATGGCCAACAGATATTGTTTGGTGATGGACCGCTCGCCGTTGGCGATGAGATAGGCTTCTCCAACGCCGGGGGCTGCGTGCGCGTTGCGATAACATCCGGCGTGCACATTGCGTTGGATCTGCACGGTGCTCGGGCCTTGCGCCTTCGATAAACGTGTTGGGAACGCGAGATCCGAGTGTCCGTCAGGTCCATACACGCCAAGCGCACTATTGCGCTCGCTGGTTTCGTTCCAGCGCTGAACGAAGTTGTGATGCACATCGCTCGCGCATGGACCGGTTATCTCGGCGTAGACGTCGTGGCGTTGTTCTGCCCCTGCGTGCCCAGGTTCGACGAGCGCGAAAGTCGGGTTGATGCCGCCGACAAACACGGTTTCCGATGACTCCCCTGCATCGATCAGCCAGCATTTCTGATGGTGACAATAGGCGGCGGGCGCGCGATCCCAACGAGCGTTCAAACGCGAGCCCCGCTCCGCCAGCCAGTCGAAGTCGGACTGGGTGCCTTCGAACGTCTGTCCGTATCCATTGCTCGCGGAGTTGGGGCGCCAGAAAATCACGCGGACGTCGACACCCCGCTGGGCAGCACCATCGAGCACATCGAACAGCGTGCCCCGTCCGTCGGGCATCTGAAAATGCCTTGATACGAAGGTGACGGTGAGCCAGACACGGTGCTGGGCGTTTTCTACCGCTTCGCAGATGCGGCGAAATGCAGGACCGCTATCTATAAGCGGACGAACCCGGTTGCCGGGCCGTTGCGGATAGGAACCCTGCGTGATGAATGGGACGGACGTCTGACCGGGCTCGTTATTTGTGGTCGGCTCGGAGTGGTGATCCATTGAAGGGTTCCAGGTGGCATTCGATCGTCGTTAGAGACGCCGCTTTTATTTTCGAGGAGACGCAGCGCCAGCAAGCTTAAAACAAGGTTATTTCGCTTTGTCAGGCGTTTTCTTTCCAGGCTCTTATGGCGTTTCGGGGCATTTCGCCTGTCTTTGCCCGAGCATTGCGCGCCGGCCAAAGGAGAATTAACCCGCTATATGTGGTTTACGTAATAATTGCACTGTAGCCTCCGTCGTTCCGCTAACCGTCAAAAATGCGCAGGTCATGGCTTTCAGCGAACCAAGGTCTCCATTTTTCAAGTGGATTGTCTCTTCCGCTCAAAATCTGAGTGCCGAAAATCGGCAAATATTGCTTGCCAATCTGTTCACCAGAACGGCATCCATTATTTTTGCGTCGATTTGTGAAATCAGTGTCTGCGCCACGGCCTTTTACCTCCAGCGGACTGCGCTTTATGCCGGTTGGGGACTTGCTGTCCTCGCGTTGCTGTTTACCCGGCTGGTATTGATTTACGTCTGTTGCCAACGTAGTGCCCGCGGCGAGCCTACGCCCACCTCCGCGTTTCTGTTGGCGAGCATTGTCTGGAGCGCGCTGTTCGGCTTCGGCAGCCTTCTATGCAATGTCAGCGGCGACCCGACGCTATTCCTGCTCGGAAATGTTTGCGCCGTCGGCGTGATAGGCGGCCTGGCAGGTCGCAATGCCGGCATTCCCCACCTTGTGCTGATTCAGATCACGCTCATTCTCGGGCTACTCGGTCTGGGCGCGGCGCTCTCTCCCGGCTCAGGCAAGCTCGTCCTGCTGTTTCAGGCGCCATTCTGCGCGGCAGGCTTCTTTACCGTCGCCCTGCGTAGCAACCGCGACACCGTCGCGTTGCTGACGGCACGCGAAAACAGCCACCGCCTGGCGCGCCACGACAGTCTCACTGGCTTGCCCAACCGCGCACGCATCAGCGAGCTCCTGCTCGAGCGCACGGGGATCGTGCAGCAGGTCGACGATCAATCGTTCGCTGTTCTACTGATCGACCTCGACGGCTTCAAGGCGATCAACGACAGCCTTGGACACGCTGCGGGCGACCAGATCCTGCAGGAAGCGGCGATACGGCTGCGCGATATCCTGCCGGCCGGCGGTATCGTCGGACGCCTGGCGGGGGACGAATTCGTCGCCATCTACGATGGCGCTTCCCTGATCGATGATGTGCGTGTGCTGGCCGATCGCATCGTCAAGGCATTGGCCCGGCCGTTCGTGCTGAGCGAGGCACGCGTCCACATTGGCGCGAGTGTTGGTATTTCGCTTTATCCGGAGCACGGCAAAACCGGGCCGCAATTGCTGATATGCGCGGATCGTGCCTTGTACGCGGTCAAGCGCAATGGCAAAAGTGCCTTTGCCGTTTTCGATGCCGACAAGCACGCCTCCGACGAAAGTCTGAGTCTCCTGCGCAGCGACCTCGAAGGCGCGATGCAGTCTTTTAGCGGCTTGCGGATGGAGTATCAGCCCATCATCGATCTTAGCGACGGGACCATCTCCGGACGCGAGGCGTTGCTGCGCTGGACCCACCCGACGCGCGGCGAGTTGTCGCCCATCGCATTCATTCCCACGGCCGAACGCACGGGCCTGGTACTCGAACTGGGTGAATGGGCGCTGCGGCAATCGTGCATGGAAGCGGTCACCTGGCGCGATGCGGTCACGGTTGCGGTCAACGTCTCGCCTGTGCAATTGCGCGAGGAGTCGTTCGCTGCGACGGTCGAGTCGATCCTGCATAAAACGAAGTTGCCGCCGCAGCGCCTGAATATCGAGGTGACCGAAACGGTGCTGCTCAGCGACGACATCGCGACCCGGCGCAACGTCGCAATGCTCCGTGCATTAGGTATCGGGCTGGCGCTGGACGATTTCGGAACCGGCTTTTCAACCATGTCGACGCTCGTCCGTTTTTCGTTCGATGAACTCAAGATCGACAGTTCCTTCGTCAAGGAATCCGTGCACCGGCGCGAATCCGCGGCGGTGGTTCGCGGGATCGTGGCGTTGGCGCGGGAGATGGGCATGCCGACTACCGCGGAAGGTATCGAGACCCCCGAACAACTCGACTTCGTCCGCGGCTGCGGATGTACCCACGCGCAAGGCTACCTGCTTGGCAGGCCGGAGCGGGCGGAGACCATCGCGCACCGGGAAGAGCGGCTCGCCGCCGACGGTGTGATCAAAGGCTAGGCCATCGCTAACGGCGCGCATGCGCCGTCCACTGCCTGATTTGCCTACCCTGTTTTCAGGCAATCCTTACGCAAAAAGTCCTCAAGTTGCAGTGCGATGCTGCCGTTTACATGCGTCGTGGTGTATGAGAGTAGCCATGAGGTGTTCTGCCCGCCTTCGGATCGTAATAGAAGAGTATTGATCAGTCGTTCTGAATGAGCAGCAAAACCCATGCGTCATGTTTATGAGGAAACCTAAAGTAGCTGCATCGTTTGCCGATATTTAGTTAGATATCGCGTGGCACGAATGCGGCGCGCCGGCATTGCGCGGCGAACGACCTATCGAGGACCAGAATTCCATGCATAAGTGGAGGCGCCATTCGTTGCGTATCCTGAGTTGCCTTCTCGTCTGCGTGGAGATGGTCGCGGCTGTACCGCCCGCCAGAGCAGCCGATGCCTGGTACGATGGATCGACGCCGGTGTTTCGCCATGTCGAAATGCCGAGCGACATTACGCCCACGGCAATGCTGCAGGACAGGGACGGCCTGATCTGGATCGCCTCGCAAACCGGTCTCGCCAGCTGGGACGGCTATCGCTTCCGCACTTACATTGCCGACCCGAGCAAGCCTGGCACCTTACCTTCTTCCTACATCAATGCGCTGTATGAGGACCGCGAGGGCCGCCTCTGGGCGGCCACAGACAGTGGCGGTCTCGCAAGACTCGACAAGGCAGCTGGCACCTTCTCTACGCTGGGCGCGGGCCCTCAAGGCCTGAGCAGCGTACGCGTATTCTCCCTTGCCCCCGACGGCCCGGACGGCCTCTGGGTGGGCACGGAGGCCGGCCTCGACCGACTGGATCTCAACACCGGCAAGGTGCGGCGCGCAGGCGGCGGGGCCATCCCCGCTGGCCTGCCCGCGCACCGGATCAGCGCGCTCCTCGTCGATCGCGGCGGCAATCTGTGGGCCGGCACGCTCGACGGAATCTACGTATTGCGTGCCGGCGCACAGGCATTTGTGGCGGTGCCGGCGACGAGCCTGACGGGCGCCGCTATCGAGGTCTGGCAACTGGCGGAGGACCGGGAAGGGCGGGTCTGGGTCGGGACGCGAGCGACCGGTGCCTTCGTGATCGAACCAGGTGCCACGACGGCGCAGCAATTGCGCGACAGCGAACGCAGCGACGGGCAGGGTGTCGAGACCGACTGGGTCGGCGCGATCGTCGATGTCGGTAACGGTCACGTGTGGCTCGGCACGTGGGCCCAGGGCATCGTGCAGGTCGACACCCGCAGCTGGGCGACCCGGCGTCTGCGCCACGATGCCGGGATTCCAGGGAGCCTGGGCGAGGACGACGTGGCGGCGCTACTGCGCGATCGCAGTGGGTTTGTGTGGGCCGGCGGACCGAATGTGTTCGATTCGATCGATCCCTCCCAGCGGGCGATATCCACGTGGTACGGCAGCGACGGCCACCTGCTCGGCGGTAAGCGGGCAGAGGTCACGGCGGTGCTTGTCCAGCCCGACGGCAGCGTCTGGCTCGGCGCCGATATCGGCGGCGTCGACATCGTCCCGCCTGACCGCGAGCACGGCCGGCGTCTCACGGCGGAGGACGGTCTGTCGCGGACCGCGCTTCCCAGGGGCGCAGTGCTTTCGATGGCACGCGCACCGGACGGCAGCGTCTACATCGGGACTGCTAAGGGTTTGTACCAAACGCGCGATGACGGTCTCAGTGTCGAGCGGATGGAGTTCCCCGGCATTTCGCCCACTGCATTGGTGAGGGCGGTGTCGCTCGCCGATGGCAAGCTCTGGATCGGCGGTACGGACGGGTTGAGCTATGTCGACCTGTCCGCGCAAGGCGCCACGGCGTACAGTGTCCCCGGCCTGCAGGGCGAAGACATCACGAACCTCAGCGCCGGCGCAGACGGGACGCTGTGGGTCGGCACGCAGACAGGACTTACGCGGTACTGGCCGGCAACCGGCCGTCTCGAGCGGCCCTGGCCGGAGGGACCTGGGCGTGTCGGCCTGCCCAGCACCCACGTGACTTCGGTTGTGCAGGACAAGCGCGGGCGGCTGTGGATTGCCTTCTATGGCGGAGGCGTGCGTGTGGTCGAGCCCGGAGTGGGCGGCGCGCCTGCGCGAATCGACAGCATCGGTCACGATCAGGGGCTGCAGAAAAACGCCGCGAATGCCCTGCTGCTCGACGAGCAGGGCAACGCTTGGGTCAGCACCGACAGCGGCATTCTGCGCATCGACGGTAACACGCTGACCACGACGCTGCTGCAGCAGGCCGACGGGGTGGGGCTGCTGCCGTACTGGACGTCAGCGGCCGGGACGACACCGCAAGGCGATCTGCTGTTCGGCGGCAACGGCTTGACCATCGTGCATCCGAGCGAATTCCAGCCCGCACGTTTCAAGGCTTCCATCGTGCTGACCGATGCCGATGGCCGGCCGCTGCCGCCATCCGGGCTCAGGCTCGGCCCTTCACAACGCACGGTGCAAGTGGCTTTCGCGTTGCTCGATTACTCGGCCCCCGAACGCACGCGCTACTCCTATCGCCTGGCTGGCCTGGAGGACACGTGGACCGAGTCATCCGCCGAGCAGCGCGTCGCGCACTATACGAATGTGCCGCCCGGAAATTACACGCTGCAGGTGCGGGCGTCGAACCGTGCCGGAGGTCAATGGACCGAGTCGGTGAGCTTGCCCGTCCACGTTGTGCCGACGTGGTACGAGAGGACCACGTTTCGCGTGATCATGGCACTCCTGCTGCTGGCGCTGTTCGGCCTGCTGATGCACGTGCGCATGCGCCTGCTGCGGCGACGTGCATTGACGCTGGAGGCGGTGATCGCGGAGCGGACCCAGGAACTCCAGCAACGTTCCGATGAGCTGGTGCGCCGCACGGCGGAATTGCAGGCCAGCGAACAGCGGCTCGAGCAGTTGGCTTACTTCGACAGTCTGACGGGCCTCGCGAACCGGCGGCATTTCAACGACGATCTGCAACTCCTGATCGAGCAGGCGCGTCGCGGCGCGGAATTCGCGCTTGTGCTGGTCGACCTCGATCGCTTCAAGCCGATCAACGATATCCACGGGCACGATGCTGGCGACGTGGTGTTGAAGGCCGTTGGCTCACGCCTGCGGCTGATCACGCGCGAGATCGATCTTGTCGCGCGCCTTGGCGGCGACGAGTTCGCCGTGCTGCTCAGAGATCCAGGCGAGCGCGATGCGGTGGCCGAGGTGTGCGAGCGGATCATTGCCACGTTCGCTGAGCCGATTCCGTACCGCAAGCTTTCGCTGGAGGTCAGGGCGAGCATCGGGGTTGCGCGTTGTCCACAGGACTCACGGGATGCCCAGGGGCTGTATAAATCCGCGGACATGGCGCTCTACGCGGCGAAAGAGGCTGGCCGCAGCGCCTGGCGCTGGGCGGGCGATTCTTTCGAGGTGGACCGTTGAGTCGAGCAAATCAGGCATCCTGAATGATGGCGACTGCCCGGCCCACCGCGCACAACGTTCAGAAGCGGTGCCGGATACCCAGCGTGACACCTGTCTGATTGGACGCAAAGGCAGTGGCGTCCGTTACGCCAATGGGCGTGTAAGTCCCATTCGCATAGCGTGTCGCTGCGGCATACGCCACGGTCGCATAGAGATCGGTGCGCTTGGATAGCGAATAGTCGCCGCTTAGCACGCCCATCCACGAGTTCGATACGTTCGCCGTCTTGTTGGACTGATAGTAGGTGCCGGCCGTTAGCTGGAAGCTTGGTACGAACCGGTAACGCACCCCGCCAAACCACATTGCGGCCGAAACCGTCGAGCCCTTGGTCGGATCGTTCAGGTAGTGCTCATAGCCACCCATGATTTCACCGTTGCCGATATGCTCCAGGACAGAGAAACTGAGGTTGCGCGTCTTGGTCCATGTGCCGGTCGAAGTGATCGCGCCGTTGCGATAATCGTAGGCCACCGCTGCCGCGAACGTGCCGGTGCTGTATTCGAGCGAACCGCCATAGGCCGCGCTGCTCTGGAACGAGTCTGCGTCGCCGCCGAAGCTGTAATCGGCAATCGCCTTTAGTCCGCCAAACTGCCCTACGTACTTCACGGAATTGTTGAGGCGCGCCTTGTAGGAGAAGTCGTCCGACGATCCGGTGGTGGGAAACCACGTGTACTGAGGCGCGTAACCCATCGGATCGTACTTTTCGAGTGTGTCGTACATGGCCGTATATTGCAGGCCGGCCGACAGCGATCCCAAGGCGTTCGACAACCCCACCGCTGCAGTGCGGTTGAACAGCGTACCGGCGGTGGCAGGCGTGCCGTCGTTGCTGTTAAAGCCGGCTTCCAATACGAACCACGCGCTGGTGCCGCCACCCAGATCTTCCGTGCCACGAAAACCAAACCGCGAGTTGCTAAGTCCACCTGAATTTTCCCGAACCAGCGACCCACCCGTCGCGCTTGCATGAGTCAGATATTCGATGTTGGTGTCGACTACGCCGTAGAGGGTCACGGACGATTGGGCGTGCGCGCAGGCGCATCCGGTCGCCGCGAGCGCGGCGACAAGACATTTCTTTTTCACTGACTGTCTCCTGAGATTTGCTGTTTTCATTTGCGTCGCAAGCCGGGTGATGTTGCGGCAGGCAGGGGGCAAACAACGCAATGGAGCAAATCGTAGAGGCGGCCGATGTAAATGTAAAATACATATGTGATGCACTATCCATATGCATCAGATATGGCGCTTGGGTCATCCTTGATGAGCCGAAGCGGGAGACAACGCGATCCCCTTTCTGTGGTCCAGGACTCTTTAATAACCTGGGACTA
Organism: Paraburkholderia sp. GAS33; assembly: GCF_050436645.1. NCBI lineage: Bacteria > Pseudomonadati > Pseudomonadota > Betaproteobacteria > Burkholderiales > Burkholderiaceae > Paraburkholderia > Paraburkholderia sp. GAS33. Next base: position 357,537 of record NZ_JBNDMP010000001.1, read on the forward strand.
CAAGAGAAAGGTGATCGCGTCCCGGTCCGGAATTACATGGGAGGTACTACACCGTCTTTCTCGACGACGATCACATTCGCGTCATACGAGCCGTTCTTCGCGGGGATTGCCACGATGAATACCTTTTTGTTCGCAGTCAGGTCGTCGCGGGTCGCGGGAATGGCCGTCACGACTGGAGCGTCGGCCGGCACGTTGATGGTGTTGCTGCCGCCTTTATACGAAAGCTTCAGGTCGCGTCCGCTCGTACCTTCCACAACAGTGTCGACGTTGGCGTTCGTCATCGAACTGTTTGCACCGAGGTCCCACGCGTAGTGACCCTCTCCGGTGCCGCGCGCGGCCTCCGGGAAGACCAGCACTTCCTTGGCGACCAGCTTTCCGTCCGGGCCCGGCATCGCCGCCGCGCCGACGTATGAGCCGGCCTTGATATCCGAAAGCTGGATTGCCTTCACGGCGTTCAGCGCCGTCGAATCCTTCAGGTCAATGTTGACTGTATCGCCGCTGCGCCGGTGGACCTGCAAGGTGTTACCCGAAAGCGATACGATCTCGCCCCTGATCCGTTCGGGCTTGTTGGCGGAGGATTGAGCGAATGCAGCGCCAGCGAGCGTCAATGCGACAGCTGAAACAGCGAGTTTGAGACGAATGGACATAGGTGCTCCGTGTGGTTGATTGCAGTTAAAAATCATCGGTTCGCGGTTCAGGAGCCGCCGAACCAGTTGTAACCCTGGTTTTCCCAATACCCGCCGGGAAATTCGTTTGTGACGGTAATGGCGACGATATGCTTCGGGTTTTTGTAGCCCAGTTTGGTAGGCATCCGAAGCTTCATCGGGAAGCCGTACTTCGCAGGCAGGGTTTTGCCGTCATAGGTCAGCGTGAGCAGCGTCTGCGCATGAAGTGCAGTGGGCATGTCGATGCTCGTCCAGTAGTTGTCGGCGCAGTGCAGTGCAACGTACTTCGCGGTGGTATCGGCTCCGGCTCGCTGCAGGAAGTCGGCGAATCGCACTCCGCCCCACTTGCCGATTGCGCTCCACCCTTCAATGCAGATATGCCGGGTGACCTGGCTTTGTTGCGGCAACGCACGCAGTTCGTCGAGCGTCCAGTTGGCTTTGCCCTTGACCCGTCCTTTCAGTTCGAGACGGTAGGTTTGTGCATCGACATCCGGCACCTGATCAATGTCGTAGTAGGCATTGAACGGAAATGGCCGTGTGATCATCGATTCCGGGTACGTCGGCGCCAGCTTTCGCGGGTCGAACAGCAATGCCTGAGCGTCGTCGTTGAAGGAGGAGATTCGGCGCAGCATCGTGTCGACGGATTTGTCGTTCGTCAGATCGCAACCCGACAGGAGCATCAAGCCGCCCAGCGTGAGGATCCGTTTGCCAAACAAACGCCGTGAGGACGATGAGAGCTCCTTCTGCGCGTCTCTGATGATCGATTGCGCGTCGGGCTGGTATGCCGGAGCGGGCGTCGGGTGACCTTTTCGGGAATTCATGGTTACCGGCCTCGAATCATGGTGAGCAAAGAACGCGGGACGAGAGCGACCATCGCGACGTGCACCGCGAAAAAGCCGACGAGTACGCTCATTGCGGCAAAGTGAACGATGCGTGCGTTATCGAAGCCACCCATCGCCGTGCGCAGGAGCGGAAATTGAACGGGCTTCCAGATGGTCAATCCCGACAGCACGACCAGCGCGATATCCGCGATCACGACGAGATAGGCGAACTTCTGCACGGCGTTGTAACGGCTCAGATCGCCGTGATTGAGCTTGCCTCGCAGGGCTGCAACGAGGTCGGAGGCAATTGCACGCGGGCTGACCGGGAAGAGTTTCTTGCGCAGGCGCCCCGTTACGAAGCCCAGTCCCAGATACGCGAGAAAGTTTGCGACCAGCAACCACATGACCGCGAAGTGCCAGAGCAGCGCGCCACCTAGCCAGCCACCCAGCGTGATGGACGCCGGAAACCTGAACGCCGGGAATATCGGCGACGCGTTGTACACCGCCCAACCGCTCAGGCACATCGCTATAACAGCGGCGGCATTAATCCAGTGAAAAATGCGAACCCACACGGGGTGAATAGTGGCGTGATTCAAAGCGACCTCACGGACGATTGGCACTTGCGAACAGGAATGGGGCGGCGAGCGTGCATTGCATAAGACGTAGTTCAGCGTGCCGGGACCTTGGCGCGACGGTTCAGTCAAGAAAGCGGAGTTGCGCTGTCTGGCCCGGGTGGATTGGATTGACGACAGGATCGCAGGCGTGCCACGACAGCGGTATCGGTCAAATGACCGACCCACGGCATCGTGCTTGTGCTTGTGTCTGGTGCGCGGCGCCGGCCGGTGCGCGCTGTCGGCGGCACCGGTGGCATGAAAAGAAGACTTCGGAGACGGGTCGACCGCCTATTCCTGGTGAGAGTCCAACTCCCGTTGCATCAGCACAGTGTCGACCCACTGGCCGAACTTGAATCCGACCGATTTCAGCGTTCCCACTGTGCGGAAGCCGAGACGTTCATGCAACACAAGCGATCCCGCGTTCTCGCTATTGCCGACAACGGCAAGCATCTGCCGCCATGGTCCTTGCTCGCACCGTTGGATCAATTCCGCGAGCAGCGCTCGGCCGATCCCGAGACGGTCGAGCCCATGTTCTACGTAGATCGAATCCTCGATGGTGTGGCGATATGCCGGACGCGGCCGATACGGAGTTGCGTACGCATAGCCAACTACACGGCCCTGCCTCTGCGCCACCAGATAGGGAAGCCCCGCCTTCAACACCGCGTCGCGGCGTCCGAGCATGTCGTCGACGGAAGGGGGCGTCTCTTCGAACGAGGCGCTGCCGTGCAACACGTGGTACGCGTAGATGGCCTGCACGGCTGCCATGTCGGCTGTCGCCGCGTCGCGAATCCGAATTGCACTCTCAACTTCTGATTCCACCATTTACCTCACTCCTGAGCCTCGATGTAGGAGACACGTCATGGGCGGCTCAACCCATACGTTCGACATGCATGATGCCCCGATCGTAGATATAAAGGAAGATTTGGTATCGTATGCAATCGATAAGGAATTCTTTGATATGAAGAGCTTGAATCTCGACTACCTGAAGACCTTTGTTGCCGTTGTCGAGCGTGGTAGTTTTTCTGCTGCAGCCGATCATCTCCGGCTCACTCAGCCCGCCGTGAGCCTTCAGATTCGCCAGCTCGAGAAAAGCCTCGGCGCAGTGTTGATCGAGCGCGTCGGGCGCGTAGCGAGAGCGACGGTCGCAGGGGAGGAGCTACTGGCACATGCCGCGGGAATTGATGCAGCGGTCACCTCGGCAGTGAACGCCGTTTTCCGTCATGCGAAGGAGGGCGTGGGGCGCATTCGCATCGGCACCGGCGCGACGGCCTGCATCTTTCTGCTTCCGCCTATCCTGACCAATCTGCGCCAACGATTTCCGAACCTCGAAATCACGGTCACGACGGGCAATACCGCGGATATCGTCAAGGCGGTCGAGGGTAATATCCTGGACGTCGGGCTCGTGACGATGCCCGTATCGAGCCGCAGCCTGCACATTGCGCCGGTCATGGATGACGAATTTGTGCTCGTGGCCCCATCAGGCATGCAATTGCCGACTCGTATCACCGCCGCCGCGCTCGCCACCCGGCCCGTCATTCTGTTCGAACCCGGTGGCCATACCCGTAGGATTACCGACGAATGGTTTGCAAGGAGCGGTACGAAGCTCAGGCCTGTGATGTCACTGGGAAGTGTGGAAGCGACCAAGGCGATGGTCGGAGCCGGTCTCGGTTGCGCGATCCTTCCTGCACTCGCGGTCCGCAATGTAGAGTCCGGAAGCAGGATGGTGGTTCGATCCTTGTCCCCGCGTCTTCATCGCAAACTGGTCGCGGTAGTGAGACGCGACAAGCGTCTGTATGGCGGCCTTGCGGAGATCCTCAAATCGTTCCGGACTTTGTCTGAGGATTAGCTGGCCTCTGAATCTTTGGACTGCCAGATAATATGTTTAATCGACATCGCGTCTGAAAGCAGCGGCGGTCCGCGCCGGCTGTTCACCGCACTTGAAACGGTTGTTCGACCTAAAGTCATTAGTTCGGACTGCCGTAATTGAGGCATCAGGGCCGGTTGCTTCCGGTAAGAACGCCGGGGCGACTTTCTTGGAGTCGATCATGAGCTATGTACGCGTCACCGGTAGAGTCACACGCAGCGTCTGCTACTTTCTTTTTTCCATCGCCGTGTTTTCGTTATGGGCATCGCTTGCTGCCGGGGCCGGTTTCATCCTGCTGCATTTGCCTGATGTTTGGGCGTCGCACAGCAACGACGAAAATGCGCGCTTCGCGGTGATGTCGGTCACTGCGTATGCGGTGATTATTGGCGCGCTGTTCCTCATCTTCACTGCGGGCGCTATCGAGCGTTTATCCGATGCAGTGAGAGCGGCGCGTACAACGCTTCGACACCTTCAAAAAATGCACGCGGTGCGCCGCACACGCCGCGACCACGTCTCCGCAGTTGCGCTCCATCCGGTCAGAAATACACACTGACACGCGCTGTTTTACCAGCCTGCTGGTCGTGAGTGCGGGCTGTTTCATATGACCATTGCCGTTGCGGTCTGCGAAAGAGAACTCATCCGGTAACCGCCCGCACCATGTCGATGAACGCCCGCAAGCTCGTCGACATATGGCGGGTGCGCGGAAAGTAAAGAAACAGGCCAGCTATCGTCGGGCACCAATCCTCCAGCACCGGAACGAGTCGCCCATCGCGCAATGCCGCACGCGCATAGGGTTCCGGAACATACGCGATACCGAGCCCATTCATCGCGGCTTCGACGATCAACTGGTTATTGTCCAGCGTCAACGCGCCTGGAACGTCTATCGCCACTTCTTGCCGTCGCTTGAGAAACTCCCAACGATAGCGTTTGCCGCTAGGCAGACGCTGCCGGATGCATTGGTGCTGCATGAGTGCATCGGGTGTTTTGGGCGCCGGATGAGCCGCCAGATATTCCGGCGAAGCAACCGCTAGGAAGCGCATGTCAGGTCCAAGCCGAACCGCCACCATATCCTTGGGCACGGCTTCTCCCAATCTCACGCCTGCGTCGAAGCCTTGCTGAACAATGTCCACCAGTCGTCCGTCCGCTACCAGGTCCAACTCCACGCCGGGATACCGCGCCAGGAATTCCGGCACAACTGTCTGAAGCAATAATCGAATGGCGTTTTCGCCGCCGTTGATCCGCAGCGTACCGGTTGTGTGACCTTGCTCGCCTGCGACTTCCTCCAGTGCGGCGTCGAGATCGCTCATCAGTGGATCAAGACGGCCCAGCAGGCGCTCGCCTGCCTCGGTCAGCGACACGCTGCGTGTCGTCCTGTGCAGCAGACGGGCTCCCACGCTGTCCTCCAATCCGCGCACGGCATGGCTTAGCGTTGAGCGTGTGATTCCAAGCAGGTCGGCCGCGCGCCGGAAGCTGCGGTGTTCGGCAACGGCCATAAAAGCGCGTAGATCGCTCAGTGTCGGCTTGTTCATTGGTGGCCTATTTTCACTTGCTCATGCCATTCATTGGTGATTGTCGCAACAATGATAGCGCCATAGCATGGATCCCTACAGCCCACACCTTTTCTTCACTGGAGGCGCATCATGGCCAAAACCTGGTTCATTACGGGAACATCCACCGGCCTCGGCCGCATCCTCACCGAACGTTTACTGGAGCGTGGGGACCGCGTCGTTGCCACTTTGCGGCGACCCGGAGCATTGGACGAATTACTTGCCCGGCACGGCGATCGCCTGCATGTCGTCACGCTCGACGTGACCAATGTCGAGGCAATCAGAGGCGCCGTTGCAGATGCTTTCGAACGGATGGGGCGCATCGACGTGGTGGTCAGCAACGCGGCCTATGGTCTCTTCGGTGCTGCCGAAGAACTAAGCGACGCGCAGATCGAGCGGCAGATCGCGACCAACCTTGCGGGCTCGATCCAGCTTATCCGCGCAGTCCTGCCGTATCTGCGCGAGCAAGGTGGAGGGCGGATCGTTCAGGTGTCGTCGGAGGGCGGACAAATCGCTTATCCAAACTTCAGTCTTTACCACGCCACCAAGTGGGGGATTGAAGGTTTCGTCGAATCCGTTGCCAAGGAGGTCGCGCCGTTCGGCATCGATTTTCTGATCGTCGAACCGGGGCCGACTCTCACCAACTTTCGCCAGGGTCTGGAGCACGCGCGGCCCATGAATTGCTACGACAGTACACCAGCCGGTGAAGTGCGCAAGGCGGTGTCTTCCGGAAGTTTCGTTCTCAAGGGCGATGCTGCCAAAACGGTCAATGCGATGATTGACGCGGTCGATGCAGATCGGCCGCCTTTGCGGCTGACCTTGGGCAGTACCGCCTACGCCTCGATCAGCCAGGCGTTGGCCGAGCGGCTACAGTCGCTGGAGGCACAGAAAGATCTGGCGCTCTCCGTCGATCGGGACAACTAAGGTCTGTTGACCGGAGCGCTCCTGATAGCTGAACCGGTGCCCGCCGCTTTCGTCAGGCTGAAGAGGAGTGGCAGGTGAAAAGTAATCTTCATACCAGGGAGAGTCGGCCACGGGGCTTTCTCCCTGACGCGGACACGGTGGGCCTGAAGGAGCCATGGACGCCGGTCCGAAGGCATGCGCTCGGACCGGTTCTGTTTCTGGTGATGTCATGCTGTTTCAGCACGGCATTTTCAGCGCAAAAGCAGGTATCAGCGAATGCCGGCCCAGCAAACGCAAACCCAAGCGCAACTCACAAGCCTCATCTCGATCTCTCCGGCAAGACTCGCAAGGGCAAGGCTTCTTACTACGGCCGTAACTTTTACACAAAGAAGATGGCCAACGGTATGCCGATGGATCCGCAATCGAATTCCGCCGCGAGCAAAACGCTACCGCTTGGCACCAAGGCTCGAGTCACCAATCTGAAAAACGGCAGCAGTACGGTCGTCGAAATCAGGGATCGGGGCCCCTACGTCAAGGGCCGAATCGTCGATGTGTCTCCCCAGACTGCCGATAAGCTCGGCTTGAAGGAGAACGGCACGGCTCCCGTCGAAGTCAAGCCGGTTGAAGTGCCGCAGCCTGACGGCAGCGTCAAGGCCGGTTCAGGCGTGGCGGAAAACGTGCGCGGCCAACCGTCGGCCGACTTGCGGGATGGCCGTATTACCAACTGAGCGGGCGCTGTACTGTCTAGCAGGATTGGCGTTAGCGCATCCTATTTCGACGTCGCCAGACGAGTTGACATCCCCGCACTCCGCACGGCCCTGCCACCCACAGCGCAGACGATCAACGCTGCAATCAGCAGCGCACACAACGCCAGCCGCAAGCCCACGAAACCCGCGCCGAATCCAATCAACGGTGGTCCCACCAGAAAGCCCGCATAACCTGCAGTGGCTGCCATCGATACGCCGACAGCAGGTGTCGCAGCCGAGCGGCCCGCAGCGCTGAAAATGACCGGCACGATATTGGCGAGGCCAAGACCGACAAGCACGAACCCGACGACGGCGGTCCAGACATTGGGTAAGCCCAGTACCAGGGCGAAGCCGCTTGCTGCCAGAAAACCACCGAGTCCGACCACAGTACTCGCGCCCAGTCGACGCACGGACACGTCGCCGATCACACGGCACGCCGCCATGGAGAAGGCAAAAGCAGAATATCCGATGGCCGCAACGCTCGCCTCCCGATTCAGGACAGAGCGCAGGAAAACGGCGCTCCAGTCGGCCACGGCGCCTTCAACCATCATGCAAAGAAAGGCCAACGCAGCGAGCTTCATCACACTTGCGTCTGGTAGAGCGAAGCCACCGGCTGCCTTGCTTGCGCGGACCCCGACATCGCGCAGTGCGAGAACTGCCGCCGCGACGATCAGCGCTCCAATGAAAGCGTCGGGAAGCAACAGACCGCCGGCGGCGCCGAAGCCCCACTTCTGTATCAGCGCGCCCGTCGCCGCACCGGTTAGGCCTCCTGCGCTCCATGCAGCATGGAATGACGACATGATCGGCGAGCGCCACTGCGTTTCGATCGCGCTTGCGTGACCGTTCATCGAAACGTCCAGGGCACCATTTGCCGCGCCAAGCAGAAGGAGTACCAGGCAGAGCAATGGAAGATTGGGCGCAAACGCGGGTAGTGGCAGCGCGATAAAAAACGCCACGCCGAGCAGTGCGGTAGCCCGGCCGCTGCCGAAGCGCGGAGCGAGCCTGCCCGCAAGCGGCATGGCGACGATGGCGCCCAGCGCGAAACAGAACAGCGCGATCCCCAACGCACTGTCGCTTAACGAGAGGTGCTCCTTGATGCGCGGAATTTCGACCGCCCACGCACCGATCCCAAAGCCGTTCGCGAGAAAAACCGCGAGAGTGGCAAGACGTTCCCTGATCGGCTTCATGATGTTGCCACCATCACGTTGTCGCAGACTTCTTCGAGTTCGCTGATGCGATCCGCGGCAAGATCGGCTTCAACGATCAGACAGTCGATGGCGGACGCTGGCCCGACAACGAAAGGCGCCGCTGTCATCAGCTTCTCGGTCGTCATCGCGATCGCGAGCACGCTGCTCGATTTGAGCATGGCGCGTTTGAGTTCGGCATCTTCGGCATTGAAGGCGGCAATGCCTTCGACGGGATCGAGGGCGCACGCGCCCAGGAAGCAGACGTCGGCTTTGATCTGCTGGACCTGCAGCAGTGCGGTCGACCCCAGCGCGCCCGCGACATCGCCGCCGACCCTGCCGCCGATCAGAACGATGTCGAAGCCCGGCCGATCCAGCAGACGCAGGCAAGCCTCTGGCGAGTTCGTCACGACGGTCAGTCCTGCGTTGTCCGGAAGCGCCTGCGCGATCGCAACATTGGTCGAACCCGCGTCCAGCAGGATCACCTGCCCGGGCTGCACGATCGACGCAGCAGCAATGGCAAGGCGTTGCTTGCGATCCACATCTGCTTTCATACGCGTCGATGCGTTCAGATGAGACGGCGAAGTCAGCAGAGCGCCCCCGTACACGCGCTTGCACAACCCCGCGCTGGCGAGGTCGCGCAAGTGGCGGCGGACGGTGTGTTCCGACGTGTTGAGTTCGGCCGCGATTTCGGACGCCAGCACCCGGCCCTGGGTTCGCAGACGCTCGAGGATGAGTTGCTCGCGCTCGTCGGGCAGCAGCCCATCCATGGCGTTCTGTCGGCTTCGTTGCATCTGGCGATCCTTGCTCGGTTGGGTGAGTCGATCATAAACGAGCATAATGTATCGCAAACGAGAATCGCCGGCAACGACTGAATTTCAGGAACGTTCCTGCGCACTCAGGAATTCGCCAATCGCCGCAGCGATTTCCGCGGCATGCGTTTCCAGCGCGAAGTGCCCGGTATCGAGAAAGCGCACCACTGCCGCCGGCAGGTCACGCCGGAATGCTTCGGCGCCAGCGGGCAGAAAGAACGGATCGTTTTTGCCCCACACCGCGAGAAGTGGCGGTTGATGGGTGCGGAAATACTGCTGGAACGCCGGGTACAACGCCACATTGCTCCGATAGTCGCGGAACAGATCCAGCTGGACTTCATCTGCACCCGGACGGCTCAGATAAAACTCGTCGAGCGAGTAGCCGTCGGGTGACACGAGTGACGCGTCCGGCACGCCGTGCGTGTACTGCCATACGGTCGTTTCATGTGTCAGCAGCGCGCGAAGCGCTTCGCGATTAGCCGGTGAAGCGTCTTTCCAATAGGCACGGATCGGATTCCATCCGTCGCTCAATCCTTCTTCATACGCATTGCCGTTCTGCGAGATGATCGCGGCGATTCGTTCGGGATGCTTGACGGCAAGCCGGAAGCCCGTTGGCGCGCCGTAATCGAAAACGTACATGGCAAAGCGGTCGAAGCCAATCACCTCGGTGAAACGCCCAATCACCTCCGCAATGTGGTCGAACGTGTACGCAAAGCTTTCACGAGCCGGCATGTCGGACTGCCCAAAACCCGGCAGGTCCGGAGCGACGATATGGAAGCGGTCCGCCAGCTTCGGAATCAGATCGCGAAACATGTGGCTCGAACTCGGAAAGCCGTGCAGAAGCAGCAGTTTCGGAGCGCCTTGACGACCAGCTTCACGATAAAACACCTTGACGCCGTCCACGTCGGCGGAACGATAGCTAATAGAGGACATGAGTTTTCTCCTGAATGAATCAACGGGTCTGCCTGCGGTGCAGAGCAGGGGATGTATACGGATACGAATGTGGCCCGCGTCTTTATTGAGCCGATACTGCGTTGACCGCTTCGACGATCACGTTCGTCACGGCGTCAGGGGCCGTGATCATGGGCGTGTGATCGACCGGGTACGAATGCACCCGCGCGTTCATCCGCTGCGCCATGAACTGCTGGGTGTCGTGACTGATCATGCGATCCTGCTCGGCGATCAGGAACCAGCTCGGAACGTCCTTCCAAAGCGGACGTCCCACCGGCTCGCCAATACAGGCAACCGAAATAGGCCGTTGAACCGCGCGGAGCACTGTCAGTTCCTGTGAAGCCGCGTGTTGTGCGAATGCCGCCGGGAAGGCGTCGTCAGGCAGCCAGATCAGACCGTGCTGGTCCGGTGCAAGCTTGGGCGCCTGCGGATGCGGTTCAGCGCGGTAGAACACTTCGCCAACGGTTTCACCTTCGTCGGGCGCCAGAGCCGCCACATAGACCAGCGCCTTGATGTTGTCTGCGCGCGCCAACCCGACCACTCCGCCGGCGTAAGCGTGTCCGGCAAGCACAACCGGACCGTCGATCCGCTCGAGTGTTCTGTTCAGCGCCGCGACGTCGTCCTGCAGCGACGTAAGCGGCAACGGTGCCGCGACCGCGCGGATGCCTTGTCCTTCCAGACGTTCGATGACCTTGCTCCAGCTCGAACCGTCTGCCCATGCGCCGTGCACAAGCACCACGCTTACGTTGCCAATCGCCATTTTTCGCTCCTTACAAGATAGTGGGTGCCGCTTTGGGTGCGCACACATCGACGTCTCTTTGTAACCTGTCTATTGCGTATTTATAGGTTACAAAGTGCGTATGTAACTTGTCAAGAGCTATTTTAGTGGTTACGATGTGTCTATCGTCACTCTGTATTCGTCACAAGAGATGGACTACCGCCAAATACCCGCAATGTTCCTGGCCGACGCGCCCGGACTGGATTTTCTGAATTCGGTGGCGACGCCGGTGGATGAGGAAGTTGACTGGATTAGCGACGGCGAGGGCCTGTTGGCCTGGCTGGACCAGGCAGCGTTTGTGCCGCGTGAAGCACTCGAAGCCATCCGGCGCCGTTCGACGCTTGCCGAACTCGATGAAGTGGCAGCGAAGGCGCGCGAGTTGCGCGAGTGGTTCAGGGGATTTGTGAAGCAGCACAAGGGACGGCCTCTGAGTGCCAAAGATCTGCGCGAGCTCGAACCGGTGAATCAGTTGCTGGAGCGTGACGAACAGCATCGGGAAATCGACGCGAACACCGTGGATGGCGTGACGACTTTCGAGCTTCGCGCGAAGCGGCGCTGGCAGTCAGCCGAGTCGCTGCTGATGCCGGTGGCCGAAGCGCTGGCCAGACTTGTCTGCGAGGAAGACTTCACGCTGGTGAAAGCGTGCGAAGGGGTGAATTGCACGCTGCTGTTTGCGGATCACACGCGAGGTCACGCGCGCCGCTGGTGCAGCATGGCGCTCTGCGGTAACCGCGCGAAGGTTGCGGCCCACCGCAAGCGCCTCAAGGCGCAGGAACTCAGCCAGTAAGCATCGGCTTATTCGTAGGAAAAGACGTCGCCGAATTTGTCGATGCGCTCGAGCGCCATGCCGGAGCCGCGCACGACGCAGGTCAGCGGCGCCTCGGCGACGAATACAGGCAGGCCGGTCTCCTCGGCGAGCAGCCGGTCGAGATCACGTAGCAGCGCACCGCCGCCGGCGAGCATGATGCCGCGCTCGGCGATATCGGCGCCGAGTTCAGGCGGGGTCTGTTCGAGTGCGATCTTGACCGCCGATACGATCTGGTTCAGCGGATCAGTCAGCGCTTCGAGGATTTCGTTGCTGGAAACGGTGAAGCTGCGCGGTATGCCTTCGGACATGTTGCGGCCCTTCACCTCGATTTCCTTGACTTCGGATCCGGGAAACGCGGAGCCGATGCCTTTCTTGATCGCTTCGGCGGTCTGCTCGCCGATCAGCATGCCGTAGTTGCGGCGGATGTAGTTGACGATCGCCTCGTCGAACTTGTCGCCGCCCACGCGCACCGAGCCTTTGTAGACGATGCCGCCGAGCGAGATCACACCGACTTCCGTGGTGCCGCCGCCGATATCGACCACCATCGAGCCGGTGGCTTCGGAAACGGGCAGGCCTGCACCGGTTGCGGCGGCCATCGGTTCTTCGATCAGATAGACTTTTGCCGCGCCCGCGGTGTGGGCCGCTTCCCTGATCGCGCGACGCTCGACCTGGGTCGATCCGCACGGCACGCAGATCACGATGCGCGGCGACGGCGCAAAAATGTGCGGCGCGTGCACCATCCGGATGAACTGCTTGATCATCTGCTGCGTGATGTTGAAGTCGGCGATCACGCCGTCCTTCATCGGGCGAATGGCTTCAATGTTGCCCGGCACCTTGCCCAGCATCTGCTTGGCTTCCTTGCCGACCGCGAGAATGGTCCGCTTGCCGTTCGGGCCGCCTTCCTGCCGGATGGACACGACCGATGGCTCGTCGAGGACGATACCCTTGCCGCGCATGTAAATCAGCGTGTTTGAGGTGCCGAGATCGATCGCCAGATCGTTGGAGAAGAAGCTGCGCAGAAAACCGAACATTCAACGTCCTGTCTGGCTTGATGCCAGGCGGTTGGTCCATCACATGCGACCATGCGGCAGTCGGGAGAGGAGAGAATAACAGTTTCCCCATCCCGGGGACGCAGCGGTGTATGCGCCACTTGCGCAGCGAGAGGTAGGATACGGCCTGACTTGTCGTTGGAACGACCCATGAACCTCGACCCTCTGAGCGACAGCAAGATCATCGACTCGTGGCGGCACAATGCTTCGCCGTGGACACAGGCAGTACGTGCCCGCGAAATCGAAAGCCGCCGTCTGGTTACGGATCGGGCCATCGTGGATGCGGTGCTGGCTTGCAAGCCCAGGACTGTCATCGACCTCGGCTGCGGAGAGGGGTGGCTAGCGCTCGCGTTGCAGCAACGCGGGATCGGCGTGACGGCGGTGGACGTGGTGCCTGAACTGGTGGCTGCAGCGAAGCAGGCGGGGGTAATCGATGGCAGGGTTCAGTCGTACGAAGAGATCGCTACAGGGCAGCTCAAAGCGAGCGCCGATGTCGTAGTATGCAATTTTTCGCTGCTCGGCAAGGAGTCGGTAGAGGGTCTGCTGCGGATCATGCCAACGCTGCTCGAAGCAGATGGGAGCCTGCTTGTGCAGACGCTCCATCCTCTTGTTTCGTGCGGCGATCTGCCGTACGTTGATGGCTGGCGCACGGGCTCGTGGGCCGGCTTCGGCCCGGCATTTACCGACGCCCCGCCGTGGTACTTCCGTACCTTGCAGGCATGGGTCGAACTGATGCGCGATAGCGGGCTCGTCCTGCGTGCATTGCAGGAGCCGTGGGACCCGAGAACCGGCAAGCCCGCGTCGGTGATTTTTCACGCGCAGGTCCAGGCCCAGGCACCGGTTGGCAAATTGAGTCAGTGACAGGAAATGCGAATCATGATGGAAGATAACCCGCTGTCCGACACGAAGCGGTGGTTGCAAGGACTGGTTCAGGCCGGTGAGGCTGCTGTTCAGGCGGCGGAAAACTGCCCGGAGGCCAACGATCCCGCAAGCGAAGTCGGGATGATGGTGGCGTCGCAGCGCGATCTGGTACGCGGCGAGGTGGTGAAGTTTCGCGCTAAGCTGACCTCGCTTACGCCGGTCAGGCAGAGCGAGAAGAAGTTCGCCGTGACCTTCGACCGCCGCTACTGGAAGCAGGGGACGTTTGTCTATCCGCTGCACGTTTTCCATGACCCAGAGCACCGCTTCTCGGCGGAACAGGTCCAGCAGGTACAGGCGCTCAAGGTTGGCGAAACGGTTGATCTCGCCGACGGCCGGATCGTTCAGCGTCAGGAATAACCAGCCTGTCACGCCGGGATCTCATGCGGCCAGTTCGATCCGGCCTTCGGGTCAACCCCATGCCTAGCGGAAAATCTCGGCAATCAGATTCGCCACGGTGCGGATGCGCTCACTGTCGCGCAGTGCAGGATGCAGCACCATCCACACGTCCTGGTCGAGCGGCTTGATGTGCCGCTCCACGCAGACCAGATCGCTCGTCGTGTCGCCCGCGAGCTGGGCGAGCACGCCGAGCCCGGAGCCGCCCAGCACGCCATCGAACACCCCCATGCCGTAGCTGCTTCGAAGCGAGGGCGCCGGCGCGCCGGTCAGGGTTTTCAGCCATTGCGTGGCCGGATGATCGGGCTGCCGGTCGTCGTAACCGACGAACGACAGCTTGTCCCACTCCTTTCTGGCGATGGCCGCCTTGTGCCGCAGATAGTAATCGCGCGAAGCGAACAGCCCGAAGCGGATGCGGCCAATCCGGCGCACATACAGGTCGCCTTCTTCCGGACACTCGGACCACAGTGCAATGTCGGCTTCGCGCCGCGCGAGGCTATAAGGCCGCCGAGACGTCAGCACTTCGATCTGAAGACCGGGCAGCCGCTCCTGAAACGAGCCAAGCAGCTTCAACAGAATGTACGATGGCCACTCGACCGCATTGATCCGCACCGTGCCGTGCGGGCCGCTGCTGCCGGTCACGTCCGCGGCGCGCTCGATCTGATGGGCGAGGTCTTCCATCTGCTCGGCCCACGCCAGCACCCGTGCGCCGAAGGCCGTCACGGTACAGCCCGACGGCACCCGGTCGATCAGCGGCTCGCCCAGCCGGCGCTCGAGCTCGGTTAGGCGCCGCGAGAGGGTAGGCGCGCTCAGATCGCATGCCGCCGCGGCGGAGCGCATGGTGCCGCCGCGCGCGATGGCCACCAGAATCCTTAGATCGTCCCAGTCCACGTGTTCCATTTTTGAAACGCCCGATTTTGAAATTTGGCATAGCATAACCGAGATCGCGAGGATAGGATTGGACCTGCTCACGCTTGTCCCAGCATATGGTGGCAAACGTGACGTCCTAACCCATCACACGATTCGGCGGCTATCAGTACGTAGACCGAACGAGCGAACAGGAGACACATCAATGATTCGCCATTTCCAACCGGCGCGACGTCGCGCTATCGTAGTCGGTGCAGCCTTCCTGGCCGCGTCGGTTCTGCCCATGTCCACCGCGTTCGCGCAAACCCCGCACAAGCCGAAGGTCGCGCTTGTGATGAAGTCGTTGGCCAACGAGTTCTTCCTCACTATGGAAACCGGCGCCAAGGATTATCAGAAGCAGAATCCGGACAAGTTCGACCTGATCACCAACGGTATCAAGGACGAGACGGACACCGCCAACCAGATCCGTATCGTCGAGCAGATGATCGTGTCGAAGGTCGATGCGCTGGTGATTGCACCGGCTGATTCGAAGGCGCTCGTGCCGGTGCTGAAGAAGGCTGTCGACGCGGGCATCATCGTGGTCAACATCGACAACCAGCTGGACAAGGACGTGCTCAAGTCGAAAGATCTGAACATTCCGTTCGTCGGCCCGGATAACGCCAAGGGCGCGCAAAAGGTAGGCGACTACCTCGCCAAGCATCTGAAGTCGGGCGACAACGTGGCGATTATCGAAGGCGTCTCGACGACGACCAACGCGCAGCAACGCACGCTGGGCTTCAAGAATTCGATGGCGGCCGGCGGCATGAAGGTGGTATCGCTGCAATCGGGCGAGTGGGAAATCGACAAGGGCAACGCGGTCGCGAGCCAGATCCTCAACGCAAACCCGGATGTCAAGGCACTGCTGTGCGGCAATGACAACATGGCGATCGGTGCGGTCTCGGCCGTACGTGCGGCTGGCAAGGCTGGCAAGATCCAGGTGGTCGGCTACGACAACATCAGCGCGATCAAGCCGATGCTCGCTGATGGCCGTGTCCTCGCGACGGCGGATCAATACGCCGCCAAGCAGGCCGTATTCGGTATCGATACCGCTTTGAAGGCACTGTCGGAACACAAGAAGCAGTCGGAATTGTCTGGCGTGGTCGAAACGCCGGTCGATCTGGTCACCAAGTAAGAACGGTATAACGCGTGGCGCCGCCCGGCGCCACGCGCCCGCTTCTGGTCTGATTCGGTCAATTTGATGTCTACTCCAAACCTTTCCCTTGTCGATGCCAAAACCGTGCTGCAGGTTCACGGCATCGGCAAGACCTACGCCGAGCCCGTACTCGCGGATATCTCGCTGGACCTGCGCGCAGGCGAGGTGCTGGCGCTGACCGGCGAAAACGGTGCGGGCAAGAGCACCTTGTCGAAGATCGTCGGCGGTCTGGTGACGCCGACTACCGGCTCGATGACGCTAGGCGGCACGGCTTACACGCCCGCGAGCCGCAAGGACGCTGAAGCGCTTGGCGTGCGCATGGTCATGCAGGAACTGAACCTGCTGCCGACGCTTTCTGTTGCCGAAAATCTGTTCCTGAACCGCTTGCCGCAGCGCGGCGTGTTCGGCTGGATCGACCGCACCAAACTGCGCGAGGATGCGCGGCACGCCATGGCGCAAGTCGGGCTCGACGCGATCCATCCCGATACGCTGGTGGGTACCCTGGGCATCGGGCATCAGCAGATGGTCGAGATCGCCCGCAATCTGATCGGCGATTGCCGTGTGCTGATCCTCGACGAACCCACCGCGATGCTGACGGCGCGCGAGGTCGATCTGCTGTTCGAGCAGATCGAGCGGCTCAAGTCGCGTGGCGTCGCGCTGGTGTATATCTCGCACCGGCTGGAAGAATTGAAACGTATCGCGAAGCGCGCCGCCGTGCTGCGTGACGGTCGGCTCGTGCATGTCGACGAAATGGCGAATCTCTCTGCCGACCGTCTCGTGACGCTGATGGTCGGGCGCGACATTGGCGAGTCGATCGATCTTGGCGAGCGGCGCATTGGCGAGGTCGCGTTGAAGGTCAGCGGGATGACCCGCGAGCCCGTGGTGTACGACGTTTCCTTCGAAGTGAAGGCCGGTGAGATTTTCGGCATCAGCGGTTTGATCGGCGCGGGCCGCACCGAATTGATGCGGCTTATCTACGGCGCGGATCGCGCCGATGCCGGCGAAGTGTCGATTGCATATGGCGGCGGTGCGCTCGAGAAAGTGCAGATCACCTCGCCAGTAGACGCCGTGAAGCATGGCGTCGCCCTGATTACGGAAGATCGCAAAGGCGAAGGCCTCCTGCTCACGCAGCCGATCGCCGCCAATATTTCGCTCGGCCATCTGGGCGCCGTGTCGAAGAACGGCGTAGTGGACGCGCGTCGCGAGGCGGCCATGGCGGGCCAGCAGATCGACGCCATGCGCGTGCGTTGCTCAGGACCGGCTCAGGTCGTATCCGAGCTTTCGGGTGGTAATCAGCAGAAGGTGGTGATCGGCCGCTGGCTCGCGCGCGATTGCACGGTGCTGTTGTTCGACGAACCCACGCGCGGCATCGACGTTGGCGCGAAGTTCGATATCTACGCCTTGATGGGCACCCTCGCGCGGGAAGGCCGTGCTTTGGTGGTGGTGTCGAGCGATCTGCGCGAATTGATGTCGATTTGCGACCGCATCGGCGTGATGTCGGCAGGACGGATGACGGGACTGTTCGAGCGCGGCGCCTGGACCCAGGACGGGCTGCTCGCAGCGGCGTTCGCGGGCTACACGCAGCGCGACGAAATCCTGCACGAGCCGATCGCGCCCGATGCACACGTGCCCGGCGGCAAGCCCGGCGACAAATTAGTGGAGTACTAAGCATGACCGCACCAACCAGCCTGCCTACGCTGCAGAACGAACCGCCCAAGAACGCAAAGCCGGTCGGCACGCGTCTTGGCTTCTCGAACTACTTGGGACTGCTTGGCGCGCTGCTCGGCATGATCGTACTGTTTTCGCTGCTGAGCTCGCACTTCCTCACCTACGACACGTTCAGCACGATCGCTAACCAGATCCCCGATCTGGTGGTGATGTCGATCGGCATGACCTTTGTGCTGATCATCGCGGGCATCGACCTGTCGGTCGGCTCCGTGCTGGCGCTCGGCGCGGCATTGACGAGCATCGCGGCATTGCAATGGCATTGGCCGGCGCTGCCGTCTGCCTTGCTCGGCATGGCGGGCGCAACCTTGACGGGCTGCGTGACCGGCACGATTACCGTGGCGTGGCGGATTCCGTCATTTATCGTGTCGCTCGGCGTGCTCGAGGGGGCACGCGGCATTGCGTATCAATTGACCAACTCGCGCACGGCTTACATCGGCGATGCGTTCGACTTCCTTTCCAACCCGATCGCGTTTGGCATTTCGCCCGCGTTTCTGATCGCTATCATCGTGATGGTCGTTGCGCAGTTCGTGTTGACGCGCACGGTGTTTGGCCGCTATCTGGTCGGTATCGGCACCAACGAGGAAGCGGTGCGTCTCGCAGGCGTCAATCCGCGGCCCTACAAGATCGCGGTATTCGCGATGATGGGTCTGCTCTCCGGCCTCGCCGCGCTGTTCCAGATCTCACGTCTCGAAGCGGCAGATCCGAATGCCGGCTCGGGCATCGAATTGCAGGTGATTGCAGCGGTGGTGATTGGCGGGACGAGTTTGATGGGTGGGCGTGGCTCGGTGACCAGCACCTTCTTCGGCGTGTTGATCATCTCGGTGCTGGCCGCAGGTCTCGCGCAGATTGGCGCTACCGAACCCACCAAGCGCATTATTACAGGGGCCGTCATTGTCGTGGCGGTCGTGCTGGATACCTATAGAAGCCGGCGTCGCGCCGCATGATCCCGTCATTCGGCGAATGATCGGCAGGAGAGAGAAAGTGTCGAAAGAAGTGAAGCAGGGCCGGGTTCTCGTGGTGGGCAGTATCAATACCGACCTCGTGGCGCGTTCGCCGCATTTGCCGCGGCCGGGCGAGACCATTAGCGGACATGAGTTTTCTCAGGTTGCCGGCGGCAAGGGCGGCAATCAGGCGGTGGCGGCAGCGCGCATCGGTGCGCGTGTGGCGATGGTCGGATGCGTCGGCAAGGATGCCAACGGCGCGCAGCGCGTCAAGGATCTGGAAACGGAAGGCATCGATTGCGCGGGTATTGATGTCGACCCGGCGCAGCCTACCGGTGTCGCGATGGTGACGGTCTCGGACGACGGACAGAACACTATCGTCGTGGTTGCGGGCAGCAATGGCCAGCTCACGCCGGATAGCGTCGCGCGTCACGAGGCTGCAATCAAGGCTTGCGACGTCGTGGTTTGCCAACTGGAAACGCCATGGGATTCGGTCTTCGCGACGCTCAGCCTTGCGCGGCGCCTTGGCAAGATCACGGTGCTGAATCCGGCGCCGGCAACCGGGCCGTTGCCCGCTGAATGGTTGCCTCTGGTCGATTACCTCGTTCCGAACGAGGTCGAAGCCGCAATCCTCGCCGGCCTGCCGGTCGAATCGGAGAGTGGCGCGAGAAGGGCGGCGACAGAGTTGCAACGTGGCGGCGCGCGCAATGTGATCGTGACGCTTGGCTCGCAAGGCGCCTATCTTTTGCTCGAAGGTGGCGAAGGGACGCACTTCCCTGCGCCGCAGGTTCAGGCAGTCGATACGACTGCTGCTGGGGATACGTTTATTGGTGTATTTGCCGCGCAAATTGCCGCGCGGCAGCCGCTTGAAGGCGCGATCAGTCTGGCGCAACGGGCAGCCTCGATTTCGGTCACGCGCGCTGGCGCGCAACCGTCGATACCTACGCGTGCAGAAGTGGATAGCGCGGGCTGAAGCGGATCGTTCTTTAAAATTTCGACGTCAAATAGCTGAGACGGCCTGCGCTGCCGAACGTATTGCTGTGATAGCAATGGCGATTGCGCAGGCCGGCTCTCATTACGCGCTGCGCTTGGCCCAGTCGACAAACGCGGCACCGACCTCGCGCATGACGGCTTCACGGCCGTCCATGTCGACATACGGTGCATCGTAATAGGCCGCGACAAGTAGAGGCGCACGTCCCGGTGGCCGCACGATCGCGTAGTCGTTCGTTTCTTCTTCGACGCTGGTTCCCGGCCGGTCTGCGGCAACCCAGTCCGTCGGCAACGACGCGCGGATCCTGTCGAGGCCTGGCTCGCAATCGATCATCCAGCTTTCAAGTTGTTGACGCGACTGCGCGCTCAACACATTGCCCAGGAGTATCTTGCCGACTGATTTCGTGATCGCTTTCGGCGTCGTGGTATCGCGCGCGCCGCTGTATTGATTGGAGTCGGGTTCATAGCGATCCGAACGCGTGACGGTGTCGCCGAGGCTTCTAACAAATTGGGTCAGCGCGGGAGGTCCGCCAGCGTCTCTCATCAACAGGGTCGCCGCTGTGTTGTCGCTGACCTCGACGATGGCCTGACACATCGCGCGGACCGACATGGCGCCTTGCGCGACATTGGCCTTCGTCACGGGGGACGTGAAGATCAGGTCCTTCTCCGTGTAATGCACGAGGCGGTCCAGATTCTCCTTGCCCGCGTCCACGCGTGCGAGCACCTGCGCGGCGAGAAGTCCCTTGAAGGTGCTGCACATCAGGAAACGTTCGTCGGCCCGGTAAGCGAGCGTTCGGCCGGAGCCGGTATCGATAGCGAACACACCAAGGCGTCCGCCGCGGCGGCGTTCGATGTTGCTGATGGGGTTGGTGGCTGCGTAAAGCTGAGTGGTGAGCCCGCTGCCGAGCAGGAACGGTAGCCCGAGAGCCAGGCGCCGACGCGTGATAGAGATGGGCAAAGAATCGTCCTGATAGTTAGAAGTTTTCTGGTGCGCATTCTGCGAACCGGTCGCCGGGCGAGCTTGCGCGTTGTGCAGAATCCTATCGGATAAGATACCGCCGCAACGTTCACTATCTAACCGATGGAGCCCTTTCAGTGATTCAACCGAGTAACGTATTCAAGGACAATCTGGCTCAACTGCCTTCGATCGACGGCATCGAGCGTATCGATCTGCTGGACGGCAAGGGTGCCGTGGTGGCGAGCATTGAGAACAAGCCTGGCAAGCAGGGTTCGGTCGCCGTTTACCACTATCTGCAGCAGGTATTCGGCGCGCTGGATGCCAAGGCAGCCGAGCACGGCATGGCAGTATTCGCGGAGCATACGTCCGACGCCCGTAATCGTCCGGGTGCACATCCCAACGTCGACCGTCTGCTTGTCATTGCGGCGGGAGGAGAGGCGTTGCGCATCGAGGTGGTTGCCGCCGCGGCCTGAGCGCGCAACCGTAGAACAGGCGGCATCGCTCAGGTGAGAGATGTCGTCATCTCGGACGCTGCCGCAGGGCTATCGAAAAGATTCAGATAGGTTCGCGATTGCATTTCGGCTAACCGGCTCAGCGTGCGCGACAGATCGAAGCGCTCATGAAATTCCGGATTCGGCAGCAGACCCTGCGGCGCGGAGTTCGACGTCAGCACGATGCGCGTGCCCAGTTCAAGTGCGATCTCGAGAAAGCGGCCGATCAGAAATGCATCGGCGATATCGTGCACGTGGAATTCATCGAAGCACAGCAGCTCGACGCCGTCGAGCCATTGCCGCGAGACCGCGGCGCTGGCTGTCATCCGGCACGACCGCGCGCGCCGCCAGGGCGCTCACGACGCGAGCTTCGTCAATCATCGTGCTGCAACTCCACGTTTTGAGCAGGGTCGTTTTCGAACAGGGGTCATCCAACCAGGCACCGCTGCGGGCTCAACGATATCTGCACTCGCAGTACAGCGCCTAGTGGAAATACCGATGGCCAAACCCGTGACGACCCGGCGGTTGCCGATGCGCGCCAGTTCCACAAACACGATATGAGGAAATGATCGTAACGAAGCTTGTTACGATCCTATCATTCGATGTACGATGGTTGCGAATAAACCATCACTGGTTGCTGTGCACTGCACAAAATCACGGACGACCCATGCCTGAAGCTCCATCTTCGTCTTCCTCGGTCATCGCGCTTCGGCGCGGCGTGGCCGTACATCCCGAACGTAATCCCGGCGTGCCGTTCGACGCCGCCTGGCTCGACGGCCTGCGCGTGAATCAGTCTGCAGTCGAGCGGCGCACCGCTACGCTCGGCACGCGGCGCACCGTCAAGAAAGATGCGCAGGCCGCGTGGCTATTGAAGGCGGTCACCTGCATCGACCTGACCACGCTGAGTGGCGATGACACCGAAGGCCGCGTGCGGCGCCTGTGCGCAAAAGCGCGGCAGCCGGTGCGTGCGGATATCCTCAGCGCGCTCGGCATCGCACCGCAGACCATCACGACCGGCGCGGTGTGCGTCTATCATCGCTTTGTGGCCGCTGCGGTCGATGCATTGCAGGGCAGCGGCATCCCCGTTGCGGCAGTGTCCACCGGCTTTCCGGCAGGCCTCATTCCGCATCCGCTCAAACTGAAAGAGATCGAAGCCTCGGTGGCCGATGGCGCGCAAGAGATCGACATCGTCGTCACGCGCGAGCATGTGCTTACGGGCAACTGGCAAGCGCTTTACAACGAGGTGCGCGATTTCCGTGCGGCCTGCGGTCCGGCGCATCTGAAAGCGATTCTCGCCACCGGCGATATCCGCACGCTCTCGAATGTGGCGCGCGCTTCGATGATCTGCATGATGGCGGGCGCCGATTTCATCAAGACTTCAACCGGCAAGGAAGGCGTGAATGCGACGCTCGACGTGTCGCTGGTGATGGTGCGCATGATCCGTGATTACTACGAGCGTACCGGCATCCTGATCGGTTTCAAGCCGGCGGGCGGTGTGTCCAGTGCGAAATCCGTGCTCACGTATCAGATCCTGATGAAAGAGGAACTGGGGCGTGCGTGGCTCGAGCCGGAACTGTTCCGTGTCGGCGCGTCGAGTCTTCTCGCGGATATTGAACGCCAGCTCGAACATCACGTGAGCGGCCGTTATTCCTCCTTCAATCGTCACCCCGTAGCCTGAGCAGACCGATCCCATGAGCGTAGCCGAATATTTTTCTTCGATGGAGTACGGTCCCGCACCCGAGGACGATCAGCCTGCGCGCGCGTGGCTTGCGCAGCACGAGGCGAGCTTCGGGCATTTTATCGGCGGGGCATGGCATGCACCGGCTTCGGGCGAGCGCTTCGAATCGCGCGAACCTGCCACGGGCGAGTTGCTTGCGCAAATCGCTCAAGGCGATGCGGCTGATGTCGACGCGGCGGTTGCTGCCGCACGCGCCGCGCAGCCTGCCTGGCTAACGCTCGGTGGCGCTGGACGCGCGCGTCATTTGTATGCGCTAGCGCGTATGGTGCAACGGCATAGCCGTCTGTTCGCCGTGCTTGAAGCGCTAGACAACGGCAAGCCGATTCGCGAGACGCGCGACATCGACGTGCCGCTGGTCGCGCGTCACTTCCTGCATCACGCCGGGTGGGCGCAACTGCAGGACAGCGAGTTTGCCGATTTTGCGCCGCTGGGCGTAGTCGGTCAGATCGTGCCATGGAATTTCCCGCTGCTGATGCTCGCGTGGAAGATTGCGCCGGCTATCGCAACCGGAAATTGTGTTGTGCTGAAACCTGCAGAATACACGCCGCTCACGGCCTTATTGTTTGCGGAGCTGGCGCATCGCGCCGGTTTGCCTGCGGGTGTGCTGAATGTTGTGACCGGCGATGGCCGCACTGGCGCTGCGCTCGTCGAACATCCTGATGTGGACAAGCTCGCGTTTACCGGCTCGACTGAAGTCGGCCGGCAGATTCGCTCGGTGACGGCCGGCTCCGGTAAATCGCTGACGCTCGAACTTGGTGGCAAGTCGCCGTTCATCGTGTTCGACGATGCCGACCTCGACGGTGCAGTCGAAGGCGTCGTGGACGCCATCTGGTTCAACCAGGGGCAGGTCTGCTGCGCCGGTTCACGTCTGCTGGTGCAAGAGGGCATTGAAGCGCGCTTCATCGACAAGCTGAAGCGGCGCATGGAAACGCTGCGCGTGGGTTCGTCGCTCGACAAGAGCATCGATATGGGCGCGATCGTCGATCCGGTGCAGCTCGAGCGAATTCAGTCGCTCTTGGAAGCGGGCCGTCTGGAAGGCTGCTCGGTATGGCAATCGCCGGACGCCGCCGTGCCGGGTCAGGGTTGCTATTACCCGCCCACACTCGTAACAGGTGTTGCTCCTGCTTCGACGCTCGCTCAGGAAGAGATCTTCGGCCCCGTTCTGGTGACGATGAGCTTCCGCACGCCGGACGAAGCGGTCGCGCTTGCCAACAACACGCGCTATGGATTGGCCGCGAGCGTGTGGAGCGAAACGATTGGCCGTGCGCTCGATATCGCGCCGCGCCTGCAAGCGGGTGTTGTGTGGGTCAACGCAACCAATCTGTTCGATGCCGCGGTCGGCTTTGGCGGTTATCGCGAGTCCGGTTATGGTCGTGAAGGCGGCCGCGAGGGCATTTACGAATATCTGAAGCCGCGTGCGTGGCTTAAGCTCGTTGAACGTCCTGCACGAGTTGCGAATGAGCGCGCCGCAACGGACCCGTCGCTTGCCGCGGTGGCAAACGTCACGCCGATCGATCGCACTGCCAAGCTGTTCATTGGCGGCAAGCAGGTGCGGCCAGACGGCGGTTATTCGCTGCCCGTCTATGGTGCAGACGGCGCGATTGTCGGCGAGGTGGGCGAGGGTAATCGCAAGGACATTCGCAATGCTGTCGAGGCGGCGCGCGGTGCAGGGAAGTGGTCGCAGGCCAGTACGCATAATCGCGCCCAGGTCCTGTACTACCTCGCCGAGAATCTCACGGTGCGGGGCGACGAATTCGCACGGCAACTGGTGGCGCGCACCGGCGTTGAGCTAGCCGCCGCGCATGCGGAAGTCGAAGCGGCGGTGACGCGGCTCTTCACCTATGCCGCGTGGGCGGACAAGTTCGACGGCGCGGTGCATACTCCGCCGTTGCGTGGTGTCGCGCTGGCAATGCACGAGCCGCTTGGCGTGATCGGCATTGCCTGTCCCGACGAGGCACCGCTGTTGGCTTTCGTCTCGCTGGTGGGGCCGACGCTGGCGATGGGCAACCGCGTGGTGGTACTGCCGAGCGAATCGAACCCGTTGACGGCGACGGATCTGTATCAGGTGGTCGAGACATCGGATATACCTGCCGGCGTGCTGAACATTGTCACCGGCGAGCGCGCTGCGTTGCTGCCTGCGCTGGCCAAGCACGATGACGTCGATGCGCTCTGGTGCTTCGGCAGTGCGGCGGATTCGGCACTGGTTGAGCGCGCCTCGGTGGGTAACCTGAAGCGCACCTTTGTCGATCATGGCCGCGAGTTCGACTGGTTCGACCGCTCGACAGAAGGCCCGGCTTGGCTGCGTCAGGCGGTGCAAGTGAAGAACATCTGGATACCTTACGGAGACTGACCGTCGAACGCTGATCCGATGGCAGTCCGATAGAACATGGAGAAGACACTGTGCTGAAGAATCTGGACCCGCTGTTGAACGCCGATGTGCTGTACGCGCTGCGCGCGATGGGCCACGGCGACGAAGTGGTGATTTGCGATGCGAATTTCCCCGGCGATTCCGTTGCGCGTGAAACGGTGCTGGGCAAACTGCTGCGCTTCGACGGCGCGGATGCGGCGAGCGCGGTTCGCGCGGTGCTGTCTGTCATGCCGCTCGATAGCTTCGTCGACGATCCGGCGCTGCGCATGGAAGTGGTCGGCGAGCCGAACACGATTCCTGCCGTGCAACGCGAGGCGCAAGCTGAAGTGAACGCCGCCGAAGGGCGCGATGTGCCATTTGCCTCGATTGAACGCTTCGCTTTCTATGAGCGGGCGAAGCAGGCGTATTGCGTGATCGCGACCGGCGAGCAGCGTGGGTACGGCTGCTTTGTGTTCAAGAAGGGTGTGTTGCTGGCGCCGGACGCGCCCAGTGCGACGGAGCGCAGCAAATGAGTACGCAGTCCCAGGCGAATGGGCGCGTTGTCATTCTCGGCATCTATGTGACCGATCTGACTTTCCGCGCCGAACGTATGCCGCTGATCGGCGAAACCATCGCGGGCTCGTCCTTTGCGATGGGCCCGGGCGGCAAGGGCTCGAATCAGGCGGTTGCGGCGGCGCGCGCTGGCGCACAAGTGGTGTTCTGCACGCGCCTCGGCAACGATGCGTTCGGCGCGATCGCCCGCTCGACGTGGGCTGCCGAAGGCATCACGGCACGCGCGACTGCCGTAGAGGGCGTGTCGACGGGAGCGGCGCATATTTTTGTCGACGAGACCGACGGCCGTAACGCGATCATCGTCGCTTCCGGTGCTGCGGGCACGATGAACGCGAGCGACGTCGACGCGATTGAAGCGGATATTGCCGCTGCGCAGGTGTTCGTGACGCAACTGGAGCAGCCGATCTCTGCCGCGCGCCGCGGTCTCGAAGTGGCGCGCCGGCACGGCGTCACCACCGTGTTCAACCCGGCGCCCGCGTTACCGCTCGACGACGATATTTTCCCGCTGTGCGACTACATCACGCCGAACGAAACGGAAGCCGCCGCGTTGACGGGCGTGCCGATCCAGAACGCCGACGACGCGCGTCGTGCCGCTGACGTTCTGCTGGCTAAAGGCGTCGGCACCGTGATCGTCACATTGGGCGAAGCGGGTGCGTTGCTGCACTCGGCCACGCAATCGGTACTCGTGCCGGCGTTCCAGTGCGGCCGTGTCGTGGAAACGGCTGGCGCAGGCGACGGCTTCACGGGCGGCTTTGCAGCTGCGCTGGCACGCGGCGCCGATCCCGTGGAAGCGATGCGCTTCGGCTGTGCGCTGGCTGGCATCTCCGTCACGCGGCCCGGTACGGCGCCGTCCATGCCGACCTTGAGCGAAGTGAATCAGGTATTGAGTCAGTCGGGCCAACCGGCGTCTGCGCAATAAGCCTGCGTACCAAAGGTGCATTTTGAGGCCGCTTTAGACGCGCTTCAAAGGCTCACTGAAGTCCGATGCAGTTTGAAGGAGTCTGTCTTCACCATGAAGTCCTCGTTCGCTGTTGGAAAACTGTTCTCCGACCGGCAGTTGAATTTCCTGCTGATCGTCAACGTGCTTGTCGTGCTGGTGGCCACAGGCCTGTCGCACGGCCAGTTCGTGGACATCGACAATCTGCAGTCGATGGGCAGCCAGTTGCCCGAGCTCGGTCTGCTCGCGCTCGGCATCATGCTCTCGATGATCTCCGGCAACGGCGGTATCGACCTGTCGGGCGTCGGCCTCGCCAATCTGTCGGGCATGGTTGCCGCGCTGGCGTTGCCGAAGCTCATCAGCAGCGATGCCTCGCCCGTCGCCTACACAGCGGTCTTCTGTGTGATCACGGTCGTCATGGGACTGCTCGGCGGCCTGCTGAACGGCATCGTGATTGCGAAGCTGCGGCTCACCCCCATTCTTTGCACGCTCGGCACCCAGTTGCTGTTCACCGGCATTGCGGTCGTGTTGAGCAACGGCGCCTCGGTGCCGGTCGAGTATGTCGATCAGCTCTCGGATATCGGTAACGGCACGTGGTTCCAGGTGCCGGTCTCGTTCGTCATCTTCATCGCCGCAATCATCGTGCTCGGCTGGCTGCTTAAGCGCAGTCCGTTCGGCTTGCGGCTGTATCTGATGGGCACCAACCCCAAGGCGGCTTTCTACGCCGGGATTCCGCGCGACCGCATGCTGATCGTGACTTACACGATGTGCGGCGTGCTGGCATCGCTCGCCGGCCTGATCAGCGCCACTCACACGTCGAGCGCGAAGTGGGACTACGGCAATTCGTATCTGCTGATCTCGATCCTGATCGCGGTGATGGGCGGCGTGAATCCCGCTGGCGGCCGCGGCCGCATTATCTCCGTGTTTTTCGCGGCGACGGTGCTGCAGTTCCTCGCGAGCCTTTTCAATCTGCTGGGCGTGTCGCAATTCTTCGGCGACTGCGCATGGGGTTTTCTGTTGCTGCTGTCGCTGGCGTTTGGTGGCGGCGAGCGGGTCAGCGCGATCTTCGGCTTCACGCGATCCGATCCGTCCACGCGGCGTTAGTGAGCTCAGCGTGAGCATCGGCACATAGGCAAGGTTTAGTACACGGCGTACATCGGGGCCCTGGATGTCCGCAACCGTGAAGCAGGGCGACATCGAAAGAAAAATGGAGACTTGGTATGAAATTGACTCGATTGAGCGCCGCGATCGCCGCGGGTGTCCTCACGGTAGGCGTGATCGCTGCAGCGCAGGCGGCGAATAATGTCACGATCGTGACAGTGGTGAAGGTGACCGGCATCAACTGGTTCAACCGGATGGACGAAGGCGTCAAGGAGTTCGCGAAAGACAACCCCGGTGTCACGGCCTATCAGACCGGCCCGGGCCAGGCGGACGCAGCACAGCAACTAAAGATCATTGAAGACCTGGTCGCCAAGAAGGTCGATGCCCTGGCAGTGGTGCCGTACGATCCGCCGACGCTCGAACCCGTACTGAAGAAGGCGATGGACCGCGGCATCAAGGTGGTCACGCACGAGGCCGACAATGAAAAGAACACCATGGTCGACATCGAAGCATTCGATAACACGGCCTATGGCGCCAACCTGAACGAACACCTGGCCTCGTGCATGCACGACGAAGGCAAATGGGCCGTGCTGGTGGGCTCGCTCGGCAGCCGCTCGCAGGTGCAGTGGGCCGACGGCGGGATCGGCAACGCGAAGGCCAAGTATCCGAAGATGGATCTGGTCGAGCCGAAGCTCGAAACCAATAACGACGGCGAGCGCGCCTATGAAGTCGCGAAGGAAGTGCTGCGCAAGCATCCCGACCTGAAGGGCTTCCAGGGTTCGTCATCGCTGGACGTGATCGGCATTGGCCGCGCCGTTGAAGAAGCGGGTCTGCAGGGCAAGATTTGCGTGTACGGCACGGGTCTGCCGGGTGAGGCGGGCAAGTTCCTGGAAAGCGGCGCCATCAACGGTATTTCGTTCTGGGATCCGAAGCTTGCTGGCATTGCGATGAACAAGATCGCATTGATGCTGATCCACGGCCAGACCGTGCATGACGGCGACAACCTCGGCATTCCGGGCTACACCAAGGTGACCGTCACCAAGGGTCCGGGCAAGGGCATCATCGTGCGCGGCCAGGGTTGGGTTGACGTCGACAAGTCGAACTACAAGAACTACTCGTTCTAAGCTTGTAGATTCCTCTGTAACGGTGTGCCCGCGCGTGGGTTCCACGTGCGGGTGCATTTCTTAAGTTTGCGATTGGAATATGAATTCAGACGCTGCTTCCGTGCCGTTCCTGCAGGTTGTTGGCGTGCACAAGCGCTTTACCGGCGTGCACGCATTGCGTGGCGTGAGCCTGTCGTTCCAGCGTGGGCAGATCTATCATCTGCTCGGCGAGAACGGCTGCGGCAAGAGCACGTTGATCAAGATTATCTCAGGCGCGCAGCCGCCCGATGAAGGCGAGCTCATTATCGAGGGCGTGTCGCATGCGCGCCTCTCGGCGCTCGAATCGCTCGCGGCCGGGATCGAGACGGTGTACCAGGATCTCTCCCTGCTGCCGAATATGAGCGTGGTCGAAAACGTTGCGCTGACCTCGGAGCTGGCCACGCATAACGGCCGTCTGGCCCGCACCTTCGACCGGCGTGCCCTGGCGAAGACGGCTGCGCGCGCGCTCGAGTCGGTCGGTCTGCCGGGCGATGCGGATTTCCAGGCAACTCTGATCGAACAGCTGCCGCTCGCGACGCGCCAGCTCGTGGCCATTGCGCGAGCCATTGCGAGCGAGGCGAAGTTCGTCATCATGGACGAGCCTACGACTTCGTTGACGCAAAAGGAAGTCGACAACCTGATTGCAGTGCTAACCAATCTGCGTGCGCAGGGTGTGACGGTTCTGTTCGTCAGCCACAAGCTCGACGAATGCTATGCAATCGGCGGTGAAGTGATCGTGCTGCGCGACGGCCAGACCATGGCGCAAGGGCCGATCACGAACTACACCAAGGCGCAGATCAGCGAATTGATGACGGGCCGGCATCTGTCGAGCGAGCGTTACCGCGAAGGCGGTTTTGGTGCAGAGGTCGTGCTGGATGTGAGCGGCCTTACCCGCACCGGGCAATTCGCCGATGTGTCGTTTGCACTTCATCGCGGCGAGATTCTCGGCGTGACGGGGCTGCTGGATTCGGGCCGCAACGAACTGGCGCGAGCCCTGGCCGGCGTGGCGCCTGCGCAGCATGGCGAGGTCGTGCTCGACGGCAAGCGCATTACATTGCGTACGCCCTCGGAGGCGAAAGATCACCGTATCGGCTATGTGCCGGAAGACCGCCTGAATGAAGGGCTCTTTCTCGACAAGCCGATTCGCGACAACGTAATCACCGCGATGATTTCCGGCCTGCGCGACCGCTTCGGCCAGATCGACCGCGCCCGGGCGCAGGCGCTCGCCGTGGAGACCGTCAAGGAATTGCAGATCGCCACGCCCGATGTCGACAAGCCAGTGCAGTCGCTCTCGGGCGGTAATCAGCAACGCGTGCTGATTGGCCGCTGGCTCGCCATCGATCCGCGCGTGCTGATCCTGCACGGCCCGACCGTGGGCGTGGACGTCGGCTCCAAGGACATCATCTACCGCATCATGCAGCGGCTGTCGCAGCGCGGCATTGGCATTATCCTGATCAGCGACGACCTGCCCGAACTGCTGCAGAACTGCGATCGCATACTGATGATGAAGAAGGGACGCGTCGCGAACGAATACCAGGCCGACCAGATGAAAGAAGCCGACCTGTACCACGCGCTGCTGTCGGAAGCCGCTTAAAGGACGTTAGGGACGTTACACGCATGAACCCGCGCATGAACCAGACCATGACCACACCATCCGTCGTCGAAATTGCCCCGCAGGTCAAACCGCTTGGCTTGCGGGCCAAACTGGCGCGTAACCCTGAGTGGTTCACCTTCGGGCTGATCGTGGTGATGTGCGTCGTCGTGGGCGCGATCAATCCGCGCTTCTTCCAGTTTGCGACGCTATTCGACACGTTGCATTCGGCGACCACGGTCTCGCTGTTTGCGCTTGGCACGCTGGTCGTGCTGGCCTCGGGCGGCATCGACGTGTCGTTCACGGCGATTGGTGCGCTGACGATGTATGGGATCACCAAGGCCGTGTTCGCATGGTGGCCCGATGAGCCGTTTGCGTTGATCCTGATCACCGGCGCAGTGGGCGGCACACTACTTGGCCTGATCAACGGCATGCTCGTGCACCGGCTCAAAGCGCCTTCGCTGATCGTCACGATCGGCACGCAATATCTGTATCGCGGCATCCTGCTGACTTTCATCGGCACGACGTTCTTCATGAACATCCCGCACAGCATGGATCGCTTTGGGCGCATCCCGCTGTTTTTCTATCAGACGGCGGACGGTTTGCGCGCAGTGCTGCCGGTTTCGGTGCTGGCGCTGGTGCTGGCGGCCGTGGTGACCTGGTGGCTGCTGAACCGGACCATGATGGGCCGCGGTGTCTATGCGATGGGTGGCAGCCTCGCGATTGCGGAGCGCCTCGGCTACAACGTACGCGCGATCCACCTGTTCGTGTTCGGCTATACGGGCATGTTGGCGGGCATCGCGGGGATCTTGCACGTGTCGAATAACCGGCTCGCAAACCCATTCGACCTGGTCGGCTCCGAGCTCGATGTGATCGCCGCGGTGATTCTCGGCGGCGCACGCATTACCGGCGGCACGGGCACCGTGGTCGGCACGCTGCTGGGCGTCGTGCTGGTCACGCTGATCAACAACGTACTGATCCTCATCGGCGTGCCCAGCACGTGGCAAAAAGTGATCATCGGCGCGTTCATTCTGATCGCCGGCACACTGTTCGCCCTGCAGCGAAAGTCCTGAGCGTTAAAACGCGTGCTGCAACGCCAGATCGAAACCGATCACCACGAGCGAGCAACCGATACCCGTTAGAACATTGGCGACCCGGTGCTCGAAGTCCGGGTGGCGGGTGATACCCGCGCAGGCCAGAAACACCACTTCGACGAAAATCTGCAGGCCCACGAACGTCAGCATGAGCAGGAATTCATAGCCCATGTACTTGAAGTTCGCGAAGTTCATGCCGTAATCGTAGATCCATCGCCCGACCCGGTACGCCTCGTAGGCAAGCAGCAGGATCGGAAAGAGATAGCTGGTCACGTAGGTGGGTACCGTTGCGTGGCGTAGCTCGAGATGAAAGTGATGAGAGTGGTGAGCAGTCTGCATGTCTCCTCCTGTTCGCGTCAGTCTCGGACCAATGCTAAAAAGTTTGACTGAGGTTCTGCAGAAAGGTGCGATCGCAAAGGTTGCTGTACCTGCGCGACGGGCATTTTGTCCTGCCACATAGTGGATCGGTAAAATTGACCCGTCGCGGAACGCCGACTCGCTCCCGCTTGACGTTGCGTATGCGCAACAGATATTTTCCTGGCAGATCTTACGAACTGACCTCTTCGTGCTCGAGCGATTGCACCTTTCGCAGGGCCGGAAATAACCTCATCCAGAGCAGGGCAACCGCGATGGTGGCGACGCCTCCCACCAGCACGGCAGGTTGCGCACCCCACCATCCGGCGGTCAACCCGGACTCGAATTCGCCAAGCTGATTCGATGAGCCGATAAACAGCGCGTTGACCGCGCTCACGCGTCCAAGCATCCCGTCCGGTGTGCGTAGTTGCACTAAGGAGCTGCGCACGACCACGCTGATCACGTCCGATGCACCGAGCGCCGCCAGCGCGAGCCACGAGAGCAGAAATTGATGCGAGAGGCCGAACACGATGGTCGCCACGCCGAACGCAATCACGCCGCCGAACATGGCCGCCCCTGGCCGATTACGCAGTGGAAAATGCGCGAGCCAGACGGTGCCACTCAACGCCCCGATGGCGGACGCCGAGCGCAACAGACCGAGTCCGAGCGGTCCGGCATGCAGGATGTCGCGCGCGAAGATCGGCAGCAGCGCGGTCGCACCGCCAAACAGGACAGCGAATAAATCGAGAGACAGCGCGCCGAGAATGACTGGTTGCTGGCGGATAAAAGCGATGCCTGAAAATACCGACTCGAGGGTAACGGGTGCGCGCGTGGGTGGCTTCGCCTGCAACGGAATAGCCCAGACCATCGCCGCCGCCAATGCAAACGTGAACGTACAGACGATGTACGCAAACCCAGGGCCAACGCCATACAGCAGGCCGCCCAACGCCGGGCCGACGATTTGCGCGGTCTGGCCGGCCGAGGTTGCCCATGCGGTCGCCTGGGGCAGTTGGGCGCGAGGCACGACGCCCGGCAACAACGAAGACACCGCGGGTGATTCGAAGGCGCGCGCGGCGCCGACGCAAGCAGCGAGCGCATAGATAACAGGTGCGCCCAGCCATCCGCCAAAGGTGCCCAACACAAACAGCAACGCAGCAGCGGCTTCGATGCTTTGACAGACGGCGGCGATGCGCCGGCGGTCGTAGCGGTCGGCGACGTGGCCGACCACGAGGGTTAGCGTGAACATCGGCAGAAATTGCGCAAGACCGAGCAGGCCAAGGGCGAAGGCGCTATGTGTGATCGCATAGATGTGCCAGCCCATGGCAACTGCCAACATCTGGACGGAGAGCGAAGAAAGTACGCGGGTGCACCAGAAGCGCTGAAAGGGCCTGCTGCGCGGCAAGCTTTGCAGCGTAGCGCCGGTTGTCGCGGCGCGTGATTCGCTGGAGGGAGTGGGATTCGAATCTGCGGGGGGCTCTGCGGGCTGAGGGTTCATTGATTGCGAAGTCGGTTGCGGATCCGACGCCATGCATGCGCCGCCGCATTGCTAAAAAGCCGCCAAGTTTAGTGCAAGTCCGACGATCCCGCTCGCGCTCATCGTGCAGCAATCGGACGATAACGTTTGCGCCTCGCTTCGGCTTTCGCGCGGATCGCCCGCCGGTAAGGCAATTCAGTAAGTTACCCAGAAAGATTAGATAGGACTCACACGTAAATTTGAGTTCATGAGAGTCTAGTTTGTCGTGCTGAAGCACGGATATATGGCGTGCCCAGTGCGGCGATTTCTTCTCTTATCGCTCAATTGGGGTTACAAAATGGATCGACTCAATCCTGCAGTATTAATTTCCGAATCGCACAACGGACGGGCCGCCGACTCGGTAGATTTGAACCTGCCGGTGAAAAAAACCGAAAGAATGCCGTTTACCATTCGAATCGTCGCGGACGAAGAATCCCTTCAAAAAGCTGTCGAAATGCGCCAAATGGCTTACAGCAGGCATCTGCCTGACTTCGCCCGCCAAATGACGATAGAAATAGGCGATTACGCGGCCGGCACGGCCGTGCTTCTCGCGGAATCGAAGCTGGACGGGGGCCCACTCGGGACCATGCGCATCCAGACCAACCAGTTTGCACCACTGGCGGTCGAGCAATCAGTTGAATTGCCGGACTGGTTGCAGGGTACCCGCATGGCGGAGGCGACCCGGCTGGGAGTGGCCGGCGGGGTAATGGGACGGATGGTAAAGATCGGGTTGTGCAAGGCATTGTTTTTATATTGCCAGCAACAGCAGATCGACTGGATGGTGATTACTGCGCGCACTCCATTGGATCGCGAATACGAAGCCATGCTTTTCGACGACGTTTTCGCAAAAAATCAGTTTTTGCCAATGGCGCATGTAGGCGGATTACCTCACCGGGTTTTGGCCAAGCCCGTGGCGGTAGCTCGCCAGCGATGGGCGGCGGTTCAGCACCCGCTGTTCCAGTACGTGTTTGAAACACACCACCCGGACATCGATTTATCCCCGGTAGATTTATCTTTTGCGCGAGAAACGGTAGGATGCCTGGAGGCTTCGCAAATTGCTCAAAGTAGCTAAAACAACATAGTCCGGCCATCCGGCAGGCCAACTAATGGAGTGTGGCGATGGCGGAGCCATTCAGGCTCTGTCATTGCCCAAATAGAAGCACTGCCGCACTAGGGGAATTCCAGGTATGGAATTGGCGACTTTCTTCTCGCGATCGAGGTACATGCGTGCGGGGTCGTTCATCGACTGGCTGCTGTTCGCATTCTCGGTGTATCTCGTGCCGGGACTCATCGCGGCCGCGACGGTCGTCGCTTTTCTGTGGGCGCCAAGACAATTCGAGTCGAACGGCTCGCTTGTTGTGAATCTTCATGTCCTCCCTGACAAGACCAGTTCGCTTACGCCGGCCGAGGCGCTGCAAGCCCTGAGCGGGCAATTGCAGGCGCCTTCTACGCGGCGCTACAGCACGCGGCTCGCCGAAACTCCTTTCTGGTTTTTGTTCGACGTACCCGTCATCAAATCGGGGCAGCCCACGCTGATTGAATTTCCGTCTCGTCACGCACAGACAATCGCGTGCTGGAACGCATCGACTTTGGCGCCGCTTGGGCAAGGTGATCGCCGGGGTGTCAGCGGCAAGATCAGCCCGATCAAGGCGGGGTTTGAGCTCGCCGTCGACGCGCCGGTGTCTGCCCCAAGTGCTGTCTTGTGCCGCGGGACATTTTCGGGTCCTGCGTATCTGAACGCACTTGCCTGGAGCGCGCACGACCTCGATCGTTCAGCGCTCGACTTCCAGGAAAACTCGGCTTTGATCGCGGGCGGTCTGTTGACGCTGGCTGTGTTCGTCTTCGTGACCGCGCTGATCAATCGTGAATGGACGTATGTGATTTTCGCGGCGTGGCTCGTCGGCAATCTGCGGCTCTGTGCGAATGCGATGGGCTGGGACATGGAATGGATCGGCCGCATCATTCCGCCCGATCACATGCAGTTGCTGCGTCAGGCCACCTTCGCCGTGTACTACATGCTCACGGTAGCTTTATTCGGCCAACTGTTCCGCCGCGAGCTGAAAGGAGAAGGCTTTCGCTGGATGCTGCGGATCGTGCAATACAACGGTCTTCTGATGCTCGTGGCAGCCGCCACGCTGCGCTATGCGCAGTTCATCCCGGTGCTGTGGGCGCTCAGCAGCCTGGGCATGGTCGTGCTGATTTTCCTGCTTGCGCGGCTGGTGTGGACAACGCGTTCGCGTACTGTGCTGTGGTACGTAGCGTCGATGGCGGTCGTGCTGTTTTCGATCTTCTCCGAGGTGCTGGGTGCGGCGTTCGGCATCAAGCTGCTGTTTGGCGGCGTGAATCCCGTGATCGCAGCGCTGTCGTCGAGCATGATGGCTGCATTCGCGATTGCGGAGCAGATGCGTGCCGATCGCGAGCGCCGCCGCCGCATGCAGACGGAGTTGCGCAATACCTATGATGTTGCGCCGATCGGTCTCTTCACCCTGGACGAGAACGGACGTTTCGTGCGGGCCAATCCCGCGTTGCGTGCGATGCTCGATATGCGCAAGGGCGAATACAGGGACCGTCACTGGAAGGACTATTTCGAACCGGGCGCCTGGGGTTCATTGCAGGCGCTGGCGCAGAAGGGCAGTGAGGCCGAACTCGAACTGGGCGGCTCGCTCGAAACCGGCACGGCTGAGCGGCGCTATTCGCTCAAGGCCACGCATTCGAACGGCTGGATCGAAGCATCGTTGCAGGACGTGACGGAGCGCTCGAAGGCTATCGAGCGGCTGCATTTTCTCGCGGAGCACGATCCGCTAACCGCCTCGCTGAATCGCCGCGGAGTCGAGCGGGCCATCGCCGAACAAAGCGACGAAAACGCACCGTGGGCGCTCGCGTATATCGATCTTGACCGCTTCAAGCTCGTCAACGATCTGTTTGGTCACCGCGCCGGTGACGAGGTGCTCAAGCAGGTTGCAGCGCGTACCCGTTCGGTGGTGAGGTCCGATTATTCGGTGGGACGGATCGGTGGCGACGAGTTTATCTGTGTGATGAGCAATACGGGTATCGACGATGCGATCGAGCAATGCCGCGAGCTGGTCACCGTGCTCAGTGCCGCGCCGTATCAGGTAGGCAATTGCGCGTTTCAGGTCAAGGCGTCGATCGGACTGGTGGAGTGCTCGCACGGCGTACGCGTGCAGGACGCGCTATCCAACGCAGACGGTGCGTGCCGTGAGGCGAAGAACGTGGCACACGGGCATCTCGTCACGTATCGCAAGGGCGCGGTCGCCTTCGAGGAACGCGCCAAGGAACTGATGCTGGTCGAGACGCTGGGTCAAAACCGCCTGCCGCCTGGTCTGTTCCTGGTGATGCAACCGATCATGTCGCTCGCGGCGCCGACCGCTTCGCTCGATTTCGAAGTGCTGCTTCGCTGGCGCGCGCCGGATGGTACGACGCTGCCGGCCGGCAAGGTGATCGTGGCGGCGGAAGAGTCCGGCAATATTGCGGCCATCGACAAATGGGTGCTTGCTACTGTGCTCGACTGGATCGAGACCAACCGGCATGCGTTGTCGAAGACGCGTTTTGTCTGCGTCAATCTGAGCGGCGGCTCGCTCAACGACGAGCAGTTCATGGAAGACATCTTTGCGCTGTTCGCACGCTATCGCCCGATTGTTCGCTACCTGTGCCTCGAAATCACCGAAAGCGTGGCGCTGCACGATCTTGAGAATACACAGCGCTTTATTGCCCGCGTCCACGATATGGGCGGCAAGATTGCGCTCGATGATTTTGGCGCAGGCTATACATCGTTCAAGTATCTGAAGGATCTCTCGGCCGACGCGTTGAAAATCGACGGTGAGTTCATTCGTACGATGTGCGCGCATCCTGCGGATACGGCGATTGTGGAGGCGATCGTCGCGCTTGCGCGAAACCTCGGCATGCGCAGCATTGCCGAGTGGGTGGAAGATGCCGATACGCTGCGCGCGCTGAAAGAGATCGGCGTGGACTACGTGCAGGGGTATGTTATCGCGAGACCGCAGGAAAGCGCCGCGATTCTGACTGCCGGTTCGGCCGCGAGCTTCATCGAAGATCCCGCCACTCAAGATTTCGTCAATAGCCTGCTCGAACCCGCGCCGCGTATCGAAGAAGAATATGAAATTCGCGTGCGAGCCGGCTTGCATTGAGCGGACTTGCATTGAGCGGGCACGCAAGTGTAGGGTAGGCGTCGTTTCCTTTGCAATTTGATCCATGGACGATCTTCAATACCAACCCGATGCGGGCGTGGGGCCACCCTGGCTTGCCGTCGCCCGCGGGGAAACTGGCGTGGCCCAGTATCCGCTGGGACAAAGCAATCCACGCATCACCGAATACCATTGGCACACGAATATTCGCGGCTATGACGATAAAGCCTCATGGTGCTCGTCGTTCGTGAACTGGTGTCTGGCGCAACTTGACATCGCTGGGACTGGATCGGCATTAGCCCGTTCGTGGCTTGAGTGGGGTGAGGCGCTCGGGCAACCGGCTTTAGGATGCGTTGCCGTGCTGTATCGTGACGAGCCCGATAGCTGGAAAGGGCATGTTGGCTTTTTCTTGCGCGAGGATGCGCAAAACGTTTACCTGTGGGGCGGCAACCAGTTGGGTCGCGTCTGCGAAAACGCCTATCCGCGTGAGTCGGTGTTGGGTTATCGCTGGCCAGCGGGCGGTGTCTTTAGATAATTTGGACCGCTGCAAATAATCAGGAAACCGTATCGATGTCGATTGAAGTGCGCGAAGCAAATCTCGAAGATGCCGAGGCGATCGCGACGGTCCACGTGGCGACATGGCAGGCCGCTTACATCGGAATCATTCCGGAGCAGTTTCTAAACGACCTGACCGTCGCAGGGCGCACCGCTGGATGGCAGAAGGCGCTTGGAAATGGGCGCATCCGCGTGTTGCTTGCGCACACCGGCCACGTGCTCGTCGGCTGGATCGCGTTTGGCCGTAGCCGCGATGAGGACAAGGACAGTCAATGGGCCGAAGTGGAAGCCTTCTATGTGTTGCCGTCGTGGTGGGGCAAAGGAGTGGGCCGGCGCTTGAGCGATGCAGTAAAGATGCAGCTGCGAGACGCGGGATATGAGCACGTGGCGCTTTGGGTATTGGCGGAGAATCATCGCGCGATAGCGGCTTACCGAAAGCTGGGCTTTGTTCATGATGGTTCGAGCAAGTCAACGCAAATCGGTGGTGCGTCGCTTGTTGAACTTCGTTACCATCGCGCTTTGAGTGACTGATCGAATGAATGAACAATCGCATGAACCGTCCTTTGTCAAAGCCTGATCAATTCAACACGCATATAGAAGGTCCGAAAGACAATGTGCAAGCTGCGTGTGAAGCCATCTTGCGCAGCGTGCCGGAATGGTTCGGAATCGAAGAATCTTTGGTGCAGTATGTCCGTGAC
The DNA here is from genome assembly GCF_050436645.1 of Paraburkholderia sp. GAS33. Classification (NCBI taxonomy): domain Bacteria; kingdom Pseudomonadati; phylum Pseudomonadota; class Betaproteobacteria; order Burkholderiales; family Burkholderiaceae; genus Paraburkholderia; species Paraburkholderia sp. GAS33. The sequence continues at coordinate 396,566 of NZ_JBNDMP010000001.1, forward strand.
ACGGCAACGCTGCCTACCTTTGTACTCCACGAAGCAGACAGGATTATCGGCTTCTTGACGTTACGCGAGCATTTCCCGCAAGCTTGGGAAATTCACTGTGTAGCTGTGCACGCTGACGCGAGAGGCAAGGGCCACGGCAAGCAGCTTTTGAAGCATGTCGAGCATTGGCTTGCCGAGCGCGGCGCGCGCTTTTTGCAGGTGAAGACAATCGCGGCCACTAGCGCAAATCCTCACTATGCATTGACGCGCGGCTTTTACGAACGGCAGGGTTTTATGTCCATCGAAGTGTTCCCCGAGCTTTGGGCGCCGAGTAATCCCTGCCTGCAAATGCTCAAGGTGATTGACGCGTAAGGGCAACCCACGCGATGTGCCGGCCAGCTCCCGCCGTTAAACACCACAAGCGCCACGCTGTTTGAATGTTCCGATTGCCAACAAGGGAATACGCACGATGACGGTCGCAGAAGAACTCAGCCTGCTAATGCAGAACCACGACGACGAACCCGAAGCTGCCGCCGGCCAGCTTAGGCACATCGCTCAGTCGCCAGTACCTGCCGATCAGCTAGGGCGCTTCTCGTGGCTTTGCGTTCACGTGATTGGCGAAAAATATCAACGCTGGAGCGAGGCGTACGAGCTGATTGTCAAAGCATCCTCGGCTCATGAAACCGTACCCCTCGCCGCATTGCGCAATGCGGCGGTGGCGGCACATCTCAGCGGCGATCTTCTGACTGGCCTCAAGTTGGAGCGCCGGATGACACAGCACGGATTGCGACCGGATCAGGCCACGATGGTCGTGCGCGTAGCAGCGCTCAGCTTCTTGCCGATACGCGAGCGTGCGGTCGACGCAGCCATTGCCTTGCAGACCGTACTGGCAGCGGTCAGACAATGGGACGAAACAAAGGATGCCGACGCGCTCGTGGCGGCAAGCCTGAACAACATCGTCTCCGCGCTGCTCGAACTGGATGATGAAACGCTAGCGCAGTCTCAGGTTCGAGAGGCGATGACAGACGGAGCGTTTGCCGCGCGCGAGCTTTGGCATCGCGCGGGAACGTGGGTCAATCACGAGCGGGCGGATTACCTTTGTGCGCTGGTATTCAATCGTCTTGGCGAATTCGCAAAGGCACTTGAAGCGGCGGAGCGCGGCAGGCAGCTGATTGAAACCCATGGCAGCGAAGACGTCGATCGTGCCTTCCTGATGCTTGAGTCGGCGCAAGCGCTTTTCGGACTTGAGCGGCGAGAGGAGGGCGCGGGGTGGCTTCGGCAAGCGGCTGCGATAGCGGAAGGTTGGGACGACGAGTCGCTGAAGGACTGGTTTGCCGGCAAAGCTAAGCCGCTATACGGCATGCTCGGATGAGGGTAAGCGCTGCTCTCCATCGGCTTGCCGAGCGCTGGATTGTCGGCCGCGAAGTGCCGGACAGCGCGCTCTACGGTCCGCTGCGCAGCGATCGTTAGGCCTGCACACTGCTTCGCTTCTCATAGGCCGTCGAAATCTCAAGCATCTAGTGGTTTGACGCGACCGGCTCGTGAGGTGCATGATCTGCAACCGGAGCTGTTTCAGACTGACTTGACTTGACTGAAGTGATCGGGAGAACTATGAGACCGTCCATCGTTCGCCTGGCCGTCGTAGCGGCTGGCAGCATCCTCGCCAGTGTTGCGCTAGCCCAGAGCAACAACGGCGCCATCATGCGTGTCGATTCACCGGTAGCGGTGTCCCCCGGCGCAGGCGCAGATAAGTCGGAAGCGCGCCAGCCCGGCAAGTTTTCGGGCATTGACTTGCGTGCGCCCGTGGATGTGACTTTTTCTACCGGCGCGAATACGTCCGTTACGGTTTCCGGTCCGGCCGATGTCGTGCCACTGGTGCTTACGACCGTGAAAGACAATGTATTGACTATCCAGCTTACGGATTCGGTGATGCTGAGGAGGCCGATCAAGGTGACGGTTACCAGTCCTTCGCTGCTCGCGGTGAGTCTGTCGGGTTCGGGATCGCTGAATGCTTCCGGCCTCAGCGGCGATTCTCTGAACCTCGACGTCTCCGGTTCTGGCTCGATCGTGGCGTCGGGCCAGGTCGCCACGGTCAATGTCTCGATCAAAGGCTCGGGCGGAGTAGACGCGCGTTCGGTCCATGCAAAAACGCTGAATGCGAGTATGAGGGGCTCCGGCGATTTGCGCGGATATGCGGCGAACACGGCAATCGTCTCTCTAACGGGATCCGGTGACGTTCGGATTGTTGGCAATCCACCAACGAAAATAGTGAACCGGACCGGCTCCGGGGATGTGCATTTCGAATAGCTATCGGGTAGTGCGAATCGCCTCCGCCGGACTACGCGGACAGACCGTCTCCACTCCTGCATAGGCCTTACAGGCGTAAGGTGTCTGTGGGTACCGCACTGGAGCAACTGCAGACTCAGCCGTGCGGTCCTCTACACCCCCATCCCCTGAATAACGTGCTCCAACACGTTCATTTCCTCCCATCGCATTAGCCTCAATTGCCTTAACCTGCGTTTGGGGCGTTCCGTCAGCAGTGGGCGCATCCGCACGACACGTGCGCGTTGAACCTGCTGCTAGCAAATCGCTTTCCCTGACCTTACAGACGCTGACATCGGCAACCCCTATTCATGACTCCGGCATCGACGCTCGCGCCCTCCCATGCAGAAACCGTACAGTCCGCGGCTATGCTCTGTTCCACCGGGAAATTCGCCGAGGCGCTGGCATTGGTACAGCCTATCCTTGAAACGCGTGCCAGCGTCGCCGTACCCGTACTCGTCGGAACACTTAGCGTCGCCGCAATCGCGGCGCACGGTCTGAACCGGTCCACCGAAGCGGAGACGTACTGGCGCGAGTCGATCGCGCTAAAGCCCGATTTCGCAGATGGCTATAACAACCTCGGCATGTTGCTGAAGGGGCTTGGCCGCCTGTCCGAAGCGGAGGCAATGTTCCGCAGCGTCGTGGCCATCCGCCCCGATCAGGCCCAGGCGTATAACAACCTTGGTGCAGTGCTGTGTGGTCTCAAGCGTCTGCCTGACGCAGAGGCGGCCTACCGGCAGGCGCTCGCCGTACGTCCCGATTACGCGGAGGCGCACTACAACCTGGGCATCGTCCTCTACGAGCTGCGCCGTTTGCATGAGGCAGAGGCCGCTTACCGGCAATCGCTGGCGTTGCGGCCCGGTTCTGCCGAGACGCACAACAACCTGGGCAACGTGCTCAAGGAACTGGGCCGCTTGCCCGAGGCGGATCAGGCTTACCGTCAGGCGCTGACGATCCGCCCTCAGTATCCCGAGGCGCTCAATAACCTGGGCAGCGTGCTCAAGCTGCTCACGCGGCTATCCGAAGCGGAACTCGCCTGCCGGCTGGCCGTGACGATCCGTCCGGGCTACGCCGAGGCGCACAACAATCTCGGCACCGTAATGGCCGACCTCAAAAAGCTGCCCGAAGCCGAGGCTTGCTACCGGCAGGCGCTAGCGCTGCGTCCCGATTACGCGGAGGCGTGCTACAACCTTGGCATCGTGCTGCACGGGATGAATCGGCTCGCCGATGCGGAGGCGGTTTATCGCGAGGCGCTGCACATCAATCCGAACGGTGTCGAAGCGCATAACAACCTGGGCAGTGTCCTCCAGGTACTCGAGCGCTGGTCGGAAGCTGCTGTTGCATACCAGCAGGCGATCGCGCTGCGTCCCAATGTCGTCGAGGCCCATTACAACCTTGGCAACGTCCGCAAGGAGCTCAACCGGCTAGAGGAAGCCGAAGCAGCATACCGGCAGGCGATCGCGATCCGCCCAGACTATGCCGATGCGAAATTCGCTCTCGCGACACTGCTGCTCAGCACCGGTGCGTTCGAAGAGGGCTGGCGGCTTTATGAGTCTCGCTATCAGAAGCCGGACTATATCCACCCGAAGACTGTCGCGATGTTGCCCTGTCAGCACTGGCGTGGCGATGACCTCGCCGGCAAGTCGTTGTTGATCTGGCAAGAGGATGGCCTCGGCGATGTGCTGCAGTTTAGCCGCTATCTTCCGCTCCTCAAGGCACGGGGCGCGGCCACGATTACGGTTGTCTGCATGGCCCCGCTGCACCGCCTGATGGCTGCGGTGGAGGGTGTCGATGCGGTGCTCGACCATCAATGCGGGTTGCGGTTGGCGTCCGGATTCGACCGCTGGACCAGCCTGCTCAGTGCGCCGCTGCATCTGCATACCACCCCGGACACCATTCCGCCTGCCGGTCACCTGAAGCTCGCCGAGCCGCTTCTCGATCAGTGGCGCTCGCGGCTCGCGGTGCTGCCCGCAGGGCACAAGGTCGGGCTGGTGTGGAAAGGCAACCCGCGACATCACAATGACGCCAACCGGTCGCTACCGTCGTTGACAACGCTGGCGCCGCTGTGGAGTTTGCCGGATGTCCAGTTCGTGAGCCTGCAGAAAGGACAGGCCGAAGACGAGGCGCAGTGTCCTCCAGATGGGCAGCCACTGCTGCATCTCGGCTCGGAAGTAGCGGATCTGGCCGATAGCGCTGCGATCATCGCGCAGCTCGATCTGGTGATCTGCGTCGATACGTCGATTGGTCACCTGGCTGCCTCGATGGGCAAGCCTTGCTGGATCATGCTGCCAGGGCACGGTATCGACTGGCGATGGATGCACGAACGCAGCGACTCGCCGTGGTATCCGCACACGGTGCGACTGTTCCGGCAAGCGGCAAGCGAAAGCTGGCCCGCGGTGGTCGAGCGGGTTCGTGAAGCGTGTATGGTGGAATTCGCGGCGCCGCTTGCTTTGGAGAGCTGAGGATCGCTTACAGCACTGCGAGCCAACCCCCATCGACGTAAATGATCTGGCCATTCACGTAGCTCGATGCCGCTGACGAAAGATACACCGCGGTGCCGACGAGTTCCTCGGGCGTACCCCAGCGCTGAGATGGGTTGCTGCTTTTGACCCACGCATCGAACGCTGCGTTTTCCACCAGCGCCTTGTTCATATCGGTCAGGATATAGCCGGGCCCAATCGCATTGGCCTGAATGTTCGATGACGCCCACTCGGCGCTCATGGCCTTGGTGAGCATCTTGATGCCGCCTTTCGCTGCCGCGTACGCGCCCACGGTGGCACGCGCGTTCTCGCTGATAATCGAGCCGATATTGACGATTTTGCCTCCCGCGCCACGCGCGATCATGCGTTTGGCGGCCTGCCTGGCGACAATGAAGGCGCTCGTGAGGTTGGTGTCGATCACACGCTGCCAGTCGCTCAGTTCCAGCTCTACGAGTGGTTTGCGAAACTGGATGCCGGCGTTATTGATCAGGATGTCTATCTTTATACCGTCTGTGTCCCACTGCGCGAATGCGTCGGCCACAGCCTGTTCGTCAGTTACATCGAAGGCACGGCCCTGGACGTCGAGGCCCTTGTCTTTGAGTCGCGTCACAGCTTGAGCGACCGTATCGGCGCGCGTGCCGTTCAATACGACGCGGGCTCCCGCGGCGGCAAGCCCTTCAGCGAGCGCGAAGCCGATGCCACGCGCCGAGCCGGTGACGAGGGCAGTGCGGCCGCTCAAATCAAATAGCTGAGTCATCTGGGTTTCCTTTTTGACGGGTATTCAGGAGTGAGCCGATGCAAATCTCCTCCACGTGGTACTTTTCAGGAGTGGCACCCACCTGGCCGGCGCTGCCGACGCATCCTCCGGCAGGCTGCTGCTCACTTCAACCTGATGATGCACCAACTTACTTTCGACGATCATGAGCTTCTCGATAGACAGCATCGACCACATCGTTCTGAATGTAGCGGATGTGGAGGCCAGTGCTGAATGGTACGTCCGCGCACTGGGCATGCAGCGTATCGATTTCGATTCGCGCACCGGTGTGCGGGTCGCCGTTCATTTCGGCTCGCATAAGATCAATCTGCGGCCGAAAGATGCGGATACGGTGGCATGGTTTACCGGCGTCGCGCCAGTAGCCGGCAGCGCCGATCTGTGTTTCGTGACGCAGGCGAATCCAGAGACGGTCAAGGCGCATTGGCTGGCACACGGTATCGAAATCGAGGCCGGCCCGGTGGCACGATCCGGTGCGCGTGGTCCGATGACCTCGGTGTATTGCCGCGACCCGGATGGCAACCTGATTGAAGTAGCCACGTATCCGTGATCGCGCTCACTTGCGCCGGCGCAACTCCTGGCCTTTCTCGGTGATGATCGAATCGAAATCGTCGACCTGCGAGAACCGGACCGCTTTAACCGCGCCGAACTTGCTCGTATCGACCACCAGATGCCGCTCCACCGCACTCGCCATGGCCGCCTGCTTGAGCGCGACCTCATGAAAATTCCAGCAGGTGACGCCGCGTGCCGGATCTACTCCGCCTGCTGAAATGAACGCCTTGTTGATGCCCATGCGGCGCAGCATCTCGATGCTTTCTTCCCCGGCGAACGAATCCGATGACGGTACATACACGCCGCCCAGCAGGATCATCCGCACGTTGGGTTTGCGCCGTAAAATCTCCGCGACGTTCAGCGAGTAGCAGACCACGGTGACGTGCCGCTCGGCAGGAATCAGCCGCGCCAATGTGGTGAGGGTGGTGCCGCAGTCGATGAAGAGCGTTTCGTTGTCGGCGATCAGCTTCGCGGCGAACGCCGAGGCCTCAGCCTTGGCTTGCGCGAAGTGGTCCTTCTCCTGCTCCAGCGAATACCCGGCGGTGTTGGGTACGTCAGTCGCGCTGACGATGTAGCCGCCCAGATAAGTGAATTGCCCCGGACTTGCGGCGACGTCGCGGCGCACCGTCATTTCCGACACGCCGAGCAGTGCGGCGGCATCGCGCAGGCGCATCACGTTTTGTCTGCCCAGCGCGTCAGCGAGCGCGCGCAGGCGGTCAGTTTTCAGCATGGAAGTCCCGGGCCCTGACGCAATGGGTTCGTTATATTTTGTTCGGAATCGTGAAAGGATTATAACAAGACCGGACGCGCGCGGCGAGTAATCAGGAGTGTAATCGGACGCTTTTCGAAGGGAAAAATTCTCTGTATCAGGGCACGACGTGACGCGTTTTCGCTTGGAGAAGCGAGTCAATGCACATATTCTGACATGCACCTTCCGGGAACTGACAGCGCATCGCCCGGTCTTTTGCTTATCTGTTCACAGGAGCCCTTTCTCATGACGCGACCCGTCGATTCCGGCGTAATCCTCATTGCACGTCTTGCCCTTGCCGTTTTGTTCCTTTGGGGCGGCGTGATGAAACTGTTGGGTTACGCGGGTTTCGTGGGCTATCTGCATTCGAAGGGCGTACCGTTCGTGCAGATTGCTGCACCGCTTGCCACTGCGGTCGAGGCGCTCGGCGGCCTGTTTCTCGTGCTCGGCTTCAAGATTCGCCCGCTGGCGCTCATCATGGCGGTGTACACGGTCGCAACAGCCGTCCTCGGACACGATTTCTGGAATGTGACGGATGCCGTGGTGCAGCATGACATGGTGATTCACTTCTGGAAGAACATCGGCATTGCGGGTGGTTTCCTGCTGTTGTTCGTGACGGGTGCGGGCCGTATCAGTATCGACGGCGCCCGCGCGCCGCGTAGCGGTCTGGGGCGCTGAGGAATCGCGTTCCCAGCGCGAGAGCGTGAGCAAAGCGGCGTTTACTGGGCCCGGTACGGAGGTTGCTGCTGGGATAGCTGCATCAGGACCGTTTGCGCAGGGCATGTTCCATCCAACATGCCGTTCCGATTCAGGGTGTCTTCAAGGGAGTCGACAATGATTCAAAATTTTGAGCAAACGATCGGTGGCAACGTCATGCAGTTTTGCGCGAGCCTCGGCGAAGGGCCGACGCCGCATCGTGTGATCATCAGCCTCGCCGATTCCGCGAAAACGCTGGTGGTCCTCGACGCGTCCGGTTTGATCAGCACGATCAAGGCCGAGATTGAAGAACCGGCCAAGCTGATTGCCGATGCGATCGGCAAGGTGGAAAGCGAGGGCCTGATTGCGCGCGCGCTCGAATCCGGTGAGATTCAGGAGACCTCGCTGTAGCTGTAGGGCCATAGGCGGACGGTCCACTGCTGCCTGGTTCGCCGCGACGCACAACGCCCACGCTGGGCTCAGCGTGGGCGTTGTGCTTTCAGGGGATGGATCTGAATTGTGCGCTAGCGGTGCTAACCGCGATCAATAGCTCGCAGACGACGTCCCGATGATTCCTTGCGGCCATCGTTCTCCGGTTGCTGTGCATGCGGTTCCGGATGGACGAGACACCCGAGCACGAGGGCGGCGAGCAACAGACCCGTCGAGATCGCGGTAGCGACCTGCATGCCGAACACGATATGCGCCGCGCCCGCTCCGCTCACCAGCGCGCCGAACGCGGCGACACCCACAGCACCGCCTGCTTGCCGCGCGGTATTCAATACTGCTGACGCTGTGCCGGCACGCTGGCGTTCCACCGACGCCAGCACAGCGGTCGTCATGGCCGGTACCGCGAGGCCCATGCCCGACGGAATCAGCAGGAACGGCACCAGCAGCCCGATCAGCGGCGTCGTTGCGCCCACCAGGTGCAGCAGCCCATATCCGAGCGCAGCGGTCAGCGCACCGCAGATCATCGGCACACGCACGCCATAGCGCCCGACCACCCAGCCGCTAAGCACATTCGAAGCGAGGAATCCGCCGGTCAGCGGCAGGAACGCCAATCCAGCCTCGAGCGGCGTGTAGCCCCGCACGTGTTGCAGATACAGACTCAGCACGAACACCATGCCGTAGTACGTCAGATTCACGCAGATGCCGAACAGCACCGCAGCGCTGAAGGTGCGCTTGCGGAACAGCGAGAGCGGCAACATCGGGGTAGCCACGCGCGCTTCCACCGTCACAAACGCAATGACCGCGATCACGGCGAGGATGAAGCCGCCTGCGACCAGCGGATGGCTGAGGCCGAGCGGACGTCCTTCGATAACTGCGCCGGTAAATGCCGTTAGCGCGACGATCGCCAGTAATTGGCCGGGCAGGTCGACGCTGCGTGGCTGCGGGGCAGCCTGTGCGGTGGATTGTGCATTTCCTGGGACGGTTGTGTTCGGGATGGCGGTCGCATCCGGCCGCGGCACCCAGGCGAAGGTCGCGAACAGGCCGGCTGCGCAAATCGGCAGATTGACGAGAAAGATGCTGCGCCAGCCGAAGCCCGCGATCAGCAGACCGCCGATCACCGGTCCGGCCGCAATCGAAACAGCGCCTGCCGCGGTCCAAAGACCCACAGCGCGCGCCCGCAACTTTGGATCGTGTCCGCAGGCCTGGTTAAGCAGCGCGAGCGAGTTGGGCAGCATCGCGGCGGCGCCGATGCCCTGCAGCGCCCGCGCTGCCACGAGCATAGTGGCGTCGAACGCGAGCCCGCAGGCGAGCGACGCGAGGGCAAAGATCACGATGCCGACGGCATACATGCGGCGCGCGCCGAGCCGGTCGCCGAGCACGCCGGCGGACAGCATCAGGACCGAAAAAGCCAGCGCGTAGGCGTCGACGATCCATTGCAGGCCCGTGACGTCCGCGTGCAGATCGCCGCCGATTTTGGCGAGCGCGATGTTGACGATAGTCACGTCGAGCTGCGTGACGACGAACCCGACGCTGACCGTCGCGACAATGCGCGAGATAGCGGGGGTGAAGGGGGCGGTGGTCGTTTTCATAAGGCCCATCGTAAGCTTCAGCGGCAGCCGACGTTTCGGTGCGGCATGAAGTGTCGATGTATGGCGGAGAACACCGGCGTCAGAACGCGGGGCTCATCTGTCGGACGATGCCGATCATTGGGTAAATTAGGATTGCTCCTATGGGCTGGCGGCCGGGCGACTAACAGAATCGCGTCCGATCCAACAGTTAAGAGTTTTTCTCATGCGTATTGCCATCCTTCAGCGCGACCCCCTGCAGAGTCAGTCGATCGAACAGATCCTGCAGCAGGCGGGGCACACCTGCGCGACCTTTGACGACGGTCTGAGCATGTCGAAGGCCCTCGCACGTTCGACCGTCGACCTGCTCGTGCTGGACTGGAACGGCATGCGTCTATCGGGTATCGACGTGCTGAAATCGGTGCGCGCCGTAGGCGGCGACCGGATGCCGGTGGTATTCGCTTCGCACGACCGCTCGGAGGCCGCCGCGGTGCGCGCCTTCGCGGCGGGTGCGGACGACTATGTGCCGTTGCCGGTGCGCCCGGCGGAATTCCGCGAGCGCATCGCGGCGCTGCTGCGGCGCGCCTACCCGGACCGCCTTAGCGTGGCGACGTTCGACGCCGGCCCGTATCACTTCGACGCGCATCGCCAGCTGGTGACGTTGCGGGGGGTGCCCGTGCAGCTGTCCGGCACGCAGTATCGTCTGGCGTCGCTGTTCTTCGCCAACATCGGCCGCGTGCTGTCGCGCGACCATATCTTCGCGATGGTGTGGGGCCGCGAATTCCGCGAGTTCACGCGGACCATCGACAGCCACGTGTCGCGTTTGCGTCTGCTGCTCGAGATCGATCAGGACAACGGCTTTCGTCTGCAACCGGTCTACAAGAGCGGCTACCGGTTGCTAAGCCTGCATCAGGCCGAAGCCGAGATCGAGAAAGCCGCGGCCTGATCTGCTCAGAGCGACGGCAGCGTGGGCCGCGTTTCGAGCGAGTGGCGAACCAGCGCTTCGACCGCCTTGCGTTCGTCGCCTGCAAGCGGCAGACGCGGCGGGCGCACATGCTCCGTGCCGAGTCCCACCATCGCTTCGGCGAGCTTGATGTTCTGCACCAGCTTCGGCGAGACATCGAGCGCGAGCAGCGGCGCAAACCAGCGGTAGATCGCGCGGGCTTCTTCAACGCGGCCTGCCTTGATCAGCTTGTAAATCGCGACCGTCTCATGCGGAAACGCGCATACGAGACCCGCCACCCAGCCGTGACCGCCCATCAGGGTGGCTTCCATGGCGAGGTTGTCCACGCCGCACAGAATCGCGTAGCGATCGCCCACCGCGTTGATCAGGTCCGTGACCCGGCGCACGTCGCCGCACGATTCCTTGATGGCGACGATCTTCTTCTCGTCGGCGAGTTCGGCGAACATCTCAGGCGTGGTGTCGACGCCATACGCGAGCGGGTTGTTGTAAATCATCAGCGGCAACGCGCTGGCTTTTGCGACGCTACGGAAGTGGTGCAGCGTCTCGCGCCGGTCCGACAGATAGCGCAGACCCGGCAGCACCATATAACCAGCCGCGCCATGTTTCGTGCCGGCTTCGGCCTGGCGGCAGGCGTCGAGCGTGCTGTTTTCGGCGATTGTCAGGAGTACCGGCACGCGGCCCCGCGAGGCGTCCACGGCGATATCGAGCACTTCGAGCTTTTCGTCCAGCGACAGGGTCGAGGCTTCGCCGAGCGAGCCGCACACGATGATGCCATCCACACCGGCCTCGATCTGCGCTTCGATATTCTTTGCCGTCCACGCACGGTCTATGCTGAAATCCGCGTGAAATTTGGTGGTGACTGCGGGTAATACACCTTCCCAGATGTGCGCCACGACGTCTCTCCTGAATGTGATGAGTTGACCGCAGTGTAAGCAGGGAAAAAGCCGCCGTCTTGCGCGATTCGCGCGTCTTCGATGACGATTTCAGCACAAGCGGTATGCGGGAATCGCTCGGCCGGGCCGCTGAATGCCCCGTGGCTATGCTGTCTTACGGGGATCTGGGCGTACCGCGTCGGGACCGCGCGAGGGAGGCTTCCCGGCATACGGAGCCAACGCTGTGCGGAAGCGTTCGGGCTCGCGGAATGGAAGTCAGGGGCGACCGTCGCCAAGGCGGACGAGCCACGCCGACCACTATGCTGAAATCGTCACAATCCGCGCATAATGACACCAAGACTGGCCGTGCCGGCATTTCTAAGATTGCAGCATGAAAACCTTGAACGTGATTGATTCGCACACCGGCGGTGAACCGACCCGCCTGGTTGTGTCCGGTGGCCCGGATCTCGGTAACGGAACGCTGGCCGAGCGGCTCGACGTGTTTCGCACGCGTTTCGACGACTGGCGCGCCGGCATCGTCACGGAACCGCGCGGCTCGGACGTCGTCGTCGGCGCGCTGCTGTGCGAGCCGGATGCCGCCGATTGCACGGCCGGCGTAATCTTCTTCAATAACGTCGGCTACCTCGGCATGTGCGGACACGGCACGATCGGACTCGTCGTGTCGCTGGCGCATATGGGCCGCATCGGCGCGGGGCAGCACCGCATCGAGACGCCGGTCGGCATCGTCGAGGCCACGCTCAATGGCGATGGCAGCGTCGCGGTGCGCAACGTGCCGTCTTATCGTTACCGTCAGGCGGTGAGCGTCGACGTGCCCGGTCACGGCGTGTTGACCGGCGATATCGCGTGGGGCGGCAACTGGTTTTTCCTCATCGCCGAGCATGGTCATACGCTCGAGGCGCGCCATATTCCCGAGTTGACGGCATTCAGTTCGGCAATCCGCGACGCGCTGATCGCCCAGCACATCACGGGTGCGGACGGCGCCCTGATCGACCATATCGAACTGTTCGGACCCGGCTCGCGCGACGGTCTCGACAGCCGCAGCTTCGTGCTGTGTCCGGGCAACGCTTACGACCGCTCGCCGTGCGGCACCGGCACGAGCGCCAAAGTGGCCTGCCTCGCCGCTGACGGCAAGCTCGCCGAGGGAGCGGTGTGGCGTCAGGAAAGCATTATCGGCAGCGTCTTCGAAGCGACGTATCAAGGGAGCGGCGACGGCAAGACGGTGGTGCCGACCATCACGGGACATGCGCACATCATGGCGGAAGGGCGTCTGTGTTTCGATGAACGCGATCCGTTTGCCTGGGGTCTGCGCGCGGCATGACGGCGGATGCGCTCATCGTCGGTGCGGGGATTATCGGCGCGGCATGCGCGGCGGAACTCGCCGCGCGCGGCATGCAGGTCGAGGTGCTCGATACGCATGGCATCGGTGGTGGCGCAACGGCTGCCGGGATGGGCCACATTGTCGTGATGAACGACTCCCCCGCGGAATTTGCTTTAAGCGCGTATTCGCGCGACTTGTGGCTCGAACTTGCGCCGCAACTGCGAACACGTGACGCGTTTTCGCGCTGCGGCACGCTGTGGGTCGCGACCGACGACGAGGAATGGCAAGCCGCGCGCGCGATGCACGATACGTTTGTGGCACAAGGCGTCGCCGCACAACTGCTTGACAGCGCCGCGTTGCGTGCCTGCGAACCGGCGCTCGCACCTGGCATGGCGGGCGGCCTGCGGATCGAACACGACAGCATCGTCTACGCGCCGACCGCGGCCGAGTGGTTGCTCACGCAATCACCGGCGGCGGCGAATATTCGCGTGACGCTGGCAATGGAGGTGGCAGCCGTCGACGCGCATGGCGCGACCCTCGCGAACGGCGAACGCAAGCAGGCGGCCTATGTGATCGTGGCTAACGGCACGGGCGCGCAGAAGCTGGTGCCGTCGCTGCCGCTGCAGCCGAAGAAGGGTCATCTGCTGATCACGGACCGCTACCCCGGTTTGATCCGGCATCAACTGCTCGAACTCGGATACATCAAAAGCGCCCATCACGCGGTGGGCACCTCCGTGGCGTTCAACGCGCAACCGCGGCCGACGGGCCAACTGCTGATCGGCTCGTCGCGCCAGTTCGACACGACCGATCCCGCTGTCGAAATGCCCGTGCTCGCGCAGATGTTGCAGCGCGCGGCGCGTTATCTGCCGACGTTGCCATCGCTCAACGGGATTCGTGCGTGGACGGGGTTTCGGGCCGCGACGCCGGATGGCTTGCCGTTGATCGGCCGCATGGGGCGGATGAGCCGGATGAGCGATGCAGCAGCAGATCTATGGGTGGCGGTGGGGCACGAAGGTCTTGGCGTCACCACATCTCTCGCGACGGCGAAACTGCTTGCATCGCAGATCACGGGAGACGCCACGCCGATCCCATGTGAGCCGTATTTGCCGCAACGTTTCGCGCAGAGCGTGTGTCATGTCTAGCCGGGGCATCAAAGCGCGCATTCGCGTGACGATCGACTCCCGCACGATCGAGGTCGAAGCCGGAACGACGGTCGTGGCGGCGCTCGCGATTGCAGGCCTGCGTGGCACGCGCACTTCGGTGGCTGGCCAGCCTCGTGCTGCCTTGTGCGGCATGGGCGTATGCCAGGAATGCCGCGTCACCATCGACGGCCGCGCGCATGTGCTCGCGTGCCAGACGCTTTGTCGCGACGGCCAGATCATTCACACGACGGGGCCTTTGTGAGCGTGGATCAACACTACGACGTCGTCGTCGCGGGCGCCGGTCCGGCCGGGCTGAACGCGGCGCGAGCCGCAGCGCAGAAGGGCGCACGCGTGGCGGTGTTCGACGACAATCCGTGCGTCGGCGGTCAGGTCTGGCGGCAAGGGCCTGGCCACGCCCCGCAGGCGCCATTGAGCGAAGTCGACGCGGCCTTGCGCAAGCATTCGAACGTCACCGTGTGGTCATCCGCGCGTGTCGTTGTTCCGTTGGGGCCACGTGCGCTGCTGCTCGAAACGGCTGGGCACGGTGGCGTATGCATCAGCTACGACCAACTGATCCTCGCGACCGGTGCGCGTGAGCGGCTGCTGCCGTTCGCCGGCTGGACGCTGCCAGGCGTGACCGGCGCGGGCGCGTTGCAGGCGTTGATCAAAGGCGGCACGCCGGTACGCGGCGAGCGCGTCGTGATCGCCGGCAGCGGCCCATTGCTGCTCGCCGCGCTCGCCACCGCTCGCGCGGCGGGCGCCCACGTGGTGGCGGTGGTCGAACAGGCACCGGCGCTTGCGCTGGCGCGCTTCGTCGCCTCGCTCGCGGCCACGCCTTCGAAGTTGCTGCAGGCCGCGCAGCTCACGCGTGGAGGAGCAGGGCTGCCCTATTGGACCAGCAGCGTAGTGCGCGAAGCGCGCGGCGCAGGACGAGTGGAGCAGGCGACGATCGTGCGCGGCACCCGCGAAGTCACGCTCGCCTGCGACCGCATTGCATGCGGCTATGGTCTGGTGCCAAACGTGACGCTCGCCCAGGCGCTCGGTTGTGCGCTCGATGAACACGGCGCGATTCGCGTCGACGACATGCAGCGCACCTCGGTGGAGGGCGTCCTCGCTGCGGGCGAATGCACGGGGATTGGCGGCATGGAACTGGCGCGGGTCGAAGGCGCGCTGGCAGGATGCATTGCGAGCGGCGATGCCACGCTGGACCTGCGCGCACTGCGCACGCAACGCCAGCGTTGGCAACGTTTCGCGCAGCGTGTTGAGACCGCTTTCGCCTTGGGCGACGCAGCCCGCGCGCTCCCTGCTGACGAGACCATACTCTGCCGCTGTGAAGACGTGACGCTCGGCGAAGTGCGCCTGCATCGCGACTGGCGCGACGCCAAGCTGCACACGCGCTGTGGAATGGGCGCGTGTCAGGGGCGTATCTGCGGCACGGCCGCCAGCACGTATTTCGGCTGGCAGACAGCGCAGCCGCGTCCACCGTTTCACCCGGCGCAGATCGGCACGCTCATCAAGGCCGCCGATTGCGTCGCATCGCCCTCGTCGAGCCCCTGATTTTTTCGCCCCATCGCGCGGACCTATAATCGAGCGCACAAGATCACGCACCGGATGCACGGGATACGCAAGATGAACACGCTGGCTCACCCGCTCGACCCGCCCGACGCCACGTTGACCGGCATGCTCTCGCATTTCACGCTGCTCGAGCCGGTCTTCGATGCGATGCCGGACGTCGTGTTTTTCGTCAAGGATGCCCAGGCGCGCTATGCGCTGGTGAACCGCACGCTGGCTTCGCGCTGCGGCTACAAGGACAAGGCGGCGCTGCTCGGCAGGACCGCCGAGGACGTCTTCCCGCGCCGCTTCGGGCGCATCTACACGGCGCAGGACATCGCGATCATCAATGTCGGCAACCAGATGGTCGATCAGCTGGAACTGCATCTGTACCCCGGACGGCAACCCGGCTGGTGCCTGACCTGCAAGCAGCCGTTGCGCGATCCGGCGGGGCAGGTGGTGGGGCTCGCGGGCATTTCGCGCGATCTGAAAGCGGACGAGGGCAGTCATCCCGCGTACAGCCGGCTCGCCGCGGTCGTGCAGTACATTCAGGACAATTACGTGCAGCCGCTGAACCTGAAGCAGCTCGCGGCCATGGCGGATATGTCGGTAGCGCAGCTTGAACGCTACTTTCACAAGGTCTTTCATCTGACGCCGCGCCAGGTGCTGCTGAAAACGCGGCTGGATGCGGCCACTGCGCTCCTGGTGTCGCACGACAAGGTCACGGATGTGGCCGCCCTGTGCGGCTATACCGATCACAGCGCGTTCACGCGGCAGTTCAAGGCGACCGTCGGCATTACACCGACCGAGTACCGCATGCTGCTGCACGGGACCACCTCTAGCTGAGCGTTCGCGTCGCAATGGCCCGTCGCCGTCCGAGTCATCACTATTACGTCTACGTGGTCGTACTGGAAGACACCGTCTGGAACGAGGCGCGCTTTCGCCGTGCGAATCCGGACTACCGGTTCGACAAGCCTTGCGTGTATGTGGGAATGACGGGGCTGGACCCGGACCTGCGCTTCGACCGGCACAAGGCGGATATCCAGGCGAATCGCTATGTGCGCGATTACGGCCTGCGGCTACTGCCGGAGCTGTATGAAGTATTCAATCCGATGCCCTACGACGGCGCGCGCGACATGGAAGTGGAACTGGCGATCGGCCTGCGTGAAGCGGGCTACGCGGTATGGCAGGCGTGAAAACTGCCAATAGTCAAACGAATGGCACGACGAGTAACGGAAACGTTACCGGCTCTGTTGCGCAGGCAGACAATCCACCAAATTAACGGATGCCGAGTCCACGCAAGACTGCATTGCCTTCCGGCGTCAGACGAATGTGCGGTGCACCGGCTTCGGTAGCGACCGTTTCGACGAGCCCCGCTTCATGCAGCATCGGAATCTCGGGTTTCGCGGACGCATCGATCGGCGCATGCAGCAACAGCAACAGCGTAGCGAGTTCATGGTGACTCAACAGGCGGCGCAGCATGGTCCGCTTGGCCGGCACCGCCGGGTCGCTTACGTCGCGATTTGTTTTGTTCAGGTTCAAGATATCCACCTCCAGCTTTTCATTGTCCGGTGGATCATGGGGCCCAAGTCTTAAACGATTCTTAAGACTCGAGCCTCATTCGGTAGGAATGTGTTGCATTCGATGTCGCGTCGATTACCGGCACTTACGTCACAGGAATGTCACGGAGCGCAGGTTTTGCTCGCGCCTTCGATCCACAGGTTGCTGGCGTGACGTTTGCCCGCGTAAAAGCGGTAGGTGGTAGCGCCGTTGTCGGCGCGGATCTTGACGACGTTCGAGTCGCCGAAATCGAGCATTTGCCCTTCCGGCAGCGGCGTGGTCTTGAACGTCGCGTTGTGTTTGGCGGCTTCCTGCGTCATGCACGCCACCACGTCGCTTACGGGGCGCTGCGTGTTGCCGTCGATCACGGGCTCGCCCGAATCCGGATTCTGGAAATAGGCACATGCGCTGAGCAGCAGGGGAACGGACAGGACTACGGCAAACTTCTTCATAGGTCTCCAGGGGTATCGGTCCTCGCGGCCTGCGGGGCGGCGCCGGACGGGCGTCGGCCGCGGATAGCGCGCCGCGTCAGGTGGCGGATGGCGGATCAAACGCCATTATATCGGCGCAAAAAGCGTGCCCCTTGGAAGACGCGGACGCCGCGGGAACCTTGCGAAACCCTGAACGCATGTAACGCCTAAGTAAAGCATCCGTAAAACGCGTTCAAGCTCACGCATGGCCGACCCCGCGCGCGCCACAAACCTGCCCAGCCGTTTTTTAAAAGAGGATCGCGATACCGAACATGCCGACGAACTGCGCGTTTGTCGATGACGGCGTCGAGTTCTGCGAGTCACCGACCGCCGGCGTCGCCTCGACGATGTTGCCCGCTCCCTTCGAACCGAGCGTCTCGCCGCTAGCTCGCTGATAGGCCTGCACTGCGTACAGCGAGGTGCGCTTCGACAGGTGATAAGTCTGCTTGAGCGAATACTGCTGATAGCGCGCGGCGCTGGTGATGCCGTTGGCTTGCGATGCCAGCGTGTACGAGAATGCGCCGGCCACGTCGAAGTCCGGTGCGAAGCGGTAGGTGGCCAGTGCAGCGTAGGTATTGAAGATCGCGGTGTCGTGGAAAATGGAACGGCCGCCTGCTACGTATTGCACGTTGGTGTACGTGAGACCCATCATCAGGTTGCCGATCGTATAGTCGGCTGCCGCTGCGATGTGCTGAAGCGCCTTCGCCGAAACGTAACCGGTGTTGAGCGACGAGGTGCCGAAACTGCCTGTCGAAGCCGCATCGAAGCCGGTGGTCTCTTGCGCGTTGTCCATGCGCAGATAGCCCGCGGCGAGATTGACTGGGCCGGTGGTGTAGCGCACGCCGGCGCTGATCGTCTCGCCTTTGCCGGTGCTGCCGGCGATACCGCCCAGGGCGTACATGCCGCTCGCTTGCAGGCCGTTCCAGTTCGGTGTGGTGTAGATCAGCGAATTGTTGATGCGGATCGTCGTGTCGAGTCCGTCGATATCGCCCGGATGTGCGCCAGTCGCGCCGGTCAGCCAGTTGGAAGAAGCGAGCGGTCCCACGAACTGGTAATACGTCGTATATTGCCGACCCACGGTGAACGTGCCGTACATCGGGTTTTGCATGCCGATATACGCCTGGCGGTTGAAGATCTGCGTGGACGACGACAGCGCACCGGTATTCGGATCGAAACCGTTCTGCAGATCGAAGACGACGGTGGTGCCGCCGCCAATGTCCTCGACACCGCGCAGACCCCATTTCGACGCATACAGGTTGCCCTGGCGCAGATAGACGTTCGACGCGCCCTTCTGGTTGTTGGCATAGACAATTGCGTCGTCCACTGCGCCGTACAGCGTGACGCTGCTTTGCGCGAAAGCCGGACTGGCGAGGAGGGTTGCGCTGGCCGTAAAGGCGAGTTTGGTGAGTGTGCTACGGGACTGCTTCATCGACTGTGTCTCCTTCGTTGTGAGAAAAGATCGCCAAGGTAAAGCGTTGATTTTTTGTACGTGGCCTGTCGCGGCCCGTAACTTACCGAACACTGCTTCGGTGCTCGGGTACATCTTTCTAAAATGCCAGGGTCTGGTTGAAGGCCCCCCGGGGCGCCGCCTGGTGGAGCGCCTGGTTGATCTACTGCTTGCGGTGCTGTGCCTGTGCAGCCAGACGGACCGCGGCGTTCCCAGCGCCGTAGCCGTCGTAGCCGCCGCGTCGTTCGACGATTTCGAGGAAGAAGCGTTGATCGAGTTGTGCGGTGTAGGCGTGGAAGAACTCGCCGCCGCGTTCGTCGCGGTCGTAGAGAATGTTGCGGGCGCGCAGGGCTTCGATCGTCTCGTCCGGCAGCGCGTAGCGAGCGGCGAGATCGTCGTAGTAGTTGCGCGGGATTCGCAGGATCGGCAGACCGGCTTCGACGAATCGAGGAATCGCCGAGAAGATGTCGCCTGTGCGGAACGCCACGTGATTCAGGCCGGAGCCGCGATAGGCGTGCAACGCCTCTGCCACCGCCGTGTGCCGATCCACTGAAGCGTTCAGCGCGATGCGCACCGAGCCGTCGCGGCTGCGTAACGCCCGGCTGCGCACGAGGCCGTACGGATCGGGCACCAGCCAGCTCGGCTCCGCCTCGAAGCCGAAGGCCGTGCGGAAGAACAGCACCCACGTATCGAGCGAGTCCGCGGGCAGCGACAGTACGACGTGGTCGATGTTCGTCAGAAGCGCAGGTTCGGCAATATTGCCGCTTTTGTTCAACAGGAAATCGGCTTCGAACAGGGTGGGTTCGTCGGGCGTTTCGTCGACGAAGTAGTTGAGGCTGCCATCCGGCGCGCGCACGGCGGGCAGCACGCGTTCGTTCGGTCCGACCTGGCCCGAGAACGGCGCATAACCAAACCCGGCCGCGCGTTCGAACGCGAGTCTCGCGTCATCGACGCGCAGCGCCGACGCGCACAACGACAGTCCGTGTTGCTGAAAGAACGCGCTGGCGAACGAATCGGCCTCGGCGTTCAGCACGATCGAAGCGGCGCCGTGCTGATACAACGTGACGTCCTTGGAGCGATGCCGTCCGGCATTGCGGAAACCGAGTTTGCCGAGCCAGTCGGCGAGATGCGTGCGTGCCGCGTCGTCCACTGCGAATTCGAGGAACTGAAAGCCGATGTGAGCAGGGGCAGGAGACGGTTGATAGAGCTGTTCGGTCCGCTGCTTGCTGTGGCCCTGCTGATCAAGCTTCGCACGCGTCTGCTCCTCGAGAAACAGCAACGAACGATGCCCGTCCGCTGCGGTCGCTGCCGTAGGTGCTGCGCGAAATCCATCGTTGAAAATCTCGAGCGAAAGCGGCCCCTGGTAGCCGGTTTCGACCACACGCGCAGTAAACCCCGCAACATCAAAATCGCCCTGGCCAGGAAAGCAGCGGTAGTGGCGGCTCCATTCGAGCACATCCATCGCCAGCCTGGGCGCATCGGCGATCTGCATGAAGGTGATGCGCTCGCCTGGAATGGCCGCAATCTCGTCCACCGGATCGTCGATCGACAGCGTATGGAAGCTGTCGAGCACGATGCCGAGATTCGGATGACCGACGGCATCCACGAGCCGCCACGCATGCCGGTACGAATTCACATGACGCCCCCAGGCGAGCGCCTCGTAACCGGCAATCACATCCGCCTGCTGCGCCGCCAGCGCGAGCGCGCCCAGCTGATCGACGATCAGCGCGTCGTCGCGCAGCGTATCCGCCTGCACATTGCTGCAGACCAGAATGCGGTCGGTGCCCAGTTCATGCATCAGATCGAACTTGCGCTTCACACGATCGAGATTGCGCGCGAGCCGCTCGGCGCTCACGCCCTCGAAATCGCGAAACGGCTGGAACAGCATGATTTTCAGACCGAGATCGGCGGCGATGCGGCGCACGTCGGCGGGCGAGCCGTCGAAATAGAGCAGGTCGTTCTCGAAGATCTCGACGCCGTCGAAGCCCGCCGCCTGAATCGCGGTCAGCTTCTCTACCAGTGTTCCACTAATCGAAACGGTGGCGATCGAAGTTTGCATCAACGGCTCCTGCAAGCGAGAAATGGACCAATCCGTTACCTATGAGTATCGACTCAAGGGGTGCTATCCGCCACATTAGCTGGATTTTTCGTGATTCTATACAAACTAACTAGATCGTACAAATTCGTATAAACCCCAGAAGACCAAACTGTCGATCGGGCGCACACTAGCGCCATGATGGGGAAAAGCGGCCGCGCGCCGGCCGCCTGACCTGTGCACTGATCTTATGGAGTGGCTGCAATGAGTTTCGCCTCGGTACTGGTCCTGAACGGACCGAATCTCAATCTGCTTGGCACGCGTGAACCGGCCATTTACGGCTCCGAAACGCTCGAAGACGTGGGGCGCATGTGCCGCGACGCAGCACAGCGGCTCGATCTGGCGCTCGACTTCTGCCAGTCGAACGCGGAGCATCAACTGATCGACTGGCTGCACGCGGCCCGTACCAAGGTGGACGGCGTGATCATCAATCCTGCGGCCTATACGCATACGTCCGTGGCACTAGCCGATGCACTGACCGCGATCGACAAGCCGGTGATCGAAGTGCACATTTCGAATGTGCATCGCCGCGAGGCGTTCCGGCACCACTCGTATGTGTCGCCGATTGCCGAGGCGGTGATCATCGGCTGCGGCACGCAGGGCTACGTGCTGGCACTGGAACGGATGGCGGTGATTCTGAAGGCGAGGACTGCAAAATGACGATGTCGGCTAGCAACAAATCGTATCTGGTCGGGCTGATCGGCTCCGGCATCGGCGGTTCGCTGACACCGGCGATGCATGAGGAAGAGGGTAGCCAGCTCGGTCTGCGTTACGTGTATCGCCGTATCGATCTGGAAGCGCTGAAGGTCGACGTCTCCGCGTTGCCCGACATTCTCGTCGCGGCCGAGCGGATGGGTTTCAACGGCCTGAACGTCACGTACCCATGCAAGCAGCAGATCATTCCTCTGCTGGACGAACTATCTCCTGACGCTCATGCGTTAGGCGCCGTCAACACAGTACTGCTGAAGGACGGCAAGCGTATCGGCCACAACACCGACTGGTCCGGTTTTGCCCGGGCCTTCGAGCGAGGTTTGCCGGACGTGTCGCTCGAACGCGTCGTGCAACTGGGCGCAGGCGGCGCGGGTGCGGCCGTCGCCCATGCGGCATTGCAGATGGGTGCGCAGGCGCTGACGCTGTTCGATGTGGACGCATCCCGCGCGCACATCCTCGCCGATGAATTGCAGGCGCGCTTCCCCGCTTCGATCGTGCGTGCAGGCGACTCGCTTGCGGATGCGCTCGCCCACGCCAACGGCCTGATTCACGCGACGCCGACCGGCATGGCCAAGTTGCCCGGCATGCCGCTGCCGGCTGAGTTGCTGCACAGCGGCTTGTGGGTTGCCGATATCGTCTATTTCCCGATTCGTACAGCACTGTTGCAGGCGGCCGAAGCAGCGGGTTGCCGCACGCTGTCCGGTGGCGGCATGGCGGTCTATCAAGCGGTCGACGCCTTCCGCATCTTTACCGGACTGGAGCCGGATGCCGAGCGGATGTTCGCTCACTTCCAGACGCTGTTGCCGCGCGAGTAGACAGCGGCCGGCCGTGCCGCAAATCTAACGAGACATGAAGGAGACAAAGATGCCGCATCCGCTTCATTCCGCCCATTCCGATCTTCCGGAGCCGGGCCCGCAGACCGCTAACGCCGCCGTGGCCGGCGCGCGCCGTACAAAGGTGCGCTACCGCATCCTCGCGCTGCTAGCGATCGGTACGATGATCAACTATCTCGACCGTACCGTGCTCGGCATCGCGGCGCCGCAGCTGACGAAGGAACTGGGCATCAATGCAGCGTTGATGGGCCTGATGTTTTCGGTTTTCTCGTGGAGCTACGTGGCGTCGCAGATTCCGGGTGGACTGTTTCTCGACCGCTTCGGCAGCAAGGTCACGTACTTTCTGTCGATGACGTTCTGGTCCCTGTGCACGCTCGCCCAGGGACTGGTGCACGGCATTGCGCCGCTGTTTGCATTCCGGCTTGGATTGGGGGTCGCAGAGTCGCCGTGCTTTCCGACCAACAGCCGCGTCGTGGCGACGTGGTTTCCGCAAAGCGAGCGGGCGATGGCGACGGGCACCTACACCGTCGGCGAATATATCGGCCTCGCGTTCTTCAGCCCATTCCTGTTCGCGCTGATGGGTGCGTTCGGCTGGCGCTCGCTGTTCTACGTGGTGGGTGCCGTAGGCCTGGTGTTTGGTCTCGTCTGGTGGTTCTGCTACCGCGAACCGCGCGATCATCCGGCGGCCAACGCGGCGGAACTCGATTACATCGAAGCAGGCGGCGGGCTTATCCATCGCAAGAACAACACGGGCGAAGCAAAGCCGAAGTCGGGCGGCTTCGAGTGGCGCACCATTGGACAACTGCTCAAGCATCGCCAGCTCACCGGCATCTGTCTCGGCCAGTTCGCCGGCAATTCGACGCTGGTGTTCTTCCTCACGTGGTTCCCGACCTATCTGGCCACCGAGCGTCATATGGCCTGGCTCAAGATCGGCTTCTTCGCGATCATGCCGTTTATTGCAGCGTCGATCGGCGTGATGTTCGGCGGCACGTTTTCGGACTGGCTGCTGCGGCGCGGCGTCTCGCCGAACGTGGCGCGCAAGCTGCCGATCATCGCCGGGCTGCTGCTTGCCTCGACGATCGTGCTGGCCAACTACGTCGAAAGCAACGTGACGGTGATCGTGATTCTGTCTGTGGCGTTCTTTGCGCAGGGGATGGCGGCGCTCGGCTGGACGCTCGTCTCGGACATCGCACCGGACGGCCTGCTCGGCGTGACGGGCGGCATCTTCAACTTTGCGGCGAATCTGGCTGGGATCATTACGCCGCTGGCGGTGGGGCTGATCGTGGCGTGGACCGGCTCGTTCGTCGGCGCGCTGGTGTTCATCGGCGCGATCGCGCTGATCGGCGCACTGTCGTACATCTTTATCGTCGGCGATATCAAGCGGATCGTGCTGACCGATTAAGCCAGCCAGCGCGCGCCTGTCCGGCCGCGCGCGTCAGTGTTGCGCTTCGTTGCGCACGAAGCGCAGCACGGCGTCGACCACCATGGCCCGGTGCCGCGTGCGCAGACGCGGATGCGACGGATCGCGGCCAAACGCGGTGCCGAACGTGTGGCGATTGCCGATCCGGTGAAAGCACAGCGAGCTGATCAGCAGGTGCAGATCGATCGCATCCACGTCGCTGCGAAACTGCCCGCTTGCGACGCCGCGCGCCAGCAGATCTTCGATGGTTTCGATCACGCTCGCGTTGCGATTTTTGAACGTCTTCAACTGCTCGACGTACTTGGCGCCGTGAATGTTCTCGATGGTAATGAGGCGCACGAAGTCGCGATGACGGTCGTGATAGTCGAAAGTAAATTCGACCAGCTTGCGCATCCCTTCCACGGGATCGAGTTCGCTGACGTGCAGATCCTGTTCGAGCGCACGAATGTCGCCGTACACCTTCTCCAGCACGGCCTGGTACAAGCCTTCCTTGCTCTCGAAGTAGTAGTACAGCATCCGCTTGGTGGTGTTGGTGCGCTCGGCGATGGCGTCCACGCGCGCGCCCGTCAGCCCCATGGCGGAAAACTCCTGGGTGGCGACTTCGAGGATGTTGCGTTTCGTCTCTTCGGGATCGTACTTGCGGCGGGCGTCGCTGCCCCGAGGTTCGGACGGGATGCCGCTCTGATCCGGCGCGGCGGCCTTGCTTCCCTTTTTCATTGTGTGCTTAAGCGGCGATGACGGCGCATTCTAGCATGGCGAAAATCGCCGCTTGTTGCTGCGTTTTACCGCTTGCGGCGGGTTTGCTGCTTGATGTCGGGCGCGGGGCGGAGGGTATCAGGAACGCGTCCGGCGGCGTGCCGCGAGAGCGTCGCGGGCTTGCATGGTGGTGTAGGTCAACTGCGCGGCGGCCAGCCCGAGCGTGCCGAACGTGGGCGTCAGTCCGAACGTGGCGAACGCTTCCGGGACTGCCCGCTCGCCGGCAATCGCCGCCGCCAGCAGTTCGCCTGAAACGGTAGTGGGAGCCATCCCGTGTCCGCCGAAGCCGACCGCGTACCAGACACCGTCGGCGCTCTGGCCAATCTGCGGCATCTTGTGCCGCGCGTAGCTCATCAGGCCGCCCCATGCATACTCGACCCGCACGTCGTGCAGTTGCGGATAGACCTTCAGCAGATCGGCCCGCAGCAGCCTGGCGATGGCCTCCGGCTCGCGGTTGCGCACGGAGATCCGGCCGCCCCAGAGGATGCGCGTGTCGGGCAGCGGGCGGTAGTAGTCGAAGGCGAAGCGCGTGTCGTAAATTGCCGCGGCGGTATTGATCGCCTCTTTCAGACGCTCGCCCAGCGGCTCTGTCGCCATGACGTAGGTGGCGATCGGCAGCACCGCGCGTTCGACCTGCCGGTAGACGTTGCGCGCGTAGCCGCCGCCTGCCATCACGACTTGCCGTGCCTCGACGGCGCCGCTGGCGGTTTCGACCAGATAGCCGCTGCCCTGCCGCTGCAGCCGTACGACTGCCGAGTGCTCGTAGATTTGCGCGCCCGCCGCGGCAACGGCAGCCGCGACGCCAAGGACGTACTTCAGAGGATGGAAGTGAAACGCGTTGCGCTCCAGCAGGCCGCCGTGATAGCGCCGCGTTTTCAGTTGCGTGGCGAGCGTGGCGGCGTCGACTGGCTCCCACTCGACAGCGAACGAGTCTTTCATCAGACGCCGCTGCGTCTCGAGGCGTGCCGGTTCGTCGAACCAGTTCGCGAGAATCACACCGGCGTGGGTGTCGTCGCATTCGATCCCGTAGCGCCTGATACGCTGCCGCATCAGATCGACCGCGTCGGTGGTGAGCGCGTAGAGCTCGCGAGCCCGTGCGGGTCCGAGGACGTTGAGCAGATCGGCGCAGTCGAGGCTGTAGCCGCCGAACACGAAACCGCCGTTGCGCCCGGACGCGCCGAACCCCACTTGCTGCGCTTCGAGCACGACCACGTCGCGCACGCCGCGCTCGACAAGTCCAAGCGCGGTCGACAAACCGGCGAGGCCGCCGCCGATAATGCATACGTCGGCGGCGCGCTTGCCGGACAGAGACGCCCGCTCGGGGCGAACCACGGTGGCTTCGTAAAAGCTTTGCATGAGAGGGAGAGAGCCGGCGCCTGCTTTTGTCTGGCAGGCGCCGGCATAAGACGTTGAGATCAGGACACCGGTAACAGCTTGCCGCTGAATACAACCGGACCGCTCGGGCCGTCCGGATTCGGCGAGCCACCGGGCGGCTCGATCGAGATGGCGAGGGCGGCGTAGTTTTCAGGCCGTTGCTGGCCCGCCGTGACCTTGCCGTTGCCACTGTTGGGCATGATCCCAAGCGAGACCGGATGGCCGCTTGCCGGGATACCCCACAACTGCATTGCCCGGTCAGGTGGCAACTGGACATCGCCGAGGCGGTGCAGCGTCATGGACGAATGAGCTTCGTCCCATGCCACCAGCAGGACCGGTTGCGCGTCCTTGTTGTTGAGCACCGCCACGTGCGACACCACGGCTTCGCCTTGCTCCGCCACCGTCTGCGAAGATCCGGACGGACCGGCGCCGAATGGCAGCAGCGAGCGGACGGCGACCACCACGGCAATCGCCGCGAGCGCGGTGACGCCGATCGCCCAGCCGCGCCAGAAGGCGAGATTGTCGAACCAGTTGCGCGCCGGGCGGGCAGCTGCTTCCGAAGGCACTGGCGGCACCGGCTGCAGGCCAGCCGCCGCGTTACGCGCGGAGACGAAACCGAGCCGCTGCTCGATGGCCTCCCAGACCGCCGCCGACGGCATGCGCGCCGGGACGAGTTCAGCCATCGGCTCGAGCCGTTGCTGCCATTCTTCCAGCAAGCGGCGAATCACGACGTCGTGTTCCGCGTAGAACTGCAGCCGTCGCCGCGCGCCGCCGCGCAGTGTGCCGACGGCATATTCGGCGGCCAGCATATCGACCAGTTGGGGATAGCGGTGCAGATTCATTGCACACCCCCCAGACAGCTTTTCAGTTTGGCGAGGCCGCGCCGTATCCACGACTTGACCGTGCCGAGCGGAACGGTCAGCGTTTCCGCAATCTCGCTATGGCTCTGGTCGCGCAGATACGCCAGCGCGACTGCCTGCCGCTGCGCCGGTTCGAGCTGCTGCATGCAGCCGTCCAGAAGCCGTGCCTGCAGGCTCACTGCCGACAGCGCTTCCGGATCAGGATCCCCCGTGGCCACAAGATCGTCCAACGCATCACTCCATTCTGTTTCCTGCGTATTCACCCGCCGCAGGTGATCGAGCGCACGGTTGCGGACGATCGCCGACATCCAGGTCATGGGAGCCGACAAACCGCGCCGGTAGTCTCCCGCAAACCGCCAGATGTTGACGAAGCTATCCTGCAGGACCTCTTCGGCCCACTCATGCTTGCTCAATATACGGAGCGCAAGGCCAAACAGTTTCGGTGCCGCGGCGTCATATAGCTCCCGCAGTGCCGCAGAATCCTCCCTGGCAATGCGTTCGAGCAACTCGGTGAGCGTCTCCGGCGTTAGTTCGTGAGTGTTTGCGGTCATGGGGAAATGAGTGATGGCATGCGGAGGTATGTTACTCAATTTCCGTCGAGGGTTATATCCGCATTTCTAACGCCTTATCTGCATCCGTTGCGCCTGTGGCTACGTATAGGGGTCGTAGGCAGTCCTGCGCCAAGAGCCGTAACCGCCGTGTGTCAATGGCCGCGCAGGGAAGGGAGGACGGGGTAGTGGTGGTGACCAGTGCTGTATTCCGACGGGGGCAGGTGCCGGGAACAGCGTCACGCCGGGCGGGACAGCAAGCGTCTGGCGGGCAGGCAGTAAAGATGGAGTAGAGCAGACTCATTTGGCGGGATGGTCAGGCTGGTTGGCGAAAAACGCCACCGGCCTGACCGGAATGAGCCGGATTACTTGCCCCAGCGCAGCACCAGCGGGTCGAGACGACGCGCGATGGTCAAGAGGCCGGCGCGGGTAGCGGGGTGCATCGGCAGCAGCGGATGACGTACCGCCTCAGAGCGGATCACGCCGCCTTCCTTCATGAGCGCCTTGCAGGCCGCGAGCCCGCCTTGGCGATTCTCGAAGTTGATGAGCGGCAGCCAGCGCTGATATTGAGCCGCGGCCGCTTCGGTGTCGCCGGCCGCATAGGCATCGACGATCAGCCGGATGCCGTCGGGATAGCCGCCGGCCGTCATCGCACCGGTTGCGCCCGCATCCAGATCGGCCATCAGCGTGATCGCTTCTTCGCCATCCCACGGGCCGACGATCGAGTCGCCGCCGAGTTCGATCAGTTCGCGCAGCTTCGAGGCCGCCTGCGGGACTTCAATCTTGAAGTACGAGACGTTGCGCAACTCGCGCGCCATCTTCGCCAGAAAAGGTGCCGAGAGGGCCGTGCCGGCAACCGGGGCGTCCTGGATCATGATTGGAATATCGATCGCGTCCGAGACCTTCTTATAGAACTCATAGATGCCGCGCTCGCCCACCCGGATCGTCGCGCCGTGATACGGCGGCATGACCATGACCATCGCGGCGCCCGCATCCTGCGCGGCGCGGCTGCGCTGTGCACACTGGTAGGAGCTGAAATGCGTGGTCGTGACGATCACCGGCACGCGTCCGGCGACATGCTCCAGCGCTACGTTGATCAGCGTGCTGCGTTCGTCGTCGGAGAGCGTGAACTGCTCGGAGAAATTCGCGAGGATGCACAGGCCGTTGGAGCCCGCGTCGATCATGAAGTCGAGGCAGCGCTTTTGACCTTCGAGGTCGAGCTGGCCGTTGTCGTCGAAGACGGTCGGCGCGACGGGAAAGACGCCGCGATAAGGTGTCGGGTGGGTTGCTTGGTTCATGGCTGGGTGTGCTTGACGATGAGCTTTCGTGTTGACCTGATGGATGGGCTAAAACGTGTTGCCAGAGGGTAGAGAAAAAGGTCGGTGTCGCCCGGCGCAAGCGTAGGCAGCCGCGCGGCTCGGTCGCCCGTGGGGGCATCTGATTGTCTCCAGGACCGACTATACGGCGGTCCGTTCCGGCCTGTATAGTGAAATGTTTCCATCCTGTGATCGCTTTTACGACTCACCCGGATTCGTCCCGCGCTTATACGAAACCCACATTTCACATCTCACATGAAAGATACGTTGAACGTGCTGCTGTCGCGCTTGCGAATGAAGCAGTTGCAACTGCTGATCGCGCTCGACGACCATAAGTCGCTGCACAAGGCGGCCGGCGCCATGGCGATGACGCAGTCCGCAGCGAGCAAGGCGCTGCAGGAACTGGAGTCGATGCTGGAAGCGCCGCTTTTCGAGCGTTCAAAAAACGGCATGATCGCGAACCAGTTCGGCCACTGCGTGATCCGCTACGCGCGGCTACTGGCAACGGATCTCACTTCGTTGTGCCAGGACATTGCGGAACTCCGCTCGGGGCGCGGCGGACGTCTGGCGATCGGCGCCATCATGGGAGCGATTCCGGAGCAGGTCGTGCCGGTGCTCAACGAGTTGCACGCGAGCCAGCCGAATCTGTCGATCGAGATTGTCGAAGACACGAGCGCGCGCATGTTGCTGCAACTCGACGAGGGAAGGCTCGATCTGGTAATCGGGCGCGCGGCAGTCAGCGCCGATCCGTCGAGATATCAGTATCAGTCGTTGGGTGACGAACCGCTTTCGCTCGTGGTGGGATACGCGCATCCGCCCATCTCGCGCAAGAAACTGACGCTGCGCGATCTGGCCGGACACCGCTGGGTGACCTACCCGAGCCATATGCCGCTGCATGCGCTGCTCGAGCGCGAAATGGATCTGGCCGGCCTGAGCATGCCGGTAAGCCCGATCTCGACCGCGTCGACGTTCGTCACGGTCGCGCTGCTTCAGGAAGCGGCGGATCTGGTGTCGGTTCTGCCGACCGGAATTGCCGAACTGTTCGCGAAGCACAAGATGCTGCGCATCCTGCCAGTCAAGCTCAAGTCGCAGTCGCAAACCTTCGGGATTGTGTCGCGCAAGGGAGGGGTGCTGTCGCCGCCGGCGGAGCAGTTTGTCCAGCTATTGCGTGCGCGGAAACCATGAATATCGCACTTCGCAAGCCGCTGCGCTACGTCTCGCTAAAATGGTGTTGTTGGCGCGAGACTGTGGGGTAATTTCGGACCGTTTGTACGCTCTCAATCCGCGCTACACTGAGCCGGATGCAGGCACGTTTCACAGATAAACGCCTGCTAGGGGGATGCCGCCATGAATCGGCCACTTGTTCGGTTACCGCTTCGCATTACCGCCGCTCCGTCGGTGTGGAAGTGGATCAAATGGTCGCTGGTCGCTGCCGTTCTGGTGGCGCTAGCAATTCTGGCGAAGCTTTGCCAGATCGAAATAGAAACCTCCCGCCTGCAGGCGCGCTACCTGTCCGAGCTGACACGCGACGTGGACTTCACGCTCGCGGACGGAGCGAGCCCCAATATCCGTTTTCCCGCTAACGGTCCGTACGACGAACGGCTCGGCTACGCGTTGCTGCCTTCGTTTCAGCAACGTTTGACCGCGCACGGTTTCGTCGTGGCTTCCCAGGCGCGCGACTCCGAGCGCATGCTTTCGCTCGCGGATAACGGCCTGTTCCTGCCGTATCAGGAGAAAGATCAGGCGGGCCTGCAACTGTTCGACGGCACCGGCGCACCGCTTTTCGACGCCAATTATCCGCGCCGGATCTATAGCAGTTTCGACGCGGTGCCGCCACTCGTCGTCAAGTCGCTGCTATTTATCGAGGACCGCGAACTGTTGGACCCCAACCAGCCGAACCGTAATCCGGCCATCGATTGGGGCCGGTTCGGCCACGCGCTGCTCGACCAGGGCGCGCGCTTTTTCAACCGCCATCAGGCGCAGCCGGGCGGCAGCACACTCGCCACGCAGATCGAAAAATTCCGCCACTCGCCGGATGGGCGTACCGCGACGCCGCCTGAGAAATTGCGCCAGATCGCCTCCGCTTCGGTTCGCGCTTATCTTGACGGACCGCAGACCATGCCGGCGCGGCGCGAAATCGTCGTGCAGTACCTTAATACAGTGCCGCTGTCGGCGCAGGCGGGGGCTGGCGAAATCAACGGTATCGGCGATGGTCTTGCTGCGTGGTACGGACGCGATTTCGCCGAAGTGAATGCGCTGCTGAACGCGCCGACGTCAGCCGACAATCTCACCGAGCAGGCGCTGGCGTTCCGCCAGGTGCTCTCGCTGATGATCGCGCAGCGCGCGCCATCGTTCTTTCTTCACCACGGCTACGCTGAACTCGGGCGCATGACGGACAGCTATTTGCGGCTGCTCGCGGCGGGCGGTGTCATCTCCACGTCATTGCGCGACGCGGCACTGAACGCGCAGCTTGCGCTCAGCCCGACGCAGATTCCGGAAGCGGACGCGTCGTTTATCAGCCGCAAAGCGGTCACGTCGATGCGTGCGCATTTGCTGGCGGCGCTTGGCGTGCGCAGCTTTTATGAACTCGACCGGCTCGACCTGCAGGCGACCGGCACGCTCAACAATGCGGTTCAGCAGGCGGTGAGCGACCGGCTCGCGAGTGCGGCGACCAAGGACGGCGCGCAGGCCGCGGGGCTGTATGGTTTCGAAATGCTGCGTCCCGGCGACGACCCGTCGAAAATCACCTACAGCCTGACGCTCTATGAACGCCACAACGGTTCGAACCTCGTGCGGGTGCAAACGGACAGCGTCAACGAACCGTTCGATATCAACTCGGGCGCGCGTCTGAATCTGGGTT
Organism: Paraburkholderia sp. GAS33; assembly: GCF_050436645.1. Classification (NCBI taxonomy): domain Bacteria; kingdom Pseudomonadati; phylum Pseudomonadota; class Betaproteobacteria; order Burkholderiales; family Burkholderiaceae; genus Paraburkholderia; species Paraburkholderia sp. GAS33. The sequence goes on from NZ_JBNDMP010000001.1 coordinate 428,245, forward strand.
CGACCGCGAAGTTGCGCACGGTCATTACCTATCTGCAGATCGTGTCCGATCTGCACGCGCGTTACTCGTCGATGAGCGCGGCCGACCTCAAGAAGGTTCAGCCCGATCCACAAGATGCACTGACGAAGTGGTCTTTGGACTATCTGGCGCAGACTCAGGACCGCTCGCTGCAGGCGATGCTCGACGCCGCCGTGCAGCGCAAATACTCCGCCAACGCAGGCGAAACGTTCTACACCGGCGGCGGTGCGCAGACTTTCACCAATTTCGAATCGAGCGACAACGGCCAGATTCTGACCATCCAGCGGGCGTTCCAGCACTCGGTGAACCTGGTGTTCGTGCGATTGATGCGCGACATCGTGCGCTACGAAATGATCCAGACTTCCGGGCCGTCGACGGCATGGCTCGACGATCCAGCCGCGCGCCAGCTTTATCTGAAGAGCTTCGCCGATCAGGAAAGCCGCGTCTATATGAAGCGCTTTTACGCGAAGTACCACGGCAAGACGCCCGACGACGCGCTCAGTGTGATGCTGCACAGCGTGCACAAGTCGCCGCCGCGGATTGCGACCGTGCTGCGCAGTGTGGCGCCCAACGGATCGCAGAGCTGGTTCGATGCGCAGATGCGTGCCCAGCTAAAAGGCACGCCGGCGCAGTGGCTTGGCGACGACGATCTGGCGAAGCTCTATACGAAGTACAGCATGGACAGCTTCAATCTGAACGACCGGGGCTATATTTCGCGCGTGCATCCGCTGGAATTGTGGCTGGTGAACTATCTACGCGAACATCCGGACGCTACGCTCGATCAGGTTCAGCAGGCGAGCGCCGACGTGCGGACCTCGACGTATTCCTGGCTCTTCAAGACACGCTATCACGCGACTCAGGACCGCCGCATCAAGCGCATGATCGAGTTGCGCGCTTACGATGCGATCGGCAAGTCGTGGCAGGCGCTCGGCTATCCGTTCGCCAACCTGACGCCTTCGTATGCGGCGGCGATCGGCGCATCGGGTGACCGGCCGGCGGCGCTGGCGGAACTGATTGGCGTGATCGCCAACGGCGGCAACAAGGTGCCGACCGAGAACATCACGCAACTCGATTTCGCAAAAGGCACACCGTACGAAACGCATTTCGTGCGCGCAAGCGTGGCGCCGCAGACGCAGTTGTCGCCGCAGATCGTCAATGTCGTGCATGGGATGTTGAGCGATGTGGTGCAGGGCGGCACGGCCAAGCGCCTCGCGGACGGCATGACGTTCCCCGATGGCAAGACCCTGCCGGTATTCGGCAAGACCGGTACGGGCGATCAGCGGTTCGAGGTGTGGGCGAAGGGCGGCAGGCTGATCGAGTCGCGTAAGGTGAACCGGAGTGCGACGTTTGTGTTCATTATGGGCGACCGGTTCTATGGCACGCTGACTGCCTACGTTCACGAGCCGTATGCGGCGCGGTATGACTTTACGAGTGCGATGTCGGTGCAACTGCTGAAGTCGCTTGCGCCCGCGTTGCAGCCGTTGATGGATGAACCGAAGGCGCCGGCTGCGCCGACGGCGGGTGCGGATGCGGTGAAGCGGAGCTGAGTGGGGGAGAAGGGCGAGGGCGGCTTCGGCGAGGCCGACCTTTCGCTTGCTTTGGCCTTGAACTTCTGTCTAACGCATCGCCCGCATGCCTGATGCTTAGCACTGGCTCTTAACGGCCGCATGTCGCTCCTGGCTCCCGCCTTTTAATATCCCGCTTCCGTCGCGGGCTTGAGAAACAGTTCATGCACTGGGGCAAAGTGCGCGTAGAGCGGCAGGATCGCGCCGCCCATCGCACGCGCGTCCGCGCCGATGGTGCCCTCCAGCAATTGCGGCCGCACCATGCCCTCCCAGACGAAACCATCCAGAACGCGCTCAGTACGGCGGATGATTTCTCGTACCAGTTGACGGTCCAGTTCGCCGTCGATCACCACCGCTTCGAGGTCGAGCAGCGCAGTCGCATTGATCAGCGCTCCGGCAATCGCCGGACAAGCCGTATCGAGCCATTGTTCGGTCACACGCCACCATTCCGGCGACAAGGCCCGATGATCGTGTGCGGCAGCGGCTGGCGCTCCGGCATCACTCAATAGTTGTTCGAGCACAAAGCCGGATGCGGCGTGCAGCAATTGACGCGTCGGTTGCTTCGCCCCGACTTCGCCGGTACCGCCGCCACCGCCCGCGACGGGAATCGAACCAACGGCCCCTGCGTTATCGTGCGGACCGCTGTGGAGCCGTCCGTCGATCACCATCCCGCCGCCAATGAACGTGCCGACAAACAGATAGAGAAAGTTATGGATGCCGCGTCCCTGACCCATCACCAGTTCGGCGGCGCAAGCGGCAGTGGTGTCCTTGGCGAATTCGACCGGCAAGCCGGTCATCGCCGCGATACGCGCGCGGATATCGATGTCGTGCCACGCATCGAGCGCGTCCGGCGGAGCGCCCAGAAAATCGCGCCAGCCGCCGAGCCACAAAGGCGCAGCCACACCTACGCCAACCACTTGCCTCGTCCGCTCGCCGAGCGTTTCGTTCAGCCGCGCGAGCTTGGTTTCGAGCGCCGGAAACAGCACCCGCGGATCGGGATACGCGTACTCGAGCACATCGCGGCTGCAGACGTGCCCGACGAAGTCCATCGCCAGCACATCCAGACTGCGGCGCCCGACCTTGATGCCGATCGTGTAGGCGCCTTCGGGACGCAACGCAATCGGCACCGACGGCTGTCCGATGCGCCCGCGCACGCGCGGCTGCCGCGCGAGCAGGCCGTCGTCGATCAGACGGTCGACGATCATCGAAACCGTCTGCATCGAAAGACGCGTCAGACGGCCCACGTCGGCTTTCGCGAGCGGGCCATGCAGGCGGATCGCCTGCAGCACGATCCGCTCGTTGAATTGCCGCATGCCGACCTGATTCGAGCCGACCGTGCGCTTGAGCGGCGAGCGGGTGCCGGTGGTATCCATCGTGGGCGGCCCGTCAGCAGGGTGCGTGCGTCATGCGATTGCCTTGACGTCCGCTTCCTTCGCGCCGGTCATGATCGCCACCGCGTCGGACATATGAATGTCCTTCTTGTTGACGAGCGCCGCGCGCCGGCCCAGCCGCTGGATATGGATACGATCGGCAATCTCGAACACGTGTGGCATGTTGTGGCTGATCAGGATCACCGGCAACCCGCGGTCGCGCACGCGCCGGATCAGCTCGAGCACCATGTTGCCTTCCTTGACGCCGAGTGCTGCGGTCGGCTCATCGAGAATCACCACGTGCCGGGCAAACGCTGCGCTACGCGCTACCGCGACACCCTGGCGCTGGCCGCCCGAGAGCGTCTCTACTGCCTGGCGCATCGAACGGATGCCGATCTGCAAGCCCTTCATGTGTGCGGTGGCCTCTTCGAGCATGCGGCGCTTGTCGATCATCTTGAAGATCGATCCGCGCCAGCCGGGCTTGACGAGTTCGCGCGCGAGGAACAGGTTTTCGGCGATGCTCATGGCCGGCGCCACCGCGAGATCCTGATACACGGTTTCGATGCCCTGGGCACGTGCATCGAGCGGACTGCGAAATTTAACCGGCTTGCCGTCGAGCAGAATCTCGCCTTCGTCCGGCACGGTCGCGCCCGAGAGCGCCTTGATCAGCGACGACTTGCCCGCGCCGTTATCGCCGATCACGGCCATGATTTCGCCGGGCATCACTTCGAAGTCGCAGCCGTCGAGGGCCGTAACCTGACCATAGCGCTTGACGATTCCACGCGCCTGCAGAACCGGCGTTTGGGAAGCAGTTTGGGGTGTAGACATGACAGGCTCCTGGTGGATCATCGAGCGCCGCGATGGGACAGCTTGTCGGCGGCGACGGCGAGAATCACCAGCATGCCGGTGATCAACACCTGATAGACCGACGACACGCCGATCAAGGTCAGGCCATTGCGAAACACGCCGACAATCAGCGCGCCGAGCAGGGTGCCGACAATCGAGCCTCGTCCGCCGAACAGACTGGTGCCGCCGAGCACGACCGCAGTGATGCTGTCGAGGTTTTCCGTTTGACCCGCTTGCGGATCGCCCACACCGGTCCGCGAAACCGACAACAGCGCGGCAACGCCGTAGATCGCGCCCGCCAGAGTGTAGACGGTGAGCAGGATGCGTTGCGACGAGAGGCCCATCAGGCGCGCGGCTTCGGCGTTGTTGCCGAGTGCATACAGGTGCCGGCCGGGTACGGTATCACGCAACACGAACCAGGTGACGAGATACATCAACAGCGTCAGCACGGTGCCGTAGGTCACCTGGGCCGGACCGACGCTGAACGTGTTGCCGAGGAACATGATCGCATCAGGCAGGTTCGAGACGCTTTCTGCGTTCGAGTAGATCTGCGTGAGCGCAAAGGCGATGTTCAGCGTGCCGAGCGTGACGATGAACGCGGGCAGTTTGATGCGCGTAATCAGGACCCCGTTGAGCGCGCCGAACAATGCGCTGGCCCCGATGCCGCAGAGGATCGCGAGGATCGGCGGCACGCCGAGGTTGACGGCGAACTTGGTCATGACGATGGAGCCGAACGCCATCACCATGCCGCAGGAAAGATCGATGCCGGCGGTCAGCACGATCAGCGTCTGGCCGATCGCGATGACGGCGACTACCATGGTCTGCTGAAGAATCAGCGAGAGGTTCTGGAACGACAGAAAGCGGTTGCTCTGCGAGATAAAGAAAATGCAGGCGAGCACAAGCGCGACAAGCGGACCGATTTCGGCGAGTGAAGGCAGCCGCTCGGAGAGAGGGCGGTGGCCGCCAGCCGGGGCAGAAGGGGTCGACATGATGTGTTTCCTCGATGCTAGAGCCGTGGCGCGGCGGCCACGCGGCAAATCTGTGGGAGACCCGTGCGCGGGTCTCCCGGTTGCTTAGGAAGGCTGATTGCCTGCCTTATTGACCCCAGCAGTTGGCCAGACCAAACTTGGTGTCCTTGCTGTCGACGCCGCTCATTGCCTTGTCGGTGATCAGCGTGACGCCGGTATCGTGATAGCCCGAAACCTTCTTGCCGGTCTTGGCATATTCGGCACCTGCGTCCACGCCGAGCGAAGCCATCTTCAACGGATACTGCTGCGACGTTGCCGCGATGGCGCCAGCCTTGACGTTACGCACACCTTCACAACCGCCGTCGATCGAGACGATCATCACGTCCTTATCCTTGCCTGCCGCCTTGAGCGCGCGATACGCGCCGGCTGCGGCCGGTTCGTTGATCGTATAGACCACGTTGATGTCCGGCGACTTCTGCAGGCAGTTTTCCATCGCCGTTTGTCCCTTGGACTGATCGCCGCGCGTGTCCTGGCTGCAGACGATGGACGGATCGCCTTCCTTGACGCCGAAGCCCTGCAGGAAGCCGTTATGACGCAGCACGCCCACCGACACGCCCGGCGCCAGATCGAGCGTGGCGATCTTGGCCGGCTTGCCGCCCATTGCCGACTTCGCGTATTGGCCAATCAGGACGCCGGCCTTGAAGTTGTCCGTGGCGAAGAGGGCGTCGGTTGCGTCTTGCGGTTCGGTCGGCGTATCGAGCGCAATCACCATCAAGCCGGCGTCGCGCGCCTTCTTGATGCTCGGCACGATGGCCTTGGTATCGCTCGGCGTGATCAGAATCGCCTTGGCGCCCGCGGTGATCATGTTTTCGATCGCGGTGACCTGACTGGCGTTATCGCCGTCGAACTTGCCCGCCGCGGTCAGCAGCTTGGCGCCATCCTTCTGCGCAGCGGCCTCTGCACCCTGGCGCATCTTCACGAAGAACGGGTTGGTGTCGGTTTTGGTGATCAGGCCGACGATGGGCTGGTCAGCGACCGCCAGCGTGGCGCTTGCGCACCATACGGCAGATGCGGCGACGCACAGGGTGGCGAGACGCCGGGCGACGGGTTGCCTGCGGGTTTTCTGATTCATGGGGACGCTCCTCCGGATAATTGACAACGACGTTTTTGGACTGCGGTCGATTCAATAGCTGATGGGCGCTGCTGCGCCTCTTGTGGCCGCGCTGGCTGCGACGAATGACGCAGTTCGCTTGGCCGCTTTCGATTAAATCACTTTGGTTTATTTAGTACAGCAGGACGACGGAGCAGAGTCAAGGAGGGGAATTGGTGCGGCGCGGTCGAATGAAGCGGTCTGAATCACCCGGTGTGGCTTTACTGGTATAGGTCTGGCCAGATTGATGCGATGCGGAAACGGCGGCGCCGGATTGGGGTAAGTCTGGAGGCCAAATGACGCCGCGCGGTGAATTTGATTGTTATTCGGATGTAAGAAAACTCAGGCAGAAGGGGAGGTCTAGCGGAATTGTTTTCTCTTGTTGCGCTGCGGCATGATCGGTCTATAATAGGGTTATTACCTAGGTAGTTAACCTAGATCTCTTAAGCGTAGCCTGAACTGGAGCTTGCCATGAGCCACATCACCACGACTTCTACCCCCGTCGCCAGCAGCTGGTTTGCCCGCATCGCCGCCGTCGCGCGCCATGCCCTGCAACTGCATCTGCAAACGTGCGCCATCATTGCCGAAGCACATCGCCGCCCGAATTAAGCATCGCCGGGTTGGGCATTACAGGTCCAACACCACGGTGGACTCTTCTCCGGTTCCCGTTCTCGCGGGAATCGCCGAGCAGATCAGCGCATGCCCCGGCGCGACGTCCCCTTCTATCGGGGTGGGGTAACTGACCTCGCCGGACAGCACGCGTGTCGAGCATGTCCCGCATACGCCGGATCTGCAGTTGGATTGCGCCGGCACGTTATTCGCTTCGGCGAAGTCGAGTAGCGTTCCCGCTTCCTTCGACCACATCGCATCGCGCCCCGTCCGCGTGAATACGACTTTCGACACCTTCGCGGGGTCCGGAGCCGACGCGCGCTGCCCTGCGGCCAGAGCAGTCGCAGCAGCCTCTGCAACCGGAACAACCGCAGCGCTTTGAGTCCGCTTGACGCTCGCGGGCCCGAAAGCCTCGAAACGAATCCTGTCATCCGCGATATTCAGAGCACGCAGACCGCTATACAGGTCTTGCATAAACGCGCCAGGGCCGCACAGGTAAAAATCGTAATCGCCGAACGGCAGCACGCGTTTGAGAAACTCGATATCCACGCGCCCCACGGAACGCACTCCATCTTCCCGCGTAACCTCGTTGGGCCGGCTGTCGCGCAGATGCACCGAAACGTGTGGATGCGCCGCGGCCACGGCCATCAACTGTTCGGAGAACGGATGATCGTTGGCGTCGCGCGCGCCGTGAACGAAGTAGATGTGTTCGGGCTGCGCGTCCCCAGGTTGGCTGGCGAGCAGGCTGTTAAGCATCGCGATCATCGGGGTAATGCCAATGCCTGCCGACAGCAGCACGACCGGACGCGTGTTGGCCCGCACCAGCGTAAACGCGCCTGACGGGGCCCTGGCCTCGATGATTGCGCCTTCAGCGATGTGCTCATGCAGCCACGTCGATGCGACACCTTCGCGCTTTACGGTGATCCGGTAGTGGCGGCCGTCGGCGGCGTCGGAGAGCGTGTATGTCCGGATCAGCGGTGAAGCATGTCCCGCCACGTTCAGACGAATGGGCAGGAACTGACCGGGTTCGAAGCGCGGCAATGGAGCGCCGTTCACCGGTTGCAGATAGAACGAACGCGCGGTCGGCGTCTCTTCGCGAACCTCGACCACCTTCATCTGACGCCACGCACCTGCAGCCGGAGCAACCGCTTCGGGCTGCGTTTTCCAGCTACCCGTCTTCGCAAGCTGAGGCGCGTATTGCACTGCAGACCAGCGAAACGGCAACACGCGCGGCGTGCGCCGCACCTCGCGGATATGAAAGCGCATGAGGCGCTCGGCCGCCTCGTACGACGCCACTTCCGCGCCTTCCCAGATGATCTCGGCATCCACAGCGAGGTACAGCAGATCGCCGCTTTCGAAGTCGATCGCGAGCAAACCCGCGCGCGGATCCTCAAGCAGGTTGCCAATCGTATTGAAGAACAGGTTGCCGCTGAAATCCGGCACGGTCAGCGTATGCGCGTCGTCGACGCGGATAAAGCCGGGCTTGCCCCCGCGATGCGAGACATCGGCGCCACGGGCCAGACCGGCCTCGCTGGAAGCGTTGGCGGTGGCGATAAAAAACGTATCCGCACGGGACAACAGCGCGCGGTCCGCGTCACTGAGTTCGGCAGACACCTCCGGCGTGACAGGTTCGTCCAGCGCAGACGAGATAAAACTCGGCGCGCGGCTCTGAATATATTTGGCGCAATTGCCGAAGCTCTGGCTCACGCTGAAAGTAAGCGTGTCGTGATCGAGCGCGCTGATCACACCGTTGACGCGATTGCGCCGACGCGTAGCCGGCTGAATGCCAAGGCCGCCGATCAGCGAACCGACCTGCCACGATGTTGCCAACGGATCGCCTGGCAGAGCACGTGCGGCGATGCGCACGGTCCGTTCATCAGGAGTCGAAACAAAACCCGCTTCGCCCACGCGGAGCGTGGCCCACGGCTGGCCGCTCGCATCGAGTCCACTCAACACCATGAACGGCTGTTCCGCAAAGAACGTACGGTGCTGCTCGGGCATGTAGTCGCGGATGCCGCGGCGTGCGTCGACGTTCATGCGTTCCCGCACGCCGACCCGCTCCTGCGCTGCGAGTTCGCCTACATGAAACGGCGATTCCGCGGCGCGCCAGCCGGGCGCGGGAACACGAACTGGGGCAGAGGCAGGGGCGGGAGCAGGGGTAGACATGATGACCTCGATCGACGGTCAGCGTTGGCAGGCGTAGCACGCCCGCATGAGCTATGAGGCTTCGGCGAGCAAACCGGCTTTGCTCGCAGGCATTGGCAAGAAGCGCGGCAACGCTTCGACTCGTTTAAGCCACGTACGGATATGCGGGTACGGCTCGAGCGACACGCCGCCTTCAGGCGCGTGCGCGATGTACGAATGCGCCGCGATATCGGCAATCGTCGGCGTTTCGCCGACTGCGAACCGTTTGTCGCTCAACTCGGCGTCCAGAACTCTGAACAGACCGGCGGCGATCTTCTGCGCGGTCTCCAGGTGGTGCGGTGCGCCGAACAACGTCACCAGGCGTGCGGCACACGGGCCGTAGGCAATCTTGCCCGCAGCCAGCGAAAGCCAGCGCTGCACAGCGGCGGCACCGAGCGGATCCTGGGGCAGCCAGGACGGATCGCCGTATTTGCGCGCGAGGTAAACCAGGATCGCATTCGAGTCGCTCAGAACCACGTCGCCGTCTTCGATCACCGGCACCTCGCCGAACGGATTGAGCGCGAGATGAGCGGGCGTGCGGTTGTCGCCGGCTGCCATATTGAGTTCGACCACCGTGAACGGCAGATCGAGCATCGTCAGGAACAGTTTGACGCGGTGGCCATGGCCGGACAGCAGCGTCGTATGCAGCCTGATGGGTTGAGCGGGCTTGGTAGAGGACATCGGGTGCTCCTTGAAGCAAAGTTAAATTCGGGGTGTTGATGAAGCTTATGCTTCGCGGACTGGCCTGAGAAGATGGATAATCGTGGTTACTCTATCCTCTCAAAGTGGACAATCGAATGGCAAGCGCGAGCGATGTGAATCTCAACCGGCTGGCGGTTCTGGTCGCGGTGATCGAAGCAGGCTCGTTGACGGCTGCCGCCGAGCGGCTGGGCATCGCCAAGACCATGGTCAGCACCCATATGCAGCGGCTCGAAGCGGAAGTGGGGGCGAGCCTGCTAGTGCGCACCACGCGGCGGATCAGCGTCACCGAGGCCGGCAGGGCGTTCTACGAAGCGAGCCGGCAAATCCTCAGCATTGCCGACGAGGCGCTGCAGGCGGCGGGAGATGACGGCGGCGCGCTGCGCGGCACATTGCGGGTGGCCACGCCGGTCGACTACGGTGCGATCGTGGTGGCACCCGTGCTCGTCGCGCTGCGGCAGCAGCATTCCGAGTTGCACATTGAAATGGTATCCAACGACCGGCTGGTGAATCTGCTGGCGGAAGGTGTCGACGTGGCGATCCGCGTGGGAAAGCTGGCCGATTCGAGCCACCGCGCGGTGAAGGTCGACAGCTTCGAGCGCTGGCTGGTGGCGAGCCCCGCGTTTGTCGAGGCGTGGGGTACGCCGACCACAGCTGCGGCGCTGGTGCGGTTGCCGTTCGTAGGGAACGCAGTGTTGCCGAAGCCGTTGACGGTCTCGCTCGAGAATTCACGTGGCAAGAAGCAGACGGTCCGATTCACCGCGGGCTTTCTTGCGGACACCGCGCCGGCGTGCCTGGCAGCGACGCTAGCGGGTGGTGGAGTCGGAGCACTGACGAATTTCTCGGTGGGCGAGGATGTCGCGGCAGGACGCCTCGTCCGTTTGCTGCCGGACTGGTCGACGCCCCCCGCCGGCATCCATGCGCTGTTTCCGCCTGCGCGTTATACGCCGCCCAAGGTGCGCGCCTTTGTCGATGCACTTCGCGCCCATATTGGGTCAGAAGCGGCGTGAACTAAAACGCAGCCTTCGTATGCCGCTCACCGCCAGTCCGTCGAAACATCGTCCGGGTCGATCAGCGTCAGCCCCGACGACGGCAACGGCAGTGCCGTCTTATACCGCACCTGCTTGAGTGCAAAGCTGGAACGGATGTTCGAGACGCCCGGTATTTTCGTCAGATGTTCGAGGATGAAGCGCTCGAGCGTCTGCATGTCCGGCATCACGACGCGCAGCAGGTAGTCCGCGTCGCCCGTCATCAGATAGCATTCCATCACTTCCGGGCGCTCGGCAATGGCCTGTTCGAAGCGCTGCAGCGCTTCTTCCACCTGTTTCTCCAGACTCACCTGAATGAACACGTTGATGCGCAGCCCGAGCGGCTCCGGATTCAGCAACGTGACCTGTTGCTTGAACAACCCCAGTTTCTCGAGCGCGCGCACCCGGTTAAAGCACGGCGTGGGCGACAGGTTGACCGCGCGCGCCAGCTCGGAATTGGTGATACGCGCATTCTGCTGCAATTGGCTGAGGATGCCGATATCGATGCGGTCCAACCGTTTCGGCGTTGTTGTCATAGATGACATATTCCGGAAATTGGCGTCTATGAAGAATAAATACACTATCCAGACCCGGAATGACAAGCAAATCAGAGGCCTATTTTGCGGATTGATGGTTACCATGGTGTCAACCCTGTTTAACCGGATACCTCCTCCTGGAGTGGCGTCATGACGGATTTGTCGAGCGGTGCATTGCAGTTGGGTTCTCCTGGGCGCGCTCAGGACGACAGCGACCCCGAAGAAACAGCCGAGTGGCTGGAAGCGTTCGATGCCGTCGTACAACACGTCGGTCGCGACCGCGCGCACTTTCTGTTCGAGCGGCTTGCGGCGCATGCGCTCGCGCAGGGCGTTGAATCGTCCCGCGCGCGGGTGACGCCCTACGTCAATACGATTGCCTTCGATCAGCAGCCCCGCTATCCGGGCGATCTCGAACTCGAGGAGCGGCTCGCGGCCGCGTTGCGCTGGAATGCGCTCGCCATGGTGGTGCGGGCCAACAAGGCGTATGGCGAACTAAGCGGCCACATTGCGAGCTATGCATCGGCGGCGGATCTGTTCGAAGTGGGCTTCAATCACTTCTTTCGCGCCGCAGCGCCCGACGCAGGCGAGGGCAGCGGCGGCGATCTCGTGTATTTCCAGCCGCACTCGTCGCCGGGTGTGTATGCGCGGGCATATCTGGAAGGATTCCTGAACGAAGAAAATCTGCAGCACTACCGGCGCGAAATCGCCGGGCCTGGCCTGTGTTCTTATCCGCATCCGTGGCTGATGCCGGACTTCTGGCAGTTTCCGACTGGCTCGATGGGCATTGGGCCGATCAATTCGATCTACCAGGCGCGCTTCATGCGCTATCTGCAGAATCGCGGCCTCGCGCAGACCGAAGGCCGCAAGGTGTGGGGTTTCTTCGGCGATGGCGAGATGGACGAGCCGGAATCGATCGGCGCGTTGTCGCTGGCGGCGCGCGAAGGGCTCGACAACCTGATCTTCGTGATCAACTGCAACCTGCAGCGGCTCGACGGTCCGGTGCGCAGCAATGGCCGCATCATCGACGAGCTCGAAGCGCACTTCAGCGGCGCCGGCTGGAACGTGATCAAGGTGGTGTGGGGTTCGGACTGGGACGCGTTGTTTGCGCGCGATCGTACCGGCGCTCTCGCGCGTGCCTTCGCTCACACCGTGGACGGCCAGTTCCAGACCTTTTCGGCGAATGACGGTGCGTATAACCGAGAACGTTTCTTCGGCCAGAATCCCGAAGTCGCGGCGCTCGCTGCGCAACTGAGCGATCAGGAAATCGACCGCTTGCGCCGCGGCGGTCACGACGTGCGCAAACTGCACGCAGCCTACGCGAAGGCTTTGGCCCACCGCGGCCAGCCTACGGTGATCCTTGCGAAGACGATGAAGGGCTTCGGCATGGGCACGTCCGGGCAGGGCAGGATGACGACCCACCAGCAAAAGAAGCTCGATTTCGACGACCTGAAGGCATTCCGCGACCGCTTCCGCTTGCCGATTCCGGACGAAGACGTCGAGCAGGTCAAGTTTTACAAACCAGCGGAAGACAGCCCGGAAATGCAATACCTGCATGCACGCCGGACTGCCCTGGGGGGCTATCTGCCCAGAAGGCGGAGAGTGGCATCGAAGGGGCTGACCGTCCCTTCGATCCAGACCTGGGGGCAATTCGCGCTGGATGCGAACGGGCGCGAGATGTCCACGACGATGGCGCTCGTGCGGATGCTGACCGCGCTGTTGAAGGATGGCGAGATCGGTCAGCGGGTGGTGCCGATCGTGGCCGACGAAGCGCGCACGTTCGGGATGGCGAACATGTTTCGCCAGGTTGGAATCTATTCGCCGCTCGGGCAGTTGTATGAGCCGGAGGATCTCGGTTCCATGCTGTATTACCGTGAGGACACCAAAGGACAGATTCTCGAGGAGGGGATTTCGGAGGCGGGCGCGGTGTCGTCATGGATTGCGGCGGCCACGTCGTACAGCGTGCATGACCTGCCGATGCTGCCCTTCTACATCTACTACTCGATGTTCGGCTTTCAGCGGATTGGCGACATTATCTGGGCAGCGGCGGATCAGCGCGCACGCGGGTTCCTGATCGGCGCCACCTCGGGCAAGACGACGCTTGGCGGTGAGGGCCTGCAGCATCAGGACGGCACCAGCCACCTCGCGGCATCGACGATTCCGAATTGCCGTGCCTACGATCCTGCGTTCGCGTATGAGGTAGCGGCGATCGTCGATGAAGGCATGCGCGAGATGGTCGAGCAGCAGCGCGATGTGTTCTATTACGTCACGGTGATGAACGAGAACTACGCACAGCCTTCGGTGCCCGCGGGCGATTTGCAGGCGGTACGTGACGGAATTCTGAAGGGAATTTACCCGCTGCCTACCGGGTCGACCGCAGTAGCGCGCGTGCAGTTGCTTGGTGCGGGGGCGATTCTCGGCGAAGTGATCGCCGCCCAGACGATGCTCAAGGACGATTGGGGCATCGACGCCGCCGTGTGGAGCGTAACCAGCTTTACCGAGTTACAGCGCGACGGCATGGCGGCCGAGCGGTCTTCCAGACTGGGCGGCGTGGAGACTCAGCCTTATGTGAGTTCGGCGCTTGGCGCCTCGCAAGGACCTGTAATTGCCGCGACGGACTATGTGCGTGCAGTGCCGGAACTGATTCGGGCGTATGTGCCGCGCCGGTATGTGACGCTTGGGACCGACGGGTTCGGCCGCAGCGATACTCGCGCCGCGCTGCGGGAGTTCTTCGAAGTGGATCGGGCTTCGATCGCGATTGCTGCGTTGAAGGCGCTGGCCGATGAGGGAGAAGTGGAGGCGCGGGTGGTTCGGGACGCGGTGGAGCGATATGGCAAAAGCGGCTGGCCTGATGGCGCGGCCTGGGTACGGTGAGGGCGCGGTACGCCCGAATCACCGTTACGTCAGCGTGCCCGTGCTGTCGTGCTGTCACTAAGCCGTGACGGCACGCGACTCGATCAACGACTTTACCAGGTCCGCATCGTGTGGCGTTGCCGGGTTGTAGACCACCATATGAAGATCCGGTCGACCGTCGACGGCAAACGCCGAATATTCGAACGCGATCATACCGGCGATCGGATGCCGCAAATGCTTGACCCCCTCGCCGTGTGCGCGCACGTCATGGTCGCGCCACATTGCGGCGAATTCAGGGCTGACCTGGCAGAGTTCCTCCACTAGCGCGGCGACCTGGCTGGTGGCTCCGGCGCGCGCGGCATCCACCCGGAATGCGCCTACGACGAAACGCGCGGTGGTTTCCCAATCGGTTTGCGCGGCGCGCACGCGGGGGTCGCAGAAAACACTGCGCAGGATATTGCGTTGCTCCGGCGGCAGCGCGCCGTAGTCGACGAGCGTCGCAGCGGCGGCGTGGTTCCACGCGACGACGTCCCATGTAGCAGTGCGGATCAGGGCGGGGCTTGGCTCCAGCGCATCGAGCACGTGCTGCAAGCGCGGTGTCACCCCACCGCTTGTCTGATAGCGGACCTCCGGCGGGCGGCCCAGTCCGAGTAGAAACAGATGTTCGCGCTCGACATCAGTCAGCAGCAGCGCCCGCGCGATGCGTTCCAGCACTTCAGCGGAGGGCGCTCCGCCCCGGCCCTGTTCGAGCCAGGTGTACCAGGTCGCACTGACGTTGGCCCGCTGCGCGACTTCTTCGCGCCGCAACCCCGGTGTGCGCCGGCGGGTCAACGCAATGCCGAAGGTGGCGGGATCCAGTTTCGTACGGCGATCCCTCAAATAGGTGCCCAGCGGATTTTCATTCGCGGCCGGCATGCTTACCCTCACGCTGTTAGTCGTTATACCTGTATAACGTCACTACTTTACCCTGATAGGGTACGCGCCAAGAATCTCTCCTGTCCACTTTGGCTCAGGAGAGTTTCCATGAAAGTTTTTGTGACCGGCGCAACGGGTTTTGTCGGCTCTGCGGTCGTCAAGGAATTGATCGAGGCGGGGCATGAGGTGCTCGGTCTCGCGCGCTCGGACGCGGCAGCCGCGGCGCTTGCCGCGGCAGGCGCCGAAGTACAGCGCGGCTCGCTCGAAGAGCTGGACGGCCTGCAGCGCGGCGCACTCGCCGCGGACAGCGTGATTCACACCGCCTTCAATCATGACTTTACGAAGTTTGCCGAGAACTGCGAGACGGAACGGCGTGCGCTCGAGGCGCTCGGCGACGCGCTCGAAGGCTCCGACCGGCAACTGATCGTCACCTCCGGGGTCGCGCTGCTGGCACCGGGGCGCCTCGCGACCGAAGAGGACGTCCGGCCTTTCGATCCCGCCTTCCCGCGTGCGCCGGAGCAGGTGGCGGCCTCGCTGTTCGCGCGCGGCATCAATGTCTGCACCGTGCGCCTTGCGCCCTCGGTGCATGGCGTCGGCGACCACGGCTTTATTCCGAGGGTGATCGCTATCGCGCGTGAGAAAGGGGTGTCGGCCTACGTGGGCGAAGGACTTAACCGCTGGCCTGGCGTTCATCGTCGCGATGCGGCCCGTCTTTACCGGCTTGCGGTTGAGAAAGGCGAGGCCGGCGCGCGATACCACGCGGTTGCCGATCAGGGGGTTCCGTTCAGGGAAATCGCCAGCGTGATCGGCCGTCGTCTGAACCTGCCTGTCGTCAGCAAGCGTCCAGAGGCAATGAACGAGCATTTCGGCTGGTTTGGGATGTTCGCGGCAATGGATGCGCCGACCTCGAGCCATCGCACTCAGGCAATGCTGGACTGGCACGCAGTCGGGCCGGACCTTTTGGGCGACATCGACCAGCCCGGCTATTTCGAGCATTCGTGACACCGGATGACGGCGGTCTGTTAGCCTGACGGTAAGCGATCGCCGCCAGCGCATCCGCCTGCCGCGGGCAACGCCGGTTGTTCGCGGCCCCAGTCCGATCCGGAATAGGGCAAAATAAAACCCATCCGGACGGCCAACATCCCACACGTGAACAACTTACCAAGCTCGATTGACTCGCGGGAGTCCCTCGCGCGCGACATAGGCGCAGTCGCGCGCATTGGGGCCGTACCGTCCATGCTTCAAATGATTTGCGACGAAACCGGCATGGGTTTCGCGGCCGTTGCACGCGTCACCGACGCGACCTGGACAGCCTGTGCGGTGCGCGATACCGTCGACTTCGGCCTGCAACCGGGCGGCCAGTTGGACCTGCACACTACGCTGTGCTTCGAATCGCGCGCCGCGAGAACCGCCATCGTGATCGACCAGTTCAGTCAGGACGCGACCTATTGCGGGCATCACACGCCTGCAATCTACGGTCTGGAAAGCTACATCTCGGTGCCGATCATCCTGCCGAGCGGCGAATACTTCGGCAACCTGTGCGCGATCGATGCGCGCCCGGCGAAGGTTTCGGAACCGCGCATCGTTCGCATGTTCGAGGTGTTTGCGACGCTGATCGGGATGCAACTGGACAGCGAAAAGCGCCAATGGTCGACGGAGGCGCTGCTGTCGAACGAACGCGAGACGGCGACCCTGCGCGAGCAGTTTATTGCGGTGCTGGGGCATGACTTGCGCAATCCGCTTGCTGCAGTGGGAGCGACCGCGGAGCTTTTGAGCCGCCGCGTCCAGGACCCCGAGATTGCAAATATCGGCAAGCGTCTGAAAACCACCGCGTCGCGCATGGCGCGGCTGATCGACGATGTGATGGACTTCGCACGCGGTCGTCTGGGCTCGGGAATCACGGTTTCTCTTCAGCCGGTAGATGACCTGGGGCAGCATCTGCGTGCCGTCGTCGACGAACTGTGCGAAGCGAACCCGTCGCGCGAAGTGTTGTGTCATCTGGCCATTGCCGCTCCCGTTCGTTGCGATCTGGCGCGTATGCAGCAGTTGCTGTCCAATCTTCTGGGCAATGCCATTAGCCACGGCGCGCCGGATGCGCCCATCGTGATAGAAGGATCGATCGATGCCGGTGAGCTGGTGCTTTCCGTCACCAACGGTGGCGACCTGATCGCGCCGGAAACGCTGTCGCGTGTCTTCGAGCCTTACTGGCGTCCAGCGTCCAGTGCGCCCGGAGGCGGCCTTGGCCTCGGCCTTTACATCTGCAAGCAGATCGTCAGTGCCCACGCGGGAGCCCTGGAAGTGCAGTCTACCGTGGAGTTTGGAACCCGGTTTTCCGTTCGCATTCCTGTGGGTTCGTAGACCACGGGAGTTTCCGAATTCGCCGCCAGGCGCGTCGATGCCAATCGCGACAGGATCGGCCTGACCTGTGAGTCGACGGAAATGGTCGACTTCTGGCATGCTGCTTCCGATGCCTGCCTGATGCGAACCGCAGCTCCCGGCGGCAAACCCCAACACGCTAACTTATTCATTGACGAGTGACGGACTCAGTGAAGTCACCGCACTCATGGAGAGAACCGATATGACGACGCAAACCGAAACCGCCCTACTGGCTGGCGGGTGCTTCTGGGGCATGCAGGACCTGCTGCGCCGCTACCCCGGCGTACTGTCCACGCGTGTGGGCTACACGGGCGGCGACGTACCCAACGCCACCTACCGCAACCACGGTACGCACGCCGAGGCCATCGAGATCGTGTTCGATCCGGGCAAGATCAGCTATCGCCAGATCCTCGAATTCTTCTTTCAGATCCACGATCCGACCACGAAGAACCGCCAGGGCAACGACATTGGGCTGAGCTACCGCTCAGCCATCTTCTATCTCAGCGATGAGCAGAAGCAGGTGGCGTTGAAGACCGTGGCAGATGTCGACGCATCGGATCTGTGGCCTGGCAAGGTTGTCACCGAGATCGCGCCCGCAGGTCCGTTCTGGGAGGCGGAGCCGGAGCATCAGGATTATCTGGAGCGGATTCCCAATGGATATACCTGCCACTTCGTGCGGCAAGGCTGGAAGCTGCCCGCTGCTTGAGCGGAGCCGCCTGACTGTGCCGCTGAGCCGCCGGGCCGCGGCATCTCACACGCGATGCGGGCCGGAGATTTTCAGGCGGGCAATGCGCCGGTACAAGGTCGCTCGCGAGATGCCGAGCGCGACCGCGGCTGCATTGGGCCGCCATTGGTGACGCGTGAGCGCTTCGATGATCCGGGCGCGTTCGTCGTGTTCATCGCATCCGCTGGCTTCCTGCGCACGCCGGCCATCGCCGTCAGGCGCGAGCAGCGCCGCGATATCCGGCGGCACATGCCGCATCTCCACACGCGTCGATTCGCACATCGCGCACGCGTAGCGCAGCACGTTGCGTAACTGGCGGATGTTGCCAGGCCACGCATACGTGCACAGATGCGCTGCGAGCCGCGCATCGAGCGTCAGCACATGGCCGGCCGTGCGCGCTTCCTCGTCGAAAACCGCATCGATCACATCGCGGATGTCCGCGCGTTCGCGTAATGGCGGCATGCTTAGCGTCGCGCCGGTCAGCCGGTAGTACAGGTCCTCGCGGAAGAGCCCGTCCATCACCATCTGCGCGAGATCGCGATGGGTGGCGCAGATCACGTCGATATCCACCTGTTGCGGTGCATCGCCGCCGAGCGGTATCACTTCGCCTTCGGCGAGCACGCGCAACAGACGCGTTTGCAGATTCAGCGGCATGTCGCCGATCTCATCGAGAAACAGCGTGCCCGTGTGGGCCTGCGCGATCTTGCCGGTCGCGCCACGGCTGCGAGCGCCGGTAAAGGCGCCAGGCGCATAGCCGAACAGCTCGCTTTCGATCAGCGCTTCGGGAATCGCGCTGCAATTGACCGCAACAAAGGGGCGGGTGCGACGCTCGCTAGCGTCGTGCACGGCACGCGCGAATACTTCCTTGCCGACGCCGGTTTCGCCGAGGACCAGGAGCGGTAGCCGTTTGCCGGCAACGCGCAACGCTACCTGCGCGTTCTGTGCGATACGGCGATCCGCGCTATGCAGGAAGCGAGCGAGGGAACCGAGGTTGCTGTCCGCCTGCGCTTCGCGCGCCGTGCTTGCCGCCGTGAGATTGCCGCTGCTGTTGCTGCTGTGGCGTGCGGAGCGCCTAAGCGGTGCGCGGATTCGTGCATACAGCATCATGCCGGTGGCTCGCACCCGTAGTCCGACAATCGCATCGCTGCGCGCGGCGTCATGCAGATGCTCGGCTGACACATCGAAGACTTCGTCGATGTGACGCGGTTCCTTGAGTCCTGGGACGCATTCGTGCGCTTTGCGATTCGCGGCGACCACGTTGCCGCCTTCGTCGAGTGCGATCAGCACTTCGGGTTGCACTTCGACGAAGTTGCGGCTCGCGTGGCCGAAGAGAACCCAGTGCTGTGCCGTCTGATTGAGAAAATAGCCATCTTCGATGAGCACCGCACTTTGCCGCACCAGTTGCAGCACGAGGCGCTGGCTATCGCGATTATCCGGCGACTGCACCGCCGACGCGTCGAGCACACCGATCATCTCCCCGTTCGGTGCAAAGATCGGGGCCGCGCTGCAGGTCAGCGTGGTGAAGGCTGCGCGGAAGTGATCGGTCTTGTGGACGGTGATCGGCGCCAGATCGGTCAGGACGTTTGCCACACCGCAGGTGCCTTCTTCGCGCTCCGACCAGCATGAACCGATGAACAGCCCCGCGCGTTTGAAGTCGTTGCGGCGGTCGCGGTCGATCCGGTAGTCGATCGTGACGCCATGTGCATCGGTCAGCATCACGCAATAGTCGGCCACGCGAATCATCTCGTGCAGGCGCGCCAGACACTGGCCCGATGCGCGCAGAAAGGCCTCCTCCTTGCTTCGCACTTCGCGCAGTTCATTGGAGGTGAGGACCCGCGGTCCGATCACGGAGCTCGGATCGAGCCGGTATTCCTCGAACGAGCGCTGCCATGACGACACGAGACGCGGCGAACCAGCGGGCGCAGGCAGCCGTCCCTCGATGGCGCCGCGCACCCGGTCGACGTGCTGGGTTTGAGAGACATAGGGCATGGCCGGCTCCCGTCGAGTCACGCGGTGAGTGCAGGCTGTTTTTGTAGCACATCTGACGTGCGCAATCACACTGCAATGCAGCATACGAGACGGCTGAGACGATTGTCTCAAGCGGGTCGTGAGACTGCGGGGTTGTCGCGTTGATGCTTATGCGGTGGGGCTTGCCGTGATCTTTGCGTGGCCCGGTGAGACGCCTGCGAGCGTACGAGTCGAGGGCTTGAGACGTCTCAATGGCTATCTGATGCTGTTCGTTCCGCATGACCAGCGAGTGCGTCGCCCACGGAAACCCCTTTAAACAAGCGGTTTTCGTTGTCATGCGGTGCCGCTTGGTTTTTTTGGCACATCCTTTGCAGTGTCTTTGTCATGCATGAAAGCGCAGCAGTCGGCAGCGCTTCACAAAAAAAGACCGGAGACAAGACAGTGCCATCGCCCATTACGGTCGGCGTGATCGCGAACCCCGCATCGGGACGCGATATTCGCCGGCTCACCAGCCACGCGTCGGTGTTCCCGACATCGGAAAAGGCCAACATGGTCGTGCGGCTGCTCGCGGGACTCGGCGTGGTCGGTGTCGAGCGCGTGCTGACCCTGCGTGATCGCACCGGCGTCGCGGCGCTCCTGCTGCGCGCAATCGATACCCATACGGCGCTCGCCGGCCCACAGCCCTGGCCTCAAGTCGAATTCCTCGAACAACCGATTGCCGATAGCGTGGCGGACACCCATGCCGGCGTCGCTGCGATGGTGCGCGCAGAAGTTGGGCTGATCGCGGTGCTGGGCGGCGACGGCACGCATCGCGCAGTGGCCGCACATTGCGCCCAAGTGCCCTTGCTGACGCTTTCCACCGGCACCAACAACGCCTTCCCTGAGATGCGCGAGGCAACCGTCGCCGGCCTCGCGGGCGCGCTCGTCGCGTCCGGCGCGGTGCCGGCCGAGGTCGCGTTGAGGCGCAACAAACGCCTCGTGGTCCGCTGCGTGGCAGGGCCAAATCGTGGCCGCGAAGAGATTGCGCTGGTCGACGTGTGTGTCAGCCGTCAACGCTTCGTCGGCGCGCGGGCCGTATCGGAACCAGCGGATATCGAAACGCTGTTTTTGACGTTTGCGGCTCCCGACGGCATCGGACTGTCGTCGATTGGCGGCGCATGGGCTCCGGTGGAACGCAGCGCGCCACACGGCTTGCATTTGTGTTTTGGGAGCAACGGCGAACCGGGTGTGCCGCTCGTCGCGCCGATTGCGCCTGGCCGCGTCGAGCAGGTGACGTTGCGCACCTGCGAACGCTTTGAGGCCGGCGTGTGGACGCCGCTGAATACCGGGCACGGCACGCTCGCCTTCGACGGTGAGCGTGAGATCGAGCTCGAGCGCGACGACCGCTATGAGATTTCGCTCGATTGGGACGGCCCGCTCACGGTGGATGTCGAGCGCACCTTGCGCTATTGCGCTTCGCATCAGCTCATGCGCGAGGCGGCTTATAGGGCTGGCGCTGTCATGCAGACAGCGGCCGGCGCAGGCGCTTAGCAGAGCGTATTTGAGTCAGCGTCAGCCGTGGCTCCAAACTGCCGTGCGCGACGCTTGTTTAGGTAGCAGTGCATTTGATTCATTCCAAGGAGACACGCCATGTCGGTTTCGAGTCAGTTGAGCAAGGAAAAGCTACTGGAGGCGTACCGGTTGATGCGCACGATCCGCGAATTCGAAGAGCGGCTGCACGTCGAATTCGCCACCGGCGAGATTCCCGGCTTTGTGCACCTGTATGCCGGCGAGGAAGCGTCGGCGGTGGGCACGATGATGCATCTGGATATTGCGGACTATGTGGCCACCACGCACCGCGGTCACGGCCATTGCATCGCCAAGGGCGTCGACGTGCGCGGCATGATGGCCGAAATTTATGGTCGTCAGACAGGGGTGTGCCATGGCAAGGGCGGCTCGATGCATATCGCGGATCTGTCGAAGGGAATGCTCGGCGCGAATGGCATCGTCGGAGCGGGCGGCCCGCTGATCTGCGGCGCGGCGCTCGCTGCCAAGTACAAGAAAACCGGCGGCGTCGGCGTGTGCTTCTTCGGTGACGGTGCGTCGAATCAGGGGGTGATCTTCGAATCGATGAATCTCGCTTCGGTCTGGCGCTTGCCGGCCATCTTCGTGGCGGAAAACAACGGCTATGCCGAGGCGACCTCGTCGACGTGGTCGGTGGCTACCGACAACATTGCCGACCGGGCGAGCGGCTTCGGCATGCCGGGCGTGATCGTCGACGGTTTCGATTTCTTCGCGGTGCATGAGGCGCTGGGCGAAGCCATCGAGCGTGCCCGCAATGGCGGCGGCCCGACGCTCGTCGAAGTGAAGTTCTCGCGCTATTTCGGCCATTTCGAAGGCGATGCGCAAACCTATCGTGCGCCGGGTGAGGTGCAGAAGCTGCGTGACGAGAAGGATTGCCTGAAGCGCTTCGAAGAGCGTGTTGTACGCGCGGAAATGCTTACTTCCAATGAGTTGCGTGGTGTCGATGCCAAGGTCAGGCAACTGATCGACGATGCGGTGAAAGAGGCCAAGGCGGCGCCTTTGCCGACCGCCGAGGATCTGTTGACTGATGTCTACGTGTCTTATCCGTAAACGCAAAGCATATCTAACCATTGGCATTGGAGGCGGAAATGGCACGGAAGATCACATTTTCTCAGGCGATCAACGAAGCGCTGAGTCAGGAGATGGCGCGCGACGAAAGCGTCATCGTGATGGGTGAGGACAACGCGGGCGGCGCAGGTTCGCCCGGCGAGCAGGACGCATGGGGCGGCGTGCTCGGTGTAACGAAGGGGCTCTTTCACAAATATCCGGGGCGCGTGCTCGATACGCCGCTCTCGGAAGGCGGTTATATCGGCGCGGCAGTGGGCGCGGCCGCTTGTGGAATGCGTCCGGTCGCGGAGTTGATGTTTATCGACTTCATGGGCGTGTGCTTCGATCAGATCTTCAATCAGGCCGCCAAGTTTCGCTATATGTTCGGCGGAAAAGCGGTGACGCCGGTAGTGATCCGCGCGATGCAGGGCGCCGGCTTGCGGGCAGCGGCCCAGCATTCGCAGATGTTGACCTCGCTATTCACTCACATTCCCGGGCTGAAAGTGGTGTGTCCGTCCACACCGTATGACGCAAAGGGCCTGCTGATCCAGGCGATCCGCGACAACGACCCGGTGATTTTCTGTGAGCACAAGCTGCTCTACAGCCGTGAAGGCGATGTGCCCGAAGAGTCGTATGCGATTCCGTTCGGCGAAGCGAACGTGGTGCGCGAAGGCGACGACGTCACCATCGTGACCTATGGACGCATGGTGCATTTCGCGACCGAGGCCGCAGAGAAACTCGCCAAGGAAGGCATCCAGGTGGAAGTCATCGATTTGCGCACCACCTCGCCGCTCGACGAAGAAACGATCCTCGAGAGCGCCGAACGTACTGGACGCGTGGTGGTGGTCGACGAAGCCAATCCGCGCTGCTCGATGGCAACGGATATCGCCGCGCTGGTCGCGCAACGCGCGTTTCACTCGCTGAAAGCGCCGATCGAACTCGTCACGGCGCCGCACACGCCGGCGCCTTTTGCCGGAGTGCTCGAAGACATGTACATCCCGTCGGCCGAAAAAATCGCCGCTGCGGTGCGGAAAGTGAGGAGCTAGCAATGCCGGTTCACATGATTACGATGCCCAAGTGGGGCCTCTCGATGGAGCAGGGGCAGGTCAACGGATGGCTCAAGGCGCTGGGCGAGAAAGTCGGCAAAGGCGATGAAGTGCTCGACGTCGAAACGGACAAGATCGCGTCCGGCGTCGAGTGCGCTTTCGATGGCATCCTGCGTCGTCAGATCGCGCAGGAGGGCGATACATTGCCGGTGGGCGCACTGCTGGCGGTGGTGTCCGACGAAGCGACCACGGAGGCGGAAATCGATCAGGCAGTCGAAGCATTCCAGCGCGACTTCGTGCCGGCCAGCGCCGATACCGCCGACGTAGGGCCGCAACCCGAGAAGGCGCAGATCGGCGGGCGCACCATCCGCTATCTGAAGATCGGCGAGGGCGGCACGCCTGTGGTCCTGATCCACGGTTTCGGGGGGGACCTCAATAACTGGCTCTTCAATCACGCCGATCTTGCCGCTCATCGCGCGGTATGGGCGCTTGATCTGCCGGGGCATGGCGAGTCAGGCAAGGCGGTCGAGGCAGGCGACGCGGACGAACTGGCGGCGAGCGTAATCGCGTTTCTCGACGATCGCGGTATCGGGCGCGCGCATCTGGTCGGACATTCGATGGGCAGTCTCGTCGCGATGACGGTCGCCGATAAGGCGCCGCAGCGGGTTGCTTCGTTGTCGTTGATCGCGGGCGCAGGTCTCGGCAAGGAGATCAATCGCGAGTATATCGACGGCTTTGTGGCTGGCAGCAGCCGCAACACGATAAAACCGCATCTGACGAAGCTGTTTGCGGATCCGTCGCTGGTGACCCGTCAACTGGTCGAAGACATCGTCAAGTACAAGCGTCTGGAGGGTGTGAACGAGGCTTTGCAGAAGATCGCCGCGTCGGCCTTCGAAGGCAACGTGCAGCGCAAGCTCTATCGCGATCGCCTCGCAACGCTCGCACCGCGCACGCTGGTGATCTGGGGCGCGCAGGATCAGATCATTCCCGCCAGTCACGCGCAAGGACTGGCGGGAGATGTCTCTGTGCATGTCGTTGAAGGGAAGGGACACATGGTGCAGATGGAGGCTGCATCGGAGGTGAACCGCCTGCTCAACGACTTCTTCGGAGACTAGCCGTGGCGCAGGCCGATCAACCACCCTGATACAACTTGTTCAGACGGGCGATCTCGCCATCGTGCTCGGCCTGAGCCAGTTCATGACGAACTTCGGCACGCGCCTTCGGCGCCGCGTTGATTTGATTCGGACTCCATTGCTGCGTTTGTGCGGCGACCGTCGGTTGAGCGGCGGTCGTTGCCGGCGTTGATGCATTTGAACCCGCAGACGTATCGGGGTTGTGTTGGGAAAGCGGCGAATTGCAATGTCGTGTATCACCTCGATGCCCAGATGCATGGCGATACGAATCACGGGTTTTCCGCCAGCAAGGATTTGATCTTCGCTTCGGTCTGGTCATAAGCACCTTCACCGAAATGCGTGTAGACGACGCGTCCCTTCTTGTCGACCAGATAGAACGCCGGCCAATACTCGTTGTCGTAGGCGTTCCACGTCGCATAGTGGTTGTCCTGCGCGACCGGGTAGGTGATGCCGAGGCGCTTGATCGCTTCCTTGACGTTGTCCGTGTTGCGTTCGAACGGATACTCGGGCGTGTGGACGCCCACTACCACCAGCCCCTGATTGCTGAACTGCTGATTCCAGGCCTTCACGTGAGGCAGCACGTCGATACAGTTGATGCAGGTGTAGGTCCAGAAGTCGACCAGCACCACCTTGCCGCGCAACTGCTGCATAGTCAGCGGGCTGCTATTGATCCAGTTGTCGATACCGGTGAAATCCGGAGCGGTATTGTTTTTGCCGGGAAGGGTGGCAGCCGGGGCCGCGGCCGGACTCGCCGCGAGAGCGGTAATGGCAGCGGCACCGCCAGCCACGGTGGCGGCAAACAGGATCGTGGCGGCGACGGATTTGAAGTTGGAGAACATGTCAGGGGCCTTTCGTTGAACGGGATGGCTGTATTGGAACGCCCGTTCGTATCTGGCTTGTGTCGCCGCGGTGGCTACAGTGCAATGTTTTGTGTCGCGGGAATGCCCAGATACATTGGGATACAAAGCCTCGCCGGTACCAGGCTATAAAGCAGCCATTCCTATGGTGGAGAATCCCATGAGTGCCCAACTGCCCGTCGATTGCCTTGAAGGCATCGACCCGTATACGCTGGAGGTCAGCGTGGCCAATGGCGCGAACCAGTCAGTCGCGGAGGACGTATGAGGCGGCTGATGGCAATTCTCGCCTTCCTGGCGGGCGGACTTGCAGCGGAGATGGCGCACCCCGTGCAGTGTTTGCTGGTCAACGTGAACCGTGTGCGCGTCAATCGTCGGAAGGATTGAGCCATTGATGGAAAACACCGACCACATCCTGATCGTCGATGACGACCGCGGCATCCGCGAACTCATTGCGACCTATCTCGAGAAGAACGGCATGCGCGTATCGCTGGCCGCTAACGGTCGCCAGATGCGCGCCGTGCTGGAGCAGGGTGCGCCTGATCTGATCGTGCTCGACCTGATGATGCCCGGAGAGGATGGTCTCGTCCTGTGCCGCGAATTGCGTGCGGGCAAGTTTCGCGCGGTGCCGGTTTTGATGCTGACCGCCCGCAGCGAAGAGACCGATCGCATTGTCGGGCTGGAAATGGGCGCCGACGATTACCTGTCCAAGCCGTTTGCCGTGCGCGAACTGCTGGCGCGCATCCGCTCGGTCTTGCGCCGCGCGAGGATGCTGCCGCCCGGCATGCAGGTGACGGAAACCTCGCCGATGATCAGCTTTGGCGACTGGCGGCTCGACACTGTCGCGCGTCATCTGCTCGACACCGAGGGCACCATGGTGGCCCTGAGTGGCGCGGAGTACCGCCTGCTGCGCGTATTTCTCGATCACCCGCAACGCGTGCTGACGCGAGACCAGTTGCTCAATCTGACCCAGGGCCGTCAGGCCGACGCGTTCGACCGCTCGATCGATCTGCTGGTGAGCCGTTTGCGGCAGCGCCTGCAGGACACCGCACGCGAACCGCGCTACATCAAGACGCTGCGTAGCGAGGGCT
This sequence comes from Paraburkholderia sp. GAS33, assembly GCF_050436645.1. Classification (NCBI taxonomy): domain Bacteria; kingdom Pseudomonadati; phylum Pseudomonadota; class Betaproteobacteria; order Burkholderiales; family Burkholderiaceae; genus Paraburkholderia; species Paraburkholderia sp. GAS33. Next base: position 454,785 of record NZ_JBNDMP010000001.1, read on the forward strand.
ACGTGTTCTCTGCTGCCGTGACCATGGTCGAAGGCGATCAATGAAACGCAATGCCTTGCTGCGATGGCCGCCGCGCACGCTGTTCGCCCGGCTCGCGCTGATTCTGTTTGTCAGCCTTGCGCTGGTGCAAACGCTGTCGGTCTGGCTCACCAGGACGGAGCGGGACCAGACCATGACCAACGTGATGATGGGTTACATCGAGCGCGAGGTTACGAGCTCGGTTGCGTTGCTCGATCATCTGCCGCCCAGCGAGCGTGCGGAATGGCTGCCGCGGCTGGCGCGGCGCACCTATACCTTCGCTCTGGGGCCCGGCGTAAGCGGTACGCCTCCTGACGCGGCGCTCTCGGCGAAGGTGGCGCAATCCATCGCGGATGGCATCGGCAAGCGCTATCCGCTCACGGCCAACGCCGTACCGGGCGACCCGGATCGCCTGCAGGTTCATCTGCAACTGAGTGACGGCACGCCGCTGACGATCGACTATCACCCCATGCCCAGCGCGCCGCTGTCACCGTGGTTGTCGTGGGTGCTGGTGCTGCAGCTGGTGGTGCTGGCCGCATGCTGCTGGCTGGCCGTCCGCATTGCGACGCGCCCATTGAGCCAGTTGGCGCGGGCGGCCGATACGCTCGGCCCCGATCTCAAAGCGGAACGTCTACCCGAAGACGGACCGGACGAAGTGGCACGCGCAGCGCGGGCGTTCAATGCCATGCAGGATCGTATAAAGATGTACATGACCGAGCGCCTGCAGATCCTCGCGGCAATTTCGCATGACTTACAAACACCGATCACACGCATGCGTTTGCGCCTAGATGTGATGGACGACAGTGCCGAGGGCGTAAAACTGCAGCAGGACCTGCGGGAAATGGAAACGATGGTCAAGGAAGGTGTCACGTACGCGCGCACCATGCACGGCGCCACCGAGGCGCCGTTGCGGATCGATCCGGATGCACTATTCGACAGCCTTGTGCTCGACTACGTGGATGCCGGCAAGGACGTGTCGTTGCATGGGCAAATCTCCACCGCGTTAGTGACGCGCCCCCAGGCGTTGCGCCGGATCGTGGGCAATCTGGTCGACAACGCGCTGAAGTTCGGCGGCTCGGCTGAAATCAGATTGGCCGCATCGCCGAATGGGCAAGTGACAATCTCCGTGCTTGATCGCGGGCCGGGTATTCCGGCCGAATCGCTTGACGCGGTGTTCGAACCGTTCTATCGGCTGGAAGGATCGCGCAACCGCGGCACGGGGGGTACGGGACTCGGCCTCGCGATTGCTCGTCAACTCGCTTTGGCGATGGACGCATCGCTCTCATTGCAGAACCGTCCCGAAGGCGGTCTGGAAGCCAGGCTCGTATTGAAGAGCGTTCGCTAGCGTTTCCGGACGGAGGCGGCGGTTGAACCTGCCGCCTCCGTCGTTTTGTATCGCAATGTATCTGCATCCTCGATAAATACAAACGCTTGCACTGGTGCTACTCCAGGACACAAGCCAGATACGTCCACGGGCTTTAATACTTCCACGCCAGACGCTCTGGCTTCGCAAATCAGACGTCCTAAAGGGCGTGTATGCGAACCACCTGTGACCATTCTTTGAGGAGAATCAGTGATGCCGGAACAGATCAATAGTCGACGTCGTCTTCTGCTGGGGACGACCGTGGCGGGGATCAGTCTGCTGGAGTTGGGCCTGAGCGGACTCGCCAAAGCACAATCGAACGGCACGTCGGCGAACACACCTGGCGCAACGCGTGTTGCTTCGTTCGATAACCTTCGCCAGATCAACGCCGGGACACTGAGCATTGGGTATGCAGAAGCGGGCCCGCAGACCGGCCCTGTCGTCATTCTGCTGCACGGATGGCCGTACGATATCTACAGCTTCGCCGAGGTGACGCCGATACTTGCTGCCGCGGGCTATCGCGTCATCGTGCCGTATCTGCGTGGCTATGGTTCGACGCGCTTCCTCTCTACGGACACGCCGCGCAACGGGCAGCAGTCTGTGGTCGCCGTGGACATCATTGCGCTGATGGACGCCTTGAAGATCGACAAGGCAATCCTGGGCGGCTTCGATTGGGGCGCACGCACGGTCGATATCATCGCCGCGCTGTGGCCGCAACGCGTCAAGGCGATCGTCTCTGTGAGCGGCTATCTGATCGGCAATCAGGCGGCGGGCAAGGCACCGCTGCCACCGAAGGCGGAACTGCAGTGGTGGTATCAGTTCTATTTCGCCACGGAGCGTGGCCAGGCGGGTTATGAAGCGAACCGTCACGACTTCAACAAGCTGATCTGGCGCCTCGCGTCGCCTAAGTGGAATTTCGACGACGCGACTTACGACCGCTCGGCTGAGTCGTTCAACAATCCGGACCATGTTGCCGTGGTGATTCACAACTACCGCTGGCGTCTTGGTCTGGCTCAGGGCGAGCCGCAGTACGACGCACTCGAAGCGCGTCTCGCGACAGCGCCGGCCATCTCGGTTCCGGCCATCACCATGGAAGGCGATGCCAACGGCGCACCGCATCCCGAACCGGCCGCCTACGCGAAGAAGTTCACCGGCAAGTATCAACACCGGAACATCGACGGCGGCATCGGACACAACCTGCCCCAGGAGGCGCCGAAGGCCTTTGCCGACGCCATCCTCGACGTCGCCCGACTCTAACCGCGAGGCAATCCGGCCGCCTTCCTCCCGTCTGAGTGTAAACTGCTGCCTTTTTTGCCTCTGACGGAATGGTGCAAGCTTCGCAGCGTACAGCAGCTTCCAGCGGTCCGGCACTTATTCGCTTACTCGCCCGTCTGACGGACGTCGAGGTCGCCGAATCGAGCCAATCGCTCTCGGACCGGCTCAGCCAATGGCTCGGCTGGACCGATGCCATTGGGCTTTCCACCGCGCTGAGCGGCAACCCGCCGGTCGTCGCGCCCGGTGCGCGGGCGTTCGGCAGCGCGGAGGAGAGCGAGTGCGCCCGCGTGCGCGCTTCGTTGACGAGTACCATCGTCCGCGAGACCACGCTCTCCGCCACCAACCGGCGCGGTTCGCCGAGAGAGCGTGCTCAAGCTGAGCCTACCGGGACGGTGCTCGATTACGCGGTGTTTCGTCAGCAATACCAGTCGATCCAGCAGACCATGGAGACCGACATCGGCAACCTGCGCGGCCGGCTGCGGGCCATGCTGGCCGCCAGAACGCCGGCCATGGCCCGCCTCGCGGTCGTCGACGCCGTCATGGAGCGTGCTCTGAGCCCGCGTGAGCGGAATCTGCTGACGGCTGTCCCCGGCATGCTCGCCGGACATTTCGACCGTCTGCGTCTGGCCGAGCAGGCTTCCCTTGCCGACGCAGAAGCCGCGGGCGAGGCCTCAGCGGTCAAAGCCGGCACATGGCAGAACGTGTTCCGCAAGGATATGCAGAGCGTGTTGCTCGCCGAACTGGAGGTTCGTTTTCAACCGGTCGAGGGGCTGCTTGCGGCTCTTCGCACCCCTTTGCACCCCGTAACCGGGACGCTATGTCCAAGTATCTGATTAATCTCGCTGTTTTTCTGGCCGGTCTGGCCGCCGTGTGCTGGATTGGGGTTGGCTACATCGGCTCGAATCCGCTGGCGCTGACCGTGACGTTGCTTGTGGGCGCCTGCTACGTCGCTGGCGCGCTTGAGTTGTGGCGCTACAGTCAGGGTACGAACACGTTGACGCGGGCCGTCGCCGGCCTGTCCGCGCGACCGTCCAGCCTGGGCGCCTGGCTCGAACCGATCGATCCGAGCCTGCGCAATGCAGTGCGTCTGCGCGTCGAGGGCGAGCGCGTGGCCATGCCGGGACCGGCGTTGACGCCGTATCTGGTCGGCCTGCTCGTGTTGCTGGGCATGCTGGGGACGCTGCTGGGCATGGTAGCGACCCTGCGGGGCACCGGCCAGGCGCTGCAGAGCGCGACGGATCTCGATGCGATCCGCTCCTCGCTCGCCGCACCGGTCAAAGGGTTGGGATTCGCGTTCGGTACATCCATTGCCGGGGTGGCCACCTCCGCCATGCTTGGGCTGCTCTCCGCGCTGTGCCGGCGCGAACGGGTCGAAGCGGCGCAACTGCTCGACCTCAAGGTGGCGACGACTCTACGCGTCTACTCGCAGGCCCATCAGCGTGACGAGACCTTCAAGCTGCTACAGCGGCAGGCTGAGACGATGCCGACGCTGGTCGATCGTCTGCAGGCAATGATGGCCACCATCGAGCAGCAGAGCGTCGCCCTGAGCGAACGGCAGATCGCCACGCAGGATGCCTTCCATAGCAAGGCTGCAGCCGCCTACACGCGCCTCGCGGCTTCGGTGGAGCAGTCGATGAGGGCGAGCGTCGCCGATAGCGCCCGCGCCGCCAGCGCGGCGCTGCAGCCGGTCATGGAAGCGACGATGGCCGGTCTCGCGCGCGAAACCGCTGGCTTGCACAACACCGTGACGCAGGCCGTAGAACGGCAATTGAATGGGCTGTCGAGCGGCTTCGCAGCGGCTACCACGAACGTGGCGGGCATCTGGACCGAGGCGCTGGCAGGACAGCAACGTTCGAGCGAGGCGCTCGCGGAGAATCTGCATACTTCGCTGCAGCGCTTCACCGAGACGTTCGAGCAACGCTCGGCGGCGCTGCTGGAAAGCGTATCTACGCGCATGGATGCCACGGCAGGCAGCGTGTCGCAAGCGTGGAGCGAAGCTCTGACGCGGCAAGAACGCGCAGGCGAGACGCTGGCTGGCCACAACGAGCAGGCTTTGGCTGCCGCCGCGGCGACCTTCGAACAGCACTCGGCGACGCTCCTGCGCGCCGTGAGCGAGTCGCATGCGAACTTGCAGACGGAATTGGCTTCGCGCGACGAACAACGTCTGGCGGCGTGGACCCAGGTGCTTGGCTCGATGGCGGCGTCCCTTGCCAGGGAGTGGGAGCAGGCGGGTACCAGCACCGCGAACCGGCAACAGGAAATCTGCACAACGTTGGAGCAAACCGCGCGGGACATATCCGCTCAGAGTCAGGCGCACGCCAGCGAGACGATTGCCGAGATTTCGCGGCTTGTGCAAGCGGCGTCGGAAGCACCGAAAGCGGCGGCCGAAGTCGTCGCCGAATTGCGCCAGAAACTCTCCGACAGCATGGTCCGCGATACCGCGATGCTCGAAGAACGCAGCCGTCTGTTGGCTACGCTGGAGACGCTGCTCGACGCCGTCAACCACGCGTCCACGGAACAGCGCTCGGCCGTGGATGCGCTGGTGTCCACCTCGGCAGATCTGCTGGATCGCGTCGGCACGCAGTTCACCGACAAGGTCGAAGCTGAAACCGGCAAGCTCGGCGCTGTGGCCGCGCAGGTGACCGGCAGCGCCGTCGAAGTGGCGAGCCTCGGCGAAGCGTTCGGGGCGGCCGTGCAGATGTTCGGCGAGTCGAACGACAAGCTCGTCGCCCATCTGCAGCGCATCGAAACCGCGCTGGACAAGTCCCTCGCGCGCAGCGACGAACAGCTTGCCTACTACGTGGCGCAGGCTCGCGAAGTGATCGACCTGAGCATGATGTCGCAGAAGCAGATCGTCGAGGATCTGCAGACGATCGCGAGTCAGCGCGCTTCCGCCGGAGCCGATGCGGCATGAGCGAGGATATCGATGGCGGCGCGGAAGCGATCGCGCCGATATGGCCTGCCTTCGCCGATCTGATGTCGGCGTTGCTGGGCGCGTTCGTGCTGATCCTCGTGTGTGTGATTGGCGTGCAACTCGAACTGTCGACGCGGCTCGAACAGGAGGTCAAGCAGCGGCAGATGGAAACGCAGCGCCGCAAGACTCTCGAGCAGGCGTTGGCGGGGCCGCTGGCTGCGGGACGCGTGACACTGGTGAACGGACGTATCGGCATCAACGGCAGCGTGTTGTTTGCGCTGAACTCGGATCAGTTGCAGCCTGAGGGCCGCGAGATACTGAAGAGCCTGGCCGGACCGCTGTCTGCGTATCTTCGGGCCAGTGACCAGATCCTGATGGTGAGCGGCTTTACCGACGACCGTCAGGTGAAGGGGGCTAACCGCGGCTTTGCCGACAACTGGGAGCTCTCGGCGCAGCGCGCGTTGACGGTGACGCGTGCGTTGATCGATGAAGGTATTCCGTCATCCTCAGTATTTGCGGCCGCATTTGGCTCCGGGCAGCCGGTCGGTTCGAATGCCGACGAAGCAGGACGTGCCCGCAACCGGCGCGTGGAAATCGCACCGGTTCCGAGGCCGTCGTCTGGCGCTACGGTGAAATCCGGTGACTAGCGGTAACGGTAACGGTAACGGTAACGGCAGCGGCGAGATGAGCGGCAGCGATATGGAAAGCGGAGTCCGCGCGACGCTCGACGCCTGGCGCGAGCGCGGCGCGGATCGTCTGAACCCTGTTCGCTTTCGTTTCATTGAGGCGCTGGAGCGGCGGGCCGCCGGCCATAACGGCGAGGCACGACGTATTCTCGACGACAGGCTTTCTGTGCTGGTCGAGGCATATGCGCAGGATCTTGAACGCACCGCGTCGTGTGATACAGATGCTGGATCTACGGCCGTGGCGTCGTCGTTGGGCAATGTGCCGTCCGCTCGCGGAGCGCTTGCTGAATTGACCATATATATCGCGAATCATGCGCGGACGGCGGATGACCCCACGTCGCGCTTGCATTCGTATCCCGAACTCGAGCTGCTCGATTACTTCAGAGAGATCTGGTCGAAGCTCAGCGCCGACAGTCAGTTGCGCCAGTCGCTGGAGCAGGTGCCTGGCAATGCCGGGCCGCTCAATTCGAGCAGCCTCGTGCATCGGTCGCTTTCGCTAATGCGTGAGCTCTCGCCGGGTTATCTGCAGCAGTTTCTGTCGTACGTCGACGCTTTATCGTGGATGGAGCAACTGAACGGTGACGACACTGCAGCGAGTAAAGACGCGCCTCGTGCCGGAAGCGCGAAGAAGGGCGCCCGGGCCAAACACCGCTAGCGCTGACGGTTATCGTTAATCGCGCTGCAGAGGCTAGCTCGACGAGTTTGTCTGCTCGGCATTGCGGCAGCCCAACAGACGCCGCAGCGTCCCAGGTTCTTCCACCACCACGCCAGCCTCCGCAACCTCGCGCCACCAGCGCTGACCGCGATGCGGCGCGCCCAGATCCAGCCGTTCTCCCATGCGCGGCGTCGCCAGCAGAATCCCGCGTGACATGGCGAGTCCTACCACGCGCTCGAACGGTTCCTGCCAGCGATGCATGGCCAGATCGAACGTGCCGTTGTGAATCGGCACCATCCAGCGGCCGCGCAGATCGACGTGGGCCTGCACGGTTTCATCGGGCTGCATGTGCACATACGGCCATTGCGCGTCGTATGCGCCCGTTTCGAGCAGCGTCACATCGAACGGACCGAGCCGCTCGCCGATGGCTTTGAAACCATCGAAATAGCCGGTGTCGCCGCTGAAGAACACGCGCAGATCGCCATCGACGATCACCCACGAGGCCCACAAAGTACTGTTGCCGTCAAAGAGGCTGCGTCCAGAGAAATGCTGGCCAGGCGTTGCGGTAAACGTCAGGCCGTCGATGTCGGTGCCTTGCCACCAGTCGAACTGACGAACCTTCGACGCATCGATGCCCCACTCGATCAGGCGGTCGCCGACACCCAGCGGCGTCAGGAACACGCCGGTTTTGGAGGCGAGCGCGAGCACCGTCTCGCGGTCCAGGTGATCGTAGTGGTCGTGCGAGAGAATCACGCCGCGCAGCGGCGGCAGATCGGCCAGCGCGATCGGCGGCGCGTGAAAACGCTTCGGGCCAAAGCGCCGGAAAGGCGACGCCCGTTCGGCGAAGACCGGATCGGTTATCCAGAATTCGCCGCGCAGCTTAAGCAGCATGGTCGAATGCCCGAGGCGATACAGGCTGCGATCCGGCGCCGCATCGAGCTGTTCGCGAGTCAGCGCGTCGACGGGCATCGCGGCCGCCGGCACCGTACCGTCCGGCTTGTTGAGCAACACGTTCCAGGCGATGCTCAAGGTCTTGCCGAATCCTTCTACAGGACGCGGCTTGACGTTGCGAAAGCGTTCTCCGTCGTGCTGGGCTGAGGAGTCGAACGACTCACGCCCGCGACGGGCTGCTGTCAGGCCCAAAGCGCGGCGGATAGATCCGGTGAACGATGTCATGTAAGGCGTCCCGATGCAGAAGGTGGGCGGAAAGTAGACTGTTCAGTGTAGTTTATCCTGAAAAAAAGTAAACTGCATAGTGTAAAATTTGGCTATGGATACCCGCGATACGCCTCTTCGTCTGACCGACCGCAAGCGCGCCGCCGTCATCAGTGCGGCGATCGAGGAATTCCTTGCGGCCGGTTTCGACGCCACCAGCATGGACCGCGTCGCCGCTCGGGCCGGCGTCTCGAAACGCACGGTCTACAACCATTTTCCGAGCAAGGAAGCGCTGTTCGCCGCGATCATGCGGCAACTGTGGGAGTCGAGCGACGCTGGTGCGGCGCCGGCTTATTCCCCCTCGGAGCCGTTGCGCCCGCAGTTGCTCCAACTGTTGCTGAAAAAGCTCAGCCTGCTGAATAACGAGGCGTTTCTCTCGCTCGCGCGGGTGGCGATTGCGGCGGGCATTCATTCGCCGGAGCGCGCACGCGACATGGTGGCCCGCATGGGTGAGCGCGAAGAAGACCTGACCGTATGGGTCCGCGCGGCGGCGGCCGATGGGCGTCTTAAGACCACGGATCCGGTGTTCGCTTCGCTGCAGTTGCAGAGTCTTGTGAAAGCGTTCGCTTTCTGGCCGCAGGTGACGATGGGGCAGCCGCCGCTTGGCAAGGCCGAACAGACGCACGTAGCGGAATCCGCAGTGGATATGTTTCTGGCGCGCTATGCGTGAAGCGCGTGAAAGCTGAAGAGGAGTGGGAAATCCGGCCTATGCTATAGCGTCCGTCCTTTCTGCGATCTTCGGAGCGACCATGTCCATACCCGCAACTGAAAACGGCATCGTCACGGTGCCGACGCATCGTACGGTGGAGCAAGCCGCCGACAGACTCGCCTCGCTGATCGAAGCCAAGGGCATCCTCCTGTTTGCACGCATCAATTTCGCGGCGGATGCGGAGCGCGCCGGGCTCGCGATGAATCCGTCGCAATTGATCGTGTTCGGCAATCCGCGAGCCGGTACGCCGCTGATGCAGGCTGTGCCCACCGCCGCGCTCGATTTGCCGCTCAAGGTGCTGGTGTGGCAGGACGGCGACGGCCGCGTCTGGTACTCGTATAACGCGACAAGCTATCTGCAGGAACGGCATGGCCTCGCCGCGGATCTGATGAAACCCATAGACGCCGTTGTCTCGCTCGTGCAGGCTGCCGCGGCTGAGTGAGCGCAGCGGCGTACGAGTCAGATTCAGATCGTGCCGAACAGCGCTCTCGGACGGTCTTTTAGCGTGCCCGTCAACAACCGTAACGCACTCACCAGTTGATCGCGGCTCGTCGCGCAGGCGAGGTTGATCCGCACGCCATGTTCGATCTCGGAGCGGTCTACCGCAAACGCCGACGACGGCATCACCACCACGCCGCGCGCCTTCGCGTTGGCGGCGAAATCGTCGGCGCGCCAGGGCGGCGGCACTTCTCGCAAGGAGCGCATCATGAATCGCCGCTATTGGCTTTTGAGTTTGGTCGTTTGCGCGCTGGCTACGCAAATGGCGCCGTCGTGGGCCGCCGCTTCGGTATGCAGAACGTTCAGGCGACATCAGGCAGCCTGAGCCGTAATCAATCGCAGACCCCATCCCGCGCTAATCGTGCCGTCGCTTTGCTGCAAGCGAGAAAGTCTTTGCAGTAACGCCTCTCGCAGTTGTTCGCGTGGCGCCTCGGGCCTTCGCAAGCGTCGTCCAAAGCGCTGATTTCGCCGGATTCCCATACCCCCGTACTTCTCCTGGTACGCCTGAAAACGGGTTCGCTTTCCTGCCGGGTCCCACTGCCTCGCCTTACCCACTCTCGTTTTCAGCGCATCCGCCCGTCATTGTTTGCGATTCGCGAATGACGTATTCGGCGGTTGTGCCGTACCGGCCATGCCGCTCTTGCACCTATCTTTGCAGCATCGATGTCGTGCATCCACGCGCGCCGATCGATACCTGTTCAACGAACCCGACGGCGCGGCCGGAGCATGCAAACGTCGTTCGTCAGCAGCGAAGGCGCCGGTCGCCAGGCGCCCCGCATGCGGCGAGCGGCTCAAGGAGACAAAGATGAAATCGAACGACTGGGATGTGGCGTATGAGTGGAAAGCCGTGGTGCTGCTGGCACTCGGCTTCGGGCTGGTGGGCCTCGACCGGTGGCTGATCGCGCCGCTGTTCCCGTCCATCATGCGAGACCTGCACCTGACCGCGCAGGACGTCGGTAACTGCATCGGCATACTCGGGCTTTCGTGGGGCATCTTCGCGGCACTGATGGGCGGCATCTCCGACAAGATCGGACGTCGCAAGGTACTGATTCCTGCAATCATCGTTTTTTCGCTGCTGTCGGGCTTTTCCGGGCTCGCCGGCGGCCTGATGAGTCTGCTCGCCGTGCGCGCGCTGATGGGCGTCGCTGAAGGATCGTTTTGTCCGACGAGCTTCGCCGCCACCGCCGATGCGTCTCATCCGAAGCGGCGCGGCTTCAATCTCGGCCTCCAGCAAAGCGGCTTCGCGTTATTCGGACTTGCACTGTCGCCGATCATCGCAACGCAATTGCTTAGCGTGATGTCGTGGCGCGGGGTGTTCGCGCTGGTGTCGATTCCTGGCCTGATTCTCGGTCTGCTGATGTTCCGCGTGATCCGCGAGCCACAAGGCGCGCCGAAGCCCGTCGCGACGACCGCCGCCCGTGGCAACTGGCGCGACGTGCTGAAGAGCCGCAACATTCGCGTCGCGATGGCAGTGCTGTTCTGCGCGATGACGGGCGTGTTCGTGCTGGGCGCGATGCTGCCGCTCTATCTCACCGAATATCTGTCGCTCGACACGCAGCGCATGGGCGTCGTCGTATCGGCGATCGGATTCGGTGGATTCATCGGACAGTTCGGCTTGCCGGGCCTGTCCGATCTCGTCGGGCGGCGCGTGGCGAGCATCGTCGGCTTTGCGGGCACGGCGGTCATGCTGTACCTGTTCCGTGGACTCGGCGCGCAGCCGGTCGAACTGTTCGCAGTGTTGTTCGTCGCGTCGTTCTTCACGCTTGGCCTGGTTTCGCTGCTGTCCGGACCCGTCGCGACGGAGGCCGCACCCGTGGGAATGATTTCGACAGCAATCGGTGTCGTGGTGGGCGCGGGCGAGATCTTTGGCGGCGGCGTCGCCCCGGCGCTCGCCGGCTTCGTCGCAACGCATTTCGGAATCCAGAACATTCTCTGGCTGCCGATCTGCGCAGTGCTGCTCGGCATCGGTGTGAGTCTGCTGCTCGAAGAAACTGCGCCGGCTATCCTGCGCCGGCGCAATATCCGCGCTTCGCTCGAATTGCCAGCGACTGGACGGCCCGACTAGGTCGTCCGATTCCGCACGATTACGCGCGGCGCATTGCTCCGGAAAAACCCCAGGCATTCCGGAGCGATGCGCCGCCGGCTGTTGCAGCACCGCCCATGTACACTGACGTGCTGAACCGGAGAGGCCGGTGCGATCGGCGGAGAGGGAAGCAGCGTGGACCGTTTTCTGAGTATCGAAGCTTTCGTGCGCGTCGCGGAGACCAGCAGCTTTGCCGAAGCATCGCGGCAACTCGGCGTGACGAGCTCGGTCATCACGACCCGCATCCAGCAACTGGAGAAGTTCGTCAATGCACCGCTATTTCATCGAAGCACGCGGCATGTGCGGCTGTCCGAAGTGGGCGAGGCGTTCTATCGCGAATGCGCGGAAGTGGTCGGGCGCGTCAACGAACTGACCGACCAGATGCGCGAACTGCGCGCGACGCCCACTGGCCGGATGCGCATCCAGGTGCTGCCGGGCTTCGCGCTAGGCCATTTCGGGGCGCCGCTCGCCGAATTCAACCGCCGCTATCCCGGCATCCAGCTCGACGTGATCGTCAACGACCGGGTCGTCGATCCCATCGAAGAAGGTTTCGACGTCGCGTTCCAGATCTTCCCACCCATTTCCGAGTCGCTGATCGAGCGACGGCTTTTCGCGGTGCGCCGGCTGTTCTGCGCGACCCCCGCGTATGTCCGCGAACATGGCGCGCCGCAACATCCACGCGATTTGCTGCAGCACACCACGGCGCTGTATTCGGGCTATCCGTCGCGCAATCGATGGACCATGACGCGCGGCGACGAAGTCGTCGAAATGGAGTTGCCGGGCATGATCCGGTCGAACTCCGTGCACCTGCTGCGCGACTACGCGCTCACGGGCGGCGGCGTGGTGTGTCTGCCGACGCTCGTGGCGAGCGCCGCGCTGCTGGACGGCTCGCTCGTGCCGATCCTGACGGAGTACACGTTGTCGGCGCTGAGCTTCGCCGCCGTCTATCCCGCAACGCAACGACAGGCGCTGAAGGTGAAAGCGCTCGTCGAGTTTCTCGCCGAATATCTCGGCCCCGAGCCCGCATGGGATCGGCCGCTGATCGAGCGCGGCTGGGTGAGCTAGCGCGGCGATTATTTGCAAAGCGCAAATGCCGTAGTCGCCCGATTGCCGGTTGTTGCCACCCTGCTGTGCTCCTAAAGTTCAATCCAACGACAAACACTTTTCATCACAGGAGACAGCGATGACCGAGTCGTCATTCCACACCGTTTTTGCCTCGCTCGACGGCTACCGCAAGGGCGAGATCGAAATCACGAGCGGCGACGCGCGCCACTACGTGTTCTCCAACGTCTTCGAAGTCGCGGCCCACTCCGCGCCCTACGAAAAGGTCGTGGTCGGCAAGAACCTCGACTATGTGATCGAGACGTTGCGTACCGAAGGACAGTCCGCCTGGTTTGCCTGCGCGCACGACGAATTCGTGATCCTGATGGATGGCGAAGTCCGCATCGACTTTATCCAGCTGGCTGCGCCGCCGAAGAGCGGCATCGGCACCGTTCACGCGGGCGCCAACCCCGCTGGCCGTCCGATGGGCCACGTGGTACTGCGCCGTGGCCACCAGGCGCTGCTGCCGGCCGGCTGTGCGTACCGCTTCAGCGCGGAGAAAAGCGGCGTCGCGCTCGTGCAGACGATGGTCGGCGAGCTCTCGGTACAGAAGTGGGCCGACATCTGCCTGCATTGAAACGCATCGCCGAACCGAACATCGCCCCATTCAGGAGACAAGCCATGGCAACCCTCACGACCAACGACCATCCGGCCGGCTTTGCCGCGGACACCGTGCGCGCAAGCGAACCCGACACCGTAACCGGCTATCGCCGCTTCACGCTCGGCGAATTCGAATTCACGCGCGACGAGTACTTCGTCAAGATCAACTGGCCGGCCAAAGGTCAGACCCGCACCCATAACGTTCCCGCCGACGCTTTCCTGCGCGCGATGATGCGCGATGTCGCGTGGGGCTTCTTCTACGGCTGGGTCAATTTCGATCATGTGTTCGGCACGCGTAATCACTACGGCAAGGTCGATGTGTACGCGGGCTCGTTTAACGGCATCATGAAGGAGGCGGGCGTCGACTATATCGAGACCTTCGAAACGCCGACAATCATGGCGACCTTCAAGGCGATCCTGCACGACTGGACCAACGAAGGTTTCGATCCGTTCGCGGCGCCGGAAGAAACCGGCACGGCATTCGGCCGCAAGCACGGCGACAACGACGCAGCGATCGAACGCACGCGTGTTGCGACACGCCGCATGCCGGGCCTCGAAGGCGACTCGCCGCTGCGCGACGAGCTTCCCGTGAACCGCGCATTCGCCGACGTCGTGCAGGACGAGCCCGAAGTGCATGTCGAACCCGGCTTCGAAGGGCAGTTGCACGCGTTCAATCTGTTCAAGTATCTGTCGCGCTCGGACGTCACGTGGAATCCGTCGGTCACGTCGGTGTGCGGGCAAAGCCTGTTCTGTCCGACCACCGAGGAATACATCCTGCCGGTTTTTCATGGCAACGATCGCGTCGAGTGGTTCCTGCAGCTCTCCGACGAGATCGTCTGGGATATCGGCGACAAGAACACGGGCGCGCCGCGCGCGCGGATCACGATGCGCGCGGGCGACATCTGCGCGATGCCGGCCGATATCCGCCATCAAGGCTATTCGACCAAACGCTCGATGCTGCTCGTCTGGGAGAACGCTACGCCAGGCCTGCCGAAGCGCTACGAGAGCGGCGAACTGAAGCCCTATCCGGTCGACTTCTGAGCCACCGGTTACTCGGTTCACTGCGCCTGCATTCCCTGAAGGACTACTATGCAAACCCAACTGTTCATCGACGGCCGGTTCACGGATGCCGTCGAAGGCGGCACGATCGATGTGCTCAATCCGCATGACGGCTCGCTGATCACGAAAATCGCCGCCGCCACTGCGGCCGATGTCGATCTCGCCGTAGAAGCCGCCGCGCGCGCATTCCCGAAGTGGTCCGCGATGGCGGCCGCGGATCGGGGCCGTCTGCTGCTGCGTCTTGCCGACGCGATCGAAGCCAACGCCGAAGAACTCGCGCAACTCGAATCGCTCGACACCGGCCATCCGATCCGCGATTCGCGTGCGCTCGACGTGCCGCGTACGGCCGCGTGCTTCCGCTACTTCGGAGGCATGGCCGACAAGCTGCAAGGCTCCGTGATTCCCGTCGAAACCGGCTTTCTCAACTACGTGCAACGCGCGCCGATCGGCGTCGTGGGGCAGATCGTGCCGTGGAATTTCCCGCTGATGTTCACGAGCTGGAAGATGGGCCCCGCGCTGGCCGCCGGCAACACGGTTGTGCTCAAGCCCTCGGAAATCACGCCGCTTTCGACGCTGCGCATCGTCGAGCTGATGGCCGAGGTCGGCTTTCCGGCAGGTGTCGTCAATATCGTCGCGGGCTACGGCCACACGGCCGGACAGCGGCTCGCCGAACATGAAGGTGTCGGCAAGATCGCGTTCACCGGTTCGACGGCGACGGGGCGGCGTATCGTCGAGGCGTCGCAGGGCAATCTCAAGCGCGTGCAACTCGAACTGGGCGGGAAGGGCGCCAACATCGTCTTCGACGATGCCAATCTGGACGCAGCCATCAACGGTGCAGCGTGGGCGATCTTCCACAACCAGGGGCAGGCCTGCATCGCTGGATCGCGACTGATCCTGCACGAGCGTATCGCAGATGCGTTCCTCGAGCGCTTCGTCGCGCTGGCCTCGACGATTCGCGTTGGCAATCCGCTCGATCCCGAGACCGAAATGGGGCCGCTCACATCCAGGCAGCATCTCGAACGCGTGCTCGCGTATGTCGATGTCGCGCGCGAACAGGGTGGCCGCGTGCTGGCCGGCGGCACCGCGCCGCGCGAGGCTGCGCTCGCGAACGGCTATTACGTGCGGCCGACCGTCGTCGAAGCTGCGACCCCGAACGATCGCATCGCGCAGGAAGAAGTGTTCGGACCGTTCGTGACGGTGCTGCGTTTCCGTACCGATGAAGAAGCGCTGGCGATCGCCAATGGCACTGACTACGGCCTTGGCAGCGGGCTGTGGACGCGCGATCTGTCGCGCGCGCATCGCATCGCTGGGCAGATTCAGGCGGGCATGTGCTGGATCAACTGCTACAAGCGCGTCAATCCGGGTAGTCCGTTCGGCGGTGTGGGGAAATCGGGCTACGGCCGCGAGATGGGCTTCGAGGCGATGCACGACTACACGGAAGCGCGATCGGTATGGGTCAATGTCGATGGCAATGTGCTGCCGCATTTCCAGCGCTGAGGTTCGCATGGAGCGCTTCGTCTATCAGGGCATGCCTTCGCGCGTAGTGTTCGAATGGGGCGCGCTCGCGACGCTGCCCGCGGAAGTGGAGCGCCTCGGCGCCGGCCGCGCGCTGATTCTCGCGACGCCCGACCAGCGTCCGCTAGCCGATGAAGTAGCGCGCGTGCTCGGCGCCCGCGCCGCGGGCGTGCATGCGCAGGCCGTGATGCATGTGCCAGTCGAAGTGGCGCGCGCTGCACGCGATGCAGCACAAGCGCTCGATGCCGACTGTTGCGTGGCCGTTGGCGGCGGCTCGACGATCGGGCTTGGCAAGGCGATCGCGCTCGAATCGTCGCTGCCGATCGTTGCAGTGCCGACGACTTACGCCGGTTCCGAGATGACGCCGATCTACGGGCTCACCGAAGGCCGTCTCAAGCGCACGGGCCGCGACACGCGCGTGTTGCCGCGCACGGTGATCTACGATCCGTCGCTCACGCTATCGTTGCCGGCGGCGGTGTCGGCAGCGTCGGGCATCAACGCGATGGCGCACGCGGTGGAAGCGCTCTATGCCGAAGACGCGAACCCTGTCATCAGCCTGATGGCGGAAGAAGCGATCCGCGCGCTGGGCGAAGCGTTGCCCGTCATCGTCCGTACACCTGATGACAAGGCGATGCGCAGCCGCGCGCTATACGGCGCGTGGCTCGCGGGAACGTGCCTCGGATCGGTGGGCATGGCGCTGCATCACAAACTGTGTCACACGCTCGGCGGCACGTTCAATCTGCCGCACGCGCAAACACATGCAGCGATGCTGCCGCATACCGCGCACTATAACCATGCCGCGGCACCCGCAGCGCTGGCGCGCGTGGCACGCGCGCTCGGCGGCAACGTTGCCGCCGATGCTGGTCCGCTGCTGTTCGAGCTCAACCGCACACTCGATATTCCGGCGGCGCTTGAGCAGATCGGCATGCCGGAAGAAGGGCTCGACGAAGCGGCGGACCTCGCGTGCAAGAATCCCTATGCGAATCCACGCCCCATCGAACGCGACGCGCTTCGTGCGCTGCTGCAGCGCGCGTGGCAAGGTTCGGCGCCGGCCTGAGCACAAAGACGAATTCATGGAGGAAGACATGCGACGTTTCTTCGCCGTATTTGCCACCGATAAACCTGGCATGCGCGACGTGCGCGAACGCGTGCGCCCGAATCATCGAAGCTGGCTGCGCAGCGCCGCACACGGGGTGCTCGTGCGCCTCGGCGGTCCGACGCTGGCGCCGCAATGCGACGCGATGAACGGCACCTTGCTGGTCGTCGAAGCGGAAGGTATCGACGATGTGATGGCGTTCGTGAGCAACGATCCGTACATGCAGGCGGGACTGTTCGATCGCGTTGAAGTGCGGCCGTGGGACTGGAGCCTCGGCAATCCCGAGCGGAGGGTGTAGGCAATGAACGGGACGCGCCTCTGTCTATTCGCCGACGTGCCGGATGGCGGCGCGCGGGTTGTGGATGGAACGGATGAGCGTGTGCCCATGGTGATCGTGCGGCGTGGCGAGCAGGTCTGGGCCTATGCCAACCGCTGCCCGCATTTTTCGGTGCCGCTCGATTTCGAGCCCGGCGAAGTCTTGTGCTATCGCAAGCAGGTGGTGATGTGCGCGCACCACAGCGCGCTGTTTCGCTTCGAGGACGGACATTGCATCGAAGGTCCGTGCGCAGGGGCGAGTCTGGATGCGATTCGGGTGGGTGTCGATAGGGATGCGTGGATCGTATTGAAACAATAGCGCCGACGCGCGTTACCATGCACATCCGATCTGGCAGGCGCATCCGGAACGCTACATTTGTGCGTGTGACTTTGGATGGCGTCGTGCTTCTAGCGCAGCAAGAAATCAAGCATCATCTCTTGCACTGCGTCGACCATCTGGACGCCGTTCGCCGTTTTGCAGCCCGCTGACTGGGCGGCAATCAGCAACGGTGTCACTCCATGCCCCGCAATCACATCGCCAACGAACATCGACGAATCCAGCAGTTCGCCGGAGACCGGAAGCGGGTCGTCCTCTGCCAGGCCCATGGGTGTTGCGTTGAATACCAAAGTACATCCCGCCGGATCGGCTGCGCCAACGCGTACACGACCCCGGGCAAGTTCGGCAACAAGTCCGTTCAGGCGGGTTGCGCGAGATTCGTCGGCGTCGTGGATGATGAGTTCGCCCACGCCTGCTTCGAGCAAAGCGATAGCGATCGCGCTGCCCGCAGCGCCGGCGCCCACCAGTAATGCACGACCGTCTTTCACGCGCGCGCCGTGATCGATCTGCGCTTTTACAAATGCGAGTCCGTCGAGCATGTCGCCGTGCCATGTGCCGCCCGCATTGCGCCGCATGACGCTTACTCCACCTAGCAACCTTGCAGTGTCGGAACTGGTCGCACAGTATGTGAATGCCGAGAATTTATGCGGCATGGTGACGAGCAGGCCATCGACATTGCCGGTCAGTGTCAGCGCATGCATGACCGCATCGAGGTTGTCCTTCGCGACCTGCATGGGCAGGCACAAGGCGTTGTGGCCTCGTGCCTCGAAACCACGGGTCAGCTGTTGCGGCGATTTCACGAATCTGATCGGGTCGCCGATAATCGGGTACAGCCGGGTGGCGCCATTCAGTTTTTGTGACATCCAGTTTCTCTTGTGCTGAATCGGCAGGAACGTTTGCTCCTGCCATCAGACCCGGTGCGAGACCTCAGCCGGGTCGCTTTTCAAGTACGTCCTTGACGACTGGAAGTACCGTAAATACATTCGGCCAACCCGCATAGAACGCCAGTTGTGTCATCACCTCCGACGCCTGTGCCTTCGTCAGTCCGTTATCCATTGCACGGTTCAGGTGATAGGTCAGTTGCGCGACCTGCCCGGTCGCAACCAGCGCGCTGACCGTGACGAGACTACGGTCGCGGGGCGCAAGACCTGGTCGCAGCCACAGGTCGTTAAACAACGCGTCCCGCGTGAACTGAACGACTCCGGGTGAGACGGCGCCGAAGTTTTGCTGTACGGTGCTTTCGCGCTGGGCTTCTGCCGCCTCGTCGAGAGGGAGAAGGTCAACCGCCGCTGGCGGGAGTTGCGCCGCCGTAATCCCGCGGCGCTCGAAAACGGCGCTCGTTATCTTCACCGCCGCGGTCGCATTGGCCCAACCGGAATAGAACGCCAGGTGCGTGATGATTTCCGAAATCTCGCTCGGCTTAAGGCCACTGTCGAGTGCGAGATCGAGATAGAACGGCAACTCTGCGCTCTGGTTACGCGCAATCAATACCGAGAGGGTGACTATGCTGCGGTCCCGCGCGGAAAGCTGCGGACGTTTCCACAGGTCGCCCAGCACCACATCGTGCGTATAGCGCTCAAGGGCGGGTGAAACGGTGTCCATCCCGGCAAGCAGGTTGACGGAGGACGAGCGATCCAGAGTTTCCATATCAGGTTTCCTTTCGAACTGCGAACAGGCCGCGGTGCCTAGCGCAAGCGACATCATGGCCATAGCGAATATCCTCATCGGCAGTTTCCTCGATAGCGCCATATCTGAAATTTAACGTACCCACTCATGGCCGACTAGGCGCTAGAATCGGCAAACACCTATGAGATGAGTTCATCAATGCGTCGAGAAAGCTACAACGACCTGCTGGCGCTGATTGCCGTGGCTCGCGAGCGCAGCTTCACGCGTGCGGCTGCGCAACTCGGCGTATCGCAATCGGCCTTGAGCCATACCATCCGGGCGCTTGAAACCCGGCTCGGCATGCGGCTCCTGACCCGAACCACGCGCAGCGTCGCGCCGACGGAGGCTGGCGAGCGACTCATCCGGACCATCGCGCCCCGCTTTGAAGAGATCGATTCCGAACTGGCAGCCGTCACCGAGTTTCGGGACAAACCCGCGGGTACGATCCGCATTACCGCAACCGATTACGCGACTGAGACAGTCCTGTGGCCCAGGTTGTCGCCGGTCCTTCGTGAATATCCAGACCTCAAGGTGGAGATCATCACCGACTACGGTCTCTCGGATATCGTGGCAGACCGGTACGACATCGGCATTCGTCACGGCGACCAGGTAGCCAGGGACATGATCGCGGTCCGCCTCGCGCCCGAAATGCGGATGGCAATTGTCGGAGCACCGGAGTACCTGAAGACGCGTGCGTTGCCAAAGAAGCCTCAGGACCTGACCACACACAACTGCATCAATCTTCGTTTGCCGACGCTGGGCGGGTTTTATCCATGGGAGTTGAAGAAAGGCAGCCGTGCAGTGCAGGTTCGCGTGGACGGACAGCTCGCGTTCAACGGGACGTATCAGATGCTGGCTGCAGCGTTGTCGGGATACGGCCTCGCTTACATCCCGGCTGATCTCGCCCAGTCTCATGTCGAAGCGGGTCGTCTCGTGAAGGTATTGGACGAATGGTGTCCTACGTTCCCAGGGCTGCACGCCTGCTACGCGACCCGTCGTGAGTTCTCACGGGCGATGACCGTGGTGATCGATGCGATCCGTTATCGCACGGAAGAGCCCGGACGCCGAAAACGGGATTCATGATTTCAGCTCATGAGGGTTTGCCGTTTTACGGGCTTTATCGCTAGATACCCTCGACCTATCATCCTCCATACAGACGGCGATCAAAACGCCGGCAGGTGCGCCGTTTCCGGCGCGCACGCTCTGGTAACCGCAGGCGCAGCCTGCATGGAGATGATGAGAATGGACTATCGGTATCTGGGTCGCAGCGCCCTCAAGGTTTCGCCCTTGTGTCTGGGTACGATGATGTTTGGCGGCGAAACGGATGAAGCTACCTCCCGCCGGATTATCGACAAGGCCTTTGATCAAGGTGTCAACTTCCTCGACACCGCGGATGTCTACCACGCTGGCCGATCTGAAGAAATTATCGGCCGGGCAATCGCGGAACGACGCGACGACTGGGTCGTGGCAACCAAGTTCGGCTACCCGGCCTCGGCAACCGCCCGTCCGAACGAACAGGGGCAGTCGCGCAAATGGATCTGCCAGACAGTCGACGCCAGCCTGAGACGCCTCGGCACTGACTACATCGACGTTCTCTACTTCCACCGGTCGCTTGTTGACGCGCCGCTCGAGGAAGGGGTTCGTGCCATCGGCGACCTCATTCGCCAAGGCAAGGTGCGTTACTTCGGTCTGTCCAACTTCCGCGCCTGGCGTATCGCGGAAATCGTGCGCCTGGCCGATCAGCTCGGCATTGATCGTCCCGTTGCAATCGAACCGGTTTACAACATGGTCGACCGCACGGCCGAGGTCGAACTGATGCCTGCCGCCGGACACTACGGCATCGGCGTCGTGCCGTACAGCCCGCTCGCACGGGGCGTGCTGACGGGCAAATACGCACTCGACGATGCCCCGCCTGCCGACTCTCGCGTTGCGCGCGGTGACAAGCGCATCCAGCAGACCGAGTGGCGTCCGGAATCTCTCGCCATTGCACAGAAGGTCGCGGCGCACGCCGCTGAGCGCAATACCACCTCGATTGCATTCGCCATCGCGTGGGTGCTCAGGAACCAGTTGGTGAGTTCCGCCATCGCCGGGCCACGCACGGAAGCGCACTGGGACAGCTACATGGACGCACTGACGCTGCAACTGGGAGCGGAAGACGAAAAGTTTGTGGACAGTCTGGTCCCTCCGGGCCATGCATCGACGCCCGGATATACGGATCCGAACTACCCGGTGGAAGGCCGGCGCGTGATGGGCTGATCTGCCGCTCGCGCCAGCCAGAAACAGCACTGAAAACCTGAGCCGTAAGAGGCTGGAGGAACGCGTTGTGAATATAACTTTTGAGAACAAGGTCGCACTCGTCACGGGCGCGGGCTCCGGGCTGGGTCTGGCCACGGCGAAGGCGTTTGCTTTGTCGGGGGCCTCGGTCGTACTGGCAGACTGGCACAAAGACTCCGTGGAGTCAGCGGCAGACGAACTGAAGGCCCAAGGTTGTGCAGTCCTCGCCGTCCAGTGCGATGTGGCCGACGATGCGCAGGTGGAAGCAATGGTTGCGCAAACCGTGGCGGTCTTTGGAAGGCTGGATGTCGCCTACAACAACGCCGGCGTTCAGAATGTCCTTGCTGAAACCGCCGATTCGTCCCGGGACGACTACGACCGCGTGATGTCGATCAATCTGGGCGGTGTCTGGAGTTGCATGAAATTCGAATTGCAACAGATGCGCAAGCAGGGCAATGGTGCGATCGTCAATTGTTCGTCGCTGGGCGGACTGGTTGGCGGACCGGAGCGCGGCACCTATCACGCTGCAAAGCATGGGGTACTGGGGCTGACGAAGAGTGCCGCCCTTGAATATGCGTCACGCGGTGTCCGGATCAATGCCATCTGTCCAGGTTTGTTCTGGACACCGATGGCCGCGCAGATGGCGGCCTCTGGCCAAAGCGAGGCTCTCGACGCACTGCTGAAAGCGGTTCCGATGGGCCGGTATGGGAAACCAGAAGAGATAGCCGATGTTGTGCTTTGGCTTTGCAGCGACGCCTCGAGCTACGTGACCGGTCAGTCTATTTCCGTCGATGGGGGTTTCATCATGCGATGAGCGAGATCCGGACAAGGCGCTTTCGTTGACGCCGACAACGGCGTCAAACGAAGCGTCTTGAACGTCTCATGGCGCGAGGGGATTCAGGTACGCGTAATCGATGCGCCACCATCGACGAGCGAAGCGGTGCCGGTCACAAAGGATGAATCATCGGACGCGAGATACAGCACCGAGCGCGCGAGTTCTTCCGGCCGTGCGACCCGCTTGAGCGCATGCAACCCGGTCACGAAGGCCTGCGACTCGGCTGTGTCATTCATGTCCCGGGACATCGGCGTGTCCACTGCGCCCGGCAGGATGGCGTTGACGCGTACCCCTTGTGGTCCGTACTCGGCAGCCAGTGCCTGGGTCAGTCCGATCAACCCGGCCTTGCTCGCAGCGTATGCGGCGGTGCCCGGGAAAGCGAATGAATAACCGACGAACGTCGACGTGAAGATGATCGATCCGCCGCCTTGCTTCAGCATTTCGGGGATTTGATGCTTCGCACCGAGGAAGGCGCTCGTCAGATTGATCGCCAATGCGGACGACCAGCCTGCCTCCGACACACCGGTGGTCGGGCCCATTTCGCCCAGCGTGCCGGCATTGTTATAGGCGATGTCAAGACGGCCGAAGCGGCTGACTGCGAGCGCGACCAGCGCTTTCGCGAAGTCCTCTGACTGCACGTCGCCCGCCAGAAACGCGGCCTCACCGCCTGCGCTCGCGATCTCGGCAGCGAGCGTTTCAAGTTCGGCTTCGCGGCGCGCCGCGATCACCACTTTTGCGCCTTCCGCGGCGAACAATTTTGCGGTGGCACGGCCAATTCCGGCACTGGCGCCGGTCACGATAGCGACTTTCCCTGTCAAGCGTTGCATGTTCAATCTCCTGCTGCAGTTTGTTGACCAGTGCCCAATGCCCTGGTCCGTGAGAAGCAATATAGGCTTCAGCCATAAATGCAGAAAGGCACAAAACATGGGTATATCATTCAGCATTTGTGAATGATCGGGGAATCCCATGGACAGGCTGCGTGCTTTTGAAGTCTTCGTGACCGTTGTGGGCCGTGGCAGCTTCACGCGCGCAGCCGATGTGCTCGAGACGTCGCCTGCCAACGTGACCCGCTACGTGAGTGAGCTGGAAGCGCATCTCGGCACGCGCCTGCTGAATCGCACTTCACGCAGGCTGTCTCTTACCGAGGGCGGCGAGACCTTTTACTCGCGTTGCAAATCGATCCTCGACGACGTCGCCGAGACTGAGGGGCTCGTATCCTCGGCCTCGGTCGAACCGCGTGGCCGTCTGCGCATCAATGCGCCTGTGAGCTTTGGGATTCTGTACCTGGCGCCGCTATGGCCCGAGTTCATGCGGAAATATCCCGAAGTGGAACTCGACGTGGCGTTGATCGACCGCGTCGTCGATATTGTCGATGAAGGCTATGACCTCGCCATTCGCATCTCCCGCGCCGGCTCGACTAACCAGGCAGCCCGCAAGCTGGCAACATCGAGAAACATCCTCTGTGCGTCGCCAACCTATCTGGCGCGTTGCGGACATCCCGTTAAACCAGCCGACCTGATCGAGCATCGATGCATCGGCTACTCGTATGCGGCCACCGGCGACGAGTGGCAACTGATCGACAGCGAGAGCAAAGCTCACACCGTAAAGGTCAACTGTCACATGCATACAAACAACGGCGATACGGCGCGCGCAGCCGCACTCGCTGGGCAAGGCGTCATCTGGCAACCCACGTTTCTGGTCGGCAACGACCTGCGCGTCGGCAAGCTGGTTCAGGTGTTGCCGGAGTATCGGTTGCCCGACATCGATGTGCTCGCGTTGTACCCCAGTCGCCGGCACCTGAGCGCCAAGACCCGCGCGGTGATCGATTTCCTGGTCGATGCGTTCGGTGGAGTGGCTCCGTGGGATCGGGCCGACGGAGCTTGAGCGGAGTTCGCGCCGGACGAGGGTAAACACCCACAACATTTCCTCCCTGCCGAAAGCAGGCAGAAGGCGTCGGTTTTTTATACTCGCGGCAAGCGCTGCACCAGACGATCCGTAGATAGCGGGCCGGCGCCCTCGACCATGGAGACCCTTCCGATATGCCACCCTTCGCCCGCTTCACGGCGCTAGCTTCGACCGCTTGCGCGGTTCTGTGCTGGACGCCGCCTGCCGACGCGCAGAAGCTGACGCTGATGACGGGTGGCGCGTCGAAGATCATGTATCTGCCGGTCACGCTGGCGGCCCGCCTCGGCTACTTCCGCGACGAAGGGCTGGACGTCGAGATTCTCTCGGAACCGGCCGGCGTCGATACCGCCACCGAACTGATCGCGGGTGCCGTCCAGGGCGCAGTGGGTATCTACGACCATACGATCGATCTGCAGAGCCGCGGTCTCGAAGTCGAAGCCATTGTCGTTCTGAACCGCGCGGCGGGACTCGCCGAACTGGCGTCGACCAAAGTGCCGCAGCCGATGCAGACCATGGCTGACGCTAACGGCCGCAGGCTCGGTGTGACGGGGTTTGGCGCGTCCACGTATTTCCTGAGCCGTTATCTCGCGCAGCGTGCGGGCCTCACCACCAACTCGTACACGGTCGTGCCGCTCGGTTCGGACAACAGCTTCGTCGATGCCATGACGAAAGGCACGGTCGACGCCGGCATGATCGAAGAGCCGACGGCCTCGCGGCTGCTGTCCGCCGGCACCGCGCAGGTGCTGGTGGACATGCGCAGCGTCGAGGGCACGCGTGCGGTGCTGGGCGGCCCCTTTGCCGGCGCATGTGTGTATGCGCAGCGCAAGTGGGTCGCCACCCATCCGGACGAAACCCGGCACCTGGTCCGCGCGATGACACGGGCTCTCGCGTTTATTTCATCGCACAGTGCCGGCGACGTTATGGCGGTTTTGCCGAAGGACTTTATCGGCGCGAACGGGGCGCTCTATCAACAGACGCTCGCTGCATCGATGCCAGCGTTTTCGCGCGACGGCAGGATGCCGGACGGCGCGCCCGAGACGGTTCTGGCTGCGCTCGCGGCAGTCAATCCGGCCATTGAGCCGCGCCATGTCGATCTGGCGCGAACCTACACCAACCGCTTTGCCGACGAGGCCAATGCCGTACCGGCCCACTGAGGCATTCGACGCATTTCCACTTTGAACGAAGCCGTACCTGGTTGCCCCGATGGCCGCCGGGCACGGGCCTGTCCCTCCCAATCGAGGTCACCATGACATCTGCAACTTCATCGAACGAAACGGCTGCCGCTGCCGTCCCTGCTGCTTCAAGGGAATCGCGCCTGCGCTCGGTGTTTCGCGTCACCAGCGGCAATTTTCTCGAGATGTACGACTTCACCGTGTACGGGTATTACGCGGCCGCAATCGCAGCCACGTTCTTTCCGACCGGCAACGAGTTCGCCTCGTTGATGCTCGCGCTTTCCGTGTTTGGCGCGGGCTTTCTGATGCGTCCGATCGGCGCGCTCGTGCTCGGCGCCTACATCGACCATCACGGCCGCCGCAAGGGCTTGATCCTTTCGCTGATGCTGATGGCGGTCGGCACTGCGTGCGTCGCGTTTGTGCCGGGCTATGCGCAGATCGGTCTTCTCGCGCCCGCTATCGTCCTGTTTGGACGGCTGCTGCAGGGCTTTTCCGCGGGCGTCGAACTGGGTGGCGTATCGGTCTACCTCTCGGAGATCGCGACCAAGGGCAATCGCGGTTTCTACTGCTCGTGGCAGTCCGCGAGCCAGCAGGTGGCGGTGGTGTTCGCGGCGTCGCTCGGCGTGCTGCTCAACCGTCTCATCCCTGCTTCGGAGATGAACGCATGGGGTTGGCGTATCCCGTTCATCGTCGGCTGTCTGATCGTGCCGTTCCTGTTCTACGTGCGTCGTTCTCTGCAGGAGACCGAAGAATTCGCCGCGCGCCGCCATCGTCCGGGTATGGCCGAGATCGCGAAGTCGATGGTGCAGCATTCGCGGCTGATCCTCGCCGGCATGGGCCTCGTCATCATGACGACGGCGTCGTTCTATCTGATCACGGCGTACACGCCGACGTTCGGCAAAGTCGTGCTGAAGCTGTCTTCGCTCGATTCGCTGCTGGTCACGGTCTGTGTGGGCGTGTCGAATTTCATCTGGTTGCCGATCGCTGGTGCCGTGTCCGATCGCATCGGCCGCCGTCCTGTGCTGATCGCCTGCACCGTGCTCGCGATCCTGACTGCGTATCCGGTCATGCAATGGATGGTGACGCAACCGTCGTTCGCCCGTCTGCTGCTGGTCGAACTGTGGTTGTCGCTGCTTTATGCGTGGTACAACGGTGCGATGGTCGTCGCATTGACGGAGCTTATGCCGGCGCATGTGCGGACCACCGGTTTTTCGATGGCGTACAGTCTCGCCACGGTGATCGGCGGGTTTACGCCGGCCATCTCGACCTGGCTGATTCATACTACGGGTGACAAGGCTTCCCCGGGCGCATGGATGTCGTTTGCTGCGCTGTGCGGGATAGTCGCAACGCTCGTTCTGTACCGTTCGACCCAGTCGCGGGAGCAGTACAGGACGGCATGAACGCATTGGGGATAGAGGCGATGAGGCTACTGCTCGTCGAAGACAACGATCAGCTCGCGCACTGGCTCGCGCGGATTCTGCAGGACGACGGCTTCATGCTCGACCGTGTGAGCGATGGCGAAGCGGCCGACACCGCCGTGCGCGCCGTGCCCTACGACGTCGTGCTGCTCGATCTGAATCTGCCACAGCTCTCTGGCAAGAGCGTGTTGCGCCGTATGCGCGAGCGGGGCGATGCAACGCCGGTGCTGATCCTGACAGCGACCGGCGCCGTCGACGAAAAAGTGATCTGTCTAGGCGCAGGCGCCGACGACTACATCGTCAAGCCATTCGATGCGCGTGAACTGGTTGCGCGCGTGAAGGTGCTGGCGCGGCGGCAATCGTCGTCGCGCTCGAACCGCCTCAAATGCGGCAATCTCACGTACGACATGGACCGCTGCCAGTTCGCGGTGGAAGGCGAGCCGCTGACGTTGACGCCGCGTGAACACGCAGTGCTCGAGGCGCTGATCCTGCGTGCCAAAAAGACGGTGGCGAAGGCGCTGCTGGCGGATTCGCTCAGCAACGCCGATACGGCGACCAGCGAAGACGCCATCGAGATTTACGTGTCGCGGCTGCGCAAGAAGCTTGAAAAGAGCACTGCGACCATCATCACGCTGCGCGGCCTCGGCTATCTGCTCGAAGACGGCGCCGATGACGAATAGCCTGCGCTTAAGGCTTCTGCTGTGGCTGCTGTTGCCGATGACCGTCTATGTCTTCGCGGCGGGTCTGATCGCCCGCGACAACGCGCAGCGCACAGCGAGCCTGTTGCAGGACGAAGCGTTGCTGTCGTCGGCGCGCGTGATGGCCGGTGACATCCAATGGGAAAATGGCTATCTGCACGCGGAGATCTCGCCGAGCGCGATCGAGATCCTGAGTTCGCCGTATGGCGACGAGGTGTATTTCAGCATTCGCGAAGTGGGTGGTGCGACGATTGCAGGCACCTCGGATTTTCCGTTGCGCGTGCCGGGCGATACACCCCTCTGGTATGACGCAGCGGTGAGCGGACACCCGATTCGCGCGGTGTCGCTGATCCGCCCAATGTACGACTCGGGCGCGACGAAGCAGGTTGTCGTTTCGGTGGGGCGCACACTCATGCAACGCGATGCGGCAGCCACCGAACTATGGCGGCCGCAGATGCTGCATTTTGCCGGCATCGTGACGATTGCCGTGGTGCTGGTTTGCGTCGGACTCACGTTCGAACTGCAGCCATTGATGCGGCTCGCGAAAGACATGCTGGCGCGTGCGCCGAATGCCTCGCTGCGGGTGCATGCCGATCCTTTGCGCAATGAGTTGCGCCCCATCGTCACCGCGTTCAACCAGTGCCTCGATATCATCGAACGGAAGACCGCCATGCAGCGGCGCTTTATCGCAGATGCGGCGCATCAGTTGCGTACGCCGCTCACCTTGCTCGGCACGCAACTGCAATACGCGCGACGCCAGGACGATCTTGGTCAACTGAAAGAGACGCTGCTGGCCATGCACCGCAGCAACCAGTCGCTGGTGGCGCTCACCAACCAGTTGTTGCTGCTCGCGCAAGCGGAGGCCGCGGACTACGCCGACTTCGAAGGTGCGCCCGTGGATCTGCGCGCGGTTGCGACCGGGACACTTGAACAGCTCGCATTGCTCGCGCAACGACGCCGCGTCGAATTGTCCGCGCATCTCGACGAACCAGGGCAAGTGATGGGCAACGAGCCGCTGCTTTCGGTGCTGCTGTTCAATCTGCTCGACAACGCGATTCGTTATACGCCAGCCGGTGGCCATGTCGCGCTTACCTTGAGCTCGCAGGACGGCCGGGTCGTTCTGACCATCGCGGATGAAGGCCCGGGGATCGGCCCCGAGTTACGCGACCGGGTGTTCGAGCCGTTCTTTCGGGCCTCCGGCGAGGAGGGCAGCGGGCTCGGATTGTCGATCGTCCGCGAAATCGCCCGGGCGCATCGGGCCGAAGTCGTGTTGGGCGATGGCGATGGCGATGGCGCGGGCGGGGTGGGGCTGACTGCTTCGGTGGTGTTTCCGGCCGTACGTGGGTGATTTGACCCACGAGGTTCAGGGGCGTAGGCGGGTTTCTTGTCAAAAATCGGTAATACGCCACCCCTGCCGGTGGGGTTGATCTAGAATTTGCCTCATAGGAGGTTGTGTGCTGACTTCGCTGGCAGGATAGAGTGTCTCCGGCCAGGTATCGACTTTTCCACCCACGACGATGACAACCGACAATCACGCAGCGCCCGCCGGACTGACCGATGCCCAGCGATTCGAACTGCTTGTGACCAGCGTAAAGGACTACGCGATCTACATGCTGGATACGCGCGGCTACATCGTCAGCTGGAATGCCGGGGCCCAAAGATTCAAAGGCTACGTCGCCAGCGAGATCATAGGAAAACACTTTTCCCAGTTCTACACGGATGAGGACCGCGCATCCGGCGTCCCGGAACGGGCGTTGCGCACGGCGCTCGAGGAGGGCAAGTTCGAAGACGAGGGATGGCGGGTGCGCAAGGACGGCACGCGCTTCTGGGCCAGCGTCGTGGTCGATCCCATCCGCGACAATTCCGGCGAGCTGGTGGGATTTGCGAAAATCACGCGTGATATTTCCGAACGCAAGGTGGCTGAGGAAGAGTTGCGCAAGAGCGAGCAACAGTTCCGTCTCCTTGTCCATGGGGTCACGGACTACGCCATCTATCTGCTGTCCCCCGCCGGAGAAATAACCAGCTGGAATGCCGGGGCAGCGCGTATCAAGGGATATCAGCAACACGAGATCGTCGGTCAGCACTTTTCCCGCTTTTATACCGAGGAAGATCGCGCCCGCGGTGTGCCGGCGCTGACGCTCGCGATGGCGGCGCGCGACGGCCGGGCGGAACTGGAGGGCTGGCGGGTTCGCAAAGACGGGAGCCGCTTCTGGGCAAACGTGGTGGTGGATGCGATCCGCGACGAATTCGGCACGCTCCTCGGATTTGCGAAAGTGACTCGCGATATCACCGAGCGCAAGGAAGCGGCCGCTGCACTGGAACGCGCCAATGCCGCGCTATTTCAATCGCAGAAGATGGAGGCCATCGGCCAGCTCACAGGCGGTGTCGCGCATGACTTCAATAATCTGCTGGCCGTGATTTCGAACGGGCTGCAGGTGCTCTCCGCGCAATCGCGCACCCATCTGGACACGCGCATGCTGGATGCGATGCAGCGTGCCGTCGACCGTGGTGCCTCGCTGACCCAGCAGCTTCTCTCGTTCGCCCGGCAACAGCCACTCAAGGCCGAGTCCCATGACGTGAACACGATCATCCGGGCCTTCGAACCGGTGCTGCATCGGGCCGTGAACGACTCAATCAGTCTCGAGGTCGAGTTGGCCGCGGAGCAGACGGTGGTGCTGTTGGACGCTGCACGTTTCGAGGCCGCCTTGCTGAACCTGGTAGTGAATGCGCGCGATGCGATGCCCGGGGGCGGAACAATCGCGATCAGCACTGAGCGCGTCGAGCTCAAGGTTGGCGACGTCGGAGGACTTCCGGCCGGCACTTATATCAGGGCGGCGGTATCGGACACCGGCACGGGCATGTCGCCCGAAGTTGCGGCACGAGCGTTTGAGCCGTTCTTTACCACGAAGGAGATAGGCAAAGGGACGGGACTCGGCTTGAGCCAGGTGTATGGGTTCATTACCCAGTCGGGCGGCGATGTTGTGATCCGCAGCGTGGGCGGCAATGGCACGACGATCGAGATCTATCTTCCCGCCATAGCGGGCGCTCCCGTCCCTGCCAAGGACTATTCAGCGCATCTGACGGCGGAAACCGTCCTGCTCGTGGAAGACGAGCCTGACCTGCTGGCCGCCGCGTCCGAGCTGTTTCAAAGCATCGGCTACGAGGTGGTGACGGCCAGTAATGGCCTGGACGCCGTCGATATCCTGATGCGGCGTTCGCGGATCGACATTCTCTTTAGCGACATCGTGATGTCGCACGGAATCAGTGGACTGGAGCTGGCGCGGCTGGTTCGCGAGCAGTTTCCGGCTGTCAAGATCGTGCTTGCCTCGGGCTATCCCCTTGCGGTGCTGCGCCGCGAACATGGCGAGCTCGGCGAGTTCACGTTCGTCCACAAGCCGTATCGCCTCGCCGATCTCGCGAAGGCCTTGCGCGCTGGTTGAGCGGGTGCCTGGGTAGCCCCTTGGTACGTAGAGGGGCTAACCGGGCACGAGCGCCTTCTCAGATCACCATGCCGCCGGCGACTTCGATACGCTGGGCATTGACCCAGCGGTTATCCTCGGACAGCAGCGAGGCGATCATCGGGCCGATGTCGTCTGGCACGCCCGCGCGGCCGAGCGCGGTCGCTTCCGCCACGCGCCTGTTAATCTCGGGATTGTCGCGCACCATGCCGCCGCTGAAGTCGGTCGCGACCGCGCCCGGAGCGACGGTGTTGACGGCGATCTTGCGAGGACCGAGTTCCTTCGCGAGATAACGGGTCAGCACTTCGACCGCACCCTTCATGGACGCGTACGATCCGCTGCCAGGAAAAGCGACGCGGGTCAGTCCCGAGGAAATATTCACGATGCGGCCACCATCGTTGATGAGCGGCAGAAGTTTTTGCGTGAGAAAGAAAACGCCCTTGAAATGGACGTTGTAGAGACCGTCGAGTTCTTCCTCGGTCGTCTGCTCGAATGGGGTGTGATTCGAAGTGCCGGCGTTGTTGACGAGGAAGTCGAAACGCTCGGCGCCCAACTCGGGAAGCGACTTTCGAACCTGTTCCACGAAGGCGTCGAACGTGTTCACCTTGCCGGTATCGAGCGGTAGCGCAATGGCCTTTTGCCCCGCCTCTGCCACGAGGCTGACCACCTTGTCGGCTTCTGCCCGATTCGCGCGATAGGTGAAGAGCGAATTGACGCCGCGCCGCGCAAGGTTGATCACCGTGTTGCGTCCCAGACCGCGACTGCCTCCGGTAACGATTGCGATTTTTGTGCCTGTATTTCCTGCGGTCATGCTGTGCTCCACTTCCGGTTGAACAGGAGTCAAGCTTATTCCGGCCTCCCCAGGCGCTGAATGCCCGAACTGCTTCGGTTCTTGCCTGATCCTGCTCGGAGCGCCTCCTTTGGATACGTGAGCATGTACCATTCAGGAAAGGAGGGAATGCATATGTCCAATGCCTTGATTGAAGCGGTCAAACGCTATACCGACCAGCAGGCCGGGAAGGGGAGCCCGTTCATTACCGCGATTGATGGAATGGCCATCCTTCGCGCGGATCATGAAAAACCTGCGTCTCATCTGATCATGAAGCCCGCGCTGTGCGTCGTCGTGCAAGGCACCAAGTGGACGACTTTCGGCGACCGGCGCTACGACTATCCGGCAGGGCGAGCGCTCGTCGTTAGCGTCGAGATGCCGGCATTCAGCAGGGTGGTTGAGGCGAGTCCAGCCGAACCGTTCCTCGCCATCGTGATTCAGTTCGACCTTGCGGTGATGCGCGATGTGATGGAGCGTCTCGAGGCGCCGCCCGAACTGGAAGACAATCTGGGCCGCGGTGTATTTGTCACCGACTTCGACGGTCCGCTCGCCGACTGCGTGCTGCGCATGGTGCGTCTGCTCGATACGCCGCAGGCGATTCCTATCCTTGCGCCGATGATCATGCGGGAGATCTGCTATTGGCTGCTGACGGGGCCTCATGGCGGCGAGGTCGCCAAGGTTGTGCTGGCGAACAGTCATGCGCAGAGAGTGGTTACAGCGATCCATACATTACGGGACCAGTTCGCCGAGACGATTCGCATCGAGGAACTGGCGGCCGTGGCGCAAATGAGTCCCTCCGCATTCCATAGGCAATTCAAGGCGCTCACCTCGATGACGCCGCTGCAATACCAGAAGCAGCTACGCCTGCTCGAAGCGCGGCATCTGATGGTGACAGGGGACGCCAACGCCGAAGTGGCCGCGTATCAGGTGGGCTACGAAAGCGCATCGCAATTCAGCCGTGAATACGCGCGCATGTTTGGCGCGCCGCCCCGGCGCGATATCGCCTCATTGAAGACGGTCGTGGCCTAGCGTTGCGCATGGTTTTTTTGTCCAGACGAACACGAACCCACAGGAGCCACAGTCATGACCGACGGGCACGATATCGCACCCGACAGCACCGCAGCGCGAGTCGCGTTGTGGCGTGCACTGCATGTCCAGTCCGACTCGCTGCCGCATGTGCTGGAAGACGAGATCGGCCTCAAGCTGCTGTCGCCGGACGAGAACTGGCGCAGCCGTGGCGACATGGACCCGCAGTTCACGCGGCCGTTTCGTGCCTCGATCGTGGCGCGTGCCCGCTTCATCGAAGATCTGGTCGTGGAACAGGCCGGCCGCGGCGTCGGTCAGTATGTGATTCTCGGCGCCGGCCTCGACAGCTTCGCGCAGCGGCGCCCGGAGATTGCGTCCCATCTCAAGGTCTTCGAGATCGATCAGCCCGGCCCGCAGGCATGGAAGCGTCAGCGCCTGATCGAACTCGGCTTCGGCGTGCCGGACTGGTTACGTTTCGTGCCAGTGGACTTCGAGGCGGGGGGAAGCTGGCGGGAAGGGCTCATGTCTGCCGGCTTCGATGAGAGCCAGCCGGCCATTGTCGTGTCGACGGGCGTCAGCATGTATCTCAGCAAAGAGGCGAACTCGGCCACGTTGCGCGAAGTGGCGGCGCTCGCCCGAGGGTCGACGCTCGCCATGACGTTTCTGCTACCGCTGGAACTGGCGGACCCGGAGGTGCGACCCGGGCTCGAGATGGCGGAGAAGGGCGCGCGGGCAAGCGGTACGCCTTTCGTGAGTTTCTTCACCCCGGCGGAGATCCGGGAAATGGCCTGCGAAGCGGGCTTTGAAGAAGCACGGCACGTATCCGCGGCTGATCTGACACAACGCTACTTCGCCGGCAGGACCGATGGCTTGCGCCCGCCGAACAACGCTGAGGAACTGCTGGTCGCAACGACCAGCAGTTAGCGTGCATTGCTTGGAGCGCCATTGTTGACGCGATGCCTTCAGAGGGTGAGGCTAGCAGCAAAGGATCGTCCGCGAGGCGGCCGTTTCAGCCACCTCGCGGAGATGCTGCGGATTTAGAACAGATTGCGCAGGCCGACTGCGACGCCGGTCTGGTTGTTGCGGCCCGGGTAGTCGGAGAGGAACGCGCCGTTGCCGCGGGTGAAGTCGACCGTGCCGTAGACCTCGGTGCGCTTGGACAGCGCATACTCGGCGAGCACCGTGGCGGAGTAGTTGATACCGACGCCGAGCGCGCCGTCGAGGAACGCCGCGTTGCGGGCGTGATCGTAGTAGCCTGCCACCGTCAACGTCAGCGGCGAGGTCACTTGCCAGCTCGAACCGACATAGAAGCTGTCGTCAATACGGTCCGGGCTCGCGGATGCCAGCAACGGCGCGCCGACCTGCTGCTGGGCGAAGTCGGCCGTACCGGTTTCGTCCTGCGAATGCAGCCAGCCCGCAAGCACCTTCACGGCCGGGGTGAACGCATACACGGTGCTTACGTTGACGATGTTGAATTTCTTGCCCTCGACGTCATTCTGCTGGAAGCCGACGTCGGCCGACAGCGGTCCAATCGAGTACGAAGCCGTCAAGCCGTACATGCTGTTCGAGCCGACGCTGCCCGGCACGCCGCCGAAGCCGTACATGCCCTCGACCGTCAGGCCGGCGAACGTGCCGCTGTACTTGACCGAGCTGTTCGTGAACAGGAACGGGCCGACCGGGTTATACACGTAACTGTCCTGCCAGAAGTCGGCGACGGTCAACGGGTCGTAGGTGTTGCCCATCTGCTCGAAGAACGGCGTCTGCTGGCGGCCCAACGTCACCGTGCCGTACTGGCTGCTCGACAGCCCGACGTACGCCTGACGCTGGAACAACTGGTTGCTGCTGTTATCGAGCTTGCCCGACCAGAGCTGGAACTGGTTCTCCAACCGGAACACGGCCGAGAGGCCGCCGCCCAGGTCTTCGGTACCCTTCAAGCCCCACCGGCTCGGTGTTTCGACGCCTTCTCCCATCGCAACCTGGCCGTCGTTGTTCGCATTTGCATTCGACAGGTAACGAACCGTCGTATCGACGAGGCCGTACAGCGTGACTGAACTTTGGGCGAATGCGCTGGGCGCGAACATTGCGAGTGCTGCAGCGGCTGCGCCGGAACTCGCCATCAGGTGGAATTTTTTCATCCGTCTCTCCATCTTTTCTATTGTTTGAAAATTTGTTTAGGCGGTCTTCGAGGCGAGCGCACGCAGCTGAGCGAGTTTTTGTCGAGGGATCCTGATTATGAAGATCCGCGACTATTTTGTGCAGCGCGATGGCTTTGTTAATACCCCTTACCGCCGCGGGCTGATTTTACGATAAAGCCGTTTCAACGATTACAGCGGTAATAGCTTCGAACGATAAATGTCGTTTTTTTGTTGAAACCGGTTGACGGCTTTTTTGATTGAAAGCCTCCCGCGACTCGCGCCGTCTTTATCCCTTCTCGCGCCACCTCCCGTCGTTTCATCGCAAGCGGCTGGCCGCCCATGCCCGCGCTGCGCATCATGCCGCTTCCCTTCCCTGATCGGCTGAAGTCATGAGCTTCCAGCCCGGAGATTTCGATGAAAGTACGCGTCCATCATTATTCAAAATATCTGTTACTCGGCGCAATACTGTGTGCCGGTTCGATTGACGCAATGGCTGATGACGTTACAGCGCCCGCATCGCCGAACGCGATGTTGCCCGACGGCTGGCATTTCACCGTCGGCGCGGGAGTTTTGAGCCTGCCCGAATATCCGGGCGCGAGCGATCGCAAATTTGAGCCGATTCCGTTACTCGGCGCGAGCAACGGGCGTTATTTCATCGGTACGGTGCCCGAGGCAAATACGCCGCTGGGGATGGGTGCCTACCTCTATAAGGACTCGCATTGGCAGCTCGCCGCGTTGCTGTCGTACGATTTCATCCAGCCGCGCGACCAGTCCGACGATGCACGCCTGCAAGGCCTCGGCGACATCTCCCGTACCGCCCATGCCGGCCTGTTCGGCAGCTATACGCTCGACTGGTTCACGGCGCGCGGCAGCGTCATGACCGACATTCTCGGCAAGCACGAGGGCACGGTGGCCACCTTGGGCCTGGAAGGAAAGTATCAGCCGGTCGACGCGCTCACGTTGAGCGCTGGGCCCGGACTGACGTGGGGCAGCAGCCAGTACAACCGGACTTTCTACGGTGTCGACCCCGGCCAGAGCCAGCGTTCCGGTCTGCCTGAATACGCGCCGGGGGCGGGCGTCGCTTCGCTGAACGTCTCCGTCAAGGCTGACTACAGGCTTTCCAGGCAATGGGACGTGGGCGCTACCGTGATCGCCGCCAGGCTCCGCGGCGATGTCGGCGGCAGTCCCATTGTCGAGAAGAAAACCCAGCTCACATATGGGTTGTTCTCGAGCTACCGGTTCTGAGCGAAGCCTCAGCCCCGGTTCCTGCCGGGGATTTTGCCTGTCACAGGGATTCGAGTACCATAGCAGCCATGTGAATTGTCAGACGGGAATACAATCATGGCAGCCGATATGGAGCTGATACGGCCTGAGACGCTACGTCACCAGGTGGAGCACGTGCTCCGGCAGGCGATCATGTCGGGACGCTTTGCGCCTGGGGCGCGCCTGATCGAGCGTGAACTCTGCGAGTCGTTGAGCGTGAGCCGCACGTCGATCCGCGAAGCGCTGCGCCGGCTCGAAGCCGAGAAGCTGGTGCGCATTGTGCCGCACAAGGGGCCGACTGTCGCGGTCATTTCCAGGGAGGAAGCGACCGAGCTGTATGCGATCCGCGGCCTGCTCGAAGGATTTGCCGCCGCCGAGTTTACCCGTCACGCCGACGATGCGGCGATCGCACAATTTGGCGAGCGCGCCCAGGCATTGAAGGTGGCGGCGCACTCCGGCAATCAGGATGCCGTGCTGAAGGCCAAGGGCGACCTGTATGACGTGCTGCTCGGCAACTGCGGCAACGGCCTGATCAAGGAGATCCTGACGAGCCTCTATTCACGCGTCAATCTGCTACGCGCCACGTCCCTGATGCATCCCGACCGCCTGCCAGCCAGCTTGCGGGAAATCGACAAGCTATACAAAGCGCTCAAGGCGCGCGATGCGCAAGCTGCAGAGGCAGCCGCCCGGCTACACGTGGCGAATGCGGAAAAAGCCGCGATGAGGATGCTTGAGACGGACCAGGGCTGACAAGACTCTGCGAGCGGCGCCGAGCCGTTATTTCACTTTACTTCTGATTCGGACTACACTTAATTCCACTTTCTCTCCACCTTAGCCCTGCCAGTATTCGGTAACAGATGCTTTTGTCGTGCTTCGCGGGCCGAAGCAAGCCGAGTCGGTTCGCGTCCAAAAACCATTTGAACGGGACGACTCATCATGGCTGATACGAGCTACATGGCACGGAAATCCGTCGCCGATATCGTCGGAAGCGCGGATACGGAGGGAGGCCACTCGCTGTCGAAAACGCTGGGCGCCACCAGCATCACAGCGATGGGAATCGGCGCCATCATCGGCGCCGGCATCTTTGTCCTGACCGGCACCGCGGCGGCGCAGTTCGCCGGCCCGGGCATCATTCTTTCGTTCATCCTCGGTGGCATCGCGTGCGCGTTCGTTGGCCTGTGCTACTCGGAACTGGCTGCCATGCTGCCCGTATGCGGCAGCAGCTATACGTACACCTATGCAACCCTCGGCGAGATCTTCGCGTGGATCATCGGCTGGGACCTGATCCTCGAATATGCAATGGGCGCCGCGACCGTCGCGGTCGGCTGGTCCGGTTATATCGTGAGTCTGCTGCATAACGCGGGAATCAACATCCCGCCGACCCTGTCGACCGCCCCCGGCACGATCATCAAGCTCG
This sequence comes from Paraburkholderia sp. GAS33, assembly GCF_050436645.1. Taxonomy (NCBI): domain Bacteria; kingdom Pseudomonadati; phylum Pseudomonadota; class Betaproteobacteria; order Burkholderiales; family Burkholderiaceae; genus Paraburkholderia; species Paraburkholderia sp. GAS33. The sequence continues at coordinate 492,319 of NZ_JBNDMP010000001.1, forward strand.
CCGACGGCACCACGGCCACAGGTATCGTCAATCTGCCGGCCATCGTGATCATCGCCATCCTGACTACGATGCTGGTGCTCGGTACGAAGGAGTCCGCACGGCTCAACAACATCATGGTGGCGGTCAAGCTGATCGTGGTGGTGGCCTTCATCGCGCTGGGGATGTTTTTCATCAAGCCGGCCAACTGGCATCCGTTCATTCCTGCGAATACAGGTGAGTTCGGCAACTTCGGCATGAGCGGCATTCTGCGTGGCTCGGCCGTGGTGTTTTTCGCGTTCATCGGTTTCGATGCGGTATCCACCGCGGCGCAGGAGGCGAGAAAGCCGCAGACCGACATGCCGATCGGTATCCTGGGATCCCTGATTATCTGTACCGTGCTGTATATCCTCGTCGCCGGGGTCCTCACCGGGCTCGTACCGTACGCGGATCTGAACGTGCCTGATCCGATCGCCAAGGGCGTGGATGCCATCGGCCTCACATGGTTCTCAGTCCTGATCAAGATCGGCGCGCTGACGGGGCTCACCACCGTGATTCTCGTGCTGCTGTATGGACAGAGCCGGATCTTCTTCACGATGTCGCAGGACGGTTTGCTGCCGCCGCTTTTCGCGCGGGTTCATCCGCGTCTTCAGACTCCGCATCTGAGCCAGATCATGATCGGCACGATCGTCGCCATCGTGGCGGCGCTGACGCCGATCAGCGTGCTGGGCGAGATGGTCAGCATCGGCACGCTGTTCGCGTTCATTCTCGTCTGCGGCGCCGTGATCTATCTGCGGCGCAGCGACTCCGGCGCTTCTCGCCCGTTCCGGGCCCCGGGCGTGCCGATCGTGCCGGTGCTGGGGATTCTGTTCTGCCTGTTGCTGATGGTGGGGCTGCCGCTCGTCACGTGGATGCGGCTCGTCGTGTGGCTGGTGATCGGCTTGATCATCTATTTTTCGTACGGCCGCAATCATTCGAAGCTGCGCTTTCCCGAGCGTCACTGACCGATAACGAGCCTCGATAAAAAACGGGCGTTGCCGCGCATCTCTGCCGGCATCGCCCGTTCGGTAGCACCGAGGCGTTTCAGATCACGGAAACCCCGTCTTAGGGATTCGCGTCACCTGTGGTTGTTGTGCCACCCGTACCGCCTGTGCCACCTGCATCATCTCCACCATGGTGCGGCAGCCTGTGCGAGACCTCGTCGAGCTTATCGCCCAGCACACGCCGCACGACCACGTAAAACACCGGGATCAGCAAGAGCCCGAAGAAGGTCGCAAAGATCATCCCGCCAATCACGCCCGTGCCGATTTCATGCCGGGAAGAGGCGCCAGCCCCTGACGACAGCACGAGCGGCAATACCCCAAGAATGAAGGCCATCGAGGTCATCAGGATCGGGCGCAAGCGCTGCTTGCCCGCGGTCAGCACGGCATCGTAAAGCGTCATGCCGTGGGCCTGTCCTTCCACCGCGAACTCCACGATCAGAATGGCGTTCTTCGCAGCCAGACCGATCACGGTGACAAGACCGATCTTGAAGTAGATGTCGTTAGGCACGCCGGTCAACAGACAGAACGACAACATACCGAGCATGCCCAGCGGCACCACGAGCAGCACGGCGACCGGAATCGACCAGCTTTCGTACAGGGCCGCGAGACACAGGAACACCACCACGATTGACAGGATCATCAGCAACGTTGCCGAATTGCCGGCGATGATTTCCTGGTAGGACTGACCTGTCCAGTCCGCGGCGAAACCCGATGGCAATTGGGTGTTGATGATTTTCTGGACCGCATCCATGGCCTGACCCGTGGAGTAGCCCGGCGCAGGGTTGCCCACGATTTCGATTGCGGAGTAGCCGTTATAGCGCGGCAGCGCGACCGGACCCACATCCCAGTGCGACTTCACCACGCTGGACAACGGGACCATGTTGTACGGGCTAAGCGAGGTATCGGTTGCCGAGGGGTTGACGTTGGTCAGATAGCCACTGGTGTTGGTCGTGCTCGTGGCTGTACTGGTCGCGCCCGTCGATGCGCTGGTGATGCCACTCGGCGTGTAGATGTGCTGGAACGCGTCCACGCCCATCCGGTACGGGGCATCGGCCTGCAGATACACGCGCTTGACCCGGCCGCCATAAGTGAACTGATTCACATAGAACGGCGCGAGCTCCATCTGGATGGAGTTGTAGACATCCGTGAGCGACAGCCCCATGGCCTGCGCCTGCACACGATCGACAGACACCTGCAACTGCGGCGCTTCGGGCAGCGAATTGGGACGAATGCCGTACAGCGTCGGATTTTTGGCAGCATTGCCGAGCAGGATGCCTTCCGCCTTCGCCAGTTCCGCACGCGACTGGCCCGCACGCGCCTGCAGATACATGTCGACACCGCCGAACTGGCTCAAGCCGCGGATGGTCGGGAGATTGACGGCGAAGATCTGCGCGTCCTGCTGGCCATGCAAGAGCCTGTTGACCTGCGGAATCAGCTGCATTGCGGTTTGCGAGCGCTGGCCCCAGTCGGTCAACTTGATAAACGCCATGCCGACGTTCTCGCTACTGCCGACGAAGCTGAACCCCTCGACCTGGAACACGCTGTCGATGTCCTTGGCGATCGCACTATGCTCGAGCTTCTGCGACATCGCGGTCATTGCCGCATCCGTGCGCTGCAGCGTGGCGCCAGTCGGCAGATTGACGAGGGCGAGGATAAAGCCCTGATCTTCGTCCGGCACAAAGCTGGTCGGCAGACGGGTGTACAGGAAGCCCGTCAGCAGGACCAGCAGCAGGAACACGATCATCCAGCGCGGCGCGTGACGTACCGCACCGCCGATCTGCCTGAAGTAGGTTGCGTTGACCCGGTCGAAGCCCTTGTCGAACCAGCGGAACACGACATTCTTTTTGTGGTGGTCCGTCGGTTTGAGAATCGCGGCACAAAGGGCTGGCGTGAACGACATGGCGAGAAACGCCGACATCGCCATCGAGACCGCAATGGTCAGCGCGAACTGCGCATAGATGATGCCGGTGGCGCCAGGCTGCAAAGCCGAAGGGATGAACACGGCAGACAGCACCACGGTGATCGCGATGATGGCGCCGGTAATCTGGCCCATCGCCTTGCGGGTCGCCTCTCGAGGCGGGAGGTTCTCCTCGGTCATGATGCGCTCGACGTTTTCGATCACGACGATCGCATCGTCCACCACAATGCCGATGGCGAGCACCATCCCGAACAGTGTCAGCTGGTTCAGCGTGTAATGCAGCAGCGAGAGGCCGATAAACGTGCCCAGCAGCGCGACCGGAATGACGAGGGTCGGAATGATCGTGGCACGCAGGTTCTGCAGGAAGATCAGCATCACCACGAACACGAGCGCAATGGCCTCGATCAGCGTGCGCACCACATCGGTAATCGAAGCGGTAATGAACGGTGTCGTGTCGTAAGGCACATTCCAGGTGACGCCCGGCGGCAGATCCTTGGCGAGCACGCCCATTTCGGCCTTCACCGCCTTGGCGACGGCAAGAGCGTTGGCGCCCGGCAGCAGGTAGACGCCCATACCGCCGGCCGCCTTGCCCTTGTAGACCGCAGCCGAGCCGTAGCTTTGCGCACCGAAGGTGATGTGTGCAACATCGCTCAGCCTGACCACCGTGCCGTTACTGTTGGTGAGCAGGATGATGTCGTTGAACTGCTTGATCGAGGAGAACAGCGAATCGCCGGACACCGTCGCGGTGAAGACCTGGCCCTTGACTGCCGGATCGGCACCGAGCGAACCCGTGGCGAACTGCGCGTTCTGTGCGCTCACGGCGTTGAGCACCTGGGTCGTGGACAGGCCATAGCCTTGCAGCTTGTCCGGATTCAGCCAGATGCGCACGGCGTATTCCGATCCCAGCTCGAACGTGTTGCCCACACCATTGACCCGCGCAATCACCGGCTGGATCTGCGAGGCGACGATGTCGCTCAGACGGTAAGCGTCGATGGCAGGGTTGCTCGACTGCAGCGAGATGAACAGCAGAATGTCAGGGCTCGCCTTGGCGACCACCACACCTTGCTGGGTCACCGCGGCCGGCAGCAGCGGCTGGGCCAGTGCAACCTTGTTCTGCACCTGCACTTCCGCCGTATCCGGATTGGTGCCGGTCGCAAAGCTCAGCGTAATGGTGACAGTGCCGTTGGAATTGGATGCCGAGTTGAAGTACAGCAGGTTGTCGATGCCGGTCAGCTGCTGCTCGATCACCTGGGTCACGGTCGATTCCATGGTCGCCGCGCTGGCGCCAGGGTAAGTTGCCGTGACCGTTACTTCTGGCGGCGCGATGTCCGGATAGGAGTCGATGCCGAGATTCAGCATCGAAATCACCCCTATCAGGCAGATGAGAATCGGGATCACCCAGGCAAAGACTGGGCGATCGATAAAAAACTTTGGCATGGGACGAAGTCCTTATTGTGCGTTGCCGGCGGTCTGAACCCCTGATGCTGCGGCGGTGGCCGAGCCACCTTGTGCAGCAGCCGGTGCCTGCCACGGGCTTGCCTTCACCTGAGCACCTTCGTGCGCGCTTTGCAGCCCGGTGACGATCACCTGATCGCCGGCTGCGAGGCCGCCGGTGACGATCCAGTTGTTGCCGGAGTTGTCAGTTGCCGTGACGTCCTTGCGCACGACCTTGCTGCCTCCATCGACGACAAGCGCATAGGCGCCGACCGTGTCACGTTGCAGCGCCTCCTGCGGCACGAGGAAAACGTCGTGCTGCTGGCCGAGGTTGACGTTCATGGTCACGTACATGCCCGGCAGCAGCGTGTGCTGTGCGTTCGGCACCAGCGCGCGCAGGTTCACGGCGCCGGTGGTTGCGTTCACGGTGACGTCGGAGAAATCCAGCGTGCCTGTCTGGTTGTACGGGCTGCCATTGGGCAACACGATCTGCACGGTCGTCTTGTCCTGCTGGCTCAGCGCGACGTTGCCGCGGCTGGCCGCTTCGCGCAGTGTCAGCAGATCCGAAGCGCTGATGGTGAAGTTCACGTAGAGCGGATCGACCTGATTGACCGTGGTCAGCAAGGTGCCGCTGGAACCCGCGTCGGCGGTGCTGCTGCCCACCACGGCGCCGACGGTAACCTGCTGCTGGCTGGCGATGCCGCTGATCGGCGAGGTCACCTTGGTATAGCCGAGGTTGACCTTCGCGCTATCCACGAGTGCCTGGTCGGCCTTGACCTTGGCCGCGTCGGTGCGCACCAGCGCATCGGCGTTATCGACCGTCTGTTGCGAAACCGAGCCAACCGGCAACAGCTTGTGGAAGCGCGCTGCGTTGACCTTGTCGTTGAGATACGTGGCCTCGTCTTCGCCGAGAATGCCGAGGTCGTTGTTCAACTGCGCCTGATAGAAGGTCGGGTCGATCTCGAACAGCGCCTGGCCGGCCTTGACGTCGCTGCCTTCCTTGTAGACGCGCTTGATCAGCACGCCGGAAACGCGCGCGGTGACGTTGGCGCTCAGGTAAGGCGAAAGACGTCCGACCAGATCGCGCGTCAGCGCCACGGTGGTCGGCTGGACGGTGACCACGCCGACCTGCGGCGGAGGCGGCGCCGACGCCTGACCGGATTTGCCGCAACCGGAAAGCGCGGACAGTGCAAACAGGGCAACGCACAGCAACGGTATTGACTTCATGGAGACTCCATTTTTTTCCGATTCCCGACGCAACCGGCCGTCGCTGGACTGGACGCTTCGCTCTCCAAAGCGATCACGTTCAAGGCGATCTTTCATTGCGACGGGGCTCCCGATGTTTGATTCGACGATTGCGGCGCGGCATTCGCACTGGTGCTGACTGCTACACCCTTGGCGTCATCCCACTGCCAGCCGCCGCCGAGATTTTTGACCAGCGTGACGCTGCTTTCCGTCAACGCTGCCTGTGTGTCCTTCAGATTCTGCGCGGCCTGCAACAGCGTGAGCTGCTGCGTCAACACGGCTTCCTGGCTCGCCGTGCCGGCCTGCATCTGGGCCTGCTGGCTCGAGAAAAGCTGCTGGTTGCGCTTGTAGATGTTGGCGAACGCCTGCTCCTGCTGCTGCAGATGGTTGTAAGACGACAGGCTGTCCTCGACGCTCTGGAACGCGGACAGCACGGTCCCGCGATACGTGGCGACCTGCTGGTCGTACGTGGCCTCGGCCTCGTGGACCGCCGCAGAGCGCGCACCGCCGTCGAAGATCGTCGCGGCGAGATCCGGGCCGAGCGTCCAGAAGCGGCTCGGCATCGAGAACAGATGCGCGAGGGCGTTGTGTTCGAAGCCGCCTTGCGCCGAGAGCGTAAGCGTTGGGAAGAAAGCGGCCTCGGCGACGCCGATCTTGGCGTTAGCCGCGGCGGCCGTACGTTCCGCGCTCACGACGTCATAGCGCCGTTCCAGCAATTCCGACGGAAATCCGAGCGGCACGGCGGGGGTCGCGAACGTGTAGTCGCTTTGCGCCGGCAGCGTGAAGCTGGCCGGCGGCTCGCCGATCAGCACCGCGATGGCGTGTTCGTCCTGCTCGCGGGAGGTCTCCGTGGCTTGCAGGTCGGCGATCACCAGTTCGAGGTTGTCCTGATCATCGAGGAGCGTGTCGTTCGAGACCGTTCCCTGCAGGAAGCCCGCGCGGTCCATCTCCAGAATTTTGGCGTCGATCTGTTGCTGCTGTTTCAGCGAATCGATGTCGATATCGGCCTGACGCAGTGCGAAATAATCGATGGCGAGGCTGGCGGCGATCGACAGACGCTCGCCGGCGAGCTGGGCGTCGCTGGCCTGAGCGCTGGCCTTGGCCGACTCGATCGAGCGCCGGACACTGCCCCACAGGTCGATTTCCCAGCTGGCGGACGCGCTGGCGGACACGAGGTTGCTCGTATAAGGCTGACCCGTGATGCTCTCGACAGCGGCCGTACGGGAGCGCGAGCCCGACGCATCCACCCCGATGGTGGGGAACAGGCTCGCGACATTCGCATCGATCGTGGCCTTGGCGACCCGGTAGGCGGCTTCCGCTGCGGCGATCGACTGGTTGGCCTTAAGCGACTGATCCACAAGGTGGGACAGCGTGTCGTCGTGATAGTCGAGCCACCAGGTGCTGGAAAGCGCCCCTTGCGGGTTGGCCTGCGCGCGCTGCCAGTCGGCGCCTTCCTTGAAGGTGGCGGGAATGTCCTGCGGCGGCTTGTGATAGTCGGGACCGACGGCGCAAGCCGCGAGGCATAGCGTAGCCGCCAGCGCGCAGCCGGAGCGCAGGGTGCGTAGCGGCGCCGTTGCTGGCGCTGGCTTGCGGGGACGGCGTGAGTCGGGTGATACAAAGGTCGACCGGGAGGAAGCGTCCGTGCGAACCGGACTACTCATCCTGGATACATATAGAGCGAGTCGACCGAGTGGAGACTGGTTGCTCAAGTGAACTCCGTTTAGCCGTATTCAAAACTTCTATGTTGTCGGGCAACAGATGAGCGCCACACTGATTTGCGCACCCGACATCGGTGGAACCGCAACAGCAGAATGAGCGGTGATCTTACTCGATGTGCAAAAAGCAGGAGCACGTTAAATGAAATCGCACTTCGATAAATTTCACTTTGAAATAATCCGAAAAAAAGCCTAACGTCCGCTCCCATGCACGGCGGCTATGATCGCATCATCTGAGCTATTGAGCAGCCGCGGTGTCGCAGGGCATGGATGCGCGACAGAAAGCGGCTGAATGCTAATGAGGCGGACGAAGGCGCAAGCGCTCGACACGCGTGCAACGATTCTCGATGCAGCAGAGGCCATGTTCTTCAGTCATGGCGTCACGCAAACCACGCTGGACGAAATCGCCGATGCGGCCGGGGTGACCCGAGGGGCGATCTACGGTCATTTTAGAAATAAAGACGCGATCTTCGATGCCATTTTTGAGCGATTTGCTCTGCCGCTCGACCCTTTCGGCGTTCCCCTGCCTCCGGACGAGCCCAATCCACTCGGTACGCTGCGCACGGAACTTGAAGTGCGGCTCTCGCGGGCGTTGCGCGAAACGCGTATGCGCCACCTCTACAGCATCGTGTTTGCGCGCTGTGAATCGACTGAGGAGACGGCGCGGTTCTGGCGGCGCGTCCGGGCCGCCAACCGTCTGGCGGAGACCCAGATCGAGCAGGCGTTGCTCCATGCGGTCTCGTGCGACCAGTTGTCCGCCGACCTCGACGCGTACCAATCCGCCTTGTTTATTCACGCCACCCTTACAGGAGTCTTTCGAAATGACCTGCTGAGACGCCGGCACAACACCAGGCTGAATCTGGGTAGGATTGTCGGTTTGACGTTTCAGTGTCTGTCACGGCACTGACATGAGCCCCCGGCGACTCGCCTGCGGGTTCACGTTTCAATCAGGACTGACAGGAGGGTGTGGATGGAGAGTGAAGCGATTCAGGTCCTGCTCGTAGACGACGATGCCGGTCTACGTGACCTCCTCAGGAAATTTTTTCAGCAGCGCGGCATCGAGTTCTCGGTTTTGCATAACGCCACCAATATCGCCAATCGCCTCGCGCTCGAGCGGCCATCCATCGTAGTGCTTGACGTCATGATGCCAGGCGTGGACGGCTTGACCGCACTCAGGCAATTGCGCGAGGCGGGCGACACTATTCCCGTCATCATGCTGACTTCGCTTGCGGACGAAATGGATCGGGTCGTGGGGCTCGAGTTCGGCGCCGACGACTATCTGGGCAAGCCGTTCACGCCGCTCGAGCTGCTGGCGCGTATCAAAGCGGTGCTGCGCCGCCATTCGGGCCAGCCGTCCCCAGCTGTCAATGGACGCCAGGCGATTTACCGCTTTGGCCGGTTTCGCCTCGATCTCACTGCGCGCGCCCTGTTCTGCGACGACAAGCGCATCAAGCTGACGGGCACGAACTACGCGCTGCTTGAAGTGCTGGTGACGCATCCGATGGAGACGCTGTCGCGCACAAAACTGCTCGACATGCTGTACGGCCCCGACGCGGACATCACCGAGCGCGGCATGGATCTGGCCGTGTGGCGCCTGCGCAGACTGCTGGAAGAGGACCCCTCCCAACCCTGCGTGATCCAGACCGTACGCGGGGTGGGCTATATGTTTGCTCCGAGCGATGGCGGCGACGGCAATGAAAAATCCGTTTAATACACTCTTTGGACGCGCGGCACTGATGACCACGAGCCTGCTCGTGCTGGCCTACGCGGCCATGGTGTTCATGCTCGGCCGCGAAGCCAACCAGATGCATGCCGAGCATGCGTCGCGCGGCATCCAGGTGGTCGAAGAGTCGCGGCGTGATGGTATCGAGGCGACGAGGCACATTGCTTCGGCGCTCGGCGCCACCTATCTCGACGGGCGCGATACGAACCCAGGCGACGGACCGCCTTCACGGCGCGAAACACACGGACTGTACGAGAACGCGTTGCGTGAGAATCTGCCGCCGGGCAGTCAGGTCGTGTTGTCCGGCGACACAGGCACGGTCTGGGTGCGCTATGCCGGCGACGCCAACTGGATCCGCATACCGGGCGCTACGTTGACCGAAGCCCGCATGCACACCGCGTTGGCCTTGATGCTCGCGTTGGCCATCGCGGTGGCGTTCCTCGGAGCCTGGCAGGCCCAGCGGCCGCTGCGCAGGCTGGCCAATGCGGCACGCGAGTTTCGTATTGGCGTCAGCACACCCGTCGTCAGTGTGAGCGGGCCGCGCGAGGTGGCGGAACTGATCGTCAGCTTCAACGAGATGATTCGCGAGATCAGCGAATACGAACAGGAGAGGGCGATGATGCTGGCGGGCGTCGCTCATGATCTGCGCACGCCGCTCACGCGGATGCAGGTTCGCGCCGATCTGCTGCCGCACGGGGCAGAGCGGATGGGTTTCCTGGGCGATGTCGAATCGCTCGGGCGCATCGTCAAGCAGTTCCTCGATTTCGTGCGCGACCGTGCGGATGGATCGCCGCTCGTGTCCGTGGACTCGTTTTGTCAGAGCCAGTACGGCAACGTTCCGCAGGACGGGGACACGGAAAGCTCGCTCGTGACGCTGGATCTGCGTGCTGCTGGACACTTCAGACTGCCGCTGGTCGACCTCGACCGCATCCTCGCCAATCTGCTGGAGAATGCCATGACGTACGGCGAACCGCCCGTCGAAATCGCGACCAGCTTGCAGCACGGCAAATGCGTTTTGACGCTGCGCGATCACGGCCCCGGGATTCCCGACGACCAGCTCGAGCACGCCTTGCAACCGTTCGTCCGTCTCGATGAGGCTCGTGGCGGCGATGCCCATTGCGGGCTGGGACTCTCGATTGTGCGAAGACTGGTGCGCCGCAATGGCGGGACGTTTTGTCTGGTCAATGCGGCGGACGGCGGCTTGCTGGTTACGCTGACCTTTCCGGACCGTGCGGGATAGTCAGGAGTTCGTACCTTACTGAGGAATGATCCGCTCGGTCTTAAGCTTGTCGAACAGCGCGAAAAACGAGTCGGGAGTGCTTTGATAATCGAGGAAGCCGGCTTTGCGGCTCTTCGTCATGTCCGTGACCACTTCCATGGGGCGTCCAAGGTCAGCGTCGGTGTGCCACCATGACACCAGCTTGCCAATATCCGCTTCCTCCAGGTTGAAGCGTGTGGCGATCTCGCTCCATGCCGGCGCGGCTTTCTGCATGCGTGTCTCGAGCGGACGGACTTCGCCGTCGAATGGCACGGCCTCGATGCCGAAATAGCCGGCAATCTGCGACCACATCCATTTCCAGCGGAACACATCGCCGTTGACCACGTTGAAGTCTTCGTTGCGCGCAGCGTCGGACGTGGCGGCCCATTCAAGGTGACGTGCGAGCAGGCGCGCGTCGGTCATGTCGGTCAGGCTGTTCCACTGCGCTGCGGAGCCGGGAAACAGGAACGGTTGGCCCGTCTGTTTGCAAAGCGTCGCGTAGACCGCGAGCGTGACGCCCATGTTCATTGCGTTGCCGATCGCGTAGCCAATGATCGTATGCGGCCGGTGCACGCTCCAGCTAAAGTCATACTGTTGCGCGGCTTCGAACACACGGTCTTCCTGCTCGTAGTAGAAATTCTCCACGACCTGGCGGCCCTGTTCCTCGCGAAACGGCGTAATGGGTACCGCGCCGGTCGCGTACGCTTCGAACGGTCCGAGATAATGTTTCAGGCCCGTGACAAGCGCCGCATGCGAAACGCTGCCCGAGGGCCCAACGGCATCCAGCACGTGACGCACCATGCCGCCATTCACGCGAATGTTGTCCTTCTCCGTCGCCTGGCGAGACCATGCAGTGAAAAAGATATGGCTAAAGGATTTTCCAGCCAACGCTTCGCTTACGGATGCCGCGGAGGTCAGATCGGCGGTAATCGGTTCGACCGCCTGCGGCAACGCTGTGCGGCCGCGCGAAAGACCGGCAACAGTCCAGCCGGTCGAAAGCAATTGATCGGCCAGGTTGCTGCCGACGATACCGCTTGCGCCAATAATAAGTGCCCGGTTTTGCATGAGATTGATAGTCACAAAATGAAAATGTCTGTCGAAAGCAGTGGTGATCTAGCGGAACCGCTGCAAAGACGGATCGGTAATCGGCTGTTCCGGCAGATTCAGCATGGCCGGCAATGAGCTCAAAGGCGGCAAGCCGCTGACATCTGCCCAGCGGCCACCGCTCGTCATGTAGATGATGGTCGGCGTGCCGTCGAAGCCGAGGCTTTGGAACGTTTTTATATTGCCGTCCAGCTTGGTTTGCGTCGCTGGCGGCACCTTTGCCAACGGTGCGATGCCGCCCGACTCTTCTTTCTCGGAGAATTTCGTCTCGAGTTCATGCATCAACGCCGGACCATTCTGTGCCTGGAGCAGCGCGGCGGCCTTGCCGGCCGAATCCGGTTTCAGGAAGCCCATCGGGATCCAATGCACCTGCAAGCCGGCGGCTTCGTAGGGCTGGAACGCTTTCCATGCGTAGTGACAGAAGATGCAGTTGGGGTCCATGAAAACATAGATCGTCGATTTGACGTTTTTGCCCGAAGCGCCTTCCACGATCGCCGGCGCGTTCTCGAACGTCGCCGCTGCTGAGGCCGGCAGATAGGTGGGGGCGGGCTGGTCCGCCGCTACAGCAAAACCGGACACCATGATCGCGGCCGCAGCAGCGACATGTCTTACAGGTTTGAACATAAAACGCTCCTCTGGATGCAGGTCGAACGTACGCAGGTTGAACGTACCACGGCGTGAATTCGCTAATTGTCCACGATCCTGGAGTTTGGCGTGCGCAGCTACGCAGGCAGGAGGTCCGCCGCGCGGTATTCACAGCGGCAAAATGGGGTCTCGTAGCGATCTGGCGATCGTGACCGTGCCCGAATATCAGATTGGCCCGCGCTTGCCTGGACTTCGGCCTTGATTGGTTGGCGACCCCACGGTTGCCGTTCCTCGATCAGGTAGACTTTGGACGGCTCGCGACTACCGGATCGGTCATGGACGCCCAGTTACTGATTATCTGCTCGCTGACTTTTGTCATTCATGTCGTCGCACTGAATGTGGTTGCGATGACGCTGTGAACGGGAGAGGGTATGAACTGGCTCGACAATTTATTGCCGCCGCAGATCAAGCAAAGCGATCCGGCGCGCCGCAAGGTCATTCCTGAAGGCCTGTGGTTCAAGTGCCCAGCGTGCGAAGCGGTGCTTTATCGCGGCGACGTCGAAGCGAATCTTCATGTCTGCCCTAAATGTTCTCATCACATGCCTATTGGCGCCCGTGAGCGGCTGGACCATCTGCTCGACGCGGAAGGGCGCTGTGAGATTGGCCGCGAAGTATTGCCGGTCGACCCTCTAAATTTCAAGGACAACCGCACCTATCCCGATCGCCTGAGCGAAGCAATGGAAGACACGGGCGAGACTGACGCCTTGGTGGTCATGGGAGGGGCGATCCACTCGATTCCGGCCGTGGTGGCGTGCTTCGAGTTCGGATTCATGGCAGGTTCGATGGGGTCGGCTGTCGGCGAACGATTTGTGCGCGGCGTACAAAACGCCCTCGAGCAACGTACGCCTTTCGTTTGCATTGCCGCGTCTGGCGGCGCACGCATGCAGGAAAGCGTGTATTCGTTGATGCAAATGGCCAAAACCACCGCCATGTTGACCCGGCTGGCGGACGCGCGACTGCCGTTCATCTCTGTGCTCACGAATCCAACCACAGGTGGCGTATCGGCAAGCTTCGCCTTTCTCGGCGACGTGGTGATGGCCGAACCGAAAGCAATGATCGCGTTTACGGGCGAGCGGGTAATCGAGCAAACAGTACGCGAGACGTTGCCGGCGGGATATCAGCGCCCGGAGTTCCTGCTGCGGCGGGGCGCGATAGACATGATTGTGGACCGCCGCAAGATGCGCGACGAAATCGCACAACTGATGGCACTCCTGACCTTGCAGGCGACGGATGCGATTATGTGATGTTGACGGACTAAAGTTAGATGCGCTGGCCGGCTATCACGCGGCCAGGTGTTCCACATACGCGCATAACATGTCGGCCATTTCCGCGACCCATTTTTCGACATCGGCTTTCGACTTCGCCTTTTCGGAAACCGCTTCACCGACTTGCGACATGGTTGTCACCAACAGCTCGGCAACAAACGCACGGCGCGCGGTCGTCAGATCAGGAAGCGCTTCTTTCACGAAGGCGACTGCCACGCGCATACCGGCTTGTTTCTGCTCGCGCGCCTCGAGCGATTCGCGATAAAGCGGCGCCGCGTCCTCGAGTGCAATGCGAAACGCAGCTTCCTCATATTCGGTCTGGAAGAATGCCTGCACGGCTGAGCGCAGCCGGTCCAGAGGAGGGCGCGTGGGGTCGTTGAGGAGGCTCTCCAGCAACGCGTGGGTCCTTGTCCATTCCTCTGTCTGCAGCCGGAACAGCATGGCCTCTTTGTTCGGGAAGTACTGGTAGAGAGAACCGACGCTCACCCCAGCCGCTTCCGCTACCCGTGCTGCGGTAAAACGCGGCGCGCCTTCCCGCTCTAAAACGCGAACTGCGGCTTCAAGAATGTCCGCTACAAGGCGGGTTGAACGTTCCTGCTGTGGACGCTTACGTGCTGTCACGACGGGGCCTTGCCGGCGTTTCATGTCTGTGCCTTCCGAATGCGAATAGTAAATGCGACTAATTGTTCGTATTCTATCCACATGCACAACAACGTGTATTCCATTCAAAGGGTTCATTCATGATCACACTGACTCAACCGCCCGTATCTACCGTTCTGGAACAGCTATTCGCCGATGCAGACGCATCGCGGGCGCTTATGCACAGGCAGATGGCCGCTCTCTCATCCGCGGAACGCGATGCATTGATGGCAAGCGCGCGATCCGAGGACTATCAGGGGTTTTATAGGCATGCGAAGGAATTCCATCTTGCGGTCTCGAGGCAGACCGGCGCGCTGCTCTATATGTATGCGCGCATGACGAAGGCGCACTCGATTATCGAGTTCGGTACGTCGTTTGGCGTATCGACTTTGCACCTGGCCACAGCGTTGCGGGACAACGGCGGCGGACTGCTGATCACCACCGAGTTCGAGTCTTCGAAGGTTGCCGCGGCGCGCAGGACGATTGCCGCTGCCGGTCTCGGCGACCTGGTTGAGGTGCGCGAGGGCGATGCGCTCGAAACGCTTGCGAGCGGACTGCCGGAGCACGTCGACCTGGTCCTGCTCGATGGAGCGAAGGCGCTGTACCCGGCGGTTTGCTCGCTGCTTGAACCGCGCTTGCGCGCAGGCTCCGTGCTCGTGGCCGACAACGCCGACTGGAGCCCGGAGTACCTGGAAATCGTGCGTTCGAGCGGCAGATACTTCTCGCAAGGCTTGGCGGACGACGTAGAAGTTTCGATCAAGTTGTAGGCCGCCGCGCCACGCCGCGACGAAGACTACACAGACTGCTTTTGCAGCGCCTCGATGGCCTTGGCGACGCCCGCGCCGTAGGCGGGGTCCGCCATCGTGCAATGCTCGATATGCAGTTGCTGAATCGGCTTCGATACGCCGTTCATGGCCCGCGCGGTGTTCTCGAACAACACCTGCTTTTGCGCGGGGGTCATCTGGCGAAACAGCGCGCCGGGCTGAGAATAGTAGTCGTCGTCCACACGATGATTCCAGTGATCGGCTGTGCCTTCAATTGACAGCGGCGGTTCGCGGAAATCGGGTTGTTCCTGCCATTCGCCGCGCGTGTTGGGTTCATAGGAGGTCGCGCCACCCGAGTTCGTGTCGACGCGCATGAGCCCGTCGCGGTGATAGCTGTGCACGTACCTTGCGCCGCGCGGAGCGTTCACGGGGATCTGATGGTAGTTCACGCTCAGACGATAGCGCTGGGCGTCGCCGTACGAGAAGAGGCGCCCTTGCAACATCTTGTCGGGCGAGAAGCTGATGCCCGGTACGACGTTGGCCGGCGCGAATGCTGCCTGCTCGACATCGGCGAAGTGGTTTTCGGCATTGCGGTTCAATTCCATCACACCCACTTCGATGAGCGGATAGTCGCTTTTCGGCCAGACCTTGGTCAGATCGAATGGATTGATGTGATAGCTGCCGGCGTCCTTCTCCGGCATGATCTGCACGGACAGAGTCCAGCGAGGAAATTCGCCGCGCTCGATCGCTTCGTAAAGGTCGCGATGATGTGTTTCGCGATCGCGGCCAACCAGCCCTTCAGCCTGGGCATCCGTCAGGTTTTCGATTCCTTGCTGCGAACGGAAGTGGAACTTGACCCAATAGCGCTCGTTCTTCGCATTGATAAAGCTGAACGTGTGGCTTCCGAATCCGTGCATATGACGGAAAGTTTTCGGGATGCCTCGCTCGCTCATCACGATCGTGATCTGGTGTAACGCTTCAGGAAGCTGCGTCCAGAAGTCCCAGTTGCTTTCTGCGCTGCGCAGACCCGTGCGCGGATCGCGCTTGATTGCATGGTTCAGGTCGGGGAATTTAAGGGGATCGCGCAGGAAAAAGACCGGCGTATTGTTGCCAACCAGATCCCAGTTACCTTCCTCGGTATAGAACTTGAGCGCAAAACCGCGGATATCGCGTTCCGCGTCAGCCGCACCGCGTTCGCCGGCAACGGTCGAGAAACGGGCAAACATCTCGGTCTTCTTGCCGATCGCCGAAAAAATCTTTGCCCGCGTGTATTGCGTGATGTCGTGTGTGACGGTGAAGGTTCCGAATGCGCCGGATCCCTTCGCGTGCATCCGCCGTTCGGGGATCACTTCACGGTCGAAATGCGCCAGCTTCTCGAGAAACCACACGTCTTCGAGCAATGCGGGACCGCGTTGTCCGGCAGTCCTGATGTTCTGGTTATCGACGACGGGCGCGCCGAATACGGTTGTGAGCTTCGCCATGCTAATCAACTCCTTTGATTCCAAAGATATAGAGGGAGGGCGAGAGGTGCAGAAGTGGTCATTGCCTGCAGACTCGCCGTTTCCTGTCCAGAATTACGAAGAAGGCTTCGCGAGATAGAGGATCCGTTCCAGCTGCGCCGGCGTATCGGGCGCTCCCATGCGATTGACCGCGCCCATTGCGTTTTCTCCGTGTGCGAGGTGCTGCATGACGATCCTCCTTTAGTCCGCGCAGCCGCAGCCGGCGTGGTGAGAGTGACCGGCCTGGCTGTCGTCCCATGCGGAGCCAAGGATAATCTGGCAGAAATTCAGGCGCTTGTAGGTCGGGTCGCGAAGCTCGAGAACGTCGGCCTTGACGTTGCCGAACGTGGTTCCGGGTTTCTTGATCGTGCCTTGAGCGAACGCATCGATGATGTCGTTCTTGAAGGATTTCTCGCGCGGGTGCGCGGCGACGACCTGGATCCGTTGTTCTTCGCTGAACTCGTGATAGGTGAGACCGAGCACGTCCATCTCGACGCCGGCGGTGACCAGCGCGACGACGGGCTTCATGTGTTCGGGAACGCCGGGCGTCGTATGCAGTGCGATGGAGGTCCAGACCTGCTCGATGTCATATTCGTTCACGCCATACTGCGTGAGGAAGTCGCGCGCTGCGTTTGCACCATCGACTTCGAAGCGGTCTGTCTTGCTGCTGTATGCATCGACGAGCCCCATGTCGTGGAACATCGCGCCGATATACAGCAGTTCCGGATCGTACTTGAGATTTTTGCGTTGACCGGAGAGTGCGCCGAACAGGAACACACGCCGGGAATGGTTGTAGAGCAGGTCCGGTTCGGTGTCGCGGACCAGTTCAGTAGCAGCACGTGCCATGATGCTGTCGGGGATCTTGATTCCGGCGATGGTGGTAGTCATATAGTATTCCTTAGTGATGGTTGAGGAGCTGTTGATAGTGGTTCTGGCGAGTGTGCTGGCCGCGAGCGGTGAAGCGGGGCGCCCGCGACCCGATGCTGCTATTCAGGTGAAAAAGCCAGGTGAGACTGGATCGCTGGCGGGAAACGTCAGCATCAAATACTCGTCGAGGAGATCGTCTTCACTCGCATGCACAGCGTGTTCGGCGAGTGCGCGAAACGTGGCGCGGACGGTAGCCGAAGCGGGCGCGGCAGCGAGTGAGGGGTGTTCGACAGGGTGGTTCATGATGTCCGTCCGAAGTCGCGTTGATGGAGACCAGTATTGGTCAACGCCCCTTGACGGGCAACGACGAAGAACCGTGCATCACTGCCAGGCGCACGACGTTTTCTGCCGTGGCGGGGGATAGGGTGAGTTTATTGAGGTGATTGGCTCGTTTTCGGGCGAGCGGGGAGTGCCGATTCGCGGGCTTGGGGTGCGTGTTCAGTGCACGCTGTGAAGGCCCGGATGGTTTGATTCTGGTGGTTGTGTGGGTTTCGTTGCGTTGGGTCTGGATGACGTTCGCGCATGGGATGAAGCATCTTCGCGTAGGGCTTACGCGAAGATGCTTTCGGTTCGCTAGAGCGGTTTTAGTGCGGAGTTGCTGAGGTTAGTGGCCGCCGTGACCACCGCCGCAACCGCCACTACTGCCGCCTCCGTGGCCGCCACTGCCGAAGCCGCCCCCGTGACCGCCGCTGCCGAAGCCGCCACTGCCGAAACCGCCGCTATGGCCGCCGCTGCCGAAGCCACCGCTGCCGAAGCCGCCGCTATGGCCGCCGCTGCTGTGACCGCCGCCGTCGCCGGAGCCATGGCCGCTGTCGCCGGAGCCGTGGCCTCCGTCACCGCTGCCGTGACCGCCATCGCCGGAGCCGTGGCCTCCGTTGCTGCTGCCGTGACCACCGTCACCGCTGCCGTGACCACCGTTGCCGCTGCCGTGACCACCGTCGCCGGAGCCGTGACCACCGTCACCGGAGCCGTGACCGCCGTCACCGGAGCCGTGACCACCGTCACCAGAGCCGTGACCGCCGTCACCGGAGCCGTGACCGCCGTCACCGGAACCGTGACCACCGTCGCCGGAGCCGTGACCACCGTCGCCGGAGCCGTGACCGCCGTCACCGGAGCCGTGACCGCCGTCACCGGAGCCGTGACCACCGTCACCAGAGCCGTGACCACCGTCGCCGCTGCCATGGCCGCCATCGCCGGAACTGTGGCCGCTGCCGCTACCATGGCCGCCATCGCCGCTGCCGCGACCACCGTCACCGGAGCCGTGACCGCCGTCGCCGCTACCGTGGCCGCTGTCGCCCGCACAACCACTGCCCGAGCCACCCGTGCCCGAGCCACCCGTGCCCGAGCCACCCGTACCCGAGCCACCCGTACCCGAGCCACCCGTGCCCGAGCCACCCGTGCCCGAGCCGCCCGTGCCCGAGCCGCCCGTGCCCGAGCCACCCGTGCCCGAGCCACCCGTACCCGAGCCACCCGTACCAGAGCCACCCGTACCAGAGCCACCCGTACCAGAGCCACCCGTACCAGAGCCACCCGTACCAGAGCCACCCGTACCAGAGCCGCCGGTGCCAGTACCACCGGTACCCGAGCCGCCCGTGCCAGTACCACCGGTACCCGATCCGCCCGTACCAGATCCACCCGTACCAGATCCACCCGTACCAGACCCACCCGTACCAGACCCACCCGTACCAGACCCACCCGTACCCGATCCACCCGTACCAGATCCACCACTGCCCGAACTACCACTCCCAGACCCACCACTCCCGCTACCCGCACCACCGCTACCTTTACCACCACCACCCGCAGCCCCGGCCCCGGCATTGCCGGTTCCACTACTCCCTGATCCCTGGCTTCCGGACGCCGTGCCATTCGTTCCACTCGACGGGGTACCCGCGCCGAATGCGCTTTGCGGACCTACCGTGCCACCGGTATCCGAATCTTGCAGGCCACTAAGCAACGCCGGCAGGCCATTACCGTCCTCCTTGCGGCATCCATGCGTGCTTGACTGGGGACAATCTTGTGTCGGGTCTTGAGCCAACACAAATTGCGGGGGACTACTCTCGCTCTTCCAGAGTGGCGCAGTTTGCGCGGCGTATGGATTCGATTGGGCACAAGCCATTCCCGCATATAAGGTCACTGCGGTTGCAATCGCTATCCTGCACATTCCGATCGAGCCGGATGCACTTTTATATCTTTTCATATCGTACCCCTAATTATCTATTCGAAGCCGGTTCCTGGGGAGCCGTTCAAAGTCCTCCCGTTTACAGAGGCCGGGTCTTCGTGACCGTGTCAGGCGGAATCGTGGGTCTCCTAACCATTCCCCGAAGTCCGCTCGTAGAACAGATCTGGATATGACGGAATGTGATCCGTGCGCGTGGCGCGTGCACCTCTATACCCGACGCAAAGGGGATGCATCCCGTTGATACAGACGCAAATGAAAGGTAGTGGAGCAGGTACAGACACACTGTTCGGCACCACACGCATAGAGCAGATGCGAGCGGATTTACTCGTAATACGAAGTTAAAAACTGTCAAATAGCGTTAGATTTACCGGGCTAAAATGAAAATGGAATTTTCTGACAATCAATATGGAATCCGAATTAAACGTGCTGGTTTTAAACAGATGGGAGTGCGTTGATAGAGGGGATTGCGCCCGCAGAGGCCGATGCGATTTCTCCGTCAAACGTCGGTCATACAGATTTGGCGGTGAGGGGATTTTAGAATCTGGGAGACACTCTCATCTGATCATTGATCGAGAGTAAAAAATTTCCTCGGCGAGAAAAATGCTGCAAAAACGACCGAATTTGCGTGAATGCCATCCGCTGATGCAAGGGCGGCCGAGGGTAAACCTGGGAATGAGATGAGCGATGCATGGCTCAGAGCATTCGTAGTAGGTTGTTCGCGCCTCACGCTTCGAGTTTTTCGATGTCAGCTTTGACGTGTAGTTCGATGTGCTTCGGATGTTTTACACGCGCGCGTTTCGGCGCCTGTTCGAGCATCGCGTCCGACGGCAGCAATACGCAGGCACGGATGGCCAAGACTGATAGTTCGGACACCAATTCAAATTGGATGGTGAGCGTTCGTGGTCTGTCGAAAGGCCCGCTGAAGGGCACATTGTTCCGCCATAACGACGACTCGAGTTCGCATCTGAAGCGGGCATTCCTGCCGCCACCGCGGGCGACCGACTTCTGAGCGCGCTAGTGGGCTGAGCGCAGGATCCGGGGCGAGGTGTTGATCCGGCCCCGCTGCCCGCGGCCGTCGGCATTGCGCCGAGCGGGCGTCCCGATTGTCAGATTTCCGAGAAAAGTCATTTCCAAACTTAGGTATTTACCCTGGGCTGCTCGCCTCATAGACTGTATTCACCTGCTGCACACCAACCTGTTTGCAGCGCCGTGTAAAACAATTTGTGGAGGTTTTAATCATGAACTCGATCATCAAGGCTGTCGCCATCGCTGTCGCTCTTTCCGCTCCGGTGGTTTCATTTGCTCAATCGAACCAACCTTTGACGCGTGCAGAAGTGCGCAGTCAACTGGTGCAACTGGAAAAGGCCGGTTATAACCCCGCCTCGGCCGACAATGCCACGTACCCGGCTGACCTGCAGGCTGCAGAAGCCAAAGTCGCCGCA
The DNA here is from genome assembly GCF_050436645.1 of Paraburkholderia sp. GAS33. Taxonomy (NCBI): domain Bacteria; kingdom Pseudomonadati; phylum Pseudomonadota; class Betaproteobacteria; order Burkholderiales; family Burkholderiaceae; genus Paraburkholderia; species Paraburkholderia sp. GAS33. The sequence continues at coordinate 513,095 of NZ_JBNDMP010000001.1, forward strand.
CAAAACGGTGCAACTGACGTCGGCGGCGTCGCAAACGGTTCGTCGGATACAGGACACCGGGCCATTTCGAAGGCCGAGTGGAACGAGATGTACGGCCACTAAGGTCTAGCCAGACACACGCTGAAGGATCTTGACGCGTCGGCATAGCGAATACCGTGCAGTCAAAGCATTGCGCCGCGACACGTTACCATCCACGAAACTGGCTCGCTAGCGGGTTGGACCGCAGTAGCGAGCCGGTTTTGTTTTGAACACCTCCGCCGTCGGATTCCCGATGGCTTCGCTCAGGCCTTCACGGTCTGGGCGCTTTTTGTTATTCATCAATGCTGGTTCACGTCCGGGCAACTGCTTCACCCCGTTCAGCGCGCGGCCCAAAGCAGTCCACGCAACATGATTTCGCGCGCTTGCGGGACCTCGAAATCGGCGTTGACGTGCCCTAGCGAAGAATAGAACACCCTGCCTTTGCCCCACTTGCGTTTCCACGCGACCGGCATGACGACACCCGTTACCTGTGGCTCATGTTCCCGAACATACGGCCCGTCGAAGCAGGTCGTCGCAAGAACCTCGTTGCTCGGATCAAAATGCATGAAGTACTGCTCTGAGTGCATCGAGAAATCGGCGAGACCGTGCATAACGGGATCATCGGGTGCCGTGATCTGAACGGTGTAGTCCACGATGTTGCCGGGATGCGCAACCCATTGGCCCCCCACCATGAACTGGTAGTCGGGGTTCGCACGGTACGCGTCGCCGGCGCCCCCGTGCCAGCCTCCGAAACCCACACCGCCACGAACCGCTCGAACTCGCCGCGATTGGTTGGCAAATGCCAGACCCGCTCGCTGATCCGGCGTGCCGGGCCGTGAGGCTTTAGCGCATAGGCCTCGCAAATCGCGGCGAAGGTGGCGTTCGGTTGGTCTATTCAGATCTGTTCAGCTGGACCGTACCGATAAGGATGGCCGCTCAGGAACGTGTTGTGGCCGACGTAGCGCCGCTTGTACGTGGCAGGCCGGAACAGGACTGATGGATCGTTGCTGACGATACCGAGAAGCGGGTACAGGTCGCGTCTTACGAAAAACGCGTTGTTGCCCATGTCGTCGCAACACACCAGTTCAAAGCCTTTGCGCTTCGACAGATGATGCAGCGATTCCAGACTCACGCCGTACGCATCAGCCGTCACCAGAGATCGTTGCCCAAGCCGATGTGCCTCACGGCACGGTCCATACTTTCATCATGGACTCGGCAGATAGTGTCATCTCAGCTGGAGTCGCGAGGTCGATGTCTACGTCCCGGCCGACTACGTCCCAGGTACGGCAGCCCCCTTCATCGTGTATGGCGATGGCGGCCCGCACGGCTTCTTCAAGGCGCAGAAGCTCTTCAACGTGCTGGACAATCTCATCCACGCGCACAAACTGCCGCCGATGATAGCGATCGGTATAGGCGCCGGCGGACAGGATGCGCAGGGCGCCGAACGGGGCCGCGAATATGACGCGGTGTCCGGCACCTATGCTGAACGGGTCGAGCAGGAGGTGTTGCCGCGTGTCGAACAGAATGCGCATGTGGTGTTGACGAAGGATCCGGATGGCCGGTCGCGCCGCTTGCCGACGGTATGCATGACTGGACCGCGGCCAACGAGGACATGGCGCGCGTTCTCGCCGCCAAGGGTTACCACTACCAGTTCGTGTTCTCCCGCCTGAAATCGTCACGTCATACGGGCTAACCCGAATGCAAGAAAGTATCGGTTAGCGGCCCGATTTTCAGTGGTGGAACATCTGCAAGAGGGTTAATTTTCAGTCATGGCTGGGCGCGGTGCAGCGTACGCGGACTGGCTGAAAAGAGACTCAGGAGGAAGACAGATGCACACCACCCGGGGTGCCACGGCGCGCGCGGATGCCCGCAGCGCCAATATCGCCCAGCCCGATCTGGAACTGGTCGCCGTGCCGCGCGACGAATCGTTCAAGGTCTGGTCGCACGGGTACCCCTATCGCACCGTGCGCTGGCACTTCCACCCCGAATACGAGATTCATCTGATCACATCGACAACAGGGAAATTCTTCGTCGGTGATCACATCGGTAGCTTTGAGCCCGGCAATCTCGTGATGACAGGCTCGAATCTGCCGCACAACTGGGTGAGCAGTGTGCCGCAAGAGACGCGTGTGGACGAACGCTGTCTTGTCCTGCAGTTCGATGCCGAATTCGCTGCGCGTGCCATCGCGGCTTTCCCCGAACTCAAGCGCGTGGAGCCCTTGCTCGACGCCTCGCGCTGGGGTGTCCTGTTCACGCCGAAAACCGGCATCGCGGCCGAACCGATCATGCGCGAGATGCTGGGCGCGCAAGGCATCCGGCGCATCACGCTGTTCGTTGCGTTGCTCGATGTGCTTCTGCAAAGCACCGAACAGGTCAAGCTGGCGAGCGCCGCTTATCGTTCGGATCCTGCCTCGTACGTCGAGACGCATATCAATCACGTGCTTGCCTACATTGGCAAGAACCTGTCGCAGGAGTTGCGGGAAACAGAGTTAGCCGAACTCGCGGGGCAGAGCGTGAGCGCCTTCTCACGATACTTCCGCAGGCACGCGGGCCTCACCTTCGTGCAGTACGTCAACCGGCTGCGCATCAATCTCGCGTGCCAGTTGCTGATGGCGGGCGAACTGAGTATCACCGACATCTGCTATCAGGTCGGTTTCAACAACCTCTCGAACTTTAACCGGCAGTTCCTGTTGCTAAAGGAAATGCCGCCGTCGCGATGGCGCGCGTATCAGCAGCTCAACGCTGCAAGCGCCAAGGAATCGCCCGAGGCCGCGCACGCCTCGTAGGCGTTCGGCCAGCACCTGTTTTACGCCCCACCACGGCAGCAATAGCGCCGGAATTTTTCTAATAAACGGAGACACTCAATGAATAGCTTTCCTAACAAACTGATCGGCGCCAGCGCACTTACCCTGAGCATGCTCGGCACGACGGCGGCGTTCGCCGCGCCCAGTGGCACGGTCGCCTTTCTGATGCCCGATCAGGCGTCGACTCGCTACGAGCAACATGATTTCCCCGGCTTCAAGGCCGAAATGAGCAAGCTCTGTCCGGACTGCAAGGTGCTCTATCAGAACGCCAATGCCGACGTCGCGACGCAGCAGCAACAGTTCAACTCGGTGATCGCACAGGGTGCCAAGGTGATCGTGCTGGACCCGGTCGATTCGACGGCCGCCGCTTCGCTGGTGCATATGGCGCAGGGGCAGGGCATCAAGGTGATTGCGTATGACCGCCCGGTGCCATCGACGCCGGCCAACTACTACGTGTCGTTCGACAACGAAGGTATCGGCAAGGCGATTGCGCAATCGCTCGTCGAGCATCTGAAGGAAACCAATGTGCCGACGAGCAAGGGTGGTGTGCTCGAGGTCAACGGTTCGCCGACTGACGCAGCGGCAGGGCTGATCAAGAAGGGCATCCACGCCGGGTTAGCGGGCAGCGGTTACAAGACGCTCGCCGAATATGACACGCCGGACTGGGCGCCGCCGAAGGCACAGCAGTGGGTCAGCGGTCAGATCACGCGCTTCGGCTCGCAGATCGTCGGCGTGGTGGCGGCCAACGATGGCACGGGCGGCGGGGCCGTCGCGGCCTTCAAGGCGGCTGGCGTCAACCCGGTGCCGCCGGTGACGGGCAACGACGCAACGCTCGCCGGGCTGCAGTTGATCATCGCAGGCGACGAGTACAACACGATTCTCAAGCCGAGCGAGATCGTCGCGGCAGCGGCAGCGAAGGTGGCCGTTGGCTTCCTGAACGGCCAGACGCCGAAGGGTGAAACGACGCTCTTCAACACACCGACGCAACTCTTCAAACCGGCCGTCATCACGGCGAAGAACCTCAAGGCGGAGGTGGTCGACAAGGGGTTCGCGAACGCCAAGGATCTGTGCACCGACCGCTATGCCGAAGGGTGCAAGAAACTCGGTATAGCGAACTGATCCAGCGCAAGCAGACGCTGGATGGGATCCGGCTCGTGCCGGATCCGGCTACTTTTGATGAGGTATCCGTCCCATGACTGACAACTCCAACACACGGTCCACGCGAGGCGAGCTGGTGCTGAGCCTGCGCGGCGTCTCAAAGCACTTCGGAGCGGTCTCGGCTCTGACGGACATCGAACTCGACGTGCATGCCGGCGAAGTCGTCGCCCTGGTGGGCGACAACGGTGCCGGTAAATCGACACTGGTGAAAGTGCTCGCCGGTGTCCATCAACCCAGCTCCGGAACGATCACCTTCGGCGGCAAGGAGGTCGCGCTGACCAATCCGGCCGCGGCGCTCGATCTCGGCATCGCCACAGTGTTTCAGGACCTCGCGCTGTGCGAGAACCTCGATGTCGTCGCGAACATCTACCTTGGGCGCGAGATGAATCCGCTGCGCCTCGACGAGGTTGCAATGGAGGTCAAGGCCTGGACGTTGCTGAACGAACTATCGGCCCGCATCCCGAGTGTGCGCGATGTGGTCGCGTCGCTTTCGGGCGGTCAGCGCCAGACGGTGGCAATCGCCCGCTCACTGCTACTGGATCCGAAGCTGATCATGCTCGATGAACCGACGGCGGCGCTCGGCGTAGCGCAGACCGCCGAGGTGCTGAACCTGATCGAGCGGGTCCGCGACCGTGGCCATGCCGTGATCATGATCAGCCACAACATGGAGGACGTTCGCGCGGTGGCGGACCGGATCGTCGTGCTGCGTCTCGGATGCAACAACGGCGTGTTCTATCCCGACTCGTCGAATCAGGAACTGGTGGCGGCAATTACCGGCGCCACCGAGAACGCTGTGTCGCGCCGCGCCGGGCGGCGCCAGGCCGAGCAGGGCGCCTAGACAAAGGAACCATCATGAGCAAAGAACTGCAAGGCGCTCCACAGCCTGATACGCAAGGCGCGGTGAAGCCTGCCACGCTGCTCGATCGCAGCGACGTGCGTGTCAAGCACGCCAGCGGGATTGGCGGCACCGTGTACGCGTTCGTCGAGCGGGTGCGCTCGGGCGATCTCGGATCGCTGCCGGTGGTCGCGGGTCTTATCATTATCTGGACCGTGTTCACTAGCCTGAACCCGGTGTTTCTATCGGCTGATAACCTGGTCAATCTGCTGTTCGACTGCTCCACGGTGGGCGTGATTTCGCTGGGCATCGTTTGCGTGCTGATGGTGGGGCAGATCGATTTATCGGTAGGTTCGATGAGCGGCTTCGCTTCGGCCCTCCTCGGGATGCTGTGGGTCAATCACGGCTGGCCGGTACTGCTGGCTATCCTCGCGGCCATTGTCGTCGGCGCGGTGGTGGGTGCGGTGTATGCGCTGCTGCTCAACCGGTTAGGCATGCCAAGCTTTGTGGCGACGCTGGCTGGTCTGCTCGCGATCCTCGGGATGCAGCTCTACGTGCTTGGTGCCAGCGGGTCGATCAATCTGCCTTATGACACGGCGATGGTGAACCTCGGTCAGCTGATCGTCATTCCCGCTGTCGTTTCTTACGTCATTGCATTGGTACCGGGTGCGGTGATGCTGGTGCTTGGGCTGCGGACGAGGGAGCGGCGTCAGGCGTCGAATCTTTCGGCGCCGTCGGTCGGTAGCCTCGTCATACGCGCGCTTGCCATCACGGTGCTGCTGGAGATCGTGGTGGCTTACCTCAACCGCGGACGAGGCGTTCCGTTGATGTTTGGCCTCTTTCTCGGCATAGCGGTCGCCATGGACTATGCGCTGAAGAGGACGCGTTGGGGCCGCTCGATGCATGCGGTCGGTGGTAATCACGAAGCGGCGCGGCGGGCGGGTATCAATGTCGGCGCTATCTATACGAGCGCGTTTGTGTTGTGCGCGAGTCTTGCCGCGCTCGGCGGCGTGTTGACCGCGGCACGGCTGGCTTCGGCCAGTCAGCAGGCGGGCACCGGCGACGTCAATCTGAACGCTATTGCGGCGGCGGTGATTGGCGGCACCAGTCTGTTCGGCGGACGCGGCAGCGCGTATTCGGCGGTGTTGGGGATCATTGTGATCCAGTCGATTGCGAGTGGTTTGACCTTGCTGAATCTGTCGTCGTCGCTGCGTTTCATGATCACCGGTGCGGTGCTGGCGATTGCGGTGATCGTCGATTCGCTGGCGCGTCAGTCCCGCGTTTCACATGGCCGCGCGTAAATCCAGAGAATTTTGTAACTTCGTTGCGCGGGACCAGAGTAACGCGCTAAAGCGCTAACGCTGGTCGACCGCAGTCAACTGCATGGGACCGGAGTAAGCGCTGAAGCGCTAACTCCGGTCGACCGCAGTCAACTGCATGGGACCGGAGTAAGCGCTAAAGCGCTAACTCCGGTCGACACCGGAGAGTAATCAATGTCTGAATCCATCAAAGGAAAGGTCGCCGCCATCACAGGTGCGGCCTCGGGTATCGGCCTCGCATGCGCGCGTGCGCTCATCGCGGAAGGCGTGAAAGTCGTGCTGATCGATCGGGCACAGGACCGGCTCGCACAACTCTGCGCCGAACTGGGACCGAACGCTTTTCCGCTAGTCGTCGATCTGCTTCAGCCCGCAGAGGTTTCGGGAATGCTGCCGAAGATCCTCGACCTCGCCGGCGGCCTCGATATCTTCCACGCCAACGCCGGCGCCTACGTCGGCGGTGAAATCAAGGACGGCAATCCCGACGAGTGGGACCGCATGCTGAACCTGAACATCAATGCCGCGTTCCGCTCGGTGCACGCCGTGCTGCCGCATCTGGTCGCGCAGAAATCGGGCGATATCGTCTTCACCAGTTCTATTGCGGGGATCGTCCCGGTAGTGTGGGAGCCGATCTACACCGCTTCCAAATTCGCGGTGCAGGCCTTCGTTCATACAACCCGGCGCCAGCTCTCGAAGCACGGCGTGCGGGTCGGCGCGGTGGCGCCAGGTCCGGTCGTCACGGCATTGCTCGACGACTGGCCGAAGGCGAAGATGGACGAGGCGCTCGCCTCCGGCAGCCTGATGCAGCCGAACGAGGTCGCCGAAGCGGTGCTCTTCATGCTGACGCGGCCCCGCAATGTGACCATTCGCGATATCGTGATACTTCCGAATAGCGTCGATCTGTGACTATGACTTCTGACAATCCAACCTCCAGCCCGGCAGGCAGCGCGCACGCCGCGCGCTACGTCGTCGGCGTGGACGTGGGCACGGGCAGCGCCCGGGCTGGCATCTTCGACCTCGCCGGCCACATGGTGGCCACGGCAAAACGCGACATCACGCTGTTTCACGCGAGCGGCTCGATTGTCGAGCAGTCGAGCGCCGAGATCTGGAACGCCGTCTGCGATTCCGTGAAGGATGCGCTGGCGCAGGCTGCGGTATCGCCCCATCAGATCGCCGGGATCGGCTTTGACGCCACTTGCTCGCTCGTCGTGCTGGGCGAGAGCGGGCAGTCGTTGCCCGTGGGGCCGTCGGAGCAGGCCGAGCGCGACATCATCGTGTGGATGGATCATCGTGCGGTTGAGCAGGCCGAGCGCATCAACGCGGGCGGCCACGAGGTGCTGAAGTTTGTCGGTGGCAAGATTTCGCCGGAGATGGAGACGCCGAAGCTGCTCTGGCTGCTCGAGAACAGGCCGCAGGTCTTCGCGGCCGCATGGCAGTTCTTCGATCTGACCGACTTCCTGACCTGGCGCGCGACCGGAGATCTTTCGCGTTCCACCTGCACTGTCACCTGCAAATGGACCTATCTGGCGCACGAGCGGCGCTGGGACGAAAGCTATTTCCGCAGCGTCGGCCTGGGCGTGCTGGCGGACGAGGGCTTTGCGCGTATCGGGCAGAGTGTCGTCGACGCGGGGACGCCGTTGGGCAACGGATTGACGGCAGACGCCGCGGCAGAGCTCGGCCTGGGCAGCGGAACGCCGGTTGCCACGGGCGTGATCGATGCGCATGCCGGTGGCATCGGCACGGTGGGCGCAGATGGTGCGCCCGAGTCGTGTCTCGCCTACGTCTTCGGCACCTCATCATGCACGATGACGACGACCCGCACGCCTGTGTTCGTGCCCGGCGTATGGGGGCCTTATTTTTCGGCGATGGTACCGGACGCATGGCTCAACGAGGGCGGTCAATCGGTGGCGGGCGCTGCGATCGAACGGCTGATTTCGATGCATCCCGCGGCCTCCGATGCCCGAAGCCGTGCGGAGCAGGAGGGTCAGTCCTTGCCTACCTTGCTCGCCTCGCTTGCCGCGCAGGCGGCGGACAACCTGTCCGGGGTGGTATCGCTGGCCGACGGGCTGCATGTCGTTCCAGAGTTCCTCGGAAACCGTGCGCCGTTCGCCGATCCCCACGCCAGAGCCGTGATTGCAGGCCTTGGAATGGAAGACGACCTGGACAGCCTGGTTGCTCTCTACATTGCCGGCATTTGCAGTATCGGTTACGGCCTGCGCCAGATCATCGAAGTGCAGGCTGCGGCTGGTGCGCCGATCGAGCGCGTGGTGATCAGCGGCGGAGCGGGGCGGCTCGATCTGGTTCGCCAACTGCTCGCCGATGCGACGGGCAAGCCCGTTCTCGCCATTCAGGCGGAAGAGCCCGTCCTGCTCGGCGCAGCCATGCTGGGCGGCGTGGCGGGCGGACAGTTCGACGACGTGCGCACGGCAATGGCGCGGATGTCGCAGATCAGCAAGACCTACGAGCCGGCCACTGGCGACGTCGCAGCAAGGCACGAGGCCCGGTTCCGCGCGTTCAAGCAGTTGCAGAACGTGGCCAGAGAAATCCGCTAGGTCTGCAATGACGCGATCGCATCCTTCGAACACGTGAAGCGCGCACGCGGCTAGAATGCTCGCCGGGTCTTTGGCCCGGCACTCCTGCTTCGGGGCGCCGGCTCAAGACCGGCCTCATACCCGAAGAAGGAGACCTCATGGCAAGCCCCGACCCGTCCGGGTCCGTCACGTCCGCGCACGGCGCAGCGGTGCTGGATGCCGGCACGATTTCCGCGCGCCTCGACCGCTTGCCCGCCACGCGTTCCATCTGGAAGCTCGTGGTTCTGCTGAGCCTCGGCTTCTTCTTCGAACTCTACGATCTGCTCTACACCGGTTACGTCGCGCCCGGTCTCGTCAAAAGCGGGCTGCTGACGGCTACGACCCATGGCCTGTTCGGCACGACCGGTGTCGCGAGCTTTATCGCCGCGCTGTTCGCCGGCCTCTTTATCGGCACTATCGCGTGCGGCTTTCTTGCCGACCGCTTCGGCCGCCGCGCGGTCTTCACGTATTCGCTGCTGTGGTACACCGTCGCCAACGTCGTGATGGCTTTCCAGGAGAGCGCTACGGGTCTCAACTTCTGGCGTTTCCTGGCGGGCGTCGGCATCGGCGTCGAACTTGTCACGATCGGGACGTACATTTCTGAACTGGTGCCCAAGGAAATCCGTGGACGAGCCTTCGCCTGCGAGCAGGCGGTCGGCTTCGTGTCCGTGCCGGTGGTGGCGTTTCTTTCTTATCTGCTCGTGCCACACACGTTGCTGGGTCTCGACGGTTGGCGCTGGGTGGTGCTGATCGGCGCGCATGGTGCGCTGTTCGTCTGGTGGATCCGCCGCGCCTTACCGGAGAGTCCGCGCTGGCTTGCCCAGCAGGGGCGGCTCGCCGAAGCGGATCGCGTGATGAGCGAACTCGAAGCCATCGTGCGCAGCGAATATGGCCGCGAACTGCCGCTGCCCGCTGCGCCGATGCCGGTTGCTCCGCGCGGCAGCTTTCGCGACATGTGGGTGCCGCCGTACCGCAACCGCACCCTGATGATGACGATCTTCAACGTGTTTCAGACCGTTGGTTTCTACGGTTTTGCGAACTGGGTGCCCACGCTGCTGATCAGGCAGGGCATCACGGTGACGACGAGCCTGATGTATTCGAGCGTGATCGCGCTGGCGGCGCCGATCGGGCCGGTCATCGGCCTGTTTATCGGCGACCGCTTCGAGCGCAAGACGGTGATCGTCGTGATGGCGGCGGCCAACATCGTCTGCGGGCTATGGTTCAGTCAGGTCTCGGAGGCCGTGCTGCTGGTGAGCCTCGGCGTGGGCCTGACGCTGGCCAACAACGTCATGTCGTATAGCTTCCACGCTTACCAGTCGGAACTGTTTCCGACCAGCATCCGTGCGCGGGCCGTCGGCTTTGTGTATTCGTGGAGCCGCTTCTCGGCGATTTTTACGGCTTTTCTGATCGCCGCCGTGCTCAAGGAGTTCGGTACCACGGGCGTGTTCGTGTTTATCGCAGGCGCGATGCTGATCGTGATGCTGGCGATCGGTCTGATGGGCCCGCGCACCAGGGGCCTGGAGCTGGAGAAAATCTCCCGCTGATCTTACTTTTTGAAAGTCTGGGAAATATTGTGTAAGGACTTGTCGCGCGCAGGGGCTTATTCGCAGGTTTTAATGTGGCCGGAGTGGGGGACTATCAGGGTGCGGGTTCGTACGTGCGGTTCGCATCCATACACTACCGTCTCTCTTAAGGTTAACGGACGCAAAAGCAGATTCTTTACCCTGACCGCCAAACATCCCGTTTGCCCGGCGCCCCATCCGGCCCGAGTGACCTTCGACTGACAACGAAGAGGAATCGTTGAATACCTTGTTTGTAAGAACCATATTGCTGTCGATGCTGGTGCTGATCTCGGTCCATGCCTGCGTCACGCTGCTGGTTTCCGAGCCGGCGGCGGGTAGCGACGACCGTGCTCTGCAGACTGCTGTCTTCACCGGGCGCGCTTTCGCCGACGATCCGCTGGACAACGCCGGCGGGACGTGGGGTGCGCCGGTGGCGCCCGTCTCGCTGGTGCCGGCGACGATGAAGCTCGATCTCGCAGCCAGGCCGAGGATTGTCGATGTTCGCCCGGCCGTCTATGAAGTACCCGCTGCCGGCGCTTTGATGGACATCGCCGCACCGTCGACGCCGGGTTCGTCGAACGGACTTCGTGACGATTCGCCTTTCGCCGGCGATGCTCCGGCATCGCCGCTGGACTCGCGCTTCGCGGTCGCGGAGTGGGTGATGTCGCTCGTGATGCTCATCCTCGCGTGTCTGAGCCTCTGGCGCGTGCAGCGCCCGCTGCGCAACGTGGCACACGCCGCGCGCGAAACAGCTTGTGGCCGCCGCGTCGCGCCAACCGTCCGCGAGGAAGGACCGAGCGAATTGCGTCACGTGGTGCGCGCCTTCAACGAAATGGCCCGGCGCCGCAACGAGGCGATCGAAGCGCAGGCCGCGGTGCTTGCCGGACTCGCGCGGCATATGGAGTACCAGGCTGCACGCCTGCGAACCCGTGCGCTCGAAGTCAGCGAGTGGAACAAGCGGGTGGGCTTCGTCGAAGATATCGATTCGTTTTCCGACATCGCACAACAACTGCTCGACGTGGCGGGACACGGCGACAGCGAAGAGCAACAGGTTTCCGTGGATAGTTTCCTGCGCGACCGCTTTTCGATGATCGGCACCATGGACGGCGCATTGTTCGCCTGCGATCTGAAGGCGGGGCCGCAGTTCATGATGTCGCGGCCGCTGCTCGAACGCCTGATGACCAATCTGGTCGACAACGCGCTCGCGCACGGCGAGCCGCCCATCGAGATCAGGACGTCACGCGATCAGCACGGCTGGCACCTCAGCGTGCGCGATCATGGCCCTGGCATCAGCGCGAGCCAGATGCCGGGCGCGACGCCATCGTTCGTGCGTCTGAACGAGACACACAGCCTGACCCAGCACTGGGGCCTGGGGCTTTCGGTGGTCGCGCGACTGGCGCGTAGTTGCGGCGCCAGTCTGAAATTGGGTAATCATCCCGATGGTGGTCTGTGGGTGCGGCTTGTTTTGCCGGCTAATTGAGGATGTCTCGTCAGGCGTTCGCCACCAGGCGCGCTCAACCTGGTGTGCTTGTCGATTCAGGCGACCGTGGTTCGTCGTAGGGTAAAGCTGCTTTTCCCGGCTATCCTTGCCCGGGCAGCTTTCCTGACACCCGGAGATCGCGATGACATTGAAGCTCTACGCTCACCCCTTTTCCTCGTATTGCCAGAAGGTGCTGGTCGCGCTGTACGAAAACCACACGCCGTTCGAGTTCCGCCAACTGTCCCACGACAAACCGGAGGTGATGGAAGAGCTCACGGCGTTGTGGCCGTTCAGAAAGTTTCCGGTGCTCGTCGACGCTGGCCGTCCGGTGATGGAGGCGACTGTCATCATCGAATATCTGGGCCTTTACCACCCTGGGCCGGTCTCGCTGTTGCCGACGGATCCGCGCGCGGCGCTCGAGGTCCGCAGCATGGACCGCTTTTTCGACAACTACATCTCGACGCCGCAGCAAAAGGTGGTTGGCGACTGCCTGCGCGGCGAAGCCGAGCGCGATCCCCGTGGCGTGGCCGATGCCCGCGCCATGCTCGATACCGCCTACGCATGGCTCGACAAGACCATGTCCGGCCGCGAATGGGCGGCGGGCGATACCTTTAGTCTGGCCGATTGCGCCGCTGCGCCGTTCCTGTTCTACGCGGACTGGACGCATCGGATCGATGCTTCGTTTGCCAATGTGCTGGCCTACCGTCGACGCCTGCTCGCGCGACCGTCTTTCGCGCGCGCCGTCGACGAAGCGCGTCCGTACCGCGCGTACTTCCCGCTCGGCGCACCGGACCGCGATTGACTCGCCAGTAGGGTTGCCCAGCGGAATTGTTCGAAATCTGAAAATTGTGATTTCGCCCTATCGACATAGACTTTCGATAGGGTTCCCCTAAACTACCTTCCAATGTCGCGCTGCACAGGGCAGTTCGCAGCGCACCCCGTTACTCAAAAGCACATTGGAGGTTCATCATGAAAACCAAACTGATCGCAGCATTGCTCGTCGCCGTTTCCGCAGCCGTGGCTGCTCCGGCTTTTGCCAGCGGCTACGGCCCGGCACCGTTCTATCGTCCGTCGGTCGGCGCACCGGTCTCGCAACGCGGCCAGAGCGCACAAGTGGTTGCCGCCGAACGCGACAGCACCGGCAACGCAACGGCAGACAGCTCATACGGCGGCGTGGCTAGCGCTACGTCGGAATCGGGCAGCCGTCAGTTCTCGGCCACGACGCGCAGCCTGTACGCAGGTCATTGATTGCGTCGCGTGACGGTGTCGGACGTGTGCGTGGGCCTGAAGGCTCAAGGCAGCCGGTCCGCCCGTCACGTCATCGCGCACTAGAGCGGCAGAAAAATGAGGTGATGTCATGACGCAAATACTTGAAGGCATAGCCGTTCTCGGCGCATTTACGCTTTACATGATCCCGTCGATCGAAGCGGACGCGCATAACCGCGACGACGCTTTTGCGATCACGATGGTCAATGTGCTGCTCGGCTGGACGGTGATCGGCTGGCTTGCGGCTTTTATGTGGGCACGTCGCCCAGCCACCGAAAAGCGTTTGACCCATCTGGTCAGGCGCACGCATCGGGCCGTGGCACGCGTGACGATCGACAAGCTGGTGGCGCACGCTCAAAGCCGCACCGCGTTGCAGAGCCAGATGGTCGGCAAGCTTCGCGTGCGTACGCGTGCTGTAGTGGCTCGTCAGTCGTAATGTGCTGGCGCCGGCCGGCGAGTTTCGGCCGGCGCATTTGCGCGGTGAGTTTCAGCCGCGTCAGTTTCAGCCTGCGTTTTGCGCAGTGTCGTCGCTGGCGGCCGGTTTAGCGGCGCCTTCGAGAAAGCGCCGTGTCGCTTCGAACGATTGCAGCATCTGATCGGGCCACGGCGTCTGCAGCATCACAGCCTGATGATTTTCGAACGCATTTGTCAGCAGCTTCGAAAGCGCGGGCGATTGAAAGTGGCGAAGCAGCACGCTCACGGCGATGGCGGTCGCCTGGCTGGCGCCGGCCGTCTGCAGTTCGGACGTGGTGAGAGCGGCGAGTTGTTTGTTGATGTCCATAGTGGCGAAGAAGAAAGTTGACGCGCTTGAGTTGAGCTCGCGCGCACGCGCGGGTGTTGGGCGTCGATTAAGCGGTAGAAAAACCAACGGCCACCCTGGGTGGCCGTTTTTGCGTAGGTGATCTCGTAGGCGTTCAGGAAGAATCATACCGCGCGCATAAAACCCGGACAAGCCACGACGCCACCGCCTTAAAAGCCCTCGCTTTTCAGATTATTTATTTTCAGGGCAGGCGTGTTGCGGATTCTGCTGCCTGCAATGGGTTTGCGGGGGCAGTCACTAAACCGGCAGCGTAAATCGTTTTCAAGCCTGTTTGAATGTCGATATTCGCCGGATGCAATCCAGCAATAGCGTGCCGGCCGTTAAACACACCAGGTTCATGATTCGCTTGAGTTTCGAATCCCGACGCGTTAAATTCGCCTCGCACGCCGCCGGCGCTGCCAAAAAATCCTGACGAAATACATACAGTTTTTAGTTGACCGGGTTCAGGGGCCCGGCGCGGGTCATCCAAGGATAGCGATGTTGCATCAGATGCAAAGCGACGAACAAACACCGCACAGCTATCCGGTTTCCGCCACTCGGATCGCCTCGGTCAGCGTGGTGCTGGCTCTCGTGCTCGCCGCGTTGCCGCTCATCAAGGGCGGCTGGTTCGATATCCGCTGGTGTGCCGCCTTGTCGAGCGCATGGCTCGATGTGTTTACGGTCGCGTTGGCGGCCCGTCTCGCTCATACCGGCGGTTCGCGCGCCGCGGAAAAAACACCCCGTCCACAAGGCTTCCGTGTGTGGCAACGCGCGTGGTGGGGCGCGTTAAGCAACACGATCTTTGCGACGCTGCGCGCGATTCGCTGGCAGCCCTTCGCGGTGCTGCTGTGCGCGGCGCTTTCCGTGGCCGTCGCCTCGCTCGCGTGGCGCGCGCCCGTCCAGTTTGCGATCGCTGCCGTGCTGCGGCCGCCCAGCGCCGCGCTGATCGCCGGCCTCGCCGCCTTTGCGCTGGCCTTCGGCACGCTGGTCGCCGAACTGTACTTTGCGATGCACGCCGCGCGTGGCCGCGCCTGGGGCTCGCTCGCCAATGTGCTGCGCGTGGCGCTCCTGAGCGCGATGGTCGCAGCGATCTGCGCCGTGCTGCTTGCCTATGCGGAAATCGCCGCGGTGTGGCCGGTGCGGGCCCTCGCGGTTTTCAACGCAGCCATCGCTCTTGAATTCGCCTTGCGTGCCGTGTTCTCGTGGTTCGCGCCGCCCCATATGCGCAGCGGCGACGCCAGCGTGCCCGACAGTCTCATCGCGAGTCTGCTGCGTTTGCGGCCCTCGCCATTGGCCCGCTTCAGCGCGCAACTGCGCAATCGCTACGGCATCGATCTGCGTCAGAACTGGGTCTTGCAAAGCGTGGTGCGTTTGCTGCCCGCGGCCATCGGCACGATCGTCGTATGTGCCTGGCTGCTGACGGGCATCGTGATCCTCGGGCCCGAGCAACGTGCAGTCTACGAGCGATTCGGCGCGCCGGTCGCGGTCTGGCAACCGGGTCTGCATGTGGCGCTGCCGTGGCCGTTCGGCAAGGCGCGCGCAATCGATAACGGCGCGGTCCATCAACTGATCGTCTCCGGTTCGCCGGAAGAGAGCGCGGCCGCGTCGCCGCTGGTGCCCGCCGACGCGCAGACGCCCGAGCAGGTGAACCGCTTGTGGGACGTCGTGCATCAGGGCGAGACGAGCCAGGTGATCGCCGGCGCGAGTGGCGACCGGCAGAACTTCCAGATTGTCAGCGCCGACGTGCGGCTCGATTACCGCATTGGTCTCTCGGACGCCGCCGCGCGTGCTTCGCTATATCGCGCCGAGGACGTACCGGGCACCGTGCGGGCCATTGCCAATCGCGAAGTGGTGCGCTACCTCGCCTCGCATACGATCGATTCGTTGCTCGAAACGCGGCAGACCGTGATGGCCGACACGCTGCGGCGGGCGGTGCAAACCCAGCTCGATCGCCTGTCGAGCGGCATCGATGTGGTGGCAGTGGTGATCGAAAGCGTGCATCCGCCGGCGGGGGCATCGGCGGCGTGGCACAGCGTGCAGGCAGCGCAGATCCGCTCGGAGGCGAGCGTCGCGCAGGCACGCGGACTTGCCGCGCAGTCGCTCGGCGATGCGCAGCAGCAGGCCGAGACTGCGGTTGCGCAAGCCACCGCGCAGGCCGCCGATATCACCTCGGCCGCGCAAGTCCAGCAAACCAGTTTCAGCGCCGACGTGATCGCAGCCCAGGCAGGCGGCCCGGCGTTTGTGCTCGAGTACTACCTGCATAGCCTGCAGAAGGGTTTGCAGAACGCCCATATCACGGTGATCGACGACCGGCTCGTCGACGGCAACCGCGCCACGATCGATCTGCGCTCATACGGTGCGGGCGACGCGGCAGGGGCGCGGCGGGTTTATTGACGGCGACGTACTCGCCGCTTGACATCGGACAGACGGCTTCGGGGGATATTGTGAGTCTGAATCATTCGCATGCGCACGCGCATGGTCACGCGCATCACCATCACGGCAGTGATGCGCATGGCCACGGCGGTGCGGCAACCGGCGGCCCCGGTTTCTACTGGCGTGTGGCGCTGGCGGCGCTATGCGTCGTGATCGCGTTTGCGGTCGCGAGCTTCATTCAGGTCCAGGCGGGTCAGGCTACCGTGGTGACGCGCTTCGGCGAACCGGTGCGAGTGCTGCTCGAACCCGGCCTCGCGTGGCGCTTGCCGGCGCCGATCGAAGCAGCCGTGCCGGTCGACCTGCGTTTGCATACGACCTCGAGTGGCCTGCAGGACGTCGGCACGCGTGATGGCTTGCGCATCATCGTGCAAGCCTATGTGGCGTGGCGTGTGCCGGCCAACGCGAGCGATGTCGGCCGTTTTGTGCGTGCCGTGCGCAACGAACCTGATGAAGCGGCGCGGCAGATTCGTTCGCTGCTCGGCTCCGCGTTGCAGACCACCTCGGCCGACTTCGATCTCGCTTCGCTCGTGAACACCAATCCGGGCCAGGTGCGCATCGCCGCGTTCGAAGATGAACTGCGCCGTCAGGTCGATTCGCAGCTCTATCAGGCGTATGGCGTGCATGTGGTGCAGGTCGGGTTGGAGCAGCTGACGTTGCCCGCCGTGACGCTCTCGGCGACTGTCGAGCGCATGCGTGCCGAGCGCGAAACAGTGGCTGCGCAACGCACCGCGGATGGCAAACGGCAAGCCGCCCAGATCCGTTCCGATGCGGATCGCGATGCACGCATTGCCGTTGCCGATGCCAACGTCAAGGCTGCGCAGATCGAGGCACAGTCGCGCCAGGATGCGGCGGCGATCTACGGCAAGAGTTATGCGGGCAACCCGCATCTCTATACGATGCTGCGTTCGCTCGATACGCTGAACGGCGTGGTCAACACCAATACGAACCTGATCCTGCGCACCGACGCCGCGCCGTTCAATGTGCTCGTGCAGGGTCCCGCAGGACTCGGTGTGACGCAAGCCGAGCAGACGCAGGCGCAAGCGCAAGCTCCTGCGCCGTCGAAGAAGGGCAAGCACACCCCATGAGTACCGCCATGGAGACGTCGTCGCCAACACCACCGTCGCTCGGACCCGGCGCACAGGCCGTGCGCCTTGCGTTCTGGTTCGTGGTGGTGATTGCGCTACTCGCGGCAGGGGTGTGGGCCACTTCGAATATCCGCCGTATTCCCGCGGATAGCCGGGCTGTCGTGATGCGTTTCGGCGCCTTCGTGCGCACGCAGGACGCGGGGTTGCTGGTGGCGATGCCGCAACCGTTCGAAACCGTGCTGCTGATTCCCGGCAGCGCGCGTGTGCTGGAACAGCGCATCAGTTCGCTTGATCGCGACCCGCGCGCTCGCGCTGCGGATCCGGTTGCTACGACGCAGTCCGGGCAATCGGGTCAATCCAGTCAGACGATGCCGCTGCCGCCTGGTGAGGCCAGTTCGTTAGGAATCCCATCAGAAGCTACATCGCTCGGCTCTGCCTCGCCCGACTCCGACGCCGGCTCGCCCGATAACGCCGGCCCGACGTTGCCCGATGCGCTGGCCGGCTCAGGCTATGTGCTGACCGGCAACGAAGGCGTCGTGCAACTGAGCGCGACGCTCTACTATCGCGTCGTCGATCCGTACGCCTACGTGCTGCAAAAAGAGCGCCTCGAATCGGCGTTACAGCGTGTGGTTGCAGCGGCGGTGGTCGAAGTGACGGCGGGGCGCGACCTCGATTCGATTCTGGTGGCGCGTCCCGAACTGCTGTCGTCCGACCAGCAGATGGCGGTCAAGCGCGAGCAGTTGCGCGGCGACATGGCGCAGGCGGTGCAGCGCCATTTGAATGCGCTCGCGGCTGCGCATACGGGCCTCGGTATCGAGGTAGCGCGCATGGATGTGCAGGCGCAGTTTCCGGCAACTGCGGTCGATGCGTTCAACTCGGTGCTCACGTCGCTGCAGACCGCTGACCGCAATATCGCCGATGCGCGCACGACGGCTGAGAACATCCGCCAGGGCGCGCAGCAGTCAGCGGATCAGATTCTGCAGAGCGCGCAGGCGAGCGCCAGCGAGCGTGTCGCGACGGCGCAGGCCGAAACCACCACGATCCTGCAACTCGAGACGCCGCTCGATGCCAACAGCGATCCGGGCTTGCTGGCGCGTGCGTATCGCGACCGGATCCAGCAGATCCTGTCGAAGGCTGGACGTGTGACGACGATCGATCCGCACGACGCATCGAGTCTGGTGCTGCCGGGGAAAATTCAATGAGCGCGCATATCGATCCGGTTGAGCGTGCTACGCCCGGTGGGGCGGGTGATTTGGCGCATGGTGCCCATGGTGCTGACGGCGCCGGGCATGAACACGGCCATAGCCACGACCACGACCCGCACGCCGCTCATTCGCACGATGACGATGGACCGGGCATCGCGCTCTCAGCTACAGAACGGAGCATCGTCACGCGGCAGATCGCGCTTGCTTTGCTGGCGGGCGGCCTGCTGCTGCTGTCGATGGCATGGCGCTACTTCGCACCCGGCGGCGCGCAGCTCGCCGAAGTATTGGCGGGACTCTCGTCGCTGCTGGTGGCGGGGCCAGTATTCACCGGCGCCTGGTACAGCCTGAAGTCGCCGAGTCTGCATGGCGTCACCGACCGGCTGATTGCGCTCGCCATGCTGGCAGCGTGGGCGACCGGCGACATGACGACCGCGGCCTTGCTGCCGATCGTCATGACCTTCGGACATGCGCTCGAAGAGCGCAGCGTGCTGGGTTCGCAAGAGGCGATCCGCGCGCTTGGCCGGCTGACCTCGGGCAACGTCCGGCGCGTCAGGACCGATGGCACGATCGAAGAAGTGGCTTACGAGGCGATCCGCGCCGGCGATATGGTGGAGGTGGCCGCCGGTTCGCGGATTCCCGCCGACGGCCTGGTGCGGCGCGGCCGCTCGAGCGTCGACAACGGGCCGATCACCGGCGAGTCGTTGCCGCTCGATGTGGATGAAGGCGCCGCGGTGTTCGGCGGCGCGTTGAATCTCGACGGCCCGCTGCGCATCGAAGTTACGCATGCGGGCGAGCACTCGACGCTCGGCAAAATCGTCGAACTGCTGCAACGCGCAGAACAGGTGAAGCCGCCGATCACCCAGGTGCTCGAGCGCTACATGGGCGGTTATCTGGCGCTGGTGCTGCTGATCGCGGCGATTGTCTGGTTCGCGTCGGCCAATGCGTCGGCGATGCTGGCGGTGATCGTCGCTGCATGTCCGTGCGCACTGGTGCTGGCCGCGCCTTCCACGGCGATTGCCGGGATCGCGGTGGGTGCGCGGCACGGCGTGTTGTTCAGGAACGCCGCATTTCTCGATCGGATTGCCGAGATCGATTCGCTGGTGATCGACAAGACCGGCACGCTCACGCATGGAGAACTGCGCGTGGCGGATGTGTTCGCGCAGCCCGGCGTGGCGCGAGCGGAGGCCGTTGCGCTGGCGGCGCGGCTGGGGGCTGGAAGTGCGCATCCGGTGAGCCGGGCGTTGACGCGGTATGCGGCGTTGGACGCGTCTACTGCATCGGCTACATCATCCGCGTCAGCGACTTCAGCCACGTCAGCCACATCAGCCACCGGGCACGACGCCACGCCGTTCGAGCGCACCCGCGAATTGCGCGGCCTCGGGGTCGTCGCGGAAACGCCGGACGGCACCGCCGTGCTCGGTCGCGCGGAATTACTGCGCGACCACGTAACGGCTTTGCAACCGTCGCCCGATTCCATCGACGGCCCGTGTGTCGGCCTCGCGCTCAACGGTAAGCTGCTCGCCTGGTTCGGCTTCGCCGATGCCTTGCGCGCCGAAGCCGCCGGTGCGCTCGCCGAACTGCGCGAGCTTGGCCTCGTGCGCCAAACCCTGCTGACGGGCGATCGCGATGCCGTGGCGCGCAAGGTGGCCGCCGAGGTCGGCATCGAGACGGTCGTCTCCCAAGCGCTGCCGCACGACAAGCTCGACTACGTGATGCACGAACTCGAAGCGGGCCATCATCCGCTCGTGGTCGGCGACGGCCTGAACGACGTGCTGGCGATCAAGGCTGGCGCGACCAGCATCGCGATGGGCGAACGCGGGATCGATATCGCGGTGGCCTCTGCCGATATCGTGCTGCTCGGCGACGATCTGCGCCGCATCCCGACCTGCATCCGGCTTGGCCGGCGCTGCCGCCGCACCGCCAGCATCAATGCGGCGATCGGATTGCTGTGGACTGTCGAGATCATGGCGCTTGCTGCGCTCGGTTTGCTAGGAGCGGTGTGGGTGGCGATCCTGCACAACGTCGGCACGTTCATCGTGATCGCGAACGCCGGACGGCTACTGCGGATCGACGAGGATTCCGCATCGAAGCCGAGCCGGGACACGCATGTGAATGACGCGCAGACCGCCGCCGCGCCGCATTGAAGCGCAGCGATGGATTGACCGGGACTGCAGTAAAGCGATGGAGCTACGTATCGGCGGTCACCTTGCCGTGCCTGATGGCCGCATCGAGCTCATCGAGTTGCAACAGCAAGTCGTCGATTGAGCAGAGTTGGGGTTTGGTGACGTGATGGGCGTCGAGCAGTCTGAACAGACGCTTGCGCCAGTAGTCCGGTGGCAGGATGCATCCGCCGAAATCCCCGCACACCGATGGCTTCATAACGCGCGTGATATGCGCGATGTCCTGATCGATTAGTGTAAGCATCTTCCGCCCCCGCGGTGGTTTGTACCTGGTCTGCGCCAGCTTTTTGTTGTTTTGTCTAATTAAAACTCTAGCTCAAATTGGCAGGATGGCAAGCTGCATGAAGCGCCAGGAAAGCGCTACGGGCGGTTGCGGCCGGGCTGTGGCGGGTCGCGAGGATACTAAGGAAAACCATGATAGAAAGCTTTCCCAAAACGCCTAGACTGTAACCAAACGTAACTAAGTGTTGCTAATTCTGATTACGGGGATGATTAACGGGGCCGCGCCAGATTGGGCGCACAGTGATGAGAACGTGGTGAAGTGAAGCCGCGCATATGGAATGGCCGCAGAGCAATCTGCGGCCATTTTTTTCTTTGCTGCCGGTTTGCGCAGCCGCTGTAGTTTCCAGCGGCAGCAAGCCCCGGCGTCAGCCGCGGCTCAGGCAGCGCCTTAGTGGCAGCGCTTTTGCCAGTGGCCATGAACCTTTACTTTGTGGCACACCGGATGGTGTTCCTCGGCGGAAGCCGGAGCGATGACGCCAATAGTGACGGCGGCGAGCGTGATGGCAAGCAAAATTTTCTTCATGGGGTTTTCCTGGGTCAGATCGACCTTGTTGGTGAACGGCCCGCTATCTTAGCCCCAGTTGTGGAACGTTAATGTTAAGGAATTGCAAAAACCTGACCGGCCGGCTTCATGGCCGGCCGAAGCGAGAGGGGCCGAACGGCTCAATGCCCCTGACCGTGTCCGCCGCCACCGTGCCAGTTACCGCCGCCACCGCCGTGGCCACCGCCACCATGCCAGCCACCGCCTCCGTGCCAGCCGCTGCCGCCATGCCAGTACCGGCCGCCGTGCCCGTAGTAACAGCAACCGCCGCCGCCACCCCAGATGCTGACCGAACCGTAGGCCGGTGCGTATCCATAGCCGTACCCGTAACCGTAGTCGGGATAGTAGGCTTGTCCGTAGTCCGGGTAGGCCGGCCCGTCGTAGTACGGATATCCATAACCTGGCGCGACGGCGCAGCCGGCCAGAACTGCCACCACCCCGAGCGCCGCAATTAGGCGAAGCATGATTGTCTCCCTCGATTCTCTTAAGAAAGAAACGCGCTCGCCAAGTTCCAGAACAATTGTGTCCACCGTTTACAGAAACAGTGGACGTGGGTCGTGAGGGGTGGTGTGTCAGTGCGCCGGAGCCGAGGCACTCATTACGTTTCGAGCGCGAGCGTCGCAAAGGTTGCGAGCCAGTGCTCTCCCATGTAGTCGCCGGCCACATGCTCGAGCGCGCTGTCCAGATGCCGCTCGGCCGCTTCGTTGAGCAGCGTGCGACGCGCGTCGTCGTCCGGCAGCGCGCGGGCGATCGAGCGCTGACACCACGCGCGGCTCAGATTGAGGCCGTCGAGGTGAGCGATCTTGCCGTCGCTGCGATCGGTCACGGTGACCGGTTCGAACAGGGTGGCCGGTTTTTGCGCGGCGAGCTCCGGTAGAAACGCGTCGAACCATGTGGCGAATTGCGCGCCCGGCAGCACTCGCCGCATCAACTCGGCTTCCATCAACGACGGCGAGAGGAATTCATCTCCTGCCGGTTCCCACGCCTGACACGCGACGTCATCCAGATACCAGCGGCGCGCGGTTTCGGTCACCAGCGCCGCCAGCGATTCATGTGAGGTTTGCCGTGCGAAGTCGAGCGTCAGGGCGAGCGCAAACGCCATGTTGAAATGCGTGCCCACGCGTAGCGGATAGGTGGCCTTGGGCAGAAACTCTTCAAAGCGTTCGATGAAGACTTCGGTTAGCGGTGCGAAGGTTTCGCTCCAGCGCGCCGCATGGGGATGCTTGCGCAGCTTCAGCGCGTCGATCTGTGCGGATAACGCCAGCAGCCAGCCCCAGCCGTACGGCCGCTCGAAGCCGCGATTTTGCGGCAGGTCGAGATAGGCGCGCTCGCCGGCCACATTGGCTTCGGTGAAATGCTCGTCGACGACGGCGACGATGCGCGCCGCCTCGGGCAACCCGGGAAAGCGTTCGAGCAGATGGAGGATAAGCCAGTAGCCATGCACGCAGGAATGCCAGTCGTAGCTGCCGTAGAAGATCGGGTGCAGTGCGCGTGGTCCCTGGACGTCTTGCGGACCTTCAAGCGAATGCGTCAGCTTGTTCGGATACTCGCGGGTGAGGTGATCCAGCGCCAGATTGGCGAATCTGGATGCGATAGCGGGGGTGAGTTGGGCAGTCATGGCGTCTCGCCTGTAGCGGGTCGGAAGCGGAATATGAAGAGGTACATCAGCACGGTGTTGACGGTCAACAGCAGTAGTGCGGTACGTCATTGTGCCTTGATCACGCCGTTCCGGTCTTCAGTTCGGGCGAGGCGACCCGCGCCAGCGGTGGCGCGGGTCCGTTTTGCCGAGTGACAGCTACAGCAGTTCGCGAATCCGGTGATACAGCATCCCAAGCTCAAGCGCCGGTCCGCGCAACGCCGGCCCACCCGGAAAGCGCGTATGACGCAGCCCGGCGAACAGATCGAATGCCGCTGTCTCACCGGCAATGGCCTGAGCAATGACGCGCCCGGCAATCCCGGTCAACGCCACGCCATGCCCGGAAAATCCCTGCACATAGAAGTAATTCGGATCGATCGAGCCGAAATCCGGCGCGCGATTGCGCGTGACATCCACGAAGCCGCCCCAAGCATATTCGACCCGCGCATCGGCCACCTGCGGAAACACGTCCACCATCCGCTTGCGAATCTGCTCGGACAACTGGGCAGGCGACGCACCCGTCGAACTGGCGCGGCCGCCGAACAGCACACGGTGATCGGCCGAGATGCGGAAGTAGTCGAGGAAGAAATTGTTGTCGCACACGGCTTCCCGTCTGGTGATCAAGGCGGACGCACGCGCTTGCCCAAGCCGCTCGGTGGCGACGATATACGACGCGATCGGCGCGATCCGCGCCGCGACCGCCGCGGGCAGCACATTGCCGATGGTCGCGTTGCCGCACGCAGCGACAAAGCGGCAACGCACTTCACCAGTCGCAGTCCGCACGACCGGCCGTTCGCCGCGCACCACTTCGACCACCGGCGAACGCGCGAAGAGCAACGCCCCTTCACGCCGCGCTGCTTCGGCAAGACCCAGGCAATATTTCAGCGGATGCAGATGCCCGGAGAACGGATCATAGACGCCGGCCAGATAACGCTCCGATGCGACGCGGGCGCGGATCTCATCGGTGTCGATCCACGAAAGCTTCGTATAGCCCCAGCGCGACGAAGCATCGTCCATCCACGAGCGCAGATCGGGCACGCGCTTCGGTTTGGTCGCGACGGTCAGATAGCCCGGTGTGAAATCGCAATCGATCCCATACCGTTCGATGCGCTCGCGCACCAGCGCCACGCCTTCCACGGACATTGCCCAGGCCGCGCGTGCCCCATCGAGCCCGAGCTGCCTTTCGATGATCTCGTCTTTGGCGAAACCCACCAGCGTCTGTCCGCCATTGCGCCCCGACGCACCCCAGCCGGGACGGTGCGCATCGAGCACGATCACCGACATGCCGCGCGCCCGGCACTCGAGCGCAACCGAGAGCCCGGCAAAACCCGCGCCGATCACGCAGACGTCGGCTTCGAGTGCGGCATCGAGCATCGGATCATCCGCGAGCGGGCGCACGGCGCTCGCTTCGTAATAGGAGTCGCGGATCAGTGCATCCGCACGGCGGTCGAGACTGTCAGCCATCAAAGCAGGTCCTTCATTCGATACCAGGCCATCGCGAGCACGAGGGCAGGGGTGCGCAGTGTAGCGCCACCCGGAAAATCGCGGTGGCGAATCTTGCCGAACAGGTCGAAACGCGAGGCCTGGCCGTCGATCGCCTCGGCGATCAGCTTGCCTGCCAGCCCCGTGGTATTGACACCGTGACCGGAGAAGCCTTGCGCGAAGTACACAGTGGGCGAGAGGCGTCCGAAATGCGGCGCGCGGTTCATGGTGATATCGACGAAACCGCCCCACGCATAGTCGACCTTGACGTCGGCCAGTTGCGGGAAAGTCTTCAGCATATCGCGCCGCATTGCTTCGCCCAGATCGCGCGGCGCAAACGTCGAGTAACTGACCTTGCCGCCCCACAAAACGCGGTGATCCGGCGCGGGGCGGAAGTAGTCGAGCACGAATCGGCTATCGCAGATGGCGGCTTGCGCCGGCATCAAGGCCCGCGCACGCGCGGGGTCGAGCGGTTCGGTGGCAATCACGTACGTGCCCACCGGCATGATCTTGCGCGCGAGTTCAGGTGCCAGCGCACCCAGCCAGGTGTTGCAGGCGAGCGTAACGAATTGTGCCTGCACCTCGCCATGAGCGGTTTCGATCACATGTCCATTGCCCTCGCTACGCATCTGGGTCACGCAACTGTCTTCGAAAATCTGCACGCCCGCTGCGCACGCCGCACGCGCTAGGCCAAGCGTGTAATTGAGCGGATGCAAATGGCCGCTGTCGGGATCGAACAGGCCGCCCAGATAGCGCGTCGACTGCACGTAGTGGCTCAGGCCGTCTTGCTCGATGTAACGGAAACGGTCGTAACCGAAGCGCGTGTGTGCTTCATCGCGCCATTGCCTTAGCGCTGCGGCATCGCGCGGTTTGTTCGCCGCATGAAAATAGCCGAACTTGAGATCGCAGTCGATCTGATGTCTGGCGACGCGATCCCTGACGATATCCAGCGTCTCGAGTCCCATCTCCCACATACGTTTGACGTCTTCGGCGGGCATGTGCTTCGCGAACGTATCCATATCGCACGCAAAGCCGCCGATCAACTGGCCGCCATTGCGCCCGCTCGCCGCCCAACCGACTTTCGAGGCTTCGAGCACCGCAACGGAATAGCCGCGTTCCGCGAGGTTGAGCGCGGTCGAGATGCCGGTGAGGCCGGCGCCGATCACGCAGACATCCACCTTCAATGTGCCGTCGAGCGGGGCATGACGGGTCGTATCGTTGAGCGTCGCGGCGTAGTACGACGCGGCATGGGGCTGGTTCGAGAACCGGAGCATAGGCAGAAAACACAATAAGGGCCGAGGCGCGACGCCTCGAGGCAGGCAATCGCGCTTCGGCGGTACAGGTTAGAACGCGTAGATGAACTGCGTGGCCAGCATGTCGTTGGACTTGCTATAAGAGCCATCGTTGCGCAGGAACGTATCCTGGGTGGCCCAGTCATGCCGGTATTCCACCTTCACCGTGATCTGCTGGGTCGGATAGAACAGCAGGTCCAGTGCGACGTCCTGGTGGACGGCGCCCTTGCACTCGAAGCCCAGGCCACCGTTCGCCTTCGAATTCGCGAGGCAGCTTGCACCGATGCCAAAGCCATCTGCCGTGTCCATCCCGTTCGAGTTCAGCGCGATGCCACCGCCGCCGCCGCCGTTCTTGGTGTCGGCGAGCAGGTCGTAACGCGCCGTCACACCCATGCGGCCCACCGTCGGCAAAGTGAACTTGCGGTGCGCGAGCAACGAGATGCCGTACCACTGCGCCTGGCCGCCGTTGAATGCAGCGTTCTGTTGCTGACCGTAGTCGAGCTCGGCGTTGTACTGGACGTCCGCGAGCGTGTAAGCGGCATCGGCTTCAGCGAAGAAGAAAGTGCCAAAGGCGCTTGGCGCTGCACCGCCCACGCCGTACACCGGATTGCCGTTGGAGTCGAGGCCGGAGGCGAGCGTTTGCCGGCCGATGTTGAACGAGCCGCCCAGATCCAGCGCGCTAGACCACGTGTAGTCGACCCGTGCCGTGAAAGTGGGGATCTTGTTGCTGCTGGTGATCGGATCGCCCAACGCGTTGGTGCCCGTCTGCACCACGGAACCATACGTGCGGTACTGTTCGTTGCCCAGCATGAATTTCCACGCCCAGTTGCTGCCGTCGCCCGTGTAGTTCACACCTACGCCGACATAGCTGCCCGGATCCGAGAAGTCATACAGCAGGTTGTGCGTGAGCGTGGTCATCTGGTTCGACTGCTGCACTTCGTAGCCGCCGAAGCTCGGCATCAAGCCGGCCACGAAGGTCGTCGTCGCCGTCACCGGTACCGTCACGACCGCCGTGTTCAGGATGTTGTCGCTGATCGTACCGTGCTCGTTCTGCAGCAGCGTAATGCCGTTGCCACGGTTCGGCATCAACGTGATTTCGGCCGACGGCGCCATCGGGCCGACACCGAAGGTCTTCTTGATGTCGAGGTAGAGATCGCCGAACGTGCTGTTGAAGTAGTTGTAGCTGCTTTCGTGGTTCGCGAACAGGAACGACGAGGTGCCTGGCGCGCGGTTATAGACATAGGTCGGATCGATATAGCCGGTGATCGAGAGGCCTGCGATCGGACCGGTGTTCTGCGCATCCACCAGCGAATCGACCTTCAGCTGCTGGTTGGCGATCTGCTGCTTCATCGAGTCGACCTGGTCGTTGGTCAGCGTCGCTTGCGACTTGCCGTAGTCAGGCGACGAAATGTCCACCGGGGCTGCGGCCACGGCAGGTGCCGCAGCCGGCGCTGGCGCCGGTGCGGCGGCTACCGCCTTGGGTTTGGCTGCGACCTCCGAGCGCAATTGCTTCACTTCTTTTTGCAAGGCGTTCAGCTGGGCCTGAAGCGCCTTGATCTCATCGCTGGTGGCGTCCGCCATGGCAACGCCAGGCAGACTCCCCGCCACTAGCAGGCAGATGAGTTTCTTTCTCATGCACATTCTCCTTGTTGGTCGTATTGCCAGGAACTGCTTAAACTCGGACGGTACC
The DNA here is from genome assembly GCF_050436645.1 of Paraburkholderia sp. GAS33. Lineage (NCBI taxonomy): Bacteria > Pseudomonadati > Pseudomonadota > Betaproteobacteria > Burkholderiales > Burkholderiaceae > Paraburkholderia > Paraburkholderia sp. GAS33. Next base: position 540,729 of record NZ_JBNDMP010000001.1, read on the forward strand.
GAGCGACTTGCGCACGGCGGCGGGTTGAGGGGTAACGGTTGCCGCATCGGCGGCTTCGGCAACGGCAAACGCCATTTGCATATCGCGGGTGCGCTTGCGTTCGCGAATCTGCATCCAGCGGTTCACTGCAATCACACCGATCGTTACAACCGTGATGAAGATCGTTGCGAGCGCATTCATTTCCGGATTCAGACCGAGACGTACTCGTGAGAACACGACGAGCGGCAGCGTGGTGGAACCGGGACCGGAAAGGAACGCGGACAGCACCAGATCGTCGAACGAGAGCGTGAACGACAGCAGCCAGCCGGACATCAGCGCCTGCGAGATCAGCGGCAGCGTGATCAGGAAGAACACCTTGAACGGCGTTGCGCCGAGATCGAGCGCGGCTTCCTCGAGCGACTTGTTCAGCTCCTTGACGCGTGACTGCACGATGATTGCGACGTAGGAGACGCACAACATCACGTGGCCGATCCAGATCGTGAACAGGCCACGGCCCTTTGGCCAGCCGAGCATCTGTTCGAGCGCGACGAACAGCAGCAGCAGCGAGATGCCCTGAATCACTTCAGGAATCACGAGTGGCGCGTTGATCATCCCGGCGAACATCGTGAAGCCGCGAAAGCGCCCGAAGCGCGCGAGTACGAAACCCGCCCACGTGCCGATCACGACCGAGGCGCATGCCGTCAACAGCCCGATCTTCAGCGACAGCCACGCCGCGCTGAGCAACTCGTCGTCCTGCAGCAGCGCCCCGTACCATTTCAGCGAAAAGCCGGACCACACGGTGACGAGCTTCGACTCGTTGAACGAGTACACGACGAGGCTGATGATCGGGATATAAAGGAACAGGAACCCGAGCGTCAGGACGGTGTTGGAAAGCTTTCTGTTCGGCCGGATCATTTCGCGCCCTCCAGTTCCTTGACCTGGTAGTACTGGAAGACGGCCATCGGCACGAGCAGCAGCAGAACCATCGCGACCGTGACGGCGGACGCCATCGGCCAGTCCATATCGTTGAAGAACTCGTCCCACATCACGCGGCCGATCATCAGGGTGTCTGCGCCACCGAGCAGTTCGGGGATCACGTATTCGCCCACTGCGGGGATGAACACCAGCAGACTGCCGGCGATGATGCCGTTCTTCGACAGCGGCAACGTGATGCGCGTGAAGGCGGTCCACGGCTTGGCGCCGAGGTCGTAGGCGGCTTCGAGCAGCGTCAGGTCCATCTTCACCAGGTGCGCATACAGCGGCATCACCATGAACGGCAGATACGAATAGACCATGCCGATATAGACCCCGATATCGGTGTGGTATAGCCGCAGCGGCGAGTGGATCATGCCGATCGCCATCAGCGTGTGATTGAGCAGGCCGTCGTCCTTCAGGATGCCTATCCATGCATAGACGCGGATCAGGAACGAGGTCCAGAAAGGCAGCATCACGCCCATCATCAGCAGATTGCGTTTGGCCGGCTCCGAACGCGCAATGTAGTACGCGATCGGATAGCCGATCAGCAGGCAGAAGAAGGTCGAGATGGCCGCCATCTTCAGGGAACTGATGTAGGTCGCGATATACAGGTCGTCCTGCAGCAGAAACGCGTAGTGACCGAGCTGGATCGCCAGATGCACGACACCGTCTTTCATGCTGACGAGGTCGGAGTACGGTGGAATGCTCAGGCGCAGATCGGCGAAACTGATCTTCAGTACCAGCACGAAGGGCAGTGCGAAGAACAGCGTTAGCCAGATGAACGGTACGCCGATCACCGTTGTGCGGCCCGACGGAAGCAGGGCGCTCAGGCGCTTCAGCAGCCGGGTGAGGGTGCCGGGCGCCACGGAGGAGGTGGAGACGGATGGTGTCATTGCGTCACCACCACGCCGCTCGCCGGCGACCAATGGACGAACACGTCGTCGTTATAGGCGGGCGCCCCTTCGCTCATCAGGTGCGAGCTGGACAGGTTCGACACCACGGTCTTGCCGCTCGGCAGGCGTACGTGATACAGCGAATAGCTGCCCATGTAAGCGACATCCGAGACGACTCCACGAGCCCAGTTGTGCGGCGTGCCCGGCTTCTCGAGCGAAACCCTGACGCGCTCCGGGCGTACCGAGATGCCCACCGGCATGCCGAGCGGACCCGTGATGCCGTGGCTCACATACATGCGTGCTTCGAGATCCTCGCTTTCGACGAAGATGTGATCGGGCTCGTCCTCCACCACCACGCCTTCGAACATGTTGGTCGTGCCGATAAACTCGGCCGAGAAGCGGCTGTTCGGAAACTCATAAACCTGGGAGGGCGTACCAATCTGCACGATGCGGCCTTCGCTCATCACGGCGAGGCGCCCGGCCATGGTCATCGCTTCTTCCTGATCGTGGGTCACCATCACGCAGGTCACGTCGACCTTCTCGATGATGTTGACCAGCTCGAGCTGGGTCTTCTGGCGGATCTTCTTGTCGAGCGCGGACATCGGCTCGTCGAGCAGCAGCAGCTTGGGACGCTTGACGAGCGAGCGGGCCAGCGCCACACGCTGCTGCTGGCCACCCGAAAGCTGGTGCGGCTTGCGGCCTGCGAACCGGCTCATCTGCACGAGATGCAGCGCATCGGCAACGCGTTCCTTGATTTCGTTCTTCGGCGTGCCTTCCTGCTTGAGGCCGAAGGCGATGTTCGACTCCACGCTCATATGGGGGAACAACGCATACGACTGGAACATCATGTTGACCGGGCGCTTGTACGGCGGCATCGCCGCGAGATCTTCGCCGTCGACGAAGATGCGTCCCGAGGTGGCCGTTTCCAGCCCGGCGAGCATGCGCAGGAGCGTGGACTTGCCGCAGCCCGAGCTGCCGAGCAGTGCGAAGAGTTCATTCTTCGCGATGGTCAGATTGACGTTATCGACAGCGGTGCTGTCGCCGAATTTCTTTACGACGTTTTCGATGCGGACGAATTCGTCGGACTTGCTTTTAGTCGTAACCGCGGCTTTTGCAGCATTACGAGCCGCCTGGGCGGCGCTATTTGAGGTCGTCGAGTTCATGGCGTAACCATTCCTTGCGGATCGCGGGCGTAAGCGTCCCCGTGTGGGGCGCGCGGGGCGGCTCACAAAGGTCTGCTGCGATCGGGAAACATGGGACTGCGCTTGCAAGGCGCAGGCTGACTGCCTTATTGCCTGATTCAGGCGGAGAGGGATCGAGCGATCCCTGCTCCGCGGTTATATCCGCTGATAAGCGGTGTCTAAAGATTAGTGGCCGGTTTTGAGCTGAGCCCAAAGACGGTTTTCGAGGCGCAGAATGTCGCTCGGCATCGGCTTCATTAGCGTCATCTTGCTCAATACGTCGTCACCCGGATAAACAGTGGTGTCCTGAGCGACGCCCGGCGTCACGAACTGACGTGCAGCCTTGTTGGCGGTCGGGTAGAAGACTTCGTTGGTGATCGCGGCGTTGACCTTCGGATCTTCGATGTAGTTGATCCACTTCAGTGCGGCTTCAGCGTGCGGTGCATCCTTCGGGATCACCATCACGTCGAACCACAGCAGGCCGCCTTCCTTGACGTTGGAAAACTTGACCGTGTACGAGCGCTTCGCTTCAGCGGCACGGCGGCTGGCGATGCCGACGTCGCCCGACCACGCCACGGCGACGCAGATGTCGTTGTTGGCGAGGTCGTTGATGTAACCGGAGGAGTTGAACTGGGTGATATACGGGCGGACTTTCTTCAGCACTTCGAAGGCGGCCTGATAGTCAGCCGGGTTCGTGCTGTTCGGATCCTTGTGCATGTATTGCAGCACGGCAGCGAACACGTCGACAGCCTGGTCGAGGAACGACACGCCGCAGCCCTTCAGCTTGGAGAGGTTGGCCGGATCGAACACCAGCGCCCAGCTATCCACCGGCGCATCGGCGCCGAGTGCCTTCTGTACGGCTTGCAGGTTATAGCCTATGCCGTCCGTGCCGTATGCCCAGGGCACCCCGTACTGGTTGCCGGGGTCGGCGTCGGTAATCATCTTCATCAGAACCGGGTCGAGGTTCGCCAGGTTCGGCAGCTTGGATTTATCCAGCTTCTGGTAGACGCCGGCCTGAATCTGTTTGGCCATGTAGTTGGACGTCGGCACCACGATGTCGTAGCCCGAGCTGCCTGCGAGCAGCTTGGCCTGCAAGGTATCGTCGCTGTCGTAGTTGTCGTACTTCACGTGGATGCCGTCCTGCTTCTCGAAGTTCGGAATCGTGTCTTTGGCGATGTAGTCCGACCAGTTGTACACGTTCAGTTCCGTGTCGGCCGCAAGCGCCGGTGAGACCGACAGCGCAGTAAAGCTCGTGACGGCGAGAAGCGCGGCCCCCGCAACCGCATGTCGAAGATGACGTCCAGTATGACTAGCGCTCATGGCGTTTTTCCCTTGAAGTTAGAATCCCGGCATGGGCGCGTGTCATGGTTGTTGCGCCCGGGCCGGAAAAGAACTGCCGTTACGAAATTCCGAGTTGTTGTGCGGTCGCGTCGATGGCTTTTTTCGCCTTCGACACGATCTCGTCGATTTCCTGCTTCGTGATCACGAGCGGTGGCGACAGCAGCATCCGGTCGCCGCTAGCGCGCATGATCAGGTTGCCGTTGAAGCAGAAGTCGCGGCAGATGGTGCCGACTTCACCTCCATTGGCAAAACGCTTGCGCGTTTTAGGCTCCTGCGCGAGTTGCAGACCGGCTACCAGCCCAGCGCCGGAGATATCGCCGACGATCGGATGGTTCGCGAAGGCCTCGCGCAACTGCTTCTGGAAGTACGGACCGGTGTCGGTCTTGACGCGCTCGACGATTTTCTCGTCGCGCAAGAGCTTCAGGTTGGCGACCGCCACCGCTGCCGCAACCGGATGGCCCGAGTAGGTGAGGCCGTGGTTGAAGTCGCCGTTTTCGACAATGACTTTGGCGACGCGGTCATGCAGACCGACCGCGCCCATCGGCACATAGCCGCTCGTCAAGCCCTTGGCGAGTGTGATGAGGTCGGGCTCGAACTCGAAGTGCTGATGTGCGAACCATTCACCGGTGCGCCCGAAACCGCCGATCACTTCATCTGCCACCAGCAGGATGTCGTACTTGCGGCAGATGCGCTGGATTTCCGGCCAGTAAGTCGACGGCGGGAAAATCACGCCCCCCGCCCCCTGGAAAGGCTCACCGATAAACGCGGCGACGTTCTCCGCGCCGATCTCGAGGATCCTGGCTTCCAGCTGCTGTGCGCGGGCGAGACCGAATTCTTCCGGCGTCAGATTGCCCTCGGCTTCGCCGAAATAATACGGCTGGTCGATGTGAACGATGTTCTCGACTTTCGACGGCATCTGCTCATGCATGTAGCCCATGCCGCCGAGCGTGCCGCCGGCGATTGTCGAACCGTGATAGCCGTTCTTGCGCGAAATCACGTACCTCTTCGCGTGCTTGCCCTGCGTGGCCCAGAACTGATGGACGATGCGCAGCACGGTGTCGTTGCCTTCCGAACCGCTGTTGCAATAGAAGAAGTGATTGAACGGAGCCGGCGCCAGTTCCGAGAGCAGCGCCGACAGTTCGATCACCGGCGGATGCGTGGTCTTGAAGAAGGTGTTGTAGTAGGGCAGTTCCAGCATCTGCCGGTAGGCGGCGTCGGCGAGTTCCTTGCGGCCGTAGCCGACGTTCACGCACCACAGACCCGCCATACCGTCGATGATCTGGTTGCCTTCGGAATCCCATACATACACGCCCTTGGCCTTGACGATCACGCGGCTGCCGGCCTTGTTGAGCGAACCCATGTCCGAAAACGGGTGAATATGGTGTGCCGCGTCGAGCGCGCGATACTCAGCAGTGCTGCGTTGTTGCGATACCTGCGCGAACGCCACCGGCTGGGCCGGTTGCACGTACGCGACCTCTTCTGTTCTGTAGCTCATGTTGCCTCCAGTTGTTCTCTTGGCTTACGCACGTCTTAAACGTGCAGCAGCAGGTGCCGGCGTTCCCACGAACTGATCACGCGGAAAAACGCTTCATACTCGGTTTCCTTCAATGCCAGATAGGCCTTGACGAATTTCTCGCCGAGCACTTCGGCGATCGGTTCGCACCCGCCCATCAGCGTCAGGCCCTCTTCGAGATTGCGCGGCAATTGATAGGGCAGTTCGTAGCCGTCGCTGATCAGCGGCTCGGTAGGCCGCAGATTTTGCGTCATGCCGAGGTAGCCGGCCGCAAGCGTTGCGGCAATGGCGAGGTAGGGATTGCAATCCACGCCTGGAATGCGGTTTTCAATGCGTCGTGCAGCCGGCCCCGAATGCGGAATCCGGAAGCCCACCGTGCGGTTGTCGTAGCCCCACGCCACGTTGATCGGAGCCGCCATAAAACGCGACAAGCGGCGGTAGGAGTTGATGTACGGTGCGAAAATCGGCATCAACGCGGGCGTGTATTTCTGCAGGCCGGCGATATAGCCGTCGAATAGTTGCGTGGGCTTGCCGTCGGGGCCGGTGAACAGGTTGTGCCCGCTCTCCTCGTCGACGAGGCTCTGATGCATGTGCATCGCCGAACCCGGCTCGCTTTCCATCGGCTTGGCCATGAACGTCGCATACATCTTGTGACGCAGCGCGGCCTCGCGCACCGTGCGCTTGAACAGAAACACGCTGTCCGCGAGCTTGAGCGGGTCGCCGTGCATGAAGTTGATTTCCATCTGCGCTGCGCCGACCTCGTGGATCAGCGTGTCGACTTCGAGCTCCTGAATGTCGCAATACTCATAGATGTCTTCGAACAGCGGATCGAATTCGTTGACCGCTTCGATCGAGTACGCCTGGCGGCCCGTCTCCGGACGGCCGGTCCGGCCGATCGGCGGTTGCAGCGGCAGGTCCGGATCCTTGTTCATGTCGACCAGGTAGAACTCGAGTTCCGGCGCAATAACCGGCTTCCAGCCGCGGGCCTTGTACAGTTCGAGCACCTGGCGCAGTACCCGGCGCGGCGAGATGGCGACCGGTGTGCCGTCGAAGTGCACGCAGTCGTGAATCACCTGCGCGGTGGGATCGACTGCCCACGGAATCAGGCGGATGGTCGAAGCGTCGGGAACGCAGACCATGTCGGGATCGGTGACGCCGGTCAGTGAACCGTCCTCCGGATAGTCCCCTGTGACGGTCTGGATCATCACCGCTTGCGGCAGGCGCATGGATTCCCCGGATTCGAACTTGCTGCGCGGAATGATCTTGCCGCGCGCGATCCCGGCCATGTCGGGAATGATTGCTTCGATCTCGGTGATGCGGTGTTGCTTCAGAAATTCGTCGATGTCTTGCATGATTGTTCTCTCAGTTTTTGCGCGGACCAGCTCAGGCGTGCGTGGCGGCGGATGCCGCGCCATAGCCGGCCCTGGTGCGCATTCGATCGCGGCATGCATCGCCGAATGCCCGGAAGATCGCGGTGGACAGCGCGTCGTTCGCGTGCTTCCACTCGGGGTGCCACTGCACACCCAAAGCGAAGGCACGCGCATTCCTGACGCTCACCGCCTCGATCAGTCCGTCCGGCGCAGTGGCTTCGGCCACGAGGCCGTTGCCTAGCCGCTCGACGCCTTGTCCGTGCAAGGAATTCACACGTGCCTCATTCGCTCCCGCTGCAAGGCGCTGCAGCAGGCCGCCCTCGGTCAGCGCGATGGAATGCGACGGTGCGTATTGCACGTCCAGTTCGTCTTCCTTGTTCTCACGGTGGTCGTTCAAACCCGCCACCGCGTGAACGCTTTGATGCAGCGTCCCGCCGAACACCACATTCATTTCCTGAAAGCCGCGACAGACGGCGAGGACCGGCACACCGGCGTCGATCGCTGCAGCGAGGAGCGGCAGCGTCGTCGCGTCGCGTGCAGCATCGTGCAGCGTGCCCGGTACGCTGGGCTCGCCACCGTAATGGTGCGGCTCGACATTCGAATAGCTGCCGGTAAACAGCAAGCCGTCGACCGTCGCGAGAATCTCGGCAGCGGCCTGACGGTTGCCGAGCGCGGGCAGCAGCATCGCCAGCGCGTGTGAGCCGTCGACGACAGCGGCGATATATTTCTCGCCGACCGTGTGCGACGGGTGCACTCCCGTCATCGTTCTGTCGGCGCTAATGCCGACCAGGGGTCTGGTTCGCATGACTAAATGAATGGACGTGTTTATTCCCCGCGGGACGCGGCGCGAACAACGTTAAAACAGGCGCGGCACGATTCCGCAGCCGTGCGCAGGGCGCAAAGCCACCGGAAGTGCAGGCGGAGGTCGTTAGCGGACCATGCCGCGCATTGCTATCAGGAAAGCCGTTCGGTTCAGCCCATTACCTGGCGCAACGGATACGAATGCGCAGACAACAGACGACACGACGCATGCACAAGCGCTGGTGCCGGTAAAGGCACACGCATACGCTCAGGCAAACAGGTGAACCGAACGGTAAATAGAGAGGCGCTAGGGCAGCAGGGAAGCGACTTCGTCGGTGCGTACGGCGATGAAAGCGCGCGCAGAGACGGAATTGTGGCGTCGGACAGAACGGCGGGACAGGATCGTGAAGACGGACAGAAAGCGGCGAAACGCAAGGCTGCCGTTGCTGCCGTCGGCGATGGTGCCTTCAGGACGAAGACATCTCGCCTGACTGCGTTCCCACCTAACCAAAGGGCCTCGGACTCTCACGATTACACTCGACTAGCGACGTTGAAAGTATTGAACGCCTCGTTCAGAAACGCACAGGGCGTTTAAAGAAACGTGACGCGGGTTGATCGCCTGGTGCCGCAGCGAAACTGCTTCGCTTCGTCGCAAAACACTCGCTGGAGGATCTGTGACGTTGGCATGACGACCGCCTGTGAACCAGCATATACGAGCCAATATTGCCGTCAAATCATTTTTATAAAAGATTTATCAGGGCTTACCCGAGGCAATAGGCCAAAACCCGCGGGTTGGGTATGCGTATTGCAATAGCCGGTATTTCGAATGCATCAAAGGGTTTTCCCCAGCAGCGGCAGCCTTAAAGTGATTAGAATATTCAACACTCGCGCAGACCCGACGCGATCCTGCTGATTCCTTACACGGGTTCATCCACTCTGAGAGTGCAGCGATGTCCATCGAAGTTGCGTCCCGCCTGCAGTACATCCGTAAGAAGAATGGCCTGTCTCAGCGCGAGCTGGCCAAACGGGCGGGCGTCACTAACGGAACTATTTCGTTGATCGAACAAAATCGCGTGAGTCCCTCAGTCGGGTCGCTCAAGAAGCTGCTCGAGTGCATACCGATGAGCCTCGCCGAATTCTTCACGTTCGAAGTGGAAGCTGACCGCTCCGTGGTGTCGCGCCGCGCCGACATGCCGAATCTCGGCAACGAGTCGATCGAGTTCTATCTCGCCGGTGCGGGTGTGAAAGACCGCAACATGGGCATCTTGCGCGAAGTCTATCAACCGCTTTCGGACACCGGACCGGAGATGCTCGTGCACACCGGACACGAGGGCGGGGTGATCGTCAGCGGTCAGATCGAGTTGACCGTGGACGGCGCTACGTGGCTGCTCGACCCCGGTGACAGCTACTACTTCGAAAGCCGCTTGCCGCACCGTTTTCGCAATCCCAGCGCGGAACACGTCTGCGAAATCGTCTCGGCGAATTCGCCGCCGAGCTTCTAGACTTTCCGCGTCAACGTCGTTGCGACGCTCGTGATGGCTGCGAGGGCGGCTCTCACGCTGGACGTCGAACGCATAACATTGAGGCATCCTGATGGAAAAGACTCTGGCTTACTGGCAGGACAAGGCCGCAACGCTTTCGATCGAAGGCCGCGCGTTTATCGACGGCGAATATCGCCATGCCGCGAACGGGCGCACCTTCGATTGCCTGAGCCCGATCGACGGCAAGCTGCTCGTCAAGGTGGCCGATAGCGCGGCGGACGATGTCGACGCGGCGGTTGCGGCCGCGCGCCGCGCCTTCGATTCGCGTGTGTGGTCCGGGCTGAATCCGCGCCAGCGCAAAGCTGTCCTGCTGCGTTGGGCCGGCTTGATGCGCGAGCACCTCGACGAGCTGTCGCTGCTCGAAACGCTCGACGCCGGCAAGCCGATTGGCGATACGACTTCGGTGGACGTGCCAGGCGCCGCGTACTGCGTCGAATGGTTTGCCGAGGCGATCGACAAGATCGGTGGCGAAGTGGCCCCGGCCGATCATCATCTGGTGGGGCTGGTCACGCGTGAGCCGATCGGCGTCGTGGCAGCGGTAGTGCCGTGGAATTTCCCGATCCTGATGGCGTCGTGGAAGTTCGGCCCGGCGCTGGCGGCCGGCAATAGCGTGGTGCTGAAGCCCTCCGAGAAGTCGCCGCTGACGGCCATCCGTATCGCGCAACTTGCCCACGAAGCGGGTATTCCGGCGGGCGTGTTCAATGTCGTGCCGGGCGCCGGTGAACCGGGCAAGCTGCTCGCGCTGCATCCGGACGTAGATTGTCTCGCCTTCACCGGCTCGACCAACGTGGGCAAACTCATCATGCAGTACGCCGGTCAGTCGAATCTGAAGCGCGTATGGCTCGAACTCGGCGGCAAGTCACCCAACATCGTGATGCCGGACTGTGCGGACCTCGACCGCGCCGCCAACGCCGCCGCGGGCGCGATCTTTTACAACATGGGCGAGATGTGCACGGCTGGTTCGCGCCTGCTCGTGCATCGCGACATCAAGGACGTGTTCCTCGACAAGCTGATCGCCGCTGCACGCGGTTATGCACCGGGCAATCCGCTGGACCCGAAGACCTCGATGGGCGCAATCGTCGACCAGGTGCAACTGGACCGCGTGCTGGGCTATATCGAAGCGGGCCGCGCGGAATCGAAGCTGCTGCTCGGGGGCGGCCGCGTGAAGCAGGAGAGCGGTGGCTACTATATCGAGCCGACCATTTTCGACACCCAGGCCGATGCTAAAATTGCACGTGAAGAAATCTTTGGACCGGTGCTGTCGGTCATCACGTTCGATACGGCGGAAGAGGCCATCAGGATTGCGAACAATAGTGAATACGGCCTGGCTGCCGCAGTCTGGACTTCGAATCTGACCACCGCTCACGAAATGGCGCGCAGCCTGCGGGCCGGCACTGTATGGGTCAACTGCTACGACGAAGGGGGAGACATGAATTTCCCGTTCGGCGGCTACAAGCAATCGGGTAACGGCCGCGACAAGTCGTTGCACGCACTGGAGAAGTACACCGAGCTGAAGTCTACGCTGGTGCGGCTGCGCTAAAGGATTCGCAAGCCAGCGCGGCGGTGCGCGATTACGGCACCGTCGCGTTCCCAATGAATCCGAAGCCGGGCGATACGCGTACAACCTCGGGAAACCTCGCGCGTGTTGCCGGCATGTTTTATCAGGTCATCCCATGACTGAACTTCTCTATGGCGACGGTGCAATCCGCCGTCCGTCCCTGTACGGTTCCTCGATCGAAAACACCTATGCGGGCGTGCTGTCGTTCATGCGACGCAAGTACACGCGCGAGCTCGACGGTGTCGACGTGGCTATTTCGGGTGTTCCACTCGATCTGGCGACCACCTTTCGCTCCGGTGCGCGCCTCGGTCCTGCTGCGGTGCGTGCGGCAAGCGTGCAGTTGTCCGAGTTGTACCCTTATCCGTGGGGATTCAATCCGTTCGACGATCTCGCCGTGACCGACTACGGCGACTGCTGGTTCGACGCGCACAATCCGCTGACTATCAAGCCGGCAATCGTCGAGCATGCGCGCACGATCCTGCGCTCGGGTGCGAAGATGCTGACGCTGGGTGGCGATCACTACATCACCTATCCGCTGCTGATCGCGCATGCCGAGAAGTATGGCAAGCCGCTGTCGCTGATCCACTTCGACGCACACTGCGATACCTGGGCCGACGACAGCCCGGACAGCCTGAATCACGGCTCAATGTTCTACAAGGCGGTCAAGGACGGCCTGATCGACCCGCAGACCTCGGTGCAGGTCGGCATCCGCACGTGGAACGACGACTTCATGGGCATCAATATCCTCGATGCGGCGTGGGTGCACGAGCACGGTACGCGAGCCGCGGTGGAGCGGATCATGTCGATTGTCGGCGAGCGTCCCACTTATCTGACCTTCGATATCGACTGCCTCGACCCGGCCTTTGCACCGGGTACGGGCACGCCGGTCGCAGGCGGCCTGTCGTCGGCGCAAGGGCTGGCGATCGTGCGCGGCCTGACCGGTGTGAATCTGATTGGCGCCGATGTCGTGGAAGTGGCGCCGGCCTATGATCAAAGCGAGATCACCGCGATTGCCGCGGCGCATATTGCATGCGATGTGTTGTGCCTGTGGCGGCAGCGCAAGGTAGCCGGTACACGTTGATGCTTCAGCGGCACTGACGTTGGCGTTAGCTCGTGGAGGACGCTCCGCGCGGCTGACGCCGGCCCTCGAGCAGACCCAGCGTGTAGACGGCAAGTGCGCCGCTTGCCAGCGCCAACTGCCATATCAGCATGTCGTTGCCGAGCGCTTTCATTGCAAAACCGGCGAGCAAAGGGCCGACAATCGAACTGGCGCAGAAAGTCAGCGAAATCAGCCGCATATTGCGGATGAGTGCAGCTTTCGCGCCGGAGGCCGCGGCGTAGACGCCGAGCGTGAGGAATGCGCTGTTCAGACCGCCTAGCAGCAGCGCGCTCGCGCCGAGCAGCCATGAAGCGGGCGCTGCGAGTCCGAACGAGACAATCGATAGCGCACTGATTGCGGCGCAAAACATGACCGCTGTCGGCAGGCCGGTGCGATCCACTAGCCAGCCGACCGGAAACTGCAGGACCATGCCGCCAACGCCGAAACACGTCAGCAGTGTGGCGGTCTGTGTGACGCTTAGGCCGCGGCCATTGGCGAAGAGGGGAAAGAGGCCGAATAGCGCGCCATCGCCCAGGCCGCCTACCACCACGACCACCATGCCCAGGGCGATCAGCGGGTCGATACCGTTTGCCTGTCTGCTGGCGGCGCGCTGAGCCGACCGGGCGGCCTGGAGCGCATCGGCGGCTTCGTCAGATTCGGTATCCTCAGGAACTTCATGAACCCCGGACGCACGAGCGAGTTGGCTGCTTTGTGTGTTTGCATCATCGGCGGCATCGGAACCTGCCAGCCAGAGCGGGACGGCCGCGGCGAACGTACATGCCGCGCCGGCTATAAAAATGATTGGCCCGTCGACTCCGCACCACGCGGCCAGCGCTGGACCAATCACCCCCGCGACGGCGATCAACGCTTCGTGCATGCCGACCACGCGCCCGCTGGCATCCGCAGGAACCAGCCGGTAAAGCCAGGTCTCGTTCGCGATCCAGCGCAGCCCCATGCCGAGCCCGATCAGAAAGCCGGGGACGATCCATAGAGGCCAGGTTAGTGCGCGGATGCTGGCGAAGGCGATGACCGTTGCCGCCAGCGCGAGCAACACGGTGCGCCTGGCGCCGAACCGCTCCACCAGTCGTGGCGCCGAAAGCAACCCGGTAAACATGCCCGCCCACTGAACTGCGGAAAAGAGCCCGGCTCGCGGTGCGTCGAGCCCTTGATGAGCCAGCCAGACAGGCAAGACCATGAAGCCGATGCCGAACTGGCCGATCTGCGTGAACGCCGACACGGCGGTCAGCGCTCCAATCGCACGCCAGCGTGCAGAGACCGCGGCATTCATGCGCCGCTCCGCTGTGGCATGGGCAAGCCCTGGTCACGGCATTCGACCGGGCAGCCTGCCTTCAGGCAAGGGCCCTCGTCGCACAGACGACACAACTGCATGGCATGCGCTGGATCACGCGTTTCATGCCAGAGAATCTTGATCAGCAGGTCTTCGAACACGATGCGTTCGTCCGCGTCGAGACGGCTGACCACGCGCTGCAACATCCGTTCGCGCGCGGCCTGCATGCGCTTTGCTTCACGCTTGCCGGCGGCGGTGAGGGCGAGCGCTACAGCGCGCTTGTCGGGGCCGGGCTTTTTCTCGATCAGGCCCGCTTCGACAAGCCCCGCCACCGCACGGACTGCCGCCGGATGCGAAAGGTCCACCGCATCGCGCAGTACTTCGATGGACGAATCGGGGTACTGGCCAACGGCATTGAGCATGGCGCGCGCCGTGGGGCCGGCGAGGGTGGCCACGGTGTTTTGCGCGTTCATCTCGTCTGTCACCAGCAGGGCGAGTACGCCGAGGAGGTTTTCGGTGCGCTGCGTCATGGCGATGCCTCAACGTGTGCAGTGTGCATATATGCATGATGCACACGTTGAGGCGAGAGCGCAAGCTGCTTCTGAACGCCCGCGAGCAGCCGGAGAGGGCTAGGCCGCGCGCTGGCTGGTCTGCTCGATCACGTCCGCTACACCTGCAGCCGTGGCCGCCGAAAGTGTCCAGCCGAGATGCCCGTGGCCGGTGTTATAGAACACGCCCGGCAAACGGCCTTTGCCCACCTTCGGCAACATGCTCGGCAGCATGGGGCGCAGACCGGCCCACGGTATGACGCGCGACGTATTCACCTGCGGAAAATAACGGCGCGTCCAGTCGACCAGGGGCGCAATCCGTTCGGCCCTGATATCGCGGTTGAAGCCGTTGATTTCAGCGGTTCCTGCCACGCGGAAGCGATCGGCGCCGAGGCGGCTGGTGACGATCTTCGCGCTGTCGTCGAGCAGGCTGACCCACGGAGCGCCTTGCTGGCTCGCTTCATCGTCGAGACAGACGGTGATCGAATAACCTTTGACGGGGTAGATGTTGACGTGGTCGCCCAGCATCGAGGCGAATTCGCGGCTCCTGACACCGGCGCACACCACAACCCGCGCAAACGACTGCTGAAACGGCTGCCCCGTTTTCGTGGCCGCAATGCTGAATGCGCCAGTCTGATCACGCGTGATCGAAGCAATCTCCGTGTCGTAATGGAATTCGACACCTTGGCGCTCGCATGCCTGAGCGAGACCGCGCGTGAACTTGTGAATATCGCCGGTCGAATCGGACGGTGTAAAGAAACCGCCGTGGAAGGTGCCGTCGAGCGCGGGCTCGATCCGGTGGATTTCGTCAGCGCTTACGGGCTCGCGCTCGAGACCGCCTTCCTTGAGCAATGCATTCACCTTCGCGGCTGCATCGAACTCCTTGCGGGTTTTGTACACGTGCAGGATGCCGCGCCGTTCGAGGTCGAAATCGATCCCCTCGCGTTCCGCCATCGAAAACAGATGCTGCCGCGCGGCAATCGCGAGCCGCACGGTTTCAATCGTGTTCGCGCGGTAGTGCGGAATCTGCCGCAGAAATTCACCCATCCACGAGTACTTGTGCCAGTTCGGCAGGGGATTGAGCAGGAGCGGTGCGTCGCGGGTCAGCATCCAGCGCAGGCCCTTGAGGACCGTCGCGGTGCTGTTCCACACTTCCGCGTTGCTGGCCGAGAGCTGGCCGCCGTTGGCGAAAGAGGTTTCCATCGCAGCATAGCGATGGCGTTCGAACACGGTGACGTTGAAGCCGCGTTGCGCAAGGGCGTAAGCGGTCGTGACGCCGGTAATGCCGGCGCCGATGATGGCGATACGTGACATGTCATGGTCCAGAGTGAGTGAGCACGGCCGTTTCCGGCTTCCATGCCCCATCTGTCCATGTACCTGAGAGTTTCTTTCCGTGCGCACCCCGTTGCCGGGCGGACGGAAATCCCCTTCGGTGGGCGCTGAAAGCGCCGCTCTCCAGATGTTCCCGCTGGGCGGTCCTTGTGCCTGAGAGTTTCCGGGGCGGTTGCTCCGTCGGCGCCGCCACCGCCTTTCGGCGTGACAGTCTCTCCCGCGACAGCGTGTAGAACGGCGTAAAGGTAGCCTTTCCCAAAAAATAGGGCAAGCGATTTTTGCAATGCGACCTGGTTCGAACATCAGGATGACACGCGGCCCGGCAACCATGCACTGGATTCGCCTGACATTTGCGAAATATGCATCAATCGTATAGCCTTTGCCCAGGCTCACCCGCCTCCAGCAACCACCTACAGCCGCCACCGTGAAGGACATCCTCTCCCTCAAGCTTTACACCCGCGTCGCCCGTCTTGGCAGCTTCTCCGCTGCGGCGCGCGAATGCGGGCTGTCGCAATCGCAGGTATCGCGCATCATCGCCGATCTGGAAACCGACCTCGGCGCGCGGCTGCTCACGCGGACCACGCGTGCCGTCGTGCTGACCGAGGCCGGCGCCGAGTTCCTCGCGCGTCTCGATTCAATCCTGATCGCGCTCGAAGACGCCGAACACAGCGTGCGCGATGGCGGCGAACTGCGCGGCATGCTGCGCATGAGCATGCCGGCCAGTGTGGCGATTCGCGAGGTCATCCCGCGTCTAACACCGTTTCTCGAACTTCATCCGGAGCTACGTCTGCAGGTTTTGCTGGGCGACCGTCCGCAGGATCTCGTCAAGGACGCGGTGGATGTCGCTATCCGGCTCGGGCGGCTGGTCGATTCGAGCGCAACCGCCACGCTGATTACGCAGATCCAGCGCGTGATCATCGCCTCGCGCGACTATGTGGACCGTTATGGCGCGCCGGAGAGGCCGGAGGATCTCACGCGGCATCGCATCGTCGGCGGGCCGGCGTCGGTGGTCCCGTCGGGCTGGAAATTCGAGCGTGCCGGCGAAGAGGTGGTGGTCGATCTCGAAGCGCATTTCTCGACCAATGAAAACGAGGGCGCTGTCGCCGCCGCGGTAGGAGGTATCGGCATTACCTCCACGACCGAATGGGCCTGCCGGCGCGAGCTGGCCGACGGTTCGCTCGTCAGGCTGCTCGCCGACTGGACGACCGACGCCGTCCCAGTGCATGCGTACTTTCCAATGGGCCGGGCAACCCGCGCGGCAGGGCGCGCAGTCGTCGAACACCTCATGGCCGATCTGCGCCGTGAAGCGCGGCCATCTATGCGCCGCATACATAAGAGATAGCGAAAAAGAGCGGCTACCGCTGCCGTTCAGCCGCCCTTATCTTTACTTCACCACGCAACCGTTCCGGCTCTGCGTTCCGTCGACGTCCGAGATGTCCGGCGGCGCTTCGACTCATCTACCTTCATCTATCGAGACTGACATGAGCACAACCACGCCTGAGCAGAACAAGGCCCTCGTCCTCGAGGCTTTCGATACGCTTTTCAATAAGCGCGACTACGCGGCCGCCGAACGCTTCTGGTCGGACCGCTATATCCAGCACAGCGCACACATTGCACCGGGGCGCGACGGGCTGTTCGGTCTGATCCGCACGCTGCCTGACACGCTACGTTACGAGAACCAGCTGATCGTGGCCGAAGGCGACTACGTGATCGCGCATGGCCGTTTCTCCGGCAGCGGCAGGCCAGCCGCGTGGATTGCAGCGGACGTGGTCCGCTTCGAAGACGGCAAGCTCGCCGAGCACTGGGACGTATTGCAGGACGAGGCAACCAGGGAGCAATCCGCGAGCGGTCTGCCGATGTTCGGCGACCGTTTCCCGGAGTGAAGTCCTAGCCCAGAAACATTGGACTTCGAAACCACGATGCCTTGAACATTATTTAGGACACCATCATGAAACTGACAGGAAACACGATTTTTATCACAGGCGGCACCTCGGGTATCGGGCGCGCATTGGCCGAGGCGCTGCATCAGCGCGGCAACAAGGTGATCATTAGCGGACGCCGTCGCGGCCTTCTCGACGAGGTGGTCGCAGCCAACCCCGGCATGGCCGCCATCGAGCTGGACATGACTGACGCGGCAAGCATCGAGCGGGCCGCGGCGCAACTGATCCGCGACTATCCCGACTTCAATGTGCTGATCAATAACGCCGGCATCATGCAACCGGATAGCGCTGCGGGCCGGATCGACGATGTGCTGCTGGTTTCTACCGTCGAGACCAATCTGATCGGGCCGATCCGCATGACCTCGGCGCTGCTCGGGCATCTCAAGACGAAGAACAATGCGGTGGTCGCTTATACGACCTCAGTGCTGGCGTTCGTGCCGCTGGCCGTGACTGCAGTGTATTCGTCGACCAAGGCCGCGTTGCATTCATACATCATGTCGCAGCGCTTCATGTTGCGCGATACCACGGTGCGAGTCCTCGAAATCGCGCCGCCGTGGGTGCGCACCGACCTGATGAACAGCCGCGAAGCTGAACAGGCGATGCCGCTGGATGCGTTTATCAACGAGACTATCGCAGTGCTCGGTACGGACACCGATGAGGTGCTGGTGGATGCGACCGTGCTGTTCCGCGGCAATCCCGGGCCGGGTGAACATGAACTCGTGAACGGGTTCAATGCCCAGATGGTCGAGGTGTTTGGCGGGTGAGCGGTCGTCTGTGGAAGATCGTTGAAGAGAGAGACCGCGTGAGCAAGCTGGGACGCTGCTCACGCGGTAAGTCATAACCGTCATGAAGTCGCGAAGTTCGCCGGCTCAGGCGTGCACTTCGATCGAATCTACACGGTCCGGATAGAAGGCGAGGTGGTCCTTGATTGCCGCGACTGCCGTGTACGGATGTTCATAGGTCCAGACCGAATTCACCGAACGCTCTCCGCCCGACGGGATCGAAAAATACGAGCAATCGCCCTTGTACGGACAATAGGTCGTATGTTCGGTGCGCTCCAGCAGCGTCATGTCCGTGTCCTTTCTGGGGATGTACAGGACAGCAGGGTAGGCCGCTTCGCGCAACGTCAATGCTTCGCGGGTGTCGGCGATCACCTTGCCCCCGAGCTTGACGACGATGCGCGCCGGGTTCGGCTCGACGGTGATCGGATGATCGGCGCCTGGAATCTTGACGGTCTTGCCTGTCTGGTTCAGGTTGCTTGACATTGAAACACTCCTTGGGTTGATTCGCCGCGCAGCGTGGGCCGCGCTCGGCGAGACGGGTGTTGCGGGCCACTGCCCCTATGATCGGCCCTTTGACGATTTTGCGCAGGAACGATGACGCGACCGGTGGCCAGGTCTTCCACGAGTGTCTCGATGCCTGTCACACGCGGTTCGATCACATGAAGACAGGCTAGACCATACGCGTTCGGACGTCCGGCGAAATAACAAAGGCCGCCTCCAGATTACTGTTCAATCAGAGCTTCGAGCCGCCATCCACGTGCAGCGTGTCGCCAGTGACCCAGCGGGCCGCATCGGAAGCGAGGAACGCGACCGCACCGGCAATGTCGTCGGGCTGCGCGATGCGCTTCAATGCCTGCATGCCTAGCGTGATGTCGCGACCGGCATCCGTCTTCGTGAAGTTCGACATGTCGGTGGCGACTACGCCAGGCGCAACCGCATTCACGCGAATGCCACGTTCGCCGAGTGCGGAGGCGAAATGCTTGACGAGCGTATCGACCGCGCCTTTGGTCGAGGCATAGGCCGACAGCACGCCCACCGCGGAATGGGCGGCAAGCGACGACAGCAGTACGACGCTACTGCCCTGGCCAAGCACCGGCAGCAGCTGTTGCACGAGGAAATAGGGCGCCCGCACATTCACCGCGAACAGATTGTCGAAATCTTCAACGGTGGTGTCCTCGATGCTCGCGGCCTTGGAGATGCCGGCATTGGCCACCAGAACGTCCAGCCGTTCGCCGACCATTTCACGCACCGCTGCTGCTAGCTTGTGCGGACCGTCTGCCGCACGCAGATTGGCGCCAACCTTCTCTGCCTTGCCGCCGGCTGCGCGGATCTCGGCAACGACAGCGTCGGCCTCCTTCTCGCCACTGCTGTAGTGAATCAGGACCTCTGCGCCCTGTCTGGCGAGTGCGAGGGCGCTGGCGCGGCCGATGCCACGCGAAGCGCCGGTGACGAGAGCGGTTTTTCCAGTCAGGCTAGTCATGGTCAATCTCCAGTGAGGTTAAAAGCTGCTGTGCCTGTGAAGTTCGGATGCGTGTTCGTCATCCGGTAGTTCAGAGCTGTGACGCGCGGGGGGTGGACGTTCGCGTCGCTGCCATGAGAGCTAATTTAGGGGTGCACAGCACAAAGGAAAAAGACTTTGTGGGCTGGTGGCCATGCCTCGCGGGCATGTGCTGCAAACGCAATGCCGCATGATGGGCGCTGAGTGGCCCAATGAGGCTTGCTATAGGAGGGTGTCGGGGAAATGAAAGTATGTTGGGGCGTGCACGACCGGAAGATCAAAAAAACCTCCCAGGCAGCCACAGCCTGGTGATCTGGCCGCGCTGTGGTACCGTCGCGCGGCCGGAAGACCACCCTGCAGATTCGATGCGCGTTACAGCGACGCTTCGAGTTCCTCGATCGCTTCGGCGAGCACCATTTGCGCGGCATTGGCCGGCCGTGCCGCAGTGCGGCCTGCGGGCCCATAAACCGCGTCGCCGCGTACGATGCTGGATCCCGTGATGGCGCAAATGCCCTGCGAGCGCGCGATCCTGCGAATCCACAACTGTTCGCAGTAGTTGGCGGCGGTGGAGTCGCGCCACGTAATCGAAACCGATTTGGCGGTGAAACGCTCGACAAACGTCACCACGGCGCTTTTGTTTTCGGCGGCCCTTCCGCGCGAACGATCAGCCGCTGCACCTCGGCGCGCCGGGTTGGCGCAATCGCGACCGGAGCGCGTCGCGGAGAGGCGAGGCGCGCCTTGCATGCGGCCCGTAGCCGCCGCTTCTTCCACATCGCTATCACCCATCTCGTCCTGCGTGGACAAGGCGCTTTCTTTCAATCCGGCAATCACCACTGCCCATGGATCTGCGAGGCGGGGACGCGCAAGCGCCTCGCCAGCGGTCGAAAAGGCACGTTCAACCACAGTGTTACGCTGCGCCGCATCTGCCTTCAGGTGCCGGCTGCGCCCCGTGGGTGCGTTCATCGTGGCTGCCAGGTCTGGCTCGGGTCCTGTAACGTTCACGTCGAATCCTTTATCTGATTCCGCTCCCCGGGACCGCCTCTGCCCGCCACGACGGGTCGGGACGGCTGAGCGCGGCAACCCGCGACGCGTCGCAAAGACGCGAACGCCCGTCGTGACGGCGCGCGGCACAACGGGGCTGAAGGCGGAAGGCTGGTGTCATTGGCGACACCCTCGAACGCATCTTATCGGCCGGCTCACGCGAGATAAATGCGCGTTCCCTGAAAACAATGTTTGGGTTCGGCCAACAATGAAGGGGCGCGGCGAGGCGCCCCTTGTGCTCAGACAGTGACGACGATCTTGCCGAACTGGCCGTTTTTCTCCAGATAGCGGTGCACCTCAACCATTTCGTCGAACTTGAAGGTGCGGTCGATCACCGGCTTGAGCGCGCCGCTTTCCAGTCCCTTCAGGACATATTCGACTGCGGCCTTGCGCCGGGCCTCGTCACCACTCGTCAGCCAGATGTTGTGAGCTTTGACGGTGATGACCCTGGCGATCATGTCGAGGATCGGCAGCGGTGTGACATCGGTGCTGAGCGCGCCATAGATGTACAGGATGCCGTTGAAGGACAGCGCCTCGACCAGCTTGGTCAAGGTCGGGCCGCCGACCGGGTCGAAGGCGACGCGTGCGCCATTGCCGCCCGTGATGCGCTTGACCTCTTGCACCAGGTCGGTTTCTTCCGTGGCAATCACGTGTGCCGCGCCGGCGTCGAGCAACTGCTGACGCTTTTCCGAGGTGCGTGTGAGCGCGATCGAGGTTGCGCCCGCGTAATTGGCGATCTGGATCGCCGCAAGTCCCACGCTGCTCGAGGCCGCCGGAATGATGACGAAGTCGCCCTTCGTGACCTTGGCGTCTTCGATCAGCGCGCCGTATGCAGTGACGAACATCATCCACACCGAGGCGCCCTCAGCATAGGACAGCGAATTGGGATGCTTCACGACCGCATGTTCCGGCACGATGACGATTTCGCCGTACGTGCCGTAGCTGTTCATCGAGAACGACGGCATGACATTGACTTCGTCGCCGGCCGCGATGCCGTTCACTTCCGGTCCCACCGCATCGACGACGCCGGCGGCCTCGTACCCCAGAACGGCCGG
Organism: Paraburkholderia sp. GAS33; assembly: GCF_050436645.1. Taxonomy (NCBI): domain Bacteria; kingdom Pseudomonadati; phylum Pseudomonadota; class Betaproteobacteria; order Burkholderiales; family Burkholderiaceae; genus Paraburkholderia; species Paraburkholderia sp. GAS33. The sequence continues at coordinate 562,464 of NZ_JBNDMP010000001.1, forward strand.
AAACTTGACGGGCTCGATATAGTCATCGAGACACCACATCGATTCGGCGCGGTTGATGCCGATTGCCTTCACTTTAATGCGAACTTCATGCGGGCCGGGGGCGCGCACCTGATGCTCGACGAATTCGAGCACTTCGGGAGCGCCGGCTTTGGCAAACTGAACTGTGCGTGACATAGAAACCTCGTGATGTGAGTGGATGCTGGTGGTGTCGTGCGTTGAGCGTTACGGCGAGTGCTCAGGAGCACACCGTCTCGGCTTCTTCGTAAGCCGGGAAGTCCGAGTAGTTCTTTTCGTCGCCGCCCCAGAACGCGGAGCGCACGTATGGCGTGAGCGGCAGGTTGTGCTGCAGGCGATAGGGCAGATCCGGGTTCGACGAGAAGTGACGACCGAAAGCCACCAGATCGGCATTGCCGGATGCGACGATCGCTTCAGCACTGGCGCCATTGAAGCCGCCTGCGGCGATGATCGGACCTGAGAAGTGCGCGCGCAGATACTTCACCGCCACCGGTGCGTGACCTTCATGCAACGTGCCGTCTCCTTTGATGCGCGGTTCGATCACGTGAAGATAGGCCAAACCGTAACCGTCGAGTACTTTAGCCACGTAGCTAAAGGTGGCTTCCGGGTTGCTATCGGAGATACCGCCCCATTCGACGGACGGCGAGATCCGTACACCTACGCGCTCGGCGCCGAACACCGAAAGCGCCGACGTTCCTGGGAGTGAACAAGTGAGCCATGATCTTTCCTTTGCTGGGTAGATATATATTGCAAGCATGGATTGAATGAGTGGACCGCCGTCCCGTCGCCGCCTGATGGGTAATGTAGTGAGGTCTTGTCGAAAGCTAAAAGACTTTGTAAGCTGGCAGGCATGCCTATCAGGCATGGATCGAATTCGAGGGCCTATGGAACTACGCCATTTGCGGTATTTCATTGCGGTTGCCGAGACCGGCAGCCTGACGGTCGCGGCCGAGCGTCGGCTGTTCACTTCGCAGCCGTCGTTGAGCCGGCAGATCCGCGATCTGGAGGAGGAGGTCGGTGCCGACCTGTTTAGCCGCAGCGCGCGCGGGGTCGAACTGACGGCCGCAGGCAAGGCGTTTCTCGATCACGCGCGGCTCGCGCTCTCGCAGGTGGATGCAGCGGGCGAAGCGGCGCGGCGCGCGGCGCAGCCGAGCAAGCCGGTCTTTGCGCTCGGCTTTCTGACAGGGCAGGAAATGACGTGGTTGCCGCGCGCGATGCAGGTGTTGCGCGAGGAATTGCCGAAGGTCGACGTGACGGTGTCGAGCCACTACTCGCCGGATCTGGCGGACGCCCTCGCGCGCGGCAAGCTCGACCTCGCGTTTCTACGCGCGGAACCGGGCTTCGATCTCGACTATCGCGTCGTGAGCCAGGAGAAACTGGTCGTGCTGATGCCGAGCGATCACCGCCTCACTGAGCGGGCCACCATCCGCCCCGGGGATTTCGCGGGTGAGCCTTTCATCATGGCGACCAACAAGGCCAAGGTGCTGCATCAGGTGATCTTGAAGTATCTGAAGGACAAGGCGATTGAGGTCGCGCCCGAACATGGTGTCGACAACCTCGCGATGGCGATGTCGTTAGTAGCCTCTACGCGCGGTCTGGCGCTGATGCCCGAGTACGCGAACAATCTGCTGCCATGGTCGGTAGTGAGCCGTCCGCTCGAAGGCGAGGCGCCGACGATCGATCTGGTGATCGGCTACAGCAAATCGAATACGTCTGCAGTGTTGAAGCTGTTTCTTTCGAGGGCGGATGAGTTATTGATGTAGTCGCTCGATGATCCCTAGCGCTGCTGCGGGATTGCGTTCCTTGAAGCCGCTGATCACGTAGAGGTATACGTCGCGTCCCTTTTTCGCGCCGGTGTCTGCCGCGACCGGTTCGAGGTCGTCCGGTACTGTGCCCGCGGCGAGCTGGCTGGCCCGTTCCGCCCATGTGTCGAGCGCCTTCTTCGAGTAGCCCTGGGCCTGCTTTTCGGAAGTCCCCATGATCCGGGCGTACACGAAGGGCGCGGTGAGGTCGGCGATCTGCGGATACTCGCCTTCCGCCGCGAGCACGATAGCGACGCCGTATTTGCGCGCCAGCGCGACAAAGGCCTCGCTACGGAAGCTCTCGTGCCGGACTTCGACCGCATGCCTCAACGTGAGCCCGTCCAGCTTTTTGGGCAGCAGCGTCAGAAATGCTTCGAAATCCTCTGCATCGAATTGCTTGGTTGTGGCGAATTGCCAGTTGATCGGCCCGAGCTTGTTTTTCAGGTGGGTGAGGCCGCTGGCGAAGAAGCGCTCCATGCTGTCACCGGCTTCTGCCAGCACGCGCCGGTTGGTTGCGTAGCGCGGCGCCTTGAGCGAGAACACGAAATCGTCGGGTGTCTCGTCGTGCCACTTCATGTAGCTCTCGGGCTTTTGCAAACCGTAGAAGGTGCCGTTGATTTCGATGGTGGTCAACTGGCGGCTCGCGTATTCCAGTTCGCGCTTTTGCGTCAGGTCCTCTGGATAGAACACGCCTCTCCATGGGGCGTACGTCCAGCCGCCAATGCCGACCCTGATCTGCGGTTTCGTGCGCGTTGCCATATGCGGTTGTCCTCGTTGTTTGGGGTGCCGCGTGGTGCGACGACTTTTCCAAGGGGCTCAGCAAGTTCGATGCCTTCCCTTATCCTGGCAAATCCGATCGCATGTGTCCATGAGTTGCGAGCGCGACCATGTCAAGAGTGGCGACTTTCACGCTAACGTATTGGAATTCAGGTTATATGGAACCTGAAACGCGAGGTGGCACGCTTGTCCATTGAACCCCGCCTGATCACCGCCACGCTTCTTACAAGGAAAGTTACATGCTGAAGATCCATCACCTGGGCCACTCGCAATCCGAACGGATCGTGTGGCTCTGCGAAGAGCTCGGCGTTCCCTACGAGCTCGAGAAATACACGCGCGACTCCGTCACGCGCCTGTCGCCGCCGGAGCTGAAGGCGCTGCATCCGCTTGGCGCGGCGCCGCTTGTGGAAGTCGACGGCATGTTGCTGGCCGAGTCCGCTGCTATCGTCGAGTTCATCCTCGCCCGCTATGGTCATGGACGTTTGCAGCACGCATCGGACCATGCGGATTTTGCTTCGTATCTCTACTGGTTTCACTTCGCCAACGGCAATCTGCAGCCGGTCATGCTTCGAACCATGACTGTGGGACGTTGCGGACTGGCGCCGGACCATCCGGTTCAAACGTCGTCGCTCGATCGCCTTGAAAAAGTGCTGGCACTGGTCGAGACGCGCCTCGCGCATAACGACTATCTCGCGGGCAGCGAATTCACCGCAGCCGACATCATGAGCGTTTTCTCGCTGACCACGATGCGCCTGTTCCATCCTCTCGATCTCACGCCTTATCCCAACATACTCGCGTACCTGCAGCGCATCGGTGCAAGGCCTGCTTATCAGCGGGCGATGGCCAAAGGCGATCCGGACTTGACGCCGATGTTGACCTGAAGTCACGGCCTTATCTCAAAACGGCATAGTTGTTATCTGTCATATAGCGTTGCGCGATACGGTCCGCGGTCGGCACACTTGATCCACAAATCAATTACCGCCAATCGCAACTGCGTTGCATGGGGTGAGCGTCGGCGCTAAAGCGCCAACTCTCACCGACCGCGACAGGAGACATCTATGCGTACCCAAGTCGGCATCATCGGCGCCGGGCCGGCAGGCCTGCTTCTTTCCCATCTGCTTCATCTGCGTGGCATCGAGTCCGTCGTGCTCGAATCGCGCACGCGCGCGCAGATCGAATCCACCATCCGCGCCGGCGTGCTCGAGCAGGGCACCATGGATCTGCTCTGCGAGGCCGGTGTCGGCGCGCGCATGAAGGCCGAGGGCGCGCTGCATCATGGCTTTGAACTGGCTTACGAGGGCAAGCGCCGCCGGATCGACCTGACCGGACTAACAGGCCACTCGATCACCGTCTATGCCCAGCACGAGGTCATCAAGGACCTCGTGGCGGCGCGGCTGGAGGCGGGTGGCACCTTGCTGTTTAGCGTGTCGGATACTTCGATTCACGGTATCGATACGGATACGCCTTCAATCCGCTTTCGCCATCAAGGCGAGGCGTGCGAGCTTCAGTGCGACTTCGTGATTGGCTGCGACGGGTCGCAAGGAGTGTCGCGAGCGTCGATTCCTGCGGTCTTGCGCAAGGACTATGAGCGCGTCTATCCGTTCGGATGGTTTGGCATCCTGTGCGAAGGGCCGGCGTCTTCCGACGAACTGATCTACGCGCGCCACGAACGGGGTTTTGCGCTGGTCAGTACCCGTTCGGCGAACGTGCAGCGGATGTATTTCCAGTGCGACCCGAAGGACTCCGTCGACAACTGGTCCGACGATCGCATCTGGGCCGAAATGCACGCGCGGGTCGATTCTTCCGACGGTCAGAAAGTGGTGGACGGCAAGATCTTCCAGAAGAACATTGTTGCCATGCGCAGCTTTGTCTCGACCACCATGCAGCACGGCAGGCTCTTTCTGGCTGGCGATGCGGCCCATATCGTGCCGCCGACGGGCGCCAAGGGCATGAACCTGGCGATCGCCGATGTGCGTGTGTTGACCGCTGCCTTGCTGGCCTTTTACGCGGAAAACCGCCGGGATCTGCTGGATAACTACAGCGCTACCGCGCTCAAACGCGTCTGGCGCGCGGAGCACTTCTCGTACTGGATGACGCGCATGATGCACCGGCTCGACGATGCCTCGCCGTTCGAGCAGCAACTGCAGGTGGCGGAGCTCGAGCATGTCACTACCTCGCGGGCAGCGGCTACTGCGATGGCGGAGAACTATGTTGGCGTGGCGCCGGTGTAAACCTCGCGCATTCCTAGGCGCTGGCGGCCTTGTGTGCTGCCTTCGCCGCTTCTGCCGCTTGTGCCTTTTCCAGCCGCCGGCTCGCTTCACCCACCTCATGCCGGAACTGCACCAGGGCGGCGAGCGCCGCATCGGGCGGCTGCAGCGCCGCCCATAGCACCTCGATCAGACTGTCGGCAGTGGCTTCGATATCCGTGCGGCGCTTGGCGAGCGTCGCATCCCACAGCACGTGTTCCATGGGTCCAAACACCATCGAGCGCAGCAGCCGTAACGGCACATCCGCACGAATCTGACCGGTTTCCTGGCCATGGGCGAGCACGCGCATCAGCGGGGCCGTGTAGCGCCGCTGCAGATCGGTCAACGCTTCGCTCAACTCGTGATGCCGCGCACGTCCCTCGGAAAGCACCAGCGCGCACAGATCCGTGCCGTTCACCAGCATCAAACGAAGATGCATGCGGACGATGAACGCGAATTGCTGCCTCACGCTGCCGTCGCGCGGCAGGCCCGCTTCAATTGCACCGATGATTTCGTCGTACCAGTCGCCGATCACCCGTGCGCACAACTCGCGCTTGCCGCGGAAATAACTGAACACGGTCGCTTCGGAGATACCGAGCCGTTGCGCAATCTCTGCCGTGGTCGCACGTTCGTAACCCTTTTCGGAGAACACGTCGCGGCCCGCCTGAAGGATTTCCTTCACGCGTTGCTGCGATTTACGCCCTGCCGGCTCGCGGCGCGATGCAAGCGCCTCTGTCCTGGGTGTGGCCCTCGCCATGGCGGTCGGTGCAGGCTTCGATGCGGCCATCATATGAGTCCAGTTCAGTTTTGAGCCTTGGAGGCTGCCGGTGTGGGCGAGTTTAGCACGCTGAAACGGCGCTTTGGAGGACATTTCCCGTATCTGAGTATCACTCAAAAATACCTATTGACGTATACGTAAATCTAGCGTGAAATTCGCTAATCCCACGAATTCCTGGAGACACTGCAATGAGTAACCTGCCCGGTTTGCAATTCCCGCTCGGTGAAGAGATCGCAATGCTGCGTGACAGCCTCGCGGGTTTTGCGGCGAAAGAAATCGCGCCGCGCGCCGCTGAAATCGACCGCACCGACCAGTTTCCGATGGACCTGTGGAAGAAATTCGGCGACCTGGGTGTGCTGGGCATGACGGTGTCGGAGGAGTACGGCGGCGCCAATATGGGCTATACAGCCCACATGATCGCCATGGAGGAAATCTCGCGGGCGTCGGCCTCGGTGGGTCTGTCGTACGGCGCGCATTCGAACCTCTGCGTGAACCAGATTCATCGCAACGGCACCGAGGCGCAAAAGCGGAAGTACTTGCCGAAGCTCGTGTCCGGCGAGCACGTCGGCGCACTCGCCATGAGCGAGCCGAACGCCGGCTCGGACGTGGTCAGCATGAAGCTGCGCGCGGACAAGAAGGGCGGCCACTATGTGCTGAACGGCACCAAGATGTGGATCACTAACGGTCCGGATTGCGACACCCTGGTGGTGTATGCGAAAACCGATCTCGAAGCCGGCCCGCGCGGCATCACGGCGTTTATCGTCGAGAAGGGCATGAAGGGCTTCTCGGTGGCGCAGAAGCTCGACAAGCTCGGCATGCGCGGCTCGCACACGGGCGAACTGGTGTTCGAGAACGTCGAGGTGCCGGAAGAAAATATCCTCGGCCAGTTGAACGGCGGCGTGAAGGTGTTGATGAGCGGGCTCGATTACGAGCGCGCCGTGCTGGCTGGCGGCCCGACCGGGATCATGGTCGCGGTGATGGACGCGGTGGTTCCGTATATTCATGACCGCAAGCAGTTCGGCCAGTCGATCGGCGAATTCCAGCTGATCCAGGGCAAGGTGGCCGATCTGTACACCACGCTGCAGGCTTGCCGTGCGTATCTGTACGCGGTGGGTCGCCAACTCGACACAATGGGCTCCGAGCACGTGCGCCAGATGCGCAAGGACTGCGCCGGTGTGATTCTCTACACCGCTGAAAAGGCCACGTGGATGGCCGGCGAAGCGATCCAGATCCTCGGCGGCAACGGCTACATCAACGAGTACCCGGTGGGCCGTCTGTGGCGCGATGCGAAGCTCTATGAGATCGGCGCGGGCACCAGCGAGATCCGCCGTATGCTGATCGGCCGCGAACTGTTTGCTGAAACGGCCTGACTGGTGGCACCCGGTTGCCACTCAGTTGCCACTCAACCCGCCTGGTCGGACCGGGCGGCGCATAGAACAGCGGCGCTCAGGAGAGCCAAGCAATGCCGATCATCGAAACAAAGCTGAATCCCCGCTCGGACGATTTCCGCAACAACGCGGCTGCGCTCGAGGTGCTGGTTGCCGACCTGCGCGCCAAAGTCGAGAAGCTTGCGCTTGGCGGCGGGCAGGCCGCGCGCGACAAGCACGTGGGACGCGGAAAACTTTTACCGCGCGACCGGATCGCGCAACTGCTCGACCCGGGCACGCCGTTTCTGGAACTGTCGCAACTGGCGGCGTTCGGCATGTATAACGACGATGCGCCGGGTGCCGGCGTGATCACCGGTATTGGCCGCATCGCCGGTCAGGAATGCATGATCGTCTGCAACGACGCCACCGTCAAAGGCGGTACGTACTATCCGGTCACCGTGAAGAAACATGTGCGGGCGCAGGAGATTGCCGCTGAAAACCATCTGCCGTGCGTGTATCTGGTGGACTCGGGCGGCGCCAATCTGCCGAATCAGGATGACGTGTTCCCCGATCGCGATCACTTCGGGCGCATCTTTTACAACCAGGCGAACCTGTCCGCAGCCGGCATTCCGCAGATCGCGGTGGTGATGGGTTCGTGCACGGCGGGTGGCGCTTACGTGCCGGCGATGAGTGACGAGTCGATCATCGTGAAGAACCAGGGAACGATTTTTCTCGGCGGGCCGCCGCTCGTGAAAGCCGCGACCGGCGAAGTAGTGAGCGCGGAAGACCTCGGTGGCGGCGACGTGCACACGCGCCTGTCGGGCGTGGTCGATCATCTGGCGCAAAACGACGCGCATGCGCTGGGGATTGCGCGCAGCATCGTCGGTAATCTGAACCGTACCAAGCAGGTTCCGGTGGCGCTGCAGGAGCCGAAACCGCCGCGTTACGACGCGCAGAGCATCTACGGCGTGATCCCTGTCGATACGCGCAAGCCGTTCGATATCCGCGAGGTGATCGCGCGTATCGTCGACGACTCCGCTTTCGACGAATTCAAGGCCCGCTACGGCACGACGCTTGTCACTGGCTTCGCGCATATCTGGGGCCATCCGGTCGGCATTATCGCTAACAACGGCATTCTGTTTTCGGAGTCGGCTCTCAAGGGCACACACTTCATCGAGTTGTGCTGCCAGCGCAAGATCCCGCTTGTGTTTCTGCAGAACATCACCGGCTTCATGGTGGGTCGCAAGTACGAAAACGAAGGTATCGCACGCAACGGCGCGAAGATGGTGACGGCCGTCGCGACGGCCAAGGTGCCGAAATTTACCGTGATCATCGGCGGCTCGTTCGGTGCGGGCAACTACGGCATGTGCGGCCGCGCGTATTCGCCGCGTTTCCTGTGGATGTGGCCGAACGCGCGCATCTCGGTGATGGGCGGTGAACAGGCGGCCTCCGTGCTGGCCACCGTTAAACGCGACGGGATCGAAGGCAAGGGCGGCGCCTGGAGTGCGGAGGAGGAAGAGGCGTTCAAGCAGCCGATCCGCGAGCAATACGAGCATCAAGGGCACCCGTACTATGCGAGTGCACGCCTGTGGGACGACGGTGTGATCGACCCGGCTCAGACCCGCGATGTGCTCGGCCTGGGACTGTCCGCGACAATGAATGCACCGATCGAAGACACGCGTTTCGGCGTGTTCAGGATGTAACGCGGCAGCTCGACGGAAGGAGCGAATCGATATGCAATACGAAACATTGATCCTGACGACAGCCGGTCAGGTTGCGACAGTCACGCTGAACCGACCCGATGTACGCAACGCATTCAACGAAACGATGATTGCCGAAGTGACCGCGGCATTCCAGTCGCTCGACGTGCGCGACGACGTGCGAGCGGTCGTGCTGGCGGCAAACGGCAAGGCGTTTTGCGCGGGCGCGGATCTGAACTGGATGAAAAAGATGGCCGGTTACTCCGACGAGGAGAACCGTGCCGACGCGATGCGCCTCGCCGCCATGCTGTCGGCGATTTACCGCTGCAACAAGCCGGTGATCGCTCGCGTCAGTGGTGACGCCTACGCGGGCGGCATGGGCCTGATCTGCGCGTGCGACATCGTAGTGGCGCTGGATACCGCGCGCTTCTGCCTCTCCGAAGCGCGCCTCGGTCTGATTCCCGCCACCATCGCGCCGTATGTGATCCGCGCGCTGGGCGAACAGGCCTCGCGTCGCTACTTCACCACCGCGGAATTGTTCGACTGCGCAACGGCGCTGCGCCTGGGCCTCGTCAGCGAATCGGTCAGTGAAGAGCAACTCGACGCCACCGTGCAGCAACTGGCCGACACGCTGTGCGCCAACGGCCCGCACGCCGTGCGAGCCTGCAAGCAACTCGTGCAGGACATCGCGGGGCGCGAACTGGATGAAGCGCTGATCGCGGACACGGCCTCGCGTATCGCGCGCGTGCGCGCCAGTGCGGAAGGTCGCGAAGGAGTGGCGTCGTTCCTCGAAAAGCGCACGCCGTCGTGGCGCACATAAGGCCTTGGGCATGATGCCGCCGGACGCCACGATTACCCGCAGAACAACGGTCCTGAACGGGACACTTCATCGAGACACCTCATGTTCAACAAGATTCTGATCGCTAACCGCGGCGAGATTGCCTGCCGGGTCGCCGCAACCTGCAAGCGTCTCGGCATCGCGAGCGTAGCGGTGTATTCCGATGCGGACGCCAACGCGAAGCATGTCGCGGCGTGCGATGAGGCGGTGCATATCGGCGGCGCGACTGCGGCGGAGAGCTATCTGCGCTACGAACGCATCATCGCGGCGGCGCTCGCAACCGGCGCACAGGCGGTGCATCCGGGCTACGGTTTCCTGTCGGAAAACGAAGACTTCGCCCAGGCGTGCGCAGCCGCAGGCATTGCGTTCATCGGACCGCCGGTCGAAGCGATTGCGGCAATGGGCTCGAAAGCGGCTGCCAAAGCGTTGATGCATGCTGCTGCCGTGCCGCTGGTGCCGGGCTACCATGGCGACGATCAGGATGCCAAACTGCTGCAACGTGAAGCAGATGCAATCGGCTATCCGGTGCTGCTCAAAGCGAGCGCAGGTGGTGGCGGCAAAGGCATGCGCGTGGTCGAGCGCAGCGAAGACTTCGCGGCGGCGCTTGCATCGTGCAAGCGCGAAGCCGCAAGCAGCTTCGGCAATGATCGTGTGCTGATCGAAAAGTACCTGACGCGGCCGCGCCATGTCGAAGTGCAGGTGTTCGCCGATCAGCAGGGCGGCACCGTATATCTGTTCGACCGCGATTGTTCGGTGCAGCGTCGCCATCAGAAGGTGTTGGAAGAGGCCCCAGCGCCTGGCCTTAGCGCCGAGTTGCGGCGTGCGATGGGCGAAGCGGCGGTCGCGGCGGCGCGTGCGGTGAACTATGTCGGCGCGGGCACGGTTGAATTCATCATGACCGGTGCGAGCGACTTCTACTTCATGGAGATGAATACGCGCCTGCAGGTCGAGCACCCGGTCACTGAAATGGTAACGGGCCTCGATCTGGTGGAATGGCAATTGCGCGTGGCGTCAGGCGAGCCGTTGCCGCTAACACAAACGCAACTGAAACTCGATGGTCATGCCATCGAAGCGCGTATCTACGCCGAGCATCCGGCACGCGGCTTCCTGCCGTCGACGGGCACGCTCAAGCATCTGCGCATGCCTGAGGGCGTGGAGTTTGCGATCGGTTCGCCAGGGGTACCCGGTTCGCGCGCTGCGGTGCGGATCGATAGCGGCGTGCGCGAAGGCGACACGATTACGCCGTACTACGATCCGATGATTGCGAAGCTGATCGTCCACGGTGCGACGCGTGCCGAGGCGCTGGCGCGGATGAGCCGGGCGTTACGCGCTTGCGAGGTGGTGGGTCCGCATACCAATGTCGAGTTTTTGCAGCGTATCGTCACGAGCGAGCCGTTTTCCAGTGGCGATCTCGATACCGGCCTGATCGAGCGGCATCACGCTGCGTTGTTTGCGCCGGTGCAAAAGCCATTTCGCGAAGCCGTGGCGCTGGCCTGTGCGGCCTTGCTGACGCGTGAAGGCGGTACGGCCCATGGCGCATCGCCGTGGGATGCGCTGTCGCATTGGCGGTTAAATAGCGGTTATACGCAGACCCTCGCATGGCGCGACGTCGAAAACGAAAGCGCCTTTGCGGTGACGTTTGCTCGCGATGGCGGCGTGCAGACACTGGAACATGATGGTCAGCGCGACGGCTTTACGTGGTGGAGTGGAACAGGTGCACATGAGTTCGGCGCGACGATCGGCGACTCGCACGTCACCGGGCGCGTCTTCGTGGATGGCGACGTGTTCCATGTGTTCTGTCTGGGCGAGGCGTTGGCTTTCGAATGGCAAAACCTGCTCGCGCATGCGGCCGATGCCGAACACGGCGAAGGGCGACTCACCGCGCCGATGCCCGGCAAGGTGATCGCGGTTCTTGTCGAACCGGGTGCGGTTGTCGAGAAAGGCACGCCGCTGATCGTCATAGAAGCCATGAAGATGGAGCACACCATCGGAGCGCCGGCGGCCGGCACGGTATCGGAGGTGCTGTACGCGGTGGGCGATCAGGTAGCGGACGGTGCGCAGTTGCTGGTGCTGGATGTCGGTTGATTGCGCGTAGTCCAGACCGCTCAGGCAAGGTGCGGATACCCCAGGGCCCGCGCCTCGTTTTCCATCTGGTTGATGTGCGCATAGTCGCTCAGCGACAGGCGTGAAAATCCCTTGAGACGCAGTCGCTTCGCACGCATGGGTTGTGAAGCGAGGGCGTCGTCCAGCGCCGCGCGCATCGATTCGACGGTGCTCTGCGGCACATCGCTCGCGGCAATCAGCGGTAAGCCCGGCGATGCCGCTGTCCAGCCTGGCACTCGCACCTGCTGCGCGAGGTCGGGCAACTCGTCGCACATGAACGCAAACGTGACACAGTCGATTGCGGCGACATCCGCGCGGTTCTCCACCACCGCTCGCAGCGAGCCGAGGTGCGAACCGGTGCGGATGACTTCGCTAAAGAATCGCTCATCCTTTGCAAGCGGCGCCACCGCATGTCGGAATACATTCATGCCACTATTCGAATCGTCCTGGTTATAGGCAGCGCGTGTGCCGCGGCATGCGTCCAGAGAGTCGAACGGTGCATTCGCTCGGGTGATCAGCACGCTCGAATAGTTCGCGCCCGCACAGCCTGGCGCGTCGAATTGCGGCGTCGCAATCAATTGAACGTGACGCTGCAAACCGCTGACAAGCGGATAACCGCAGGTCTGCGATATCAGGAGGTCGGGGCGGCGCCACAGCGCATGCAGGTCTTCACCCGGATCGATCAGGGCGGCATGCGGGTCCACTGCCTTTAAGACGTCAGCAAGCAACGCGCGCCACACGGCGGCGAGCGCCGGCGTGACGTTGTACATCGGAAGGGCGGCCACGCGGTTCATGAGGGTTCTCTTTTCTTGCGCAATTCGCGTAGTTCCGGTTCGTGTCTTTCGGCCCATTGCCACACTTCGCAGAATGCTGCACACAGGCTCGTTCCCAGTTCAGTCAACGAGTATTCGACGCGCGGAGGAACCTCGGGATGCACGGTACGCAACACGAGTCCGTCGGCCTCCATTTGTCGCAACGTCTTCGTCAACATTCTTTGGCTGATCGAGCCGACCAGTTCGCCGACGCGCGTAAAGCGCACTACGCCGTTCTGATTGAGCACCTCAAGGACGCACATCGTCCATTTGTCCGCGACGCGGCCGAGCACGTCGAGCACAAGTGCATCGAGTTCCGCTGAGGACGAGTGCCCGGTCGTCGATTTGAATACGACCCGTCGATTTTCTTTTTTGCCGTTCGCCATTGAGAATCCGCATTACGCACATTGATGTTCGTACCACACAAACCGGTGCCTACTTCCCGAATGAGAGTGCTTGCCATACGCTAGCACAACCTCATACAGGAGAACAGCCATGCAAATTAGCGGAAACACGATTCTGATCACCGGCGGCGGTTCGGGCATTGGGCGCGCGCTCGCGGAAGCATTTCATCGTCGTGGCAACAAGGTCATCGTCGCGGGGCGCCGCCAGTCCGCACTCGATGCCGTGCGCGAGGCCAATCCAGGCATCGAGACAGCCACGCTGGACCTCACGGATCCGCAAGACATTGCCCGCTTCGCGGCGCAGATCGCTCGCGACTATCCCACGCTGAACGCGCTCCTCAACAATGCTGGCATCATGCAGCCGGAAGACTGGCGTGCAGCCGATGTGAATACGAGTATCGCCGAGGCGACGATCGCCACGAACCTGCTCGCCCCTATCCGTCTCACTGCTGCATTGTTGCCACTGCTGCGTAAGCAGGCGAAGTCGACGGTGCTGACCGTGTCGTCGGGACTGGCATTCCTGCCGCTCGCCATCACGCCGACGTACAGCGCCACCAAGGCAGCAATCCACTCGTTTAGCGAGTCGCTGCGCTATCAGTTTAAGGGCACGAATGTGGATGTTGTGGAAATCGCGCCGCCTTACGTGCAGACCGAACTGATGGGCGAGCAACAGGCCAGCGACCCCAACGCGATGCCGCTTACGGAGTATATTGACGAAGTCATGTCGATTCTGGAGTCGCAGCCTGACGCGCACGAAGTGCTGGTCAAGCGTGTGCTCCCGCTGCGCTTTGCGGCCGAGCAGGGAAGTGAAGGTTATGCAAAACAGTTTGCCGGCTTGAACGATCACTTCGCTGGCAGCTAGATGTGTTGTATCAGATCGGGCTCAAACCATGAGATCAGACATCGCCGTTGTTCAGATCGAACGATTCTCCCAGTCCTGGGAGAGCGATGTCTGGTCGCTCATTTCGCAAGTCTGGGCGGAATTCGGCATTCACGACGACCCGCGCGCGGAGAGTGATCTTGGCGATCTGGCTCACGCTTATCAAGAGGGTGCCAGCGGGTTCTGGATTGCGATCAGCGACAGCCGGGTGGTCGGTACCGCTTCCTTGAAAGACCTCGGCGACGGGTTGATTGCGGTGAAAAGGTTCTATGTCCTCAAGGAATTCCGGGGCACCACGATAGGCACGGCGCAACGTCTTCTGGACCATCTCGTGCAGCATGCTCGTCAGAGTGGCGCAACAACTCTATGCCTCGGTACCATCGAACTAACCGTCGCTGCGCAGCGGTTTTACGAAAAAAATGGTTTCCAGAGAGTGCCACGTAGTGAGCTTCCCACTGAACGGTTTGCGGCCGAGATCGATACGCTCTTTTATAAGTTGCCTCTGGCGTGAACCGCATCGGTATCGATAGCGCGGCCGGTCGTTAGACCGTTCACCGCGCGGATTTCAGAGTGACTTCGTCAATCAAGGAGCTAGTAAGGCATCCGAATTGACGAATGCCTCACCACTCAACAACAGGTTCGACGATCCACTGATAGTCAGGCAGTCCAGGCGTATTCGCCGAACATTTCCTCCAGCGGAGGATTGGCGACGCTGCCGGCATAGTTGGTGATGGTCGATGCGGCCACGACCAGGATGACTTCGAGCACCAGAGACTGGTCGAATCCGGCAGCCGTGAACGAGGCGACATCGCGATCGTCGAGACGACCACGCTTTTCGATCAACGTACGTGCAAGACGCGAAAGCGCGGCGAGCTTGCTGTCTTGCGGCAAGCCGCGCGTACGGATCGCCTGGACGTCTGCTTCATGAAGGCCTTCCTTGAGTGCCAGGAACGTATGGAAGGCGACCGCCCAGGTGGAGCCGTTCGTGACGGCATTCGTCAGCAGAAGCGTCTGGATCTGTGCTTCCGTAAAGCTGCCGGTATGAACCTGCTGGAACACGCCGACCAGACCGTTGATCAGCTTCGGCGATCCGGCGATCGCGCCGGCAATATTGGGCACCATGCCAAACGCTTGCGCGAGTGCCTGCAACGACGGCTTCGACTGTTCGGGTGCGGATTCAAGCGTATAAACGGGAAACTTAGCCATGGTTTTTTCCTTGAGAGTTAAGCGCGTACGTTAGGTAGTGATCGCACGACAGACGTAGATTAAGTTTGTGCGGGCAATGCGCCAACTACCTCCGAAGTAATAGCGGCAGCGCGGCTGCGATTGTTCGATCAGATCGCATGATTCATCCTGGTTATCCAGCCTGATAAGAAGCGAAACCCTTTCTATACTCAGCCCAGAGGTGCCGGGTTTAGGCGCGAGCGAGCCGATGTGGCTTGCGGGTCAAGCGACGATGAACTGATAACGTAGGAGATTGACAATGCTCGGAAGGAACGCGGTCTGGCTGATTACTGGATGCTCGAAGGGTTTGGGCCGTGCACTTGCGCGACAGGCTTTGGAGTCGGGCTATCGGGTCGTCGTGAGTGCACGGGATGTGTCCGCTGTCGAAGACATCGTCAAGGAGCATCCGGCCGTCGCGCTGGCTGTCCAGCTCGACGTCACGAAACCCGACGAGGCGAAAGCCGCCGTCCGTGCCGCTGAGCGCCAGTTTGGCGCGGTGGACGTGCTGGTCAACAATGCCGGGTATGGATACCTCGGCGCGATCGAGGAAGGCGAGGATGCCGACGTCCGGGCGATGTTCGAGACGAACGTGTACGGCACCTGGAACATGATAAAGGCCGTCCTGCCAGGTATGCGCGAGCGTGGCCGTGGACATGTTGTCAACATCAGTTCGGTAGGTGGACTGACAACCTTCCCGGGCGTCGGGTTTTACCACATGGCAAAGTTCGCAGTGGAGGGGCTGTCAGAGACACTGGCCAAAGAGCTCGCTCCCTTTGGCCTGGGGGTGACCGTCGTTGAGCCAGGTGCTTTTCGCACCGATTTCCGCGGCGGCTCGATGAAGCAATCGAACGTGCGTCTTGCGGCCTATGCGGACACCGTCGGCAAGGCGCGGGACGGCGTGACGGCTGCGCACGGCAAGCAGCAGGGCGATCCCGTGCTCGGCGGCAAGGCGATCATAGCCGCGCTCGAAGCAGATAAGCCGCCATTGCATCTGGTGCTCGGTGGCGACGCGCTCGATCTGATTCGCAGCAAGCTCGACGACCTGGGTCGCGAGCTTGATACATGGGAAGAACTGACGAGGAGCACTAGCTTCATGTAAGTCGATGAAGGTCACGTGGCCGACTCGCCAAGTGCACGCAGGAAAGCCTCTCTATCCACTGACGATGGAAGCGCATCGGCGAGACGCGCATGGAAGGTGGCTGTGTCCGCGCCTCGTGCTGCGCGTCCTGCGACAATCCGCGCAATAGGGCCCACGTGCACCGCCAGTTGTCGCGTGGCGGCTTCGATATGAGCGGGATCGAGCGTCGCGGTCGCTGCGTGCGGGCCTTCGAAGGCCAGTGTCTCGCTCACAACTTGAAACGAAGAGCCTTGCCCCGACTCCATCAGATGCTGCTTGAGCATGGTGCCCCATTCGCGGCGAGCCGCTTCGTCGGGCAGATGTCGGGCCAACTGCGCGGCGAGCGCTCGTGAATCGGTCGCCTGCGATGCGGCGCGCCGCACCAGCAGCGAGGCGATCGGCCCAACGTGGCTGGCAAGCCGCTCCTCTAATGTGGCGAGAAAGCTGCCTGACAGGTCGGACGCGGCTACCGGCAGGGGTTCGAGCGCCTTGCGCGGCAGCTTCGCAGCGATCACGGTATGGTCAGGATCGAGCCTGTCCTTCAAGGTGTCGTGCAGGACAAGCAATGCGTTCCGCCAGCTCAGAGCAGTCGCGAAGCGCTGCTCGGGGCGCTTGGTGATCGCCTTCATCATCATGGCGTCGAGTTCAGCAGGAAGATCAGCCACGTGGCTGGACGGGGGCGGTGGCATCTCGTTGATGACCTGGTGCATCATTGCCGCTGACGTTCCGCTGAACGGGCACTTACCCGTCAACATTTCGTAGAGAACGACGCCGGCGGAGAAGAGATCGCTACGCGCGTCGATATTCCCGCCTGCATACTGTTCAGGCGACATGTAGTTCGGCGTGCCGATCATCATGCCTGCCTGGGTCAGACGCCCGGTATCGAGCTGGGCGATGCCGAAATCCGTCACCTTGCAGTCGCCGCGCGGCGTAATCAGAAGATTGGCGGGCTTGATGTCACGATGGATGACCCCAAGCTCATGGGCATATGAGAGCGCATCCAGCAGTTGCGCGAACCAGCTCAGCGCCTCGAGCACCGGTATTGCACTCCCGCTGCGGACACGCCGGGCGAGACGTTGCGCGAGCGTTTCGCCGGGCACGTATTCCAGCGCAATGAATGCGACGCCATGGGTCTCCCCGTAGTCGAATACGCTGACGATGTGCGGATGCACGAGACGCCCGGCGGCGCGCGCTTCGTTGAGAAAGCGTTCGGTCAATTCGCTGCCGGAAGGCCGATCGTCGCCGGTTCCTGTGTCGTCAAGCAGTGCAGAGCGAATGGTTTTCAACGCCACTTGCCGCTGGATATGCGGATCTGTGGCGAGATATACCGTGCCCATTGCGCCGCGGCCGAGCACCCGTTCGACCTGATAGCGGCCTATCTGCCGTGGCAAGCTGGCCGTGCGCGAAGTATCTTCGTGGTCCATGACGCGTCGCCCGGTTACCGTTGACCTTCCTCGAGAATCTCAAAGGCTGCGATGAGGCTCGTGCGCATCCGTCCGAACGAAACGGCCAACGATGCGATTTCATCGCGCCCGCCTGCCGGCAACGCAACGTCTCCTAACTTGCCAAGACTCACTTCGTCAGCCGCGCGTGACAGCATCTGCAGACGGCGCGTCACCAGAAAGTGCACCATGAGGTTGAGCACGACGAGCACAACCGCGAACACCGCGCTCAATGACACCATCAGGCTGCGCCACACCGCGTGACCGCGAGCGATCGACTCCGACATCGGCACCGAGACGAACTCCGCGCCAATGACCTCGTTCATGGTCCAGCCGAAGCCGTTCGCCGGACCATACTTGTCGAGCATCGTGCGCGGGGCCGCGGAGGGCGTGCTGTGGCATTGCATGCAGCTCGAATCGGTGATGCTGCTGGGGTGCGCGAGGAACAGCAACTGTTCGCCCCCAGGCGTGCGGCGTTGCCCCGTGATTTCCTTCAGTTCGGGATGGTCGTGAAGGTGGTTGATCACCTCGGTTTCCCAGTCAGTGGGCCGGTCGCGCGGATTGGTCGGGTTGACCATGGTTGAGCGGTACGAAAAGTTTGGAAACGCGCTTTGCAGCGTATTCAACATCTCGATTGCAGAGTACGCCGGCACCGATTCTGGCACGAATGAATACTGGATCTGCGTTGCGAGCAATGGCGTGATGTGCTGGGCGGTGTAGTTTTGCACGGCGCCGGCGGCGCTCAACAGCACATCGGCATCGTGACGTGTTTCTTCCAGCGCCTGCTGTTGCAAAACCCGATCGGCAACGAGACCGATAGCAGTGAGCCCGATCGCGAAGATCGCGATAAACACGAGATTGAACTTGATGGCGAGCGAGATCTTCATGGGTGTACGGAGTCGGAAGAATAGGGTGATCGCGGCTGGAACGCTGTGCTGCGCGCGAGGACACGCGGCGGCGGATAAACGAGCGGACGCCAGTCGGGCAGCTCACGGATGTTCTGCTTGATGGCGTGTTGAAACGCCCCATCGGAAAGACGTGCGCGGAACCGCGCCGTAAAACGTGTGGGCGGCGCAGTACGCACTGCCAGGCTGCTTGCGAGCCAGTCCGAGACATCGTCATAAACGACGGGACGCATGTCTTTGGGCGGATCGTTGTGCACGGTGGTTAGCGCGGGGATGGTGCGCAATGCGTCGCGAAAGGCGACCGGCATCGACGCGACAAATGCGGAATCGGGCCGCGTCGCGAGAGTGACGGGTTCCTGTGCCATGGAGTGAGTGGCGAAGCCGTGCGCGTCGACGCGTAACGGCGCCGGCTTGCCGTGCGAACCTGCAATTGCGCTGACGCTTGCCGTGCCGCTCTCGCAGAACACCGCGTCGGTGTTCTGATAGCCCGTGGCTTTCGCCGCAATCACGAGCGCCGTATCGGCTGCCGGCAAAAATCGGCTGCGCTCTGTTTCGATAACCGGTACGGCGCAATCATTCGTGTTGCACGCATTGCGCACCTTCATCCATCCCTGCAGCAACGCGATATGCGCGTCGCGCGACAACATCACACGCGTGTCGTGACCCAGCGCAACGATGTTCCCCGCTTCGTCCTGAATCTGTATGCCGCCGCTTGCCGGTGTCTCGACGATGTCGTCCGTCCCGAAGCGTTGCCCGATGTCCGGCTGATACAGCCCCGTGTCGTGGATGGCGACCGGGCGTGCATCGGCACGCACGAGTTGCCACGCCGCTTGCGCCCGTGACGTAATCGCGACGAGGACGAGCAGGGCCAACAAGGTCTGTTTGCCACGCAATGCGCTGATGGGTTGAGTTGAGAGTTTCATGTCCTGAAGCGCCATGACATCGACGAAGTACGGAGAAGGCGTCCCCATAAAACGCTCGAACGAGCGGTTTATTCCGTGGCCGCCGCGAATGACAAAGCGCGCAAATTTAAAGTGGTTGCGGAATATCCCCCAACTCTGGGGCGTTGTGTAGCCAGCGGGCGGGGATCACGCCGGCAAGCACAGCATCTGACGAACGCGGAAAAATTTAGACGGAATAGATCGCGACGCTGAGCGTTTTGTAGGTGCGGACAGCGTTCACCGTACAGATCGAGCGCATCGTCGAATCCATCACATGGTCAACACTGAAAGGAAGCAGCCAATGTCAACGAGACAGAACAGTCAGAAATTTATTGGGCGCAACCGGGCGCCGCGCGTGCAGATCGAGTACGACGTCGAACTGTATGGGGCGCAGAAGAAGGTACAGCTCCCGTTCGTGATGGGCGTGATGTCGGATTTGTCCGGTGCCAATGCCGCCGATCTTCCTGCGATTGAAGCACGCAAGGCACTGGAGTTCGATGTCAGCAACTTCGATAGCCGCATGCAGTCGATGAAGCCGCGGGTGAGCCTGAGTGTGCCCAACACGTTGACGGGCGAAGGCCATCTCGCAGTCGACATGACCTTCGAAAGCATGGATGACTTCTCGCCTGCCGAGGTGGCGCGCAAGGTTGAACCGCTCAGGAAGTTGCTAGAGGCACGCACGCAGCTAGCCAATCTGGGCACGTATCTCGACGGCAAGTCGGGCGCAGAAAAGCTGATTGCCCAGGCGATCAAGGATCCGGCACTGCTGCAGGCACTGGGCGCGGTACCGAAAGCCGCTGATGAATCCGGGAAGGAGTGAGGGAAAGTCATGGAAAGCCAGAACCAGATCGAGCAAGGTGTACAGGGCGCCCTCACCGAGGTCAGCGAATTCTCGGCACTGCTCAGCAAGGAATTCAGGCCCAAGAATGAGCGCGCGAGGGAAGAGGTCGAAGCCGCGGTACGCACGCTGGCTGAGCATGTGCTTCAGGATTCGAACGTCGTATCCGACGATTTGACGCAGACTATCAATGCGTACGTCGCCGAAATCGATCGCAAGCTCAGCGAGCAGTTGAACCAGATTCTGCACGACGCCGGGTTTCAGCAACTGGAAGGCGCGTGGCGCGGGCTGCATCATCTCGTCACCAACACCGAAACGGATCCGCTGCTGAAGATCCGGGTGATGAACGTGTCGAAGAAAGAGCTTGCAAAAAATCTCAAACGCTTCAAGGGTGTCGCGTGGGACCAGAGTCCTGTTTTCAAGCGCATTTACGAAGAGGAATACGGCCAGTTAGGCGGCGAGCCGTATGGCTGTCTGATCGGCGACTACTATTTCGACCACGGTCCGCAGGACGTGGAGTTGCTGCGCGGCATCGCGCAGGTCGCGGCGGCAGCGCATGCCCCGTTTATATCGGCGGCCGGCTCTTCTTTGCTGGGTATGGAGAACTGGAACGAACTCGCCAACCCGCGTGACCTGTCGATGATTTTCACGACGCCCGACTACGCCGCCTGGCGTTCACTGCGGGAAACGGACGATGCACGCTATCTCGCGCTGACGATGCCCCGTACCCTGGCTCGCTTGCCATATGGTGCGAAGACCGATCCGGTCGAAGAATTCGATTTCGAAGAAGACACGGAAGGTGCGGATTCGTCGAAGTACACATGGCAGAACGCAGCATATGCAATGGCGGTGAACATTAACCGCTCGTTCAAATACTACGGATGGTGTACGCGGATCCGCGGCGTCGAGTCGGGTGGTGCAGTCGAGAACCTGCCGGTTCATACCTTCCCCAGTGACGATGGCGGCGTGGACATGAAGTGTCCCACGGAGATCGCGATTACCGATCGACGTTCGGCAGAACTCGACAAGATGGGCCTGATGCCGCTCGTGCACCGCAAAAACACGGACATCGCGGCGTTCATCGGGGCGCAATCGGTCGCGAAGCCGGAAGAGTACGACGATCCCTCGGCCACGGCCAACTCGAATCTTTCGGCCCGCTTGCCCTACATGTTTGCCTGCTGCCGTTTCGCGCATTACCTGAAGTGCATTGTGCGCGACAAGATCGGCTCGTTCAGCACGCGGGAGCAGATGGAAAGCTGGCTTTCCAACTGGGTCATGAATTACGTGGATGGCGACCCCAAGAACTCCAGTGAAGAGACGAAGGCCCGCAAGCCGCTCGCTGCCGCGGAAGTCGTGGTGGAAGAAGTGGAGGGCAACCCCGGCTATTACACCTCGAAGTTTTTCCTCAAGCCGCACTACCAGCTCGAAGGGTTGACCGTTTCACTGCGCCTCGTCTCGCGCTTGCCGTCTGCGCAGGCGGCCTGAGCTCAAACGTAAGTCGCTTTTAGTCGCTACCCGGAGGGCAATGCTCCGGGTCCAAAGGCCTGTCAGCCTGGCAGGCAAACTTTTACAGCACACAAGTAGAGGAATATATGGCATTCGACATGCACCTGAAATTCGGCTCTGGCGCGGTGACGATCCAGGGCGCCTCCGCCCATTCGAAGCACAAGAACCAGGTACCCATCATCGCCTGGTCCTGGGGCTGCAGCAATACCGGCAACCTGCACACCGGCGCCGGCTATGCGTCGGGCGGCAAGGCAAACATCCAGGACATTACCGTCACCAAGTACGTCGACGCCTGCTCTAACGCGCTGTTGCAGGCGTGCTGCACGGGTGCGCGAATCGATACCGCCTATCTATACGTGACGAACGCAACCGGTCAGCAGACCGACTACGTGACCATCGAGCTCAGCGAAGGTGTATTGGTCACGTCGGTGTCGACCGGTGGCAGCGGCGGCGACGAGCGGCTGACCGAAAACATCACCTTGCACTTCGGCAAGTTCAAGTATTCGTTCCAGCCCCAGGACGATACGGGCAAGGCGAGCGGTGGCACCAAGGATTTCACCTACGACATCCAGCAGGTCACCAAGGAATAAGCCAGCCGGCGCGATACCGGGGGTCCGTCCGGATCCCCTAATGTTACGGAGCCCGCCGCATGGCAGAGCTGACACCCCAGGAGCGTCTGCAGCCTTCGCTGCTCGACCGGTTGACCGACCTTGCTCCTGCACAGCGTGAAGAGAGTCGGGAGGAGCGTGTCATCACCGCGCTGCGTCTTCGCGAGTACGTGACTCGCGATATCGCCTGGTTGCTCAACTGCACACGCCAATGGAGCAGCGAAGAATCCGCAGGTTTCACGCACGCGGGTAAGTCGGTTCTGAACTTCGGGATTCCTGATCTTACCGGTACGGCCTTGTCGGGCATCGACATCGCGCTGTTGCAGGAGCGTATCCGCTCGGCGCTGCGCGATTTCGAGCCGCGTCTGATCGCCGGTACGGTGCAGGTCAGTGTCGAGCCGGACCATGCCCGCATGGACAGCCGTTCGCTGCGTTTCCGGATCGAAGCGGACATGTGGGCGCAGCCGATGCCGCTTGGCCTGTATCTGCGCACCGACGTCGATCTCGAGACCGGCGAGTTTCACGTCTCGCAACTTTTCGGCTGAATGTAATGGATCCACGACTCTTACGCTATTACAACCGCGAGCTCCAGCATGTCCGGGAAATGGGTGCGGAATTCGCGAGCGAGCACCCCAAAATCGCAGGGCGACTCGGGCTGGAAGGGTTCGAATGCGCGGACCCGTATGTCGAGCGTTTGCTCGAAGGATTCGCGTTTATGGCTGCACGCGTGCAGTTGAAGATCGACGCGCAGTTCCCGGTGTTCACGCAACATCTGCTGGAGATGATCTACCCGCACTACCTGACGCCGGTACCTTCGATGGCAGTAGTGCAGTTTCATCCGGATGAGGCTGAAGACTTGCCGGCGGCCGGCCACCCGATCGCGCGGCATACCGTGATGCGCAGCCTCACTGGCTTCGGCGAGCGGACAGCCTGCGAGTACCGTACCGCGCACGAGGTCAGGCTGTGGCCACTCGCGATTGCCGAGGCGAGATACTTCGACACACCCGCGGCGCTGGCCGCCGCAGGGCTCGCGCCGCCACCCGGCACGCAGGCGCGCGCGGGTTTGCGGTTGAAGTTCAGGACGCTCTCGGGTGTGCCGGCGAAGGCCCTCGCGCTCGATCGCTTGCCCGTCTTTCTCGGCGGAGCCGACGATTTGCCGCGTCTGGTTTATGAGCAACTTCTGGCCAATGGCGCCGGATATACGGTGCGTGCGGCTGCGCAGGACGGGACGGCCGTCGAGGTGCATCGCGAGGCGTCTGCGCTGCGCGCGGCGGGCTTCGACGAGGATGAGGCGTTGCTGCCGTACGGAGGCCGTTCGTTCAGCGGTTATCGTCTGCTGCAGGAATACTTTGCCTGTCCGGAGCGCTTCCTGTTCGTCGAGTTCACCGGCCTGCGCACGCTGCTTGCGCGTGCCGCCGGCAACGAGTTCGAGATCGTGGTGTGGCTCGACCGCAGCGTCGCTCGTCTGCATAACGCCATCCATGCCAGCAATTTCCGGCTCTTCTGCACACCGGCAGTCAATCTGTTCGAACGCCGCGCAGACCGTATCCATCTTCAGCAGGGGGCCACGGAATATCACGTGCTGGGGGACCGGACGCGCCCGATGGACTTCGAAGTGCATAGCGTGCTGGACGTGCAGGGTTACGGCGATCGTCAGGAGCCCGAGCAAAGTTTCCGGCCGTTCTACGACAGCACCGCGCGGACATGGCACAGTCCGCAGTCCGCGTTCTATACGCTACGTCGCGAGCCGCGCGTGCTATCGAGCCGTCAGAAGCAGCGGGGCGCGCGCTCCAGCTATGTCGGCAGCGAGACCTTTATCGCGCTGGTGGACGCGACCGACGCGCCCTATGCGACCTCGTTGCGTCAATTGGGCTTGCGCCTGCTGTGCACGAATCGCGATCTGCCGTTGCATATGCCAGTGGGCAAGTCGTACACGGACTTCACGCTGGATACGGATGCGCCGGTGGCGTCGATCCGCTGCGTGGCCGGGCCGACCCGGCCGCGTGCGCCCACCGCGACAGGCGAATCCGCCTGGCGTCTGATCAGCCATCTGCAGTTGAACTACCTGTCGCTGCTCGATGAGGAGGGCGAAGCGGGTGCAACTGCCTTGCGCGAAATGCTCAGTCTGTATCACGACCAGTTCGATGCCGCCACGCGCCGCCAGATCGAAGGCATCAAACACGTTGCGGCCGTGCCGGTCACGCGCCGCATTCCCGTGCCGGGACCGGTCACTTATGGCCGCGGCCTGGAGGTCACGCTGACCTGCGACGATGCGGCCTTCGAGGGCAGCGGCGCATTTCTGCTTGCGTCGGTTCTGCAGCACTTCTTTGCGCGCTACGTTTCGCTGAATTCGTTTGTCGAGACAGTGTTGCGCACACTCGAACGAAACGAGGTTGCCCGATGGCACGCGAATCCCGGCAAACGGCCGATCCTCTAGCGCTCGAGGCGGCGCTGCGCGCGCGGCCCGAAGCATTCGAGTTCTTCGAGGCCATGCGGCTTCTCGAATGTGCGTACCCGGCGTTGCCCAGGCTCGGACACTCCACGCGGCCTGCCGAAGATCCGGTGCGCCTGGGTCATGCGGTTTCGCTGGAATTTCCGTCGCGCAGCATCGAGCGTTTCGAAACACGCACCGCTGATCGGCCTGGACGGCTTTATGGGCTGTTTCTCGGCCTGTTCGGTCCGCATGGACCCCTGCCGTTGCATCTGACCGAACATGCCGTGGACCGCGAGCGCAACGCGAAAGATCGCACGCTGGTCGCGTTTGCCGACGTGTTTCATCACCGGATGCTGAGTCTCTTCTATCGCGCGTGGGCCGATGCGCAACCGACCGTGCAGATGGATCGTCCGGAAGAGGACCGCTTTCGCACCTATATCGGTGCGCTGATCGGCATCGCTACACCGCATCTGGAGAAACGCGATGCATTGCCCGATGAGTACAAGCGCTTCTTCGCTGGGCGCCTTGTCGCGCAGTCGCGCAACGCCGAGGGACTCATGAGCTTTCTCGAGCATTACTTCGGCGTGCCTGTGCGTGTGATCGAGTTTGTCGCGGGCTGGATGAAGCTGCCGCGCGATGCCTGTCTGCACATGGGGCGCGGCATGGCTTCGTTGGGCAGAGACGCACTCCTTGGCGCACATGTGCGAGGCGCGCAAGAGCGTTTCCGGCTGCGTATCGGGCCGCTGGAGCGCAACGAATTCAACCGCTTCCTGCCCGGCAGCGACGCGCTACGGCAACTGGTGGCCGCGGTGAGGATGTATGTCGGCGACGAGAAGGGATGGGATCTGCAACTCGTCCTGAAGAAAGAGGACGTACCGCTGACGTACCTCGGCAAGGCCGGCCGCATGGGCTTCAACACCTGGATGGGCCGTTATCCGAAGCTCGCCGATGCGGACGAGGTCGTACTGAGGCCTGTGAAATGAAGTCCGCGCCGCACTGGCGGGCGCATCGTTCAACCCAACGGCGGCCGCACGTCGGCTGCCTCACGTTATACAGGATCGGAAACCATGGCTGAAATCAGTCGCGGCGCGCTGTTCGGCAAGCTCAATCCGCTTGCCTACCGCTCTATCGAAAGTGCCACCGTGTTTTGCAAGCTGCGTGGCAACCCGTATGTCGAACTGGCGCACTGGATTCACCAGATCCTGCAGTTGCAGGATTCGGATCTGCATCGCATTGTGAGTCACTTCGGACTGAATCCTGCGCATCTTGCGCGCGACGTGACCGGCGCGCTCGAACGGCTGCCGCGTGGCAGCACCAGCATTTCCGATCTGTCCGCCGAAGTGGAAGAGGCCGTCGAGCGCGGCTGGGTCTTCGCCACGCTGATGTTTGGCGAAAGCCAGGTGCGCAGCGGCTATCTGATTGTTGGGCTGCTGAGAACGCGCCATCTGCGCCATGCACTTCTTAACGTGTCCAGCGAGTTCGAGAAGGTGCGCGCCGAGACCCTTGCGGATGAATTCGCAGGCATTGTCTCGGGGTCGCCGGAAGACGGTCAGCATGCCGCTGACGGTTTTCGTGCCGATCAGGTCGCGCCCGGTGAGAGCAGCGGTGCGCTGGCACCCGCGCAACTGGGCAAGCAGCAGGCGCTTGCCCAGTTCACCGTCGATCTGACCGCGCAGGCCCGCGACGGCAAGATCGATCCGGTAGTGGGCCGCGATGGCGAGATTCGTCAACTGGTCGACGTGCTGATGCGCCGGCGTCAAAACAACCCGATGCTGGTCGGCGAGGCCGGCGTCGGCAAGACGGCGGTAGTCGAGGGCTTCGCGTTGCGCATCGCGCGTGGCGACGTGCCGCCGCCGTTGCAAGCGGTGCAGGTGCGCGTGCTCGATATCGGTCTGCTGCAGGCCGGGGCAAGCATGAAGGGCGAATTCGAAAACCGGCTGCGTCAGGTGATCGACGAAGTGCAGGCCTCGCCCAGGCCGATCATCCTTTTCATCGACGAGGCGCATACGCTGGTGGGCGCGGGCGGTGCCGCGGGCACTGGCGACGCGGCGAATCTGTTGAAGCCCGCGCTGGCGCGCGGCAACCTGCGCACGATCGGTGCGACCACCTGGGCCGAATATCGTAAGCACATCGAAAAGGATCCGGCGCTAACGCGCCGCTTCCAACCCGTGCAGGTCGACGAGCCAGGCGAGGACAAGGCGATCCTGATGTTGCGCGGCGTCGCGAACGTGATGGAACAGCACCATCGCGTGCAGATCCTCGACGAGGCACTCGAAGCGGCCGTCAAGCTGTCGCATCGCTACATCCCGGCGCGGCAATTGCCGGACAAGGCCGTGAGCCTGCTCGATACGGCTTGTGCGCGCGTCGCGATCAGCCAGCATGCGGTACCCGCGGAGATCGACGATGCGATGAAGCGCATCGAGGCACTGGAAACGCAGCAAGCCATCATTGCACGCGAGAAGACGGTCGGAGTCGACGTTGGAGAGCGCGAGCCGCAAGCTGCCGCGATGCTCGCGAGTGAGCGTGAGCGTTTGCGGCATCTCGAAGCCGGGTGGGCGGAAGAGAAAGCTCTGGTTGAGCAGATTCTGGCCTTGCGCGCGCGCTTGAGAAGCGAAGACCCTGAGATGGACGACGACGCAAAAGCCGCCGCACTCGCCGGACTCAGGCAACTCCAGGCGCAACTGGTCGAATTGCAGGGCGAAAGCCCACTGATCCTGCCCAACGTCGACTACCAGGCCGTCGCTGCGGTGACCGCGGACTGGACCGGCATCCCGGTGGGCCGGATGCTGCGCAGCGAACTGCAGACTGTAATGAATCTCGCGTCCGTGATGTGCGAGCGTGTGATCGGTCAGGACCATGCGATGGAGATGATCGCGAGGCGCATCCAGACGTCTCGTGCCGGTCTCGACAATCCCGGGAGACCGATCGGTGTGTTCATGCTCGCCGGCACGTCGGGGGTGGGCAAGACCGAGACCGCACTGGCGCTGGCCGAAGCGCTGTACGGCGGCGAGCACAATCTGATCACCATCAACATGAGCGAGTTTCAGGAAGCGCATACGGTCTCGACTTTGAAGGGCGCGCCGCCGGGATACGTCGGTTATGGCGAAGGCGGCGTGCTGACCGAAGCCGTGCGTCGCAAGCCGTACTCGGTGGTGCTGCTCGACGAGATCGAAAAGGCGCATCCCGATGTGCACGAGATCTTTTTCCAGGTCTTCGACAAGGGCGTGATGGAGGACGGCGAAGGGCGCTCGATCAGTTTCAGGAACACGTTGATCCTGCTCACCACGAATGTGGGCACGGATCTGATTGCCGCGCTGTGCAGGGATCCGCAACGGTTGCCGGACGTTGAAGACCTCACGAAGGCCTTGCGAGAGCCATTGCTGGACGTGTTCCCACCTGCATTGCTGGGGCGGCTTGTGACGGTGCCTTATTTCCCGCTGAGCGGCGACATGCTTGCGAAGATCGTGAGGCTGCAACTGGAGCGCATCAAGCGGCGTGTGGAAGATCGCTATCGCGTGCCGTTCGAGTATGACGACGCAGTAGTAGGACTGGTGGTGAGCCGTTGCACCGAGAGCGAATCAGGCGGGCGGATGATCGATGCGATTCTGACCAATACCCTGCTGCCGGAAATCAGCCGTGAGTTTTTGGCGCGGACGATGCGAGGCGAGGAAGTCGAGTGCGTGGACGTCAGCGTGGAGGACGGTGAATTTGCCTATCGCTTCGATGCTCTTGAGCAGGTTGCTATCGACATGGCCGCCGCAACGTCGTGATGGGGCATTCCGCAAGCGCCAATTTTTTTTAATCCCTCGTGCGAAGACGCTTCTGAGGAAATAATGCAAATACTCGACAAAACACTTCCCGTACTGCCTTTCACATACGCGCAATGGTTGGAGCAAACGGGCCAACCTGCGGAAGACGCGAACCGGACGCAAAAAATACTGGCAATGGCGCGTCCCGCTAGTCCTGAGCTGGTCGCGCTGAATCTATGCATCGAGAATTATACCTTTGTGGTTGCGAGGGATCGCTACGACCGTTTGATTGCGGCCTTTGAGAAATGGAAAAGGCTGAAGGAGCAAAGCTACGAGAACTGGAGTAAATCGAGGCGGAATATTTCAAAGAAAGGCAGCCTCGTTTCGGTCATGCAGGAGATATTTGGAGAGAGCAATTATCTTAAATACGAAAAGAAGACGCGGGAAACCATTCTGATGTTTCTCTCCAAGCTGGAATGCTCCGAGTCAAGTTACCAGTTCATAACGGACGGCGTGATAGATAATTTATTCGATTTTGCCAACAATGCTGCCTCGTTGCAGGCACAGACGGTGGCCTCGTCTATCGATGCAGCGGGACGCACTTTCAATAACCTGAACCTCAAGGAGCGCGTACTGGACCGGCTGGTCGAGCGTACGAAGTCGATGTCGGCAAAAGATGTGCTGCAACTTGCTTCGCGCCCCCTGCCGGCCATGAACCAGGCGCTGGTCACCAAGGTTACCCAGTTTGTTGAGGCCAGAGCCAAATCGATCGAGGAATTCTTTCGCGCCGAGTTTGGTCAGCCTGTCCGCCTACGGACTATCGATCTCGATGAACGGTTTGAGAAGGCCGGGCAAGTCCAGCGCAATCTGACTAAAAGTCTGGTGACTTTTTTGTGTCCCATTGTCGGGGCAGTGGTGACCGATTCTTTCGATGTGCTCGATAGCTTGCTCGATACAGCGGCGGCGTCGCTGGTGAAAATCGAGCAACGGGCTCGCGAGAGAAAAATTTCAATAAAACCCGGCATCAGCCAGATGCTCGCCAGCACTCTCCGCAAGGAGATGACAAGTGACATTGCGGAAGGGGTGTACAACATTGCCAAAACTTCAGGAAAACTGGCGGTTGACGCAAAATCAGCGGCGCTTGCGTCCCCTGTCTATTCGATTATTTTGTCGGCGTTGGAGATTCTGTGGCAAATGATCAGGCGGCATTTCCAGATCCAGCGGATGAACCAGATGTTCAGGGATGCCCAGGCGTTGTATCAGAAGAAGGACGTGCTGACACTGGGAGATTTCAATTCCTGGTTTGCAGACAGTATTGGCAGGACTCCGGCTGTGGCGGCGGTCATTCTCAACAGTGGCATCCTGGTAGACAAGGTCTCCTTCTACCAGTTGATCAAGGACGATGCCGTAGTCGATCAGTCTGTCTTTGATGCAGCGGTAGCGCACCTGCAAACGTTAATTGAATTCTCGTCGGAATACCTCGAGCAAACGGGATTTGAAATTTCCAGCACCGTGCCGGAGTTTGAAATTTACCTGCAACCCGCAAAGCGCGCTCAGGCATCAGGCCTTGCCAGACTGATCTCCGGAGTGCAAGCGGGGGTAGGCGCCGAATGATACGACCGCGTGCATCTTGAACGGGTCTGGCGTGTTCCGACATCGAAGTGCGTAGCGACGGAATAAACGCGGAGCCCAGTCGTTCTAAGTAACAACACGACGACTCATGCGCCTCGGCATGCAACTCATCTCATGGCACACGCAACCACGCTCACCTCCACGCTCGGCTCGAGCCTTCTGTTCGCGAACATGACGGCTAGCGAGTCGCTCGGCAAGCTGTTTTCGTACCGGTTGGAAGCGATCAGCAAGAACGTCGAAGTGGATCTGCGCTCGCTGCTGGGCACGCCGATGACAGTGAAACTCGTCTCTCCGCAGGGCTATACGCGCTACTTCAACGGGATTGTCTGCGAAGGCGAGCAGGGCGGCTTCGTCAACGTCGAAAACGTGCGCTATGCGGTCTACACGTTCAGGCTCGTGCCGAAGCCCTGGCTCGCCACGCGCCGGCGCGACTGCCGCATCTACCGAAGCATGAGTGTGCCGCAGATCATCCAGTCGGTACTTGGCGATGTCGGCTATAGCGATCTGAAGCAGAGTCTGAGCGGCAGCTATCCGGCGCGCGACTACTGCGTGCAGTACCGCGAAAGCGACTTCGACTTCATCAGCCGCCTGATGGAGCAGGAAGGCATCTACTACTACTTCACGCACACGCAGAGCACGCACACGATGGTGCTAGCGGACGCGCTCGGCGCGCACTCGACGGTGCCCGGCTTCGAGCAGATACCGTATGCGCCGCCGATCGAGCGTGGCAAGCGGATGAAAGCGTCGATCAGCGACTGGGAAACTGCCCATGCGGTGAACACGACGAAGGTACAGCTCGACGACTACGACTACCTCAAGCCGAAGGCGTCGCTGCTCGCCACCGAAGAGTTGACCGACACGGAGGACGTGCACAACGTGAGCGGCCTCGACATCTACGACTACGCATACGACTACGTCGGTTACGACGAGCGTCTCTCCGATGGACAGCGCTACGCCCAGGTGCGAGCCGACGCGCTAAACGTGCCGCTCGCGATGAGTGTGGGCAGCACCGATGCGTGCGGTCTCGCGACCGGCGTGCTTTTCACGCTCCAGGACTTTCCGCTTACGCAAGCCAACCAGGAATACCTCGTGATCGACACCACGACGCGTCTTGTGGAACCGGACTATGCGTCGGGTGGCGGAGGGGACGACGGCGAAGAGCCGTTCCAGTGCGACTTCAAGGTAATCCGCAGCCGCCAGCCGTTTCGCACGGCCCCGTCGACGCCACGCCCAGTGATTGCAGGCCTGCAGACGGCGGTGGTCTATGGGGATACGCCCGAGGACATCTCCGTGGACAAATACGGCCGCGTGCAGGTGACGTTCTTCTGGAACCGCCCGGCCAAGCCCAATGCGCAAAACTCATGTCCCGTGCGGGTCGCACAGATGTGGGCCGGCAAGCGCTGGGGGGCGCAGTTCATTCCACGCGTCGGGCAGGAAGTCGTGGTGAGTTTCCTCGACGGCAATCCGGACCGCCCGCTCATCATCGGCAGTGTCTATAACGCCGACAACATGCCGCCGTATGGCTTGCCCGACAACAAGACGCAGAGCGGTGTGAAGAGCCGCAGTCATCAGGGCGGCGGTAGTGAGGACTACAACGAGATCCGCTTCGAGGACCGGATGGGCAGCGAGCAGGTGCTCATCCATGCACAGAAGGATCTGCGCGAAGAATCGGAACACGACCATGACGTACAGGTAGGCAACGACTACACGCTCACTGCGGCCAGCCAGATCAGGCTTGTCACCGGGCTTGCGAGCATCACGATGAACAGCTCCGGCGAGATCGTGATCTCGGGCACGAATCTCACCCTGAACGGCGACATGAACGTCACGATGACCTCGGACCTCGCCATGGAGATCAACTCCAAGGCGAACCTGAACATGAGTTCGGTCGCGGCGATGGAAATCATGTCGGAAGCCGATTGCCTCGTTCAGTCCACCAATCTGCAACTGATCGGGACTGCGACCGCGGTGCTCGGCGGTGCTGCTCCGATGATCCTGTAATCATGATCGCGATCCTCGATGCAGCCCGGCAGATGCGGCTTTCCGAACAGGCGATCGCCTGCGTGAGACCGGTCGCGTCTGCGCGTGCGGCCGTGCAGGCACTCCTCGACGGCGGGCACCGGAGCGATGCGCTGCGGCTGCTGGCCCGTGTGTTGCCACGCCGGTATGCGGTGGCGTGGGCCTGCCAGTGTGGGCGCCGGCAGCCGCTGACCGAGCACGATCAGGCTGGTCTCGCGCTGGCGGAGGCATGGCTGCGCGAGCCCGCGGAATCTCAACAGGCTGCCGCGCTCGCCTTCGCAAAAACGCATCGTTATCAGACGATCGGGGCGTGGATCGCCGCTGCCGCAGGCTGGTCGGGCGGCAATCTGAATCCCGACCATGAGCGGCCGACTCCGCCGCCTGCACATCTGAGCGCGATTGCGGCGAGTGCCGCAGTCGCCTACATGGCTGTGCTGGAACCGGCGCAGTTCGATGCGCGCCGCACGGCATTTGTGCGCGACGCCCTGAATCTGCTGAGCATTCCTGATGGAATCGATGGAGGGTTGCAATGAGTGTCGCGCCTGGCTTGATCCTCGCGCTGGAAGGCGAACGCGCGCAGCGTTTCGACGGTCGCCGTGAACAGCTGTTCGACTGCCGCGATGGCAGCATTGGGCGCTCCGAGGAGTGCGACTGGATGCTCGGCTCGGAAGGCGTATCGCGCCTCCATGCTGTCGTGCGTTACCTGAATGGCATTTACTTCATCGAGGATCGGAGTACCAACGGCATGCTGCTGAACGGCGCGCCGTTGCGCAAGGGGGAGCCGGCTGCACTGAAGGAGGGTGACCGGTTGCAGATCGATACCTTCGAGGTGAGCGTGCGGTTGAGCCGGGAAGATGAAACGCGCTTCGGTGGCCTGGGCGAGAGTGCTGTCGCAACGCCCGTAGCGGCGCCCCTCCCGGCAGCCACGCCCGCACCTGCACCCGCGTCCGCGGCGCTCGCGCGCCCCTCGTTTGCTGCGGATGAAAACAGGAATCCGCTGGACCTGAGTCTGCTGCTTCGCCCGGCGCGGGATGGCGGGTCAGACGCTGGAGGCGAAGCTGAAGGCTTGATACCGGGCGCTACGTCGCCTGCTCCCGACTCCAGCCTCGATCCGCTGGCGCTGTTCGACGCGCCGTCTTCGTATCAGGATGAACCGCCGCCGCTCGCGCCGCCGGCTCAGGACTGGAACCACACGCCCTCGGTTACCGACCGCTATCGGCCGCCGCAACCGCAGGCCGCGCGCGTCGATGCGCCGATGCTCCCGGACGACTGGGACGCAACCGGCTATCGGGCTGCCGTGCATGCTGAGGCGGCGAACGTGGGTCAAGGTGAGGTGTCGACGGGGATGGCATTCGAGTCGCCGGATAAAGCGCCTGCTACCGACGCCGGCGCAGATGCATTGCAGACGGTGACGGAGCCACCCGAGCGCGCACCGTCAGCGCCGGAAACCCCGGCCGCGCCGATGCCAGGCACGGGTATGGCGGACGCAGGCGTGCCGTCGGCCGAGCTCGCCGTCCCACTTGCAGCGCCCCCCACGCCTCCAGTACAGGCGCCTGTCGCTGAGCCAAACTCATCCGGACTTGACGCAATGTTCGAGATCGCCGTGGACGCGATGATGGACGTATTACGCGCCCGGGCAGAACTGAAAAACAGCTTCCGGCTACCCGCAACGCTGATCCAGCGCTCGGAAAACAACCCGCTGAAGTTCGCGCCGACCGCGAAGGAGGCGGTCAAACGGCTGCTCGCGCCGCCCGACGGCGGATTTCTCTCGGGTAGCGCCGCTCTCGCCGATGCCGCCGAGGACATCCGCAATCACCAGATGGCGATGCTAGCCGGCGTACGTTCCGCTTTCGATTCGATGCTTGCGCACTTCGACCCCGCACGAATCGAGCAGTTCGACGAAGGCAGCACGCGGCGGCTGCCGTTTGGCGGCCGGCCGCGACATTGGGAACGTTACAAGGAAGAGTTCGAAGCAGTCACAAGGAATCCTGACGAATGCTTTCGAAGACTGTTTGGCGACGAATTCGCTCGCGCCTATGAAGAGCAGCTAGGGCGCCTGAAAAAGCGGCGCAACTGAAGGCCGTCCGCGGGCCTATCGCGACACGAAGCATTCCAGGCTATCACCCGCCGTCGTGAGCGACCGATCGCGCACGACGCTTGAAGAACCATTACCCGGCATTCCGACATGACTCAGAACAACAAGGTGGTATGGAGCGAAGGCCTGTTTCTCAGGCCGCAGCACATGCAGCAGCAGGAGCGCTACTTCGAACGCTACGTGCAACTGCGCACCGGCGCGCTGCGTCCGCACGGCTGGGGCTTTCAGGAGCTCGAGCTGGAAAGCGAGCTGCTCGCGATCGGCAAGCTCGGCATCAAGCGTGCGCGAGGCGTGTTTCCCGATGGCACGCCGTTCGCGATGCCTGGAGACGATCCGTTGCCGCCACCGCTCGACATCGACGCGAACTGGCGCGACCAGGTCGTGCATCTGACGTTGCCGCTGCGCTCGCCAACCCAACCTGACAGCGCGGGGCTTGACGCGGGCTCCGACCAGCTGTTTCGCTATCGGGTGCGCGAAACCGAAGTGCTCGATGCTTCCGGCAGCATGGAAGGGGTCACGGCGCTCGAAGTGGCGGGGATGAGCACGCGTCTGTTGCCGGAGTCGCAGCCCGCCGAAGGCCTGATGAGCATTCCCCTCGCCCGGGTGGTCGAATGCCGGGCCGACCGGCGCGTGATTCTCGATGACGGCTTTATGCCGAGCGCTCTCAACACCGAGGCGGCGAGGCGGCTGGTGACGTTCCTCTCCGAACTGCTCGGCTTGTTGCATCAGCGCGGCGAGGCACTCGCGGGCCGTGTCGCCGAAACCGATCGTGGCGGCGCCGCCGAGATCGCCGACTTCCTGATGCTGCAGGTCATCAACCGTTATCAGCCACTCGTTGCGCATCTGGCCGAAGCGCCGCTGTTGCACCCTGAAGCATTATTCGGCCTGCTGCTCGAACTGGCTGGAGAACTTGCCACCTTCACGTCGCCCGGAAAGCGCGTACAAGCCTTTCCGCCGTACCGCCACGAGGCGCTGCGCGAGAGCTTCGAGCCGGTGATCGCGGCGTTGCGCCTCGCGCTGAGCGCGGTGCTCGAGCAAAACGCCGTGGCGATTCCGCTGCAGCAACGCAAGTACGGTGTCTGGGTGGGTGTCGTGCCTGATCTGACGCTGCTCGATACGGCAACCTTTGTGCTGGCGGCGAAAGCAGATCTGAAGTCCGAGGACATGCGCCGGCAGTTACCGACGCAGTCGAAGATCGGCCCGGTCGAAAAGATCCGCGACCTGGTCAATCTGCAACTTCCAGGCATCGGCGTATCGCCGATGGCAGTGGCGCCGCGCCAACTGCCGTACACGTCTGGCTTCCTGTACTTCGAGTGCGACCGGAACTCGCCGATGTGGCGCATGCTGAAGACATCCGGAGGCATCGCGATGCACTTCGGC
The DNA here is from genome assembly GCF_050436645.1 of Paraburkholderia sp. GAS33. Lineage (NCBI taxonomy): Bacteria > Pseudomonadati > Pseudomonadota > Betaproteobacteria > Burkholderiales > Burkholderiaceae > Paraburkholderia > Paraburkholderia sp. GAS33. The sequence continues at coordinate 598,076 of NZ_JBNDMP010000001.1, forward strand.
AGCGGTTTTGCCGGACTCGATCTGCAACTGTGGGCGGTGCGCGCATGAATCCCGGCAACCGCTCCAATGACTCGGTGCGCGCCGACGCGACCCTCGTGCGTCCGCGTGACTCGCTGGACATGACGGGTGCGACGGCTACAGGCAACGCCGACGACGCGACACGCATCATGTCGCCGCGCCCGCAGACCGTGCGTGCCGCACAAAGCACACAAACCACACAAACCACGCAACCCGGTCAATTCGCCCAGCCGTCCAGGCGGGCCGCACTGCGCGCCGAACTGGGCGACTTCCTTAGCGGCGTCGCTAATCCGCTCGTTCGCGCCGCCAATCCGCTACTGCTGCTGGCGGTGCAGTTGCGGCACAGCGTGGCGCCACCGGTCGACATCGGCCGTCTGCGCGAGCAGGCCGTAGCGCACGTGCGAAGCTTTGAGCGTTATACGCAAGATGCGGGAATCAACACGCAGACGATCATGGCCGCGCGCTACGTGCTGTGCACGATGCTCGACGAGTCTGTGAACAACGCGCCATGGAGCGACCAGAGTGGCTGGACCCAGAAAACATTGCTCGTAACCTTCCACGGCGAAACCTACGGCGGCGCCAAGTTCTTCCAGATCCTCGATCGACTGAGCGTGGACTTCTCGCGTCATCTGGACCTGATCGAAATGATGTACATCTGCCTGGCGTTGGGTTTCGGCGGTCGCTATCTGGTGGAGCAGGGCGGCCTCGCGCGGCTGGCCGACATTCAGGACGACCTGTACCGCCGCATCCGCGGGCTTCGCGAAGCGCCCGCTGACGAACTGGCGCCGCACTGGCGCGGTGTCGAAGACCGGCGCAATCCGGTGATGCGCCACGTGCCGCTGTGGGTGGCGAGCGCCGCTGCGCTCCTGATCGTGCTGGGGACGTTCCTGTTCTTCTTCACGCGGCTCAACGCACTTACGGCACCCGTCAGCGCGCAGCTTGCCACGATAGGCCTCGAGGAGGCCGCGCCGCCACAAACGGTCGCGACGCCCAAGGCCGCGCATCTGACGCTCAAGCAACTGCTTGCGCCACAGGAGCAGGCGGGGCAGCTAAGCGTCGACGAGCAGGCCGACGGCCGCGACACCGTGCGTCTGGCTGCGGCGGAGCTATTCCCGTCCGGCGGTGCCGATATCGCCCCCGAGGTTGTGCCGCTCCTGCACCGTATCACGTGGGCGTTGAATCAGGTGCAAGGCCGGGTTGTCGTGGTCGGCCATACCGACGACCAGCCCGTGCGCTCCCTGAAATTCAAGGACAACTTCGAATTGTCGACGGCGCGTGCGCAGAACACCGCGCAAATCCTCGCGCAGGGCCTCGACGATCCGCGCAGGCTCGAGTCGAACGGCGCAGGTTCGTCGCAGCCGATCGCCACGCCGGCCGATCTGCCCGCCAACCGGGCGCGCAACCGGCGCGTCGAAATCCTCTACATCCCGGAGAACTGAGCCCATGAATTCGCTAAAAACCTGGGCGACGTCCCGATGGTTTGCGATCGCAGCCGGCATGTTGCTGATCGCAGCACTGATCTGGCTGGCTGGTCCGTATCTCGGCATCGGCGACCGGCAGCCGCTCGCGAGCGCCGCATCGCGCGTCGCCCTGATCCTTGCGCTCGTGCTGATCTGGCTGTTGTGCATGCAGGTGATGCAGTGGCGGATGCAGCGCAAGACTGCGCAACTGCCGGGCGAACTTGCCGGACAGAACACATCGTCTGCTGCTGAGGAGCGCAATTTCGCCGAGAGCACGCAACTGCAGCAGCGCTTTCGCGAGGCGGTCGATACCTTGCGCAAAACACGGCGCAATGGCGGCAACCTGTACGCGTTGCCATGGTATGTCGTGATCGGGCCGCCTGGTTCGGGTAAGAGCACCCTCCTGCAGAATTCCGGACTGGACTTCCCCCTCGCCGAACGCTTTGGCAAGGACGCGATACGCGGTATTGGCGGCACGCGCAACTGCGACTGGTGGTTCACCGATGAAGCGGTGTTTCTCGATACGGCTGGCCGTTACACAACTCAGGACTCCGATGCGCTCACCGACGGCTCGGCATGGCAGTCGTTCCTCGGGCTGTTACGCCGATATCGCAAGCGCCGGCCGCTGAACGGCGTGATCGTGACGATGAGCGTATCGGATCTGTTGACACTCGACGACGACGCGCGCCAACAGCACATCCGCGCGGTACGCCGCCGTCTCGATGAGTTGTCGGAGCATCTGAAAGTGGCGTTTCCGGTGTATCTGGTGTTCACCAAGTGTGACCTGGTCGCGGGATTTGGCGAGTTCTTCGACGACCTCGGACCAGACCTGCGCCGCCAGGTCTGGGGCATGACCTTCCCGGTCGATTCGAGTTTCGACGGCACCGCCAGCACACGCTTTACGGGCGAATTCGACCTGTTGCTGGAGCAGTTGAACACACGCGTGATCGAGCGTCTGCACGCCCAGCGCGACCGTAGCCGCCGCGCCGCTGTGCTCAGTTTTCCGCAGCAGCTCGGCGCGTTTCGCGAGATTGCCAGGCAGTTCGTCGAAGGCGCATTCGGCAATTCTCAATACGGCGCGACGCCGCTGCTGCGCGGCGCGTATCTGACTTCGGGCACCCAGGAGGGTGCGCCGATCGACCGCATGCTGAGCGCCGTCGCACGTACCTTCGGCGTGGACGCTGGCCGCGTGCAGGGCCGCTCGACGCAGCGCCGCACCTTCTTTGTCGAACGGCTGCTCAAGGATGTGCTGTTCCGAGAGTCGGGTCTCGCCGGTACCAATCCGCGGCTGGAGCGGCAGAAGATCGCGATGCAGGCGGCCATCTATGCCGGCATCGCGTTGCTGACCGCGCTGCTGGTGACAGGTTTCGCGACCAGCTACGAACGCAACCGCCTCTACGTCGACGAGGTGCAGGATCAGCTGAAGGACCTGCCGCCCGGCAATAGCCTTGCTGGCGCGCCGGATCTGAAGGCCTGGTTTGCCCGTGCGCTCGGCCGTCTCGAGGTCATTGCAGACGCGCAGGACGTCGCGGGTCAGTACCAGGGGCACGTTCCGCTGCTGATGCGCTTCGGTCTGTTCGAAGGGCATGCGTTGTATGCGCAGGTTCACAGTGCGTATCTGCGCGAGCTGAACGGCACGCTGCTGCCAGGTGTCGGCGTCCGGTTCCGCGAAGGTCTCAGTGCCAGCGCCAACGACCCGCAGTCGCTTTACGACTATCTGAAGGGCTATCTGATGCTGGGTCAGCCGCAGCATCTGGATCCGGGCGAGCTTGCGGCGCTTGCGAGCATCGAATGGCGGCGTCTGTTCCCGCAGGACCCCGCGATCCAGAGCGCACTCGACCGGCACTTCTCGGCATTAGTCGACGATTCGCAGAAGCCGCGCGCGTTGACGCTCGACAATGCACTGATCGATCAGGCGCGTGCGACGCTCAAGACCGCCGATCTGGCGACCCTCGTGTACGGCAGCGTCCAGCTCGATGCTGCGCGTTCCGGCGTGCCGCCGGTGCGGCTCGATCAGACGCTCGGATTGCTCGGCAACGTGTTTCGCCGCAAGAGCGGTGCGCCGCTAGCGCAGCCGTTTCCGGCGCTTTTCACTCAGCCGTATTTCGCGGCCGAAGTGAACGGCGGGATCGATCAGTCGGTAGATCGCTTCGTCAAGGACTACTGGGTATTCAATGCGGGCCGCGTCGAGCCGCTGGCGCGCTCGCGTTATGCCCAGCAGGTGCTGGCGTTGTACGAGCAGGACTACATCAAGGCATGGGATGCCTTGCTTGACGACCTGCAACTGCAACCGGTCAGCGATATCCAGAGCGCAAGTGCCGTGGCCGCGAAACTGTCTGGTCCTGGCTCGCCGCTGAAGGCGTTGCTGCAGCTGGTGCGCGATAACACCAGCGACATGCTGCGGAGTCCGGCGCATGATGAGGCCGCATCGGGCGCAGCCGAGGCCGCAGCCGCTTCGCAGGCGAAGACGGTGGGCGAGAACCTCGCGGCGCGAAGGGCGCTCAATACGCGCCTCGGCAGCGAGTTGCGCGGCGCTGGCGCCACGCTGCCCAATGGCATGGCTGCTGTCGCGGCGAACGGCGTGGACACGGCGAGCGGGACAAGCGGCACCCGGCCGGGCGCCGCCATCGAGGCGCACTTCGCGCAGCTGAACCAGTTGAGCGCCGGTACGCCCGGTTCGACACCGCTCGACCACACGATCGGCGTGCTCGACCAGTTGAGCAAGAGCTTGCTATCGATGTCCGATCTGAGCGACCCCGCCACGCAGAACAACCCTGCAGTCCTAGCAGCGCGCCAGGAGACGGGCGAACTGCCACCGCAGGTCGCCTCGCTGGTATCGGGTGTGGCGACGAAGAGCGCGTCGCTTGTTGCGAGCGGCAACAGTGCGGCGCTCGCCGACCAGTTCCGCGCAGCGGCCGGCAACGACTGCACGCGCATGGTGGACGGGCGCTATCCGTTCGCGGCGAACGGCGCATCGGACATTCCGTTGCAGAATTTCACCGATCTGTTCGGCAATGGCGGCCGCTTCGACGGCTTCTTCAAATCGACGCTGGCGAAATTCGTCGATACGAGCGGGCGGGCATGGCGCTGGAAACCCGGCGTGCCGGCGGGTCCCGCTTCGGTGCTGAGCGAAGCGCAGGCTGCTGACGCGATCCGCCAGATCTATTTCCGCAACGGTGCACAGCTTGCGGTTGGCTTCACGCTGCTCGCGCCGCAACTGGATCCGTCCATCGCGAAGCTTTCGATCGAGATCGACGGGCAGAAGTACGACTACTCCGCCAACGGTACGGCCAGCATGACGATGACGTGGCCCGGTCCGCAGCCTGGGCACGTGGTCGTGACGGCGTTCGATACATCTGGCCAGCCGGTCGGTGCGCCGTTGAAGTACGACGGCGATTGGGCCTTTTTCCATGCCCTCGATGCTGCGCATCTGCAGAAGCAGGGCGATCTGCGCTATCTCGCCAGTTTTGATTTCGACGGGCACACGGCGAAACTGCCGATCCAGCCGGCGAGCCTCGAGAACCCGTTCCTCAATGGCGAGGTACGGGAATTCAGGTGTCCGCGATGACGGGCGGCGTCGGCTTTTACGGCAAGCTGCCGGGGGCAGGCGATTTTGTCCAGCGACGGCTGGCCCCGGCTTTCATCGATGACTGGGACCGGCATTTCCAGCGCGCTGTCGAAACCGGACGGCGCGAACTGGGTGACCAGTGGACGCAGGCCTGGAAGCAAGGTGCGGCGTGGCGCTTCATATTGCCTGCACAGGTGTGTGGCCAGGGCGCGTGGTGCGGATTAGTCGGGCCGGCGGTAGACCGGCTCGGTCGCGCGTTTCCGCTCGTGCTCGCGGCGCCCTGTAGTGGCGATGTCACCGCGATCCTCAGTAACGATGCGTGGTTCGATGCACTCGAACGTGTCTATCGCGGCGCGCTCTACGACGCTGTGAGCGTCGAGACCTTCGATGCGCGGGTCGCCGCGTTGGCCGGCCCTTCGACATACGAGGTGGGTATTGGCGCAATCTGGCGGGCGCTGCCTTGGGACAGTGGGCAATGGATGATGACGCCGCGTGCCGGTGCGGCTACGGGGATCATGCTGGCGCAAACGTGGACGCAGTTGAGCTTGCGCCCGGGTCCGTGGTGCCTGTGGTGGACTGCGAGCGCGAGCACTCTGCTCGCGACGCGTGGCTTGCCGCGCAGTTATGCGACTCTGCTGGAGCAACGTGCGGAGCAGCCCGGCGAGACTGCCTCGTTAAGCATTCCTGATTCCGGCAGCGAGCGGGGTCTGCAACCGGTCCGTGATGTCGATGTTGCCGTGGATATACAACCGGCGATGCCGAGTCTCGATGACGGCCGCATGCTGGTGCTGTGCGCTGACGATGGTCCCGATATGCCGGGTCGTCTCGCTGCATACCGCATCCGCGAAGCCGCGCGTACGGTCGAGGGGGATCTCGAACGCCTGCGATCGTCGCTCATGGAGTTGCACGCGCAATTGCGCGTGCATGACGAGGCGTCGCGCGATGAGACACCGGAAAACGGCGCCGCGCTGATCGCCCGCTTCGAAGGTGCTGCGGTGCGCCTGCTGCGCTTCGGTGCGGCATCCGCGTGGCTCTGGCGGTACGGTGAGTTGCATCCGCTGTTTGTCGAACGGGCAGCGGGCGCGGGCGGCGAATTCGACGATCTGCTGTTCGGCGACACGTGGATCGACATGCCCGGCATCGGCGCGGCAGGTGAACCGGATTGCGACGAGGCGCACATCGTGCTGGAGCATGGCGATCGTCTGTTGCTGCTTGTCACGCGTGGGCTGGTTCAACTCCCGCGCACCCGTCTTGCCGAAGCGCTTGGCTTGTCCAGTCACGAAGACGCTCGCATTCATCTGGCCGTCTGCGCGGGGCTCAGCGGCCGGTCCGAACTGTGGCCGCTCGCGGTCATCGGAGTGGGCGCATGACGACTTGTTGCCGTTCCGCTGGCCACACCGAGACCGGCAAGGTGCGACGCCGCAACGAGGACGCGATCCTGCTGCGTGACGACCTCGGATTGTGGGTGGTCGCTGATGGCATGGGCGGTCACGCGGCAGGCGACCTTGCGAGCGCGCTGATCGTCGAGCGGCTCGGCTCGCTCAGACGCGAAGGGGATGTCTACGAGTTCGTCGCAGCGATCGAGGACAGCCTGCAGCAGGTCAACGACGAACTGCGCGCCGCCGCTATCGAGCAACAGGTCGATGTAATTGGCTCGACGGTCGCGTTGCTGGTGCACGACCCGCAGTTCGTACTGTGCGGCTGGGTGGGCGACAGCCGCGTCTATGTCGACGATCACGGCACGTTCACGTTGCTCACGCAAGACCACGTGCACGGTCAGCCGGTCGATGTGACGCATTTCGGACGCCGCGCGCCGCCCGGCGCGGGAGCGGGTGTGCTGACGCGGGCGGTGGGCGTCGACGAGACGCTCTACGTCGACTGGGTCGTGGCCGGCAGCCGGCCGGGGATGCAGTTTCTGCTGTGCACGGACGGCGTCAACAAGGAATTGAACGACGCGGAACTGGCGAACGCATGCTGCACGCCGGACGATCCGCAGCAGCAGGTCAGGCGCCTGTTTGCGCTCGCGCTCGCGGGACGCGCACGGGACAACATTTCGGCCGTTTTCGTGCGGCTCGACGCATCGTGAACTTCTCGTCATGAACAACTTCAACGACTTTCTGGCCGCATGCCGCGAACGCACTTCAACGCTCGCGACGCTGTTCGATTCGGTCAAGGCCGGGTATGGACGGTTGATTGCATCGAAGCATGCCGTCCCTGCGTTGCCACCGCGCACGCACCGGACGGCCGACGTCGAATCGCATACTCCGCCGGAGCACGCTTCGTCATCCGCGAGTTCGCTATCCGATTCCGATGCCGGATCAGAGGCCGAAACCGACGCCGATGACTTCGAGCCGACCAGGGTGCAGTCCGCACGCAGCGGACATCAGCATGCCCTCGCATCCGTCCACGAGGCGGACGCTGACGCGACCGTCGTGAAGCCTGCGAGCAGCGCCAACAGTCGTCGCACCGGCACAGGCAACTCGGCCGCTGACGGCAGCCTGAACCGCGCCAGCTGGCAGAGTCTCGCAGAGGTGCAGAGCGTGGAGCACGCGAGCGTCGGCATGCTGCTGAAAGGCCGCTTTCTGCTCGAGCGTGAACTGGGCCGCGGCGGCATGGGTGTGGTCTATCTCGCGAAGGACGAGCGCAAGGTGGAAGCGCGCGACCGCGATCCTTACGTGGCGGTCAAGGTGCTCAACGACGAGTTCCGCCGCCATCCCGATGCGCTGATTGCGCTGCAACGCGAAGCGCGCCGCGCGCAACGGCTCGCCGACGACCACATCGTGCACGTCTACGACTTCGACAAGGACGGCACGATCGTCTACATGACGATGGAGTACATCGACGGCACCGATCTGCGCACGCTGATCCGCGAACGGGCCTCCGGGGGCATGCCGTTCGACGAGGCATGGCCGTTGATCGAAGGCATGGCGCACGCGTTGCAGCGGGCCCACACGAGCGGCATCGTGCACTCGGATTTCAAGCCCGGTAACGTGATGGTCACGCGCGATTACGTCGCCAAGGTTTTCGACTTCGGCATCGCCCGCGCGGGTATGTCCGGCGCCGGCGCGGTGGGCGAGCAAACGGTGTTCGACGCGGGCACGCTTGGTGCGCTTACGCCAGCCTATGCGAGTCTGGAAATGATCGAAGGCGCGCATCCTGCCGTCCGTGACGACGTTTACGCGCTCGGTTGCGTGATCTTCGAATTGCTGACCGGCAGCCACCCGTTCGATCGTCACAGCGCCGATGTGGCGATGAAGGAAGGGCGGCAACCGCCCGTCGTACCCGGTCTGTCCCGACGTCAGCGGAAGGCGCTGTGCGACGCAGTTGCGTTTCATGGCGAGGAGCGGCCGCATAGTGTCGAGGCGCTGATCGACGGACTGCGCCGCAGGAGCACGAGCGAGCGCCTCGCGCCGTACGTCGGCACGGCGCTCGCCGTTGCGGCGCTGGCGGCGGGTGGGGCGATGTTGCATACCCAGATGCGTCATCGGCAACTGGAAACGGCGATCGAGCGCCTTGCGGCAGCGAATCCGCAGCACTACGTGAACGAAAATCAGATGATGACGGCACTCGATGCGCTCGGCGAAAACGAACGCGAACGCGCGGTGCTCGACCAGAGCGAGGCTATCCAGGCCTTTTTGCTGGAGCGCCTCGACGCATACTGGAGTCCGACGCTTGGCCGCTTCGACTATGGCGCGGTGCGGCACGTGTTCGAGCTGCGCGATCGGCTTAAGCTGTTTTCACCGACCTTCGACGGGCGCCGTAAGCGGATCGAAGACGAGCGCAACGATCTGCTCGGCAGACTGGGCGGTGACCTCGATCAGGCGAGCGAGCGCGACGCATTGTTCGAAGATCAGCCCGGCAGCGCCGCCGAAATTCTCGAGCGCATCCGCGCGCTCGACCCGGGTAGCGCGCTGCTGAAAAACAGCCAGCTGGAGTCGAAATACGACGCGGCGATCGGGCAGTCGATCGATCTGGGTCAACTCGACAAGGCGCGCTCGAGAATGACGCTGGCGTTGCAGCTATTCCCGGACTCGATGCTCCTGCAGCAACGTCACGCGCAGCTGGATGCCGCAGTGGCGGATGCGGCCGCACATCCGGACGCGCACGCGAATCGCGCGAGCGTGGCCGACGCGCGCCGCGCGCTGACGCAACTCGCCGCCAGGCCTGCGGCGAGCAGCGAGTGGCTTGACGCAGTGACCAGTGCGATGTCGTCGCTGCGAGGCGACGACGCACCCGAGACCGAGCAGGCGATCGAAATGCTGGTTGACGGCATCATCACTGCGGCGGAGAAGGTGAACGACCCAGGCCAGGCGCAGCAATATCTCGATCTGGTCCAGGCAGGGCTACGCTACGCACCGCGCTCGACGGCACTGGCTGCACAGCGCGACCGTATGCAGGACCTGTTGCAGCAGCAGAAGATCGACCAGCAGATTGCGAGCGGAGACCCGGCGTCGCTGATGGACGCGGTGCGCCTTGCCGCGAGTGCTAACGATGGGCCACGTGCGCTGACCGCGTTCGAGCGGTTGCGCACGCTGCAGCCATCGGATCCGTTCGTGAGCGCAGAAGGGAGGCAACTGGTGGCCGCCGCCTTTCTTGGCAATGCACGTGCCTTGTGTCAGCAGGGCTTGCTCGCGGATGCCGCGAAGACTGCGGCGCAGGGTGCCGGCGTGCTCGACGACGACGCCAGACTGAGCAACGCGGCGCAACGCTACCAGGTGGCTGCGAGCATCCTCGCGGCCCGTAGTCAGCCGATGGCGGACCCCGACTACCAGACCCTACGCGCGCGCTACGCAAGCGCAGCCGCTGCCGATCCGGACGGCATGCAGCAACTGGAGGGCGACCTTGGCGCCCGCGTGACATTGCCTCAAGGCGGCCTGCGTGCGTTGCTCGATCAGATCAAGACGCAGAACCCGGACACGTCTGGCGATGCCGGCGGAGATGCTGCCTCCACGTTGGGCGGCTCTGCGCTCCCCGCCAGCGGTGTCGATAACTGATGAGGAACGGCATGATGGAACAGTGGTCGGTTGCGGCAGGCGACAGCCCGCGTGGCCTGGTCGAGAGCGCCGCGCGGGCCGCAATGAAGGTCCGCGAACGCCAGGTTAACGAAGCACTGCGCACGCTCGACGAAGATCATCGGCTGGGCCGCATTGCGCGCGACGAATACCGGCACCGCCGGCGCGCCTTGCTCGAATCGCTGGGTGACGAGATTGCTCAGGCGGAGCGCGAAACGGTGCGTCGCGCGGTCCCGGCTTACGACATGTCGACGCCAGGCGAGTTGGGAAAGGCGCGCAACGGCAAAGCGGAGCGAAAGCTAAACACTTCAGGCACCGCCTTCGACGCAGCGGGGCTCATTGAAAGAGCCGCACTGCTTTGCGCGATCGCCCTCTGCTCGGGTGTTTTGCTGTGCTATTGGCTTACATGCACGTGAGGTGGTGTACCAGGTATGGGCGAAGACGGTACCGGGGTCGAGCGCGCTATGAGCAAGGCTCGCAAGCGTGTCAGTCGACCTCGGAACCGGACAGCGTTTGCAGTTCCGACAGACCGCCGGGCGTGATGTCCTGCATGATCTCGACAAAATTCTTGCCTACCAGACGGCGGGCCCGCTTGAGCAGGATGGGCAGCGGACTGGAGGGTTCGTTGCGTTCGTAGTACTCACAGATTTCGTCGATGCGCAGCCTGACATCGTCAGGTCCTGCGATGCCTCGCGGGCGGGGCGGGTCGATCGGGTCTGTACCTTCTGACTGCATCTGTGGCTCGCGGCCGTTAGTAACCGTGTTTTGCTGATCCGGAAATCGCCGGGTGCGTTGCGCATCGACGAATTTCTTCAGATCCCTGATATCGGCCGGCAGATTGCTTAGGTCCGGGCTCGACGTTCCCAGCTTTTCGCCCAGAAGCGCATCGATCGATTCTGCATGTTTCAGTGCGTCGGCAAGCAACGCAGCAGTACGGGGTAGCTCGTCCTCCGGACAATCCATGCAGGCCGCCTCGAGATCGACAAGGCTGGGAGCAGATGTGCCGTCCGCGGACGGTGTGGCGGCCGCCATGCCCGTCGCGACGCGCAGATCTCGCAGCGAGAAACAGCCGAGCCTCACCGACTGCACGAACGTCGCGGTACGGAAGTAGCCCAGCACGCTCTGCGGATTGCCAAGGGCCATGAGTGCGTTGGCACGCGCAGTGGCATCGTTGTCGTCGTCGGCGTCCAGTTGAGGGTGGACGTCGTCCCAGTAGCGCTCAAGCAACCCGCGAACCAGACCGAGGCCCGCAGCCCAGCCATCAAGTCCCGCTTTGCGTGTCCACGCTGCGCTCAGATGGAGCGCGACGCGCAGGTCCTTGGTGCGAGCGAGCAGTGCGTCGGCCGCATCGGCCACTTTGTCCCAGTCGGGTTCGACGGCGGCTTTGATGCTGTCGCCCATCGCGCGTTCGGAAACCGGCGTGGCGATACGCTCCAGTTCCGCGAACGCAGGGTCGTATTCGAGGTTTTGCCCCGTTGGCGCGCTGTCATCGATTGGGGCCAGGAAGCGGTCGAGGTCGAGTTGCATCGTGGAGATCTGAGGTTAGGGGAAGGGTTGCGGGAAAGTGAAACCCGTCAAGGATTTCGCCTGACGCAGGTGAGTCGGCGCATGACTTTCACGCAGGGTCTCTGGAAATGGAAACGCTTGAGCCGACCCGGTTATTCCAACGGCTCGCTGACCGGAGGGCCCGCCAGCAGAAAAACAGCAGCCGCATTAGACTGCCCATCTGAGCGCATCCACGAATATCACCTGTGTAGGAGACAAACTGCATGTCCGGTTCCGCTGCCTTGAATGTCGCCGTCCTTGACGATTACCAGCATGTCGCCCCTTCGCTCGCGGACTGGGCGAGCCTGCAGCCCCAGGCGAACACCGTATTCTTTCATGATCATGTCAGCGACGCGGATGCGCTTGCGGCCCGGCTCGCACCGTTTGACGCTGTCGTGCTGATGCGCGAGCGGACCCGCTTCGACGCGAATCTCCTCGCACGTCTGCCGCGTCTCAAGTTGATTGTCAGCGTCGGCATGTGGAATGCCGCCATCGATCTCGATGCCGCGAAGTCGCGCGGCATTGTCGTATCGGGCACCACAGGCGGCGATGCGGCCGCCACCCCGGCCCTGACCTGGAGTCTGATACTCGCGGCCACGCGGAATCTGTACGGCGAGGCTGCGTCATTGCGGGCCGGTGGCTGGCAGACCCGTGTGGGGATGGATGTAAATGGCAAAACGCTAGGAGTGCTCGGGCTTGGACGTATCGGCGAGGCCGTCGCTCGCATCGGCGTCGCATTCGGAATGCGGGTTATTGCGTGGAGTCAGAACCTGAGCTCCGAACGGGCCGCGGAAGTGGGCGTGCAACGTGTCGAGAAGGATGAGCTCTTTCGTGAGGCGGACGTGCTTACGATTCACCTCAAGCTTGGCGATCGCACAAAGGGGCTTGTGGGTGCGAGAGAGCTTGGACTGATGAAGCCGGGCGCGTACCTGGTGAACACCTCTCGCGGGCCTATCGTCTCGGAAGACGCGCTGATCGAAGCGCTGCAGGAACGCCGTATTGGTGGTGCCGCGCTTGATGTATTCGACGAAGAGCCGCTAGCCGCGGGGCATCCGTTCCGGTTTCTGCCGAACGTACTGGCTACGCCTCACATTGGCTATGTCACGGAGAATACCTACCGTGTGGCTTATCCGCAGATTGTGGAGGCGATTCGCGCATGGATTGACGGGGCGCCGATCCGGCAGCTTTGAGCTAAGAGACTGCAGCGTTTTCGAACGGGGAGGCCCCTCGTCGTGTGCGGGGGCCATGCCTCACTTGCCCGTCTCTGCGGCAGCTGCCACCATCTCCGTGATTTTCTCAATCAGTCTTTGCGGGACAGATGGCAACTTTTGATGCGCGAACGCTTCCCTGTAGGGCAGGCGGGATGCCTGCAGTCGCATTACCTGGATCGCGGTCTTGACTGACCGATGGATCCTGGCGTTGATTTGCTCGCGCTCATGCGGCGACAAAGTGCCGTCCGCATACGCCATGAGCTGGATATCGTCGGTTTTCATGAACGCGATTCCTTTTTTGCTTCCGGTATTTTTTGTTTTCTGGTCTTCCCGCTCGCCTGAAAAATTTGCCAATTCTTCGATGTGCCTACGACAGGTGGCTCAGGACTGTGCCAACCGAGATGCAGAGAAGCGAATACAACTTCGTAAACAGATGGGACGTCGATTCTATTCCCAGATCACTGGGTTGATTAAGGATTACCAGCCATATTTGAGTTCGACACCGACGTAATCGGCATTGCTGCCGCCCACGCTCCGGATGGAATTGCCGACCTGGAAATGGACCGCTTCGACCGAGCCGATCAGGTTGTCAGCGATCGTCCAGTCTGCCCGTAGCTGCGCGTACATGCCCGTCCACCGGGTGCCGTGCCCCGCGGTACCGGGCACGATGGCGTTACCCTGCTGGTACACGGCGTCGCCCGTCGTCTCGCGCCACTGGAAACCGAGTGCGGCCAGCAACGCGAGACGGCTCGACGGCTTCAGCGTAATCGATGGCTTGATGTGGATGATGTTCGCATAGCCCGTATAACCCGCCAGCGTGAAGTAGTAACCGTTCGGAAAGAGCGGATTGAACGTTTCCACTCGTCCGTCGTTGGGATGCCGGTCACCGGATGCCGCGTCGATCTGGATGCCGAGGCGCGGTGTCCACGGTGCGTCGAGCGTGTAGCCGGCAAGCGAGCCGACCGCCCACGCGCCGATCGTCTTGCTGCCGACATGGCCGGTCTGCCACATCGATTCCACGTCCCAGTCGGCACGTCCGGTTTTCCCCGCATATCTGAGGTCGAACACGTTCCGATGCTCATCGCCGGTTGCGTCGAGAAACTGCGCATTGCTCCGGCTGTACAGCGAGTAGTATCCGGAGAGATCGCCCGGCCCGGCATCCTGACGCTCGAAGCGTACGCCGCTGAACGTGAGGTGCTGGTTCGATACATCGTCGAACGCCGAGACGTCGCGGTTCTGCACCGGCTGCGTCGCGTAGCCGATGAAGCGCCACTTGCCGTTTTCATAGTCGGCCCAGACGGCATCGTAGGTCTGCCGCACGTTCGGGCCATCGCGAACGGAGATGAATCGCTGCAGGTCGAACGCCATTTCCTGACGGCCGAGGCGAAGTTTTACCGTTCCGCCTGCCAGTTGCCCAACCCACGCGACGAAGGCCTGCTCCAGATCCAGCGGGTTCTTGTCGACCGGCGAGACGGTGTCCTTGCCGAACGCTCGCGCATCCTCCAGTTGGACAAAGAACTGGAAATGCTGCGCTATATATGCATCGGCACTGACCTGAGCCCGTTGAATCAGATACGTATCCGAATGTCCCGCGCCGATGCCGAAAAGCGGCGCATCGTTGACCTCGACGCGCTCCCGCAGATTCGCGCCAAGAGACAGGTACGAATCCGGATCGCCGCCAAGGGGCATGTATTTGAGTCCATCCAGCGGCTTTGCCGGCACGCACGGATTCGCCAGAACCGACCAGTCTTCCTGCCACCGGTTGAACAATACCGACGGCCGCGGAACCGTACAATCCGACGCCAGCTCATCGGCGTTCGCGTATGACCCGGCATTCAGGACAAGCGTGATCGCGACGATGTACGGCGAATACCGAAACAGCGGCGGGACATTGCGCATACGCAATCTCCCGATCATCGGGGCGAATCCGGCATCGCTTCGCGATCGGCCGTGTCCGCCCCGTCGCGGCGCGCGGCGAGTGCCAGCCAGACGAGCAACGCAAAGGGCAACAGCAGCGCCCAGAACGAAACATGCCGGTATGCAAGCGCGCCGGCAATGGCGCCCACACCGAAACATGCTACTGCCTGCAGCGTCTTGCCAAAGCGTGTGCGGACGGCCGTCTTCGCGTCGGCCGCCATCTCGGAAGAAACGAGTTCGATCGCGTCGAGCACAGCCTGGGTGACGTTTCCTGTCATGACGGTATTCGGTACGCCGCCACGGACAATCAGACGTCCGTGCGCATTCTGTACACCCATCGCTGCAGCGCCCAGCATCCCGCACGCGACGACCGGCAGGCTGCCTGCGCTGATAACCGGCTCAGCGCCGACTCCAGAGAGGCAGAAAGCCAGCAGCAGCAACGCCTGAGCGGCATACAGCAACGCTGCGCTGCAGTTCGCTCCCTGCGGTCGCGCGACCTTCACGAGCGCGCTGCTCAACCCCACCCCAGCGATGAACGCGGGGAACGCCATCAGCTTCATGAATACGCCCTGTCCGAAACCCGCAACGTCCGCGCCGATCAGCACGAAGTTGCCGGTCACATGCGCCGTGAACAGACCGAAGAGGGCCACGAAGCTGAGCGTATCCACATAGCCGGCAATCGCCGCGAGTATGTTGTCTTCCGGTTTCATCGCCGGTGTCCGGTTAAATGGATGTCGTGCAAGAAGTACCCACGGCGCACGTTGCTGTTAATGGGCCACCGAGTGAATCTCGGCGATATAGCCACCCGGGAATTGCACGAGTGCCGCTTCGCGCTGGTCGGCCGAGAACGGCGGGACCAGTACCTTCGCGCCCGCGGCATCGGCCTTTTTCAGCGTGTCGGCGAGGTCAGTCACTTCGTAGCCGGTCGTCTCCCGGCCGAACGGCCAAGGCAGATGGCCGTCCGTTACCAGCACGGTCATCTTGCCGAAGCCCGACTCGATGCGCACGCGCCGATACGTGTCGTCCGGCCGACCGATTTCGACGCCCGGCGCATTGCGCTCATCGGAGACAACCTTGCCGTGCGAGAACGCGACGAAGTTGTGGATCAGCGAATCGGCGCGCTGCGGCGACACATAGACGCGGTTCTCCGGCACGGTCTGCAGCGGGTCGTAGTGCGGCGCCTGCGTGTGCCAGTACAGTTGCATGTGCACACCGCCCGGCCATTCGACGATCGCGTCGCGGCCGATAGGGTCGGGGAACGTCGCGACCTTCACGTCGGCGCCGTGGAGTTTCGCGGATTTGACCGCGGCGTCCATGTCGGTGACGAGATAGCCTGTACGCTCGTCGCCGAACGGCCAGGGAACAGGCGTCTTGAAGCCGAATACCGAAACCGTGCCGGCCGGTGTGAAGACAAGCTGCGACATGGTCTGGCTCGGCGTGGGCGTCACCTGAAACACGCCTTGCTGTGACTTGTGGCCGCCGAAGGTTGCGACGAGGCTGTCCGTGAAGCGGTCGAAGTCCTCGGGGGCGACATAGACGTGCGTTGTATCGTATTGTGGTCCGACGGCAATGGACGGCGTCGCGGGATGCAGTGCAGCAAGCACGCCGCTGTTCGCCGGAGGCGTCGCGATAGCGGGAAACGACATCGCGACGCTGGCTGAAACCAGAGCGGTCGCGATCAGGGAACGGATCATTCGCATGGTATTGGAGTTCCTTTAGTGTTTTTGCTGGGAGCGGGCATCGCCGCGCCGGCCATCCAGATCGGAGAGCCGTGCCACCATGATGAGGGCGGCGATCAGTCCCAGGTGTTCGAAAAAACTGTTGGTCGCCGAAAAGCGCACGTTGCCCGCCGCGTTCCAGAAGTCGTTGGCGACGAGCATGGCAATGGCCGTCAGACAGGCCAGTCCACCCGCGCCCAGCCAGACCAGCCGGTTCGCGATCACGCAGACCGACCCGCCAAGCTCGACGGCGATCGCAAGCGCCGCCCAGAGCCATCCCGGACGAAGCCCGAAATGTTCCTGCTCGGCGATGGCCGCGGGAAAATGCACGAGCTTGGTCACGCCGCCGAGGACGTACGCCGACACCAGCGCCGCGCGCGCCACCGGCAGGAGCCAGCGCCATTCGAGGATCGCGCTCACCCAGCCGGGGTTGCCTGCTTTGAGGGTGCTCACGTCAGACCGCCCAGCACGCGCACCCGAGCGCGCCCCAGAATGCGTTCAAGTCGGAGGTCGGAGCATTGCCCGACCACGCACGCGCGTGACTGTGGCCGTGCACCGAGCAGGCAGTGGAGCAACCACACGCCGCGGCGGCGACCTGTTGCAACGTGGATTCGCCTTCGCTGCGCGAGCCGGCAGTGTCCTTCCACGCCGCGAAGCCGCCGAACCGGCGCACCGGCGACCAGTCGGGCATCGCGGGCGGCGGCGCGCTGTCGTCGAGAGGGCCGAATTCTCCCGCGCCGTACACCACGCGTCCGCCGACGATCGTCAGTTCCGATGTCGTCTGCGCAATCTCGTCCTCCGCGCAGGCGAAGAAGTCGCGGTCTGGCACGATCAGATCGGCGAACTGGCCGACCGCAATCTGGCCTTTCTTGCCATGCTCGTTGGAGAACCAGGCGACCTTCTCGGTCCACATGCGCAGCGCCGTCTCGCGATCGAGGCAGTTGCGCCGCGGATAGAGACGCAGACCGGCTACCGTCATGCCGGTCACCAGCCACGCAAGCGAGACCCAGGGGTTGTACGAAGCGACTCGTGTCGCGTCGGTACCGGCTGAAGTCTTCACGCCCTTTTCGAGCAGCTTCGCGACCGGCGGCGTGGCCTCCGCTGCTGGCGCTCCATAACGCTCGACGAAGTACTCGCCCTGATACGCCATACGGTGCTGCACAGCAACGCCGCCGCCAAGCGCGGCGATACGGTCTATCGAACGTTCCGAGATCGTCTCCGCGTGATCGAAGAACCAGTTGATGCCGGTTAGTGGAATATCGCGGTTGACCTTCTCGAAGACATCGAGCGCCCGGCTGATCGTCTCGTCGTAGGTGGCGTGCAGGCGCCACGGCCAGCGGTTTTCGGCCAGCACGCGCACCACTTCCTCGAGTTCGCCCTCCATCTGGGGCGGCATGTCCGGACGCGGCTCGCGGAAGTCTTCGAAGTCGGCGGCGGAGTAGACAAGCATTTCTCCCGCGCCGTTGTGCCGGAAGTAATCGTCGCCCTGCTTGTATTTCGACGTCCTGGTCCAGTCGAGGAAGTCCTGCTTCTCCGCTTTGGGCTTTTGCGTAAAGAGGTTGTAGGCGAGACGGATGGTCATCTGTCCTTCGTCAGCCAGCTTCTGGACGACCTCGTAGTCGTCCGGGTAGTTCTGAAAGCCGCCGCCTGCGTCGATGACGCCCGTGATGCCGAGCCGGTTCAGCTCGCGCATGAAGTGACGCGTCGAATTCAGTTGATAGTCGAACGGCAGCTTCGGCCCTCGCGCGAGCGTCGCGTAGAGAATCGACGCGTTGGGCTTCGCGAGCAACAACCCGGTCGGGGTGCCTTGGCTATCGCGCATGATCTGGCCGCCCGGCGGCTCGGGCGTGTCCTTTGTATAGCCGACGACGCGCAGCGCGGCCGCATTCAGCAACGCCCGGTCGTAAAGGTGAAGGATGAAGACCGGCGTATCCGGCGCAACGGCGTTCAACTCCTCGATGGTCGGCAGTCGCTTCTCTACGAACTGCTGCTCGGTGAAGCCGCCAACCACACGCACCCACTGCGGTGGCGGCGTGACAGCAACCTGGCGCCTGAGCATGTTCATTGCGTCGGCGAGCGAGCGCACGCCGTCCCAGCGCAGTTCCATGTTGAAGTTCAACCCGCCGCGTACGACGTGCGTGTGGTTATCGATGAGACCAGGCAGAACCAGCCGGCCCTTCAGGTCGATCACACGAGTCGTCGCGCCGGCAAGCGGCACAACCTCGGCATCGTCGCCGACGGCAACGAACTTGCCCTCCCGGATTGCAACGGCGTTCGCTATCGGCTTCGCGCGATCGAGCGTCGTGAAGCGGGCGTTGCGCAGTACGAGATCGGGAGTGGTGTGAGAGGTAGTCATGAACGGTTCTCCTCAGTGTCGGTCGTCGCGCGTCGCGCCTGCTCTGAAGCCTGGCGGCCCGGCAGCATGCCGAAGACGTGGCTCGTGCAATGAGAGTCGTGCCACGCGGCCGACAGGGTGGTTCCTGACAGGAGGCGCTTCGCGACCGGTATCACCTGCTCGCCGCCGAGCATGCCTAGCAGGCCAAGCAGTGCGATGAGCGGTGGTGCCGGCGAGCGCACGTTGATCAGGCTATAGATGACGCCGACGAGGACGCCGGCTCCCAGGGAGAGCAGATAGACCTTCATGGGTGGGCTGACTTCGCTTCGTCGGAGTTGGGTCGGAAAGCGGACGGCGGCCCGCGCTTTGCGCCGGGCCGAGGGCCGCAATTTTTATAGTGCGTGCGGTGCGTGTGAGGATCAGTGACCCTCGCTGCCGCCGAACATCGTCTTCGCGTAGACCAGGCCGAGTCCATAGCCGCCGCCATGCTGGATCGCGGTGGCAACGGTCTGGTTGTAGGTCTCGCTGCGAGCCCAGTCGCGTTGCAACTCGAGCAGATACTGCAGTGAGGTCATCGGGCGCGCGCCTGCCTGGATCACGCGCTGCATCGCGCGCTCGTGAGCTTCGTCGGTGACGTCGCCGCTCGCGTCAGCGATCACGTACACTTCGAAACCCTGGTCGAGCGCGGACAGCGCCGGGCCGACGACGCACACGGTCGTCCACAGGCCCGCAATCACGATGCGCGACTTGCCAATGGCATTCACGCGGTCGGTGATGCGCGCGTCTTCCCAGGTGTTCATCGAAGTGCGGTCGATGAACTCCTCGCCGGGAAACACCGAACGGATCTCGTCGAAGATCGGACCGGAGAACGTCTTCGCAGCAACGGTTGTGACAATCGTCGAAACGGAGAACTCCTTCGCCGCCTTCGCCACTAGCGCTACGTTGTTGCGCAGCACGACCGGGTCGATCGACTTTGTCGCGAAGGTCATCTGCGACTGATGGTCGATGAGGATCAGCGTGTGGTCGGAAGGGGACAAAAGCAACTTTCCGGGTTTGGCTTGAGCTTGGGGCATCATCGTCTCTCGATTGGAAGGAGTGGACACGCAGCGGCCCGCGACTCGTCGGGTCGCGGCAGCACGCCCGCAGGAGATCGGCGAGCCGGTCATCCATACGTACTGAGCATCGTTGGCTGTCGGGCGCGCAAACATGCTGCCGTGACGCAGGCGTGTCGCTTCCATTGAAGCGTCGCGAAGCGCCCTTAGGTCCGATCCGTCTGCACCGTGCTCAGTAGCGCTGATACTATTTGAGCGTTGCCAATCAAGAAATAGAATGAATGGAATTGAACCTATGCCAGATCTTTCATGAACACTCTTCCTGACCTTGAAGCGTGGGCAATTTTTGCCCGCGTCGCCGACGCTGGTTCGTTTGCGAAAGCCGCGGAAGCACTCGGTATGTCGCAACCCACCGTATCGAAAGCCATTGGCCGGCTGGAACAGCGGCTGGGAACGGCGCTGCTTTACCGCACTTCGCGGCGGCTTTCGCTCACGCCTACCGGCGAGATGGCGCGCGAGCGCGCGATCCGCATCCTGAACGATGGCGAAGCCGTGGAAGCCGAGGCTTCCGCCCAGGCGCTCACGCCGCAGGGCATCGTGCGTGTTACCGCGCCCATGTCGTTCGGGCTCAAATATCTGGCTCCGCTGATCCCTGCGTTCCTTGACCGCTACCCGGACGTTGGCGTCGACCTCTCGCTCAGCGATCATCTGGTCGATGTGGTGGCCAGCGGGCTCGACGTGGCCATCCGCATCGCAGAACTGGAGGATTCCTCACTACGTGCGCGGCGGTTGTGCGCAGTGCGCCGGCCGCTGGTCGCCTCGCCCGCCTATCTCGACAATCACGGGCGCCCTGGTCATCCGCGAGAACTGGAACGGCATGCCTGCCTGATCTACACCAACCTGCCAACGCCGGACCTGTGGCGCTTCCGTCACGCGTCGGGGGAAGAGTGCGCGGTGCCGGTAAGCGGCAGGATCAGAAGCAACAATGCGGACGTGATTGGTCCCGCGCTTCTCGCCGGACGGGGCCTCGCGCTGCAGCCCGAGTTCATCGTCTGGGATGCCCTGAAACGTGGCGAACTGGAAGAGGTTCTGCCTGAATGGCGTATAGCGGACATTAACGTGAACCTCGTGACTCCACCGGGTATTCTGCGGCCGGCACGCGTGACGGTGTTGCTGGACTACCTGGCCGAATGCCTGTTGGTTGCGCCGTGGGCGGTGACCGGCACATGACGGCACGATCATCGTCGCAACGGAGTGCCACGACGTCGACCAACCGCCTGGAGGCTTGAGATGCCCGTATCTCTCGCCCAGCTCTGGCGGCGCTGGTGGCCCCGCGCGCTGGCGCCAATCGCACCAGCGGACGCCCACGAGACCGTCAGCAGGCTTGGCGAAGCCGACACGACAGACTGGATGCCCTCCAGCCGCCCATCACCACCTTTCCGTCTCGATGCCTGCTTCGAGGCGCCTCACTACGTGCCGGGCTGGATGCTGGCAGACGAGTCGCGCGAGACTTCGCCGGTCGCATTGACGCCATTCGCGAATGATTTTGGGTACGTCCACGCCGAAACCGCGATCGGACAGGAGGCGAACCTCGCGGAGCATTACCGTCGCATTCTGCTGGCCGCGCCCTCATGGCGCCAGTGGCGTGAAGCCCACCGTGGCTGCTTCAATGTTGACCTCGTCATATGCATCGAGGGCGAGCACGAACTGCGGCTCGAGATGTTCAATGGTGCGGCATGCGGCGCCGGCGAACTGCTTGCCCTTTTGGCCGATGTCGACGCGCCGCCGGACACGCTCTACGACAATCTCGACCAGGGGTGGGCGCTGCGCATGGTCACGACGCCGGATGCGGTATTCACATTGGAATGGGATTGGGAGCGCCCGGCTGCAGACGATTGCCCGCGCGCACTCCGGTTCCCCCGCAGGGAACTGGCCGCGCAGGCAGGCGATGCGTTGGCACGGCTGCGGCACGTGCACGGAACGCTTGTGCGGGATCTCGGAGCCGATCTGTGGAACCAGCCGCCCGAGCCGGAACGTAAACCGAAGACCAGACGCTGAGGCGCAGTACGATAGGTCGGACCTGCCTATGTCGTGCAACCCGGATTTCGTGTTTTCACCCTGATATCCAAAATCGCAATGACGGATACGTCTGATACGATTCATGGATGAAGATGCAGACCCCAAGGGGGAAGCGCTCTGCCTCCCGGGCAATCGCCAGCCGTTAGGCTCCTGCCGACTGAGCTTTTTCCAGGCCCAAGGAAGCGAAGCGCTTTGTCGACAATGGCCTTTTAGTGCGGCTCATTCGGGGACGACGTACCCAAGAAAGCAGGCGATTCGCTTCCACATTTCAACGGGATTTGAGTACATCGGGAAATGCCCCGACTGTGAAATGCACGCGAGAGTCACGCCCGATTTCTCCAGATGCGGAAGGTATGAGAGATGGGCGTTTTGCTCGCCATACATGAACATCTTGCGACACGACAATCCGACGAACTTCGCTAGCAAGTCGCCGTGGTCGGATAGTTCGACCATCGACATGAAGATGCTTCGCACGGCTTCTGCGCGGACTTTGTGCTTGAGGCTCGCCGCGTGCAGCGAGCTTGAAAGATCGACGCCACCCCAGTTCCGGTCGATGAATTCCGTAAAGAACCGGTGAGGGTCATCGGAAGAATGGCTCACGATTTGCCGGCTCAGGAAACAATCCTCAGACGCGACGTTACCCTCAATGTTGACAAAGCTCAGCACACGATTGCCTTCTTCATGTGCGAGCAGCAACGATGTCAGACCACCCATTGAATGGCCGACCAGATGGAGTCGTTCAATCTCAAAGCGGCTCAACACTGCGCGAGCGGTGTCAACAAGGAATGGCACAGATATCGCCGATAGTTCGCCACATTCGCTCTCGCCGCAGCCTGGCGCATCGTAGGCGATGAACGGTCGTCCATCAAACGCGGACAGTCTCGCGATGTCCGCGTAATCTTCTTTGGTGGAGCCGAATCCGTGGAGAAAGACAATCGGCTCGCCGACACCTTGCCTGTGCATAGACGAGATGCGCAAATCCACTCCTCGAACCCGCAGATCAAGCTTTTCTCTCTTTACGTCGACCATAGATGCTCTCCAAAAAAGCAAGGTGATGGCGCAACGGAGCACCCCGTGATGCCACATGTCTCAGCCGGGTATCATGAAGTCACGAGCTTGATAGGTAAAGTTTCGATTCCATATCTCTGTGATACGAATCTCCAGTCGTTCCCCATATACGGAAGTCGCGAGAATAGCCCTTGATAAAGGCAAGCAGATCCGGGTTGATCACATCGGCGTGAGTGGCGAGCACGCCGTGCGGGTAGCCGGGATAGACCGCAGCGTTGCGTTTTTGACGAGCTTGGTCGGCGGAGGAACGCCCCCCACAAGGACTCAGCCCCGCGATTGACGGCCGGGTGGGAGTAGAATTCGCGCTAGGAAACGTCATTCGCTAGTTGATTGGCTATTGTTAAAGCCCAGTTTTTACGGCGCTTTATATTTTGTCTTGAGTACCATTTTTGGAATTTCGCCGTGGAAATTAAAGTCAACTTTCTCGATAAGCTACGTCTCGAAGCCAGGTTCGATGACTTCACGGTAGTGGCAGACCAGCCTATCCGTTATAAGGGCGACGGCTCGGCGCCTGGACCCTTCGATTATTTTCTGGCCTCATCGGCCTTGTGCGCAGCTTACTTCGTGAAGTTGTACTGCGTAACCCGCAATATTCCTACCGAAAATATCCGTCTGTCGCAGAATAATATTGTTGATCCGGAAAACCGGTACCAACAGATTTTCAAGATTCAGGTTGAGTTGCCGGCGGACATTTCTGACAAAGATCGCCAGGGTATTTTGCGTTCCATCGACCGTTGCACGGTCAAAAAAGTGGTACAAGCCGGACCCGAGTTTGTGATTGAAGAGGTGGAGAATCTGGATGCCGATGCCCAGGCGTTGCTGACGCTAAATCCCGATTCCGAGGCTCGCACCAGTATTCCAGGCAAAGACCTGCCGTTGGAGCAAACCATCGCCAATATGTCGGGTATCTTGGCGGACTTGGGCATGAAGATTGAAATCGCTTCGTGGCGCAATATCATTCCCAATGTGTGGTCGCTGCATATCCGCGATGCACACTCGCCGATGTGTTTTACCAATGGCAAGGGATCGACCAAGGAAAGCGCGTTGGCGTCGGCGTTGGGAGAGTTTATCGAGCGCCTGAATTGCAACCATTTCTATGGCGGCGCGTTTTGGGGCGAAGACATCGCCAATGCGGAGTTTGTCCATTACCCGAACGAGCGCTGGTTCAAGCCCGGCCGTAAGGACGCGCTGCCGGCTGAGATTCTGGATGCGTACTGCCTGGAGATTTACAACCCCGATGGCGAGTTGCGTGGCTCGCATCTGATCGACACCAACTCCGGCAACGTGCAGCGCGGTATCTGTTCGCTGCCGTTTGTGCGGCAGTCGGACGGCGAAGTGGTTTACTTTCCGTCCAACCTGATTGAAAACCTGTATGTCAGCAATGGCATGAGTGCCGGTAATACGCTGGCCGAAGCGCAGGTGCAATGTTTGTCCGAAATTTTCGAACGAGCGGTGAAGCGCGAAATTCTGGAAGGTGAAATCGCCTTGCCTGATGTGCCGAGCGAAGTGCTGGCGAAATACCCTCGCATTCTGGCGGGGATTCAGGGATTGGAAGAGCAGGGCTTTCCGGTGCTGGTCAAGGATGCGTCGCTGGGTGGGACCTATCCGGTAATGTGCGTCACCTTGATGAACCCGCGCACAGGCGGTGTCTTTGCTTCGTTCGGCGCGCACCCAAGCTTCGAGGTGGCGCTGGAACGGAGTCTGACGGAATTGCTGCAGGGGCGTAGCTTTGAAGGCCTGAACGATCTACCTCAGCCCACCTTCGTCAGTAACGCCGTGACCGAACCAAATAACTTCGTCGAGCACTTCATTGATTCCAGCGGCATAGTGTCGTGGCACTTTTTCAGCGCCAAAGCGGACTTCGAATTTGTCGAGTGGGATTTTTCTGGCCAGGGCGGAAACTCCAACGCCGACGAAGCAAAAACCTTGTTCGGCATTCTCGAAGACATGGGCAAAGAATCTTACATGGCGGTGTATGACGAGCTGGGTGCCGTCGCCTGCCGGATTCTGGTGCCCGGTTATTCGGAAGTTTACCCGGTAGAAGATTTGATCTGGGATAACACAAACAAGGCGCTGTTGTTCCGCGCCGATATTTTGAATTTGCATCGACTGGACGATGCCGCCCTGGCGGCACTGCTCGATCGGTTGGAGAACAGTGAGCTGGACGAGCACTCCGATATTGCTACTTTGATCGGCATCGAATTTGACGAGAATACGGACTGGGGGCAGCTAACAGTTCTCGAGTTGAAGCTGCAGATTCATCTCGCCTTGCAGCAATTTGAGGCGGCGCAGGAACTGGTGGGCGCTTTCCTGCAGTACAACGACAACACGGTCGAGCGCGGATTGTTTTACCAGGCGTTGAATGTAGTGCTGGAGGTGCTGCTCGATGACGACCTCGAACTGGACGACTACGTGGTCAACTTCCGCCGGATGTTTGGCAACGCCCGGATGGACGCGGTAATGGGGGCAGTGGACGGCAGCGTGCGCTTCTTCGGATTGACGCCAACGAGTATGAAACTGGAGGGTCTCGATAGGCACCACCGACTGATCGACAGCTACAGAAAATTGCATAAGGCACGGGCCAATGTGGCGGCCACAACCAGTTAGGGGCGCGGGTCATGGCTGGATGCGATCATGCTGTTCATACATGGAGTCGCGGGCGCGGATCTTATAGGACTTGTCTTGCGCGTTGGCGTTCAGCAGTAGCGGGTGGGTTAGCTTCACGGAGTGCAAAAGCCTCAACCATTCGCTATAACTCTGTACCAGAAAACCTCCTGAACGCTCCATGTATTGCTGGCGGCAGGCTGCATAGACGTTCCGTAGTGCAAACCATGGCACGTGCGGAAGGTCATGCTGTACAGCATGATAGTTGTTGTCGTAAAAGCAGGCGTCTGGCACCGAGTGATTCTCCAACTCCCGTGCGACCTGTTCGACAAACGGCCGATGTTGAGCAACTCGTATTCGACCTTGACCGTAACCGTCTGGAATAGAACCCGAAGCCCAAGCGTTGTACGAGCGAGAGCGAAGGCCATTGCGCGCTTCGCAAGCCGGGGTTTCTGCCCGACAGTCGGTTCAAATGGAGGGCGCCGGCTGCAAGCCTCCATCTGCCGTAACGTCAACTCGAGGGATGCAACGATTCATGGACAATACAGACGGCCGCACCATCACATCCGACGCCTCTGGCGTTTCCACGGAGCCCTATAACCCGTTGGACAAAGTGGAAACCAACACAATGAAATTCGAGCGCCAGAGCGGAAACGGCGACCGGTACTATGAGCGGCCGGCTCAGATCGATAGCGCCGCCGATGCGGACCGAATCATCGGCACGGACAGTGAACATTTCCGCTTGGTGGAAAAGCAGGATTATTTTTATCGCGCCATGCATCGCGATGAATACGACGCCTGGCAGACCCTCTTCAAGCAGACTACGCCGGAACTACGCGCCAAGAAATATGTAGAGCTCAGGGCTTTGCAAATTAATGGGCATCAAGGGTGGGCCAGTCACCGACAGTATTCGGAAGAGTATCTGAGCGAAAAAAACGGCTACACACATCTGCTCGAGGTTCATGCTCCGGGATTTGTCTCAGATATGAGAAGTATTGGATACAAAAGCGGGAAAGCCGAATCTGGCGATTTGTCTTGGGGTTTGGGCCTGGCATCCAGCAATTCTTTCGGCCCTGACAAGAGTGCAAATAAGATGCTGAATAAAACCTACGAAGACGCCAAAACGAAGGGCCTCCTGCTGTTGCCGAGTGGTAAAAAGGCTCAGCCGAAAGAGATGGCCAAACTGTTGGCCCCCTATTTCTTTTGCAAAGATATGAAGAGCATGAAAACGGTCAATATCCGTTCGACCCAAGACAAGCCGAAGGCCGGTTAGCGCTGCAACGTGAAGAATGGCGGGGAGACGGCAAATAAACTTTGCGGCCACCAGGGTATCGAGGGCATCCGAATCAGGGGCGTCGCACCGCCAGTCGCACTCGGGCTCGCGATGATCCAACGTATGTGCCGCGAACGGGATCGACTACACGCAATCGTCGACAGCCTCGTGGCGTTGCTGCTAAAACACTGAACCGGGCTGTTCTTCGAGGAAAGCATCCCCATTCCCGATCTGTTGTTCGTGAGGATGTCGGCTCTTAACGTCCGTTTGAAGATTTCCCCGCGGAACAGTCCTGCTCGCTGAAGTGCGCCCCCACGGTCTGCCTTGCACGCGATAACCGGCTCATGATCGTTCCGATGGGCACGCCTAATACCTCTGCCGCCTCGCTGTAGCTAAGCCCCGCAACCGCTACCAGATGCATGACAGTACGTTGCCCTTCGGGCAACCGCTCGACCGCTCCGATGATTTGACGGTTCATCATGTTTTGTTCGGGCGTGCATGCGACGGGGTCTGCGATCGTATCGAGAAGGGCGTCATCCCACTCGACACGACCGTTACTGCGGATCTTGCGCGCCCGCAGTTCATTGATCCATATGGACTGGATGATCGAAAACATCCAGCTCAATGGTGCGGTGTCCTGGCGAAGCTGGTTGGAGCGCTCCAACGCTCGAAGGCAGGCACGTTGCAGCAGATCCTCGGCGTCATGCTGATTGCCGCTTAGGCGCAGTGAAAATGCCCAGAGTCTCGGCAGCAAGTCGGGTAGCAAATTGGGTAAGTCGTCTGCGGCGGTCATCTACATAGTTCCTCGCCAAGTCCTTTGCGGCCGCAAATCAGTGTGACCATGAGAGCATTTTCGAGGCACCCGTTAGTGCCCCCCGCGGTAACTTACAAGCCAGGGAAATTGGTCGCAATTGGTTTTCCTGATCGCGGCAATAGGTACCGCCGCGCAGTTTTACAAGGGAGGCGTCAGCAATGTCGTGGTGTTAGAAAGCGCGAGCGAGATCGTGAAGGTCATGAATAGAGTTGAACTGCCGGCACCGGATTCAGGGATGCTGCGGGAAGGCCGACGGAGCTTGGAGAAAATCGCCCCTATTTTGAGGCACAAAATGAGTTTTCGTAGTGAATCGAAGCATATCGTTATGCGATGAATGACTGAATCAGTGGTCGGGTCGATTACGGGGTGAGTTGCGATGCGTTGCACGCTGCATCCGACTCGGAATCATCCGCGCCATCTGCGTTGCGAGTCGTAAACCGTGATGTTCGATGTCGCTACGTAAACAGTTGGCATATCGAAATTATTCCGTGATCATCGCGTTGCGCTATGCGCAGCCGTGCGTAGATGTCGGCCTGACAGCGATATTTTTCTGCGACCTCAATCAATCACCTGATGTCGAACCTGCAATTCTCTATTTCAATGGAACACTCACCAATACGTACCAGCTCGACCTCGTGAGCGAGTGAACGGAGTTCAAGTGTTGCGCGCGAAAAATCTTGCGCCGGCAACGACCGGCGAGAAGCTCACGTCACAGTGTGAGCGCGGACGCTTTGGACTTTTCGGCAGACTCCGGGAAGCTTGCGGGTCGAAGCAGATTCATCACCCGAACGAGCCGCGGAGTGCCTTCCTGATCAACTCTCTCATATCCCTGCTCCTGTTTAGGTACGTGGCTCGAGCGCGCCTGTCGGGCGCCGCTCGCAACGGACGTTACTGCAAGGTCCGGTGTGAGTTCGTGAAAGATTTCCGCCGTTTGAGCGATTCGTCGCTCGACCGGCGAAGCGCTGCTGTAGGACAGACACGGATGTGGAGCGGTGCCGGAACGCGATCATCGCTCAACGAGATTTTTGCCTCTCCGGAATACCGCATCGAGCCAGGTGTTATGAAGATTGACGGCCTGGCGAAACCTCCTTCGTCGCGCGATTTGAGAGTCCTTATGCCTGACCACTACAATCTTCTGCTCTACTACGATGGATCGCCGGAATCCAGATCGGCACTATTGCGCGTGACCCGTTTGGGAAATGCATTGGCCGCTACTGTTCATGTACTGTCGGTTGTGGATATCGATTCGGTCGTCGGCTACTGCATTGGTTTCGTATCGGACATGGCTTGCCGGCACCTTGAGGACGAGGCCAATCGGGTCTTGAACGAAGCGCTGCAGCATCTGGGAGACAGCGGAATTGTTGCACGCGGACATGTAGCGGCCGGTAACGTTGTCGATAACATGGCCCGGTTCGCAGGTCTGCTCAACGCTGACCTGCTCGTGCTAGGGCACCGCAATCCGCGGGGACTAGCAAGCTGGTTCAGCAATCTGTCCCGTCATGCGGCACTTGTGGAGCGCGCCGTAGGGCGTGTCGTTATTACTGTGCCACTGGATTAGACGACAGCGTCAGATAAAAATCCTCGTCTCGACCCGGGAAGAGAACAGGCCGCGAAACAAGCGCTCGAGAATAAAGTGCGGGCATTGACTGTTAGCCGGAAGAGTGAACCATTCATCGACAGCCAATTGATCTTTTGGAGCAACCGCCATGTCACGTGCACGAAGCCGTCTGCAACTGAGACGGACGCGGCAACCCTTGATGCTGCACGAGCGTCTGATTGCGTCTGCCGCAGCCTCGCCTGATGCCATTGCGTTGATTGCCGGAGACGATGAATGGACCTATGATCGTCTGACACGGTATGTCATACGGTTTTCACAGGGTCTGTTCGCCCAGGGTCTCAGACCTGGCGATCGCGTTGCGCTGCACCTAACGAACAAACCGGAAACCGTCGCCGCGTTTTACGCGTGCATGTTGACAGGCATGATTGCTGTGCCGCTGCCTGGCCGGGTCACCCGCGAGGAACTGGAGCCGCTATTGCGGCAGTCGCAGGTTTCGTTATATCTGGGCCAAAGTGATCCAGACGGCGCGCTCGCGGGCGTGGATGCTTCGATTCTCGACCTGGGCAGGCGCTTTCTGGTAGACGGCTCGCCGCTGTGCACGCGCGCCAGAGCCTGGAGCGAGTTGACCTGGCAGCAGGCTGACGAGGTGCGGTTCGCGCCCGTCCACATCGATCAACCGACGCTTCTGTTCTCGACGTCCGGCACCACGCGAGACTCGAGGTTCGTCATCCACACTCCTCGCATGGTGTGCGCGATGACACAGGCATGTCAGGCCATGGCGTCGCGACCGCGCGAGGTCGCGCTGGTTGCCGCGCCGGTGATGCACGCGGCGGGACTTTTCACTGCTCTGGCAGCGCTAGCGTCCAGTGGTACATGTGTCCTGATGGACCAATTCGAACCAGCGGGTGCGCTCGATCTGATAGAACTGCACCGTTGCACGATGATGATAGGGTTGCCGTTCATGTATTCGGAGGCGATCGCCCGCCAGGTTGAAGCGCCCCGCAACGTCGCGTCACTTCATACATGTCTCGTCGGAGGTGACGCGTTGCCACCGAGTCTGCAGGGAGATTGCTTGCGGGTGTTCGGCGTGAGGATGCGCGAGTTCCTTGCGTTCGGCGAAAGCTCGGATTCCTTCGTTTTCGAATTCGATATCGCTCCCGTTTGCAATTGACGCCGCCACAGCATCCGAAAATATCTAATCAGCCCTTGCGGATCGCCGATAGATATTGATACGTGAATGAAATGGACAATGAAAAACATCCAGTTCAAAGAGACAGTGCCCGGCCGAGTTGATCCCGTTGCGGCCTCGGACGCATCCTGCGCGTTGGACGGCTATCATGCCTTGGCCGGGGTTCCGTCGTGGTCTATCAGCATCATACTGACTTTACCTGTCCCGCTCACCCTCCCGCAATAGAGCGGTAGACTGCGTCGATCGCCTTGCCCGGATCGACTGGCGCGCCGAGACTTCGTAGCGCCGAGCCGTAAGCGACGAGCGCTGCAAGCACAGCGCTGAACGTCGCGTTGACGCCGGTATGATCGATAAGCACGATGCGGCCGTCGAGATCGCCGAAGCCGCGCCTGAGAGCGACACCGAACCGCGCAGCACTTTCGAGCAACGCGTCGCCATCGATGCCTGGCGGAACCGGCGCGGATGTGGTCAGCGCCGAGGCTGCTCCATCATCGGCGATGTACGGTTCGATGCCCATTGCGCGCAGGCCCGCGCGGCTTGCCATTGAGGCACGCTGATGGCGCTCGATCAAATTTGCGATGCCTTCAGCCTCGACCCGGTCGATAGCGGCTTCCAAGGCCCAGAATTCCAGCGGTGGAGGCGTGCCGGCCAAGGCACCTCGTCCTTGATCTAGCCACGCCGCTTTTATGCTGGCGAGAGAAAGACTCGACGGGGCAACATGGGGCGTTTCCCCGATATGTGCCCAGGCCCGGTCGCTTATCGCCACGACTGAAACCCCAGGTGGCCCGGCGAGCGCCTTTTGGGCGCCAATCACCATCATGTCGATCCCCAATGAGTCCATGTCGAGGGTATGGCCGCCTACGGACGCGACTGCATCCACGACGCACAAGGCATCGCGCGATCGTGCCAACGCGGCAATTCCCTTTAGCGGATTGAGCGCACCGATGGAGCTCTCGCCGTGAACTGCAGCGACGATATCGATATGGCCCAGGCGATCGGCTGCAGTCCTTACGGCTTCAATCGAAACCGGCTTACCGGATTTGGCGAACACGTCGTGGACAACGGTACCGCCGCGCCGCAACCAGGAACCGAAGTACCTTCCGTATCGGCTGGTGACAATATTGAGCGCCGCGGTGCCCGGTCGCGCGATGCTGGATGCGGTGGCTTCCAGAGCCAGGATGGCTTCCGCCTGGACGAAGACAACATCGCTGGCGGTGGCAAACAGCTGCTTCAGGCGATCCGCGAGTGGTGCATAGCGATCGGCAGGATAGACCGGAGCGTCGAGAAGAAGTGGCGATGCATGTATGGGCATAAGAGAGAACCTGATTTGATATGTGGGTTGAAGCGGTCTTGTCGGCTGGTGTAGCGTCGAGACAAGAGCGAGCGTCAGAGCGGCAGGATGAGATAGCAGCCGCAATTACTCCACACGTTGGCACCGCTTGCGACGATCGACCTGACGAGACGTTCCGCACCATTCATGATGTTCCTTTCCTGTTGAGATACCCGGCAACTTCTTTAAACACTTTGGGGAGCGACTTTATTCCTTCGGCGAAATCGTGCGCTTGGGCGAGGGGCTCGTCGGTGGGGAATAAATTGGCGATCAGCGATGTTTTGCATATGTAGGCGGATTCACCGGAGCGGCTCAGACACGAATTGCATCCGTTGTGCGACGTTGGTTCGGCGAACTGGAACATCACCTTTGCTAATTCAGGAGTTTGGATGTCGCGGATATTTCCAGCTAAAGGCGCCGTTATCATCGGCGCAGGAATGAGTGGGCTGGCTGCAGCGCAGGCACTCGCCGATCACTTCGAGCGGGTCATCGTACTGGACCGGGACGATCTGCCGTCCCGGGCAATTCCACGCCCTGGCGTGCCGCAAGGCAGACATGCGCACACTCTGCTTTCTGGTGGCCTGAGTGCGCTATGCGATCTGTTCCCGGACTTTGCGTCCAGCATTGCGCAAGCGGGAGCTCATGCTGGAGACTGTGGTCTTCATGTCCGATCTGAGTTTCCGGGGCCGCAAACTCTTCCGCGGCGCGAACTCGGTGTGCCGTTCTTTCTCATGACGCGCCCGTTGCTTGAACTCACGGTGCGGCACTGTGTGCAGGAGCGGAAGAATGTAGTTTTTCGCAGTGGATGCCGTGTTGTCGGCATAGCCGCTACGCCCGATGGAGATGCTGTCGCGTCGGTGTCTTTCTTGACCCGCGAAGGGGAACTGGAGGTAGCGCACACAGACGTCGTGGTGGACGCATCCGGCCGCGGAATACCCACACTGAACTTCCTTAAGTCGATAGAGAGACCGGCCCCGGAAGAAACGATCATTGGTGTCGATTTCGGTTATTCGAGCGCTGTCTATGAAATACCGGCTAAAGCTCAGCCCGATTTCAAGGCTCTGTCAACGATGCCGAACGCGCCCGAGCACAGCCGCATTGGTGTGATGCAGCTGCGCGAAGATGGCTACTGGTCTGTCGTACTTGGAGGGCGTGGCAGTGATTTTCCACCTGCCGGCAAGAAGGAATTCCTCGCGTTCGCCTCAGGTCTCGAGACCCCCACCTTCTACCACGCCATCAAAGGTGCGACGCTTCGCGGCGAGATCGTTCAGTATGGGTTCCCTGAAAGCCGGCGGCGGCACTTTGACCGTATGCGAGATTTCCCGCGTGGCCTGATCCCGATCGGCGACTCAGTGTGTCGTTTCAATCCGGTTTACGCACAGGGAATGAGCGTCGCCATACAAGAGGCGGTGGTACTGCGAAATCTGGTCGCTGGACAGGCAACACAAGACGAGTCGTCCGCAGGGCTGGGTCAACAATTTCTCTGCGCGATAGAACCGGTTATCGAAAGCGCGTGGTCCTTGTCAGCGCTTCCAGATCTTGGCTATCCGGACGCGAGAGGGGAACGCCCCGCCGGTCTGGAAAGGGCACTTGAACATCGGGCCGTGCTCAATCGTGCGGCATGCCATGACCCCGATCTCCACAAACTGCTGATCGAAGTTACGCATCTGATCAAGCCTGTGAGCGCGCTATATTCACCTGACGTCGTCCGGAGGGTGACAGAACACCGGCATCCTAATCTGGAAGCATCCCTTGCAGCCTGATTGAACAGCGCCTTCGCAACGTAAAGCTAACGCTGCTATGGCCGCACGTTAGCCAAAGGGGAGTGGCCGCCAAGTAGCGGCCTAGCTCGCTAGCGGTGATGAGAAGCAGGTTGGTCCGCGCGTGGCGTAGACCATAGTTTCATTCTGAAATGCGATGGGACGCAGTTAAGGCGTTGCCGGAACGCACTGGTCATATGTGCATGGGAAGAAAAACCCGCGGCCAAGGCGATCTGTGCGAGATCGGAAAGCTCGCCGGCGAGCAAATCTCTCGCCCGTGCGATCCTCTGATCAAGAACATGGGCATAGGGCGACTTGCCCGTGGATGCGCGGAAACAACGCGAAAACGCGCCTTCGGACATCCCGAGTTCGGCGGCCATCATGCCAATGCTGAGCTTGGAGTCGAGATGCGCTTCGATGAAATCCTCAACGCGTTTGAGCCGGTTGCTGGTGAGCCTTTTTTCCTCGGGATTGCTTCGTGTTGAAATGACCGTCTGAGCACGTTCGACCAAAGCGGCTGAGAGTTCCTCCAGTATCAACGCATCGTCGGAACCCGGTCTGAGAAGCTGCTGACGGATACGGTGAGCCAAGGCAATGGCCTCAGAATCTATGCGATCGCTGAAGGGTTCGGTTCCTTCATTGCCGCTCGCGCCACGTACCGACAAATATTCTCCACCCCGTCCGGAGCACGAGTACACATCGCATCCTGTCGGGACGAAAGCGAGTCCGTTGGGGTAGGCGCGGAAAGGCAACACTCTGTCGCTGGCGAAGGCGTGAAAGCCCTGCTGACTGTCGAAAGCAAATCCCACCACGGGGCCCTCGGCGACGTAGCGAGCAAGATAGGCTTGCCTTGGCAGTAAGGCCAGGGTCCATCGTCCCGCGCTTCGCTGCCGGACATTCTCCGCTTTTTGTGGGGTCATTTTCGCTTGCTCTTTCAGGCCAAAAGGTCAGAATTCTGAAAACAGCTGGATGAGCAGTGTGCCAGTATCTCCACAGCTATGGAGGGCACTGATGAAACTACCCAATCTCGATGAATTGGAGGCCGCTGCATCTCTCGTTTATCAGCAAATGCAGCCGACGCCTCAATACGTCTGGCCACAGATTTCGAAACATCTCGACGCCACCGTGTGGTTAAAGCACGAGAACCATACGCCCACCGGAGCGTTCAAGGTTCGTGGGGGCATCACTTTCATCGACTGGCTGATGCGTAATCAGCCGCATTATCGAACCATCGTCACGGCAACTCGCGGGAATCACGGACAGAGCCAGGCACGCGCCGCAACGCTTGCCGGTCTGCGCACAACCATCGTCGTTCCCTATGGTAACTCTCGTGAGAAGAACGCCGCCATGCGGTCGTTCGGAGCTGACCTGGTCGAGCATGGTGTGGACTTCGATGCGGCTCGCGCTGAAGCGACGCGGATCGCACAGGATAAAGGCGCGTTTGTGGTTCCTCCCTTCGATCGTCAGGTGATGCTTGGGGTCGCAAGCTATGGACTGGAGTTGTTCAAGGCTGCGCCGGCTCTTGACATCATTTACGTTCCGATCGGTTGCGGCTCGGGAATATGCGGGATGATCGCGGCGCGCGAAGCCTTGGGTTTGACGACAGAAATCGTGGGTGTGGTTTCGACAGAAGCGCCGGCGGCAAAACTTTCCTTCGAGGCGGGGCGACTGATCGAGACCGAAACAGCCCGCACTTTTGCCGACGGCCTTGCCGTGCGGGTGCCCGTTGCTGAAGCTTTCGATATCTACTCACGCGGCGCAGCCAGGATCGTTGCAGTCAATGATAGCGAGATCGCGTCCGCGATGCTGCTTCTGTACCGGATGACGCACAACGTCGTGGAAGGCGCAGGCGCGGCTTCACTTGCTGCGGCTATTCAGGAGAAAAATCGTAACACTGGCAAGACGGTGGGTGTGATTCTCACCGGTGCGAATGTCGATGCAGATATGTTCGTCAAGGTGCTCGACGGGCAGATACCACGGATTTAGGTGGACAAGCGGCAATGGCGACCGCGTCTTCATCCGCGGCGCAAACGGCCGGCGGCCCTGGCGACATCGCGTACATGCTGTTCTCGAACGTCTATGGCTCACGTTGCGTGCGTTTTGCGCGCATGCCGCCGACCGGCAAACTTCTGGGGGAGCTCACCCCTATGCGGATGAGTACGGCGTGAAGCCGGTATTCGGCAGCGCAGAGAGTGAGACTGCATGATGTCCGGTACGCTGACCTGGCATCGCCTCCAGGATCGCTAAGCGGTGAGTGCCTTGACCATCTTCACCACCTCTGGCGAATGGACCACGCTCGCCGGCTTCACGAGGTCCCGCACTTCGACACAGAGCTTATGGAGCGCGGGGTCACGCGTCGCGGCGTTCGAGAGCGCGGTCTGATATTCGATCATCTGTCGCAGATTTTCTGGACGCTGCCCGCGCGTATGCGGATAGATCAAATCGAGAACCGACGACATCGCCCAAGGGTCGTCGATTACAGACTCGATGCGCTGTAGATAGTCGTGGCTGACGCCGTCGAGTGGGTCGTAATTCGAAGCGTGCGCCTTGAGCACCTCGCGCAACACAACCGCCTCCTTGGCCGCGACCGTCATGCCGTGGGCATAGACCGGGTTTAACCTGCACACCGAGTCGCCGAGGGGAACAAGCCCGCGTGGGAACGCGGTCATCCGGTTGAAATGTCGACGGCGGCTTTCCGGGAAACTGTATCGCGAGAGTTTACCCTGTCGCTTGCCCCGGCTGATGAGATCGTAAGTAGTGCTTGTCGGGAGGTCTTGCGAGAAGGCGACGAAAGCGTCTTCATTGGCTGGTGACCGGTCCGCCCCCCGGCTCACAAGGAGTACAAACCAGAGGCCGTCCTCGCGCAATACTGTGCAACTGCAACGGCTTTTCTCAGGTGCTTCAGCAAGAGTAACCGATGCCTTGAAATCCGGCGCCAGGGTGGTCGGCACGTCATAGAGTGCTGTTGTGTAGTTGATGTCTACGCCGATCACGGTTTCCTCGGGCTCGGGCAGTCCAACGTTCCTCAAGAAATCGAGCGTCGGCGTGCCGCGACCGGACGCATCGACCACCAGATCGGCCAGCATCTTCTGTCTGGCGCCCTCGCGATTCTCATAAAAGACGGCTGTGACGGCGAGGCTGTCGGGGTTCCCGAGGATCGAGACATGCTGGCAGCCGCCGATCAAACTGACGTTACCGCACGCTTCAAGCCGTGTGCGGGTCACAAGCTCTATCTGCGGGCGGGACATCAAGACAATCAGCGTATCGAGACGCCGCCGCGGAAATGGAGACACGCCCGGATATTCAACCTGCACGTCCGCGCCTACATCGGCTGCTTGTCCGCCGGCTTGCATTGCGCTGTCGACGAAGCCCGGAAAGAGTTCGTTAAGAGCGATCAGTCCGCCCGCCAAAAGGCTATGCGGATGCTTGCCCTGAGGCACGCCAGGTCGCGGCGTCGCGCCGCGGGGCAATTCGTCCCGCTCCAGCACGACGACGCGCTCGAAATGATCAGAGAGGGCCCGCGCCGCGACCAATCCGCTGATTCCGGCGCCAATTACAACTGCCTGCTTCCCCTTCCATCCCATCGACATGCACCCTCCGGCTTGGTGAGCAACTATGCATTACTTTGCCGATAACAGCGCCAGGTTCGCTTTTATTCCATCGACACTGGCGTTTCAGGTTGCTGGTTGATAGGCACATGAATTTCCGCCCCTACGCGCGTATCGCGACCGACGGTGGCAACGCGAAGTTACATAAAGCCGCTTTTGCCGTGGCTGCACTCACATGGGAGGAATGACGCCCTTGCCGATGGTAACAAGTCCCGCCTGGTCGCCGGGGTTGGTTTTGATGAAGACCGTAGATCCTATGGAGGCCGCCGACTGGTCGGCCAGCACGTAGCGAACAATTGGCGCGTTAGGCGGCACGGTGATATGAAGGACTTTGCTACCGCCGTCATAGGTGAGCGTGAGTGTGCGACCAGCCGCGCCGCCGCTCTCGGCGGAGACGACGCCGTTGGTCATGTTGGTGTCGGTGAGTTTAGGCGCTGCAGGCGAGACGTTCGACACCCGGCCGTTAGTCATGTCGGTCGCGCTAGGGCTGGTCGTTTGTGCAGCGGTTGGGTCGGGCAGTGGATCCCATCCGTAATAACCAATACGTCCGGCGCGCATGCTATCGGGGATGATGGCGAGCTCGACGGCGACCATGGAGCTTGCCGCCCCTTTAACGGCGGAGCCGACGAAGTCATTGACCTTGATCTCGTCAAGGCTTGATGGAACGACGTCGGCATACGTCGTGTACTGCCCGGTCTTTAGCGTGAAAGTGTGGCCGTCCTTTTCCTTGACTGTCATGCTGCCGTCACCGATAGCGGTGATGGTGCCGCGGATCCGGGAGGGTGCCTCTTCGCCGAAGGCGGGTGCGATGGCGAGCAGGACAGCGGCGGCGGTGGTAACGCAAAAGCGGCAAGAAAGCATATGAGATCCTCTCGATTTCAGCTACGGTGAGCGATGCGGATGAACAGGTCTAGGCAATGCTTCGGATAAACGCGGCGTCTTCAACCGGCAACGTATCTAGCCATGCCCCGTCTTGTCCAGGTTCAGGCGCGACGTGCCCGTATTCGACCAACCGCGTGTATGGCAGCTCGCTGAGATACGCCCAGACGGATCGCCTCGCCACTGACGCAGCCTGCGCGATGGTGTCCACGATGCTCTCCAGCATCCTCGCCTTCTGGTCGGGCGTTTTCCCCTCGCGCGTATATCCGTGCACGAAGATGTGATCGGCGTTAAGCTGCTTGCCGCCCACGAAGTGGCTTCCCTTGGGGATCGCGTTAAAAATCACTTGCACCAGAAACGCCGGTCCGCCCGTAATCTCAGCATAATCCTGAGTGAATTTTTCAGCGATGGATTGCCTGATGCTTTCCGAAAGAAAGTCGCTAGCGGCTGAAACGATGTAAGTCGGCATGTCACACTCCTAAGATAATAAATTCAGCTGTAAACGCTTTTTGCCTCAGTGCTGACCGGACTGACGCAATCCGAAAACAATTCAAGCGGTAACCTTGGCACGCATCGTGACAAATTCTTCGGCAATGGTGGGGTGGATACCCACGGTGGCATCAAGCTGTGCCTTCGTCGCCTTGCATCTGATCGCTACTGCGAAACCCTGAAGGATTTCACCGGCGTCGTCGCCTACCATATGGACACCGAGGACGCGATCGCTTTCGCGGTCCACGATCAGCTTAAGCAACACCTTGTCGCCGGACGACGAAACGGTGTGTTTGAGAGGGGTGAAAATGCTACGGTACAGGTCGATCTTGTAGCCACTTTCGATCGCCTGTTCCTCGCTTAGCCCAACGGTGGCAACATTCGGGTGACTAAAGATTGCAGTGGGAACACCGCTGTAATCCATATGCTCAGTACTGCCGTTGAAAAGTCGATCCGCGACCAGCATGCCTTCAGCCAGCGCAACAGGTGTCAGTTGCATTCGATGGATGACGTCTCCAACCGCATATATCGATGGCTGGGTAGTCTGGAAGACACTGTCGACGACAATCGCTGCGTTTGGCGCAAGCGTTACACCGACCGACTCCAGACCTAAACGTGCCGTATTCGGTGCCCGGCCGGTTGCATGAAGGACTGTGTCACACGACAGCGTTTCGCCGTCGCTGGTCACGCAACTCAATGTCGTGCCGTCACGCTGGATCTTGCGAAGTTCCGTGTTGAACCGGATGTGGACGCCTCGTGTTGTCATCTGCTCCGCAAGGAAATTGCCGAGGTCTGCGTCGAAACTCTTGAGCAGGCGATCGCCGCGGTATACCAACGTCGTGTCGACACCAAGACCATTGAATATGGATGCAAACTCGACCGCTATATAGCCGCCTCCGACGACGACCACGCGCTGCGGCAGCGTGTCGAGATAGAACGCATCGTCAGAGGTAATGCAATATTGCGCACCTTCAATGTCAGGCACAGTCGGACGGCTCCCTGTCGCGACCAGAATATATTTCGACGTGAAGGCACGGCCGTCCACTTCGACGGTGTGCGGCCCGGTAACCGTCGCTCTACCCCAGATCAGTTCGACGCCGGACTGGTTTAGCAAATTGCGGTAAACGCCGTTCAAACGGTCAATCTCCCGGCTCTTTGCATCCAGCAAGGTACGCCAGTTGAACACGGGCTCGCCAAACGACCAGCCATAGCTGCGGGAGTCTTCCAGCTCTTTTGCGAAATGCGCTGCGTAAGAAAGTAGTTTCTTTGGAATACATCCGATATTTACACAGGTACCGCCTAGAAAGCGTTGTTCCGCTATCGCGACACGTGCTCCGAAGGCAGCCGCTCGCCGGCTCGCCCGAATTCCTCCAGAACCGGCACCGATGGTAAAAAGATCAAAGTCGTAGCCAGACACTTAAGGTTTCCTGATTAATTAAATTACCCAGTTGCTCGTCGCTACCGTAGCGGCGCTCGTCATGTCGAAGTTCCCTTCGACAAATCGTCAGCGGCGCGGTTGGTCGTGCGTGTTATCGCCAGTCGTTAAGTGGTGGACGGGCGCTTTTCTCGCGAGGCCATCGAACAGGTCGAGCAGCTGCTCGCGCCATGCGTGGATCGGATCGTCCGGCTCCACGATCGCGATGTCGCTTACACAGCGACTCCACATGAACATGCCGAATACACAGTAGTCCGCATAGTTCGGCGCATCACCGGCAAGGAACGGTTGCCTTTTCAGCGTTGCCCGCAACGGAGCGAGCACGCGCTTTAGCTCGTTCAGGTAGTCTTGTCTGTGCTGCGGCAGTTGTTCTATCGCCATGCCAAGACGTGCTTCGCGGGACGCCCGGAAATACTGGCGATCTTTCGTGTGCAGTGCGTGATAGACGTCGGGAATCAGCAGGCGGGCCAACGCAGGTAGCAGTGTTGCGTCGGCCCATTGGTTGACGAAGGCGCAGGCTGCCAGATCACCGTTGTCCCCAGCCAGAGAAGGCATCTGCGGAAAGTGCCTCTCCAGGTACTGCGCAATGCGCCACGAATCACTAACCGTGACGCCGTTGTCGATCAACACGGGCACGCAGGTTTGCTCCGAGAACGCAATCTCTGCCTTATCCGTGAATCGCCACGGCACGCTCTGTGCCGTCAGTCCTTTGTGAGCGAGCGCCATTCTGGTCTTCCAGCAGTGCGGGCTAAAGCGCACCGCCTGATCCGCGCCGGCCAACTCGAACAGCACCAGACTTCGTTCGCTCATGCGTATCCTCCCGCGCGACGCGGCGTTTGCTGCCCGAACAGATGCTCGCGTGCGCTCTCCGTCACGGTCGGCGTCGTGTTGATGGTCTCCGCGATCCGGTACGCGCTAACGACAGCAGGGCGTCTGGACATCGAGTCCAGCCAGCGGTGCACCTGCGGGAAATCTGCGAGGTCCTGTGCCTGGCGTGCGTGCATCCGCATCCATGGATAGCACGCTATATCGGCGATCGAGAACGTGTCCGTGATGTACTCCCGATCGCGGAGGCGTTCGTCAAGTACGCGGTACAGCCGGCCAGTCTCCTTCTGATAACGCTCCGTCGCGTAGGCGATGCGTTCAGGGGCATAGTGCGTGAAGTGATGGTTTTGCCCGGCCATCGGCCCGAGCCCGGCCATCTGCCAGTACAGCCACTGAAGCGTCTCGAACCGCGCCCGGGTCTCAGAAGGAAGCAGTCGTCCGGTCTTGTCGGCCAGATATTCGAGGATGGCGCCAGACTCAAATACCGATAGTGGATCACCGCCCATTCGTGGATCGTGATCGACGATCGCTGGAATGCGGTTGTTCGGACTGATGCGCAGGAACTCGGGGCGGAACTGCTCTCCAGCCGAGATATTGACGGGCACGATCCGATACTCCACGCCCAGTTCCTCGAGCGCGATCGTGATTTTGTGCCCGTTCGGCGTCGTCCAGTAATGTAGATCGATCATGTGTTCCTCGCGGTGCGCAACGGCGCGTAGAGTTCTCTCACTGGTGAAAATGCAC
Organism: Paraburkholderia sp. GAS33; assembly: GCF_050436645.1. Taxonomy (NCBI): domain Bacteria; kingdom Pseudomonadati; phylum Pseudomonadota; class Betaproteobacteria; order Burkholderiales; family Burkholderiaceae; genus Paraburkholderia; species Paraburkholderia sp. GAS33. Next base: position 639,567 of record NZ_JBNDMP010000001.1, read on the forward strand.
TCTCAGCGAGTACAATGTCAGTATTGTCAATGTTGACTAGTATGTCAACGATTTTTATGAATCCCGACAGGAGCACCTTTTTCATGGCAATGGTCAGACAGTTCGACGAGGAAACGGTATTGAGCAAAGTCCTGGAGACGTTCTGGCAAAAGGGCTGGCAGGCGACGTCAATGGCCGATCTGGCGGAAGCGGCCGACATCCAGCGCGGCTCGCTGTACCACGCGTACGGAGGCAAGGAACAACTGTTCCAGCTTGCTTTCGAAAGATACGCAAAACGCTTTCTCGCGGAAGCGCAGAAGGCCCTGGTTGCACCGTCAGCCGATCTCGCGCTGCGGCAGTTCTTCGATGTCGCGATCGCAAACATGACGGACGGTTCACCTGCTCGCGGATGCCTGACGACCAAGACCGCGGCGGAGGGCGACGCAGCGGGCCCGCAGATCCGGCAACGCCTGCGAGTGCTGCTCGACGATCTGGAGGCGGTAGTAACGAAGGCGTTGTCGAGCAAAGCAATGCGCACGCAGATCAGCACATCTCCAGCCGAGGCAGCGCAAGTGATGGTCGCGTTTACGCGCGGGCTCGCGGTGATCGAGCGGGTGTACCGCGAGCGGGATCGGCTGCACGCACTGGCAGACAGTTTTGTGCCGCTATTGTTGAAACACGCAGCCGAGTAAGGAGATTTGCGGCCCTTTGGAATATCGCGTCTGGCCGGGTGTTATGGAGATTGAAGATTCAGTCCCACCCCCTTCGTCACGCGATTCGAGGCCACTATGCCTGATCACTTCGATCTTCTGCTCTACTACGATGGATCTCCTGAATCCAGATCGGCATTGCTGCGCGTGACCTGTTTGGGATATGCGCTGGCTGCTACGGTTCACGTGCTGTCGGTCGTGGATGTCGAGGCGGCCCTCGGCTACTGTGTTGGATTCATCTCGAACATTGCGTGTTTGCAGATGGAAGGAGAGGCAAGGCGGGTCTTAAACGACGCGTTAGAACATCTGGAAGAACGCGGAATCGCCGCGCTCGGACATGTTGCAACAGGTAACGTGGTCGATAGCATGGCCAGGTATGCAGGCTTGCTCAACGCGGACCTGCTTGTGCTGGGGCACCGCAATCCGCGTGGATTAGCAAGGTGGTGGGGTAAGACATCACGCCATGTGGCGCTTGTGGAACGCGCCGTTGGACGTGCGGTCATCACCGTGCCGATGGACTAGGGGGACAATCTCACTTGCTTGGTTCTGCGGCAGCGAGCACCATCTCCGCGATTTTTCGAATCAGACTTTGTGGGACTGGTGGTAACTTTTGATACGCGAACGCTTCCCTGTAGGGCAAGCGCGACGCTTGCAATCGCGTTATGCGCATTGCAGTCTCGACCGACCCGCGGATCTCCGCCTCTATTTCCTCGCGCTCATGCGGCGATAAATTCCCGTCCGCATACGCCATTAGCTGGATATCGTCCGTTTTCATAAACGCGATTCCTTTTTGCTTCCGGTATTTTTTGTTTTCTGGTCTTCCCGCTCACCTAGCAATTTGCCAATTCTCTGACGTGCCCGCGACAGGCGGCTCATGACCGTGCCGACCGGTACACAGAGCGTTTCGGCTGCTTCGCTATAGCTGAGGCCCTCAACCGCAATTAGCAGCATAACTAAACGTTGGGCTTCCGGCAACGTTTGGACGGCAGCAATTATTTGGCTATGCATTACGTGTTCTTCTGGAGTGCCTGTGGTGCGATCAGCCGCGAGGTTGAGGAAATCGTCGTCCCATTCAACGCTGGAACGGCTTCGCACTCGTCGTGCGCGAAGCTCGTTGAGCCAGATTGAATGGACAATACTGAACATCCAGCTCAAAGGGGTCGTGTCAGGCTGCAGTTGATGCCCTCTTTCCAGGGCGCGTAAGCACGCCTTCTGTACGAGGTCTTCCGCGTCGTGGTGGTCGCGACAGAGGCGCAAAGAAAAAGCCCAGAGCCTGGGTAGCATTGTGGGAAGCATGCAGGGTAAGTCTGTGCCGGTCATTGGGGCGTTCCTAGTATTGTGCTCCGTAGCTTTCTCGTAGCGCCGGTTCAGGCCACGTCTTGTCTCTACGTCGAATCGCGCGCGATTTCAGGCAGCAATCCGGCGACTGTAATCATTGTTCCGTCATAATGTATCGATCACTACATTATCACAGCCAAACCGCTCTGAATAGATATATAGTTATCGATATATGTTGATGGGGCCAAAGAAGAGGAGTGCGACTGATGGCACGACCACGGGTGTTCGAGATTGAACGGGCGGTTGAAATTGCAACTGATCTGTTCTGGCGCAACGGGTACGAGCGCACGTCGCTGGCCGACCTGACTCAGGCGATGGGGATCACCCCGCCAAGTTTCTACTTTGCATTCGGCAGCAAGGAAGGGCTCTTCAAGAAAGTCCTCGAACATTACATGCGCACCCGTCTTGGCTACGCCGAGGAGGCGTTGAACGAGCCGACCGCACGGGGCGTGGCGGAACAGATGTTGCTCCGGCTCGCGGATCTTTATGCGGACCCCGGGTATCCGCCTGGCTGCCTTGCAGTGAACTGCTCACTTCCAGGCCACGCCAGTACGACGGCTTTGCAGCATGAATTTGCTGAGGTTCGGGAAGGGCGGCGGAGGAGACTACGTGACCGCCTCGAGAAAGCCCAGGCCGCCGGCGACCTGCCCGCTGACTGCGATCCGGATCAACTGGCGGAATTCATTCTTCTTTTCGATTCGGGCATGGCTCTCGCTGCTCGGTCAGGCGCCACGCGCGAAGAGCTTCATCGCACGGTGGCAACGGCCCTCAAGGCCTGGCCAAGTTGACGGCGTCTCAGTCCACGCCGCAACCATGCGCCAAAGTGGGTTCCGTATTGAGAGGTGACGATGTTGAGCACCATGATGTCTGGCCGCACGATGCGGGACGCCGCGGCCTCCAGGGCCGGTATGGCCTCTGCCTGGACGAAGACAACGTCGGAAGTCGCGGCGAACGGTTTCTTCAAACGATCCGCGAGCGGCACATAGGGATCCGCGCAAAGATCGGAGCATCGGCAAGGAATTGCTGGACAAGTATCGACATGAGGGAGAACCTCGTTCTATATGTCGGTTAGAGTGGCCGGGTCAGCTGGTGTAGCGCCACGACAAGCGCAAGCATCAGCACGGATAAAGCGAACACGATGCTGGCAGCTGCGTACACGGCTGGTGAAGGTCCATACTGAAGGCTACCGTAAAGGTAAACCGGCAGGGTGGTGAACTGCGGCGTCGTGAGGAAGGTCGACACCACCAGATTGTCGAAGCAAAGGGTGTAGGCCATGACGCCGCCGACGGCAATGGACGGGACAAGCTGGGGCAGGACGATGAACCAAAGTGTCTGCGCACGCGCGCTACCGAGATCCGCTGCGGCTTCCTCCAGTTGCCGGTCGAGCGTAAGCATCCGCGCCCGCACGATCAGCGCAACAACCGCGATCGCGACCGGCGTGATCCCAACGATCAGCGTGCCTAAGCCGAGCGGAACGCGTGTGACCGAATAGAACAGCAGCAGTGAGACGCCGGTGACCGACTCGGGCACGATGAGCAAGCTGTAGACCAGCATCGCAAGAAAGCGACGTATGCCGCTTCGGGGGTGCCGTACGAGCGCATAGCCGAGCGCCGAGCCGATTATGACCGAAAGCAGCGCACTCCAAAGTGCTACAAGAAGGCTCACCCGAACCGAGCGGCGCAACGACATGTCGTTCCAGGCAGCCGCATACCATTTCCACGTCCAGCCAGTCAGTGCGGCGGTTTGTTTGTTGAGGACTCCCATATTGAAAGAATAGACAACGGCGGCAGCGAGGGGCGTGAACAGAAAGACAACCACCGCGAAATACCAAAGTACCAGCCCGGCATCGGTCGCACGCTGCTGCCAGTGAACGGTTTTATCTCGCCACGCGCTCACTGGCCGACCTCGGCAAAACCCTTCGTCATCCGGGCAAGAACCGCGACCGCAAAGCTCACGACAAGCAGCACCAGCACGGCCATCGCGGAGCCCAGCGGATAATTTTGCGCCTGCATATACTGCGCCGATATCGCCTGACCGACTAACAGGCCGCGGCCACCCCCGAGCAGTGTGGGAATGACCATCTCGCCGAACATCGGCACCGCCGTCAACAGGGCGGCGGTCGCGATCCCAGCCCGGCTCAAGGGCAAAGTCACGCGCCAGAAGGTCTGCCAGGGTGACGCGCCGAGGTCGCTGCTTGCCTCGAGAAGTACTCGAGGTATCCGGTCGAGCGCAACGAATAGCGGCACGATCGCAATCGGCAGATAGGCGTAGACCATGCCGATAAAGACCGCCGTCCGCGTATCGAGCACATCGAGCGGGCCTTGATGTAGATGAAGCGTATTAAGGATGGCCTGCGAAAAGCCGCCCCGCGACATCAGCATATTTAGTGACATCACGCGAATCAGAAAGCTGGAGAAATAGGGAACAAGGACAAGCACGATCGCCAGCAGACGTCTTCGCGCATGTCTCGCGATGAAGTAGCCGACGGGGAAGGCCACCAGAAGGCAGAGCGCCGAGGCGCTCACCGCCAGGGCCAGGGTTCTCGCGAAAGTGGCACCGTAAAATCCTGAAAGCGCGGCTGTGTAGTTGTCAAACGTGAAGCCGAGGTCGACTCCGCCGAAGGTCGAGCGGCCGAGCGAGAACACGACGGTGAACGCCAGCGGTGCCAGGAAGAAGGCGGCAAGCCAGACCGAGGGCACAGCCGCCAATAGATGATCGGCGATCAGATCGGAACGGGCGCCGGTCTCCACACGGGATCTGGTGAGTGAAGTTGAACCGGCAAATAACACGCCTTAACCCGCCGCTGCCTGGATTTCGGCTTGCATCTGCAGATAGATGCCGATCGTCCCGGGATTGACGACGAAGGAGGTGAGCTTCTGGAAGTCGAGATTTTTGCCACCAAAGATGAGGTCGGCGTAGGGCACGGCGGGGCCGATCCGCGCACGCAGGCCCGCCAAAGCCGCAGGGAAGCCGAGATATTCCGTCTCGTGAACCTGCACGTCGGGCCGTAGTTGATAGGCGAGAAAATCGTAGGCCTGGTCCAGGTTCGGCGCTGATCTGGCTATCGCGTAGTTGTCGACCCAAAGCTCGCTGCGGGGACCCGGCACGACCCATTTGAGCTTCGGATTCAACGTGATGGCGGCGCGAGCGGCGCTCTGATGCGTCTGCGCGAGCACAATCGAGCCGTTCGCGACAGCATTCGGATCGAGTCCGGAAAACGTTTTGACGTGCCGGGCAAAACGCGTGAGGCGCTGGCCTGCCGCCCGGATGTCGGCTGCGCCCACTGTGTTCCAGTCCTTACCTTGCAGCCAGAGTTCCGGGCCGATGGTTTCCCAGCCTGAAACCGACAGACGTACCTTGCCGGACACGCCCGGCTTTTCGCCGGCCTTGAAGAAATCTTCCCAGGTGTGGATCTCGTCTCTGACCGCCTCCGGGTTGTACAAGACGCCTAGCAGGCCCCAGTCCTTTGGAATCGAGTACCTGTTGTTGCGATCGTAGACGCGGTTCATCAGGTTCGGATCGAGCGAGGCAAGATTGAGCCTGTGGTGGTCGATTTCCTCCAGCAGACCATGATTTGCGAACTGCCCGATCCAGCTCGACGATGGGATCACCAGGTCATAGCCGGCTCCAGCCGGGCTGTGGAGTTTGGTAAAGAGCATCTCGTTCGATGCATAGGTTGATATGGTCGGCGTGAAGCCGGCCATGCGGGCATAGCCCTGCAGGTCAACTGCCGAAAAATAGTCAGGCCAGCTATATATGTTGAGCTGAACCGCCCCGGTGGTTTTTGCATGCGAGGCGCGGGGACTGGCCAACCCCAGGGCTGCTGCCGCGGGGGCTGATCCCAGCAGGCGCAAAGCGGAACGCCGGTTCATGATCGATCCCGCTCAGATAACAGCTTCGATAAGGCGCGGTCCGCGTGTGGACATAGCCGAAACGAACGCTGCTTCGAACGCCCGAAGCGATACGCAACGCACGGCCTCTACGCCCATACCACCAGCTAGTTTCACCCAGTCAAGAGTCGGATCGCCAAGATCGATCATGGACGCCGCCCGGCCGGCGTCGGCGCACGCGCCGACGCGTTTGAGCTCGTGGCTGAGAATCTTGTAGCCGCGGTTGGCGAAGATCACCGTGACGACATCAAGCTGTTCCCGCGCCTGTGTCCAAAGCGACTGAAGTATGTACATCGCGCTGCCATCGCCTTGCAGCGTGACGATCTTGCGATCAGGGCAGGCCACCGCCGCGCCGGTTGATACCGCCATCATGCTGCCGATCGCGCCACCGGTGAGGTTGAGATAATCGTGAGGCGCGGCATTGGATGTTAGTCCGTAACACGAAAATCCGGCCGAGACGGATTCGTCGGCAATGATCGCCGCTTCGGGTAACGCCGCTGCAACCACGTGCATGAGGGTTTCAGCCGACAGCACAGCGGCGGCATCAAAGCTTGTGTGCGGCCGCGGCGCCATCACAGCGGCCGGCGCGCGTACGCTCAGGGAATCGGCGAGTTCGCCGAGCGCGATTGCGCCGTCTTCGTGCGATTGCGCTAGCGTGGCTATCCGGCAGGACGGCGGTATCGGCCAGCTCGGCTTACCCGGATAGGCAAAGAAACTCACGGGGGGCCGCGCGCACACGAGAATCAACAGATCAACCCCACGCAGGAACTCGACCATCTCTTCGCCAAAATACGGTAATCGTTCGACTTCAACACGACCGGCGCCACGCTGGAGGCGCGGAGTGAATGTGTCGCAGAGCAGGCGCGCCCCTGTTTGCCGTGCGATCCTGCCGGCAGCCCGCAGGCCGATGTCCTGCAATGCCTCGCCACGCAGCAGCAGCGCGGCCTTGGTGGCTTTTTGCAACAGCGCCGCGACGCGCTCGATCACGTCACCTGCCACGATATCCGGCTTTTCTACCGGCAGCGCGGCCGCCACGCCGTCGGCGCTATCCCACGCGGTGTCGGCCGGTACGATCAGGGTTGCGATATGGCCCGGTGCCTTGCGCGCGGCCTGCACCGCCTGGGCAGCATCGTCCCCGAGATCGAGCGCGCGTCTCGATGCACGTACCCAGTTGGAAACGGGTCGCGCGAATCCAGCAATGTCGGACGTGATCGGACTGTCGAACAATGAATGCGACGCGGGATGATCGCCGACGATGTTAACGACAGGGCTAGCCGCGCGCCGCGCGTTATGCAGATTAGCAAGTCCATTCGCGAGTCCCGGGCCGAGATGCAGCAATGTGCACGCAGGCTTTCCTGTCATGCGTGCATAGCCATCGGCAGCGCCGGTCGCTACACCTTCCTCAAGCGCCAGCACTGGGCGCATGGCCGGAACCTGGTCCAGCGACGCGATGAATTGCATCTCGGACGTCCCCGGATTACCAAAACACACATTGACACCGCTAGCTACGAGCGACCGGACGAGACTTTCTGCACCATTCATATCGTTCCTTTGACTGGTTGAGACACCTCTCAGAACGTTAAACACGCCGCAGTGCGACTTTATTCCGTGGCCGGAACGCGGCATGCGAGCGTAGCCTCCTTCAGTGGGGAATAGAGCAGCGTTCAAAGGTGTTCTGTTAAGTGCGCGGATTCACCGAAGCGCGCTACCAACGCGCTCACGCCGCGAACCCAAACAGGAGCAGGGAAAAAATGAGTGAGTTGATCAGCAAGACTCTCCGGAGCTCGTTCGGAGATCGGTTTGCCAACTGCGTGTCGATGCCTGGTGATGCCGGGTACAACAGCGCGACGGCAATCTGGCCAAAGCCGGTCGGTCGTGTTCCACGCGCCGTCGTACATTGCCTGACGCCCGAAGACGTTCAGTCGGCGATTCGCGCCGCGCGCGACTGTGATGTTCCATTGTCCGTGCGAGGTGGAGGACACGATTGGGCGGGTCGCGCGCTCTGCGATGGCATCGTCATTGACTTGAGCCGTATGAACGGCGTAGCGATCAGTGCCGACAAGCAATCCGCGCTGGTTTCGGGAGGCGCGCGCGCGGCAGATCTGCTCGCTACGATAGATCCGCTTGGACTCGCGGCCGTGACCGGTTCGAGCAGAGCCGTCGGCATAGCCGGACTTACTCTGGGCGGTGGCTACGGACCGTTGATTGGCCGCTTCGGACTCGCACTCGACAATCTGCTTTCCGCCCAGGTGGTTCTCGCAGATGGACGTATCGTGCTTGCGGACGCCGGGCATGAGGCGGAACTCTTTTGGGCGTTGCGTGGCGGTGGGGGAAACTTTGGTGTCGTGACCGCGATGCGGCATCGTCTGCATGAGCTGGCGAGTGTGTGGTCAGGCATCCTCATCTATCCGCTGTCTGAGGCCGGCGAGGTGCTCGGACGCTGTGCCGCGATGGCGTCTCTCAGACCCGAAGAACTGACGGTTCAGACAGGCTTTATTGCGGGTCCAGACGGTGCTCACGTAGTCTTCATCGTGCCGACCTGGTGCGGGCGGCCGGAAGAGGGCGAAAGGCGGCTGGCGCCGTTCCGCGAACTGGGAACGCTGCTTGTCGACACGCTAGGGAAAACGACTTATGGCGCTTCGCTGACCGCGTTCGACGCGCATATCGTGAATGGCCAGCACGTCTTCATGCAGACGTGCTGGCTGCCAGCGCTAGATAGCGCTAGCATTGATGCCCTTCGTGAGGCCATCGATGCGGCTGTGTCGCCAGGATGCGCGATCCTCACGCACGACTTTAAAGGTGCCGCTTCCCGGGTGCCGGCCGAGGCCACCGCCTTCGGTCTTCGCCGCGATCACGTGCTTGTGGAGATCATCGCTCTTTGCGCCGATGGTTGCGACGAGTCGGAGCAGCAACGGCATAAGCAATGGGCGAAGAGCACCCGCGAGGCACTCGATGCGATGGCATTTCCCGGCGGGTACCCAAACATTCTTTTCGACAGCGAGCCGGATCGCGTGGCACAAAGCTACGGTCCGAACGCCGAACGCCTGATCAGGGCCAAGCGGCAATACGATTCCAGCAACGTCTTCCGTTCGACGATTCCACTACCGGCAAGCGGGTCCTGAGGCGACGCCATGCGGCTCGAACGAGGTTGGAGCCGTCATGCAGTCAGATGCACTCAAGGCGCGGACGAGGTCAACTCGGCCACGCCTTGAGTGCTGTCGCCACGGTGCGACGGAGGTCGTTGCGCGTTGCTCCCGATTGCGCCGCGAGAGCCATTCCCCACCCAACGACAATGAGGAATTGTGCCAATGCGTTTGGATCGCAATCAACGGGGAGATCGCCTGTCGCCTGGGCGCGCTTGAGGCGATCACGCAGTCTTCCTCGGCGCGCACTGCGAAGGCCGGCAAGCTCATCGCGCAAAGGTGTCGCTTCGTCGCTGCAGGGAAAGGAGCAGTTCACCGCAAGGCAGCCGGGCGGGCACTTGGGGTCCGTATAAAGATCCGCGAGCCGGAGCAACATCTGTTCTGCTACGCCTCGTGCGGTTGGCTGGTTCAACGCGTCTTCGGCATAGCTCAGACGGGTGCGCATGTAATGTTCGAGGACTTTCTTGAAGAGTCCCTCCTTACTGCCGAACGCAAAGTAGAAGCTTGGCGGGGTGATCCCCATCGCACCGGTCAGGTCGGCCAGCGACGTGCGCTCATACCCGTTGCGCCAGAACAGATCAGTTGCAATTTCAATCGCCCGGTCAATCTCGAACACCCTTGTTCGTGCCATCAGTCGTACGCCTCCTCAACAATCTGGTGAGATTATATCATTCGCTATATTTCTTTCCGGATCGGTTTTGATGTGATAATGTATTGATCGATACATTACGATCGACCGAAACGATTTCGGATAATCAGTGACCTTGCCGTTGGGCTCGGTCCTCTTTCTCTACGATGGAGCCAACATGCAGTTCAAACAGTTCGGCCAAACCGGTTTGATGGTATCCCGGCTGTGCCTTGGCACCGGAACATTTGGCAAGCAGACAGATGAAGCAGAAGCCCATCGAATGCTCGATAAGGCGGCTGAGGCAGGGGTGAACTTCATTGATACCGCAGACATCTATCCGCCGGGAGCGGAGGTCGGCGGCGCGGAAGTCATAACAGGACGCTGGCTCAGCAACAAGCGAGGGAGTTTCATTCTGGGGACAAAGGGCGGCGGTCGCATGGGGCCTGCCGCCTGGGATGTGGGCAACTCGAGAAAGCACCTGCTCGACGCTATCGACGCGTCATTACGTCGCCTGAAGACGGACTACGTCGACCTCTATCAACTGCATATGGACGATCCCGCCACGCCACTAGACGAAGTGGCAGAAGCGCTGGACACGATTGTGCGTTCGGGCAAGGCGCGGTATATCGGCGTGTCGAACTGGCTCGCCTACCGTTTGGCGAAGGCTCTCGGACGGCAGGACACGTTGCGGCTGACACGTTTCGTGTCCACTCAGCCGCGCTACAACCTGTTGTTTCGCGAGGTGGAGCGTGAGCTTTTCCCCTTGGCGCAGGAAGACGGCATTGCGGTCATCCCTTTCAATCCACTCGCGGGAGGCTTGTTGAGCGCCAGATACAGGCATGGCGATACGCCTGAGAAGGGGCGCTTTTCGCCAGAACTCGGGGGGTTTGGTGCGATGTATCACGCGCGGTATTGGCACGAGCGCGAGTTTGAGACGGTCGGGAAAGTCCAGCAGATCGCGGAGCAGCAACGCATCGCTTTGCCGACTTTGTCGATTGCCTGGGTGCTCGCCAACCCCGCGGTCACTTCGGCCATTCTGGGCGCGAGTCGGCTCGAGCACCTTACCGACACGCTCGCCGCCGCGGATTATCACCTCGAGAGCGCGGTGAAGGCGCAGCTTGACGAAGTCAGCATTGAGTATCGCAGGGGGGACGCGGGCAAGTAACCGACTCTCGCTGTATGGGATTGACCATCTCTAGCGCACAGCCGAAATCACCTTCAACTGCGTGAACTCCTCGAGTCCCTCTTGCCCCAGTTGCACACCCATGCCCGATTGCCCGGCTCCGCCAGGCGGGACATCGAAACTGAAGTTCACGTGGCAGTTGATCCATGTCGTGGCCGTCTGGACCCTCTGAGCGATCTCGAATGCGCGTTTCGTGTCCTTGGTCCAGATGGTGCCACCGGGCCCGTACCCGGAATTGTTCACCCTTTCTATGAGTTCGTCGATGCCGTCGTACACGAGCACGGGCATGGTCGGTCCAAACCGTTCTTCGCGTACCAGGCGCGCATCGTCCGACACGTCTCGAACGATTGTTGGAGGAATGAAGTAACCGGATCCGTCCGCAGGCGTGCCGCTGGCGATAATGTTTCCTTGGTCCTGTGAATCCTCGATGAGTTCCTTCACACGCTCATACTGCGCACGGTTCTGAATCGGCACAAATTGACTTGAAGGTCCCATCCCGTTGTCGATTAGCGCTTGCTTCGCCAGCGTAGCAAGCGCGTCGCACAGGCGGTCGGAAATGGAGCGCGGTGCATAAATTCGCTTCGCTGCAAGGCAGAGTTGGCCGCTGTTCGCCATTGTTGCCATGAAAATCTTCGGCGCGACCTCATCTACGTCGACGTCGTCCAGAACGATTGCCGCATCGTTACAGCCGAGTTCAAGTGTGACGCGTTTGAGTGTACTCGACGCGCTTTGAAGTACTTCAATGCCGGTGCGCGTGGAACCGGTGAACGATACCTTGGCGACATCTGGATGGCATGTCAATCTGGTGGCGAGATCGTTTTTAATGGTAATAACGTTTAGTACACCTGCCGGAAAGACAGGCAACACGAGCTCGCCAAGGAGCAGTGTGGTGAGGGGAGTAGTTGGCGCCGGTTTGGCGACTACCGTGTTGCCGCTCAACAGGGCCGGGGCGACTTTCATCACAAGCATCAGCACCGGGTAGTTCGAAGGGGTGATAGCGGCGACAACGCCGAGCGGTGTCCGCGTCTCGACAATGAACCCAGTTTCATTGTCGCGCACGGTTTTGTGCGGCAGATCCTGAGTCGCGCTAAAGCGCAAGAGAGCGATTGACCAGGCGATTTCGTCATGGGCCTTTGCAAGCGGTTTCCCTTGCTCCCGCGTGAGTAGCGTAGCCATCTTGCCGGCGTTCTCTTCGAGCGCGTCCGCAAATTGGTTGAGGCTCACGCCGCGATCGGCATACGTACGGCTGGCCCATGCGGGAAAAGCCGCTTTAGCCGCGGCGACAGCCCGATCGAGCTGAGCTTCGTCGGCGATAGGACATTGTTCGAACACCGTACCGCTCGCTCGGTCTTCAATGCCGATGGTACTGACACCGCCAACCAGCTTGCCGTTAATCGACATCTTATAGCGCATGACATGCTCCTGGAAAATGGTATCGGCGAAAGAAGCCGTGACGATTACCGACTAGAACACTTGGGGTGGCGTCAAAATTCCGTTCGAAGTGGTAAGCCTCGTCATTTTGGAGAGCGCGAACACGCGACATTGACGCGCTCTACCGTACAAGGCCATACACGGGAAACAGCCAGCGAATCGAATTATTCCCAGGGCGCTGAACAAGTTTCGCCACCACATGCGAGGAGAGGGAAGTTGTAGCAGTAAGCGCAACAACGATCGTCCCCGAGCGGGCATGGAATATTTCGCCGCTTTCAACTGTTCTCGGCAAGTAGCCCGTGCCATCGCGCGATCAACTCGCGCTCCGCTAATCCAAGGGGGTTGCGGGGCGCTATGCAGGGTAGGGCGGTGCCGGTGCCTTTAGAACGCGAGCACCACGAATGCAAGGAGCAGTGAATTATGGGTACGACAACGCAGGCTGCGGGACCGGATAATCTGAAAAGTTCACTCGAACCGGGCGACCACACGGTCAATCTCAATGGTGTCGATCTCCATTACCGCGTGTGTGGCGACGGGCCGCTGTTGTTTCTGATTTCTCCAGGCTGGGGAGTGGGTAGCGGTTACTTGCAAAGGGGCTTCAGCTTTCTGCGGGAGAGGTTCCGCCTGGTTTTCGTTGACACCCGGGGAAGTGGCCTGTCTGGCCGCCCGGCTGACCACACGAAGATGAGCAGCAACGATATGGCGGATGATCTCGAGGCACTACGCGAGTATCTGGGGCTATCTGCTCTTCAACTGCTGGGTCATTCGAACTCCGGATCCATCGCACTCTTTTACGCTGGACGGTATCAGGATCGCGTCGACAAACTGGTACTCATCGACAGCGAAGTGCGTGGCATCAGTGCGGGCGGTCATACTCAGGCATTTTTGGAGGCGAGAGCTGAAGATCCCCGCTATAGGGCGGCGGTTCAGGCGGCGATTGGCCATTTTTCCGGTAAAGGCAAATCCTTTATGAGCGATGCAGATCTATCGGGTTTCGTCGCGGAGACTTTGCCGCTATTCTTGAAGAATCCGGAAAAGAATCTTGCATTAGCCAAGGAGCAGTTGCTGGTCGAGCAAATCTCCCTTTATGCATTCGAGGCGCAGAACGCAGCAGACCAGGCGGCTGAAGACGATCAGACAACGCTCTTTGATCAGGTACGCGCCCCTGCACTTGTCATGGTGGGTAGGCATGATTGGCTCTGCCCGGTGCCGGTCGCGGAGCGCTTGCATGCGGGGATCCGCAGCGCCCGGCTGGTGACGTTCGAGGAAAGCGGCCACTTTCCATGGATCGAGGAACCCGAGAAATTCGCGGCCGAGTTGCTACGGTTTTTGCGAGGGTAACGCAGCGTCGGCCTCGAATATTGCGCGACCCAGCGGTTACCCCAGGTGTTTCGATGCGCTCGGATAACCGAGAGGTTCTCGTCGAAACTCAATCGGCCACGGACAGCCGCTTGGCGACCAGTTTTTCGAAGAGACGCGGCACTTCACGCTCAGCGTCGAAGGCTGCGAATTCAAGTGCAAGCTTTTTCGCGTTAGCGCGATATGCGGGATTCGACAACACTTGCTCAACCGATTCGCGCAACTGGGCAACCCCAGGTGTTTCCGTGTCAAGTCGGACGCCGCTGCCGGTCCATGCTACGCGTGCTGCAATCTCAGGCTTGTCCTGACTGCTGCCCGCCAGCACCATGGGAACACCGCAACTGAGTGCCTGCGTCACTGTTCCATAGCCACCCAACGCCACGAGCACGTCGACGTGCGGGAACACCTCTGCAAAATTCAGAAATGGCACGGCTACCGAATTCGGGCTTAGCGGGCACGGTATGCTGTCAATCGGCCTGCCCCCTGTCGTAATCAGAATCAGCTTGTCTGCGTCGGCTCCGAACGCCTCTATGACAGGCGCGACCAGTCGCCCAAGATTGTAGTTGGCGACAGTTCCCTGACTGACAAGAACGATGCTACGTTTTGCTTTACGCGCTTCGCTCACCTGCGGAGGTACGGCCCCAGAACCTTCCGGAAAAAGTGGACCAATGAATTGCACCTTCTTGCCAGACGGTTCGCGGTAAGGAAATTCGAAACTGGGACCGCACGGTTGAAGAATCAGATCGGAGAGGAGAGCTGACGACTCAAGGACCGGCCTTTGGAGCCTTTGTGCACCGAGCTTGTGAAGAATCCGATTCGTATGTTGGCGCACCGGATCCGTCAGTATTTTGGTTATTTGCTCGGCGGTTGACCGGTACTGTTCGCGTTGAGCTGCATCGGTGGCCGGTGGCAAGCCTGGACCGGACGGCGCGCCGTCTTCACGAGGCAGTGGCAGGGTAGAGATGCTGAGACAGGCGCTGGCGGGACGAGAAGAGCGCGCGCCGAGCAATAGCGGTAGCACTCCGAAGAAAGCAGTCTCGTGCACTATCAGGTCAGCTGGGAACCTGTTCAGGATAGCCTTGAGCCGATGGAATTGGGACGGGATGGGGTTGGCAAATACATGTTGCATGGCGTAAAGCGCCTGCTGCGGACCAGGGGCGTATTGCAGTAACTCCGGAAAGGCTGCGTCGACATTGGTGAGATCGAAATCGACGTCCGCAGGGAGTGGATAGAAGTCAATCCCCGCCGCCCGCACTTTTTTACGAAACACCGAGCCCGTGAAAATTGCCGTTTCGTGGCCCGAATTTCGCAACATACGTGCGAGCACCAGCAATGGATTGACATGTCCGGAAGCAGGGGTTGAGGCAAAAAGAACTTTCATTTTTATCCTTTGGTAGGCTGTTTTACGTTCAGCAACATGAACGGATTTGTGACGCTAACTGCATTGAATCGCGTGGCGACGGTCGCTTTGGCTGCCGATAAATCGGCCACGATGAATAGAGCGCATGCTCGCACCTTCCCGGCATTGATCGGTTGTTCTAGGAGGCTCATTTCCCCACCACCGTTCGAAGGCTTCTCAAGGGATTACAAGCGTTCGCCAAGGTTTGACGTGCGCGCGATAGCCGACTCATGACGGTCCCGATCGGTACGCCTAGCTCCTCTGCAGCATCGCTGTAGCTCAGACCCTCGAAGACGATCAGAATCATGACAATCCGTTGCGTTTCGGGCAGCCGCTCGACTGCTTCGATGACCTGCCCAGTCATCATATTTTGTTCAGGCGTAGGTGTGACTGGGTCTGCGACTGTATCGAGAAGCACGTCATTCCATTCGACGCGGCAGCGACCACGGATCTTGCGAGCTCGCAACTCATTGATCCAGGTAGTGTGCATGATGCAAAACATCCAACTCAGCGGTGTAGTATTCGGGCGAATCTGGTGCGGGCGTTCGAGGGCTCGCAGGCAGGTGCGTTGCAACAGGTCTTCAGCGTCATGACGATCGCTGCACAAACGCAATGCGAATGCCCAGAGCTTCGGCCGCAAGCGTGGCAGCAACTGAGGTAAGTCGTCTGCGGCGGTCATCTGCATGATTTCTCGCCCGTCTGTTGGCTACCGTCACTCGGCGGCGATGCGATGTGGCAGGACCAATTTTTCCGTACGAGGCCTTCTGTATAGGAGCGCGGCATTGCGGTCGCTTTGCATGCAACGGGGGAAAGGGAACAGATCACGTTGATCTGGATCCGCTGCGAGTAACCAGAATGAACGAGCCAACCTTCGTGATCAATTCAATCAACGATAACGTGGACCAGACTGGGTAGAACGCGGTCTCCGTTGCGAGGTCAGACGCGATGACCATAATGGTTGTGCCGCAGAGGAAGAGAAATACCAACCTTGCCCACGCAACGCCCTGGAGCGTCAGCAAGGCGACGCATGCCGACAGGAGCGTCTCCATCAGAAGCAAGGCGGTCGCGGTTGAGGTCTGTGCAGAAGACAATTCGAACGGTAGTTCGAAAAATGCCCACACGATCGATGCGGTCAGACTTGATCGACCGGCGCGAGTAAGCGTCATATCCACATCGGTGCTTTTGGCGAACAGTCCGGGAATCTTGGAAAGTAGAGGCATATCGTTATGAAAGGAATGACTGAATCTATCGGTTAGGCAGACTGCGGCGAGGCTGTCGCGATGTTTTCACTTCATGCTGTGTTTGCCTCGACACTAACTGCATCGGTTGCGATTCGAGTAGCCGACCCATGCATTTCGAATTTCCTAGGTAAACAGCGGACGCATCGAGAAAATTCCAGGGGCGAAATTTTAAATCTGACGTTGTGTCGGATTACTTATTAAATTACGTAAAACGGAATAATTACAAATGAAACGAAATTCCAGAAAGGTTGCCATTTAATGCTGGCGCATTAAAGGATATTGGTGCGGCCCTCACCGGGGCTATTGCGTTTGAACGTGGATTCGTGGTTGAAAATTGTGCGAGCGATCGCGAAGCTGTATGTACCGCTAGCGATGTATTCGCCGGGATGCCATTATTAGAAAGGTAAGCGACCGATCAGGGGACGTCCCTTGATCGATCCCCTGGGTCGCCGCCGCGCCCACAAGATGGTCGACGACAGAAGAGCAGTCCCTCAGTCAGCGCGCAACGTTCAGGTCGCTTACCGTCGACAGAAACAATTGCAGCGAAGCCTGGATATACATGGGATCAAAGCCTAGAAACAGATTCTTCACCCCTAACCGCATCGCTTCTACAGCCTGCGCGGGAGTCACCGCAAACGAGGTGACTTCCATGCCTTTTGCTTTGATCCTGCTTATCACGAACTCGATGGCATGTCGCACCTTATCGTGGTTGGGACCATCGCTGAAGCCCATGTTGACCGATAAGTCGAACGGTGCTGGGATCGCGCCGGCAAGCCCGTCGACATCCAGGATGGCGTCTATGTCGCGAACCGCGTCGGGATGTTCAATTAGCGCAATGACGCCGGTCTCGGCGTTGGCTCGCTTCGCATAGTCGAGCATGTTGGTTTGCCATTGGTATTGTGTGCGAAACGGCCCCCAGCCGCGGACGCCTTGAGGCGGATACTTTGCGTATGACACCGCCTTCTGCGCCTCTTCACGGCTTGTGATCATAGGTACGACGATGTTTTTGGCGCCGGCGTCCAGCGCCAGTTTGAACTGGGCCGGGTCATTGTGCGAGACGCGAATCCACGGTTGTGCGGGTGTACCGATCATCGCCGTGATCATTCGGTAGGCCGTCTCGATCGAGATTGGGCCATGCTCCATGTCGATCAGGATGTAGTCGAATCCCGAGTTGGCGAACATCTGCACAAGTTCCGGAGAAGGCGATGTCACGCCGACTCCAATTTTCACTCCATCAGGTTTTTTAAGCAGTTGTGCGAGGTAGGCGGAGGGGTTGGAAGGGCTGTTCTGCATCAGGAATTTCCGTGTCAAGGTGGGTGGGAAGGACATCGCGACGCTAGATGACCAAACAACACGTGCACACCGCGATTTATTCCGCGGTCGCCCCCGTGTTCGACGGTGTTGGCGCTTGTTGCACCGAAGTACATCGTTGAGACCGACGATGGCAGGATGACTGCTGATGAGTTGGTGGCGACGGTAGCAGTGCAAGGATTGCCAGGAGCGAACCCACCAAAGATGCAAACGGAAACCGAGACTGCGTGGAGAGCGTTCATCGCCTGCAAGGGCTTTGCGCTTTGCAATCGACTGCCGCAGGTCATAGATGTGCGTCACCTTGATGACATGGACCGGCGTGGTGCCAAGTGGTGAACTCTTTACGTAGCGTGTGAGGAAACGCGTGGCTTGACCGTGATAGTAGGCAGCCCAGTTTCCGCGGTTGTTGTTCAGCTATTCCTCACGGATAGGCCAACGCGTGTTCTTGTGATGGGTGATGGTTTGCTGCTGAAGTCGGCTTTCATGAGCCCTGGGATGGATGCCGGCCGCGACCAGCGTGGCGGCATTGCTTCACAACTCTCGTGCGTCATGAAGCGATAGATCGGGGAGGTGCCCCAGAGTGTACGGCAAGCGTTGCCGTCCAGTCGGTAGTCGAATTTCCACGTATTCGTATCCTTGATCGATACGTATAAATACATCGAATCGCGATCGGTGAGCTTATAGGGCTTGACTTGTGGTTTCGCGTTCAGCAGGAGCGGATAGGTGAGCTTCATGGCGGGTTCCGTCACGGGCAACTACCATGTATTTTGCCTGCGATTTACCTGCAAAGCCGACGGAAGCTGGCGGATTTCCTCGGAAGCGATCGGAGCTAACGCCAGCTACTGGATGTGCCACCGTAGTTAGTCCATATCGCCTGGACCACTCGCTATAACCCTTTACCAGAAAGCCTCCGGAGCGCTCCACATATTGCTGCCGGGCCGCTTCATAAACTTCCCGAAGCGCAAACCACGGCACCTGCGGCAGATCATGATGCACCAGATGAAAGTTGTTATTCAGAAACAGCAGACGCCAAAACCACGCAGCTTCGTTGAGCACGGTGCGGTGCTCGACAGCCTCGGCGACACGATGCTCGTAGAACGAGCGGATCGAACTCAACGACAGCGCGCCGTAGCCGATGCCGAGCATAAACAGCCACACAGGTATTCCGCAGGCTGTGTGCAGCCACCACGCAAGGCCACCGAGTGACGCGCCATGCGCAAGCCACAACGGAACCTCGCGCCAGTCGCCACGACCGACCTTGCGCATCGCGTCGATGGTCGTCGCGGCAATCGCGAAGGCCGGCCCTACCAGCAGGCGCCCAACAAAGGTATTGCGTAACATTAGCAGCGCGCGTGTCGCGGTGCCTGCACGTTGCCACGTTTCGCCGGTGACGAAGTAGCTTTCCGGGTCGTGCTCGGGCCGTGTCAAATGCACGTCGTCGTGATGCCGCAGATGCGAATTGCGGTAGATGCCATACGGGAACCAGACAGCGAGCGGAGCGAAACCGAGAAGACCATTGACGAGGCGCGAGCGGGTAGGGTGGCCGTGTAGCAGTTCATGCTGCAGCGACATGTACCAGGCGCTCAGCAGCGCCAGCAGACCGGTGGTGAGCGGCAGTCCCAGGCTGCGCGCGTGCGTCGCGACGCTGAACCATCCCCCGTAAATCGTGACGATCAACACCCAGGTCGGCCATTCTGTGCGCCATGTCCAGCTCGCGCTCATGCGCGTCAGGGCTTCGCGTTGCTTGTCGTCGAGGTAAATCGCCATCGGCAGAGTACGGGTCGGACCGGATCGGGATGCAGGGAGCGTCAGCAGACGCGTTAAAACCGATCGTACGGGGACCTGCGCCGGTGACGAACCAATTTGTTGCGCAAAGCATCTGCAAAAAAGCGCTTAGGGCGGTAGGGCGGTTGTCGGAGCCCGCTGTCAGCGCACGGCGTTACCGGTTAATATCAGAGCACGAACGTTAAAATATTCGAGTTCTGATACTTTCCAAACCTCTGATACCCATGCACAAACCGGCCACCACACACGATCGACCTGACATACCCCGCATCGGCGAGGGCAAGCGCGGTGAGGAGGGGTATATCGGCTACCTGCTGCGTCAGGCGGGGGGCGCCCACCGGTTACGCATGGAGCGGGCGCTCGCCGACCTCGGCGTGACGCCGCCGCAGTTCACGGTGCTGACGATGCTGGTGGCGTACCCCGGGCTGTCAAATGCGGACGTCGCCCGCCTTGCCATGCTCACGCCGCAAACCGTCAGCGTGATCGTCGCGAATCTGCTGCGCAGTGGCGCGATCGCCCGGCGGCCTCATGCGGTTCACGGCCGCATTCAGCATATCGATGTCACCGAGGCCGGCAAGGCGCTGCTCAAGCAATGCCGCTCACGCGTGAAAGCGATCGAGCAGCAGATTCTCGCGGGCTTCAGCGCCGATGAGGAGCGTGTGATTCGCCGCTGGCTAGTGAGCGTTGCTGTTGAGGGCGGCTCGAACGTGGCCGAGTAAACGTGGCTGACGAGCGCGGCTTATTAGCGTGGCTGGCGCGTGACTGACCAGGTGGCCGTCAGCCTCGCGGCAGCCAACCGCCCAGCAGCCGACTGCGCACTAATGTGCGTCGGCCAGATGGCACTCATGATCGAGCAACCCCTCTGCCGTGCCCGTGCCGTTGTCCACATCCAGTCCGCTATTGAGCACGAGCCAGCCGTCCTGATCGGCGGAAGGCCCCGCGCCGGTGACGAGGATCGTCTGCGTCGCCATCGACTGCGAGTCCGGGTGATCGCGCGCCACGATGCGGAACGGGTCGTTGTCCTGCGACAGACTGGTGACGCGCATGATCCGGTAGCGAACGCCGTCTATCGTCTCCCAGTGCCACTGGCCAGGTTGATCGCGGCGGTAAGGCGCCAACGCGTCGATGATATCCGTCCGCATGCAATCCATATGAATATGCAATTGCTGTTGCGATCGGCGGAACTCCGAATTGATTTCCAGTCCGAACTGATCGGCGGCGAGCGGCTTCTTGAGCGATGCTTCCACGGTATTGCGTGAACTCCAGCCGTCGGCCCAGTAGTCCGGCGCATCGGGCGCCACGATGCTCGGGCTTTCGATTCCGGTGACACGCTCAGTCGGAATCAGCAGATGCTGGCTGCGTCCGCTGATGTCTTTCAGAATCGCGTAGTGGTCGGCCAGATCCACGCTCGTGCATTGGCCGGGATGACCGCTGGCGCGCGCTTCGGGCACGCATTGTCCGCCGACGATTTTCCATAGCGCGTCGGGATCGGCCGCAGCAAGCTCGGCGCAACTGCTCGCTACGACGGCGACAGCCACCAGAGCGGCTGCCCTGGCCATCACGAGAGGTGCGCGGCCGCTGAATCTGCTTGCGGTCCTTACCACGCGAGCTGACTCGCGCAAGCGGCCGTCAGCGGCCGCTGAAACTTTCCGCGCGCGCATCAAAGGGTCGGCGCCGGTAGCGCGCCGAGCAACTGCTCGAACGCTACGCCGATAGCCAGCAGCCGCCGGTCGCTTCCAAGCGGTCCGTCCAGTGCAAGACCGACCGGCAGACCTTCAGCGGTCAAGCCTGCAGCCAGCGACAGGCCCGGAATGCCTGCGTTGCTGGCAGGCTGAACATTGCGCAGATAAGCGTCCATTTCGTCGATGGGTACTCCGCCGTTGATCGACACGGCCGACGAACCTGCGAGGTCATCGATCGGCACCGCGGCGAGGCGGGTGGTTGGGAACAACAGCGCATCGAGCTGTTGCGTGGCGAAGGTCTGGGCATACAGTTGCTGAAGCTGCGGCCGCCACATGGTCAGGGCATCCTGATACTCATGGGCGAGCGGGTCGGCAAGCACCGCATCGTAGATGTCGCGTACATCCGGACTGGCAATGCGTGCCGCCAGCTCGGCCAGCGTTTTGACCGGCGCATCGTTGGCGACGAGCCATGCCGGCACATCCAGATGAGCTTCGTGAATCGCCACCGCCGAGCTGACCTTGCTGCTCAGTGGCAACAACTCGTCCATTTCGACCGGCACCAGCGTCACACCGGCCGCTTCGAGCCGCGTCAGCGCGTCCCGCACGACGTCTTCCAGCGCGTACTCCAGGCCGTCCCATAGCGGCGCCGGCAAGCCGATGCGCAGACCGCTCAGCGCAACCTCAGGCAACGGCCCTGCGCCGGTCACGATGCCGTCCAGCAGCGCAATGTCGGCGACGTCGCGCGCCATAGGCCCGACGGTGTCGCGTGTATGGCAGATCGGCACCACGGCGTCCGGATCGTGATAGCGGCGCTCTGCGCCTCCGTCGCCTACCGATGGACGAAGGCCCGCAGTACCGGTTAGCGCTGCAGGAATGCGGATGGACCCGCTCGTATCGGTGCCGAGTCCGGCTGGTACGATGCGCGCCGCAATGGCAGCGGCGGTGCCGCCCGAGGAGCCGCCCGGAATCAGGCCCGGATCGTAAGGGTTGCGAACGTGACCGGCATGCGGCGCGAAGTTCGTGCTGGTGATGCCGCACGCCAGTTCGTGCATGTTGGCCTTGCCGAGCACGATTGCGCCCGCGTCGAGCAGGCGCTGCACGGTGGGCGCGTTCGCGCGCGGCACGAAGTTCTCCAGCGCGGGCGTGCCGGCCGAAGTGACAAGCCCTTCCGTATTGATGTTGTCTTTGACAACGATTGGCAGACCCGCAAGCGGCAATGCCGAGCGCGCTTCAGGTGTCATGGCGTCGATCCGCCTGGCCGCATCGAGTGCGCCCTCCATGTTGAGCGCAGTGAGGGCGTTGAGGGTCGAAAGCGCCGCAGCGCGAGCGAGTAGTGTGGCGACATAGTCCGTGGCTTTCAGCCGGCCGGTCTGGATCGCAGTCACCGCTTGCGTTGCCGTTAGGGCCAACTGTTCGTCGACGGTCCATGTCATGCGTGAGATCTCCTCGAATGACGCCTATTCTGTCACAGCCATTCCAGGCGCGTCATCGAGCAGACCGGCGCAAGCCGTTCTGTTCAGGTCAAACCCAACCGGTACACCAGCTCCCACTGGTGCGTGTCACGTATTGGTCATTGATGATTGTCGATCCACATACGTCCCCAACGATACGCGTAGGCCACCGCATGTTCTTCGTCGAAGAAATAATCGAGCGCATCGAACGAATGCGCCCGGCTCGGATCTGCAGTGGTTTTGCCGATGGTCAGATTCGCGGCGAACAGCCCGTTGGGCAACTGTTGCGCGACCGGAGCGACCTCGTAACCTTTGTATTGGATAGCTTGTCGATTCATGATTTTGGCGATGATTCTGCCCATGTGCGTTGCAAGGGAAGCCAGACGCATAGTGTCGACCGGAGGGTCGGCGGGCAGGAACAAGCGTAGGCGCGGTAGCCTCGCCAGTGAACCAATCATTCGTCGCAAGCAAATTACGCTCGACCTGGAACTGTCTTCGCAATTTCGGATGAGGCGACCCCGGATGCGTCGAGACCACTATCCGGCGCGTCGTGCCGCCTGTCTGTTACTTGGCACACGCAGCGTAGGGGTGCTTTTTAGGGTTGATTCGGGCGTGCTGTGGCTTTGGCGGCGTATGCCGATGCAGGTAGCGGCGCCGTTTGACCGGCCGCGTGGCGCCGGGGCGCCGCGTACCTTCGCCTGCCAGTCAGCTGGCGAGCGTGAACACCTTGGCCGTGCGGCCTTCGGGCGCCGCGCCGCGAGGCACCGATGTGTGCTGCGTGCTGAACGCGAGGGCAAACTGTGCGGCCTGCTGGCCGACTGTAGCAAGCTGGTCGACCACTTTCGGGTCAGAGCAGGTATCGACGGTTTCGAAGCGCGTCTCGAGCGTATTGATACCGGCGCCGAACGGCGTGGGCCAGCCGCGCAAGGCGTGCACGATCGAGCGCAGAGACGTCAGTACCGAACCGGCGGCCTGCCAGCCATAGGCCGTGACCACGCAGCCCACCGCACGGCCGTCGAGGTAAGGACGCTCGTCGCCACGCAGTTCTTCGAGCGTATCGAGCGCATTCTTCACGAGACCGGAGACACCGCCGTGGTAGCCGGGGGTGGCGATGATCAGCGCGTCGGCTTCGCGCACGGCTTCGATCAGCTCGAGCTGGGCGTCGGTGCGTTGCGGATCTTCAGGGGCGTAGTGCGGCAGGCTATGCAGGAACGTGCCGCCGAACAGCCGGGTACGTGCACCGGCTGCTTCTGCGCCGCGCAGTGCAAAACCGAGGGCACGCTCGGTCGACGATGCCGCACGCGTGGTGCCGCCGATGCCGATGACGAGCGGCCGGCGTTGGTGATCGAAACTGGTCAACGAAATGCTCCTTCGGTAGCGGCTGCCGGGGGCGCGGCGCAGGGCTGCGCGCAAACTCGCCCGGCAAACGGGACTTGGCCCGCGGGACTTAAACCGCCATCTTAGTGATCGATACTAGCAGCACGAAGCGACTTTTCGTTCTAACGATATACGCCGGGAGGGTTATCGACGCAGGGCTGCCGTGAAATGCACCTGAAGCGGGCATGGATAAGCAAAGCGAAAACGCTTCGTTGGCTGTCGGCTGGGGGCGCCGCTATGATTGGCCCGTCTCCTCCATGACTAACTCCTTGACATGGGTCTCGGCCCCGCTATCGCGAGATGACGGGGCCATTTTTTTGCCACGGTGCAACCCGGTCGCTTTGCGCAAAGCGGGCGAGACGTTTGTGCACGTCCTGTATCACCTTGACGGGGGTCTCCTGCAACTGCTGGTCGTGCAGCGCCAGCAACCGTTCCAGCGCATGCGCCTCGGCGTCTTCCAGGTGCCAGATATCTGCCCCGGTGGCCCGCGCCGCACTGCGCTCGAGTGCCTGCTCCGCATGCGTATAGAGCGTGGCGTCAGCCGTGCCGAAACCCGCTTCCTGCAGATACCAGGCCACATACAGGACATGAATCAGTTCGCTCAGCAGATGGCCGTTTCCCGAGCCGGCACGCAACGCTTCCAGTGCGAGATGGCTGCGTAACGACCGTTCTCGGATCGACTGGACTGTAAGCGGCAGGAGCATGGCTTTCGCTGCCGATTTCCCTCTGGAACCTCGCAGGGCCGGATGCTTTCTTTTATTCATCTTGAGTAAAACTCACAGACTTGCTGGATTTTGAGTCGCGATTTTATATGCGCTCGCTCTCATATTGATTTAATTTTTTGATTTTTAAAAGTCAGCGGGAAAATAATCGTAAGGAGATCCCGAGCCCTTGCGGGAATGACGGGTAATCATCGGTTCGATTTAACTATTTGGAATCATGCATTCCGGGTCGAAAATATTCGAATCGCTTGCGGCGTGTGCTTCCGGGCCGTCCGATAGGGTGAGGCAGGTGTGCTGTGTCAACGTGCTGACATAATCGCTCGAATAATAAGGACGGTTTCGCATGCGGCATGCATTTTTATGGAACTCCAGAATACGGCGCTCCGCCGCGCTGGCTCGAATGGCCTTAAACCTGTGGCGCGCCGGCAACCCGCCCATAAAATCAGGGCGAATTCCTGTAGAGATTCGATCCGTTGTCACATCGATCTGGTACATGGAAAGGGACAACCCTCGTAGGAGACCGATGTGAGCATCCGAACTACCGATGTACGCCCCACGATTGCTGCGAAACACCCGTTCGAGAGTTGCTTCATGGACCTTGGAAGCCATTCGGCCGACAAGGCGCTGATCGCACTGACCGACGCTGTACATGCCGAACAGCGCGATATGAATGCCTACGACTGGATCACCCAGGCGCTACCCGGCGCGACGCTCAAGCCGGCCCACGCAATCGGCACGGTGGGCGAGTTGTACCGTTCCTTTACCCGGCCCGCGGAATTCGGCAGGTTGAAGGACATCTGGCGGTTGTGAGGAGCGCGAGCAGAGGAGGATAACGGGTTCGGTCAACGGCTCGATTTCGACAGCCGGTGGCCGAGTCCCAGATTGGTCGCGATCTGCCAGGCGTAGACCCGCGAGTACTGCACCCCGAAGCGCGCGGCGATCAACTCGCGCAAGCGCACGTTGGTCCATGCATCGCTCGGAAAGCCGTGCTCGCGCGCGGAGCCGCGCAGCGCGGCGGCGACCCACTCGAGCGCCGCGGCGTCGAGCGCGGACGACCGGCCACCGACGCTCATCTTCTTCAACGCGTCGAGGCCGCCGCTCTCCAGCATGGCCTTATAGCGTTTGACGGTGGCGCTAGACAGATGAAGGGCATCGGCCACTGCGCTGACCGAAGAACCCGCCATCAGCATCTGGCCCGCGCTCATGCGCCGGACAACAGTGGGAAGCTCTTCGGTTCGGGATGGCATAGATTGACCGTCCGTCAAAGTCCGGGCGCATAGGCAATGCGAGCGTTCCATCTGGAAAACCATGCCCAGCCGTTGTCATTGAACCCAGAAACGGCCGCGCAGGGGCGGATAGCATTACTAATAAATGATTTTTTATTGAATGTGTTGGAATGGGATAAAAATAATTGCGGTCGTGATTTTTCCATTTTTCCTATGAAGAGGTGTGTGGGGAATTGGCGGTTCAGTCGGATTGAAACAATCCTCCTGATTATTTCTGATTTCGATATCACCTTAATGGTGCTTGATGTTCGGCAAGACGTTTGCTAGCATCCAGTAACACTTTTACATGGTCTGCAGAATGTCGCAGAAACTCAATCCACACCGGGCTCACCGTCTGTCTGCCACGTCTCGTTGAGAAACGTTGTGCGGCGCTTCATCACCGCATTCTCCTATTTTAATGCGCGACTGATGGAAGAACATGAGATATCGCGGTTTTATCTATTCTTCCCATCGCGAATTTCGGTTTCACCGTCATTCTCTGACAGAAAACATCAATTGTTTTGAGATTCGATATAAACAGATTTATCCGTTTGGCCATCGCTTGACTCCTGAGCGACTGCGGAGTCGGAAATGGCAATTCGCGCTTAAGCGCAGGCGCGGGCGGAGCGCCGTATAGGGGTTTGTCTGCCGGAATGCCGGGTCAGTGCAACGTTTCAATGAGTTAGGAGAGCATAGTGAACCTGTTTATTTCGCGTGATGGCGGCGAGACTGCCTTGCGGGTGCGGCGCATGGTCCTGATGGGCTCCGCGCTGGCGGCGCTGGCCGGTGCCCCCGTGGTGCTCGCCCAGGCGCCTGCGTCCGGGAGCAACGCGCCGGCGCAGGCGCAACCCGAGATGCAGCAGCAGGCCGTCGATGCGCTGAACAAGCTCGGCAACTACTTGCGCACCCTGAAGAGCTTCCGTATCGAGGCCGATAGCGTGACGGACGCCGTGCTGACAACGGGCCAAAACGTCGGCTTCCTGCATCGCACGGAGATGTCGGTGCAGCGTCCGGACAAGGTCAGGGTCGTGGTCACAGGGAGCCGCGCGCCGAAGGGCCTGATCTACGACGGTCACACGTTCGTGCTGTTCAACGACACCCATCACTACTACAGCCGGGTGCCGGCGCCACCCACCATTCGCGAACTCATTGCCGACGCCGACGACAAGTACGGCGTCCAGCTTCCGCTCGTCGACCTGTTCTACTGGGGCGAGCAGTCGGACGACGAAAAGTCGCTGACGAGCGCGCTCTTTATCGGCCTCGACAAGGTCGACGGCAAATGGTGCAACCACTATGCCTATCAACAGCCGGGCCTCGACTGGGAGCTCTGGATCCAGACCGGCGCGCGGCCATTGCCGTGCCGGTTTGTCGTGACGGATACGACCCAGCCATCGCGGCCGCAGCATGCGGTCAACTATCAGTGGACGTTGAACCCCACCTTCGAAGCGGGCACCTTCACGTTCCATCCGAGCCCTGGCGCGAGGGAGATTCCGATGCGGCCACCGACCACGACGGGCGACGACCAACAGGGAGACGCGCAATGAAACCACTGACGCGATTGACCGGTATTGCGCTCGCCGTGATGTTTTCGGCAACCTCAACCTCGACGTTTGCCTTTGGTTTTCGTGGTGGCGCGCGGACCAGCATTCATGGCGGCGGTGGCGGTGGTTTCCATGGAGGTGCTGGCGGTGGCGCTGGCGGTGGCGGATTTCAGGGCGGTGGTGGAGGAGGCGGAGGCGGCTTTCATGGTGGCGGTAATTTCGGGGGGGCGCAGGGCGGTGGTCCGTCTCATGGTGGCGGCGGTCAATCTGCGCACGGAGGCGGTGGCGGCAGCAACGGCGGAGGGGGCGGCCAGAACTCGCACGGCGTTGGCAGCAGCGAACACAGCGGCGGCGGTGGCAGCAGCCACAACGGCGGTGGCAGTGACCACAACGGCGGCGGTAGCGATCATAACGGTGGTAGCGACCATAACGGTGGTAGCGACCACAATGGCGGTAGCGATCACAACGGTGGTAGCGATCACAACGGCGGCAGCGACCACAACGGCGGCAGCGATCACCACGACGATGGACACCACGACGACGGACACCACGACGACGACCACGATCATCACGACGATGACTACGATCACCATCATCACGACGACGGCTGGTACGTCGACCCGGTGGCGGTCGGCGTGGCAGTGGGCGTGACGACCGCAGTCGTAGTCGGAACGACCGTCGCGGCTTTACCGCCGAGCTGCAATAGCGTGATGGTCGGCGGTGTGTTGTATCAGCAGTGCGGGCCGAACTGGTATCAGCCGCAATACGTGGGCCCGACGGTGAAATACGTGGTGGTCACGCCGCCCCGATAAACGCTGAACCCGCGCGCCGGCCAGGTCCAGGCCGCGCGCTGCAGCGGTGCCTGCTCACGCTCGCTGTCTTTATAGGGACTGTAGATGCCAATCGACTTCGAGGCGAGGATCGCACAGTTGCTTTTGCGGGCAGCGCGGCACAGGAAACTGGTTCCGTACGGCGCGTTCCATGCTATTTTCCCCGCGGATTACGCGCTAAACAGGCGCTATGCCGCCCTGGAGCGCACGGCTGCATCCATCTGCGATTTGCAGCTTGCCGATTACGCATCGCTCCTCTGCACTGACTCGGGTTTGCCGGGCCCGGACTTCTACGCCCGCTTCAAGCGTCTGCACGCCGAGCGTTATTACACGGTGCTCGGCGCAGACCGCACCCGCAAACTCAAACTCGTGGAAAAGCAGCGCTTTGCCCGTGAAGCGCGCGAAGAGGTCTACCGGCATGCCCGAGCCGCCAAAGAGGAATTGCCCGCGGACGCGCAAGAGGCGCTCGAGGCCGCTGCCGCTGCGCGTTCCGCGGCACGCCCAGTCCGCAATGCGGTGCTAGGCGTCGCGCTCGTCACGAGTGGATTGCTCGGTGCTCCGGCGGCCGATGCACAGGAGTTCTCACTGTTCGGTGGGGGTTCCCGCGCCGGCAGCACCAATACCTACACATGGGCCTTCAATTACCAGGAAGGTCTCGGACAATACTTTGCAGCCAGCTTTAGCTGGCTGAACGAAGGCCATATTCCCGACCATCATCGTGACGGCCAGCTGGTTCAGCTCTGGGGCCGCATTCCCGTCGGCAATCCTAAGTTCGTTCTGCAGGCGGGTATCGGCCCGTATCGCTATTTCGACACGACCACCGCCGATCAGGGCGGCAGCTATTCCGACACCCACGGCTGGGGCGTGGTCTATAGCGTGCGTGCAGCATATTACGCATCGAGTCGCTGGATTACGCAGCTGCAGCTCAATCGCGTGCATGTACAGCGTGGTCCGGATGCGACCAGCGTTATGTTCGGCGTAGGCTATCAGCTCGACGCACCGGATACGCCAGGCCCGCGAGACTGGGCAGCCGGCAGCAGCACTAACGTGACCAATAACGAGGTGGCTGTGTATCTGGGCAAGACTATCGTCAACTCGACCAGCTCGCCGTCTGCGCTGGGCGGCGCCATCGAGTACCGGCGCGGTCTTGCCAGATATCTCGATGTGACGCTCGGCTATCTGCATGAAGGCAGCAGCAAACTGGCGCGCCGGGATGGCATTACGAGTCAGCTCTGGGCAACCCGTGCGTTCTTTAACGACAAGGTGACGCTCGGCGTGGGCGCCGGCGCCTACTACGCGATCAACGAAAACGAGAACAGCGAATCACCGGGACCAGGAGCTGGCAAATTCTCCGGTCTCGTCACCATTGCAGGTTCCTATCGTTTCACCAGAAGCTGGGATGCGCGGCTTGAATGGAATCGGGTGGTGACCCGTTACAACCGCGATTCTGATGTGATATTTGCTGGTGCGGGCTATCGGTTCTGACGGCCGGTTGAAACGCGAGCCGAACCGGCAACGAGGGCGGCGCAGGTTGCGCAGGCGTATTGCTGAAGGAGGTAACCCATGGCCCATACAGGTTCCGTCATCGTCGCGTTGTGCCTGGCTGTGGGCAGCCTGGGTACGACGAGCGCTTACGCGGATGACGAGGCCGTCGCTGACCGCATCCAGTCGGCCGGCCGCGGCGCGCACCTTGGACGTGATCTGTGCGGCTTCACGGCCGCGCAAATCGCGACCTACAAGGCGAATCTGAAGCGCTCGCTTTCCTCGCCGCCCAGCTTCGACACGCAATGGGACTACGGATGGCAGCGGGCCACCCCCACCTTGCTCCAATACCAGTCGCTGAAAGTGGGTGACCCGCAGGACTACGAATCGCGGGTGCACCTCGTTTGCGCAACGCTGCACAGAATCGGCAAGCGGGTTACGAAGGCGCCTGACAACAGCAGCCAGACGAAGCCTTAGGTGTCCCGCAAAGCGATACAGCGCTCAGGCCGCCAGGCGGCGAATGCCTTACTTCACCTGTTCGACCTGACCGCGAATCTCGCCGCCGGGGTTCTTCGCGGTATGGACGTTGAAGTACCAGTTGCCGGCCAGCAGATCGCTTTCCTGCGCAGCGCTCAGCGTGGCGTCGCCATCAATCGGACTGGCCAGTTTGTCCATCGGGATCGGAACCGCCACCGGCGCGTTCTTGCCGACCGGTGCCGGGCCGTGGAAATGCGCCATGCTGGCGGGCCCGGTGAGGTCCGCGTAGGTGACCTTGTAATGCAACACCTTCGACGCGGTGTCGTAGGTTGCCGTCAATTCGCCGTGTCCGTCGCTGGTTTTGGGCGGCACTTCGGAGGAGGCAAGCAGGTGGGCTTGCAGGTTGAGCGTGTCGGCAACGGCGAGCGCAGGTGCGGCGAGACTCAGAGACAACACCAGTGCGGTAAGCGTTCGATTCATTTTCATGGACGTCTCTTGAAATGGACAGGATGTAACCTCCGACGCCGCGTGGCCTTGCGGCCATGCGGTGCGTCACCGGTTACTCCATTGAACGCTCGCTGTTTCCGGCTTATTCCCTGCCGCAACGATATTTTTTTGCCGGGTTCAGTTAGCCGCCAGCATCGAGATGCCCACATCGCCGAACAGCGTCTGCACGTCGTTATCGGAGATACGTTTGGCCAGTGCAGGCAGGTCGGTCCCTTCGGGCTTGCCGATCAGCGCGTAGCTGAGATCGGCGTGCCGCCAGGTCACGACGTTCATGCTCTCGACGCGTCGTTCTGCGATCGTGGTGTCAGGCTTGCCTTCCTTCATGACGCATAGCGCGATGGGCGCGCCCTGCTGCGGCAGATAGACGATCTGCACCAGGGGTTTGTCTTTAAAGCGCAACCGTTGCACTCGCTTGAAGGTCAGGCCCGCCTGACTCAGATCCGGAATCCGTACGTTCAGACCGTCCTGATGCTGGATTTCGTCGACGGTTTGCGCCGTGAGTTCGGCATTGACCGGCACCTGTGCCACGGTCTCGCGCGAATAGAGCTGCTGATATCCCGCTGCTGCGGCGACCCAGCCTGGCTCTTCGGGATTGGCTGCCGCGAGCGTCGCAGTGGGACTGCTGTTCGGGGTCGCGCCAAAACCCGGCAGGAAGCGCGTTCCAATGCCGTAGCAGACTACCCCCGCAACAAACGCGACCGCGAGCCACTGCGGCGCGATACGCAGGCGCGAGCGGATGGGCGCCGAAGGTGCCGTAAAGGCGTCGCGCGTGACGGCGGCGTCGTTGGCGCCCGGCGTGGCGGTGCGTTGTGCATGGGCGCGCGCCATCGCGGCAACGGCTTCGGTCAGGCTGTCCGGCACCGGCGGCAGCTTTTGCTGGGCGAACGCTTGCGCATACGGCAACTGCGACGCGCGCAACTGCGCGACGAGTTCGGCGGTATCAGGCGACACAGCGATCTCCTTTTCGATCTCCTGGCATTCTTCCGCAGACAGCTCGCCGTCCACATATGCCATCAACAAAACAGAGTCCATTTTCATGAGACCGGGTCCTTACTCGCAACTGCGACTTTTGTTTTTTGATTGTCCCGAACCCCGAACAGCGTGCCGATGGTTTGGCGCGCGCGCGACAAGCGGCTCATGACGGTGCCGATCGGGACCTCGAGCACCTCCGCCGCTTCACTATAACTAAGCCCTTCGACGGCGACCAGCAGCATGACGACGCGCTGCGCTTCCGGCAACTGTCCGACCGCATTGACAATCTGGTTATTGATCGCGTTTTCCTCCGGCGTGCGCGCCGCCGGATCGGCGACGGTTTCAAGCATGTCGTCGTCCCACTCCGTGCTGGAGCGGTTACGCCGGCTGCGGGCGCGCAACTCGTCGATCCAGGTGGAGTGCACGATGGCGAACATCCAGCTGAGGGTGGAGGTGCCGGGCTGTAACTGGTGGGCGCGTTCGAGCCCGCGCAGGCAGGCGCGCTGCACCAGGTCTTCGGCATCGTGCCGGTCGCCTGAAATGCGTAACGCGAACGACCACAGGCGCGGCAGCAACTCCGGTAGCTGGCTGGGTAAGTCTGAGCCGGTCATCGACAGGTTCCTTGCTAGGTGTTCGGTGTCTTTGGACGGATGGCTGGATTTTAACGACAACTGGTGTTCTTCGCTCACATTGGCCTCGCCGGGCGGGCAAGGCGGGTCCGAACCGGGGACATGCGGATTTCCCGTGGCGACACGAAGCGGTTAAAGTTGAACTACTGCGGTCGAACTACTGCGGTCGAAGTAGTGCGCTGTAACGCAGACGAGGTACGGCAGGCGCCCGGCAGGGCGACCGTCTGCCGGGAAGGCGCGGCGGGCCAGCCGCGAGCCGCGAACGCGCGCTCTACTCACGACGAAGGGGGACGAGTGAGGCATCGAAAGCTTTCCCTGCGTCGACGCTGGCGCAAAGCATTCCGCACGTACGGAGCGCTGGTCGCGCAGAGCGTGGGCGGCCACCCGTTTCTCGCGGGTTTCGCGGGGACGGTGGTGGCGACCGCCATGGCGAGCCTGACCTTTCTGACACTCTACGATGGCCGGGCCGACGCGCTGCGCCATGCCCACGAAACCTCGGAGAACCTCGTATCGCTGATTTCCAGCGACCTTGCGCGCAATGTCGAGATCTACGATCTGTCGTTGCAGTCGATGGTCGACAACGCGCAGGACCCGGCCACCTGGCGCCTGTCGCCGGCGCTGCGGCAAGCTGTGCTGTTCGATCGGGCGACCACCGCCGCCTACCTCGGTGGCGCCTATGTATTGGGCATAGACGGCCTCCCGCGCGCTTCCCAGAACGGCGACCGCAATCCAGTGGTGCCGCTTAGCGACCGCGACTATTTTGTCGCTCAGCAGCGCAATCCGTCGCTGGGCCTGTTCGTATCGCATCCGTACCGCTCGCGGTGGCGCGGCGGCAATCCGTCGATCGGGCTGACCCGGCGTATCAACGCGCCCGACGGCAGCTTCGCGGGCGTTGCGATGCTGGCTATCCGGCTCGAATATTTTCAGCACCTGCTCGACAGGATCAACACGGGCACGTCCGGGTCTGTGTTTATCGTCCTCGACGACGGAACCTTGCTGGCCCGCAAACCGTTTGCCGAAAGCGATATCGGCACCAGCATCGCCAAGTCTCCCACTTTCACGATCATGGCGGCGCACGCGGAGGGGTCGTATATCGCGAGTTCGGCCGTCGACGGCGTACGGCGCATGTTCACCTATGCGCGTGTGCGCAACACGCCGTTGATCGCCGTGGTGGCGCCGTCGCTCGACGATGTGCTTGCCGAATGGCGGCGGCGCAGCCTGATTGCCGGCGGCCTCACGCTCGCGCTGGGCGCGGTGTTCGTGGTGCTGTCGTGGTTGCTTGCATTTACCCTTCAGGACAAGGTCGCGGCGCAGGCAGAACTGATCCGGCTCGCGGCGACGGACCCGCTGACCGGCCTGAGCAACCGTCGCGTGCTCGACCGCCGGCTCGACGAAGAATGGTTGCGCGCGCGGCGTCATGGCAGTCCGATGTCGGTGCTGTTTGTCGACATCGATCACTTCAAGCAGTTTAACGATACCTACGGCCACGCCGCGGGCGACGAAGTGCTGACCGCGGTGGCCGAATGCATCGCGTCGGCGGTGCGGCGTCCGGTGGATCTGGTGGCACGCTATGGCGGCGAGGAGTTTGCCGTGGTGCTGCCGGATACCCCGGCGGCTGGGGCGACGAGTGTCGCTGAGAAGATCCGCAAAAGGGTCCAGGGCATGAGCCTGTTCTATGGGCAGAGCGGCCACGGCAGCGTAACGGTGAGTGTGGGCTGCGCCACTTGTGTGCCGGCTCAGGGGGCGAGTGCTTCCGGGTTGATGGCTGCCGCCGATGCGCAGTTGTATGCCGCGAAGTCGGCGGGGCGGAATCGGGTGAGTGCGGCGGCTTGACGTTCGCGCTCTCGCGATCCACTTTTGTTATCGCATCTTCCAATACTCGAATTGTTCCGGTATCGGCCACGCCGTATATTGGCTGACACCAACACAACCACACTGTGACCCGGGTACGACTGGGTGTCATAGGAGCGAGACAAGCGATGAACCGAATCGATCTGGAGGGGCGTACCGTCGTCATTACTGGCGGGGCGCGTGGAATTGGCTATGCAGTGGCGCAGCGCGCGCTGAACTCGGGCGCCTCGGTGGCGCTGTGGGACGTCGACGCGGCGCGTCTCGAGCGCAGCCGCGGCGAGCTGGCCGAACTCGGCAAAGTCTCGACGGCGATCGTCGAACTGACCGACGAGGCCTCGGTGAATAAGGCGGTCAGCGAAACGCTTGCCGCCCACGGCACGATCGACGTGCTGATCAACTGCGCGGGCATCACCGGCGGTAACGGCACCACGTGGGAGCTGGAGCCCGATGTCTGGCGCCGCGTGATCGACGTGAACCTGATCGGCCCGTATCTGACCTGCCGCGCTGTGGTACCGCAGATGCTCAAGCAGGGCTACGGCCGCATCGTCAATATCTCCTCGGTAGCCGGCAAGGATGGCAACCCGAACGCGTCGCACTACAGCGCCTCGAAGGCCGGCCTGATCGGCCTCACCAAATCTCTCGGCAAAGAACTCGCCACCAAAAACATTCTGGTCAACGCCGTCACGCCGGCGGCAGCCAAGACCGAAATCTTCGATTCGATGTCGCAGCAGCATATCGACTACATGCTCTCGAAGATCCCCATGAACCGCTTCCTGCTGCCCGAAGAGGCGGCCTCGCTGATCCTGTGGCTGTCGTCGGAAGACTGCGCGTTCAGCACCGGTGCGGTGTTCGATTTGTCGGGTGGGCGCGCGACTTACTGATGTTCAGTCAGACGTTGAGCACGCGAGTGCTGCGTGCTCATCAACGTATGTGGCAGCCTGGACGCGCATCGCAGCGCGCCATGAGGGCGAAGCCGTCAGCACGCTGTCGTGCCAGCCTAGCCCGCGTAGACGGGGTAGTGACACCGGTCGCTGGGGCGTACGGCAGTCAAGCCGCCACGTCCCACGAGCGGATCAGGAGCAGGAGACAACATGAATCCGAATTCGCCCGCATCCCTCGAGGCGATTAACAGCAAGGTCATGCGGCGTTTGTTGCCGTTTCTTTTGCTGATGTACGTGCTGGCTTTCCTCGATCGCGCCAATATCGGCTTCGCGCAAAAAGCGCTGCAGCACGATACCGGTTTGTCGAACGCTGCGTTTGCGTTTGGCGCCGGGGTGTTCTTTATTGGCTATGCATTGTTCGAAGTGCCAAGCAATATTCTGCTGCATCGGGTGGGCGCACGTCTGTGGATGTGCCGCATCATGGTGACGTGGGGCCTTGTGTCAGCGTCGATGTGTCTTGCACCCACGCCCACCGCGTTCTACACGATTCGTTTTCTGCTCGGCGTCGCGGAGGCTGGTTTCTTCCCGGGTGTCATCTATTACCTTACGCACTGGTTCCCGCAATCGTCGCGGGCGCGTGCCGTGGGTGTGTTCTATTTCGGCGCGCCGCTCGCGTTTATCTTCGGCAGTCCGCTCTCGGGCCTGCTGCTCGAACTGCATGGCACCGCCGGTTTGGCGGGCTGGCAATGGCTGTTTCTGATCGAAGGCGCGATGGCCGCGGCTGTCGGCGTATGGGCGTTCTGGTATCTAGACAATCAACCCGAAGACGCGCG
The DNA here is from genome assembly GCF_050436645.1 of Paraburkholderia sp. GAS33. Taxonomy (NCBI): domain Bacteria; kingdom Pseudomonadati; phylum Pseudomonadota; class Betaproteobacteria; order Burkholderiales; family Burkholderiaceae; genus Paraburkholderia; species Paraburkholderia sp. GAS33. Next base: position 675,464 of record NZ_JBNDMP010000001.1, read on the forward strand.
CTGGCTCGATAGGGCGCAACGTATCGCCTTACGCGCCGCACTCGACGAAAACGCTCGCGATGCCGCCGCGCATGGGCCTCGCAATCTCCTCGCTGCGCTGCTCGACCGCCGCGTGCTGGGACTCTCCGCGATCTATCTGCTGATCCAGATGAGCGTCTACGGCGTGATCTTCTACCTGCCGCAACAGGTGGCCGCGCTTTTGGGCACGACGGTGGGTTTGCGCGTCGGCCTGGTCGCGGCGCTGCCGTGGCTGTGTGCGCTAGTTGTGACGTGGCTCGTGCCGCGCCGCGCTGACCGCACCGGCGGACATCGCGCCTGGGCCGTTGCGTTGCTGGTGCTTGCCGGGCTTGGCATCGGTGCATCGGGATTGACGCATAGCCCCTTGTTTGCGCTGCTTTCGCTATGTTGCGCGGCCAGTGGCTTTATCGCCGCGCAGCCGCTGTTCTGGACCTTCCCCACGCGCTATCTGACCGGCGCAGCGGCAGCAGGCGGCATTGCCCTGATCAACTCGCTTGGCGGCCTGGGCGGTTTTATCGCGCCGTCGCTGCGCACCGCGGCGGAACACAACTTCGCTTCGACCTCAGCGGGCTTGCTGGTGCTCGGCGCGGCGAGTCTGCTGGCTGCCTTGCTGATCGGCACGCTGTTTCGCCGGGATAGCGCGCCGACGCCCCAACCGCTTACCCCATTGACACATCACTGACGCATCACCGAGACACCGCGCCCGCCAGGCATCGACGGCCGCGCTTTACTGCACTACAAACGGAGCCTCTCTTATGGCCATGCCTACTATCAAGCACGTGCGTGCCTTTATCGTCCGTGGCGGCGGCGCGGATTATCACGACCAGCCCGACGGCCACTGGATCGACGATCACATCTCGACGCCTATGGCGCGTTACCCCGAGTATCGCCAGAGCCGTCAGTCGTTCGGCATCAACGTGCTGGGCACGCTGGTGGTCGAGATCGAAGCGAGCGACGGCACCGTCGGCTTTGCTGTGACGACAGGTGGCGAGATCGGAGCGTTTATCGTCGAGAAGCACCTGGCGCGTTTCCTCGAAGGCCAGCTTGTCACCGACATCGAGAAAATGTGGGATCAGATGTATTTCTCCACGCTCTACTACGGTCGCAAAGGCGTGGTGTTGAATACGATTTCGGGTGTCGACCTGGCCTTGTGGGATCTGCTCGCCAAAGTCCGCAAGGAGCCGGTGTATCAACTGCTGGGCGGTCCGGTGCGCGACGAGCTGGTGTTCTACGCAACCGGCGCACGGCCCGATCTCGCCAAGGAGATGGGTTTTATCGGCGGCAAGCTGCCGCTGCAACACGGCCCGGCCGAAGGCGCTGAAGGACTCAAGAAGAATCTCGCGAAACTCGCCGATATGCGCTCGAAAGTCGGCGACGACTTCTGGCTGATGTTCGATTGCTGGATGAGCCTCGACGTCCCGTACGCTACCAAACTCGCACACGCGGCGCACGAGTACGGTCTGAAATGGCTGGAAGAATGCCTGCCGCCGGACGACTACTGGGGTTACGCCGAACTGCGCCGCAACGTCCCGCGCGGCATGATGGTCTCCACGGGCGAACACGAGGCGACGCGCTGGGGCTTTCGCATGCTGCTCGAGATGGAATGCTGCGATCTGATCCAGCCGGACGTTGGCTGGTGTGGCGGCATTACCGAGCTGATCAAGATTTCCGCGCTGGCCGATGCGCATAACGTGATGGTGGTGCCGCACGGCTCGTCGGTGTACAGCTATCACTTCGTGGTGACGCGTCATAACTCGCCGTTCGCCGAGTTTCTGATGATGGCGCCAAAGGCCGATGAGGTGGTGCCGATGTTCACACCGCTGCTGCTCGACGAACCGGTGCCCGTGAATGGCCGCATGAAGGTGCCGGACACCCCGGGTTTTGGCGTGCGGCTCAATCCGGAATGCGCGTTGGTGCGGCCTTATCCGCGTTGAAATGCGCCAGATGCGCCGGGCACGTTGAACGGCATGTCGAAACGTGCGTCGAAAGGCGCACGGTGCAATCCGATCGATCAAGGAGAAAGAAGTGCTGCTCAAGGACAAGGTGGTGATCGTCACAGGCGGATCGCGCGGCATCGGCCGGGCCATCGCGGTGGCTTGCGCTCGCGAAGGCGCCGATGTGGCGATCAACTACTGGGGCGACAACGACGCGTCGTACGGACGCCGCTCGGCCGTCGGAGAAGTGCTGGCCGAGATCGAGGCATTGGGCCGGCGCGCGCTGGCAGTGGAAGGCAACGTGGCCGCGCATGAAACCGGCACGGAACTGGTGCGTCGCACGGTGGAAGCGTTCGGCAAGGTCGACGTGCTGGCGAGCAATGCGGGCATCTGTCCGTTTCACGCGTTCCTCGACATGCCGCCGGAGGTGCTGGAAACGACGGTTGGGGTCAACCTGAATGGCGCGTTCTTTGTGACGCAGGCCGCGGCACAGCAGATGAAGGCGCAGGGAACAGGCGGCGCGATCGTCGCGACCAGTTCGATCAGCGCGCTGGTGGGCGGCGGCATGCAGACCCATTACACGCCGACCAAGGCCGGCGTGCATTCGCTGATGCAGTCGTGCGCAATTGCGTTGGGACCGTATGGCATCCGCTGCAACTCGGTGATGCCGGGCACCATCGCAACGGATCTGAACGCCGAGGACCTGGCCGACGAAAGCAAGAAAGCCTACTTCGAGAAACGGATACCGCTAGGCAGGCTAGGGCGTCCGGAGGATGTCGCAGACTGCGTGGTGTTCCTCGCCTCGGACTACGCCCGCTATGTGACGGGCGCGGCATTGCTGGTAGACGGCGGTCTGTTCGTCAACCTGCAGTGAACGTGCGAGGCTCAGTGGGCGGGCAGCGGCGCAATGTGACCGGCGGGAGCGGCGACCGCTGCTCCCTTGCTGCTTTCCGGTTGCGCATTCGCGTCGCGGGCAAGCTGATGCGAGACGCTACGCAGCAGGTCGATGAAATGCAGCGCGGGTTCAGCGAGCGCTTCTTCCTTGCGAGTCAGAATGCCGAAGCCGGACAGGCTTTTGCCGATTTCGACGGGCAGCGCCACCAGCAGTTTGCCGCGCACGTGATCGCGCACGACGGACTCGGGCAACATCGCGACGGCATCGTAGTTTTCGAGCAATTGCAGGGTGGCGAAGATCGAGGCGCATTCGGTCAGATTGACCGGCGTGGCGAGCCCCGCGCGGGCCAGTTCCTCTTCGAACAGCACGCGCGCCGGACTGGTCACGGGCTGTGCGACCCACGGCCAGTCGATCAGTTCGCGCAAGGTAATGGCCGAGCGCTGCGCCAGCGGATGAGCGGCGCGCACCACCAGCATCAAGGTTTCGCGGGCGAGCGGTTCGAAGCTGAAGTCGTTGTGTTGCAAGGGGCTGGTCAGCCGGCCAAGCGCCAGATCCACTTCGCGGCGGTGCAGCAACTGGACCACTTGATCGCTGGTTTCACCGAGGATGCGCACATTGAGCAGCGGCCGTTCCGTCTTCAGCGCGGCGACCGCCATGGCCAGCAGGTCGGGCGCGGCGCCCATGATGGCGCCTACCGTCAACTGTCCATGGCCGCCTTTGCGCTTGACGTCGAGGTCTTCGGCAAAGCGGGTCAGCTCCGCCAGCGCGCGGCGCGCATAGGCGAGGGTGACGACGCCAAGCGAGGTGGGCTGCATGCCGCGCGCGTTGCGCTCGAACAGCAGGAAGCCGAACGCTTCCTCGATATCGCCCAGCATGCGGGACGCGCTGGGTTGCGCGACATTGACCGCATCGGCGGCCTGATGCAGGTTGCGGGCGTCGTCGAGCGCGACCAGCAGCGCCAGATGCTTGAATTTGAGCCGGTTGACGAGGGCGACGGTGGCAGCGTTCTGGCTCATTGGGCAAATGCGGTGACTGAGGCGGTGAAAAGTGCGTCGGAAGACACGGCTTGCAAATGCAATCGCCGGGCATGCGATCCGGTTTCTGGATCGCCCAATCCCAACAACGGATTGAGATGCTATCGATCGAGGAATTATAGTCGGTTCAGACGCTTCCCCCAGAAAGCGCCCCGGCAGATCAAAACCCAACACGGGAGACAGGCCGCAATGGAGACAATCGCTTTCCGGATGGTGCTTAACCCCGGCATGCGCGACGAATACGAGCGCCGGCATCAGCAGATCTGGCCCGAGCTGGTTGATGCGTTGCAGCAGGCGGGCGTGCGCGACTACCGTATCTTCTTCGACGCGGGCACCCACCACCTCTTTGCCATCCTGACACGTACCCCCGATCATCATATGGACCGTTTGCCCGAGCTCGAAGTCATGCGCAAATGGTGGGATCACATGGCCGACATCATGCAGACCGCCCCGAATCACACGCCGCTGCAGCAGGCGCTGGAGCCGGTGTTTCATCTGCAGACGGCGGGTTGAAGCGAGGAGGCTATTCCATGCAAGTTGTCGACCCGCATATCCATCTGTGGGATCTGAAGACGCACCATTACCCGTGGCTTGCGAATCCGGGCGTGTCGTTTGTTGGGGACGCGCGCGAACTCAAGCACGACTATCTGCTGGCGGATCTGCTGCGCGAAGCGGGCGAGATCCAGATTCTGAAAGTGGTGCACGTGGAGGCGAATCACGACCCCGCCGATCCGGTCGAGGAGACTCGCTGGTTGCAAGGCCTCGCGAATGAGGCTGGGTCGCGCGGCATGCCGAATGGCATCGTCGCGGGCGTTGATCTCTCTGCGCCGAATGCCGCGCAGGTTTTAGAAGGGCACGCGGCCTTTGCGAATACGCGCGGCATCCGGCAGATCCTGAACGTGCACGAGAACAAGCTGTTCGACTACATCGGGCGCCATCTGATGCGCGATTCCGTATGGCGCGAGAATTTCGCGCTGTTGCGGCGCTATGACATGTCGTTCGATATGCAAATCTATCCGTCGCAGATGGACGAGGCTGTGGCGCTGGCCCAGGCCCACGCGGATACGCAGTTCATCATCAATCACGCGGGAATGTTCGTTGACCGCAGTAGCGTGGCCGGATACCGCGCATGGCGCGACGGCATGCGCAAGTTGGCCGGCTGCCCGAACGTGGCCGTGAAACTCAGTGGCTTCGCGATGTTCGATCACCAATGGACGGTGGAAAGCCTGCGTCCTTATGTGCTCGAGACAATCGATACGTTTGGCGTCGAGCGCGCGATGTTTGCATCGAATTTCCCGGTGGACCGTTTGTTTGGCTCGTACGAAGATCTTTGGCGCGCCTACGCATCGATCGTTGCGGATGCAAGCGTTGCCGAAAAGGACGCGCTGTTTCGCCGCAACGCTGAGCGCGTGTACCGGATCTGATGCGGATTTGACGTCGTCACCCGGCGACGTGGCAACACAGCATCCCCGATGAAACGCGGCGCGCTTACGACGCCGCATGATGGAGGAGACAGGCAGTGCAGCAACAGACAACCGCTACGCCCCGGCTTGAACTGCGGCATGCGAGCAAATCGTTCGGGCGGGTGCGCGCGTTATCCGACGGCGACCTCAAGCTATTGCCGGGCGAAGTGCATGCGCTGCTCGGCGAAAACGGCGCGGGCAAATCGACGCTGGTGAAGATTCTTGCCGGGGTGCATCAACCCGATACCGGAGAGATTCTGATCGATGGCGTCGCGCAGAGCTTTGCGACGCCCGCCGCGGCGCGCGATGCCGGTCTCGCGGTGATCTATCAGGAACCCACGCTGTTCTTCGATCTCTCGATTGCCGAGAATATCTTCATGGGCCGCCAGCCGGTGGACCGTATTGGACGGATTCAGTACGACGCGATGCGCAGCGAAGTGAATGGCCTGCTCGCATCGCTCGGTGTCGATCTGCAGGCGGATCAACTCGTGCGCGGGTTGTCGATCGCCGACCAGCAGGTGATTGAAATTGCCAAGGCGCTATCGCTGAATGCGAACGTGCTGATCATGGATGAGCCGACCGCGGCGTTGTCCTTGACCGAAGTAGAGCGGCTCTTTGCGATCGTGCGCAAGTTGCGTGAACGCGATGTCGCGATCCTGTTTATTACCCACCGTCTCGACGAAGTATTTGCCTTGACGCAGCACGTCACCATCATGCGCGACGGTGCGAAGGTATTCGACGCGCCTACCGCGGATCTCACGACGGCGGCGATTGTGGCCAAGATGGTCGGGCGCGATCTGGAGAGCTTCTACCCGAAGGCGGATGTCGCGCCTGGCGAAGTGCGTTTGTCGGTGCGTGGACTGACGCGGTTGGGTGTGTTCAAGGACATCTCGTTCGAAGTCCGCGCGGGTGAAATCGTGGCGCTGGCGGGTCTGGTCGGCGCGGGACGCAGCGAAGTGGCGCGGGCGATCTTCGGTATCGATCCGCTCGATGCGGGTGAGGTGCAGATTGCTGGCAAACCGCTTGCCACTGGACGCCCCGCCGCAGCAGTGCGCGCCGGGTTAGCGCTGGTGCCGGAAGACCGTCGTCAGCAAGGTTTGGCGCTTGAACTGAGCATCGCGCGCAATGCGTCGATGACGGTGCTCGGGCGCCTCGTCAAACACGGACTCATCTCCACGCGCAGCGAAACGCAACTTGCGGCGCAGTGGGGCACGCGTCTGCGTCTGAAAGCGGGTGACGCCAATGCACCAGTCGGCACGCTCTCGGGCGGCAACCAGCAGAAGGTCGTGCTCGGCAAATGGCTCGCGACCGACCCCAAGGTCCTGATCATCGACGAACCCACGCGCGGCATCGACGTCGGCGCCAAAGCGGAGGTGTATAGCGCACTGGCGGAACTGGTCACGAACGGCATGGCCGTGCTGATGATCTCTAGCGAATTGCCAGAGGTGCTCGGCATGGCCGACCGCGTACTGGTGATGCACGAAGGACGTATCAGCGCCGAGATTGCACGCGCCGATGCGAACGAAGAACGGATCATGGGCGCCGCGCTAGGCCAGCCTATGAACCCACTAGGGCACGCCGCATGATGCGCCACTCCCATACTCATCCTCATCCGGCGCCGGTGCGGCCTCCCGTCGCCGGTGGTCCGCCTGCGAAAACGGGCGGACTGGTTTCCGCACTGGCAAAAAGCCGCGAAACCACGCTGTTCGTCGTGCTGATATTGCTGATCGTGGGCACGGCACTCGCGCGGCCGCAGTTTCTGAATCTGCAGAATCTGCGCGACGTGCTGCTGAATGTGTCGATTATCAGCCTGCTGACGGCCGGCATGACGGTCGTGATCCTGATGCGGCATATCGATCTCTCGGTGGGATCGACGGTCGGTATCAGCGCCTATGCGGTTGGCAGTCTGTATGTCGCGTTTCCGCATATGCCGGTGATCGTGGCGCTGGCGGCTGGTCTCGCGATCGGCCTGGTAGCGGGTGGCATCAATGCGCTGCTGGTGGCGGTAGGGCGCGTGCCGTCGCTGGTCGCCACGCTGTCGACGCTCTATATCTTCCGCGGTGCGGACTATGCGTGGGTGCATGGCGGACAGATCAACGCGACCAGTTTGCCCGATGCCTATTCGCGGCTCGCGACCGGCGTGTTCTTCGGCGTGCCGACGCTCGCCCTGATCGCCATTGTGGTGCTGATCGGCTTGTCGGTGTATCTCAAACAGTTTCGCGCCGGCCGTGAGCACTATGCGATCGGTTCGAATCCGGAGGCGGCGCGGCTCGCGGGCGTCAATGTCGAGCGGCGCGTGATGTCGGGCTTTCTGTTGTCCGGTGCGATTGCGGGCTTTGCGGGCGCGCTATGGCTCGCGCGTTTCGGCACTGTGGATGCCAGTACTGCTAAAGGTATCGAACTGCAGGTGGTAGCCGCAGCGGTGGTGGGCAGCGTCGCGATTACGGGTGGTGTCGGCACCATCCTCGGCGCGACACTGGGTGCGCTGGTGCTGGGCGTGATCAGTATCGCGCTGGTGGTATTGCGCGTGTCGCCATTCTGGGAACAGGCCATTCAGGGCGCGCTGATCGTCGTGGCGATCGCAGCCGATACCTTGCTGGCCCGCTCCGTCGCCAAACGCATGATAAGGAAACGCGATCATGGCTAAACCCGATTCCGCGCTGCTAACCCGCAAACGCGAGACGCCGTTGCGCTGGGAACTGCTGCTTGTGATTGTGCTGGCGTTGTCGCTGGCCCTGGGCCGTGTGCTGTCGCCGGTGTTTCTGACCGGCGCGAATATCAGCAACGTCCTCGCCGATCTCACCGAAATCGCGCTGATGGCGCTGCCGATGACCTTGATCATCGTCGCCGCTGAAATCGATCTCTCGGTGGCTTCGGTGCTCGGGGCATCGAGCGCGCTGATGGGCGTGCTGTGGCATATGGGTCTGCCGATGCCGGTCGTGATCGTGCTGGTGCTGATCGTCGGCGCGCTGGCCGGGCTGCTGAATGGTCTCGTGATCGTCAAGCTGAACCTGCCTTCGCTTGCTGTGACGATCGGCACGCTCGCGCTGTTTCGCGGCCTCGCTTATGTGCTGCTCGGCGATCAGGCGGTCGCGGATTTTCCGGCTGGCTACACGGCCTTTGGCATGAACAACCTTGGCCCGACGTTTATCCCGCTGCCATTTGTGATCGTGATCGTCGGCGCCGTGATTTTCACGGTGCTGTTGCAGGCCACGGCATTTGGCCGCAGCCTCTATGCGATCGGGGCCAATCCGACTGCCGCGACGTTCTCCGGTATCGAAGTGGCAAAAATCCGCTTGCGCCTGTTTGTGTTGTCGGGCGCGATGAGCGCGCTAGCCGGCGTGGTCTATACGCTGCGCTTTACCAGCGCGCGTGGCGACAACGGCGAGGGCTTCGAGCTTTCCGTGATCGCGGCGGTGCTGTTCGGTGGTGTCAGTATTTTTGGGGGGCGCGGCTCGATGGTCGGCGTGTTGCTGTCGCTGCTGATTATCGGCGTGCTGAAAAACGCGCTGACGCTCGATGACGTCTCGAGCGAAACGCTCACGATCGTCACCGGCGTGCTGTTGCTGGCGTCGGTGCTGATCCCCAATCTGGTGGCCCGCTGGCGCGCGATGCGCGACCGGCGGTTTATCGCCAGGTCGTCGGCGTCCTAGTTTTGCCGTACGGCTGTTGTACGGTGTGCCGTTCCTGATATCAACAACCCGGACGCATTAACGTCCGATTATCTAGCCAGGAGACACTTCATGTTCAAACCCCTACGTCAGGCCGGAGCCGTCGCGCTCTGCGCCACGCTGCTGGGCATCAGCCTCGCGGCCGGCGCGGCCGATCTCAAGAGCGGCCTGAAGATTGCATTCATCCCGAAGCAGATCAACAACCCGTACGAGGTGATCGCCGATAACGGCGGTATGGCCGCGATCAAGGAATTCGGTGGCGTCGGCAAGGTGGTGGGGCCGTCGGATGCGGGCGCTTCGTCCCAGGTGCAATACATCAATACGCTGATCACGCAGCGTCAGGATGCGATCGTGATCGCCGCCAATGACGCGAACGCGGTCGTGCCTTATCTGAAGAAGGCGATGTCGCAAGGCATCAAGGTCGTCACGTTCGACTCGGATACGGCGCCGGAAGGGCGGCAACTGTTTGTCAATCAGGCCAACGCGGAAGGCATCGGGCGCGGGCAGGTCCAGCTGGTCGCGAAGCTGATGGGCGGCGAGGGCGAGTTTGCGATTCTCTCGGCCACGCCCAATGCGACGAACCAGAACACCTGGATCAAGTGGATGCAGGAGGAGTTGAAGAAGCCGGAATACTCGAAGATCAAGCTGGTGAAAATTGCCTACGGCAATGACGATGACCAGAAGTCGTTCGTCGAGACTCAGGGCCTGCTGCAGGCTTACCCGAATCTGAAGGCGATCGTTGCGCCGACGACGGTGGGTATTGCGGCGGCGGCACGCTACATCTCGACGTCGTCCAGCAAGGGCAAAGTGGATGTGACTGGCCTGGGCACGCCGAACCAGATGCGCGCGTTCGTCAAGAACGGCACCGTGAAAGCGTTCCAGTTGTGGGATCCGAACCAGCTCGGGTACCTCGCTGCCTATGCCGCTGCGGCGCTCTCATCGGGGACGATTACCGGCAAGGAAGGCGAGTCGTTCGACGCGGGTAAGCTAGGCAAGCGCACCATCGGGCCGCAGGGCGAAATCATTCTTGGACCGCCGACCACATTCGATTCGAGCAATATCGACAACTTCAATTTCTAACGCGCAAGCGTCAGGAAGAGGGCACGCGGTTGTGCCTGGCAAAACGCCCTTCGGGGCGTTTTTGCTATCGGAAGGAACTATTTGTGAACCTTGCAAAGTTGTTTGGCAAAAATACTTTGCGGGTAAACACCCGGTCAGCTGTTTGATCGCCTAAGTAGCCTATAAAATCTGTCAAATAACACGCAAATATAACCAAAAATAACGATCGGCCCTTCGCATAAAATCATTCAACTTCAATGTTGCTTGACAACTATTCCCCCGGTTGATTATCTTGGCGTCCATGGTGCGACGCTGCATGGTGGTGCGTCCGCGGTGCGATCCGCGGCAAGCAGACGCCGCACACCACACTAAACAGCACGTCAGCACACGGCGGCACTCCGGAGGAGCAAATGGGCAAGGTTAGAGGCATGCGCTGGTGGATGATTGGACTCGTCACCTCGGGTCTGATCGTCAACTACATTGCGCGCAATTCGCTGGCGGTGGCCGCGCCGGAAATGAACCGGCTGCTGAGCATTTCGACCGCGCAGTACTCGTATATCGTCGCGTCGTTCCAGGGCGCGTACATGATCATGCAACCGGTGGCTGGCTACGTGCTCGATGTGGTCGGCACCAAGATCGGCTTCGCTCTGTTCGCCATCGCGTGGTCGGGCGCCTGCATGTTGCACGGCGCGGCCAACGGCTGGATTTCGCTCGCGGTGTTTCGCGGCATGCTCGGCCTGACCGAAGCGGCCGGTATCCCTTCGGGCCTCAAGGCCACCTCCGAATGGTTTCCCGCCAAAGAGCGTTCGATTGCTACGGGCTGGTTCAACATCGGCTCGTCGATCGGCGCGGTGATTGCGCCGCCGCTCGTCGTCTGGTGGGTGCTGCACGGCAACTGGCGTATGGCGTTCGTGTCGATCGGCGTGCTTGGGCTTGTGTGGAGCGTGCTGTGGCTGCTGCTGTACCGTGCGCCGAAAGATCAGCCACGCCTGTCCGATAGCGAGCGCGATTACATCCTTGAAGGCCAGGAAGCGCAACACAAGACAGCGACGGCAACCCGCCCCTCATGGCGCGCTATCGTCAAGCGCCGCGCGTTCTGGGGCATCGCGATTCCGCGTTTTCTCGCCGAACCGGCCTGGCAGACCTTCAATTTCTGGATTCCGCTCTATATGGTGAGCGTGCGTCACATGAATCTGAAAGAGATCGCGATGTTCGCGTGGCTGCCGTTCCTTGCGGCTGACATCGGTTGCGTGCTGGGCGGTTATCTCGCGCCGTGGTATCAGAAGCACTTCAACACCTCGCTGATCACCTCGCGCAAACTGGTGGTCGTGACGGGTTCGTTGTGTATGATCGGACCTGCCTGCATCGGTCTGGTGACCAGCCCGTATGTCGCTATCGCGCTGTTCTGTATCGGCGGGTTTGCGCATCAGACGCTGTCCGGCGCCCTTTACACTCTCGCTTCCGACGTGTTCGGCAAGAACGATGTCGCGACTGCCACCGGCTTGACGGGGATGGCCGGTTATGCGGGCGCCACGCTGTTTTCGCTGGCGGTGGGTGTGCTGGTGGCGCTGGTCGGTTATGACCCGCTGTTTGTCTCGCTCGCCTGTTTCGATCTTATCGGGGCCGTCGTAGTATGGCTCGTGTTGAAAGAACCGGCCGAGCCGCAGCAGCGCACCGCCGATGCAGTTCCGCGCGGTGCCGACGCGGCACGCGCATAAGCAACCGCTACCTCTGTCCGGCCACGGCCTGCTGGACGGCGGTGGCAGAATCGGAGAAGTCGCAGGATGAGCAATCAGCAGGAATCGACGGGTAAGCCGTTTAAACGGCTTTTGTTGACCGGTGCGGCCGGCAATCTCGGCCGGCAGTTGCGCGGCGCGCTGGCGCAATGGGCGGATGTGGTGCGTCTGTCCGATATCGCGCCAATGGGCGAAGCGGCTGCGCACGAAGAGCACGTCGTGCTCGATCTTGCAGACCGTGCAGCGGTGGACGCGTTGCTCGAGGGCGTCGATGCTGTCGTGCATCTGGGCGGCATCTCCACGGATGCGCGCTTCGACGATCTTCTCGAAGCGAATATTCGCGGCGTCTACAATCTGTACGCCGCGGCGCAGAAGCATGGCGTGAAGCGCGTGCTGTTTGCGAGCTCCAATCACGCAATCGGTTTTCATCCAACCACGTCTGTGCTCGATGTGGATTCCCCGCTGCGTCCGGATAGTCTCTATGGCGTGACGAAGTGCTTTGGCGAATCGCTGTCGCGCTACTACTTCGACCGCTTCGGTCTGGAGACGGTGTGCATGCGGATCGGTTCTTCGTTCGAAGCACCGAAGAATCCGCGCATGCTGGTGACCTATCTGAGCTACCGCGACTTTATCGAACTGGTGCGCTGCTCGCTGTTCACGAATCGCGTGGGGCATGCGATTGTGTACGGCGTATCGAACAACCGGGTCTTGTGGTGGGATAACAGCAAGGCTGCGTTTTTGGGTTATCGGCCGCAGGACAGTTCCGCCGAGTTCGATGGGCTGTTTCCGGTTCAGGCGCCGACTGAGGAATTCGACGATCCCGCGCAGCAGTTTCAGGGTGGGATGTACGTGGTCGGGCTGCCGCAGTCTTGAGTCGATTCTCGGGTAGCGCCGCCGGGGAGGCGACGGCGGTGAGGCAGTTCTGTGCCGTCACCGCCGCCTCACCGGTATCATCTGCGCTTTCAGACCGCTAAGGCTTCCTCACTATAAAACGGATAGTCGGTATAGCCGGCCTCCGTGCCGCCGAAGAAGGTCGGGCGATCGTACGGATTCAGCGGCAGCTTGTCACGCAGACGCGCAGGCAGATCCGGGTTGGCGATGAAGTCCCGTCCGAAGGCAACCAGGTCCGCGTCGCCAGCCTTGACGATAGCCTCGGCCGTATCGCCCTTGAAGCCACCCGCCGCGATAATCGTGCCTTTGTAATGCTGGCGGATCAGTTGCGTCGCCACGGGGCGCTGATCCTTGCTTTCATCGTCGACATTCCCCAGCACCCGCGGTTCGATCAGATGCAGGTAAGCCAGATCCAGCTTGTCCAGTTGCTCTGCTACGTAACTGAAAAGGCCAACCGGATCGCTATCCGACATATCGCCCCACGAGCCGCTCGGACCAAGACGCACGGCCACCTTGTCGCTACCCCACACCGAGATCACCGCACGGGTGACTTCCAGCAGAAAGCGCGCGCGATTCTCGAAGGAACCGCCATAGATATCGGTGCGCTTGTTGCTGCCGTCCTGCAGGAACTGGTCGAACAGATAGCCGTTAGCTGCGTGCAGTTCCACGCCGTCGAAACCTGCTGCGACACCGCGTTCTGCAGCACGCCGGAAGCTTTCCACCAGCCCGGCAATTTCTTCGATTTCCAGCGCGCGATTCGGCGTGTTGGGAACCCAGCCCGACTTCGTATAAGCAACGCCGCCATGGGGAATCGCTGAGGGTCCAACTGGCTGGCTGCCAGCGGGTTGCACTTCGGAGTTCGATTGCCGCTCGGCGTGATAGAGCTGCAGAAAGATCTTGCCACCCTTGGCATGCACAGCATCGGTCACAAGGCGCCAGCCGGCGATCTGGCTGTCGTCGAAGAGACCCGGTGCGCCAAGATAACCGTTGCCGTTCGCAGCGGCGATAGTGGCCTCGCTGATCAGCAATGCCCCTTCGGAAGTACGTTGTGCGTAGTATTCGGCCATCAGCGGGCCTGGTTTGGCGCCGTCCTCGGCGCGCATGCGCGTGAGCGGAGCGAGCACCACGCGGTGCGCGAATTCATATGGGCCGACTCGAACGCCGGTAAAGAGTTTGGACATGATTCCCTCTGCTTGAGATCTGGTTTAGCACGGTGGACGTACCGCCAGGTTTTTGCCTGAGAGTGTGGAAAGTCCGTTGCCTTGACGAGAACTCTATGCCGATCGTGCAGCGGGAAAAACAGGCTCACGTTCCGAACATTGCGGACATGGGTGTCACACATGGCGCGATTCATCGCCGCGCGAAGCGCGCCGTATCACCTGTGGCGGCTGCCCGAACGCGCGCAGGAACGCGCGCCGCATCCGTTCGCGATCGCCAAAGCCGGTATCGCGCGCCACGACTTCAATGGGATGCAGACCCGACTCGAGCATCAGACGCGCCGCCTCGATGCGCAGATGCTCGACCGCCTTTGCCGGCGATTGGCCGGTCTCCGCCCGAAACGCGCGGCTGAATTGCCGTGGACTCAAATGGGCCGCTTCGGCAAGCTGCTCGACCGACAGTTCGGTATGAAGATTCTGTTTCGCATAGGCGAGCGCCATCTGAATCCGGTCGGAGCGCGGCTCCAGCTCGAGCAGCGCTGAATATTGCGACTGGCCGCCCGCGCGTCGGTGATAGACGACGAGTTTCTTCGCCACCAGTCGCGCGATCTCGGCCCCAGCATCTTTTTCAACGAGTGCCAGCGCCAGATCGATGCACGCCGTCATGCCCGCAGAGGTCCACACCGGGCCGTCGATGATAAAAATGCGGTCTTCCTCCAGCTTCACCGCGGGGTAGTCCTGACGCAGGCGCGCCGCGAAAAACCAGTGGGTGGTTGCGCGTCGTCCGTCGAGCAGACCCGCTTGCGCAAGATTGAACGCACCGGTGCAGGTTGAGCCGATGCGCCGCGAGGTCTGCGCCGAGCGCTGCAAAAAGGCGATCAGTGCTGCGCCGGGTTCGATCACTTCGTTATCGCCGACCACCAGCACGGTATCGAAACGGCTGTCGTCGAATGGCTGCGTCTCGACCGCGAAGCCGGTCGAGGTCTGCACTGGGCCGCCATGCTCGGACAGCAGCACGAACTCATAGAGGGGCTCGCTAGCCGTCACGTTGGCAAATTCAAAGACCGTCGTGACAGCCAGGTTGATGACCTGGAAGCCGCGGTACAGCACGATTCCAATACGCAACATGATGGATTCCCTGGGCGTCGCACCGATGGTCAAAGTGATGTCCTAAAAAGTGGCATCTATGACATTTGAGACTTCCGAGTCTACGCTTAATCTTCGTTCCATGCAGGCCGACATGGGTTGGCGCTAACGGAGAAAGTTGATGAACGACACGACACACAAGGGCACAGCGTTGATTACCGGCGCTTCTTCCGGAATTGGTGCGATTTACGCAGATCGCCTTGCCCACCGCGGTTACGATCTGATTCTGGTGGCGCGCAACCGCGAACGGCTCGGCAAGCTGGCTAATCGTCTGACGAGCGCGACGGGCCGTTCGATCGAAGTGGTTGCAGCGGACTTGGGTAACAAGGCCGACGTGCGGCGCATCGAAGAGATTCTGCGCAGCGATTCGAGCATCACGATGCTGGTGAACAATGCAGGGATCGGCGGTGCCGGCCCGCTGCTCGTTTCCGACGTGGACACCATGGAAGCGATGATCGATCTGAACGTCACTTCGCTTACGCGGCTGACGTATGCGATTGCGCCGGCGTTCGTCGCGCGGGGAACGGGCACGATCGTCAATATTGCTTCGATCGTGGCGGTGGCGCCGGAAATCCTGAACGGCGTGTACGGCGGCACCAAGGCATTCGTGCTGGCGTTCAGCCAGTCGTTGCACCATGAGCTGGCGGCGAAGGGTGTCCGCGTGCAAGCGGTGCTGCCAGGTGCGACTCGCACCGAGTTCTGGGACGTCGCGGGCCACCCCGTTGAGAACCTGCCGCAGAGCATTGTGATGAGCGCGGACGATCTCGTCGACGCAGCGCTCGCGGGACTGGATCAGGGCGAACTGGCCACGGTTCCGTCGCTGCCCGATGCGGCCGACTGGGCCGCGTTCGAAGCGGCGCGCGCCGCGCTGGGACCGAACCTGTCCCGCAGTGAGCCGGCTGCGCGTTACGGCGTGAAGAGCGCCGCTTGAAGTACTGCTTGAAGTAAAGGAGCCGCGGTGTTCGCGGCTCCTTTATCCGTGCCCGGGCTTTGCTTGCCGACGCGGCACGGCTTTACGTGATTAGCGCAGCGCTTCCAGTTCAGCGAACTCCCGATCGCTCAGACTGATCTCCGCGGCGGCCACATTCTCGCGAAGATGGGTGCGCTTCGATGTCCCCGGAATCGGCAACATCACCGGGCTGCGCTTGAGCAGCCACGCCAGTGCAATCTGGCCCGCGCTGACGTTGCGTGCGGCCGCCATTTTTTGTAGCGGCGAGTCCGCTTGCGTCAGACTGCCGGCTGCGAGCGGATACCACGGAATAAAACCGATGCCGTGTTTTTCGCAGTGTTCGAGCACGTCCTCGCTAGCGCGATCGGACAGGTTGTAGCGGTTCTGCACCGTCGCGACCTTGAAATACTTCGAGGCAGCCTGAATGTCCTCGACCGATACTTCGCTCAAGCCGGCAAAGCGGATCAACCCCTCGTTCTGCAACGAACGGACTGCATCGAACTGTTCGTCGCGCGGCACCTTCGGATCGATCCGATGCAGTTGCCATAGAGCAATCTGCTCGACGCCCAGATTCTGCAGGCTCTTCTGTAGCCTCTGTCGCAGATGTTCCGGACGGCCATCCGGCTCCCAGCGATCCGGTCCTGGTCGATGCAGCCCGGCCTTCGTCGCAATCAGCAGATCGGTGTACGGATGCAACGCTTCGCGGATGAGCTGCTCGGACACATCGGGGCCGTAAGAGTCCGCCGTATCGATGAAATTCACACCGAGCTCGCGCAGGCTCTGCAATGTGCGCACTGCCTCGGCCGGATGGTCAGGCGGTCCCCAGATACCCGGGCCTGTAATGCGCATGGCGCCGTATCCCAGACGATGGATCTCGACTTCGCCGCCCAGTTTGAAAGTACCCGACGCTTCTGCCGACGGATTGCTCAGATCGCTCATTGCTCGTCTCCTTATGGTGAATGTCGTGAGTCTAAAAGATTTAACGAAACTCAACCGGCGAGCCGTCTTGTTGCCTGGCGTCTGAGGAGGGAAACAGGTGCTCGCCCATAAAGTCCACGAAGACACGAATCTTCGGCGAGAGATGCCGGCCGGAAGGCCATAACGCTCGCAGTACACCGGGATTGCCGGGCAGTTCTTGCAGCACATGCACGAGTGTTCCACGTCGCAATGGTTCGCGTACGGTGAAGCCAGGCACGCAGCTTGCCGGTCGACTGAAAGCGATGCTGCAGGCAGGCGTGGTTCAGCAGATCTTCCGGCGTGGCAGGCGTGCCGCGCTCGGCCAGATACGCCGGCGAGCCGACGATATCTTTACGCATGGCAGGACATCGAGCGCCGCGAATACGGCGGCGCGCCGTATGTTTCTTCAGCGCAGGATTTTCGAAAACAGGACATGCCTGAAACGGACCACCGGCTGCGCGCTGCGTTGTGCCTTGGCGAGCATAAACGCGCCCTGAAGCGAGGCGACGATAAAGCCAGCGACATCGTTGCAGTCGAAATCCACCGGCAATTCGCCCGCTTTGACCGCCGACGCCAGGCAGTATTCGAGGCATTGCTGCTGCTCCGCGAAGATCTCCACGACGCGATGGCGAATCGCATCGCTGTAGTCGCTTGCCTCCAGGGCAAATTTGCCGAGCAGGCAACCGTTGCGCGTCTGGTTCACGCAAAGGCGGGAGATGTTCCAGTCGATGTAGTCGCCCAGCCGTTTGAGCGGCGCAAGCGCATCGTTGCGCAGCGTCTCGTCCAGGACCTGGCGGCTATTGGCGAAGTAAAGCTCGAGAACCTCGAGACCGAACGCTTCCTTGGAGGCAAAGTGGTTCGTGAACGACCCTTGCGGAACGCCCGCGGCCTGGACGATGTCGCGCACGCTAGCGCCCGCGAAGCCTCGTTCATGGACAACCTTGAGGCCTTCGGTAAGGATTTTTCCGCGGTGTGAGGGTCTTGGCATGGTCAGGAAATTGTACGGTCGTCCATATTGGGGCGTCAACGGAAACGGCCGCCGGAGAAGCCGGAACCTTATCCCGCTGGATACCAGGGGAATCCTTGACATCCATTATGGGTTCAATTTTAATACGGACAGTCGTATTGGTTGGTGGAAAATCGCGAATTTTTATCGTGCGCGCTCGTCGTGGACGGCTTATCGCGCCGCCGGCCTTGCAAACTCTGCCCGGGTAGACGGGCAAACGTCAGAATTCAAAGGGATCGGAATATGGACCGGCTTCAGGCAATGAAAGTGTTCACGCGGGTTGTCGATACGAACAGCTTTTCGCGCGCCGCGGACACGCTGGATCTGCCGCGTGCGTCGGTCACTACGATCATCCAGAATCTCGAGGCGCATTTGAAAGTACGGCTGTTACAGCGCACGACCCGGCGCCTGAGCCTCACGCCGGATGGCGCCGCTTATTACGAACGTTGCGTGCGCATCCTGGCGGACATCGAGGAAACGGAAAGCTCTTTATCGCAGGCGAGAAGGACGCCGCGCGGCAAGTTGCGCGTCGATATGCCGAGTGCGCTCGGCAAGCTGGTCGTGATGCCCAAGATCGACGAGTTTCATGAGCGCTACCCCGACATCGAACTGATGGTCGGCTTCGGCGACAAACCCGTCGACCTGATTCAGGAAGGCGTGGACTGCGTGATCCGCATTGGCACCCTGCAGGACTCGAGCCTCGTCGCGCGACGTATCGGGGTGTTTCAGCGCGTGACGGTGGCAAGCCCGCTTTATCTCGAACAACGCGGTACGCCGCGGACGATCGAAGATCTGCAGGATCATGTCGCCGTTAACTACTTCCTGGGCCGCACCGGGCGCGTGATGGATCTGAGCTTTGGCGTCGACGGGCAAACCGTCGATGTGAAGATGCGCGGCAATATCGCCGTGAACGACGCGGAAGCTTACGTCGCGAGCGGCCTGAAAGGCGTGGGTCTCCTGCAGGCGCCGCGGTTTATGGCGTTGCCTCATCTGCGTTCCGGCGAACTGGTCGAGGTGTTGTCGCAATGGCAGCCGTCGCCGCTGCCGATCTCGGCGGTGTATCCGCATAACCGGCATCTGTCGCCTACGGTGCGGGTTTTCGTCGACTGGGTGGCGGAACTGTTTGGCCGCTGCCCGCTGTTCTCGGGTCAGGAAGACGCCGAACAGCGTTGCCTGCCGACCGTTGCGGCTGAACCGGCCATCCGGCGCAGTGCCCCAGTGGTGGCTGCGGATGATCTGGAGTTGGCGGTCTGAGCTGACGAGCACAGCTTGTCCAGCCGGGCCCAACTATGCGGTAATCTCCTGACGCTCCATTGAGCAAGTTGGCGGCGTTGGCCTGCGGGCCCACGCCGCCAACTGCTCTTCGTCGAGCCCACCACGAGGTGACCTATGGATTATCTGGAGAGTCTGCGAGTCTTCCGTGCCGTCGTCGAATCCAGGAGCTTTACGCGTGCCGCGGACATGCTCGGTCTGACCACGCCGATCGTGTCGCGCTCTATTTCCGGACTCGAACGCCGTCTCGGCAGCCGTCTGTTCAACCGGACTACGCGACAGGTTTCGCTGACCGAAGCGGCAGAACACTTCTACGAAGGTTGTGCGCGGATTCTCGACGATCTCGAAGCGCTCGAAGCCGACGCGTCTGCGCAGACCCGCGAGCCGAGCGGCGTGCTGCGCCTCGTCGCGCATACAACCGCCACCGTCAACCGGCTGGTGCCGCTGGTCTCCAGCTTCAAGCTCAAGCATCCCAAGGTAAGTCTTGACGTCACGCTCACGGAGCGGCCCGTCGATCTGGTCGCGGACGGCTTCGACCTTGGTCTCGTGCTGCCTTTTATGCTGAGTTCCGACACGGTTGTCACGCGGCTGCTCGAGCGCATGCCGTTCGCCATCGTCGCGACGCCGGATTATCTGAAGCGGCATTCGCGACCGACGCATCCGTCGGAGCTGACCGAGCACATGGTCGTCGTACTCTCGCCGGCGTTTCGCAAGCCCCAGCTAACCTTCCGGCTTGGCGCCGAGGATTTGACGGTACCGCTCAGATACGATATCGCCTCGAATAACGCGGTATTCAACCGGGAGATGGTGCTGCAGGGGTTTGGGATTGGCGTCTTGCCCGCAGGCCTGGCCCAGGCCGAGCTATCTGGCGGACGACTGGTAGGCATTCTCGAAGAATTCGAGCTCATCGATGCCGTGGTCGATTTGCGGCTCGCGTATAACACGCGCACGCTGTTGCCTGCCAAGGTCAAGGCGTTTGTCGAACACGCGGCGGAGTTCTTTGCCGATGTGCTGGCCGTCGAGGCAGCATCGGATCTGAAGGGCAGGGCATAGGTCGGACGATTTGACCGTAGGCCGATGATCGGGCTGACTAGGGCCGACGCCGCCGCGCCCAGCCAGCCCAAGCCGCTTGCCGACCCGATTCTTGTCGCAATCACAACAATCAGATGTGCTCAGGAGATTGCTCCGGCAAGTCTGCATCTCTAATCTGTGCACATGCACACATCACCCGAAAACGACGACTGCTTCGCGATCCGGCAAGCCGCCCGCCATATCTCCCAGCTTTACGAGCGGCATTTGTCTGAAGCAGAAGTCACACCGACGCAGTTCAGCATCCTCACCGCGTTGCGGGACGGCGCGAGCCTGACGATGCTCGAACTCGCACAGGCGATGGTGATGGATCGAACCACGCTGGTACGCGCGCTCAGGCCTTTGCTTCGAAACGGTCTGATCGCCAATGAACCGGATGGACAGGGCGCCCGGCGTCTGCAACTGGTGCTGACCGCCTGCGGTCGCGCGAGGCTGGATGAAGCGATGGTGCATTGGCTGGCCGCTCAGGACGAGTTTGAGCGCAAGTTTGGACCGCAGCAGGCTGCCATGCTCCGACGCGAACTGTTCCGTCTGACCCGCGACGTTTCGAAGGCTTAAAGAAAGATTGGGCCGTTGGCCCAGGCAGTAAAGGCAATTTTCCATTCAATTTTGTGCATATACACAGGTGAAACCATGTCGAGTCCTTCAACACCCGTTCCGGTCGTTCCCGCGGCCCCTACCGAAGCTGCCAAGGGCAGGCGCATTCCATGGATGCGCCTCGCCTATGGTCTCGTGGCGGTGGTCCTTGCCGCCGCTGCGGGCTACTGGTTCCTTGTCCTGCGCTTCGAGCAATCTACCGACGATGCCTACGTCGGCGGCAACGTGACGGTGATGGCGCCCAAGGTCAACGGCTTCGTCACGGACATCCTTGTGCAGGACAACCAGCACGTCAGCGCAAACCAGGTGCTGATCCGGCTGGACGCGCGCGACTATGACGCCAAGCTTGCGCAGGCCACGGCAGAAGTGGATAGCGCCCGTGCCGCCGTATCGGAGTTGCAGGCACAACAGGTCTTGCAGGCGGCGGTGATCAACCAGCACCAGGCGGAAGTGCGGGCCTCTTCGGCTGAACTGACGCGTAGCGCTCAGGACCAGACGCGTTACCGCGAACTGGTCAAGGACGACGCCGTGTCCAACCAGATTGTCGAGCGTGCCGACGCGGATTTCTCCAAGGCACAGGCCGCGGTGCAAAGCAGTGGGGCAGCGGTGCTTGCTGCTCAACGCGAACTGGATGTGCTGGGCGCGCAGATCGCCGATGCGCAGGCGCGCGTCAACACGGCGCTGGCCGCGCAACGGGTCGCACAACTGAACGTGGAATACACGACGATCCGCTCGCCGGTGGATGGTTATATCGGCAACCGCACCGCGCGGGTCGGTATGTTGGCCAATATCGGCGCACCTTTGCTGACGGTGGTGCCGTCCACCGATCTCTGGGTGGACGCGAACTTCAAGGAAGATCAACTCAGGAAAATGCGGATCGGCGACAAGGCCGACGTGGAGCTCGACGCATCGAGCATCCCCGTGCACGGCTATGTCGAAAGCCTGGCGCCTGCTACCGGCGCCACCTTCAGCGTGCTGCCGCCCGAAAACGCGACCGGCAACTTCACCAAGATCGTGCAGCGCGTACCGGTGCGGATTCGCCTGAACGTGCCGCGCGGCATGGAGAACGTGTTGCGCCCCGGCCTGTCTGCGACCGTCGAAGTGCATCTTGCGGACGGCTCGCAAGCATCGAGCGCTCATTGAGCGGACAAGGCCAACATCATGACAAGCGCTCATCCCCTCGATCCGGCCTCCCAGCCGATGCGGCAACGCGTGTTTGCATTCGCACTCATGTGTCTGGGATTTTTTATGGCAACCCTGGATATCCAGATCGTCGCGTCCTCGTTGAGGGACATTGGCGGCGGCCTCTCTGCGAGTCAGGATGAGTTGTCGTGGGTCCAGACGGCTTATCTGATCGCGGAAATTCTCGTGATTCCGATGTCCGGCTGGCTTTCCAAAGTGTTTTCAACGCGCTGGCTGTTCGTCGCCTCTGCGGTGGGTTTTACCATTACCAGCATGCTGTGCGGCATCGCTTGGGACATCAACTCGATGATCCTGTTTCGCGGCCTGCAGGGTGCCATGGGCGCAGCGATGATCCCGACGGTATTCACCACGGCTTTCGTGCTGTTCCCTGGCAAGCAGCGGCTGGTTGCGTCTACCACGATCGGCGCGTTGGCTTCGCTTGCGCCGGCGATCGGGCCGGTAATCGGCGGCTGGATCACCGATCAGTGGTCGTGGCACTGGCTGTTCTATCTGAATGTCGTGCCAGGTGTCGTGGTGGCTGCTCTGGTGCCGAAGTATGTGAATGTCGATAAGCCCGACCTGTCGTTGCTGAAGAAGGGCGATTACCTGGGAATCCTGCTGATGAGCGGATTTCTCGGCTGCCTCGAATATGTGCTGGAAGAAGGTCCGCGCAAGAACTGGTTCGGCGATCACATCATCATTACCTGTACGTGGATTTCGGCGATCTGCGGCTTTCTCTTTCTCGTGCATGCGCTGACCACCGATGACCCCATCGTCGATCTGCGCGCGCTCGTGGTAAGGAATTTCGGCATCGGCAGCTTGCTGTCATTCATCACCGGAATCGGAATCTTTGTGGCGGTGTTTCTCACGCCTGAGTTTCTCGGCCAGGTTCGCGGCTTCAGTTCGCTGCAGATCGGTATCGCGCTGCTTTCGGTCGGAGTATTCCAGTTGTTCGCCCTCGGGGTCTATGCAATGGTGGCGCGCTTTGTCGATATGCGCCTGTTGTTGCTGTTCGGGTTGATCTGCTTCGGCCTCGGCTGTTACCTGTATGTACCGCTGACGCACGATTGGGGCTGGCAGCAACTGCTGTTGCCGCAGGCCTTGCGCGGCATCGGTCAGCAGTTCGCAGTGCCACCGATTGTCACGATGGCGCTCGGATCGCTACCCCAGTCGCGGCTGAAGTCAGCCAGTGGACTGTTCAATCTGATGCGTAATCTGGGCGGCGCGATCGGCATTGCGGTTAGTGCGACCATGCTCAACGACCGCCTCAACTTCCACTATCTGCGGCTCAACGAAAGCGTCACGACTGGCAGTCCGCAAGTCGAGTCCTTGCTGACCGAGCAAACCGCGCATTGGTCATCCGTGGCAGGCGATGTGCTCAACACGACCCAGTCCGGGCTCGCCAATCTTCACGCACTGGTGTTGCGCGAAGCCTTGGTGCTGACCTACTCGGACACCTTCTATGTGCTGTCGCTGTGCTTCATCGTGGCGATAGCAAGTGTGCTGTTTTCCAAACCTTTCTCTAACAGTGCGCCGCCGCCTGACGCACATTGAGGCCAATCATGAAAAAGCTTCTGATAGAAATTATGGCTTGTGTTTCGCTGGCCGCATGTGCGGTTCAGCCGGCTACTCACGCTGATTTGCCGGCCACGGTGAGGACCGTCGCACCGGCTAGCTGGAGCGTCGAAGCACCGAAGGATGCTGTCGACGCAAAGACCTGGTGGTCGCAGTTCGGTGACCCGGTGCTCGACGAACTGGTGGATTCTGTGCTGACCGGCAACCTGGATCTGCAGGCCGCCGCGGAGCGCGTCAAGCAGGCGCAAGCGATTACCACGCAGAAACACGCGGTGCTGCTGCCGGAACTCGACGCGACCGCTACCGCTGCCGATAGCCGTATCAACACGCCGCCGCCGCTCGGCTACGTGCGTGAGGGCGGCGCTGGTCTCGCGCTTAACTGGTCGCCCGATGTGTTCGGCGGAGAACGGCTCGATCTGCTGGCGGCCCAGGCGCAACTGGTCGGACAACAGCATGCCGAGGATGCACTGCGGCTTGCGCTCGCAGCCAACACCGCATCGGCCTATGTCGATCTGCGCTGGGCGCAATCGGAACTGCAGATTCTGCAGGATAACCAGGTAATCCGGCAACGTGCGTTGCAATTGACTCAGGAACGTCTCAAGTACGGCTTGTCGACGCAACTCGATGTCGCTCGTGCACAGAATCAACTGGATGAACTGCAGGCGCGAATCCCGCGCGCTCGATCGACGATCGAACATGAGCTGAGCCTGATTGCCGTGTATTCGGGCCGCACGCCGGAGTCGGTGGATAAGCTGGTGCTGGCCACGCCTGGTCCGATTCCTAACCCGGAAGGTGCCGCGCCTACAACGCTGCCGTCCGAAGCCTTGCTGCGCCGTCCCGATGTGCTGGTGGCCTATGCCACCGTCGAACAACGTGCCGCGGAAGTGGGGGTGTCGAGAGCGGAGCGTTACCCGAAATTCCAGCTGAATCTGAGCGATGGCTTGCTGGCCGCTTCATATATCGGCTTGCCGACATTGACCGATAACCTGTTTAGCGCGGCATTGAACGCCAGCAGTCCGATTTTCAATGCGGGCCGGATTACGGCGGATATTCAGCAGAGCGAAAGCAAAATGCGCGAATCGCAGCTGAATCTGCAGCAGACGATGTTGCAGGCGCTTAGGGAAGTGGAAGATACCCGCAGCGATCTGGTCAGCACGACAGCATCGACGCAAAAACTGAACGATGCGCTGGGCGCGTCGGACCAGTCGCTCAAGCTGGCGAACCAGTTGTATAAAGGCGGCGCGACGGACTTCCTCGATGTTTTGTCGGCGCAGCAGACGTATCTGCAGGACTCCGATTCGCTGAATCAGGCGAAGCGCGAGCATGCGTTGGCTGCGGTGGCGTTATACCGCTCGCTTGGGGGCGGGTGGAGTCAGTCGGCGGGACCAGCGCTTGCTTCCAGCGATCATGCTGCCGGCGAATGAGAACGGCTGGAAAAATAACGGTTGTCGGACGCTTTGCGCTTTCGCTTTGCTAGCCGATGAATTAGATTGAACAAGGTCGGCGCGTCGTCTACCCGTTTAATCGGCAATTTTCAGACCTTCCCGCAGACGAATGACGCTGGCCAACGATTGGCAATAACAGGAGATGAACGTGAAGACAGCCGGAATCTTGAGCGCTTTATGTCTGACAGCGGCGGTTGCGATGCCCGTTGCCGCTTATGCGCAAGCTAGCGACGCGATGTCCGCACCAGACACCAGTTCGATGACGAGTTCCAAAAAAGCCGTTTCGAAGGCAGACCGGGCGCTTGCGCGGGCTGTACGCCGCGCGCTATCGAAGGCCCAGGGGTTTAACGTTTCGAATGTGTACGTGCGAGCGCGCAGCGGTGCGGTGACACTGTCCGGTAGCGTCGATACCGGAGATCAGATTACTCAGGCTGAAACGGTTGCGAAGTCAGTGTCTGGGGTGAATTCGGTGTCGAACAAGCTGACGCTGTTTCATGGGGGGAATGGTTAGGCGAGCGGGCGGCTAAGCGCTTCACTGAGTCCATGTGTCTGTCTCGCCACGCTGCTGATGTTCCCGCCGGCCCGACGCCCGCGTGGTGTCCTGTTATATGATACTCAGTGAATAGTTACTAATGTGGCGTGGCATATGCACACCCTGACTGAACATCCGATTGATTCCGCTACGAAGCAGACTGCATTCGCCTTTCTCGACAGGGCGGCCCAGGCATTTACGGTGACAGGCGCAATACTCTTCGGGAGCCGCGCGAAGGGCGAGTTTCGCCCGGATAGCGATGCCGATATTGCCGTTGTGCTGCCAGGAAGCAGGGGCGAGTTTATGGACGCCAAATTGACGCTGGCGGATCTGGCTTTCGATGTGCTGCTGGAAACGGGAATCCGGGTTCAACCGCTTCCCGTTTGGGAAGAGGAATGGGCACATCCCGAGTTGTATTCCAATCCTGAGTTGCTGCGCAATATCGAAAGCGATGGGGTGCGTTTGTGGTGAACGCGCGTGAGCTGTTGGCGAAGGCGATTCGCGCATCATCGTCAGCGGCATTGTTGCTCGGCGACGGCGATGTCAACGGGGCATGCAATCGCGCCTACTACGCGATGTTTGACGCAGCTCGCGCAGCACTTCTGGCCGCCGGTGCGCCTGTCGATCCAAACGTGGTACGAACGCATAACGGTGTTATCGCTGCTTTTGGTCTGCATCTGGTAAAGGCGGGGCAAGTCCAGCGCGATTGGGGCCGCGCGCTCAATCGTGCGCAGGAAATCCGGCAGGTAGCGGACTATACGGGCGAAAACGTAGAGATGGCGGTAGCGTCGTGGGTGGTCGAGCAAGCGCACTTATTCATCGTAGAGATGCAGGCGACGTTTCGAATTGACGTGCCAGAGTGAGCGTAGCGAGTAGCCCGTGCTCTTAAATCGGTTTTAGGGGCGCTGAACGCCCCGTTAGGCATGAATCTCGAACCCAGTCGCATAGCGATCGGGTTCGCTACCGTCCCACACCCGGCCATCTATCAGTCGCTGCGAGACGCTTTCAGCCGGAATCGCAATACCCATGCTTTCCGCCGCATCACGATACAACTCGGTCTGATTGATCGCCGCTGCGATCTCGCGATAATCGTCGCGGTGCGCGATCATCCCCCAGCGTTCGTATTGAGTGAGAAACCATACGCCATCGTCCGCTCTCGGATAGTTCACCGTACCGTCTTCGAAAAACCGCACCGGTAGACGACCAGGAGTCAGCGATCCGCTATCGTGCGTTAGCCGCTTTGCAATCAACGCTTCATCGATACCGATAAACTCCGGCCGCACCAGCCAACGCGCAATCTCGTTGCGATGTCCGTCGCCGTCGAGCCAGCGGCACGCTTCAAGCATGGTTTGCACCAACGCCTTCGCCGTATGGGGATGCTGGTCCACGAAATCGCGTCGGCAGGCGAGCACCTTCTCCGGATGGTCGGGCCAGATCTCGCTGCTGTACGCGATCGTGCGACCAACGCCGCGCGCTTCAGCGGCGGCATTCCACGGTTCGCCGACACACAGCCCATCGAGCCGGTCTTCGGCCAGCGCCGCGACCATATAAGGCGGCGGAATTACAACGCTTTCGATATCGCGCAACGGATGTACGCCCTGCGACGCCAGCCAGTAGTAGAGCCACATGGCATGCGTGCCGGTCGGGAAAGTCTGCGCAAACACCGGCTTGCGACCGAGCGTCGCCAATGCACGCGGGAGCGTTTGATATTCGCTCAACGCGTCGGCGAGGCGGTTCGAAAGCGTAATAGCCTGACCGTTGCGGTTGAGCACCATCAGGACGGCCATATCCGTTTGTGGACCACCCAGGCCGAGCTGTACGCCATACGCGAGACCGTATAGCGCGTGAGCGGCATCCAGTTCGCCAGCAAGCAGTTTGTCGCGCAGCGCGGCCCATGACGGTTGACGCAATAATTCCAGAGTCAGGCCATGCGCGTGCCCGAATTCGAGCAGCTTCGCCGCGACGAGCGGTGCCGCGTCAGCGAGCGAGACAAAGCCCAGCCGCAGATGCGTTTTCTCTAGCCGCATAGGTGCGGAGGGTTGGCTAATGGGAGCAGGTTGGTTCATGAGCCACGCTCTATTTGGGCAAGTCTGCGGTCATGACGATTTGGCGCGCGACCTCGACGAGCTTGACGCCCTGGTTCATTGCACGCTTGCGCAGGTTTGCATACGCGGCGTGTTCGGTCATTTTCTGCTGATCCATCAGCAGACGTTTGGCGCGGTCGATCAGCTTGCGCTCGGCCAGTTCGTTTTCGGCCTGGGCGAGACGTTCGCGTAGCTGGCTTTCCTGGGCGAAGCGGGCGAGCGCTACCTCGAGGATCGGCGCGAGCTTTTCTGTCGCAAG
Source organism: Paraburkholderia sp. GAS33 (assembly GCF_050436645.1). Taxonomy (NCBI): domain Bacteria; kingdom Pseudomonadati; phylum Pseudomonadota; class Betaproteobacteria; order Burkholderiales; family Burkholderiaceae; genus Paraburkholderia; species Paraburkholderia sp. GAS33. The sequence continues at coordinate 703,415 of NZ_JBNDMP010000001.1, forward strand.
TCCCTCGACGAGGTAAGCGGTGACGCCAGCGCCTACGGCGTCGCGAATCAGTTGCTGGTTGGTGTCGTTGCTGAACATTAGCACGGGGCGTGGGGCGGTCGCGTTCATTACCGCCAGCTGTTCGAGCGTGTCGCGTGATGGCGATTCAGTGTCGATGATGATCACATCGGGCCGCTCGCTTTCCACTCTCCTGTGCAGCGCCTGCGAGGCCGCGGTGCCTGCCAGCATGTCGTAGCCTAGCCGCGCAAGGGCTTCGCGCAGATCGCCAATCGGCTTATCGGTGTCGGTTACGAGCAGTACACGCAGCATGGGTCGGCAGGGGGGCGGCGGCTTTTGGCGGGTCGGGTGAGGCTTTGTAGGTTTCGCCGTTTCAGTCAGCGGGCGATGGACGCCGAGAGACTGGAAGCAAGCTATATGCCATTGATGCTCGTTGCTGTAAGCGGTTTTGGGCTGAACATGCAACCGCCGGCGGGTCTGGGGCGCACCGCGGTGGTGCGATGCGTACGCAGCGCACAGGAGTGGCGCGTGATAGGCAACTGTGTAGTTAAGCCGTGCTCACTTCTGCTTCTGGCATTCATAGCGAAGGTGATGAATTCCACCAGACCGCTTTCGCTCAATACCCCCCGGCCATCGTAATCGCCCTTACGACGTGGGTCGGCCGCTACGAGACGGGTGTAATACGCCGCTTGCTCTCGCGCCAAACCTCGCATGGGCGACCAGAGCCCGCGCGTGAGTCCCAGCGCCGAAAGTCGGATATGCGTACGCTGGTCATGGCGATTCGGGCTAACGCGGCGAATGTTAGAGAGGCGTTTCCCTGTTGCTGTCACTCACCTTCGCACGCTCCGCAGTGCTAGCTGCTCGGTGGTAACCCCTATTCCCCACCCTAATCCCAAGGACCACAATCCGCCCAATCGAATTATAGAACGGCGTTCTATCAGATAGAACGACAATCAGAACCCCAGTAAAGGCTCGTGATGGTTTCTCTCCCGCTTTCCGGCATTCGCGTGCTGGATTTGTCCAATGTCCTTTCCGGCCCGTTCTGCACCTATCAGCTTGCGCTGCTCGGCGCCGACGTCCTGAAGATCGAGAATCCCGCTGGCGGCGATCTCGCCCGTCGCTTAGGCGCCGACCCGCAAGCGTCGGCGCGAAATATGGGCGCGTCGTTCGTGGCCGTGAACGCCGGCAAGGAGTCGCTGACGCTCAATCTGAAGCACGAGGCGGGCAAAGAGATCCTGCGCAAGCTCGTGGCCGAGTCCGATGTGCTGGTCGAGAACTTCCGCCCGGGCGTGATGGACCGCCTGGGTGTGGGCGCGGCAGCGCTACTCGAAGTGAACCCGCGGCTCGTCTACTGCGCGATCTCGGGTTTCGGCAATGACGGTCCGTTGGCGCATCGTCCTGCTTATGACCAGATCATCCAGGGCATGTCGGGGGCAATGAGCGTGACAGGCGATGCCGAAAGCGCACCGTTGCGCGTCGGCTACCCGGTGTCGGACACCGTCGGCGGCATGAGCGCAGCGCTGGCGATCTGCGCGGCTGTGGTGGCAGCTCAACGCACCGGCGAGGGAAGGGTGATCGATGTGTCGATGCTGGAAGCGACACTCTCCAGCATGGGCTGGGTGGTCTCCAACTATCTGAATGCCGGCGTGACGCCCACGCCGATGGGCAATGAAAACTTCACGGCCGCGCCGTCCGGGACCTTCGTCTGCGGCGAGGGCATGCTGAATATCGCCGCTAACGAGAACAAGCAGTTTATTGCGTTATGCGAACTAATCGGCCGGCCGGATTTGCCACATGACGAACGCTTTAGCGAGCGCAATTCACGCAAGCAGTATCGCCTCGAACTGAAGCACGAGATCGAAGCCGCGCTCACTCGCGACGTCGCCAGCAACTGGGAGCAACGCATGACGGAGGCCGGCGTGCCGGCCGGCCTGGTACTGAGCGTACCGGAAGCAATCAGCCAGCCGCAACTGGTCGAACGCGCTTTTGTCCACGAGTTGCAGGACGGTGAGACGGTCCAGCGTGTGACCCGCGCGGGCTTTCGCTTTGTCGACGCCAAAGGAGAAATTTCGAGCGGTGCGCCTACCTCGCGCGCGCCGCATTTGTCCGAGCACACAGACGCGCATTTGCAGCGTCTGGGGTTCGACGCCAGCGCCATTGCGCAACTGCGAAAAGACGGCGCTATTTAAGCCCGCGTCCCGAAGAGACCTGAATGGGGAAATTCATGAGACAAGCATCAGATACGATCGCCCGTAGCACCTTTGCGGACGGCGTGGAACACCGCGTCGATCAGGAGAGCCAGGCACGCGGTATTGTCGCGCGCCTGGACCGGTTGCCTGCCACGCGGCATATCTGGACCATTGTGTTCCTGCTATCGCTCGGCGGCTGTTTCGAGTTCTACGATCTGTTTATGACCGGCTATATTGCGCCGGGGCTGATTGTGAGCGGATTGTTCGTCAAGACGTCGACATCGATCTTCGCCATGAACAGCATCGCTGCGTTTGTGGCGTCGACATTTCTCGGGCTCTTTATCGGCACCATGGGACTCGGCTTTCTTGCCGATCGTTTCGGACGCCGACGCATCTTCGTGGTGGCCTTGCTGGGCTACACGGCGGCGAGCCTCATGATGGCGTTTCAGCAAAGCGCCCTCGGCGTGAATCTGTTTCGTCTGCTTGCGGGGATCGGCCTTGGCGTCGAGATGGTGACCATCAACACCTACGTCGCGGAGCTGATACCGAAGAATCTGCGTGGCCGCGCCTTTGCAATCACGCAAATCGTGCCCTACTGCGCGGTGCCGGTGGTCGCATTAATGTCGTGGTGGCTCGTGCCGCAACAACCATTCGGTCTCGATGGCTGGCGCTGGGTCGTGCTGGCGAGCGCCGTCGGCGCGGCAATCGTATGGGTTATCCGGCTAGGCATTCCGGAAAGTCCGCGCTGGCTTGTGACGCGTGGCCGACTCGATGAAGCGGCGCGGGTGACGCAGCAGATCGAGCGCATTGTCGAGCGCCAGTATGGCCGACCATTGCCGGCGGCGGTTCCGCATGCGCACAGCGTGCCGACTGTCGAGCGCCGCTTTCGCGACATCCTCAAAGCGCCGTATCTGAAGCGCACGATCATGATGTCGGTCTATAACGCGGTCTCGGTGATCGGCTTTTACGGCTTTAGCAACTGGATTCCTTCGCTACTCACGAGCAAGGGCATCAATCTCGTGCATAGCCTGCAGTACTCCTTTCTGATGTCGATTGCGCTGCCGCTCGGGCCTGCGCTGTTTTTCTACTTTGCAGACAGGATCGAACGTAAGTGGAGTCTGGTCGGCTCGTCGGGTGCGATCGCCGTATTCGGGCTCGCTTTCGCGCATCAGACCGGCTCGCTGGGGCTCATTGTTTTCGGCTTCTGTATGAACCTCGCGCTGACCATCATGACTTACTCGTTTCAGACCTATCAGTCTGAACTGTATCCGACCGAAATCCGTGCGCGGGCGATTGGCTTTGTCTACTCATGGAGCCGCCTGAGCGCGATCTTTTCCGGCTTTCTGGTGGCATTCTTTCTGCGCGATTTCGGCGCGAATGGCGTGTTCGTCATGATCAGCAGTTGCATGGTGTTTGTGATGCTGCTGATCGGCATCATGGGACCCGCCACTAAAGGCCTCGCGCTCGAAGACATCAATCGCTGATACAACCGACATCACCGACACAACCGCTATGACTCAAACCCCGCTCGACCCCGCCACGCTCGCTGCCGATTACTGGAGCACCTCGATCATCGATATTCACCCGGGCTCGATCCAGGTGCGCGGCTATCCGATTCAGGATCTGATCGGGCAGATCAGTTTTCCGCAGATGATCTGGCTGATGCTGCGCGGCGATTTGCCGAGCGCGGGTGAGGCACGTCTGCTGGAAGCAGCGCTGGTGGCCTCCGTCGATCATGGTCCGCATGCGCCTTCCATTGCGATTTCGCGTATGGCGGCGAGTTGCGGATTGCCGCTGAACGGTGCCATGGCCTCGGCGCTGAATACCCTCGACGATGTGCACGGCGGTGCAGGGCAACAGGCCGTCGAGCTCTTCCATGCGATCGAACGTGCGCAGGCCGACGGCGCAACGCTGGAAGCAGCGGTTCAGACATGCATTGACCACTTCATTGAGGAGCACGGCAAATATCTGCCGGGTTTCGGGCACCGCTTCCACCCTGTCGATCCGCGCGCGGGCCGCCTGCTTGGCATGGTCGATGAAGCCGCCGCCGAAGGTGTCGTGTCCGGACGATACGCCGCCATCGGGCGTGCTATCGAGGCCTTGCTCAAGCAGCGCAAAGCGAAGCCAATTCCGATGAATATCGATGGCGCCACCGCCGTCATTTACGCCGAGCTTGGCTTCGCCCCAGAACTGGCGCGTGGCGTCTTTTGCCTGTCACGCGCGGTCGGCATTCTGTCTCATGCGTGGGAGCAGCGCGGCCGCGGCGAGCGCAACAAGGGACCGATGCCGCGCCAGATGGCCTATCGTTATACCGGGCCCGCAACACGCCATCTCGAGCAGGAAGAGGAGGGGCAATGAACTGGTCTCCCGTGCCGCCCATCGTCGGAACCGCGATCCTGACGGCCATGCCGCAATCGATGCGCTGCCACGACGTGACGGAGTGGTCGCGCGCCAACAAGGGCGGGGCAGTGGTGGATTCGTTTATCGAAGGGCCATGCTTCGACCCGCATGGCAATCTGTATCTCGTCGATATTCCGCACGGGCGGATCCTGCGGATTTCGCCGGAGCTCGAATGGAGCATGGTGGCCGAATACGATGGCGAGCCAAATGGCCTCGCATGGCATCCCGATGGCCGACTGCTGATCGCAGACTACAAGAACGGCATCCTCGCATTCGATCCGGAGAGCGGCGCGGTCAGCCCGGTCATCGCGCGGCGCAACAGCGAGCGTTTCAAAGGACCGAACGATCTGATCGTCGCGAGCAATGGCGATATCTACTTTACCGATCAGGGCCAGACGGGCTTGCATGACCCCACGGGGCGTGTCTACCGGCTGCGTCCCGATGGACGGCTCGACTGTCTGATTACGAATGGCCCGAGCCCGAATGGACTGGTGCTAAGTCCCGACGAAAAAGTGCTGTTTGTGGCGATGACGCGTGACAACTCGGTGTGGCGCATGCCGCTGCTGGACGACGGCAGCACCAGCAAGGTGGGGCGCTTTGCTCAGTTCTATGGCGTCAGCGGCCCCGACGGCCTGACGATGGACCGCGACGGCAATCTGTTTGTCGCGCATGCATCGCTTGGCGCGGTGTTCGTACTGAATCCGCATGGCGAGGGGATCGCCAAGATCGAATCATGCGCGGGCCGTACGATCACCAATGTCACGTTTGGCGGACCGCATCACAGCTCTGTATTCATCACGGATTCGAGTACCGGGTCGGTCCTGACGGCGCAGTGGAATACACCCGGCCGCGGCGGGTAAGATAGCGTTCTGTCACGCATAACGCCGGCCAATCCGGCGTTTCTCAACGCTGCTCCCCAGCGCTTTTCACCGCTCGCCTCGCATATTCCCTATGGCCGCCTCAAGATCTTCCAGCGCTTCCGGTTCCTCCACCGCGGACGCCGACGCTGCCGCGGGTCCTTCGCACGCACCCGACGGCGTCGCCGCGCTCGATCGCGCCTTCGCCATCCTGTTCGCGTTTCGCCCTGACGATAAAGGCGTCTCCCTCGCCGAACTTGCCGCTCGCACGGGCCTCTACAAAAGCACGATCCTGCGGTTGATCGCGTCGCTTGCGCATCACCGGATGCTGCTGCGCTCGGACGATGGTCTCTACTACGTCGGTCCGGCAACGCTGCAACTAGGCGCGCTGTATCAGCGCAGTCTGCAACTAGGGGATGTGGTGTTGCCGTTGATGCGCCGCCTGCGCGACGCCAGCGGCGAAAGCGTGTCGTTCTACGTGCGGCAGAAAGATCTGCGCGTGTGTTTGCATCGGGTCGATTCGACCCACGCGATCCGCGATCACGTGCGCGAGGGCGACGTCCTGCCAATGGACAAAGGCTCAGGCGGACGCGTGCTAAGCGCGTTCGACGGCGGTCATGGAGAACTGTTCGAGCGAATCCGCCGCGACGGCTATTACTTGTCGGTGGGAGAGCGGGATGCCGATACGGCGGGGGTTTCGACGCCGGTGTTTTCGGCGGCACGGCCGCTTGCCGGCGTGTTCACGCTGGCAGGGCCACGTTCGCGGGTCGATGAGGCGCTGATGTTGCGCATGCGTCAGCCGATGCTGGACGCGGCAATCGAAGCCAGCGAGCAGCTCGGCGGCGATGCGACTCCACTGCGCGCCGCTCTGGCATTACTCAAGCCGGAGTAGGCGCGCGAGAAGTTTCGCTAGCGGGTGGAGGCAATCAACAGGCCATCAACACGATGGCTCTTCAACACCGGCCCGCAAGGCGGCAGCAAACGCGCCGCCATTTCAACTACGATTAGCGACGACGGAACTGCGTATTGCGGGCGCCGCCGCCACCGGAGGCGCGTTCGTCCTTGTGACGGAAATTGATCCGTCCTTTGGTCAGGTCGTAGACCGACAGTTCGAGCGTCACGCGGTCGCCCGCGAGAATACGGATGTGATTCTTGCGCATGCGTCCGGACGCATAAGCGCCAACCACGACGCCGTTGTCGAGCGTCACGCGGTAACGGCTATCCGGAAGTACTTCGTCGACGATACCGTCAAGTTCAAGCAGTTCTTCTTTCGCCATGCATTACTCCTGGTCGATGGGGTAAGGGTGCCTTGCTCAACGGCAAAGCTTGTAATGAGGTAGGACGGGTGCCGTCACGGCGCACCCGCAGAGGATGGAGCGGCGCGGCGCGCGAGGCGCACCTAGCGTAGATGGGGGCAGTTTTGCGATTGCCAATCAAAGATCGGCCACCGACTGGCCGTCTACGCGGCCGTCGATCAACTGTTCAGCGTGCGCCATGCAAGCGATGCGGGCCTTGCCCGTGCCTTCGAACGGCCACAGATACGGCAGGCGGAACACCCGGCCGTCGGCTGCCGGATTGGCGCCAACGCGGCAGATGCGCACCGAGGCTTCGTAGCCTGCGTCCGGATTGCGGCTGGTCGTGCCGTCAGCGGGACGGCGCGGATACACGAGCGGATGAATTTCGTAGCCCTTGTAGGTCTTTACAACTTGATTCATGAAGTACTTGTCCTGTAATACGTGGCTGCCGTGTCAGGCGTGTTACGCCCGGCACAACAGGCCCGGCAGCGCAGCACCTTGGGGCGCGCCGCCATGGAAAAAGAGTGGCACAGGCCCGATGGCAGGGGGCTTGAGCGCAGCCGCGCAAAATCGCGGATTGGATGGAGAAGAAACACGCTAATGTCGCGTGGACATCAGGCGCATGAAAACTGCACAACTCGCGACGGCGAATGCATGTTACGCATTGCCGGAGTGACGGGATCGCCGACAGGCGGCGGTCGAACAGTCGGGGGTACTGCGGAGATGCCGATTGGTGCTGCCGATACTGCAGGTGCCGAATACAGCTATTCCAATATGATGCACTAAATGGGCCAGCTTGGATAGCAAAACCTGCCGCGCGAGCGACGGCGGGCCTGAAAACCGCACGGCAGACGCTCTCGTAGACCCCGTTGCGAGCGGCGAGAGGATGCCTGGACGGACGGCAAGGGAGGGCGCCAGCGCTTCCGGCCGGCTACTCTTTATGGTGATCGTGTCAGCGGGTGGTTTCCGCGACGCGTTTCTTCAGTTCACGTGAGGCGGCGAGCGGAATGCGGGCGTCATCCCAAACGGCTAGCCACTCGACTTCCTTCGACGTGAATACCTGCCCGTAATTGCGCAGCGTGTATTGCAGCGAATCAATGATGTGATTGCGGATGATTTCCGGCGTGCCTTCATCGTCAAGCACGGCGCGAAACGCTTCTAGCGTGGCCATCTGTTGCTCCGTGGAATAGGGATTACCTATAGGTGTTTCCCTTATCGCACGAAAAAATTCTGCCCGCCACGCGAACAAAAATGCATCTGTGTCTGCGGACCCACAGCCCTAAGGTCCGCAAACTGCCAATGGTACGATCTTGGCGCGTCCAGCTCCGGTCATTTTCGACCGGTCGAATACGAAGCCGGCAGTGCGCCGCGCTTCGCTCCAGTCAATTGATCCGGTACGCCGCTTCGAGTCAGGCAAGCCGGATGTCATAAGGAAATCTGCATGCGCCTGCTGCTTGCCATCATCCTGCCGTGGTTTCAGTTCTTTACGATTGGCCGGCCGTTCGCCGGGATCATCTGCCTGATTTTGCAGATCACATTGATTGGCTGGATTCCAGCGGCGATCTGGTCGGTATATGCGCTGAGCCAGTACAAGACCGACCAGAAAATCGAACGCGCGCTAGGTTCGCGCAGGTGAGACAGTTGCGACGGAATCCGGGTGTCCTTTGATGAATGGAACACGGGTTTCGTCGGCTGGGCGGGGGCTCGGGCGGGAAGGCACGCCGTTTGCTTGGTGAGGCTACCCGAAGCACATAACGAGAATCACCATGCGCCCTGACCACACCGCTGCCGACTACGCCTCGCCCCGCCCGGTACTACCGCTCGCACCGCCCGAGGCAAACCCTGAGGCTTCCCGTTCACAACGGCATGGCGGCTCGCTGGCTCGCGTCACGTTCTGCTTCGCGTGGCTGTTCGGACTTGAAGCATTTCTGGCGGGCGGCGCGCCCGAGTCAACTGGCCTCGACATCGACGGCCATCGTTAAGCCGAGCGCTTGAAAAAATCGCCAGCCACGCGCGCAGCTTTTACATTGGCCGGCTTACCTTGAGGGTTTCAAGCGAGCGGCGGCGCCATTCGCCGGGGGTGAAATGGCCAGTGAGCGGATTGATACGACGCGCGAACCCGATCAGCGCCCATATGGCTAGCGGCGACAAGATAAAAAATGCGAGCAGCATGATGCGTTCACGGTGATGGAGTGCCGTGAGTGTAGTCCGTTGCCTGCTTGAGAAAATCAGCTGAAATGACAACACACTGTTCATTCAACGCGAATGAACGGGTGCGGCCGGTTTCCACCTGGAACGCCGTCGCCGGACAGCGCATCCATTCCCCAATGCGGCGGCGAAATTTTCGGTAAAGAGACTATTTTTTTCTGCGACGGAAAATCGGCGCGCAAACGTTAAAGTGAGGTCGAAAATAATCTGGATGCGATTTCATGAACGCCAATGTTGGATTGACGAGCGCCGAATTACCGCCGGTTATCTGGATGACGGGACTGCCAGGTGCGGGTAAGACCACGATAGCGCAGGCACTGAACACAGCATTGCTGGAGCAGGGCACGAAAGTCGTGGTGCTCGACGGCGATACGCTTAGAGAGGGCCTGTGTTCGGATCTGGGATTTTCAGATCTTGACCGCCTCGAAAATGTTCGCCGCATTGCTCATGTTGCGAGACTGTTTCAGCAGATGGGTCACGTGGTGCTGGTCGCCACCATTTCGCCGCTCGCCGCTCAGCGTGAGTTGGCCCGGGGGATTATCGGCGCTGGCTTTCTGGAAACTTTCATTTCGGCGTCCGCCGAGCGTTGCTCGCAGCGCGATCCGAAGGGCATGTACGCGCAGGCGCGACTCGGCAAGATTGCACAATTCACCGGCGTCTCGTCCGCTTATGAGGTCCCGGCCAACCCGGATCTCGTGATCGAGACGTCGCGTTGCCGGGTCGAAAGCGCGGTGGCCACCATTATTTTGCGTCTGGGCAAGCGTGTGCGAACGGAGAGCGTGAAGGGCGCGGGACATCAAAGCCGCTAGATTATCTCCACGGCGTCCGGTACCTCGATCACCACATCCGATTGCGCCACCGCTACGCAGGGCAGGATAAATCCGTCGGCCTTCTCTTCGCGGCTCAATCCCGGCCATTCGACGATGTACGAGACCGCGCCGCTGACCAGCCGGCACATACACGTCCTGCATGTGCCATTGCGGCACGAGCGCGGCAAACGCAGATCGGCGAAGCCGGCGGCTTCGAGCACGGTCAGCGAGTCGGGCGCTTCGAACGTGCGGCCGAGTGGCTCGACCCGCACCGAGAACGGGGGCTTGGTTTCGGACATTGCTTCAGACAGCGACCATCGTGCGTGGGATTGGAGTCAGCCCGTCACGATACCTCAGACTCGCCTGTCCGACTGCGAATACCGGTGAAGTTGCGTCGCTACTTGCGCTGCCCCGGTGTTTCCATTGATGGGTTCGGCGCGCGGCGTAGATACCGGTAGACCGTATTGCGCGCGAGGCCGAGTTCGCGTGCCGCAGCGGAGACGTTGCCGCCGTGGCGCGAGAGGGTTTGCGCGATCAGGGTAGCCTGCCACTCTTCCATCCGAGCCGGCGAGGCTGGCGAAGCGGACGTGCGCTGGGGCGCGGCGGCTGCGTTTGCGTTGTGCGTCGTCGTCGTTGCGGACACTGCTTCTGTCGCAATCTCCCGCGCCCTTGCGTCGTCCGACGCATCGTCGCATTCCTGCAGGAAATCTTCCGGCAGATGTTCGATCTCGATCTGCGCTGCACCTTCAGCCATGATCGCGGCCGTACGCAGGACGTTCGCCAGTTGCCGCAGATTGCCAGGCCAAGGGCAACGTCTGAAACACGCGAGCACGTCATCCGAGACGCGCACCGGCATCCGTTCGCCCTCGCACTGCGCGGCGAGGATGTGCGACACGAGCGCCGGCATATCCGTGCGTTCGCTGAGTTCAGGCAAGCTCACGACCAGCCCGTTGATCCGGTAGTAAAGGTCTTCGCGGAAGGTGCCGTCTTCGATCATCGAGCGCACATTGCGGTGGGTTGCGCAGACGATCCGCAAGTCGACCGGAATCGCCCGCGTGCTGCCGAGCGGCGTTACCGTGCGCTCCTGCAGCACACGCATGAGCCGCACCTGTTGCGCGAGCGGCATATCGCCGATCTCGTCGAGAAAGAGCGTGCCGCCGTCAGCCTGCACGATCTTGCCGACGCGGCCGCGTTTTTTTGCGCCGGTAAACGCGCCGTCTTCGTAGCCGAACAGCTCGGCCTCGATCAGCGTGTCGGGCAGGGACGCGCAATTGACGGCGATAAACGGCGCCGTGCCGCGCGGCGAATCGTGATGGATCGCGCGGGCCAGCCATTCTTTGCCGGTGCCCGTTTTGCCGAGCACGAGGATCGGAATATCGCGGCCGCGGACTTTCTCGACACGGCGCAGGATCGCCGCCATCCGCGTGTCGCCGGTATCGAGCGTGGCGAGCGTCGCTGGCGTTACCGCACGGGCTGTCGGACGAATCACCGTGGCCACGCCCGATTGCTCGCCAACGCCGCCGGCCTGCACGAACTGACGCGGCGCAGCAAATTCACCGCGCGCGATTACGCGCACACCGCTCGGCAGCATCAGCGTCGTGCATTCGCCGGGCGCGCAGAGCGTCTGTTGCAGCAGGGCCGCAAATGCGCTGCCGAACAGCGTTTCGAACGATTGCCGTTGCAGCGCCGCAAGCGGCTCGCCCAATTGAAACAGGGCGCTGCGATTGGCCGACAGAAACGTGCCGTCAGGCGCAAACGCCGCGAGCCCTTCGTACAGTGTGCCGATAAATTCGGCGCGCGCATGAAAATGGATCCGCACGGCATCGGCAAACTGATTCGCAAACAGATGGTTTTCGATCATCTGCGCGGACATCCGCACGAGCGCCAAGGTGTGCTTATGAAAACCGCGCGTGTCGCCGCTCACATCCAGCGCGCCGATGATGCGGCCATACGGATCGGCAATCGGCGCACACGAGCAGGTCAGGATGCGGTTCGCGTGAAGAAAGTGTTCGTCGGCATGAACGACCGCCGGTTGACGCTCGACCAGCGCAGTGCCGATCGCGTTGGTGCCGCGGTCCGCTTCGGCCCACGACACGCCTGGACATAGCGCGACCCGGTTGGCCTTTTCGATAAAGTCGCTGTCGCCGAGACTATGCAGGATCACGCCGTGATCGTCGGTGAGCAGCACCATGCTCTGGGTGTCGACGATCTGTGCGTGCAGCGTCTCCATCACCGGCAGCGCGTGCGCATACAGCGAGTGATTGCGCTCGACGAGCTGGCGCAGGGCCGTTTGGCGCAATGGATGGAAATCAGGCGTTTCCGAAGCGCGCAGTCCCACCTCGAGCGAACGTGCATGGGACTGCGCAATCAGATCCAGATGGCCAGCCAGGGCGTGGCCAGGGGCAGGCGCCATAGGGGGCGTGCAAGGGCGATGGGTCACTGCTCGTCTCCGGTTGGAATTCGACACAGCGGGTACATTGCCCGTCCGTTGCCATCCCGCAGCGCAGCATGCCGCGCCGTCGAAGTTTCATCTTACAGGATCGGACGCATACCCCGCATGCCGCACGCTGCGGGCTATTCCGTACTTGATTTCGCCCGCAGAGGTGCAATGATTTGAACTATGGGACGCGTTCGCGCCGTGCCCCATTGAGGCCTTGCCCGCCTCGCTAGCGCCAGTTTGGGAGTACGCCATGGTGCACACGGAACATACGGAAGTAGGGGTTGTGCTTGCACTGCTTGCGACGTTTATCGCAGTCATAGGCATAGCGGTCGTGATCCACGGAATGTTGTTCGACGAGAACGGGGTGACCCTCTCGGGGGCCGCAACGGTAGCACTGGGCGTTATCGCCTCTGCCGCTTTCCTGAATCTCTGGCCGCGAGATCACTCGTAGACAGCTCGGTGACAGCCTGCGACGCTGTCCGCGACGCAAGCAGGTCGACGACGGATGCGTAAGTACACCCGCTGGCGGGCGCGGCTGTGTCCGCAGCGCGCGCAGTGTGAGTAGTGTGGCCCCAGGCAGGGTTTGACCTGCACCAGAGTTGGGCCACCTCGAAGGAAAACTTGCGGCGCGCCGGAACTCGTCTACAGTAATGAAATCACCCGCAGCGAGCGTGTTTGCGCGCGTTTCTGCGGTTGGTGTAGCCCGCGCCTCGAGCACTGAGGGAGGCACTTAAAAACAGGCGTGCGCGGCCTCGAGTGATCCACCCTGTCAAACCAAGGCGAATCCCATGCAGATCATTTTCCCGAACGAAACCCCTGAGTATTCGGGGCGCGAACTTACCCTGGCGTTCCCGGCAATGATTGATGGGGAAAGGGTGGAGTGCATGATCACTGCCGAGGCACTTGAGGACCACTACGGCGCGGCATCGCCGCGTCTGGAAGATATGGTCGGCGCTTTCGCCGAGCATCGGGCGCGTATTGAAGCTGCAACGCGCCGTCTGCTGTCGGAAACGCGTGCGCAATGCCTGGTTTTGCGCAGCGGCTATGTGCGCTTCTACGAAGCGAACTGGCGCAACTGACGCAACCTCCGGGCACTACTCAGTAAGGCTAATCAAGCAAAGCCTGGCGCTGCCAGGCTTGAGCGGCGGCGCCTGCCTGCTCGCTCGCCGCCCCACAGATGCTCAGTCGGCGCCCAGATAGAAATAGCGGAACAGAAAGATCGCCGCGATGATCCACACCACCAGCTTGACCTGACGCGCCTTGCCCGTCAGCAGCTTCAGTCCCGCGTACGAGATAAAGCCGAACGCCACACCGTTCGCAATCGAATAAGTGAACGGCATAAGCAGCGCCGTGAGCGCGGCGGGCACCACTTCGGTGGCGTCGTCCCATGGCAGGTCGACCATTTCACGCAGCATCAGGCACGACACATACAGCAGGGCCGGTGCGGTCGCATAGCCGGGCACCACGCCCGCGAGCGGCGCAAAGAACAGTGCAAGCAGAAACAGCACCGCGACGGTGATCGCCGTGACGCCGGTGCGCCCGCCCGCCTGCACGCCCGATGCGCTTTCGATGTAAGCCGTGGTCGACGAAGTGCCCAGCAAGGAGCCAGCGAGAATGGCGGTGCTATCGGCGAGCAGCGCCTTGTTCAGACGATGCATCTTGCCTTCGACCAGCAGGCCCGCGCGGTTGGCGACGCCCATCAGCGTGCCGGTTGCATCGAACAGTTCGACGAGGAAGAACACCATGATGACGTTGAGCACGCCAGCCGAGAGGGCCGCGCGAATGTCGAGGTGAAACAGCGTCGCATCGATCGACGGCGGTGCCGAAAGGATGCCGTGAAACTGGTTACCGCCAAAGAAAAAGCTCAGCACTGTTACGCCGACGATGCCAATCAGAATCGCGCCGCGTACCCGCAGATAATCGAGCGTGACGATGGCAAAAAAGCCGATCACCGCGAGAATCACATGTGGGTCATGCAGATTGCCGAGCGTGACCAGCGTAGCCGGATTGCCGACCACCACACCGGCTGACTTCAGCGAAATAATCGCGAGAAACAGGCCGATACCCGCAGTGATCGCGATGCGGATCGAATGGGGAATCCCATTGACGATCACCTCGCGCACGCGGAACAGCGTGACGATCATAAACAGGCACCCGGAGATAAACACCGCGCCGAGCGCAGCCTGCCATGTGAAGCCCATGCCTTTGACGACCGTATAGGCGAAATACGCGTTCAGGCCCATGCCGGGGGCACACGCAATCGGATAGTTCGCGTACAGACCCATGATCAGCGAGCCGAGCGCCGCAACCAGGCAGGTCGCGACGAACACGGCATCTTTGGGAATGCCTGCATCGCCGAGAATCGCCGGGTTGACGAAGATGATGTACGCCATCGTCAGGAAGGTGGTCAGGCCTGCGAGCAGTTCGGTACGCAGATTGGTGCCAGCTTCGTCGAAGCCGAAGTATCGTTTTACGGAGTCCATTAGGCGGGTCTCGGATCGTGATGAAGTTGCTTGTTGTGTTGTTCGGCAGGCGCCGCCGCTTCACACGGCGGCGGACGCTCGCAAAGCGCTACGGGCGGATTGTAGTCACGATTGACGCTGATGTACCGGATCGGCATGGCTGGCGTGGAGCCGATGCAACAGTCCCGGATGCCGGGCTGCTTGTGTGTTATCGAAGGGGCGAGATGATACCGTGCCGGCGCCCGGACGGTGCGGCGCGACACCAGGCAAGGCGCGGCAAGTGCGCTTGCCGCAGCAGACACGTTTACTGCACGCAGCCAGCCGGAATACCCGCCATTGCACGCCGCTGTGCGACGATCCGTCCGGCCTGCTGCGCGTTGTAGGGATAGTTGATCCAGTCCTGCGGATCGTAGCCCGCCGCACGCCACTGGATGTAATCCGCTTTCACGTCGGCGCGGGTTTTGGGCGCATACGGGTTGCACGAACCCTGCGATGTCTGTGCAAATGCGGTGCTTGCGCAGCATGCCGCCAGCAGTGCGCCGAGGGTAATGCGAGAGATGGTTTTCATCACAAGCTCCTTTGGAGCGATCAGTACAAACCCTGGAATCAGGGTGCGGTTTGCCTGATTCGACATTTAAGCTGCCGACGACGGCTTGCCCATCCTGTCCAGCACGGCACTCAGCAAATCGATCGGCAGCGGAAACACGATGGTCGAGTTCTTGTCCGCAGCGATCGTCGTGAGCGTCTGCAGATAGCGCAGTTGCATCGCCTGCGGCTGCTGCGCCAGCGTCTGGGCCGCCTCCAGCAGATGCTGCGAGGCCTGCAACTCGCCTTCCGCATGAATCACCTTCGCGCGCCGCTCGCGTTCGGCTTCGGCCTGGCGGGCGATCGCGCGGATCATCGTTTCGTTGATATCCACATGCTTGATTTCGACGATCGCCACCTTGATGCCCCAGGCATCGGTCTGTGCGTCGAGCACCTTCTGGATATCCGCGTTGAGTTGCTCGCGATCGGCAAGCAGGTCGTCAAGTTCGTGCTTGCCGAGCACTGCGCGCAACGTGGTCTGCGACAACTGGCTGGTCGCCTCGAAGTATTTCGCCACCTGAATCACCGCGCGTTCCGGATCGACGACGCGGAAATACACCACCGCGTTGACCTTCACCGAGACGTTGTCGCGCGTAATCACGTCCTGTGGCGGTACGTCGAACACGACGGTGCGCAGATCCATGCGCACCACCTGCTGGACGATCGGGATGATCAGCACGAGCCCCGGTCCCTTGACTTTCCAGAAGCGGCCGAGCATGAAGACCACACCGCGTTCGTACTCGCGAAAAATACGTATCGACGAGGCAATCAGCACGGCCACCAGCACGATCAGAATGCTGCTGAAGCCGAATGTGAAACCAATCATGAGGGGTCCCCTTCTGCATGTTGTGATCCTTCCGGCACCACGGTCAGCGTGAGGCCGCGCCGCGCCGTTACACGCACCGCATGGCCGGCCGCAAGCGGCGCCGCGCTACACACCTGCCAGCGCTCGCCATGCACGCGCGCCCAACCCACGCCTGCATCCCCGCCTCCGTGCGGCACAAGCCCTTCCTCGAGCACCACGCCGAGGCTGCCAATCAGCGCTTCCGAACCGGTCACGACCGGCCGTCGGCGCGCGCGCAGCGCCACGCTCGATACCGTGAATACAAACAGCGCACTGAATGCGGTGACGGCCGCGATCACCGGCAAGGGAATGCCGTAGCCCGGCACATCGGTATCGATCAGCATCAGCGCGCCGACCACGAACGCGACAATGCCGCCAAAGCCCAGCGCGCCGAAGGTCGGCAGAAACGCTTCCGCGACCAGGAAGGCGAGCCCCAGCAAGATCAGGCACAGTCCCACGTAATTAATGGGCATCATCTGCATGGCAAACAGGCCGAGCAAGAGGCTGATCGCGCCTACTACGCCGGGCAGCACGAAGCCGGGATTGGCGAATTCGAAAAAGAGGCCGTACATGCCGATCATCAGCAGAATCAATGCCACGTTCGGGTCTGTGATAACCGCGAGGAAATGGCTGCGCCAGTCGGGTTCCAGCGTGATGATTGGAGCGTTGGCCGTATGCAGCGGCTGGTTGCCTGAAACGGTGTTGACCATGCGGCCGTCGAGTTTGCGCAGCAGATCGGGGACGTCGCGCGCGGTGAGGTCGATCACGTGCTGGGCCTGCGCTTCGTTAGCCGACAGGCTCACGGCTTCGCGCACGGCATGCTCGGCCCAATCGGCATTGCGGCCACGCAGTTGCGCGAGGCCGCGAATATAGGCGGCGGCATCGTGGACCTGCTTGCGCATTTCGGTCGATTGCGAGTCGAGTGGCAGCGCGGCAGGAGCGCTTGAGGCTGCCGCGGCGCCTGATGCCCCGGATGTTCCTGATACGGCCGTTGGTGCACCAGCGCTTCCCTGGCCGCCCGGGTTCATCGCCGGCAAGCCGGGTGCGCTTTGTCCCGCTGGCTCCGCGCCGCCCAGACCGACCTGCACCGGCGTCGCCGCGCCGAGATTGGTGCCGGGCGCCATTGCCGCGATGTGGCTTGCGTAGACGATATACGTGCCCGCGCTCGCGGCCCTCGCACCGCTCGGCGCCACGAATGCGGCGACCGGCACAGGCGAAGCCAGAATGGCCTTGATGATCTGCCGCATCGAGGTATCGAGGCCGCCGGGCGTATCGAGCTGCAGCACCGCGAGCGACGCCTGTTGCTGCGCCGCGCGTTGCAGACTGCGCACGATAAAGTCGGCGCTCGCGGGTCCGATAGCGCCGCTGACGGGGATCACGATGACGCCGCCGGGCGCCGGCGCAGCCTCTATGCCAGGGGGAAGGGTGCCGGCGAACGCCAGCAGGAGGCCTAGCGCGGCGACGCCGCGTAGAAACCGGACCGCTAGACCACCGGGGATACGCCGGGGGTGCGGGCCGGATTGCCGGAACGGGAGAAACGGGTACGTTCTCATCGCGGACGGCCAGAGCGCCGTATCGGACCCGACCGTCCCAGATGAGACGTGGCGAGTGAGATCGGGCGGCGCCGGCCGAAAAAAGGGCCTGCTGCTTACAGCTTAGTCCGATTCCGCGGGATGCGTGAGATCGGCCCGCTCGAGCCGGTAATCGGTCGGCCGCATGCCGGTCCATTTGCGAAACGCGCGATGGAATGCGCTTGGCTCGGCGAAACCCACCCGTGTAGCGATTTGCGCGATGCTACGCCGAGTGTCCTGCAGTTCGGCGATGGCAATATCGCGCCGCAGGTCGTCCTTGATGGACTGGTAGGTATAGCCCTCCTGCTTCAGATGCCGTCGCATGGTTGCTTCCGCAACATGCAGACGGAGCGCCATCTGATCGGCGGCGGGCCAGCCGGCCGCCGGCAGCGCACGCAGCACCTTGCGAACCCGCGCCGCCAGCGAGCCTGGATTGCGATACTTGACGACAAAGTTGCCCGGCGCATCGCGCAGAAACGGCTTGAGTGACTGCGCGGTCTGAACCACGGGCAGTTCGAGAAACGCCGGCGCCAGGTCGACGTACGACGCGTCCTCGCCGAACTGCATGTCTTCGCAGAACATCAGCCGGTATTCCTGCGCGGCAGGCGGCTCGGCGCAGCGAAAGCGCGCCGCCAGCAGTGGAATGCGCCGCCCGACCAGCCAGCACACCAGTCCGTAGACCAGGATGAAATACGTTGCGTAGGCGAACATGGTCGGCTGCGGAGTGCCGTCCCGATGGTTGAACGCAATCCGCACGCGGCCGGGGTCTGTGCTGAGTTGTGCGCTCAGATCGTCGAGCACCAGGCGCATGAAACTGAGCGCCCTTGCCAGGGCCTGGCCGCCGGTGCGTGCCGTCAAGGCTGCCTGTGTCATGGCGATAAAGCTGCCGCGACGCATGGGATGCGGATCCTGGCCGAAAAACTCGTCGTCGAGCGCGTTCGCAATGGCGACCCACAGCGCGCCGTATTGCGCTGAAGAAACCCGGCTTTTCGGCGCGGCCAGCATCTGCGGCGCAATGCCGGCGGCTTCGACGAGCGGCTTCACATCGAGACCGCGCGCCCGCGCGAGCGCCAGCGTTTCTTCGACGAGGCTCAGCGAAATCGTCCCTTTATCGTTTTTCGGCGTCATTGAATCGGAATGGGTTGCATGGCATGGGCCTCAAGCTCGGTGGGCGGCCAAGGGTGGGGCACAACCGGCCCAGGCTGGCAAACGCGCTCAAGATTGCGCGTGCCAGAGAACAGTGACCCCGTCAATTTACGTGCAGAAACGTTGCCGGATCACGCGGGCATGGCAAATGCGCTCACGCAGAATGATCGGGCAGAGCATCGAAGCTGTCCAGCGGCTTGCTACACTTGTTTAATCTGGACGGAGACACAGGCGTAAGCCATGGACCATTTCTACACCGATGAACAGCGGATGATCCGCGACGCAGCTCGCGACTTCGCGGTCGATTGCCTCGTGCCGCATGCGGCGCAATGGGACCGCGAGGCAAAACTGCCCGATCAGGTCGTCACGCAGATGGGCGAGCTGGGTTTTCTCGGCATGATCGTGCCGTCCGAATGGGGCGGCTCATACACCGACTACATCGCCTATGCACTAGCGCTTGAAGAAATCGCCGCCGGTTGCGCCTCATGCGCGACGCTGATGAGCGTGCACAACTCGGTCGGCTGCGGCCCGATTCTCAACTTCGGCACCGAGGCGCAGAAAAATGAGTACCTCCAGGATCTCGCTACCGGACGCCGGATCGGCGCGTTCTGCCTGACCGAGCCGCAGGCCGGTTCGGAAGCCCATAACCTGCGCACGCGTGCCGAGTTGCGCGACGGTAAATGGATAATCAACGGCAGCAAGCAGTTTGTGACCAACGGCGCGCGGGCGAACATCGCCATCGTGTTTGCCGTGACCGATCCCGAACTGGGCAAGCGAGGCATCTCGGCTTTTATCGTGCCCACCGACACCCCCGGTTTCAACGTGGGCCGCCCCGAGCACAAGCTCGGCATCCGCGCCTCGGATACCTGCCCGATCTCGTTCGAGGACTGTGCCATCCCCGAGGCGAATCTGCTCGGCCAGCGCGGCGAAGGGCTGCGCATCGCCTTGTCGAATCTCGAAGGCGGACGCATCGGCATCGCGGCGCAGGCACTGGGCATCGCCCGCGCAGCCTTCGATGCGGCGCGTCTCTATGCTCGCGAGCGGATCCAGTTCGGCAAGCCGCTGACGGAACACCAGTCCGTTGCCAATATGCTGGCCGATATGCTCACGCGCCTGAACGCTGCCCGGCTGCTGGTGCATCACGCGGCGCGGCTGCGCAGCGCGGGCAAGCCGTGCCTGTCCGAGGCATCGCAGGCGAAGCTGTATGCGTCCGAGATGGCCGAGGAGGTCTGTTCGCACGCGATCCAGATTCATGGCGGCTATGGCTACCTGGAGGACTACGCGGTGGAGCGTCACTATCGCGACGCCCGCATCACGCAGATCTACGAAGGGACGAGCGAAGTACAAAGAATGGTGATCGCGCGACACGTTTGAGTGCAGAATGAAACGCCAATAGAACGCACATGCGCCGGACGCTACGGCAGCATCTGCACGAGACGGGAGCTAGCCCTGAAGCGCTGACCCCCTTCGACAAAGGAGACGACGATGACCGAGCGAACCATTCCGATTTCGACGAAGGCCTTCCTCGATGCGCGCGATCTCCTGTTGCGCCATCGCACGGACTACGAGCGCGCGTATAGCGAGTTTGCCTGGCCGGTGCTCGATCAGTTCAACTGGGCGCTCGACTATTTCGATGTGATCGCGCAAGACAACCACAACCCGGCCTTGTGGATCGTCGACGCTCCCAGTGGCCCGGGCACGAAGTTCTCGTATGCGCAGATGTCCGAACGCTCGGCGCGGATGGCGAATTTTCTGCGCGGTATCGGCGTAGGACGTGGCGACCGCCTGCTGCTGATGCTGCCGAATCGCGTCGAACTCTGGGACGTGATGCTGGCGGCGATGAAGCTCGGCGCGATCGTGTTGCCCGCAACCACCCAGCTTTCCGCCGACGACGTGCGCGACCGCATCCAGATCGGCGAGGCGAAATTCGTGGTGGTGGATAGCGCGGAACTGGCGAAATTCGATGGCCTCGATATCCCGCTGACGCGTCTGTCGGTCGGCGCGCCGCGTGACGGCTGGATCGATCTTTCCGCCGCTTACGATGCCACCCCGCAGTTCACGCCCGATGGTCCGACGCGCGCCACCGATCCGCTGCTGCTGTACTTCACGTCCGGCACCGCGTCGAAGCCCAAACTCGTGGAGCATACGCATCAAAGCTACCCGGTCGGTCACCTGTCGACGATGTACTGGATCGGCCTGCAACCGGGCGATATCCACTGGAACATCAGTTCACCCGGCTGGGCCAAGCATGCGTGGAGCTGCTTCTACGCACCGTGGAATGCGCAGGCCTGCGTGTTTGTCTTCAACTACGCGCGCTTCGTGCCGAAAGAAACGCTCGACGTGCTGGTGCGCTGCAACGTCACGACGCTGTGCGCGCCGCCGACCGTCTGGCGCATGCTCGTGCAGGAGCCGCTGGCCGACTATCCGGTCAGGCTGCGCGAGATCGTCGGCGCGGGCGAGCCGTTGAATCCGGAGGTGATTGAGCGTGTGCGGCATGCATGGAACGTGACGATCCGCGATGGCTTTGGCCAGACCGAGACGACCTGCCAGATCGGCAACTCGCCCGGTCAGCCAGTGGTGCCGGGCTCGATGGGCCGGCCGTTGCCGGGCTACCGCATCGAACTCGTCGATGCCGACGATCATCCCGTCAGCGAAGGCGAAATTGCCTTGCCGCTCGCGCAGCGCCCGCTTGGCCTGATGACGGGCTACGCGAACAGCGCGAATGCAACCGTCCAGGCGATGCGCAACGGCTATTACCACACCTCCGACGTGGCGCTGCGACGCGACGATGGCTACTACGTGTACGTGGGCCGCGCCGATGACGTGTTCAAGTCGTCCGACTATCGGCTAAGTCCGTTCGAACTGGAGAGCGTGCTGATCGAGCACGAGGCGATTGCCGAAGCGGCCGTGGTGCCGAGTGCCGACCCCGTGCGCCTGTCCGTGCCGAAAGCGTTTGTCACGGTTCGTCATGGCTATGAAGCCGGCCCCGAACTCGCGCGCAGCGTGTTCCAGTTTTCGCGCGAAAAACTCTCCCCGTACAAACGGATTCGCCGTCTGCAATTCAGCGAGTTACCCAAGACCATCTCCGGCAAGATCCGCCGCGTTGAACTGCGGCGCCGCGAACTGGAACGGACCGCCGAACCCGCGCGTCTGCCAGGGGAGTACTGGGAAGAGGACTTCGCGGATCTGTCGGGCGGGAATAGTAAATAGACCGAAGCCGTCGCAGCGCTGCACTGTCTACCTCTTTTTCAAACGCTATGAACCGTGCGTCCGGTTACGCGCAGCGGCGATAGCACAGCATTTCCAGCCGGAGACGCATGATGATCGAACTCGACTACGCAAACGACGGCGCCGTCGCCCTGCTCACGCTCAAACGCCCGCCCGCGAACGCCTTCACCCCGGACGGACTCCTGCAACTGCAACATACGGTCGAACGCCTGAACGGTGAGGCTCGTGTGCGCGCGATTGTCATCACCGGTGACGGTCCGAAATTCTTCAGCGCGGGCGCCGATCTGAACACCTTCGCGGATGGCAATCGCGATGTCGCACGTACTGCCGCTGCGCGCTTCGGCGCCGCCTTCGAGACGCTGCAAAACGCACGCGCCGTGGTGATTGCCGCGATCAACGGCTACGCGATGGGCGGCGGCCTCGAATGCGCGCTGTCCTGCGATATCCGGATTGCCGAGCAGCACGCGCAGCTCGCGTTGCCGGAAACGGCAGTGGGCTTGCTGCCTTGCGGATGCGGCACGCAGACGCTGCCGTGGCTGGTGGGCGAAGGCTGGGCGAAGCGGATGATTTTGACGGGCGAGCGCATCGATGCCGCGACGGCATTGCGGATCGGCCTCGTCGAAGAAGTGGTGGAGAAGGGCGCCGCACGCGAAGCCGCTTTAGCAATGGCGGCACGTGTGACGACGCTCAGTCCGCAGGCGGTCTCTTTCAGCAAGACCCTGATCCATCAGGGCCGTCAAGGCGTGCCGCGTTCGGCGGCGCTCGCGGTTGAACGCGAGCGCTTCGTCGATCTCTTCGATGGGCCGGATCAACGCGAAGGCGTCAACGCGTTTCTCGAGAAGCGGCCGCCGCAATGGCATGTAGCGTAGGTTGCGTCAAACCTCGCTCAACGGTTCCGCAACGAACTCAGCGGCGGCAGGCGGTGCGTTATCCGCCGCTGCCTTGACCCGGTTGACCCACAACACAGCCGCGATCGTGATGCCCGCCGCTACCCAGCCCACCGTGCCATAACCGGCAATCTGTCCGCTCGCGGTATTGGTCAGCATCAAGCCGCCGAGCCACGCACCGCAGCCCATCCCCAGCGCCTGTAACGCGCTGTTCGCACTGAGAAATGCACCCCGGCGGGTAGGCTCGGGAACCGTCGTGAGCAGGGCCTGCATGGGGATCATCCGTCCTGACATCGACACCATAAAGAACGGGAAAAACAGCACCATCGCCACGAACGGAAGATTGGGCAGGTGGGTCACGAACAGCACCGGCAGCAACGACACCAGAGCGGCAATGCGGAACACCCGATGCTTGCCGTAGCGGTCAGCAAGGCGCCCAATCGCACGCGACGTAAAGAACGTCGCGAAACCTCCGCCCATATACATCCACGAAAGATTTGCGGGCGCCACGGCGTGATTGAGCACCAGCATCGGCGAGATAAACGGAATCACCAGCATATGCGACACCATGATCATGAAGGTGAGCGCAAACGCATTCAGATGCCGCGGATTGGTGAGCAGGCGTCCGAGGTCGGGCAAGACCTGGTTCAACGGCGGTGGCCGGCGGCTCAGATGCTGCGCCAGCGACGGCACGATCTGCATGCCGGCAAACCAGATCACCACGGAGAGCACCACCAGCAGCAGGAACGGTGCCGCCCAGTTGAAGTGCGCCCCGAGCATGACGCCGGCCGGCACGCCGGCAATCGCGGCCAGCGAGAGCGAGGTCATGATGATGCCGGTGGCCGCACCACGGCGCTGCACCGGAACCACGTCGCCGACGATCGCCATGACCACCGAGCCCAGCACACCGCCCGTAATACCGGCAAATGCGCGCGCCGCGAGCAGCAACGGAAAGCTGCTGGCGAGCGCACAGCCCAGGTTGGACACCGCGAACAGTGCGTACACCGTCAACAGCAGCTTGCGCCGGTCGAAGCGGTCGATATAGGTGGCGGCGAACAGCCCCGACAGTCCCGAACACCACGAGTAAGCCGACACTGCCGTCGCGAAGGCCGCTGGTGTAATGCCGAAGGTATGCATGATCTGCGGACCCAGCGGCATCATGACCATGAAGTCCATGATGACAGTGAACTGCGTCAGCGCGAGCAGCCAGAGTAGACGCCGTTCGTGCTTTGTGCTGATGGAATACATCGGCAAGATCCTTGAAAAGGGTAAAGCCAGCCGTGGGGCTGGCGATGATGTTGGCGAGTTTGCGCGGGCTCAGTCGTCGAGGTTTTCGTGCACCGCCACGGCGCCCTGTTTCCAGTAGCTCGCCGCACGGATGCGCGATTTGTCGACGCCGCGCTCAGTGCACAGGTGATACCGCACCGCGCGCATCGTGGCGGATTCGCCGGCAGCCCAGACATAGCCTTCGCCATCCGGCAGATACGTTTCACGGACCGCTTGCAGCAATGCGTCGCCGCGATACGGTGAGTCGCTGCGGTAGCGCCACACCGCATGCAGTTCGGCCTGCGTATCGAATTCGATGCGCGCCGACGGATCGGCGACTTCGAGGACCGCCGCCACGCGGGTGCCGGCAGGCAGCTCCTGCAGACGTCGGGCGATGGCCGGCAGGGCGGTCTCGTCGCCGATCAGCAGATGCCAGTCGAAAGCGGTGGGAATGACCAGTGAGCCGCGCGGACCACCGATGCCCAGATATTGCCCGACCTTTGCCTGCGCTGCCCAGCTCGCGGCCGGCCCGGCTTCGTGCATCGCGAATTCAATATCCAGCTCGCGCGCGGCGCGGTCATAGCGGCGTGGCGTGAAATCGCGCGCCACGGGTCGCGGCTGATCTTCCGGGAACACCGGGCCGTTCGGGCCTGCCTCTGGCAGCACCGGTTTGTCGGCGCCCGGCGCCGGGAAGAAGACCTTGATGTGATCGTCGAACGAAGCCGATTCGAAGTCGTGCAGATCGTCACCGGCGAGGGTGACGCGAATCAGATGAGGCGTCAGCGGATGAACCCGCGTGACTTGCAGCAAACGGAATTTCAGCGGATGACGTACGCGGGTAACCGCGAGATCGGACCTGGTCAGCATAAATGTTCTCTCCGGTGATGTCGGGTAGCGCGCGGGATTCTGGCCACCTGGGCTCAGATATCTCCCGCGCCGGCGTCGGTGCCGGTGTTCGTGCCTGCGTCCGGCTTGCCTTCGATTTCAGCCGTGGCGCGCGCGAGGATCGCGGCGATGCGGCGTTGTTCGTCGGCCGGTACGTTGTCGCGGCGGAACAGCGCATGCTTGAGGGCACGGCGGGCTTCGATCAGCTCGGGCAGCCAACCGCCTTCGCTCGGATCCAGCGGCTCTTCGCCAGCGAAGGCGCGCCGCACGGAATCCATCTTGCGGGCAATATGGTTCAGCTTGGCGAGCATCATCTCTGCCCGTTCGCGGTTGTCAGCGAGGTGCTGGCGGCCGGCGTCGGCCAGTTCGTAGCGCTTGCGGTTGCCTTCGAGCTGGACGGTCACGAAGCCGATTTCTTCGAGGTAGGTCAGCGCGGGGTAGACCATACCGGGACTCGGACTATAGAAACCGTTCGAGCGTGTTTCGAGCGCCTTGATGAGTTCGTAGCCGTGGCTCGGCTGGGCGTCCAGCAGGGCCAGCAGCAACAGTTGCAGATCGTCCGAGCTGAATTTGCGGCCGCGCGGGAAACCGTCTCCGTCGCCGCCGAAACCCCCAGGGCCGCCGGGACCGCCAAAGCGGCCGCTACGGTCACCGCCGCGTTCGCCGCGATGGTGCTGATGGCGGCCGATGGCGTGCCACAGGGCGTGCAGCGCAAAGCGCTCGGGAAAGGCTCCGCGGGCGGCGAAGAAGTCTTCGAAACCACGGGGTGAGCGGGCGTGGCCGCGGCCTTCGCGCTCGCCACGGCCTTCGTGGCGTTCGCGGCCGCCCTCGCGGTATTGCTCGCGGCTGAGGGCATGCCACAGCGCATGCAGCGAGAAACGGTCGGTGGAATACATGCCGTCGATGTCGTGATGACGGCGGGAATGATGTGAATGACGCATCTGCGTTCTCCGGGTGTGTCTTAAGATGTGTCTTAAGATATATATCTAAAGATACTCTGTCAAAGAGAAAATACGGGGATGGATCAGTTTTTTGTTTGGTGTGTGGAGGGCGGGGGCGCCGCGGTCGAAGTGCTGAGGCGTTATGCGCAGCACAAAATTGAGGTGTTGCCTGGTGCGGGGGTTGGGAGACAGTGGAGGCGCAGGCTATCGCGTCCGATCCTGGAGTAGCATTCGAGTTGCGAAATACGGCGCTCGCAGATTCAGAAGCGGCAGGCGGCGTAGCCGATGCAGGAACGGAACGGGTGGAGGATCTGTCGAGATGAAAAAAATCGTTTTGCTGTTGAAGGTGGTCAAGAACGATCTTCGGGTGCTCTGGTATGCGCTGAGGCACCCGGACCGTCCGGTATGGCTGATGCCCGCATTCGCTCTTGTGGCGTTGTACGCGATCGATCCTTTCAATTTTGCTGTTCCATTCGTCGGGATTGTGGACGACGGTGTGCTGGTCCCGATGGCATTGCATTTGATGGTCCGCTTTCTACCAACCGAATTGCAACGTCTACGTCGTCGATGAGATCCCACGCGGATAACTGGATCGTCGAGAGCATGGATGTGCCGGCGCTAAAGAAATTACATGGACCACAAGACATTGCTCGCAGCATACAAAGATGCGTTAGCGACTCACCGCTGGGAGGCAGTCGCACCGTTGATTCACGAAGACGCGTGTTTCATTTTCAGTGAAGGGACTTACTTCGGAAAGGCGGAAATCGAAGGTGCCATCAGAGCGACCTTCGATCTCATACAGGGCGAGCGCTACGTTATTAAGGATCTCGTTTGGACTTATGTCCACGACGACAGCGCTGCCTGCACATATGGCTTCGAGTGGAGTGGACTGATCGAGGGCCAGCCAGCCTCGGGAACGGGCCGAGGCACTACGGTCGTCGTACGTGTCGGAGATGGGTGGCAAATCATTCAGGAGCACCTTGGACCGTCTGCAACCCGGCCGTCTCACGATGTCTGACCAAAGCGGCAGTCAATCTGCATTGCGTCAAGTTGCAGTGTCGAGGCTTCTCTTCGGCGCAACGATTGCGATGTTTCTCTCGGGGCTCGGCACATCGGCGGCCGCACCACAGATCGTTCTGTTTCTGGTGAAGGAACTCGGCGCCTCGCTGCCGCTGGCGGGACTTTATTACATGACCAGCCTTGCGGCGCCAGTCACGGGGTATCTCGTCGGCCGTTATTCCGATCGAACCGGGAATCGCCTCGGTCTTTTTCGCCTGTGTGCTGTGGCGGGCTTTCTGGGCTGGGCGGGGTTAGCCCTCTCCACTTCGGTCTGGATGCCCTTCGTCATCGCCATTGCTTTGCTGGCCGTTTCCGGTGCTACCGCCTCGCAAATTTTTGCGGCCGTTCACGATGAACTCACTGATAAGCCCGGCGACGAAAATGAGAGTGTCGTTGCCGTCGTCCGTATGGCGCTTACCGGCGGATGGATCGTCGGGCCTGTCCTGGGATCGTGGGTGGCGGCTGCCTACGGCCTGCGCCCCATGCTCTGGATGACCGCCATCTGTACGCTGTTACAGATCGTACCTCTCGGAACGCTGAATCCACCCGTCAAGCTCAAACCGGAGCCGGCGAGTGAGCCCGCGCGGCACTCCAGCCTACGTGCCATGCTTCCACTGCTGACGTTCACAGGACTCTTCGTGTTGGTCTACGCGGGGGAGCCAGTGAAGTACGGATTCCTGCTGATTTACATGGAAGAGCACCTCAAGCTGAGTCCGGCGGTACGGGGCGCGGTCATCGGAATACAGCCGTTCATCGAACTGCTGATCATGCCCTTCAGCATCGGCCTGGGCCGCAAGCTTGGCAACGTGTGGCTGATGTGTATCGCGGCCGCCATGGCGGTGCTTGCCAATTTTTGCTTTGCGCTCTGGCCGTCTGCAGCGGGCATGTTCGCCGGACAGATCCTCATGGGCGGTGTCTGGGGCATATTTATGGTTCTGGGCATCATCGTCGCGCAACGCCTGCTTCCCAGCGCGGTAGCGACGGCGTCGGCAATCTTCATGAGTTCGACGGCTCTCGCCTCGGCGTTAGGAGGCGTCGCGGGCGGTTTCGGAGTGGCATTCCTGGGTATTCCTAATGTCTTCCTGCTGCCAGCGCTCTTCGCCGGCATTGCCGTTATCGGACTGGCATTGATGGCACGCACTGAAAGCTTCAAGGTGTATTGATTTCGACGAGTCTCTTCGCGCGCCTTTCCCTGGTCGGAGAAGCCGCTGAATCTGAAAGGCAACATGAAACGACTGTTCCTCACCGCGCTCGCAGCCGCCTCCTTCGCGACTTGTGTTCATGCGCAAAGCAACGCGTCCGGCCCACTTGTTACACCCTCAGGCGAACTGCAATTTGAGCGCGTCGATCGCGGTTTCGTGGCAACCGTCGACAACGGCATTTTCGATCGCTTCGGCGCGAATACGCTCACGCATTTCGATGACATCGGCGGCGCAAATGACGCCGTCGCGCGAATGCTTGTGCAGACCGATTCCGGGCCGGTGCTGTACGACTTTCGCCACCATCCGCCACTGGTGGAGCGCCTGACCATGCGCATGATGGTTAAGCGCGTTTTCTGGCAAGGCGACGAAGTCGTGATGCAAGGCCCACAAGGCTGGTTTCGATTCAAGCAAGGAGTGCTGACGAAGCTGCAGTCTTCGACGACGACGTACCACTGATCACGCACACAGATCGAATCACCCGTTCACGAGAAGTTGAAGGTCTGCTTTAGGCGAGGGGATGCCAACACGTAGAATCGCGCCTTTTCTGACGTGAGATCAATCCGTGGACGTGGATGAGTGAACGGTAGGGAGGTCGCGGAAGTACGACCGTAACGCATCTACAGCGGCCCGTACCTTGGCGGGCTGGCCGTCCTTGCGCGGTGTCACGAGTGTCACAGGGAGTGCCGGAAACGTCCACTTCGGCAGAACATGCACCAGACTGTGGTGCTTGAGCGAGTTGAGTACCTCGATATACGAAAGGCGCGCTATCCCGAGCCCCTCCTCACACATCTGTTGAATCGCAGGTTGCGTCGTACTGACGACGCGCACGCCAACGTGCACCGTCTGTTTCATCCGCCTCTCGCCAAAGAGCGTCACCGGTATGACCGGCGTTGCACCATCCGAAGAGTCGACGGACCGGGCGGCGTCGACCTGCCGCTCAAGGGCTATCCATTGATGGTCGCTTAAGTCCTGTGGACTGTCAGGCGTGCCGTTGCGGGCCAGATAGGCCGGAGAGGCACACATGATGGTTTCGAGGTCGCATAGCTTCTGGGCGGTCCACCCGGAGTCGGCCATGGTGCCTATCCGGATGGCGAGATCGACTCGCGCATCGATCAGATCGACCATCTCGTCGCTCACCAGCAGGCGCAGGCGTAGTTGCGGCCAGGTGGAAAGGACCGACGCCAGCGCTGGTGCGATCCGAGGTCCAAGGCCCAGTGGCGCGGCAATACGTAACTCTCCGGTTGGCGCATCCCGAGCCTGCGTTAATGAATCGGTTGCGGCCTTCCACGACGCCATCAGTTGCAGGCAATGGAAATAGCACTGTTTGCCGTCTTCGGTGAGTGTCAGTTTGCGCGTGGAACGATGCAGCAAGGTGACCGCAGACTGCCGTTCCAGCGCCTTGATTGTCTGGCTTACCGCAGAAGGCGTCATCCCCAGCCGCTTCGCCGCTGCACTCATCGAGCCGCGTGAGACCGTCTCCGCGAAGACCACCAACTGACGTAGATCTTGCATTTTGTAGCTCAGCTTAAAAGATATCGTAGTCTGCGCTGTATTTTAAAGTCGAAAATTGACCGGTAGCATAACTCCTCATGCTTATATCGTGGGAGGGATCATGAAAGTTGCGTTGATTGGCTCGTCCGGCTTCGTCGGCAAGCATCTGCAGAAGGAATTGCTTCACCGTGGGCATGAGGTCACGGTGATGGTTCGAAAGACTGGGGGCGTTGCGCCACAACCGGGCCTCAATGTCGTGACCGGCGACGCCTATTCGCCGGAGTCGGTCGCAAACGCCGTGCGCGATCACGATGCCGTCGTGTCGGCTTTCAACCCGGGCTGGAACGACCCGGAACTATTCGATAACTTCCTCCGTGGGAGCGAAGCGATTGTTCGCGGAGTAGAAGCCAGCGGCGTGCGGCGTCTTGTGGTCATCGGTGGCGCGGGTAGCCTTTTTGTTGCACCGGGCGTCCAGCTTGTCGACACCGATTCCTTCATCGCACATGTCCCGCCGAACATCGTACCTGGCGCGAGGGCGGCTCGGGACGCGTTGAATTCGATGCGCAGCAACACGACTCTGGACTGGACATTTGTGAGCCCGCCAGCATTCCTCGAAGAGGGCGAGCGGACCGGTACCTACCGTCTTGGCGAAGAGCAACTGCTGATGGATGGCGACAAACCGGCCGGTATTTCGGTAGCCGATCTCGCCGTGGCGGTCGTCGACGAGCTTGAAACGCCTCGTCATATCAAGGCGCGATTCACAGCTGCGCGCAAGGCGGCCGGCTAACCGCGTCAAGACCGCTTCGGCGATGCGCCCATGTCGTCGCGGTACTGCCGGATGTCCTGTGGCGCGAGGCCGTAAGCACGCCGAAACGCTCTGGTGAAGTCCGACGCGCTCCGAAAGCCGTGAGCATAGGCGATGTCCTGCACTGGGACGCCCGGCCATGCGACGAGCTCGTCGGCGGCGGCGCGCAGGCGCACATGCCGGATATAGGCGCCAAGCCCTCCTTCGTGCTCAAAGAGGCGATAGACCGCGCGTCGTGAGAGGCCGAGCGACTCCACGACGCCATCGGGCGAAAGATCGCCGTCGTGCAGATTCCGATGCACGTAGCGGCGTGCCTGGTCGAACGCCATTGCCCGGGCGAGCGCGGGCTTGCCGCCCTTCAGCCCCGCCTGCTCGCCGAACGCATCCGCGATCAGCAGCACGATCTCGCACAGGATCCGGTGAGCATCCCAAGGCGCCATGTGGCGGACGTGAGCAGCAAACGACAGGACGCGGCCCGCGAGATAACGCACCACGGGCACGTGTGGCGAGAGTGTGCGTCCGTGCAGGACCGATGGGTCTGGGAACACATTACATAGCAGCGTGCCCGGCAGAAAAATCGTGACGTGCCGGCAGGGCGCGCGCTTGAACTGCACGGGCTGGTTGAGATCGACGGCGAAGATGCCGCCCTCGAGCGCCGTGCCTGTGCGTTTGCCGGGGTATATGAGCTCGTTGCCGGGCGCAGTGTCGAAAAACACGTGGAAGACGATGCTGCGCGCGTTGTCCTGGGAGATGCGCGCGATCGTCCGGTCTTGCGTGATGCGGTCGGTGTGGCAGTCGGCGAACAGGAATTCGCCCACGGCGTAGCGGTCGATCCAGCCGCGAAACGGCTGCCTGCGTTCGTCGCGCGTCGTCAGGAGGTTGACCACCCCAATCATACGGTCGCACCACGCCAGCAACTGCTGCTGGACGGGCAACGCGCAAACGTCAAAACGCTGGTGCGCGATTTCGAGTCGCTGGGCCGGATCCAGGACGATGGGCAGATCCTGGAAGTGTGTCTTGACGGCGGGCATGGCGAGGATTTGGTAGATCAGATGGTCTGGCAGGGCGGTTCTGCGGTGAGCCGGCCGAACGTCACCTGGACGCCGCGCCCGTTGGCATAGACCACTGGCGGTCTCCCGGGGCTCCGAGCGATTTTACAACTCGTAGCCTCGACCTGTTGAATTCACCTCGGCAGGTGTTCCCTCCTCAAAGGCCACCTACGATAAATCGCACGGTGCCCTTGATCGCGACATTCGACTTCTTCGGTTTTATCGTCGACAATCCTGTCGCAGAAATTGGTGCGCCGGTCATTTGCGATAGCAACAGTGCCGATTGGCAAACTTACACATCAATCCTTTCATCGACATCGCAAATGCAATTACAGGCGGCATCGGAGAGTCCCAATGCGTGGG
This sequence comes from Paraburkholderia sp. GAS33, assembly GCF_050436645.1. Taxonomy (NCBI): domain Bacteria; kingdom Pseudomonadati; phylum Pseudomonadota; class Betaproteobacteria; order Burkholderiales; family Burkholderiaceae; genus Paraburkholderia; species Paraburkholderia sp. GAS33. The sequence continues at coordinate 735,394 of NZ_JBNDMP010000001.1, forward strand.
TCGAACGGGTTGTAAGCGGTCTTCTTTCTGGCAACGATGAACGAAGCCGTATCGGCTCCGCGTTCCGCCTCCTTGCCGCGTTTGGAATCAAACAGGCATGGGTCTGCCTCTTTGGCGGTCTTATGGTCGCGCTGTTGGTCGGCAGTCATTTCTGGTATCCAGCGGATGCGGCGCTCCCTCGGTACGATGCGCTCACAATTGCAGCCGTTCTGATTCAGGTGCTTCTTATCGCATTCCGCCTTGAAGAGTGGGACGAAGTTGTCGTAATCCTGCTCTTCCACATCGCCGGAACAGGTATGGAGCTGTTCAAGACGGCTGTCGGATCGTGGATATATCCCGAGTTCGCGTACCTAAGGATTGGCGGTGTGCCGTTGTTCACCGGCTTTATGTATGCATCCGTTGGGAGCTATATCGCCCGGGCATGCAGGGGATTCGACCTGCGATTCTCCCATCATCCTTCGCTGGCGGTGACGGGCGCGTTATCGGTCGGGATCTATGTCAACTTCTTTGCCCACCACTATCTGCCGGACGTTCGATACCTGTTGATGGCATGCGTCGCGATTGCCTTTCGCCGCTGTACCGTGTTCTTTCTGATTGGTCGAAGCTACCACCGGATGCCGCTATTGCTCGGTTTCGTGCTTATCGCCACGTTCATCTGGCTGGCAGAAAACATCGGCACGTTCAGTCACGCTTGGTTGTATCCAAGCCAGATGCATGGGTGGGCGATGGTGTCCGTGGGAAAACTGGGTTCATGGTTCATGCTGACCATCATGAGTTACGTGATGGTGACATTGATCAATCGCCCCCGGAAGCTGTGATGGAGCTGGATTTTCTGGTGCGAAAGATCATGACAAGATTCAACGAGCAGAAGGCGATGGCGCCTCCCTGGAAAAAAACAAGACTGACAAACAGGTTTATTATTTTTTTAATGGGTATGGAAAATAGTCCATGTATCGTTCGTCGCAGAGTGCCGGCAATTAGCGGCTGAGCCTCTCCGCCAACAAAGACGAGTTCTACATCCAATTCGTTGGCAAGATATTTTACCTTGCCGCTTCCAATTATTGTTATATGAGTCATGTCACTATTCTGATTGAACAATCCAAATGGTGAGTCTCCATTTGGAAACCGGGCGATGAAAGTTCCACCGTCTTTCAGTATTCTTTTTGCTTCTCTCAGAAAGGTCAGAAGATTTTCCTGGCTAACATGTTCGAGAACGTCGAAAGCCACTACCAGATCGAAAGTATTGTCTGGAAATGCGCTCAGATCGGCTGTGCAGATGCAATCAAAATTGAGGCGCCTTGCGGCTTCGACCAGATCCTTGTTGATTTCTGTGCCGACGATATCCCATTGCTTTTTTCTGGCGTAGGTGAGAAAGCTGCCGTTACCAAAGCCAATCTCCAGCGCGCGTATCTTTCTGTCGGTTTTAATATTCGCTTTTTTTATTTCCGCATCGAAGTAGCAGCTTTCTGATTTTCCCAATCTGCCAAAGTTGCTGACTTCCCAATTTTTCCATTCGCGGTATGATTTTCCATACTCCGCACCGGGTTTTCCGCTGGATGAGGGAAGTGCATTATCGGGCATAACTCTTCTCCTGTGCGATGTCCCCGAGTTGCTAGCGTTTATGCCTTGTTCGGTGACTTTCGATGCTTCGGGTTTTCGAGCGAATCGGAGCATCTGTCGGAAAGATGCCTGTTTGCCGCCTGAGCCAGCTGGAGAAAATGGGCGATTTCGTATTATAGTTGCGCCAACTCTGTCCGCTGCGGACAGAGTCGCGCTCTTTTACGCCGCCAAAATTACCTGCCCCGGCGCTATTAAAAGATCGACTGTCCGGTAAGTGTGGTTAGCCATTCCAGTGACTTCACCCCCGCCAACGAATTCCCATTGCTATCCAGCCCTGGCGACCAGACGCAAACCGCCATTTCGCCCGGCAGCACGGCGACAATTCCTCCACCAACCCCGCTCTTGGCCGGCAGTCCCACGCGATAGACAAAATCCCCCGCCGCATCATAGGTACCGCAGGTCAACATCAGCGCCGACAATCGTTTGGCCGAACTGCTGTCAAGAATCCGCTCCCCGGTCGCCGGCACAACGCCGCCATTGCTTAGAAACAGCGCCGCCTTCGCCAACTCGACGCAACTCATCGAGATCGCGCATTGCCGGCAATATGCATCCACCACCGAGTGGACCGGCATTTCCATGTTGCCAAAGCTGGCCATGAAATGCGCCATAGCCTGGTTCCGATCGGCGTTTTGCAGCTCCGATTGCGCGACGCGCAAATCGTAGTCGATCGTCACTTCGCCGGTCAGCCGCCGCATGAACTCCACCAGCGCGGTTTCCGCCTGCACGAACCGTCGGCACAGCACATCGGTGACCACCAGCGCGCCAGCGTTGATAAACGGATTGCGCGGCTTGCCTTGCTCCGCTTCGAGTTGCACCAGCGAATTGAACGGCGTCCCTGACGGCTCGCGCCCAACGCGCTGCCACAGTGCATCGCCGAGCAGCCGAAACGCCATCGTGCAGGCGAATAGCTTGGAGATACTCTGGATGGAAAAGCGGGTGTCGGCCTCGCCGGTCCGGAACACCTCACCGGCGTTCGTGACAATGGCCATGCCGAAGCTGTTGGCTGGAACCCTGGCCAGCTCGGGAATATAGTCGGCAACGCGACCGGTACCCAGGTAGGGCTGCAGATCGTGGTGGATCTGTTCGAGGATGCCTTGGTAGTTCATAAGCGAGGGCGAGCGTGGACGCCGGGATTTTACTGGCAAGCCGTTGCAAATGGTAAATCGGCCGCCATGCCCACTACTTGTCCATGCCCAACGCGCCCAACGCGCCCAACGCGCCCAACGCGCCCAACGCGCTCAACGCGCTCAACACACCCCAGCGCCCGCGCTCAGTGTGCCCCAGCCGCACCCGGACCGCCGCCGCCCTTGGCAGGCCGGGTAATCCAGATCAGCGGAATGATCAAAATAAAAATGATCGCGGAGATAAAGAAAATATCGTTCAGCCCCATCATGGCCGCCTGCGTATTCACAGTGAAATCGAACAGGGCGTTCGACGATTGCGTATTCAGATGCAGCAGCGACTGGGTCGAGTTGATCTGCTGGTTGAATAGCGGATTATCGATGGTGGCCTGCTCCGTCAACCTGGCATGGTGAAGCACGGTGCGATTATTCCACTCATTGCCCGCGATCGACGTACCCACCGCGCCACAAAACACCCGCGCAAAGTTCGACAGACCCGCTGCCGCCGGAATCTTCTGAGGCGGTTGTCCGGACAGAATGATTGCCGTCAGCGGCACGAAGAACAATGCCATCGGAATGCCTTGCAGCAGCGTCGGCAGCACCAGATGCCACGTGTCGATCTCAATCACGTATTTTGAGCGCATGTAAAACACGATCGCAAAGCCGATAAAGGCGAGCGTCGCGATAATGCGCGCGTCCGAGCGCGGCAGCACACGGCCCATCACCGGCGCGAGAAGCACCGCGAATATGCCGAGCGGCGCGGTCACAAGACCGGCGTCCACTGACCGGTAGTTCAGATACTCCTGCATCCATTGCGGCAGCAGCACGAGGTTGCCGAAGAACACGCCATAAGCCACGGAGATCGCAATCGTCCCGCCCAGGAAGTTGCGCTGCGTGAACAGACGCAGATCGACGATCGGGTTTTCTTCGGTGAGCTCCCACACGAGGAAGAACGCAAAGCTGATCAGCGCCGTGATGCCGAGAATGACGATCACCGGCGACGAGAACCAGTCGAGGTCTTTGCCCTTGTCGAGCATCACCTGCAGCGAAGCGACCCAGGTGATCAGCAGGCCGAGCCCCACCACGTCGATAGGCGGTTTGCGGGTGGGCGTTTCGCGGGTGCGGTATATCATCCACGTGACCCCGGCCGCGAAAATGCCCACCGGGATATTGATGTAGAAAATCCACGACCAGCTATAGCTATCCGTGATCCAGCCGCCGAGCGCCGGTCCGGCAATCGGGCCGACCGTCGCGGTCATGGCCCACAGGGCGAGCGCTGTCGACGACTTCTCCTTCGGATACGAGCCGAGCAGAATGGCCTGCGACAGCGGAATCAGCGGACCAGCCACCGCGCCTTGCAAGACCCGCGCGAGCAACAGGATGGGCAACGTGGGTGCGATGCCGCACAGCCACGACGACAGCACGAACATCAGAATTGCGCCGACGAACAGCTTGACCTGGCCGATGCGCTGCGTGAGCCAGCCGGTCAGCGGAATCGACACCGCGTTGGCGGCGGCGAACACAGTAATGACCCAGGTGCCTTCGTCCACCGAGACGCCCAGGTTACCTGAAATGGTCGGAATGGCGACGTTCGCGATCGACGTGTCGAGCACGTTCATGAAAGTGGCGAGCGCAACGGCGATTGTCGCGAGTACGAGCTGGCCGCCTTTAAGCGGCGGTGGAGGCGGCGGCGGGGCCGATGCGGGCGCAGGTGCGGGCTGGCTCAATCGATTCTCCGGAGCGGTGTCTTAAGCGATGCGGGATGCGGGATGCCGGCTTGCTGGACGGCAGGCGGCTCACCGCTGGCCCAATGGCTGTCAAAAGCATACCTGCATTCCTCAAGTAGGGTTGTCGACGTGCACAGCGCATGCTGGCCAGGGCTCGCCAAAGGCGGCAAAAAAAATCACGAAAGCGTATGCTCGCGGCTGTGATTTGCCCGGCGTCGCGCAAACGGCGTCGGGTCGTTCGTTGATGTGCATCGAAGCAAAAGACAGAAAGCAAAGGGAGTCTGATATGGCCTGGGAAGAATTCGAACATGGCTGGCGCCTCGCGCCTGCCGTCCCGCCGGCTGATGCGCCGGCTCGCGCGCTGGTGGTTCTGCTGCATGGCGTCGGCAGCAACGCGCAAGACCTCCTTCCGCTCGCCGATAGCTGGAGCGAGACATTTCCCGATGTCGCCTTTACGTCGCTCGACGGCAGTGAACGCTTCGACGGCGGCTTTGGTGGCCGGCAATGGTTCAGCCTGCGCGACGTAAACGAAGCTAACCGCATTGGCCGCGTGGCGGATGCCTACCCGCCGCTACGGCGCATGCTCGAAAGCGAGTTGCAGTATTGGCAGCTTCCTTTCGAGAAGCTTGCGCTGGTGGGTTTCTCGCAAGGCTCGATGATGGCGCTTCATCACGCGGCGACGAGCGACGACGCGCCCGCTGCCGTCGTAGCGTATTCAGGACGCCTTGCTTCCCGCATCACCACGCAGGCGCGCACGCCGCTGACGCTGGTGCACGGAGTCGAAGATGCGGTGATCCCGGTCCTCGAACTCGAGCGCGCGGCCCATGCGTTCAGCGATGCCGGTTATGCGGTCGGCGCATTTGCGTTGCCCGGCATTGGTCATACGATTTCGGGCGAAGGATTGGTACTGGGACGCGATGCGCTCGTCCGTGCACTGGGAGCAAAGGCCCCTTGAAACAGGCCGAAACTCGGTCCGAAATGAAATGGAAAATAAAGTAAGCCTAAAGAATTTGTTCTACTTGCCGTTAATGGTTCAATAGCGCGAAAATCACGCGCGCTGCATAAAGATCTTGCTGCACCCGCGGGGGTGTTGGGTGGGCTTGGTGCGGTACAACGGGGATTCATCGCAGCGCCCGCAAGGGCGATAACGACAAACGCAGAGCCTTCATATGGCCAGACCGAAGCCGCATCATCCACTGTTCAGGGGACTGTTCCGTCACACCGTGGCGGTCGACCTCGGCACGGCCAATACCCTGATCTACACCGACGACGGCGGCATCGTCCTCAATCAGCCGTCGGTGGTGTGCTTCCAGAAGCAGCCCGAAGCCGGCCAGAAGCGGGTGGCGGCAGTGGGCGCCCAGGCCAGACAACTGCTCGGCCGCGCGCCCAACAATCTCGAGACGGTGCGGCCGATGCGCCACGGCGTGATCGCCAACTTTTCCGCCGCGGAACACATGATTCGCCAGTTCGTGGAGATGGCCCGGCCCAGACCGCTGTTCGGCCGCCGTGCTGCATTCACGATCTGCGTACCGGCCGGGGCAACCCAGGTCGAGCGTCGCGCCATTAAGGAAGCCGCCGTGGCGGCGGGGGCCTGGAAAGTGAGCCTGATCGGCGAATCGCTGGCTTCGGCGGTCGGCGCGGGCTTGCCGGTATCGTCGGCAACCGGTTCGATGGTGGTCGATATCGGCGGCGGCACGACGGAAGTCGGGGTGATCGCGCTTGGCGGCATGGCCTATAACGGCTCGGTTCGCGTCGGCGGCGACCAGTTCGACGTGGCTATCATCAACTACGTTCGCTCGCTGTATGGGGTGCTGCTTGGCGAGCAGACCGCGGAACACGTGAAAAAGACCATTGGCTCTGCCATGCGCGACGTGCCGATGGAGCGCATGAATGCCACCGGACGCAGCGTCGACGACGGCCTGCCGCGCACGGTCGAACTGAACAACCACGATATCGCCGATGCCATCGAAGGGCCGTTGCGCCAGGTGATCGGCGCCGTGAAAACGGCGCTCGAATGCGCGCCGGCCGAACTGGTAACCGATATCGCCAGCTCGGGCATCGTACTGACCGGCGGCGGCGCGCTGCTCGCCAACCTGGGACGTCGTCTGACCGCCGAACTCGGACTCGGCGTGCGCATCGCCGATGAACCGCTGACATGCGCGGTGCGCGGTGCGGGGACGGCAGCGGAAGCCGGCCTGCTGGACGAACTCGTCTACGAATAACGCGTGACGGGCAATATCGAGCTCTCCAATGGCTTGCGCATGCCCTACGTCGAAGCAGGCGAGGGCGAACTGCTGCTGTTCGTGCACGGCTCGCTGTGCGACTACCGCTACTGGCAGCCACAACTCGACGGACTGGCGAAGCATTACCGCTGCGTAGCGGTGAGCCTCACTCATTACTGGCCGGTGACGGATACGCCGGCCGACATGCCGTTCAGCTGGAGCAATCACGCAGACGAACTGGCCGAATTCATCGAGCGCCTGGGCTCTGGGCCGGCACATGTCGTGGGGCATTCGCGCGGCGGCTGCGTGGTGTTTCATTTTGCGCGGCGCCACGCGCAGCATGCGCGCACGGTGACGCTCGCCGACCCGGGCGGGCCGTTGCAGATTGCAGGGCGGCCTGTTGCGAGCCTGCCGGAAACGGTCAATGCATTGCGGGCGCGGGCCGCTCAGTTGATCGAAGAAGGCAATGTGGACGCGGGCCTGCAACTGTTCGTCGATTCGGTGAGCCGTCCTGGCTTCTGGGCGAAAAGCACGCTGGCATTCCGCACGATGGCGATCGACAACGCCCACACCCTGGCGCGCCAGTTCCGCGATCCGCTGCCGGCCTATACGCCGGAAGATGCCGCGCAGGTTCGCTGCCCCGTGCTATTGATCGACGGGGAGAAGAGTCCCGAGATGTTCAGACGCACCGCCACTGCGCTCGCATCGTGGTTGCCGGATGCGCGGCGCGAGACGGTGCGCGGCGCATCGCACGGGATGAATCTGGCGCACCCTGCTGCGTTCAATCGCTATATCGACGAATTTATCCGCAGCGTGGGCGGCCACGCCTCACAGCGCTGAACCGGCTGATTCAGCCAGCCAGTTCAGCTAATCCAGCATTAAGCCTTGCGATGCGCGTCAGCGTCGAGCGCGCGCTCGGCTGCTTCGCCGACCAGACCGTGATAGTACAGATGCACGCCGATCGCGAGCGAGTCGTTGCGGATTTCCTGGAAGGCTTTCCACGCCTTGACCGGTTCCTTGAACACCAGGTAGTGCGCTTCATTGGCCACCAGTCCGGCGACCTTATGCAGGCCGTGGCTATTGAGCCTGGAAACGAGTTCGTCGAGGCTGCTGTGCGTGCGCGCGTCGGTACGCGGATAAAGCATATGCAGCACGGCGACGTTTTGCGTCTTCAGTGCTGCGGACAACGCCACCACGATGTCCTGATGGTTCAGCGCGGTAACGATGCTGTCTTCGGTGTGGTTGAGATCCGGAAACAGCGTTTCGAGCGATGCGTTCATCTGGTAATCCTGTTCTTCAGACTGGATAAAAAGGCCCGCCGCGAACGGCGGGCCAAAGACAGCGATGTGTTTTGCAGGGGAAGCAACACACGCAACGAGTATCTCAGACGGCGCGCGCTTCTGCTGCTTAGGCAGAGCAAAACATTGTTGCAATAACTACGCTATCTTTCAGTTGGCTGGCTGAGTCTAGCTGGCCAATATTCGTAGGAATGAATTGGATTTAATACGATTCGCAACGAATGTTGCTTAGGTCGAGATGGATTGTTGTGGCCAATCGCCGCAATTAATGGACGAGGTAGCCGTAAAATGCAAAGCCTGAGCCGGCTTTAGAACCTTCGTAGTCCGGCACGAGTGCGATGTGATAGCAAAAAAGGAACACGTAGATGAACGACTCTAAGACACACGCAACGCTGAAGTTTTCCGACAGCGACCAGACCGTCGATTTTCCGATCTACAAGGGCACGCTGGGCCCGGACGTAATCGACATCCGCAAACTGTACAGCCAGACCGGCAAGTTCACGTATGACCCCGGCTTTATGTCGACGGCGGCGTGCAACTCGGCGATCACTTATATCGACGGCGACAAAGGCGAGTTGCTGTACCGCGGCTACCCGATCGATAACCTTGCGGAGAATGCGGACTTTCTCGAAACCTGCTACCTGCTGCTGAACGGCGAACTGCCGAACGCAGCGCAGAAGGAAGAGTTCGTCGAGACCGTCACGAAGCACACGATGGTGCACGAGCAGATGCACTTCTTCTTCCGCGGCTTCCGTCGCGACGCGCATCCGATGGCGATTCTGGTGGCCGCTGTCGGCGCACTGTCCGCGTTCTATCACGACTCGCTCGACATCAACAATCCGCAGCATCGTGAGGTGTCGGCGATTCGCATGATCGCCAAGCTGCCGACGCTGGTGGCGATGGCGTACAAATACACGGTTGGCCAGCCGTTCGTGTATCCGAAGAACGAGCTGTCGTATAGCGCGAATTTCATGCGCATGATGTTTGCGAACCCGGCAGAGGAGTACAAGGTCAACGACGTGCTGGTGCGCGCACTCGATCGCATCCTGATCCTGCATGCCGATCACGAACAGAATGCGTCCACGTCGACGGTGCGTCTGGCCGGCTCGTCGGGTGCGAATCCGTTTGCGTGTATCGCAGCCGGTATCGCCTGCCTGTGGGGCCCGGCACACGGTGGCGCGAACGAAGCCGCGCTGAACATGCTGGAAGAGATCGGCTCGGTCGACAACATTCCTGAGTTCATCAAGCAGGTGAAGGACAAGAACTCGGGCGTCAAGCTGATGGGCTTCGGTCACCGCGTGTACAAGAACTACGACCCGCGTGCCAAGCTGATGCGCGAAACCTGCCACGAAGTGCTGGAAGAACTGGGCCTGCACGACGACCCGCTGTTCAAGCTGGCCATGGCGCTGGAAAAGATCGCGCTGGAAGACGAGTACTTCGTGTCGCGCAAGCTGTACCCGAACGTCGATTTCTATTCGGGCATCGTGCAACGCGCGCTGGGTATTCCGACCGCGATGTTCACGTGTATTTTCTCGATGGCACGTACGGTGGGCTGGATTGCACAATGGAACGAAATGATTGCGGATCCGGAGCAGAAGATTGGCCGTCCGCGTCAATTGTTTGTCGGCTCCACGCCGCGTGAAGCCAAGCCGATCGCGCAGCGCTGATTGACCGCCGGCATGGCCTGAGTGCCGCCTGATTGCGGACGCTCTGCGGGCGTTGTCTCCAGATACGAGGCAACGCCCGCAGTCCGTTTACGGCAAAACTGCATGACGCGTGCCACCGCGCATATGCACCGGTCCGGCGCATCGTTCGTAGCGTTTTGTTACGCCTTCGAAATAGCTTACCGGCGTAAATCCACCACCTACCTGTGTTAAGTTCGTTCGACGGGCGCAGACCCTCTACAATCGGAACGAAGCCCATAGCACAGGAGCAAGCTGATGCAGCAACCCGAAGCCCTTGGCGGACTCTCAGGCGGCGTCGACCATGTCGAACACGAACCGGATGGCGCATTTATCCCGCCGGAAAACCTCAACGTCGCTAGCGCGAACCAGTTCGTGCTGAAGTCGGGCGACACCTTTATTGTCAACGACCCACTAGGCGATATTACCGGCCACGACGACGGCCTGTTCGTCAACGACACGCGGGTCCTCTCACAACTGCGGCTGACCTTCGGCGGGCGTGCACCGTCGCTGCTTTCAGGCAGTGTCAGCAGCGATAACACTGCGTTCACGGCGCACCTGACCAACCGGCCGTTGCCGCCTTTGGGCGGTGACAGCACGCCCGAGGGTGTGATCCACGTCGAGCGCGTGCGTGTACTGTCCGGCACGGTGCTCAACGAAGCGATCGAACTGACCAACTACGGCACGAAAGATGCCGTCGTGCCGCTTTCCATTTCGTTCGCCAGCGATTTCCGCGACATGTTTGAAGTGCGTGGTCTGAAACGCGACAAGCAGGGCAAGATCGAACCGGCGCGCGTCGAAAACGGCGAGGTGCTGCTCAGCTACGTCGGGCTCGACAATGTCGCACGCAACGTCGGCATTGCGTTTTCGCCGACTCCGGACAAGCTCTTTGCCAACCGCGCGGACTACACGGTGCAATTGCCGGCGCAAGCCTGCGTATCGATTTATCTCGCCGTCAATGTCGAGGTGGAGGCAGAGCAGGCCGCTACCAATGCCGACGTCGCAAAGTCCGTTCATTCGCTGAACGAGGCGCATCTCACGCAGATCGATGCAGCACGTCCGCGCGTCGGACGCGCTGCCGTGCGCGCGGCGCTGGTCGATGCCCACCTGGTCATGCGCGAGCGGCGCCGTGCGACGGCGCGCGTGCGTTCGAGCAATCCGCTGTTTAACGCGTGGATCGACCGCTCGCTTGCCGATCTCGGACTGCTCACCACCGATCTGGAAACCGGTCCTTACCCGTATGCCGGCATCCCCTGGTTTTCGACCCCGTTTGGCCGCGATGCGCTGATTACGTCGCTGCAAACGCTCTGGTTGCAGCCGGGACTGGCGCGTGGCGTCCTGCGCTTTCTTGCCGAGCATCAGGCGCGCGAGAATTCGGCGTTTCGCGACGCGGCGGTCGGCAAGATCATGCATGAGATGCGCAAGAGCGAAATGGCCGCCACCGGCGAAGTGCCGTTTGCGCTCTATTACGGCGGGGTCGACTCGACGCCCCTGTTTATCGTGCTGGCCGGTGCCTACGTGGCACGTACCAACGACCTGGGTCTGATCGACGAGTTGTGGCCGGCGCTGGTGCGCGCGGCCCAATGGGTCTCAGGCGTGTGCGACAAGAACCGCTTCGGCCTGCTCGACTATCAGCGCGAATCGGATGGCGGTCTTGCGAACCAGGGCTGGAAAGACAGTCACGATTCGGTCTTTCACGCAGATGGGCGCTTCCCTGACGGGCCGATTGCGCTGGTCGAGGTGCAAGCCTATGCGAGCGCAGCGTTCGACACCATGGCGCATTTCGCCAGGCTGCGCGGTCTGCTGGACGAGGCCGCCGGTTACAGCGAACGCGCGAAGGGCATTCGCCAATGCGTGGAAGAGAAGTACTGGATGGAGGAGTTCGGTTTCTACGGCATTGCACTGGACGGCCATGGTGAACTGTGCCGTGTGATGGCGTCGAATGCCGGCCATCTGCTCGCCTTCGGCTTGCCGTCACGCGAGCGCGGCGAGGCCGTGGTGCGCGGTCTGCAGTCGACGCTGTTCCACACTGGCTGGGGCGTGCGTACGCTCGCTGCAGGACAGGCCCGTTTCAATCCGATGGCGTATCACAACGGCTCGGTCTGGCCGCATGACAACGCGCTCTGCGCGCGCGGCGTGGCACGCTACGGCGGCAAGGCGACCGCGGTGAATCTGCTGCAGGCGCTGTTCCAGGCGGCGGTCAATTTCGACATGCGTCTGCCCGAACTCTTCTGCGGCTTCCCGCGCCGGCGCGGCGAGCCGCCCACTGCGTACCCGGTCGCGTGTCTGCCACAGGCATGGGCGGCCGGCTCGCCGTTCATGATGCTGGAAGCGTGCCTCGGTGTAACCGTGGATGCGGCGAAGCGCGAAGTCCTGATCGAACAGCCGATGCTGCCTGAAGGTATCGACTGGCTCGAAATCGGCGATATGCGTGTCGGCGATTCGAGCGTGACCATCACCTTCCGGCGCGTCGCGGGCAAGGTGGTCGCCTCGGCGGAACAGGGCGATGTGCGGGTCGTGGCATTGCTGTAAACGCGGGTCCTGGGTAGGTGGTGCATGCGGTGTTCCGGGTGGTAACATTTGTTGTCAACTTACTCCCTGGTCCATCGCATGCCCGACAGTTTCGACCAGCTCGCCGCCCTGATCCGGGCGCGCTTCTCTGAACTCAGTCCGCAATTCCAGATGGGAGCCGCGTTCCTGCTGGATCATCCCGACGAAGTCGCTGTTTCTTCCATGCGCAAGGTGGCCGAGCGGGCTCAGGTGCAACCCGCCTCGCTCGTGCGGCTGTCGCAGCAACTCGGTTTTCCCGGCTGGAACGAACTGCGCAATCTGTTCGTGGCGCGCGTGCGTACGCGGCCCGAGCCGCTCGCCAGCCGCGCCCGTTCACTCGTCAAGACCAATGCCAAAGATGCGTTGGCGCACGATCTGCTGGTGGCGCAACAACACAATCTCGATGTCACGGCCGCGCATAACACGCGTGTCACCGTTGAAACCGCGCGGTTGCTGCGTCGCGCGCCGCATGTGCACGTGGCGGGCTTTCGCTCCTGCTATGCGGTGGCATTTGGTCTGGTGTATGGGTATCGATTGTTCCGCTCGTCGGTGTCGTTGCTGACGGGCGAGGCCGGTACGCTGGAGATGCAGCTGCGCACCATCGAACGCGATAGTGCGACTGTCGTGATCAGCTTCGCACCTTATTCGGTGGAGGCAGCCCGCGTGGCCGAGGCGGCGCTCGAGAAGGGCAGCAAGCTGATTGCGATTACCGATAGCGCGGTGTCCCCGATCGCGCTGAACGCCGACAAGGTGCTGATTTTTTCACACGAAAGCCCTTCGTTTTTTCCTTCGCTCGTCGCGGCCACCGCCATTGCGGAATCGCTGGTCGCGCATCTGCTGGCGCTTGAAGGCGCCGACGCGGTCGAGCAACTTGAGATTGCCGAACGCTCGCTGCATGCGAAGGGCGCTTACGTGCCTTGAGGATGCGCGGAGCGGGGCTGCTGCTGACCTGCAACTCCGCCACATCCGCGCCTTTTACTCTGTTTTTTGTGCCGCTCGCTCCGTTCGATACATGCTCGACTATATTGACAACATATGTTGTTGAGAGGTATAAATTGGAATCGAGTGTTGAATCGACGTCATCGTGGCTGGAGGCGTCTTTTCAACGCGCCGCACCTGTGAGCGGGTCACTGCTGCATGTTGCGGCGCCACAGCAACCCGGGTTTAAGCGAGGCATAACCGTCAATGCAGGAATGGAGTCTCTTTCGTGTCACTGGGCAACCGGATGACATCGGCTACAGATTGGGCGAACTGGCGCGGCCGGTGATGGCGGCGTACATGCAGCAAAGCGCTGCGTGGAAGCAGGTGAGCCGGTGGCGTGGCCATCCATTCGTGGAAGCGCTACGGCGGGCAGCTGAAGCGTATTTCCCGGCGCTGGTTGCCGAGTTGGACGGTATGGCTGCGGGTCTGGCATGGCCCGTAGAAGATGTGTTTCTGTGGAACTGCCGCGGCGAACTGATCCACAACGCGCCAGACGGCTGCACGACGCTGGCAGCCGCGTCAGGCAATGCGCGTTTCATCGCGCACAACGAAGACGGCGATACGTATTTGCGCGAACGATGCTTTCTCGTAGACGTTCAGCCTGCCGGCAAGCCCGGCTTCATGAGTTTCTATTACCCCGGTTCATTGCCGGGACATACCTTTGCCGCCAGCCGCGCGGGCCTCGTGCAGGCCATCAACAATTTGCGCATCCGCGTACCGGCGGTGGGTGTGCCCCGCATGATCCTCGCGCGCGCCGTGCTTGATACACACTCGCTCGACGAGGCCGTTGCGCTGTTGCGCGATATGCCACGTGCGAGCGGCTTTCATCACACGCTAGGTTGTGTGGGCGACTCGCGTCTGGTGAGTGTTGAAGCAACGGCACGGCGTTGCTCGGTGGTTGCCGATACCTCTCGTTTCGGTCACGCGAATCATATGATTCACGACGGCTGTGATGGTGAAGGGCAAATCATCACCGAGTCCTCCCGCGACCGTCAGGCGCGTGTGAATGCATTGCTTTCGAGGCTTGGCGCACCAGTAACAGACGACGCACTGCTGCGCGTTCTAAGCGATCAGGAACCTTCGGGACTGCCCATTTATCGCGACGACCCACACGACCCCGACGACGAAAACACCTTGGCCACCGCGCTGTTTCGCATCGAAGCGGACGGTGTGGCGATGCAGGTCTATCGTCAGGGGCAACGTGCGTTCGATACGTTTATTCCACGGACGGCGCCTTCGAACGCCGCCTTCTGACCGCGATCAAGCGATAAGGATACCTATCATGTCCACCGTGTTTCACCGCGCACCGAAGCAGGTCTTGCCGGTCGCCGTAGCTGGCGATGGCATCGAGATTATCGACGCCGCCGGCAAACGATATATCGATGCGTGCGGCGGGGCCGCCGTTTCGTGCCTCGGTCATAGCAACCAGCGCGTGTTCGACGCCATCAGGCGTCAGTCCCAGCAATTGCCGTACGCGCACACGTCGTTCTTTACGACGCAGGTGGCGGAAGAACTCGCGGACCGGCTTGTGGCTAGCGCACCGTCCGGCCTGGATCATGTGTATTTTGTGTCGGGCGGCTCGGAGGCGATCGAAGCGGCGTTGAAGCTCGCGCGCCAGTACTTCGTCGAGAAGGGCGAGCCGCAGCGGCGTCATTTCATTGCGCGCCGCCAGAGCTATCATGGCAATACACTGGGGGCGCTGGCGATTGGCGGCAATGCATGGCGCCGCGAGCCGTTTCTGCCGATCCTGATCGAAGCGCATCATGTCAGCCCGTGCTATGCGTATCGCGAGCAGCGCGCTGACGAAACCGAAGAGGCCTTTGCGCAGCGATTGGCGGATGAGCTGGAACAGAAAATCCTCGAACTGGGCGCCGAGACGGTGGCCGCTTTTGTCGCGGAGACGGTGGTCGGCGCTACTACAGGCGCAGTGCCACCAGTGCGTGAATATTTCCGCAAGATTCGCGCTGTTTGCGATCGCTATGGAGTGCTGCTGATTCTCGACGAGATCATGTCGGGAATGGGGCGCACCGGGTATCTCTATGCCTGCGAAGAGGACGGTGTAGCGCCGGATCTGCTGACGATCGCGAAGGGTCTGGGAGCTGGCTATCAGCCGATCGGCGCAACGCTGGTCAGCAAGCGCATCTACGATACGATCGTCGGCGGCTCAGGCTTTTTCCAGCACGGTCATACGTATATTGGGCATGCAACCGCGTGTGCCGCCGCACTCGAAGTGCAGCGCGTGATCGCTGAGGACAATCTGCTATCGAACGTGCAGGCGCGTGGCGAACAGTTGCGTGCACAGCTTCGCGAGCACTACGCGCAGCATCCGCATATCGGCGATGTGCGCGGGCGCGGGTTGTTTGTGGGTGTCGAACTGGTGCAGGAGCGGGAGAGCAAGACACCATTCGACGCGAAGCTCAAACTGCATGCAGCGATCAAGCGCGAGGCTTTCGCGCGCGGGCTGATGGTATATCCGATGGGTGGCACAGTGGACGGCAAAAGTGGCGATCATGTGCTGCTGGCGCCGCCGTTTATCTGCACGGCGCAGGATATCGACAATATTGTGAGCCGTCTCACCGACGCGATTGACGGCGCGCTTCATTCAACCGACGTGCGCGCGGTGTCCTGAGAGTGGACCGCCGCTTCATTACTTGCGAGAGTTTCCATGACTGAACGTTTGCCGCGTTTCGATGCAGCGCATGCCACGCCTGAGCAGAAGGCCGTACTCGACGAGATATTGTCCGGTCCGCGTGGGAATCTGAATGGTCCGTTTCTGGGCTGGATTCACAGTCCCGAACTCGCGCAGCAGGCGCAACGGCTGGGGGCGTTTTGCCGCTACCGGACTGGCCTGCCGCTGCGCTTATCGGAGTTGGCAATTCTGGTGACGGCCGCGCGCTGGCAAGCGCAGTCCGAGTGGTACATACACTATCCGATTGCGTTACAGGCTGGCGTTACCGAGGCCGAGGCGGAGGCGATTCGCCTGGGTCAGCGGCCGTCTTTTGCCAATCCTGAAGACGCGCTGATCTACGCGTTTGCCAATGAGCTGTATGACACGAAGCGGGTGTCCGACGCGACCTATGCGGCAACCGTGGAGCGCTTTGGGCATGAGGTCACGATCAACCTGGTCGGCTTGCTGGGGTATTACGCGCTCGTGGCGATGACGTTGAATGTGTTCGGAATGCGGGCGGAAGGGCAGGAGACGTTGCCGTTTGGGGAGTAAGCGCGAGCAGGAAACGAGGCAATGGTCAACGTTCTAGCAGTCTCCTGGCCGCCGCGAGTTCGGCGTGTTCGAAAGCGGGTTCGAATTCGTCCGCTTCGCGAGCTGTCATGCCGATTTCTTTCGAGAGTGCCATCTCCCGCCATGAACGTACTGCAAGATATATGTTGCCGAGTAGATCAAGAGCCGCGCTGTCAGCCAGATGGAAATGCCTGGCCGCCGCGACGGCTTCTTCGATCGAACCACTCGGTCCAGATTCTTCCGTGAGCCATGTCTTGAGTTCGCGATCCTTGTCTGGCATCGGATTGAGATCAAACGCAGGGGCAAGACGCCATTGCCCATGCCCTACGTGCAGGAAACCATGATTTTGCAGGTGATCGTCCACATTGGTGATGAGCATGCTGAACACGATCCGGCGCCATAACTCAGTCAGATCTCTGCGCGGATCGTCGCTGACAACCAGGATCCGTTCTGCGATCTCGGTGTACGAGTGATCTTCTTCGCGCGACGCCTGGAGTAGCGACGCTGCCGACAGGTACGGAATCCGGCCGCCGTTATGGCGGTCAAAGCGACGGATCAGCGTAACCGGCACGTTGTCGGATAGCACGATGCGCGCGTGTGACGTGTCGATACCGGCCGTTTGCGCGAGGCGCAGGGCAAGCACTTCGGCGCGCGTAACCGCGCGCTCGTCCTGAACGCTTGGAAACTTGCCAATGGCGAGATGCCCGTCGTCGTCGACTATCGTGCATTTGGGCCGCATTCCACCGAGCGACGTTCCGCGCCCGCGTAGATAACGCAAGTCAGCTTCAGTCTCAGTACCGCTTTCGACCGCACGTGACGCGCCCAGTAGCTGGCCTAGTTCGATTAGCGGAGGAGCGCGGTGGCCGCCGTCCTCCATCGTGCGCTGAAATATCCCCTGGTCGTTCGCAAAGCGGATCGCTCCAACCCGGCTTTCGTCATCGACGCCAAGCAGGTAGTCCATCTCGGTCAGCGCACCACTAAAGTTTTTACCCTGTTCCTGCGCGCGCTTGCGTCGCTTTGCGTGGTCACGCGCAATGACCCGGCAGCCCCAGCCGTCAGGTTCGGTGTCCGCGATCGCAAAATGAAAGACGGAGTCGTTTCTGGTGGGAGCTTTGCGGAACTGCCGTTCGGTGGTCAGGACAAGGTCTGGAGAAATTGCGAAGTGAGAGTCGTCTTGAAGCCAGTTTGTGTCATAGACGAACGCCGAGCTTTCACGGGATCCCAGTTTCGCATAAGTCAGTTGGCCGACGGGCAATGCCGACGACCCCAACGCTACGCTGACTGTGCGCTCGACGGGTGCAGCCATTACAGGGCCCCTGACGATGAGGTGGTCTTCTTGCTGCGGATACGTTTGGGAAGGTTTTGATCCATCAGGGTTAGGCCAACATCGTCTCCGGCAGTGTCCAAAAGGTTCGTAAAGCGCTCCAACTCGCTCAATACGAGCATTGCGCTCGCAACCGTGCCCACGGCAACTGTTGGGTCGCCTTTCTCAAGCCGCTGCAAGGTTTTTAGCGAAACCTGCAGGCGTTCCGCCATGGATTGCGTGGAGATGCGTCGACGACGACGGGCCAACGCGATGTCCGCACCGAGTTTTTTTAATCCACGACGAACCGGCAAAGGAAGTGCGTCCGCTTTTGCAGTCGTATGTGACTTTATAGGAGAATTTAACGGTTCCATATGACTGATTATAGACTGAAATCGGGTTTCTCGTGAAAATTATAGATTATAGGTCACATGTGAATCTATAAAATAGAATAAAGGCTATATATGACCGTTAATGATCTGATGCAAGGTTGGATTGGTCGAATTTGCACCTAGGCATCCGACGTCGGGGTGCGAGGCCGCCGCCGCTATGCAAACAGGGGCTCCGAGGCTGCTTGCGCACTCGCCCTTGATCCGCCACTGGCTTTATGTTGATCGCGACGGCCCTCGCGCGACCCTGCCAAACACTTGACCGCACCGATCTCCAGAAGCGCCTATGATGAAGACCGGTCTACGCCCGCGTCTGTCGCGCTGCGTGGCATGCATCGACCGGCGCCGAGCCCGCAAGAATCCGGGCGTGACCGTTGCGGCAGGCGCCATGATGGGATAGCACAGCAGCGCTGACAGGGCACCAACAGGAGAGAACGATGAAGCGCAAGGCATCAGCGGTCTGGCAAGGCGGCCTGCAGGACGGGAAAGGCACGATTTCTACTGACAGCGGGGTTCTCAAGGACACCCAGTATTCGTTTGCGACACGTTTCGAAGACGGTATCGGCACCAACCCGGAAGAACTGATCGCGGCTGCACACGCCGGGTGCTTCTCCATGGCGCTATCGGCCGAGTTGGGCAAGGCGAATATCAAACCGGAACGTATCGGCACCACGGCAACCCTGACGCTCGACAAGGCCGACGGCGGGTTCGCCATCACCGCGGTTCACCTTGACGTCAAGGTGAAGATCCCCGGCGGCGACCGGGCGGCGTTTGAGAAAGCCACGGCGGACGCCAAGGCGGGATGTCCCGTTTCGAAAGTACTGAAGGCCACCATCACCATGGATGCGACGCTCGAAACCTGAGCGCGAACCGGTGAAGCAGCAATGAGAGTCTGAGAGCGGGTGTGTGGCGCCGTTTGGCGCCGCACACCCGAGTTGTCACGTTGACAGACAGAGTTGACAGACAGAGTTACATCGGCGGCGCCACACCGTCCTTCTCAACCACCACACGTTGCGCCAGGAACGCACCCTGCGCCGCAGGCGTCGCGACCACGAACACTTTCTTGCCGGCCGTCAGGTCGGTGCGAGTGGCCGGAACGAAGGTCACGACCGGCACATTCGGCGGTACCGTCACCACGTTGTTACCCCCCTTGTACGACAGCTTCAGATCGCGGCCGCTGGTGCCTTCGGCCACCTGGTCGACATTCGCGTTCGTCATCGAGCTGTTAGGACCGAGGTCCCACGCATAGTGGCCTTCACCGGTGCCGCGAGCCGATTCCGGAAACACCACCACTTCGGTGGCGGTCAGCTTGCCGTCGGTGCCCGTGGTGGCAGCCGTGCCGATAAACGAACCCGGCTTGATATCGGCCAGTTGCATTGCCTTGACGGCAGAGACGGTGACGGTCGGCGCCAGATTGATGGAGACCGTATCGCCGCTGCGGCGATGCACCTGCAGGACATCGCCATTCAGCGAGACGACTTCGCCGCGAATTCGCGACGGTTTGACCGCGGGCGTCTGCGCGAGCGCGACACCGGCAAAAGCGAGCGAGACAAGCGTAACGCCAAGTTTCAGGCGGATAGACATGGAATCTCCGTAGATTGAGTGTGGGTTGACTTGAAAAACAGGGATGCTGCTCAGGAACCGCCGAACCAGTTGTAGCCCTGGTTCTCCCAGTAACCGCCGGGATATTCATTCGTCACGGTGATCGCAACGATGTGCTTCGGATTCTTGTAGCCCAGCTTGGTCGGCATGCGCAGCTTCATCGGAAAGCCGTATTTCGGCGGCAACACCTGGCCGTCGTAGGTCAGCGTGAGCAGCGTCTGCGCATGCAGGGCTGTCGGCATGTCGATGCTGGTCCAGTAGTTGTCGGCACAATGCAGCGACACGAAACGCGCCGTCGTATCCGCGCCGGAGCGCTTCAGGAAGTCGGCAAAGCGCACGCCGCCCCAGTGGCCGATCGCGCTCCACCCTTCAATACAGATATGCCGCGTGATCTGGTCCGTTTGCGGTAACGCATGCAGTTCATCGAGCGTCCAGACCCGCTTGCCGTTCGCGAGGCCGCCCACCTGAAGGCGGTAGGTGGCGGCGTCGACTTCCGGCACATCGTCGACGTCGTAGAACGCGTTGAACGGGAACGGCCGCGTGATCATCGATTCCGGATAAGTCGGCGCCATGTGGTTCGGATCGAACAGCAGCGCCTGCACGTCGTCGTTGAAGAACGAGATCTTGCGCAGCATCGTGTTCACCGATTTGTCGGTGCTCAGATCGCAGCCCGACAGCAAGGCGAGGCCGCCGAGCGAGAGGATCCGCTTGCCGAGCAGGCGGCGCGCCGGGTCCTTCAGTTCGCGGTGGGCATCCTTCAGGATCGCGTCGCCATGCGAGGCGAGCGTCGTGCCGGGTTGTGCGTTGCGCTTGCGAATCGCCATGTCTACCGTCCCCGGATCATCAGGAGCAGCGAGCGCGGCACCAGCGCGACCATCACGACGTGCACGGCGAAAAAGGCCACCAGCACGCTCATACAGACGAAATGCACGACGCGCGCGTTGTCGTAGCCGCCCATCAGCGTTCGCAGGAGCGGGAACTGCACCGACTTCCACACGGCCAGCCCTGACAGCACCAGCAGCGCGATATCGACGATCACTACCAGGTAGGCGAGCTTCTGGATCGAGTTGTAGACCGAGAGATCGCCATGAGTGAGACGGCCGCGCACGGCTGCGACGATATCGGCGGCGAGCGAGCGGAAGGTGAGCGGCAGCAGTTTACGGCGCAGGCGTCCGGACGCCAGATTGAGACCCACGTAGACGAGGAAATTCGCCACCAGCAGCCACATCACCGCGAAGTGCCAAAGCAGGGCGCCGCCGAGCCAGCCGCCTAGTGTGATGGCAGGCGGAAACTGCAAGGCGGGAAAGATCGGCGAGGCGTCATAGACCTGCCAGCCGCTCATCACCATCAGGACGACTGCCAGCGCATTGATCCAGTGTGTGATGCGGACCCAGATGGGTTGAATCGTGGTGTGACTCAAAGCGATCTCGTGGTTGTTGGCCATTCACGTGGGGGAGGGCGTGGACGCATTTGCCGGCGTCGAGAGGGCTAACACCGTTTGGCCGGGGCTATTCCACCGAGGCCGAAGAATTTTTCTTAAGAGGGGCGTGACGTCGCAGGCGTCCGAAAGACCCCACCGCCAGCGCGCTTGATTTGTTGAATGGATAGTCATAATATCCAAACCCATGAGCCAGCCTGCCACCTCGAAGAAACCCCGCACCACGAGCGCCCGAGGGCGCCCGCGTGAGTTCGACACATCTACGGTGCTGGCCCATGCGAGCGATGTGTTCTGGCGCCACGGTTACCACGCCACCTCGATCGACGATCTGTGCAAGGCTACCGGCCTGCTGCGCGGTAGCCTGTACGGCGTGTTCGGCGACAAGCACGGCATCATGCTGGCGGCGCTCGACCACTACGCGGATGGCTCGGTTGCCCGCCTGGCGGAGCGTCTGAACGCGCCGCTGCCGCCCGAGGAGTCGCTGCGCAACGCCTTGCTGCATTGCGCGAAGACGTCGTGTTCACTTACGCAGCAACGCAGTTGCCTGATTACGAACACCGCGCTGGAAATGCAGGCAGACGATACCGCGCTGCGCGAACGGATCGGCTCGATCCAGCGCCGCATGGCGACGCTGCTCGCGGGTGCGGTGATTCGCGGCCAGGCGAGTGGCGCCTTCAGTTCGACACTCGACGAAAAAGCGGTCAGCAAATTTCTGCTCTGCATCATGCAGGGACTGCGCGTGCTGGGCAGGGTCGCGAATGACGAGGACCAGTTGACGGACATCGTCGACGTGGCGATGCGCGCGCTCGTGTAAATTTTTTTATCTAATTTTTGAACAAACGGTCATGAATAGCGAATGCATGAAGTCCGCACCGGTGACCCTGGCGGTTCCCGGTGGCGCTAGCGCCGCATCCAATGCCGCCCGTCCGATCAGCGCCGCCGAAGCGCCGCCGCGCTTCGAGCGTCAGGGCCTCGCGCTGGCCGTGCTGTTCGTCGGCGCGTTTCTCGCGCCGCTCGACTACTTCATTGTCAATCTGGCGCTGCCGGCGATCCACACGGGGCTCGGCGCCACCGACGCGCAGTTGCAGCTGATCGTCTCCGCCTACGCGTCCTCATACGCCGTGTTGCTGATCACGGGCGGCAGGCTTGGCGACCTGTTCGGGCGTCGCCGCATGTTCATGACCGGCATGGCTGGGTTCGTGGTGGCGTCAGCGCTGTGCGGCCTGGCGCCGAACGGCCACGTGCTGGTGATCGCGCGGATCGTCCAGGGCATGGCTGCTGCGGTGATGGCGCCGCAGGTGCTGGCGACCGTCCGCGCGGTGGTGCCGCTTTCCCAGCAGACGCGTGTCATGAGCTTCTATGGCTTCGTGTTCGGACTTTCGTCGATCGTGGGCCAACTGGGCGGCGGCGCGCTGATTACCTACCGTCCATTCGGTCTCGACTGGCGGGTCATTTTTCTGATCAACATCCCGGTCGGCATCCTGGCGTTTATCGGTAGCTGGAAGTTCGTGCCGGAGAGTCAGCCGGCGGTACGCGCGGGCGTGGATCTGAAGGGCGTGGGTCTGCTCTCGCTGTTGCTGCTGCTCGTCATTTACCCGATGACGCACGGCCGCGAAGCCGGCTGGCCCGCATGGACCTTCGTGATGTTCGCGTTGAGCGTGCCCGTGTTTGCCCTCTTTATCGCCACCGAGCGGAGCCTCGAGCGCCGCGGCGGCCACCCGCTCGTCGATCTGCAGCTGTTCCGCAATCCGGCATTTGCGCTCGGTCTCGTGCTGGCGTTCCTGTTCTATTGCAACAGCGCGTTCTTTCTGACCTACGGCATCTTCCTGCAGACGGGTCTGCACTGGACGCCGCTCGCTTCCGGCGTCGCCATCATGCCGTTTGCGATCGGTTTCGTGATCGGGCCGTTGACCTCGCCGGCGGTGGTGCGGCGCATCGGCGGTCATGTGCTGACACTGGGGTTTTCGATGATGGCGATCGGCTTTACGGTCACCGGCTGGTCGGCCACTCAAGCTGCTACGCCGGACCTGTTGTTCTATTGTGGGCTGGTGTGCGCCGGCGTGGGGCAGGGCCTGCTGCTGCCGTCGATCATGCGGATCGTTCTCGCGGAAGTCGCGCCGGAGAAGGCCGGTCTGGCCTCGGGCGTGGCGTCGTCGACGTTGCAGATCGGCTCGGCGTTCGGCACGGCGGCGATCAGCGGGGCGTTCTTCGGCGTGCTGGGCGGCCGCGCGACGCCGGGTGCCTACGCGCATGCCTTCCAGTACAGCCTCGGAATCAACGCATTATTGATGCTGGTGTGTATTGGATTGAGCGTGCTGCTGGTGCAGCATCAGCGACGCGTGGTCCGCCATTGATGCCATTGTCGTTTACCACAGGAATATGACACTGCACCGACTTAATGCACTTCGCCCTGCATTGGTGATATTCATGGATGGCTGTTCAGTTCACAGATGATTTTCGCAATAATGATCTGATAAAAATAACCGGGTGACCGGTCGCATGGCGACTGGAATCAAATCGCAATGTCTGACAAATCAACCCCGGCATGTTTTACTTTGAATATTTTGAGCCTGCGTAATTTGTTCCCGCGCTCAGGTCCGTCGGGCGGGGGATAGGCGTTAGCTGATGAGGTTTTAGCGAAACGATCATTGTTTCAGTGAGTGAGCCGATGATCGAAATTCGATTCTCGTCGGCGTGAAAACGGTATCAATAAAAATCACTTGCAGACGGGATATTCAATTGTTAATCTTGGCAAACTTTTTAAAATCTTCCGCCAGTAGGCTGGCTGAGACAATGGGCTAAAACAGATCAACGTTTTCATTCCGGGGATTGATATGCTGACCGCTACCCTCGATGCATTTGATACACCACTCGCGCCACTGAGCGTCGGTGACGTGGTCACGCTCAAAACGGGTGGGCCGCGAATGACGGTGACCTATGCCGGTCCCGTCGCGCTAACTTCGGGCGACTGGGTAATTTGCCAGTGGTTCGACGAGCACGGTGAACTGCGCCAGCAGATGTTCGAGCAGGAACATGTGCGGCTCGAGCCACGCTCGATTCCTGCCGGCTCCGTGACGCTGCGTTCCTTCGGGCGCAGTGCGTATTCCAGCTCGCGTTCCGAGTAAATCACCTTAACGTCTCTTCGCGCGACCCATCGGGTCGCGCGCAAGGCGGCCTGCCTCTGGCCTGTTAGCGCCGCGCCTCGGTTGCCATCCGAATTGCCAGTCCCGCGAGCACCGTTCCCATCAGCCAGCGCTGGGCGAGGATCCAGGCGGGCCGTCTGGCGAGAAACACGGCGATCGAACCCGCCATCATCGCCACCATCGCATTGATCGTCAGGCTAAACGCAATCTGCACCGACCCCAGCACCAGCGATTGCTCGAGCACGTTGCCGTGTTGCGGATCGATGAACTGCGGCAGCAGCGATAAATACAGCACCGCGATTTTCGGGTTCAGCAGATTGGTGACGAAACCCATGGCAAACAGTTTGCGCGGGCTGTCCGCCGGCAGGTCGCGCACCATGAACGGCGAACGGCCACCCGGTTTGACGGCTTGCCACGCGAGCCACAGCATATAGAGCGCGCCGCCGAAGCGCAGCGCATCGTACGCAAATGGCACGGCTAGCAGCAGGGCGGTGATGCCGAGCGCGGCGCTGAACATATAGAACACGAAGCCAAGCGCCACACCGCCGAGCGAAATCAGACCAGCGGTACGGCCCTGGCAGATCGAGCGCGAGACGAGGTAGAGCATGTTCGGGCCAGGCGTGAGCGCCATGCCGAGCGAGACGAGGGCAAAGGTCAGCAGTTTTGCGAGTTCAGGCACTGAATGGCTCCATGAAAGTGACGTGTGCGTAACGGCGTGTGTGACTCATTGCGGCGGTGCAAAGGCGGCCAAAGCGGCAGGCGTATGTGGCGCCTGCAACGTCCTGCGCAGCGGCGGGTCCCGCGGCTTGTGCCGCTTGTGTCACCGTCCGGTCTTGTTGCGGGTCGCCCGGCTTTGCACACGCTGGACCAGCGCCGCGGAGAAGTTGCGCATCCGCACCACGCGCCGCGTTTGCACGACTTCTTCGGCCACGTCCTTCGGAGGATTCGGCTGCAGCGCCCAATAAAGCGCGGCCAGCCAGCCGAACCCGGTCCAGCCCAGACATGCATTGAACAAGGCCAGCGTCAGCAGATCGTGGCGCTTGCGGCGGTCGGCGAGGATCGCCGGCAGGAAGTACAAACCCAGCGCGACGACAGCGGCGACCGCTTGAACGAGCGTGTTGCCTCCCATCGCGGTACTCCCGGTTTAGTCCGAATCTTTCGATTGTCTCTCGATTGTGCCATGCGCGCAGCCATTCTCGACACCCTGGCCGAACGGGGGACTTCAGGACGGCAACGGAGAGGTCTATCATGTGCGTTTTGACCGACCGACCGGACAGCCATCATGATTTCCGACGACACCGCCCAGCAGGCCAAGACCATCAACCACGATACGCTGCGCGAATTCGTGGATCGCAAATGGAACGATGAAATTGTGCCGGCGCTGACCGACTATATTGCCGTCCCGGCCAAGAGCCCGGGCTTTGACGCGGACTGGGTCAAGCACGGTTTTATCGAGCGCGTGGTGACGGACGCGGCGCAGTGGGCAGAGCAACAGCCTGTCAAGGGCCTGAAGCTGGAAGTCATCCGCTTGCCGGGCCGCACGCCGGTCATCTTCTTCGAGTCGCCGGCCACGCGCTCGGGCAGCACCGAGACCATCGTGCTGTATGGCCACCTGGACAAGCAGCCCGAATTCGACGGCTGGCGCAACGACCTCGGGCCGTGGACCCCGAAACTTGAAGACGGCAAGCTGTATGGCCGCGGCGGCGCGGACGACGGCTACGCCATCTACGCAAGCCTGACCGCACTGGCTGCGCTGGACGCGCAAGGCGTCGAGCGGCCGCGCTGCGTCGGCCTGATCGAGACCTGCGAGGAATCGGGCAGCTACGATCTGCTGCCGTATGTCGACGCACTGCGCGAGCGGCTCGGCAAAGTGGGCCTGGTGGTGTGCCTTGACTCCGGTGCCGGCAACTACGACCAGTTGTGGCTGACCACCTCGTTGCGTGGCCTGGTGGCGGGCGATCTGGAAGTCCATGTGCTCGACGAAGGGATTCACTCGGGCGGCTACGGCGGCATCACGCCCTCGAGCTTCCGTATCATGCGGCAACTGTTCGACCGTCTCGAAGATGCCTCGAACGGCAATCTGCTGCCGAAGGGCTTCCATTGCCCGATTCCTGCCGACCGTCTGCGCGAAGCCGAGGCGACTGCCCATATTCTGGGTGACGACGTGTGGAAGAAAATCCCATGGGCCTGCGGCCAGGACGGCCGCCAGGTGCTGCCTACCACCGCCGATCCGAAAGAGGCGCTGCTCAACTCGACGTGGCGTCCGTCGTTGTCGGTGACGGGAGCGGCGGGCTTGCCCGCCATCGCCGACGCCGGCAACGTGCTGCGCCCGCGCACGGCGTTCAAGCTCTCGCTGCGTCTGCCGCCGCTTCTCGATGCGGCGAAGGCGGTCGCGGAGCTGAAAGCGCTGCTGGAATTCGAGCCGCCCTACAACGCCAAGGTGACGTTCAAGCCCGACGCGGGCGCCGCAACCGGCTGGAGCGCCCCCGAGCTGGCCCCGTGGCTCGCCTCGGCACTCAACGACGCGTCGCGCCAGCATTACGGCGCAGACTGCGCGTATATGGGGCAGGGCGGTACTATCCCGTTGATGAACGTGCTGAAGGAAGGCTTCCCGCACTCGCAGTTCATGGTGTGCGGCGTGCTCGGACCGAAGTCGAACGCGCACGGACCGAACGAGTTTCTGCATGTGCCCTACGGCAAGAAGTTGACGGCCGCGGTTGCCGATGTCATTGCAGCGGCGCCTTAACCTGAACCCCAACCCAGCTCCCAGATACTGCGAATGAACGATCCCCGCGTGGCCCAATCGTCTTTCCCAAGAATTTCCGCCGAAACGCTGCATGCCTATGTGAGGGCGATCTGGGAGCAGGCCGGCAGCTCGCCGCGCGAGGCCGAGCTGGTCGCCGACCACCTGCTCGCAGCGAGCCTGACCGGTCACGACTCGCATGGCGTCAGCATGATTCCGCGCTATGTGGCATCGGTGGGCGACAATGAACTCAAACTCAATCTGCATGCCAAGGTCGTGCGCGATGCCGGCGCAGTGCTGACCATCGACGGCGTCAAGGGTTTCGGCCAGGTCATCGCGTATGAGGCAATGGAGCTCGGCATCGAGCGCGCGAAACGTCTCGGCATCTGCGCCGTGGGTCTGCACGGCGCGCATCATATTGGCCGCATCGGTCACTGGGCGGAGCAGTGCGCGCGCGCCGGACTCGTCTCGTTTCACTTCGTCAATGTGGCGGGCGATCCGCTCGTCGCGCCGTTCGGCGGAACGGACCGCCGCATCGGCACCAATCCGTTTTGCGCCGCCTATCCGCGCAGCGGCAGGCCGCCGCTGGTGCTCGATTTCGCCACCAGCGCGGTGGCTTTCGGCAAGGTCCGGGTCGCCTACAACCAGGGCAAACAGGTGCCCCCTGGCGCGCTGATCGACAACGCAGGACGCCCCTCGCTCGAGCCGAAAGTGATGATAGAGCCACCGGTCGGCTCGCTGCTGCCGTTTGGCGGTCACAAGGGTTTCGGGCTGGCGTCGATGTGCGAGATCTTCGGCGGGGCGCTGTCGGGAGGCTTCACGAGCCATGCCGATACGCTCGGCACGAACCACGCCATCATCAATTGCATGCTGTCGGTGATCATCGATCCCGCCGCGTTCGACGCCCCGAACGCCGAGGCCGAAGCCGACGCGTTTATCGAATGGGTGAAGGCTTCGCCGCTTGCAACGGGTACCGAGCGCATTCTCGAACCCGGCGAAGCCGAGCGGCTCACGCGAGCCGACCGTGAGACGCACGGCGTGCCGGTCGACCCCACCAGCTGGCAACAGATTTGTGCCGCCGCGCTCGCGGTTGGCATGCCGGCTGAGCAGATCGAACGCTGGGCCACGCATCTGCAATAACCGCCTGGTTGTCGCGAATAGCGTCGCCATCACCGTCGTTGCCGCTATCGCTGTAAGGCGTTAGCGCCTCGACTTTTTTGTTCAGCCGCGTCCTTAAACACGCATAACCCCTCTCGTTATGCGGTGGGAATGTTCTCTCTCCCACACACCACGACTTAAAGATTACCTCAAGCAGCATTTTCGATTGCATTGCCTGGGAGTAAATATTTACCGTCGTTCTCGCCGCCGGCAATAAATTCCACATCCAGTCTCCACCGGCTTTTCCGGCGGTTTGGCACAAGCATTTCCGTGTGTTTTTTCACGGGCAATCGTTTGCGGCCAGATGTGTGGCCTCCCGTTTGGAACTCACCCGGAAACCCTTTCCCGGAGGGAATGTGAGGAGAACTTGCGTTCGTCCGTTAGCAAACCCGCTCCCAGCTCATTGAGGTCTGCTTTAGGCTCGACTTGCATTGCCGCCGTTTAACCTTAAAGGACCGTTCAAAATGAATCTTCACAATCATCACGCCTGCCGTCCGTTCCTCGAAGCCGGAAACCTGTCGCAGATTTCTGCCTATTACGAAGAGGGACGCAACATCATGTGGATGATGTTGCGTGCTCAGCCGCGTCCCTGTTTTAACCTTGAACTGGTGCACGATATTCTCAGCCTGGCACAGGCCGCGCGCGAGTCCGGCTTACCGATCGACTTCTGGGTGACAGGGTCGCTGATTCCGTCGATCTACAACGTCGGCGGCGATCTCGACTTTTTTGCCGAGACGATCCGCGCTGGCCGGCGCCAAGCCTTGATGTCGTATGCCAGAGCGTGTGTCGATTGCGTGCATGCCGCAGCACGCGGCTTCGATACCGGTGCGATCTCGATTGCGATGGTGGAGGGGACCGCGCTGGGGGGCGGGTTCGAAGCCGCCCTCGCACATCACTTCCTGCTCGCGCAGAACGATGCGCGAATGGGCTTCCCGGAGATTGCATTCAATCTGTTCCCGGGCATGGGTGGGTATTCGCTGGTAGCGCGCAAGGCCGGCATGCGGCTCGCGGAAGAACTGATCGGAATTGGCGAGTCGCACACGGCCGAGTGGTACGCGGGCAAGGGGCTCGTCGACCAGTTGTTCGAACCGGGCGAGGCCTATGTGGCGACGCGTACGTTTATCGACACGTTGCGCCCCAAGATGAATGGCATCCGGGCTATGCTGCGGGCACGTCAACGCGTACTGCAGCTTTCGCGCGCCGAGCTGATGGAAATTACCGAAGACTGGGTCGAGGCCGCGTTCACGATTGAAGAAAAAGATCTGGCTTTCATGGAACGGCTGGTCATGTTGCAGAACCGCCGCACCGCGAGCATGCGCCAGACTAGCGCCAGCATCGCCTGACTCGGACGGAGGCTCAGGCGATCAGCCTGAGCTTCTGCCGGTCGTGCAACCACTGCTCGAATTCCGCGGCCGGCATGGGCTGGCCGTACAAAAAGCCCTGTACGTATTCCACCCCAAGCCCTTTCATGAATGCTTCTTCCGCCTCGGTTTCGATGCCTTCAGCGACCACCTTGAAATTCAGCTCCTGGGCCACTGCCACCATCGAGCGCACCAGCGCCTGGGCTTTCTTGTCGGCGTTGATCGAGCGCACGAAGCTGCGGTCGAGCTTGATGACGTCGAGCGGAATGCGCCCGAGTTGCGACAGCGACGAATAGCCAGTGCCGAAGTCGTCGAGATGCACCTGCGCGCCAAGCTGGCGGAACTGCGTGATCAACTGGATTGCCGCGGCTTCGTCTTCGATCAGGCAGCTCTCGGTGAGTTCGAGATCGACGAGGCACGGATCGAGCCCCGCTTGCTGGAGCGCTTCGGCGAAATGCCGGACCACCGCGGTATCGACCAGCTGGCGAGCCGACACGTTGATCGCCACGCGCAGGTTGAGCCCAGCGGCTTTCCAGCGCGCGGCCTGCTGGGCTGCGGTCTGCATGACCCAGCGGCCGAGATGGCCGATCAGTCCCGATTCTTCGGCATAACGAATGAACTCGGTCGGCATGATCTGGCCGCGCTCGGGCGAATTCCAGCGGATCAGCGCCTCGGCGCCGGTTACCGCACCCGTGGCAAGCGACAGCTTGGGCTGGTAGTACAGCGTGAACTGGCCCTCTTCGAGACCGCGCCGCAGATTGGTATCGAGCCACATATACTCGGCCACCTTGCGGTCCATCTCCTGCGAAAACACCCGGTAGGTCCGCTTGCCTTCATCCTTGGCGACGTACATCGCGGTGTCCGCCGAACGGATCAGCGACTCGAGGCTGTCGCCGTGCTCCGGGCACCGCGCGATGCCGATCGAACAACCGGTGTAGACCTCGACGAGGCCCAGGCTGAAGGGCGTGCGCAGGCGCTCCAGAATGCGCTGCGCGGTGGCTTCGAGGGACTCGAGGCTGCCGTTCGCGGCCAGCACGATAAACTCGTCGCCACCCAGCCGCGCGAGCGTGTCGCCCTCGTTCAGGCAGGTGCTGATGGCCGCCGACACATCCTTGATCAGCCGGTCGCCGAATACATGGCCGTAGTGGTCGTTGACCTTCTTGAAGTTGTCGAGGTCAAGGAACAGGATGCCGACCGACTCGTCGACAGCCGCGCTCGAGATTGCCGCGCGGACCTTGTCCTGAATCGCGTTGCGATTGGCGAGGCCGGTGAGCGAGTCGGTATTGGCCAGTTCGGTCAGACGGTCCTGCGCGCGACGCTCTTCGGTGATGTCGGTGCCCGAGCAGATCAGGAATTGCTCGTTGACGCCGCTGCCACTTTGCACGAACTTGTTGCGAAACAGAAACAGCCGCTCGCCGTGAACCGTTTTCACGAGCCGTTCGACTTCGTAGGAGACACCGCGGTTAAAAAAGCCGGCGATATTCTGGCTCGACGCCGCACCTGCCTCGGACGACATGAAGAGAGCCCAGACGCTGCGGCCGACAATGTCTTCCTCTTTCATGCCGGTCAGTTCTTCGGCGAGGCGATTGAAGCGCTGGATGCGCCCATTGCGATCGACGATCACCACGACCGAGTTCACCTCCGACACCACCTGCTCGGCGAACGACAGGCCATGCACGAGATCGCGCGCGACCGATTCGGTGTCCTCATAGGCTGACGCGGTGCCCGCCCACAGATTGCCGCTGAGTTTCTTGCCGACCAGATGCAGCTTGAGCGGCTGGCCGAACAGGCGCACGTCCAGAACCAGATGGGAAGTGATGCCTGCGAGGCGGCGGATCTGCCCGGCCTGTTGCGGGGTGAGAGAGATGGCGGCGTTGGCCGGCATGTCACCCGTGACCGGCGTCAGTTCGAGCGCGTTGCTGTCTTTGGACAGACGCCAGCAAGGGCTGCTTGTGCCGAACTGGGCATAGAGCACCTGGTCGTGTTGGTCGTCGTTCATAAGTGTTATCCCCGGGCAAGCATGCCTGCGGGCCGCCAGCTCGGATAGTCAGGCCGGCGGGGGGCAAGCAGTCTACTTCAGCTGAAAGACTGACTTCATTGTATCCAGATGGCCGTGACTGAGCGTCGTTAACAATAACGGCAAGGTACTATGATCCTTTAGACATAGGTTAGATATTAATGGCAATGCATTAATTAATGGCGACATTAATGACGGCGCGCCATTCTGATGCGCATTTGTTCCCGCGCGTCGCCCTCTGCATGCGTCAGATATGTAAATTCGCCCGCTACCAGCGTCGCCACCACCACGCCATCCCGGTATAACACGCGATTGCCGGCCACCGTGGGCACCTTGTCGCCTGGCAACAACGTGCCAGCCAGATTTAACGGGTCGGTGCCGGCCACGCAGACAAAAGTGCCGTCGTCGGCATGGCGGCGCACCTCGCGCAGCAACGGGATCGCTTCGGGCAGCGCAAACTGCTCGCCCGAAAGACCGTTGACGAAGCGTCCGCCGCGCACCTGGCCGCGCGCTTCGAGCCGCTGCAGGACGCGCAGCAGGTCGCGCCACGGCGGCAGCCATTCGGCTTCGCGCGCGAGCAGCCGCCAGAACACG
Source organism: Paraburkholderia sp. GAS33 (assembly GCF_050436645.1). Lineage (NCBI taxonomy): Bacteria > Pseudomonadati > Pseudomonadota > Betaproteobacteria > Burkholderiales > Burkholderiaceae > Paraburkholderia > Paraburkholderia sp. GAS33. The sequence continues at coordinate 767,581 of NZ_JBNDMP010000001.1, forward strand.
ACGCCATAACGGCGTAACAAAGTCATGACCAGGTGCTCGAGGACTTCGGGCGCAAGGGAAGAAGCGCGACCGATGGATTGCGACGGTGGCGTCGCAGCCGCGCCTTCCTCGACGGCAAGCGCACTGCGGCGCTGGAGCAACGCCCAGCGGCCCGCGTCGTCCATGCCTCCGATCAGCGCACCAGCACGCGGGCGCCGGTTGCTGTGATGCGCGTTGCGCTTCGCGGCCGGTTTCAGCAAGGCACGCAACCCGGCAAAACTATCCGAATTCACGAGTCCTGCCGCAACAAGTTCGCTTAATGCGTATTCCAGCTGAATGCCAAGCAGACGCGTGTCGCTCGCCAACTCGTCGAAGAACATCGCACCGTGTTTAATAAGCGCGTCATAAACACTTTGCGCGTGCGATGAAAGTTCGGGCTGCTTGCTTTGATCGATCAAAGCGCTCCATAGACCGATGTCGCGCCGCGGCAACAATACGATCGGTGTGCTGCGCACCGGTCCGCTGGTTGCGCGCGAACGTTCGGTCAGACGCGTCCAGACCAGCTTGCCGGAGCGGCATAGTTCGTCGAGCATCGTGATCGAATAGTCCTTGAGACGGGCGGGCAGGATGTCTTCTTCCCAGGCACCGGCCGCCGCCTCGAAACCGGCCAGCTGATCGAGCACCGCCGCGAGCGCGTCGCGCCCTTCACCGCGTGTGGCGGGCGTCAGATGTTGCCATTCGAACAGGAAACGCATGAAATCGTGCCGTTCCACCGGCTCGATCTCGCGGCGCAAACGCCGCACGGTGTAGCGATGAATCCGCGCGAGCAGGTGCCGTTCGCACCATTCTTCTGCGGACGCGCCCAGTGTGAAGCGGCCGCGCATCACATAGCCTTGCGCCTCGAGCGCGGTCAAGGCTTGCTCGACGGCGACAGAAGGCAGTGCCAGAGAGCCGGCAGTCGAGGCCACCGGTAACGGGCCGAAGCCGGTGAGCCGCGCGCGGATCACGTCGACGAGCGCTTCCTCTTCGCTCCAGGTGTCGGTAAAACCTTTGGGCGCGCTGATCGGCGGCGTGAAGGCGGCGTCCGGATAGATGGCGGCGAGGCAGGTCAGCCGCTCCGCCGGAAGCCAGAGGTCGGCACCGGCCCGGTTTTGCAGCCGGGTGGCCCGGCCCGATTCCGCCAGGGTCGTAAGCCATCCTGACCACTCCGGATTCTGTTGGGCCTCGGTATCGCTGACGCACGCGAGTCCGGTCAGCGCCTCATGCATTTCATCGAGGTTGCGCGGCTGCGGCCAGGCTTCCTCGCGCACGCCGGCAATTGCATCGACATCGAGCGCGCCGAGATCGTCAGCCGAGGCGGGATCGGACCAGCGCCGGTTGAGCACGGCCTGGGTGCGACGCTCTTCGATCGGCGCGTCGTCCAGATACGCGTAGGGCTTGGCGGTGAGAATTTCGGCCGCGAGCGGCGAGGGCGCCGGCAATTCGCGCGTAATCAGTTTTACCTCGCCTTGTTCCATCCGGCGCAACAGGCTGATCCAGCCTTCGGTGTCCATTGCTTCGTGCAAGCAATCGTCGATGGTCTGATCGACGAGCGGATGATGCGGCAATTCACGTTCGCCGACGATATTCTCGAGACACGCCACCTGATCGGGAAACACGGCTGCCAGCAGGTCCTCGCTGCGCATGCGCTGCAGTTGCGGGGCCGTTTTGCGGCCGCCGCTGTAGCGCGGCAGGGCGAGCGAGGTGGTTGCGTTCCAGCGCCAGCGCACGCCGAACAGCGGCGCATCGAGCAACGCCTGAATCAGGAGATGCTCGGCCGTGTTCGAATGCAGATAGCGCCAGACTTCATTGAGCGCGAAGCTGTGGCTGCCGGTCAGCGAAAGGATGATGGCGTCCTCGGTGGCGGCCGCCTGCAATTCGAAGTTGAAGGTACGGCAAAAGCGTTTGCGCAACGCGAGGCCCCAGGCGCGATTGAGACGGCTGCCAAATGGCGCGTGAATCACGAGCTGGGTGCCGCCCGATTCGTCGAAGAAGCGCTCCATGACCAGCGTGTTTTGCGTCGGGAGCGTGCTCAAGGCGGCGCGGGCGCGCGCCAGATAGTCGACGATCTGGCGTGCGGCCGGCTCGTCGAGATTGAGCGTGGCGGTCATCCAGGCGATGGCGCGTTCGAGGCGGGGTGCATTGGATAACGGTGCGCGTGCGGGCGCGTCCGCCACGGTCACGTCCGCGTCCACGTCACGCAATTGTGGAAGTGAGTCAGAACCGGAAGCCGTGGGCGAATCGACAATGGCAAGCGCGCGTTCGCGGCGTTGGGTACGTCGGGTTGCGGCGAGACTTGCGACGGCCGCTGTCTTCGCGCTGGCTGATTTCTTCTCCGTCGCTGCTTCCGTAGCGCCTGTTGCGTCCTTGGCGCCCTTAGCGCCGCCTGCAACGGCATCATCATCGTCGTCACTGAGCAACTGATCGATCTGTGCCCGCAAACGCGCCACGCCGAACGACAGCTCATCGCTACGCCCCGGCGCTTCGCCGAGCCAGAACGGAATATTCGGCGGCTGCCCTTGTGCGTCTTCCACCCGCACGCGGCCGGCTTCCACGCGCTGGATACGATACGACGCGTTGCCGAGCTGAAAAACGTCACCTGCCAGACTCTCGACCGCGAAGTCTTCGTTGACCGTGCCGATATTGACGGCCTGCGGCTCGAGAATCACCGCATAGTCCGCGTTCTCGGGGATGGTGCCCCCCGACGTCACCGCGACCAGCTTGCCGCCGCGTCGTCCGCGCAATGTTCCACTCACTGCGTCGCGATGCAGATAAGCGCCGCGCGGACCATGGCGGCTCGTATAGCCTTCCGCGAGCATCCGCAGCACCGCGTCGTACTGCTCGCGTGCGAGATCGGCATAGGGCGCGGCGCGCCGCATCAGATCGAACAGCGCATCCTCGCTCCACTCGGCGCTCGAGACTTCCGCGACGATCTGCTGGGCCAGCACGTCGAGCGGCGCACGCGGTATCTGCAAGGCGTCGAGTTCGCCGCGCCGCACGCAATCGAGCAAGGCCGCGCATTCGATCAGGTCGTCGCGCGAGGTGGGGAATAGCCGCCCTTTCGGCATGCCGCCCACGTGGTGTCCCGAGCGGCCGACGCGCTGCAGAAACGGCGCGATCGCGCGTGGCGAGCCCATCTGGCAGACCAGATCGACATCGCCGATATCGATGCCCAGTTCCAGCGACGCCGTGGCGATCAGCACACGCAGATCGCCGCGTTTGAGACGCTGCTCGGCGTCGAAGCGATATTCCTTGGCGAGGCTGCCATGGTGTGCGGCCACGGCTTCCTTGCCGAGCCGCTCGGTCAGATGACGCGCGGCACGCTCCGCCATGCGGCGCGTGTTGACGAAAACCAGCGTGGTGCGGTGCTGCGCAATCAGTTCGGCGAGCCGGTTATACACGAGCTCCCAGACTTCGTTGGCCATGACGGCTTCGAGCGGTACCGGTGGAATTTCCAGCGCGAGATCGCGGGCACGCACGTGGCCTACATCGACGATCGCGCAATCGGCCGGTTCGGCGCTGTCCACACTCGCACCGCCCACCAGAAACCGCGCGACCGCGCTGATCGGCTTTTGTGTCGCGGAGAGGCCGATGCGCGGCAGACGCCGGCCGCATAGCGCGTCGAGCCGTTCCAGGCTGAGCGCCAGATGGCTGCCGCGCTTGCTGCCGGCGAGCGCATGGATTTCATCGACGATCACCGTGCGGGTGGTCGACAGCATGCGGCGCCCGGAGTCACTACCAAGCAATACGTACAGCGATTCCGGCGTCGTCACGAGGATGTGTGGAGCGCGCTTGCGTAGCGCGGTGCGCTCCTGCTGGGTGGTGTCGCCGGTGCGCACGGCGGTGCGGATCTCGAGCGGCGGCAGGCCGCGCTGCGCGAGTTCGGCGGAGATCCCTTCGAGCGGCAGCTGCAGGTTCAGACGTATGTCGTTTGAAAGCGCCTTAAGCGGCGACACGTAGACCACGAGTGTTTCGTCCGGCAGCGCGCCGCCATTGGCGAGCCCTTGCTGGACCAGATCGTCGAGCGCCGACAGAAACGCGGTGAGCGTCTTGCCGGAACCGGTCGGGGCGGCGACCAGGGTCGAGCGGCCGCTGCGGATAGACGGCCATGCGGCCACCTGGGCATCGGTAGGCGCCGGAAACGTTTTCAGGAACCAGCCGGCCACCGCCGGATGAAAGCTGTCCAGCACGCCGGTCGATGAAGAGGCGGGAGAGGGAGAAACGGCGGGAGTCATGCTGCCGTAGATGGGGGCGCGACCGGCCATATCCAGAGGAGCGGCGCACGCCGCGCGATGTGAGGAACCAGGGCCCAGTCTCGCAGGTTTTCGGGCGGCGCGCCATGTGGACTGAAGCGTCGTAAAGCGGCAGGTTTTGCTGCTTTTCAGATGGCGGCGAGTAGAGATTGCACCGTTGACAACGAGTATGACGCGCCGGTCATCTGCTTGTCGCCGCCGCTGCTGGATTTCGCCCCGTGCAGTATTCTCATTGGTTTCCCCCCAACCAGTCGGAGCAATAACGATGCGCTATAACCAGCTAGGCCGCACGGGCCTCTTTGTGTCCGAACTTTGTCTTGGCACGATGACCTTCGGCGGCGGCGAAGGCATCTGGCGTCAGATCGGCGATCTGCAACAGGCCGACGCCGAACGTCTCGTTGGTCGCGCGATCGACGCCGGCATCAACTTTATCGATACCGCCGACGTCTATGCGCAAGGTCTGTCCGAGCAGATCACCGGCCTCGCGCTGAAGAACCTCAAGGTGCCGCGCGACCAGGTCGTGGTGGCCACCAAGGTGTTCGGCGCGACGGCGGAATCCGCCAACACGCGCGGCGCCTCGCGCTATCACATCATGGACGGCATCAAGGCAAGCCTCAAACGTCTGCAACTCGATCACATCGATCTTTACCAGATCCACGGCTTCGATCCGGCCACGCCGATCGAAGAAACGGTGCGTGCGCTCGATACGCTGGTTCAGCACGGCCATGTGCGCTACGTCGGCGTGTCGAACTGGGCCGCGTGGCAGATCGTCAAGGCGTTGGGTATCGCCGACCGTCTCGGCCTCGCGCGCTTCGAAACGCTGCAGGCGTACTACACGCTCGCGGGCCGCGATCTCGAACGCGAACTGGTGCCGATGCTGCATAGCGAAGGGCTCGGACTGATGGTCTGGAGCCCGCTCGCGGGTGGCCTGCTGAGCGGCAAATACGGGCGTGAGCAGCAAGGCGAGGCTGGCAGCCGCCGGAACACGTTCGATTTTCCGCCGGTGAATCGCGAGCGCGCCTACGACTGTATCGATACGATGCGCGGCATCGCCGAGGCAAAGGGGGTGTCGGTCGCGCAGATCGCACTCGCCTGGCTGTTGCATCAGCGTGCGGTGACCACGGTGATCGTCGGTGCGAAGAAGGTCGAGCAGCTCGACGACAATATCGCCGCCACCAAGGTCGAACTGAACGCCGACGAACTGGCGAAACTCGATGCCGTCAGTGAGTTGCCGGCCGAGTATCCGGGCTGGATGCTGGAGCGTCAGGGCGAGCCGCGTCGCGCGCAGGTGAAGGAAAGCAGCCGGCGTTCGCTGAAGTAAGCGGTTCAGCGTTGGGGGACGTTTGCGGTGCGAGTGCAGTGGGCACAGTGGTTGCAATTCAAGGCAATTGCAAGCCCGGCTGCGTCGCGCCGCTTATGACTTGACGAACCAGCGCTGCTCGATGCTATGAATCAGGCGGCACACGAGTAACGCACTGACCGTTCCGATCGTGACTTCGCCGAGGCGGATCAGCGCGACTTCCCATGGTGGTCCGATGCGCGGCACCAGCAACATGATGGTGGCGGTGATGCCGCCCAGACGCGCCGCGCTGCCGATATTGGCCACCCAGCAGATGATGATCGCGGCCGCCACTGTCGCCATATACGCGACGAAATAGCCGCCGCCGAGCAGCGTGCCGGCGAGGCCGCATACGCCGCCGACCATCGCGCCAAGAAACTGGTCGCGCGAGAGTTTGCGGGTGTCGACGTAGTTGTGCTGGCTCACCGCAATCGCGGTGATGGCGGCCCAGAACGGCTGATGGGTGTGCAAGGCGCGGGCGATTGTAAACGCAATGCTGGCGCCCGCTACCGCCTGCAGCGCCATCACGCAACCCTCAATGAGACGATCGGGCAGCGGCAGCGATTTCAGGAATGCGAATAGTGAATCGGCGGCGCTTGCCTGCGCTGCGCGCCGGGTCTGGGGAGATTCCGTCATGAGGCCTTGTCGCATAGAGACTGGGTGAACAGCTGGATATTCTATCGACTCATTGCGGGGCCCAACCGTATTCCGGCGCACTTTCATGGATCCGGGCCGCGCGCGCGGTGGTACCAGTTCATGAGCGGCGTCGCCGAGACCCCATGTATGACGACCGAGCCCGTCACGACTGCAAGTGCCAGCGGCGCCAGCGGCAGAATCTGCGCTGCCTGACCGTGTTCGAGTGCATAGGCGAGGTAGTAAAAGGAGCCCGTGCCGCGAATGCCAAACCAGCTCATCAGACGGCGTTGCGCCTGCGACGCCCGCGAGCCCAGCAACGATAGCTCGACCGCGAGGGGTCTCACCAGCAGAAACAGCACAACGATCAGCGCCGCGCTCTGCCACGTGAAAAGCGGCGCGCGCAGAGTAGCGAGCACGTTGCCGATCATGGCCATGATGGCCACTTCGGCGATCCGCTCCAGCTCGATCGTGAAGCCCAGCACCGATTCGGTCATGTAAGCGTGGGCCTTGTCCGGATCCGCGGCGGTCGCGGACACGTCTTCGGAATCGACCGTGCCGATCGTGCTGCGCGGCGAGCGCTCGCCGCTCGCCTGGTGTTCGACGCGCCGCATCGCGACGCCCGCTGCGAACACCGCAAGGAATCCGTAGGCATAGGCGAGTTGGGCGGCGCCAAACGACAGTTCGATCAGTCCCAGTGCAAAAAACCCTTCCAGGCCGAGCGCCTGCGCGTGGTGGGTCCGCAGCCAGGTGACGGCGTGCGTCGTGGCCCAGCCGAGCGCGGCGCCAATCGCAACCGCACCCGCGATTCCCCAGACAGCTGTGGCGGCAAAACGCCAGCTTAACGCCGTGGTCATGGAGCCAGGCGGAGCCGCGCAAAGCGCGAGGCCGAGCATTGCGAACGGCAGCGCGATCCCGTCGTTCAGGCCGCCTTCGCCGGAGAGCGCGAAGCGCAACAGGTCGCGGTCACCTGGGTTGTGAACCTGCACGTCGTGGGCGAGCACGGGATCGGTCGGCGCAAGAATCGCGGCGAGCAGCAGGGCGGGCCCCCAGTCGAGGCGCAGCACGTAGACTCCGAACAGCATCAGCAAGGGGATCGTCAGGAGCATGGCTGGAGCGCCCAGGCGCAGCGGCAGCCACCACAGGGCGTCGAAGACCGGTACGCGCAATCGCAGGCCGATGGCGAACAGCGAGACCAGCAAGGCGATCTCGGTGATGATCCGCAGCAAATGCGCGTCGCCGACGATATCGAGGTGCAACAGGTTCACTCCGGCCGGCCCGAGTGCGTAGCCGATGCCCAGATAGAACATGGCGGCGCTGACCGGCAGCCGCCTGAAAGTGGTCGCGGCGACGCCCATAAAGACGAGCACGCCGCCGACGATGAGAAACCAGAGTGTTTCGTCCATAGGCATCCGGTGAGGCGGGGCGCTGGCGGGGCCAACGGAGGCTTTGCGCCGAACCAGCGCCGATCCGCCAGGCGTAACGCGCGTTACGGGGAGCGGCCGAAAGCGATACGCAGCTTGCGCTTGGCCTGCTCGAGGGTGGCGCGGCGTCCTTTGGGCAGGTTTTTGCCGGCGCGATTTATATAGAAATTAAGCATCGACATGGCCGACTGGAAGGGCGTGCCCTTGCGTCGCCGGCTATGCGTCGAAGAGCGTTTCAACGACTCGGCAATCGACTCCGCGCTACCGGTCTTGAAGACGTTCGCTTCGATGTCCATGGCGTCGCTGGTTTCCATGACGTGATGCGACCAGCGGTTCGAACGGCTCGCTTGCTGGGCACCGCCTGTTTTCGCATGGCGGCTTGCGGTGGCCCGCGCATGACGTTGGCGGGGCGGTCGCCCGGACTTTGCGCGGGCCACCGGGCGTCTCGATTTTTTGCTGACCATGATGTTGTGCCTCGTATGAAGAGTGGGCGCGCCACCAGGTGGAACGCTAAGCGGTGGAGCGCCACCCGGTGCAGCGCCGCCATCAGGTTGACCCTCCGGTCACAGTTTGACGCCACCGGCCTCAGGCGCTTCCGCACCGCCCGGCAGAGTCGCCCCGACACCGAGATCGTCGCGGCCCCAGTACGGTTCGCTGCCGTAAAACTGGTGGACCGAGGTTGCCCATGTCTGATCGGCCATCGACGGCCAATGATCCTTGTCGAAGCCTGGCGCGTTTTTGATGCTTTCCGACGACATGCCCAGCTGGAAGCACTTGCGTTCCGTGTCGAGGGTCAGCGCATCCCAGGGAATGGCGAGCAGCTTGTCGCCCATGCCGAGGAAGCCGCCGCTCGACAGGACCGCGTACGCAATGCGCCCCGAGCGTACGTCCAGCATGATGTCCTTGACCTTGCCGATGTCGTCGCCTTCGCTGCTGAGAACCTTGTTGCCGTCGAGCGTGGCCGCTGCCATCACGTCCGGTCCGGGCCCGTCAGCGCTACGGCTGCCTTTGCCGACGATCTTCGCGCCGGCGCCAGCACCGGTGCTCGTGCGGGTTTCGTTGAGTATGCTCATGATGTGTCTCCCAGGACAGATTGATGTCCCTTCATCACAGCAACGCTTGTTCCTTCGATGACGCGTCGCTGGATATCTCTCGCGAGCTTGCTTTCCATACGCTTTCATTGTGCGAGCGCCCGGCGGCTTCTGCGGTCTGCTCCGCAACCCATGACACAGCGCGTAAAAAGCGTCGCGCAGATTGCAATTCTTGCGCGATGGGCGACGGTGGCTGAGGCGTCGCGGACGAAATATGGCCGCGGCAGGGCACGTATTCGGTAGTTTGCTAAATCGGCCCGTTTCTTGCTGCGTTGCACAGCAACCAGGGCAGTAAACACCGTATCTTTTTCGGAATCAGCATGACCGCGGACAGATTCAATGCGCGCGCCCCCTCGTGTCACGGTCCTCGCCGTGACACCGACAGCCAATCCCCGACCGGCCGAACCGTTGTGCGTGAGCCGGCGTCCGCACAACCGGTCAGGACCCCGCAGGCGCAGATCCAGCAGGCGCAGATCCAGCAGGCGCAGCAGTCCCAACACTCCCCGCAGTCCCAACACCCGGATGCAACGCGTTCCGCGACCCAGTCTGCTCCGCAGCAAATCAGCGCGCTGCAGATTCTGATCGCGTTGCTCGTGACGCCGCTTGCCTGGCTTGCTCAGGTGAGCATCGCCGAGATGGTGCTCGGGCAGCGCTGTGTGGCCGGCGCGCCGCTATTCGTCGTGCACGCCATGGCCTGGACACCGCTGACGGTCGTCGTGGCGAGCGTCGTCTGCCTGATATTCGCCGCGTTTGGCACATTCGTGGCATGGCGCAACCTGTGGCGTACCGCGCACATTCCGTGGCGCTTCCCCGCAGCCCTCAAGGGCACACGGGCCGAACGCGACTGGTTTTTGTCGAGAATCTGTGCGATGTCCAGCACCATGTTTATCCTCGGCCTGATTGCCACCGATGTCGCGATGCTGGTCATCGCACCGTGCAGCCCGTGGTAGCCGCAGCGGCGCGAAGACGACACGAGAACTAGCCCGTCACGGCCGTGCGGCCACCTCGTCGAGATGCAGCAGCAGATCGGCGGGGTCTTCGTAGACGCGCAACGCGCCGGCACGTTCGAGTTCATCCTGACCGTAGCCACCCGACAGCACACCAACTCCCAACGCGCGGCAGCGCTGCGCGGCCAGCATGTCCCAGATGCTGTCGCCCACCACCACGCTTTGTTCAATCTGCACGCCCAGGCGGTGCGCCGCGGCAATGAACAAATCGGGATCGGGCTTGGCGTATTTGACGGCGTCGCGCGTAACGACCACCGTTTTCTCAGGATCGACCCCGAGCGCAGCCAGATTTACGGCGGCGGTTTCCATGCGGCCGCTCGTCGCGATGGCCCAGCGTGTGCCGCTCTCGGTCAGAGCGGCGAGCAGTTCGCGAGCGCCGGGTAACGGCCGCACCTGGTTGCCCAGTTTTTTGTAGGCCTCGGCATGCGCGTGCCGCAAGTGCTCGATGCGCTCCGCGCTCATTTCGCTGCGCGTCTCGCGCAGTAGCTGGTTCGTGAAGAGGCCGCCACTCATGCCGATCTTGCGATGGATGCGCCATACCGACAGTTCGATTCCTTCCTGATCGAGCGCCTGCTTCCACGCAAGGACGTGTTGATAAACGCTGTCGACGAGCGTGCCGTCGAGATCGAACAGAAAGGCGGTCTGGATGCGCATGGTGTTCCTCCGAAAACGGTTGAGCGATAGTGCCAGGAAAGTGACGAAATCCACGAGGCACTATGGTGCACCTTTGCGAGCGAAAGCGGGGGTGGAAATTGGTGCGGCCGGCCAGGTGCGGCCGGCCAGGTGAGCCGTCACGTCGTAGTCGGCCGGGCCTGCCGCGACGCCGTGCGGGCCGAATTGCGCACGCGCGTGACGCGTGGCGCGTTCGGCGTGCCCGACGATTTCCTCATGGCGCGAGATTTGGTAAGGAGTGCGGTGAGTTGTGCGTCGCTCACGGAATTCGCCGTATCAACCGCCTCGCGCGCGAGCGTCGTGGTGGCCGGAGCACTCGACGAGCGGCGCTTGCGCGAACCGTTAGCTGCCTGTCGCGCCGCCTGCTTTGCGCTGCGCGAGAGCAGGATCGCGAAAGCCGCTTCGTCGACGCGCAGACCTCGCCGCGGCCGGCAATTCGCAATGCCTTGCAGTTCATCGGCTTCGAACGCGGTAATCACAGCCGGATGGATATAGCAGCGTCTGCACACAGCTGGCGTATTGCGCAACAGCGCGGCCACTTCTTTCACCGTCGCCACCACATGCCGCCTTGCCTCCGCCGCGCTATCGCACAGCAGACGGCGCAGCGCGGCGAACGCATACACGCTGCCAGCCCACGTCCGATAATCCTTGGCAGTGAAATCGGCATCGCTCGCGCGTTTCAGATAGTCGTTGATCTCGGCCGAGCCGACCGTGTGACGCGTACCGTCCTCATCGACGTACTGAAACAGATCGTGCCCGGGCAACTCGGCGCAGCGAAGCACGATGCGCTTCACGCGTGGATTGTCGATGGTCACGTCGTGCTCAATACCGCTCTTGCCGCGAAAACGGAAGCGAACCCGGCCGGCTTCCACTTTCAGATGTTTTTTGCGCAACGTCGTCAGCCCATATGACTGGTTGTCGCGTGCATATTCGGCGTTACCGATCCGGATCAGCGTGGAGTCGAGCAACTGCACGATGGCAGCAATTACCTTGTCGCCTGGCATGCCGCGAAGCTTCAGATCGCGTGACACGCGCGCGCGAATTTTTGGCAAGGCCCGGCCGAATGCCGTCATGCGTTCGTATTTGTCGGCGTCGCGCGTTTCGCGCCAGCGCGGGTGGTAGCGGTACTGCTTGCGTCCGCGTGCATCGCGGCCAGTTGCCTGGATATGGCCGCGCGGGTCAGGGCAGATCCAGACGTCGGCATAAGCAGGGGGAATTGCCAGCGCGTTGATACGGGCAATTTCATCGGCATCCTCGATCCGTTTGCCCGCGACATCGAAATAGGCAAAGCCCTCTTTAAGCAGCTTGCGCGAGTAGCCGGGACGTGTGTCGTCGGCGTGCCGCAAGCCGCTGGGCATTGTGCTTTGCGTTGCTGCCGTCGCGCTTGTGCTGGCAGCGATGGTCGCGGACTGATGTCGGGCAGATCGGGGCGGGGCGGTCATGGTTGCCTTTAATCCATGTAGTAAGTGGCGCAGCCAGGTGGACTCATTTATCAACTCAATTATCAACTCAGCCTGTCCGACTCAACCTCAACACGTCGATCAACCAGGCGATCCATGCACTCGCCTCAAGCAAGGGCAGTGCCCGTCCGCGACACCGCGTGCGGAACACTCCTTGCGGCGCTTCAGTGCAGTTGTCGAAAACCCAAGGAGGTTGAAATGAGCAGCACCCTGAATCCTGATGAAGAACCGCAACACGAGGTTCGTGAGACGGCCAGTTCGACCGGCGCGTTGGGCCCGAGCGACTCCTCCGACAGTGGCAGCGACGTGGCCGGCGCGAAGCGTCACGTGTTCGATGTGGACTCGGAACTCGACAACCACGCGCTTGAAACCGGCGACGCCGAACTCCGCAGCGACACGGACCGCCATGGCACCGGCGAGCGCGCCGCCGCGGACGGCGACGCCACGCTCTATCCCGACGCGGACATCGAACCGGACCGCGTCGACGACTCGTTTGCGCCCGACGTATCAGACGATCCCGACGATCCGGATGCAGCGCGTCCCGCCTGATGTTGCACGGGCACAGCTCTTGCTCGATACCTCTGGAAACGGAGTGAACGAGTTCAAGGCGAGACCCGGCGCAGCGTCGGTCGATTCATTTTCATGCTCGCAAAGGAGAAACATTGATGGCTAAGTCACTTCAAGGCTGCAAGGTAGCAGTCCTCGCATTAGACGGCTTTGAGCAGGCAGAACTGCTGGAGCCGCAACGCGCGCTCGCCGAGGCCGGCGCAACGGTCCATGTGATTTCGGCAAAGCCGGGCAAGATCCAGGGCTTCAAACATGTGGATAAAGGCGACTCGGTCGCAGTCGACACCACGTTTGACAAGGCCACCGCAGCCGAATACGACGCTGTCGTCCTGCCTGGCGGCGTGGTGAACGGTGACGCGATTCGCTCGCTGCCGCAGGCGCAAGCCTTCGTGAAGGCCGCCAACAGCGCGCACAAGCCGATCGCCGTGATCTGTCATGGCACATGGCTGCCGGTATCGGCGGGCATCATCAAAGGCCGCACGGTGACGAGCTGGCCCAGCCTGCAGGACGATATTCGCAACGCGGGTGGTACATGGGTCGATCAGGAAGTGGTGGAGGACGACAACTTCATCACCAGCCGCAAACCCGACGATCTGCCAGCCTTCAACAGAACGTTGATCGCGCAACTGACCAAGCGCAAGGCCGCTTAAGAATGGCTATTGCGTTGAGCCCCTGAAACGGGTCAGCCGGTGGCAATGGCTGGCCCGCAATCGGCCCTATGAACTGGGAGAAAGTGCATGAGATTCCGGTATTCCATACAAGCCATGATCGCGGCGATGGGACTGGGCGCCGCCTTGCTGGCCGCTATGCAGACGCAAGCTGGTGCCGCCAGCCAGGCGAAGCCCGGCGTGCGGGTTTTTGCGGCTCAGACTTCTCCGCAGACCGGCCCACAGCGCACTGCGGATACTCAACAGTTTGCCACCGGAAACCCGAGTAGGCCCCACGTGAAGACATTCGAACCGAGCGCGCCATGAACGCCATTATTCTGCCGCGGCCCGCCTACGAGGACGCCACCATGCGCATTACTTTTCCTGACGAAGCACCGGGGTTCGACGGCTCGAGTCTGACCGTGCAGTTCACGGCACGCGTCGACGGCGAACCGGTTATTTGTGCAATCACAGCGGAGGCGCTGGAGGATCATTTCGGCGCGGAGTCAGCGCTCGAGGACGCCTTGCTTGGCGCATTCAGGCAGGGCCGCCGGCGGATTCATTCGGTGTGCGCAGAGGCGCTTGACCAAAGCGAAGGAGCAAGCGTAATACTGCATAGCGGACTGTTCCGCGTCGAGGGAATGGAATCCGGCCACGACCGGTAGACACTTGTCAGGACCGCGAAAGGGTATGTCTGTAATCATTTTTCCGCGATGAAAGGAGGATCTATGTCACTCATCGTCGCAGCACGTTTCACGACTTTTCCGGCCGCTGAAGATGCAGCCCAACGTCTTTTCAACAGCGGTTTCGTCGAGGAGGACGTGACGCTATTTTTCGTCAATCCGACCGGACAGCATGCGCGTTATCCGATTGGCGGCGATACCGCCACAGACGCCGGTTCCGCGGAGGCGCCCAAAGGCGCGGGCAAGGGCGTGACGATCGGCGCTGTGCTGGGCGCGGCAGTGGGCGTCGGCATCTTTACCGTGTTTTCGGCGCCGCTGCTCGTATCGGTTATCGCAGCGGGAGTGGGCGCCTATGTCGGCTCGCTGGTCGGTGCCATGTCGCATACGCGCAGCGGGGGCAGGTTAGGGCGCCACGGGACACAGCAGCACGAAACGCGCGATTCAGGTGTGCTGCTCGCGGTACATGTTTCGCCGGATAGCCAGTACGACGCTGCGCGTATCTTGCGCGATACGGGCGGTGCGGCAATCGAACGTGCGAACGGACGTTGGCAACGCGGCCGTTGGGCCGATTTCGATCCCACGCGTCCGCCGGAAACGATGCCTGAACTCAACGAGAAGCACGCCTAAGCGAGCTCAACGACGACGGGGCCACAAATAACGCAGGGCTACTCATGGCCCGCGCATAAGGAAACGGCGACCGCAATCGATGCGGCCGCCGCGCTTTCTTTATAGCCCGGATTTCTTATACCCAGATACGTAGGGCCGCTTGCTGTGGGTGGGCCGCTCCGTCCACCGAACGTTCGCCGCGCACAGTCGCGCAAGCCGCTGGCGCCAATCCCTGGTGCGTTGTGCCGCAGCTCATTGTTTGTGCGGCACTTTGCGGCGCAGTCCTCAGTACGTATTCACGGACCTGCACGGCAGCAGCTGACGTGACGATTGCCACAGCCAGCAGAAACTCGGCTCTCCTGATCTTCATAATGAGGCTCCCTTTGTCGTTGCGTGCCCATTGATTTTCGATTGCGGAGGGCTCGTCCTGTCTCGCAGGAGGCGCACACCGGTGCGGGCAGCACCATCGATACAGCAACATCTATGCCATTGCATTGCATTCGCTCGCAGGCCCGGTAGAAGGCCGTCCGAAGCCAGTTCGAGGGACGTTTGGCGCCGCGCCGGGCATCTGCGCAGGATTGCCGCCGGGCAACATTTACGCGGCTGGGTAACTTTGCCAAAGGTAGTTTGGGGGCAAGCGCGGGCCGCGGAGGCTTGTATGCGCTATCGCGCCACACCCACCGTGAGGACGCCCGCGAGCCCAGCCCGGGCACACGTCATGCGGCATTGAATGGGAGCCGCTGCCACCGGCAGTGGGCCGATGAACTATGAAACGGAGGAATGCAATGTCTACCAACGTGACCGCTGTATTGAACGATCTGGTTGAAACATCGAAGGACGGCGAGCGTGGCTTTCGCAAGGCTGCCGAAGACGCGCACGATGCGCAACTCAAGTCGCTCTTTGTCTCGCGTGCCGACGACTGCACACGCGGTGCACGCGAGTTGCAGGACCTGGTCCAGAGACTGGGCGGCAAGCCGGAAACTGGCGGCACCGTGAGCGGTGCGCTCCATCGCGGCTGGACAGACGTTAAAAGCGCCGTGGCCGGTCGTGACGACCACTCGATTCTCGCAGACTGCGAAAAGGGCGAGGACGTAGCGAAGAAGCATTATCACGACGCACTCGACAAGGAGTTGCCGGCCGACGTGCGAATCGTGGTGGAAAAGCAGTATCAGGGCGTTCTGCTGAATCACGATCGCATTCGCGATCTGCGTGACCAGTACGCGGCTGCCAAGCACTAAGCCCAAACGCCGCGCATTAAAAGCCCAAAAGCAAGGGGCCGTCCGCAACGCGGATGGCCCCTTTTTCATCAGGACACCGCCGAAGCGATGTCCGAACGAATAGTTGCTGGCGGCTTTACTCGGCCACCACCTTCAGATGATTCTTCACGCTCGCCACGCCATCGACGTCTTTCGCGACTTCCGCTGCAGCGGACTTGTCATCCGAGGTCGGCACCGTACCCGTGAGCCACACCACGCCTTGGCGCGTCTTCACGTGAATATGCGTCGACTTGACGTTCTTGGCGCCGAGCAGATCGGCCTTCACCTTGGTGGTGATGGTGCCGTCGTCGACGTGCTGGCCAATCGTTTCCGAACTGGCGGACGGTGCATTGGTCTGGGCCGAGGCGTTCAGGGCGAAAGCGACACAGGCAGCGACGCCAGCGGTCTTCAGAAAATGGATGGTCTTCATATAACTGCTCCTTCGTGTTGTTGATAAGAGATGCGGTCTTGTTACCTATGCGGTCGATCGCAACTGGATGCCAGCCGCCGATGACACGCGTGGGATCGTTGCCGCTACGGTTCCGTCAGGGCCGTTAATCGACACCGGATACGCGACTCATTCACTTGACGCTGGTTGCGCTGCGTTGGCGCGGCGCGCTTGTCATTTGACTGAGGTTTATCCGTCCACACGACCATAGCCGCAAGGAGTGTGCCCAACGGTGCGCATTTGCTTCGCAAAGGGCGGACATGGGTCGCCTGGAGGGCGTGTAAGCCTGCCGGGACTGGCGTGGCGGCCCGCGGAGCGGGCCTGTAAAAGGCGTCGCCGTCCGCTGCGCATTTTTCCGGCCAATTGTAAAAAATGGCGCCGCAAGCGGCCTGCCTGAGCCTGGTGAAAAAGCAAAGATGAGAAAAAACAGCGGTTTGCGCGAGCTGGTACGACAGTTGCTCTGGTAGTGCCAAGCCTCTTTTTTAGAACTATCCCAAGGACTGACTACAATGCCGCCTTCAATTGAACTACGCACAAGGCAATCACTGGCACTGACTCCGCGGTTGCAGCAGTCAGTGCGGCTATTGCAGTTATCGTCCCTCGAGTTCCAGCAGGAGTTGCGTACTGCGCTCGACACCAATCCATTTCTCGAGTACGACGCGACCGACACGGAAGACGTTGCGCTCGCAACCTCTTCGACCGGCGACGATAGCATCCCGGTTGCGGCTGGCGACACCGTCAGCGCGAGCGAGCCCGATACGATGCTCGACAGTGCAGTAGCCGATTCGCGTGAGAGCATGGCGTCGGATGAATCGTCGGGCGACATGTCGTCCGGTGACTTCTCAGGCGAATTCTCCGGTGACTCGTTTAGCCGCAACTCGTCGCGCCAGAACGGCGATTCCGAGGGCAGCGACCCGGCCGAATGGGCCCGCTCCCAACCTTCGCTGCGCGAACAGTTGCACGACGCGCTGCGGCTGTACCGCCTCGACCAGCGTGACCGCGAAGTTGCCCGGTTCGTGATCGAAGCGCTCGACGACGACGGCTACCTGCGCCAGGATCTCGCGGATCTGGCCGCAATCGTCGAACTCGAACCGGCTTTGACGGAAGAGGAATTGCTGGTGGCGCTGCGCCTCGTGCAGTCGCTCGATCGTCCGGGACTCGGCGCACGTTCGCTCTCCGAGTGTCTCGAGCTACAACTGCATGCGATGCCCGTCGACGTGCCGGGTCGCGATGTCGCCCTGCAGATCGTCCAGCATCATCTCGAACGTCTTGCGCGCCGCGAGCAGGCCGAATTGCAAAAGCAGATTGGTTGCTCGGCGGAAGAACTGCGCGTGGCTTGTGCTCTCGTGCGCAAACTCGATCCAAAGCCAGGTAATTTTTATGGCCGCACGGAAGACAACTATGTCGTGCCGGACGTGATCGTTCGCCAGGTGCGTAACAAATGGATTGTGAATATCAATCCGGCTGTGCAGCCGCGCGCGCGGATTCACCGCATGTATGCCGAGCTGTTCGCGCAGTCAGCCGGTGCAAGCCGTTCGCCGCTTGCACAGCAGCTGCAGGAGGCACGCTGGCTGATCCGCAATGCGCAACAGCGCTTCGATACGATTCAACGCGTGGCCGAATGCATCGTCGCGCATCAGAAGGCGTTTTTCCAGTACGGCGAGATCGCGCTTAAACCGATGGTGCTGCGTGACGTTGCCGAAGAACTCGGCTTGCATGAATCCACCATCTCGCGCGCGACGGGCAACAAGTATATGGCGACGCCGCGAGGCATCTTCGAATTCAAGCATTTCTTCCCGCGCGAACTGGGCACCGAAAGTGGCGGCACCTGTTCGGCTGCGGCTGTCCGTGCGCTGCTCAAGGAAATGATCGCCGCGGAAAACACCAACGATCCGCTGTCGGATGTGACCTTGGCTCGCATGCTCGCCGAGCAGGGCGTGCTGGTCGCACGGCGGACAGTGGCAAAGTACCGCCATCTGATGAAGGTGCCGCCGGCTGAGTTGCGTCGTCAGCTCTGAGCAAATCGCGCAGACTTCTCCCTTGCACATTGTTTGCAACGATGGACGTTTTGCCCACTCCCCATTACATTGATGGCCGGACAGGTTTTGCCGTGAGGAGTGGGGATGAAGTATTCAAGTCTGGTCGAGCGCCTGCAGGGCAAGCGCACGTCCGCGTGGGAAATTCACCATGCCGCGCAACAGGCGCGGGCGAGAGGCGAAGATGTGATCGTGCTGAGCGTCGGCGATCCGGACTTCGCGACACCTGAGGCGATCGTCGAAAGGGCAGTCGAAGCGCTGCGCGGCGGCGACACGCACTACACCACGGTGGTTGGGCGTGAGCCGCTACGGGCGGCGATTGCCCGCGAACACACCCGCACCACTGGCCGTTCCGTCGGCGTCGAAAACGTGATGTTGTGCGCCGGCGCGCAGAACGGCATTTTCGCCGCGGCGCTGTGTCTTTGCGAACCCGGCGACGAAGTGGTCGTGCCGGAGCCGCTCTATCTGACCTACGAAGCCTGTGTGCGGGCCTCGGGCGCTACGCTGGTGCCTGTGCCCGTCGACCCGGCACGTGGTTTTCATCTGGATTGCGATGCGCTCGAAGCGGCTATCACGCCGCGCACCAAAGCGATCTTCTTTGCCACTCCGTGTAACCCGACCGGCGTCGTGATGCCGCGTGCCGATCTGGAACGCATCGCGCAACTCGCTCGCCAGCATGATCTGTGGGTCGTGTCCGACGAGGTGTATGCCGATCTCACCTTCGAGCGCGAGCACGTCAGTATCGCCTCGCTCGAAGGGATGGCCGAACGGACCGTGACGATCGCGAGCCTCTCGAAGTCGCATGCGATGGCGGGTTGGCGCGTAGGCTGGGCGATCGGGCCGGCGGAGCTGATCGGGCATCTCGGGCGGCTCGCGTTATGCATGCTGTATGGCCTGCCTGGGTTTATCCAGGAGGCCGCGCTTGTGGCGTTCGAGCAAAAGGCGCAGATCGTCGCGGATATGCGCGAAGTCTACCGGCGCCGCCGTGACGTCGTGTATGAGCGCTTGAGCCAAGTGCACGGACTGCGCTGCCTGTTGCCCGAAGCAGGCATGTTCATGATGGTCGACGTCAGCGGCTGCGGTCTCGATACGGTCGAATTCACCTGGCAACTGTTTCGCGCTCAGGGTGTCTCGCTGCTCGACGCCAGCGCGTTCGGCGAGACGGCCAACGGCTTCGTGCGGCTTGGCTTTGTGGTCGACGAAGCGCGTCTGGCCGAAGCCTGCGACCGGATCGCGGCCTTCGTCGCGGGTCTGCAGGTCCGGGCACCGGCGCTGAACGCCGGCTGAGGCGGTCTTGCCGCAGCGATTCTCGCGCTGCGATCTTGATGCCTTGTTTTGATGCCCTGTGTTTTGATGCCCTGTTTACGTCGGGCGGACAGGTTTTTGTTCGCCCGATACGTCGTTCCACGTATTGTTCATCGCACGCGAATAGCCAGCGGGCGATATGCAGAACAGCCAGACGAACAGGGGAAGGGAAAACCGCACCACACGGGCCACACGAATAGTGGGCCTGACGCTCGGCGCGTTGACACTGTCATTTGCGAGCGCGATGCAGGCGGCCGAAGCGCCGCGTATCACGGATGCGCCAATGCTCGACGCACCGCACGTTGCTGCCCCGGTCATGGCGAGCCAACCGCCTGACGGCTCCAACGCATCGGCACTGGTTGAAATTGCAACTATCCTGTCGGGACAATTTCGCGTGGCGCGCGGTGAATCCACCACCATCGCGCAAGCCGTGCTCGATGCGGCGAATCGCTTTGCGATGTCGCCGGTGCTGCTGCTCGGCGTGATCGCCACCGAATCGGGCTTCAACCGACGCGCGGTCAGCACCGCCGGCGCGAAAGGTCTGATGCAGGTGTTGCCCTCGGCGCATCCGCAACTGGTGTCGGGCGGCAAGGATCTGTCCGACCCCGTCGTCAACGTGACCATCGGCTCGTCGATCTTGCGCGGCTATCTGGACGCCTCGGGTGGCGATCTCAACGAGGCCTTGTCGCGCTACAGCGGCGGCGGCAAAGGCTACGCGCGGCGCGTGGCGTTGCATATGCAGCAGTTCTCCGCGCGATTGCAGGCGCAGCCCGATGGATTCGTGAAGGTCGCGCTGGTCGAACCGCGCTGAAGCGCTGCTTGTTGCTTCGCGCAGATTGTTCGCGTTTGCTGGACTTTCCATCCAGCCGCGACCGGCCAATAGCGGCGCTTGCCGCTCCTATACTGTGACTCCCCACTCAATGTCCCGGAGGATGTCATGGCAGATCACTCTCTCAACGGTAAGGTGGTCGTGATCGGAGGCGGTGCGAAGAACCTGGGCGGGCTGATTTCCCGCGAGCTCGCCAAGTGTGGCGCGGCTGCGGTCGCGGTGCACTACAACAGCGATGCGACCCGCGGCGCCGCGGAAGAAACCGTTGCCGCCGTGCAGGCCGCCGGCGCGAAAGCGATTGCGGTGCAGGGCGACCTGACCCAGCCCGCCAACGTCACACGGCTGTTCGACGAAGCGCTGAAGCAGTTCGGCAAGATCGATATCGCGGTGAATACCACGGGCATGGTCATCAAGAAGCCGATGGTCGAAGTGACCGAGCACGACTACGACACGATCTTCGCAGTCAACTCGAAGGCGGCGTTCTTCTTTCTGCAGGAAGCGGGCAAGAAGCTGGCGGATAACGGCAAGGTCGTTACTATCGTGACCTCGCTGCTGTCGGCTTACACGCCGTTCTATTCGATCTATCCCGGCAGCAAGGCGCCGATCGAACACTACACGCGCGCTGCTTCGAAGGAGTTCGGCGAGCGCGGCATCTCGGTGAACGCGATCGGCCCGGGTCCGATGGATACGCCGTTTTTCTATCCGGCTGAATCAAAAGAGTCCGCTGCCTATCACGCGACCGCCGCCGCTCTCAGCAAATCGACGAAAAGCGGCCTGACCGAAATCGGCGATATCGCACCGATTGTCAAATTCCTCGTCACCGACGGTTGGTGGATCACAGGGCAGACGATCTTTGCCAACGGCGGCTATACGACGCGCTAACTGTCAGGCCCGGCGCATTCGACCTATGCCTTGGCTTCCGGAGTCTTTGACGTTGCTTGTGCCTATGCAGCATTCATGCTTCAGTCTGGTTCGTGACAAAGCAAATGGAGCCGGACTTCAATGGATCAGGTCGACCTGCTGCGGGTCTTCGTGCATGTCGCCGATATGCGCAGTTTCATCAAGACAGCCAACGCGCTGAACCTGCCACGCGCGACGGTCTCGCTCGCCGTCCAGCAACTGGAACAGCGCATGGGCGCGCGTCTGTTGCACCGGACCACCCGGCTCGTGCAACTGACCCCGGACGGACAGACGCTGCTCGAACGCAGCCGTAGCTGGCTCGCGGACGCGGATGCGATCGACGGATTGTTCCGCAAGGCGCCCACCGAGATCGCGGGGCGTTTGAGCGTCGACGTGCCTAGCCGGATCGCCCGGCGGCTCGTGGCGCCCGCATTACCGGCCTTCTTCGAGCGTTATCCGAACGTACAGGTGATGCTGGGCTCGACTGACCGGCCGATCGATCTGGTTCAGGAGGGCGTGGATTGCGCGATCCGCGTGGGACCGCTCGACAGCACGAGCCTCGTCGCCCGGCCGCTTGGTGCGCTGACGCTGATCAACTGCGCCAGTCCCGCCTATCTGGCCAGGCATGGCGTGCCGAACACACCCGAGGATCTGCCGAAGCACTGGGCGATCGATTACGCGTCGGCAGGCGGCGCGCGCATCGCCGCCTGGGAGTATCGAAGCGGCGAGCAGACCATCAATATGCCGATGCGCAGCCGGGTTGCCGTGAACAACGCGGAAACCTATATCGCCTGCTGCCTGTCGGGCCTGGGGTTGATTCAGATTCCGCGCTACGACGTGCAGGAGCACCTCGAAGCGGGTGAACTGATCGAAGTGTTGCCCGCATGGCGCGCGGCGCCGATGCAGGTCTCGGCGATCTATCCGCATTGGCGGCACCGCGCGGATCGGGTCGAAGCGTTTGTGAGCTGGTTGATCAGTCTGTTGCAGAGCCGGTTCGATTGAAGGGTGCTTTAGCGGGGTTCTTTAACCGGCGCCATTCAAGCGCGGTGTGTGCTAACGGCAACGGCCGCTCTCATGGCCTCTCAGGTGCCATAAAGAGCGGACGCTATAATTGCCCCAGGCAGTTGCGGCCGCCGTCTCCAGAAGCCACCCCTGACGCGCCGGCCGGCCTTGTCCACCAACGCAGCGCGTCATACCCTCTACCGCTACGACCTTGCCCATGCAATTTCATCCGATCCAGTCCTTCACGCGCAAACGGCTGTCCGACGTCGTGTCCGACCAGATCAAACGGCTGATCTCGGACGGCGCGTTGATGCCGGGCTACCGCCTGCCCGCCGAGCGCGATCTGGCGACCCAGTTGGGCGTATCGCGTCCATCGCTGCGGGAAGCGCTGATCCGCCTGGAGGCGGACGGCTATATCGAGACCTCGGGGCGGGGCGGTTTTACGGTGGTGGACGTGACGGCGCCGATCATCTCGAAGCCATTGGCGGAGCTGCTGCTGCAGAATCCGCGCACCAGCGCCGACATTCTCGAACTGCGCCAGGGGCTTGAATCGATCGCGACGGTGTACGCAGCCGAGCGCGCCACCGCTGCCGATCTCAAGAAGATCCGCAACGCTTTCGAAGAACTGAAAACCTGCTCGCTCTCCGACGACCGCACGAACCTGCCGGAGCTGGACGCCGCCTTTCACCTGGCTATCGCCGATGCGACGCATAACGTCGCGCTCGCGCATGTCATCCACGGTATCCACACGCTGATTCGGGAAGGGATGCGGCAATACCATCGGCTGATCGATTACGACGATGCCAAGGAGCGTCAACTGTTGACGCAGCATCAGGCGATCTTCGACGCCGTGATGGCACGCGACGCCCAGAAGGCGCGCAAGGCCGCCGAGCGCCATCTGACTTTCGTACGCGAACTGTATGAAGAAGAGGCGGCCAAGCCATCCTGATGCCGCGGGACGGTACTCACGCTGAGGGCGCGGTACGTCCAGTCCATTGCGGTCGCGTCAAGGCTGGCACCCAAAGGCTGGCGCCTAAATTGACACGTTTCTCCAACTTCCTTATATTCTTGGTCAGACCAACAAGACCAGTCATACAAAAAGCGTACTTGGGCGGCCAGCAGCACGTCGCCGGACTGGAATCCGCAGTAGAGTAGGCACATGCGCCCGCATGCGGAGCGCAGCGCTTCGTCCCCTCAAATATGCCGGCCCCTCGATTCCATGAAAGTCGCTCTTTTCATACCCTGCTTTATCGACGCGTTCTATCCGGAAGTAGGCATCGCCACCCTTGAATTGCTTGAGCGCTTCGGCATCGAGGTGGACTATCCCCAGGAGCAGACCTGCTGCGGCCAGCCGATGGCGAACAGCGGCGCCCAGGCCGAAGCGGCCGGCGCGGAGAAGGTCTTTGCGCGCAATTTCGCGGGATACGACTACATCGTCGGACCTTCGTCGAGCTGCATTCATCACGTGCGCGAGCATCTGACTGCAATCGAGCAAACCTCCGAGGTGAAGAAGGTACGCGCCGTCGCCTATGAACTGGTCGAGTTTTTGCACGACGTGGTCGGCGCCCGTGACTTTCCGTGGGCTGAGTTTCCACATCGGGTAGGGCTTCACAACAGCTGCAGCGCGTTGCGGCATCTGAAAGAGGCGTCGGTCTCGGAAATCGCCGGCACGCCGTTTTCAAAACCGCTGGCCTTGCTGAAGGGCGTCAAAGGCATCGAATTCGTCAAGCTCGCCCGTCCCGATGAATGCTGCGGCTTCGGCGGCACCTTCTCCGTGACGGAAGAGCCGGTATCGGTCCGCATGGGGCAGGACAAGGTTCGCGATCACCTGAACGCCGGCGCGGAGTACATCGTCTCTGGCGATATGTCTTGCCTGATGCACCAGCAAGGTTGCGCGGAGCGGATGAAAGCGGACGCACGTTTTATCCATATCGCGCAGGTTTTGAACGGAGCACGCGAATGAGCCGGATCGATCACGCAAAAGCCGCGGGCGCTTTCATCGCCAAGACGGAGCATGTGGCGTTTCATGACAAGCGCCTCTGGGATCTGCGCGAAAAGCGCGACGCGCAGGCGCACAACATCGCCGAATGGGAAACGCTGCGCGAGCTGGCCTCGGGCATCAAGGAACATACGCTGTCGCATCTGTCCGAGTATCTCGAACAGTTCGCGTCCGCGGCGGAAGCGAACGGCGTGACCGTGCACTGGGCGGCAACCGCGGAGGAGCACAACGAGCTGGTCTACCAGATCATGTCCGGACGCGGCATGACGACGCTCGTCAAGAGCAAGTCGATGCTCACGGACGAGTGTGCGATGCGCGAATATCTCGAGCCGCGCGGCATCACGGTGATGGAGACGGACCTCGGTGAGCGCATCCAGCAACTCGATCACCAGGATCCGAGCCATATGGTGGTGCCCGCCGTGCACAAGCTGCGCGCCGATGTCGCGCAACTGTTCGGCCGCACGATCGGCACCGATCCCGAGAACAGCGATATTCACTACCTCGCCGAAAGCCAGCGGATGAATACGCGGCCGTATTTTGTGCGTGAGAAAACGGCCGGCATGACGGGCTGCAATTTCGCAGTGGCGGAAACGGGCACAGTGGTGGTCTGTACCAACGAGGGCAACGCGGACCTGTCGGCCAACGTGCCGCCGCTGCATATTGCCTCGATCGGCATTGAAAAACTGATTCCGAAGGTCTCGGACCTTGGCGTGTTTGTGCGCATGCTTTCGCGCAGCGCACTCGGCTCGCCGATTACGCAATACACGTCGCACTTCCGCGCACCGCGTCCCGGTACCGAGATGCACTATATCCTCGTCGATCATGGCCGCTCGGAGCGGCTTGCGATGCAGGAGTTCTGGTATTCGCTCAAATGCATCCGCTGCGGTGCGTGCATGAACACCTGTCCGGTGTACCGGCGCAGCGGCGGTCTCTCATACGGTGGTACGTATTCAGGACCGATTGGCGCGATCATCAACCCGACCTACGACCTGAAACGCTATAGCGCGTTGCCGTTTGCTTCCACGCTCAATGGGAGTTGCACGAACGTCTGCCCGGTGAAGATCAATATCCATGAACAGATCTACAAGTGGCGGCAGGTGATTACCGAGCGCCATGAAGTGCCGTTCGTGAAGCAGGAAGTGTTGAAGATGGCCGGGCGTCTGCTGGCGAGTCCAACGCTGTACCGGGCGACGGTGTCGTCGATGGGCGGCGCATTGCGGCGGCTGCCGAATTTCGTGCTGTATAACCCGCTCAATATCTGGGGCCGGCAGCGCGAATTGCCGGAAGCGCCGAAGCTGACGTTTCACGCGTGGTACCGGAAGAATCGTGGAGGTGGCGATGGCAACGCGTGAGGCTTTTCTCGCGAAGGTACGCGCGGCACAGCCGGAGGCGCGCGAGCGTCCCGAGGTGCCGCTGTTCGCATCGACCGGCGGCGACCTGCGGGCGCGTTTCACTGCGGCGTTGGCGGGCATGGGCGGAACGTGTGTCGAGGCCGCTTCGGGCGCCGACGTGCTTGCGTTGATCCGCGAGCGTTTCGGCGCGGAGGCCTCGGTGTGTTCGGCTACGTCCGAAGTACCGGGCACGCGCCCGTTGAGCGCCGACACACCACCGGTGTCGCTGCAGGACATCGACGTGGGCGTCGTGCGGGCCCGCTTTGGCGTCGCGGAGACCGGCTCGGTGTGGTTCAGCGAGCAGGAATACGTGGTCAATGCGATCGGCTATATCGTGCAGCATCTGGTCGTGCTGCTCGACCCTGCACAGATGATCGATGGATTGCAGGACGTCTACCGGCGGCCGGATTTTCAGCGTGCTCGATATGCGGCGCTGGTAACGGGGCCGTCGGCCACGGCCGATATCGAAGGTGTGCTGATTCGCGGCGCACAAGGCGTGCGGTCGTTGACGGTGGTGTGGCTCAGCGCGCCGCATTGACGCTAGGGGTCGCGCGCAAACTGCTGAGCGCGAGGCCCGCGAGCGTGCCGGTCACAAGCAACGTGAACAGATAGAGGCCGCCTGGACCTGCGAGTCCCATGAGCGCCGACGCCAAAGTCGGCCCCACGCTCGCGCCCAGCGAGAAGATCAGCAGCAGCCCGGCACTGACGGCGATACGCTGGCCGGCCGGAATGCAGTCGTTGACGTACGACGTCACCACGCCGTACAGCGAGAACACCACGCTGACATACACGTACCCAAGCACCTCGACCAGCGTGCCGCCAGGCAGCACGAACAGCAGCAGGCTGCACACCGCAGCAAGCGCAGTAATTGACAGGATGACGATGCGCCGGTCGAACAGATCGGCGAGCCTCGCAACCGGCCATTGCGGCAGGAGCGCCGCGAGCAGTGCGAAGCCCATGAAGTGCGAGACGTCGGTGACCGAATAGCCGAGCCGGCGCATGAACACCGGTTGCATTGTGTAGAAGCCGCTGTTCAGCAGACCGGCCGCGAGGCAGCCATATACTCCGAGCGGCGCCCATCTGTAGATCGTGCTCAAGCCCGAGAGTCCGCGTGCGAGACGCGAACCGCCGCTGCTCTCAGGAGCCTCTATCGGAGCAGTCGGCACGGGTGCGTTACCGACCAGTGCAACCGGTATCAGTGAAGCGGAAAACAGCGCGCTGACGAGGCTGAAAAGGGCGAAGCCGGCCGGATCGGCGAGGCTGATCAGAAACTGCCCCGTGCCGACGCCCAGATAGTTCGTGATCATGTACGCGGAAAACACCCGTCCTCGCTGCGCGTTACTGGCCGACTGATGCAGCCAGTTTTCCACCACCGTGAAAATGCCGACGAGGCAAAAGCCCATCACAAAGCGCAACGCAGCCCACGTCGCGGCCGAACTCCACGCGGCATAACCGAGCGCGCAGCACGCCGAGACCGCGGCGAACGTGACAAAGGCGCGATGATGTCCGACCCGCCCGATCAGGCCGCCGCCCCATAGCGCGCCGACCATGAAGCCGATGTAATAAGCCGATTGCACTACGCCGACCACCAGCGACGGCGTCTGCTGCTGGATCAGCCGCAGCGAGATCAGCGTGCCCAGCAGGCCATTGCCGGTAATCAGAATCGCGTAGCCGAACAGCAGGATGGCGGTCGCCTGCAGGCCGCCGGCGGGTGCCGGTGTGCTTGCAGTTGCGGAGGTACTTGCAGGGTAGGCAGGGTGTGCTGCGATAGGCGGCGTGGACGGCAGACCGGCCGCCGCGTCGCGGATCCAGGATTCGTTGACCGGTTTCATCGTATGCGTCGGGAGCCATGCAAGGGTGCTGTTTCTGGTGCAACACATGTTGGCCCAGGTCAGGTACCCGAAGCAATTGCTGCAATTCACACAATTGATGTGGTCGCGGTGGTAGCGTCGAATGTCAAACATTCTTAGAACGCGCTTCGAAGCAGCCGAAATGTGCCGATCGGTTTGAGCCAGCATGCATTCTTATGACATCATTTGTCGGCGTCCGACGTTGACCCCACCGCCAGACGATCCATTTCGCATAGCGACAGGGTCAAGACGCAACTGGCGCTTCGCCCCGTCTGGAGCTGGAGCGCCAAACCGCTATTCCGTCATTCACTCTGAGGCGAAACCATGAAGTCGACATTTGCCGTACCGTTTTTGATCGTATCGTTACTGGGTACGTCCGTTGCCGCTATTGCCCAGCCGCACAATGATGATCACGGCCAGCGCCCGGTTCAGCGTGGACATGGCCGCGGACCTGCACCGCATGAGGCGTCGATGGGCGGCCCGGGCGGTCCGGTTCCGCACAACGATTGGCACAAGGGTGAACGGTTGCCGGCGGAGTACCGCGATCGTAACTACGTGGTCGACGACTGGCATGACCATGGCCTGCAAGCGCCGCCGCGCGGATATCAGTGGGTCGGTGTGAACGGCGACTACGTGCTCGCCGCCGTCGCAACCGGCGTTATTGCCAGCGTCCTGCTCAACGCGCATTAAGCGACCGGGCTGAGAACGATGGTTGCCGATGCCGGCAACAGGTTTGCGTTCTATCGGTTGTGAGGTCTGCCGTTCGTTGTCTCGAGCGGCAGACCTGCTGTGATTGTTTGCCTGATCCCCTTCAGTCCACCCGTCGCCACACCGAAATCGGCACATCGCCATTCGGGCGAGGTGTCACGCGGTAGCTCAATTCACCGTCCTTAAGTTCGTAGCTTCGCTTTTGCGACTGTCCTTCCCAATTGGGAAAGGACGCGTTCTCTACATGGACCGTCAAGGTTCCATTAACCGGGCCGACGCTGATCGTACCGAAGTGAGTGCTGGAACCCATGACGGCCTCTTTGTACTCGGCCGGTGTTCCCGCGCCCTTGTCGCCCGAAGCGAATTGCGGGCGTTCCGCCTTGAAAATCTGCAGCGAATAGTGTCCCTGAGAGTCGATCAGCAGCAGTCCCTTGTTTTGCATACCGGGCGCGCAGATGCACCGCCGGCTTTGGCGCAATTGAAGCGGGTTGTGATGGAGAATGCGACGGCTAACCTTGGTTCGCAGGGTTCTGACTGTGTCAGCGCGTTGCAGCGCGCGCTGAACCCTTCGACGCTCTAGCGATCCACGCGCTGCTGCATTTGCGCCGGGTAACGATCCCCGACTACCTTGATCTGCGTAAGCGCCGCTTCAATCGCCGACAGATCGTTACCCGACAGTTCGACCGCGGCGGCGCCGATGTTCTCTTCCAGCCGATGCAGTTTGGTCGTCCCAGGAATAGGCACGATCTACGGTTTTTGCGCAAGCAGCCACGCAAGCGCGATCTGCGCACGGGTCGCACCCTTGCCGTCGGCGATCTGTCCGAGCACCTCGACCAGATGAGCATTGGCCTTACGGTTCTCTTCCGAGAAACGCGGCACGATGTTGCGGAAGTCGCCCTGGTCGAAGGCGGTGGTCTCGTTGATCGCACCAGTTAGAAAGCCCTTGCCTAGCGGGCTGAACGGCACAAAGCCAATCCCGAGTTCCTCGAGCGTCGGAAGCACACTTTCCTCCGGCTCGCGCCACCACAGCGAATACTCGCTCTGCAACGCGGCCACCGGTTGCACGGCATGCGCGCGGCGGATCGATTGGGCACCCGCTTCGGACATGCCGAAGTGCTTGACCTTGCCCTGCTGGATCAGATCCTTGACGGCGCCGGCCACATCTTCGATCGGCACGTTCCGGTCGACGCGATGCTGGTAGAACAGGTCGATGCGATCGGTCTTCAGACGCTTCAGCGAAGCCTCGGCCACGGCACGGATGCGCTCCGGCCGGCTGTCGGTCGGCAGCTTTGAATCGCCGTCCTGAAAGCCGAACTTCGTGGCGATCACCACTTCGTCGCGCATCGGAGCAAGAGCTTCGCCCACCAGCTCCTCGTTGGTGAACGGGCCGTAGCATTCGGCGGTATCGAAGAACGTGACGCCTCGTTCAAAGGCGGTCTGGATCACCTTGATGGCTGCGGACTTTTCGGTGGCTGGCCCAAAGCCAAAACTCAAACCCATGCAGCCGAGACCGAGCGTCGATACCTCGAGACCGCTGTTTCCCAGTGTGCGTTTTTGCATGTCCATTCTCCCTTCGAAAATTGCGGGCGGCCGCCTGCCCCGAGGGGCGGTGCGGTGTATGAAGGTATCTTAGGCTGTTGTATGTTGCTCAACAATCAGGCTAGACTTGTACAGCATATTGAGGAGAATTCAACTATGCCGCGTGCCGGCCTGTCCGAGCTGACTGCTTTCATTGCCATTGCCGAGCATCGAAGCTTCCGCGCAGCGGCGCGCGCGCTCGGAGTCTCACCGTCGGCGCTGAGCCATTCAATGCGAGGTCTGGAGGAGCGGATAAACGTGCGACTGTTCAATCGCACGACCCGGTCCGTCGCGCTCACCGAAGCCGGCGAACAACTTCTGCGGCGCGTTGGTCCTGCCGTCGCCGACCTTGAAGACGCGGTGAACGAGGTTGCTTCCACGCGCGATCGTCCGTCGGGCTCGATCCGGATTAGCGCATCGGAGTCGGCGGCAAGGCCGCTCGTGCGCCATGTGCTTCCGGAGTTTCTCGCGGCTTATCCAGACATCCATGTCGAGTTCGTGGTGGACACGCGATTGGTGGATATTGTCGCGGACGGTTTCGACGCCGGCATTCGAGTGCTCCAGGACGTACCGCGCGACATGATCGCGATTCGCTTCGGACCGGACATGCGGTTCGCGGCTGTGGCATCGCCTGAGTATCTGTCGCGTCATGAGTCGCCAAAAGAACCGCACGATCTGAAGCAGCACCGTTGCATTCGCTTTCGCTTTGAGAGCGGAGCGCTGTACCGCTGGGATCTCGAGCATCGTGGCAAAACAGCGAGCATCGATGTCGACGGGCCGATGACACTCGGCAGCCTTAACCTGATGGTCGAAGCAGCGCTGGCCGGCATCGGGATCGCCTGGGTGCCCGAGTATCAGGTCGCCGAGCTCCTGGCGTCGGGCCATCTGGTTCATCTGCTGCCTGAGTGGAGTCCGTCGTTTCCTGGGACGTGTCTTTACTATCCCGCCAATCGTCATCCGCCGATCGCACTCAGGTTGTTTGTTCAGGCGGTGCGTGAGTGGGCGAGCCGGTCGCAATAGTCTCTGGCTTTACCGCTTGCTCATATCGAGTCTTGACCGGGGAAACAAAGGTGATGACGAACGGCATTTCATGTCCTACGCATCGGATCGCTTCGCGACATCCGACACGATCCGTTGAAATGTCGCACAAGCACAACATGCATCAATTGACAGACCACGCATTCAAAGAGAAACTCGGCCTCATGATCTCGAACCTCATCCCAGCATTCGCGCTGCAAGGCGGCGAGGGTTTCCGCAAGGACACCCTGGGGGAGGCTCGTTCGCTTTAGATTTACAGGTACAAGCGTCGATCAACAGGCCTCTCCGGAAACGGATGAGGCCTGTTTTGTTTGTACCGTCTCCGTTTCCGACCTTACTAACGGAGATATCTATGAACACGAAAACATCGACCCCCGCCCGTGACGGCGAGTCCATCCAAACGATCTACCCGACCCGGCGTCCCGCCGGGTCAAGCGTCGACAACGACTTCCACGCCCGGCATGAAGCCGAGCGAGCGATGACGATAGCGCGATCACGGATGTTCTATCCGTTCGAATATTGGGCGCATGGAAGCCCGGGCACTCAGGCTGACGTGGAAGACTCGCCGGCTGACTCACGTCCCGGTCGCGCAATCGAAAGTCGATCCTTCAAGCGGCCGGTGATCCTTGCCGGATGGCTGCAAGATCTCGCGATGCATTTGTTCCACCGGGTGCGCGGGCCTTGAAACGGTGCGGCCCGTGGACTCGTGACTAACGGGTTCCGCGGGCCGCGACCGCCAACGTTGTCTTGTCGCATTACAACCAACCTATGGCGGCAGCTTGTCGCCTGACGGCGCGATCATGTCTGGAGGATCCGGGATTTCCCGGAACACTCCAGACGGCGCCTCCGAATGACTCTAAGAAGCACGCTTAAACAGCCATTCCTGAATGGCGTAGCGAAACTGCCCGACTTCATGCAGCGCGCAATGCTAACGCCACAGTTGCGCCGCATCTGCATTCGCGTGCCGCTGCTGCGCGCGGTGTACTCGGGCTGTCTGCGCCGTCATCCCTTCGACCTGCAATTTGGTATCGATACCAGCGGCCTGGTGGACGCGTTCGCGTTGCAGCGCGATCCGCTCCTTGCCGATCAACTGAGTCCTTACATGGGCTCACAGCCGACCATCATCCGTCGTGCGCTCGATACGCTCGGCGATATCGCTGGCTATACGTTCGTCGACATCGGCTGTGGCAAGGGCCGGCCACTGATCGTCGCGTCCGAGTATCCGTTCGCGCGGGTACTGGGCTACGACATCAGCGTCGACCTCGTGAAGACCGCGAACGAAAACGCGGCCGCCATTGCGCGACGCTTTCCGGCACGTGCGCCGATCCGCGCGGTCGTTGCGAATGTCGCCGACATGGCTGTGCCGTCTGGCAACGTAGTTGTGTTCATGTTCAATCCGTTCGGCCCTGAACTGATGACCACGCTGCTGCACAAGCTCGAAGAGGCGCTCGCGAACGGCGCAATCCAGCATCTTTTCCTCGTCTACGACAACCCGGTCTGCGGCGATGTGTTCGACGGTTCGGAACACTTAAAGCGCTGGTTTGCGACGATGTTCGACTACGATCAGCACGAACTGGGTTTCGGACCGGAGGAGCGGGAAGGCGTCGTCATCTGGCAAAGCGTGCGCGGTGCGCGGCCCGATGCTTTTGCCGACCGCAATCGTCGCATTACGACTAAAGACAAACTCAGCGCGGCCGTTGAATAGCGTCGAACGGCCATTCGGCGCGGCGCGCGACCATGCCTGCACATTGCCCGGCGCTCCGCCAGGTCTTGTCCGCCAAAATCCAGAAACGGCCGAAACCATAGGTCGCGCGAGTTTGCTTTTCGTTCGACACTATGCGCTGCCGCCAGACCACCTTTACCCCTCCGCGTAAATTGCCCGTTATGGCAGGACGGCAAATCCGCCACGGGGCATGCGCTGCAAAATAATTCAGGAGTCCAGTGTCTACAGCCACGGCCGCGATGCTCGAACCCTCATCGCCAACAGCTTCGTTCCGATACGACGTACGATCGTGCGAGACGCTCGCTGCATTTCGCGCGTTGCAGCCACAATGGTGCGCGTTGTCCGCGACAGCAGAAGCGCATTCCCCGTTCAGTAGTTTCGAATACTGCGAGCTTGCGGTTGAACGCGCGCTGGCGAGCGGTGCGGTGATCGAAGTCGCGATGGTGTACGGCGCGCACGAATTGCTCGCGTTGTGGCCGGTCGCGATTACTCGCAAAGGAGCGCTGCGGCTCGCGCATTCGCTTGGTTGCGGAAGCGGCGAAGAATACGGCGGACCGTTGATCAAAGACACGCGGCGTACTGAGCTCTACCCGGCCACGGTCGCTGCGATGATGCGGATTCATGCGGATGTGCTCGAAATTCCGATGGTCGAAAACGGCAGCGCATTGCAGCACGCATTGAGTGTTGCACCTGGCTCGTGGGTGCGGCGACGGCTGCCACCGCGCTGGCGCGAGTTGCCAGGATACGCGATCGGACTGCGCGCCTATCCGTCATGGGACGACTTCCTCGCGACGCGCAACGCCACGCTGCGCTCCGCCTTGCGTTCGAGTGTGAAGCGGCTGCGCCGGCAGGGCGACGTAAGTTTCGGATGGTGCCGCACGGCCGACGAAGCGCAAAGCACGCTGACGTGGCTGTTTGAAAACAAACGCAATTGGGCTGTTGCGCGCGGGATCGGGTCGCGCTATCTGATGGACAATCAGGTGCGCGATTTTTTCATTGCGCTGGCGCGGCGCACAGACCTGTCTAACGTCCCGCTCGTCGCATTCGTGACGGTGGATGGGCGGCCGGTAGCGGCTTCGGTCAACCTCGTCGGCACGCGGACCGTCGAGTATTTCATCACGACCTATGACGAGGCCTTCGGGACGTTTTCGGTGGGGAATCTGCTCGTCGAGTTTCTCGCGCAATGGGCGCACGCGAATGGCCGCGACTTCGATTTCCGGCCGCTGCACGGCGACTATAAAGCGCGTTGGGCCGATCGGGTGACGCGGCATGAATCGCTACTGCTCGTGCTGAATCTGCGCGGGCGGTTGATCGAGTTGCCGTTGTTATGGGCGCTGGCGGAACGCGTGTATCGGAAGATAGCGGCGGTTTTAACGAAGCGACTGTAGGAGGCGAATTTCATCTCGCTCATGTAGATTGACGCGTTTTCCACCCAGAGCGAGTTCAACATCATGACGCCATTCGATCAAGCCAAAGCCGACAAGTCGTCCCCGAAACACGAGCGTTGGCCGCATCTGCGGTTTCACCTTCCTTACAACCATGTAACGTCGACCTTCGGAGACGACTGGTTTGCGCTCAAGGCCGAAGCGTTCGCGCGCTTCTTCGGCACGCCTACGTTTCTCCTCGGGCAGACCCTGATCGTCGCAATCTGGGTCATCCTGAACATGACGGGCGTTACCAAATTCGACGTCTATCCTTTCATCCTTCTCAATCTTGCTTTCAGTTTGCAATCTGCCTACGCGGCGCCATTGATCCTGCTAGCGCAGACGCGTCAGGCCGACCGCGACAAGGCACTCGCAGATGCGGACGCCCAGCATCGGGAAGCGATCGCGAAGTCCGCCGAAGAGCGGCAACTGCAGATGGCTGAGCACACCTCACAGATGGCCACGCTGTTGAAGCAGAACACCGAACTCACGGAAATCACGCGGCAACTGAGCCAGAGGATCGAGGCGCTGACCATCGAAATGCACGCGAAGGTGCTGTCGGCAAGGTAAGCGCGGCGGGGAAAGAACACGTAAGTCTTTCCGAGGGCGGCCGACTGGTCGCCGCTTAAAGAATTGAAGCGATTTGCCGATAAAACATGGAGACCTTGACAATTCGAGCCACCGCACTGAGTGGAACCGGAATAGTGTCGCCTTCGTTTTCCACGTAGCGCAACGGGTCTCCTGATCACGTGTTGCTTGCGGGATGTGTCGCGACGCCGCGAAACGAGTCGGCGCCCGGTTCTGTCAGTCACAGCAAATGAGGACGTTATCTTGCCGTTTCTTAAGAACATGAGAGTCGTGACGCAGCTTGTTTCAGGCTTTGCAATGGTTATCCTGCTGCTGATCGGGCTAGGGGCGTTTTCGCTCTACGAGGTGAGCGCCGAAAATGACCACGTCGCAGCGCTTCGCGATAAATGGTCAGCCAGTGTTAGCAGCAGTCTGCGGATGCAGAACGCTCTGAACCAGATCCGTCTCTCCGAGTTCCGCATGGCCTCAACCGACAAGGTTGCCGAGGCGCAGGCGGTGGATGCGAGGATGGCGCCGCGCATCGAGGCGTTCCGCAGCGCGAGTGCGGAATACGAAAAGCTCATCTCCGAACCGGAGGAGAAGACGGCGTTTGCGGACATCCAGCTCCTGATGTCGCAGTACATGGACCTCGATCAGCAGGTTCGGACCGCGGCGAAAGCGGGCAATCCGCAGCAGGCCATGAGCGTCCTGACCGGACAGTCCGGGACGGTTCGCGATGCCATCGCGAAAGACATCGACAAGATCGTCGCTATCAATGAGCAAGGCACGTCGCAAGAAGGGAAGGTGGCCGACGAGGCGTACCACACTGCGATCGCGCTGGTGGTCGGTCTGATCGTCGCGGCGGCTGCTGTCGCGCTGGGCGTGGCGCTCTTTATCGCCCGCGGCTTCGCGCGGCAACTCGGCGGCGAACCTGGCGAGGCCGCGGCCATGGCGAGCGCGATTGCAGCCGGCAATCTGCGCGTCGCCGTGCGGTTGAAGGCGGGGGACAACACGAGCCTGATGCATTCGCTTGCCACCATGAAAGAGCAGTTGACGGGCATCGTCCGAGGCATCAAAAGCTCGAGCGAATCCATTTCCGTGGCGGCCGGCGAGATTGCGCAAGGCAACACCGATCTGTCCCAGCGAACGGAAGAGCAGGCCGCTTCCCTGGAGCAAACGGCGTCCAGCATGGAACAGTTGACCAGCGCCGTACGCCACAACGCGGACAACGCCAAGCAGGCAAGCCAGCTGGCCGGCGCGGGCTCGGGCGTTGCGCAACGCGGCGGTGCAGAGATTGGGCGCGTCGTTGCGACCATGCAAGAGATTGCCGAAAGCTCGGCGCGGGTCGCGGAGATTATTAGCGTCATCGAAGGGATCGCATTCCAGACCAACATCCTGGCGCTCAACGCGGCGGTCGAGGCCGCGCGCGCCGGCGAACAGGGCCGCGGGTTCGCCGTGGTAGCCGGCGAGGTCCGTGCACTCGCGCAACGAAGCGCGAGCGCCGCGAAGGAAATCAAGGATCTGATCACGGAATCGGTGACGAGGATCGATACGGGATCGAAGCTGGTCGAAAACGCGGGCCGCACGATGGATGAAATCGTATCCTCCGCGGGGCGCACGACCGACATCATGAACGAGCTTGCTGCCGCGTCCGAGGAGCAAAGCATCGGCATTGGGCACGTGAATACCGCGGTTACCCAGATGGACGAAGTCACCCAGCAAAACGCGGCACTCGTCGAGCAGGCATCGGCTGCGGCGCAGGCGTTGGCGCAGCAGGCGCAAGCGCTGCGCGATGCGGTGTCGGTCTTCAGTGTCGATAGCGAGAGGTCCTACGCGGCGCCGTAGAGCGTCGGCACGCAGGACGTCCGCAGAGTGCGACGTATGGCGGCGTCCCGCAATCTTCTCTTCCTCCTCTGCCTCTGAACCGCTGCCGATTACGCTGCGATCTCTGCCGCGATCGTTGACTCCCTGCGCGATACCGCTCGCTACGAACGGTCCCGGTTGCGGGTCCGGGTGGCGCCCGTGATGATCGCGACGCCGAGCATGATGACCGCGACGATTTCGATCGTGTGCTGCGAGACGTGCATGGCGATGAGCGCCCAGCAGACGCCGCCTATCAGAACGATCCAGCCCACTAGATAAATGACCAGGGTCATCGTGTTCTCCTTTTGTGGTCGACGGCTGCGACGGGCTGCCTGCCATGTTGCGCTTCATCCCGGTGCGGTCGTCGAATGATGGGGCCAGCGCGAGTTACCAGCCGGTTTGTTGAGTAGCAGATTCCGCGCCTGAGGAGGCGAGCTGAAGGCCGAGGCCCGAAGCCGGACTCTTGCCGACGCCGCCAACGCGGCCAACGCCACTAACTAATGTGTCCCGTCACCCACCCGCAAGCCGACAACGTTCTTCAGATAACGCTCTAGCGAAGCCACGTCCTCGGACTCACCACGTACCGCAACCACCTGGTCAGGCCTGATCAGCACCCACCCTGCGCCTTTGAACCCGTAGCGTCGACGCGCGTCGCCGGAAGGGTCGTCAGCAGCATCGAGCGCCACAACCTGGACCGCATCGTCATGCGCAGCAGCCAGCGTCTCGGCACGCGACACTTCGCTGCCTTCGCGAAACGCGATCAACGTGTGCCGTACATCCAGCAGAGGCCATAGCGTGCGCGGCGATCCATCGGCTGCATGGGCCCAGTGCAGATCCAGCGCACGTGTGCCGGGAAAGCCGCGCGACGGATGACGTGCACTTTCGGCGAGCGCAACCAGCGGGCCGTCGTGATAGGTCACTTCCGTTTCGGCCATCTCGGTACGCAACCGCTCCTGCAATGCCGGCACGTGATCGAGCACGGACACTGCTGCGTCGCGTGCGAGACGCGCAAGCGGATGCGGCGCCATGCCGACGTGCAGCAGTCTTGCCGCGTTGGCGATCACGTTGCGCGCAACCGGTCGCCGTTCGGCCTCGTAGCTATCGAGCAGCGTCGCGGCGTCGCCGCGTCCCTGAAGCACGTAGGCGAGCTTCCAGCCGAGGTTCGCCCCGTCCTGAATGCCGGTGTTCATGCCCTGGCCGCCTGCGGGACTGTGAATGTGCGCAGCGTCGCCCGCGAGAAATACGCGACCCGTGCGATAGCGCGCCGCGAGTCGCTCGTTGATCCGAAACGTGGACAGCCAGCCGGGTTCCGATAACGTCGCGCCCGGCGGCCCGTGGCGTGTGATCTTCTGCTGCAGTTCATCGAGGGTCGGCGGCTCTTCGCCGCGCGCCGCCGCTTCATCGTCGACGCGGCGGCTGATCACCCGCCATACGTCATGAGCGAACGGAAACAGCGCGACCGTGCCGCCGCCGTGCCACCAGATGTGGATGCTGTGCCGGTCGAGATCGACCCCGTCGATGCGCACGTCGCCCAGCAGATAGGTGTCGGGTTCCGTGTCCCCCTCGAACGCGATATCGAGTGCATGCCGCACCGCGCTGCGCGCGCCGTCGGCGCCGACCAACCACAAGGCAGTCGTGTTCTCGATTCGTCCATCGGCATGCCGCAGCGTCGCGGTCACTGCGTCGGATGCTTCGCTAAGCCCGGTCAGTTCCACCCCACGCTCGATCACGCCGCCCATATCGACGAACTTCGCCGTGAGGATCGCTTCGGTTTGCGACTGCGGGAGCAGAAGGGGGTTGGGATGGGCGCTGTCGATGCCGTCGTGCATCGACACGCGCGCAAGCCGCCGCGCGCCGTCGCCGAACGTCACCGCGCTCATCGCTACGGCCGCCTCGTCGAACGCCGCGCCGACGCCGAGGCTGCTCAACACTTCGAGGCTCGCCGGCCATACGGCGAGTGCTTTCGACAGGTCCGCAGGCTTCTCGAGCCTGTCGATCACCCGCGTTGCAATGCCGTAACGACGCAGCGTCAGCGCCAGTGTCAATCCCGTCGGCCCCGCGCCGACGATCAAAACAGGGGTGTGCTGCTCCATGGCGAATTCCTCCCGAGATTGGTGGGTATCGGCATCAAGAGTAGATGCCGGATGACCCATCCGGTAAAGCCCGTTTTCAGCCCACGCAAACGGCACGCCTGCGCTACCCGCTGACGCCGCGAACAATGCCGCCTTGGTGAAAGGCCCGATTGCAAATCTTTTTCAAAGCCGCATAATGGTGTAAGTATTTAATAAATGTGACGGAAGCGCGTACCATACGCAGGTTCGCCGTCCTTGCCCACACCACAAGCCACGATTTATGACGCAGGAATCGACCCCTCCCGCCTCACCCGCAGCACCCGTCCAACATCCGCCACTACGAGGCGGCCAGCTTGTGATCGCCACGATCGTCGTGGCGCTGGCGACTTTCATGACGGTTCTGGACACGTCGATCGCGAACGTCGCGGTCCCCAATCTGTCGGGCAACCTCGGGGTGTCCGTCGACGAAGGGACGTGGGTCATCACGATCTTCGCGGCCGCCAATGCGGTGTCCATTCCGCTGACGGGGTGGCTCACGCAGCAGATTGGTCAGATCCGGCTTTTCGTCGGCGCGATCCTGATGTTCGTGTTTGCCTCGTGGCTCTGCGGCATCGCCCCGGACCTGCCGTTCCTGCTGGGCGCGCGGATTCTGCAGGGACTCGTGGCAGGCCCGCTCATTCCGTTGTCTCAGGCTGTCTTGCTGAGCTCCTACCCGAAGGCCCGGGCCAACATGGCGTTGGCCCTCTGGGCGATGACGGCCACCGTGGGCCCGATCGCGGGGCCGGTGCTGGGCGGCTGGATCACGGACAACTACAGCTGGTCCTGGATCTTTTACGTCAACATTCCGGTTGGTTTCATCGCCGCCAGCGCCACCTGGTTCATCTACCGCAAGCGCGAAACGCCGACCAGAAAACTGCCGATCGATACCGTCGGTCTCGCGCTGCTCGTCACATGGGTCGGGTCGCTTCAGGTGATGCTCGACAAGGGACGGGACCTCGACTGGTTCTCGTCTTCGTTCATCGTTGCGCTGGCGCTGATTGCGCTCGTCAGCTTTGCGTTCTTCCTCGTGTGGGAGCTGACCGAGAAGCATCCGGTCGTCGACCTCAGGCTCTTCGCGTTGCGCAATTTCAGCAGCGGCACGATTGCGATTTCCGTCTCCTACGCGCTGTACTTCGGCAACCTCGTGCTGTTGCCGCAGTGGATGCAGGAGTACCTCGGCTATCGGGCTTTCGACGCGGGTCTCGTCACCGCGCCTGTCGGCATTTTCACGGTTCTGCTTTCGCCTTTTATCGGGCGCATGTTGCAGCTGGTGGACGCCCGGACGCTGGTGTCCATCGCTTTCGTGGGTCTGGCGGGCGTGTTTTTCATGCGCACGCAGTATCTGAGTACGGTGGACGCGTGGCATCTGGTGATACCCACTTTGCTGCAGGGCATTCCGACCGTCTTGTGGTTCGTTCCGCTCGTGTCGATCATCCTCTCGGGACTGCCGCCTGAACGCATTCCAGCGGCGGCCGGGCTTTCCAATTTCGCGCGTATTTTCTGTGGCGCGGTCGGCACGTCCATCGCGGGCACGGTCTGGGGCCACCGCACTGCCGTGCATCACGTTCGACTCATGGAGCAGGCGAACATCGACAATCCGGTTTTCAATTCAGCCATCGCATCGTTGCAATCGCAACTACATCTGGACGTGGGGGCCGCGCACGCAATGTTTGAATCGATGGTCACGAGTCAGGCTGCGGTCATGGGACTGGACGACTTCTTCTATGCGTCCACGTTCATTTTCATCCTCATCATCCCGCTGATCTGGATCACCCGGCCGGCGAAGGGCGGAGCGGACTCTGGAGAAGCGTCCGCCGCGCATTGAGCCTGGCCGGGATTTGCGGCACGGTGCGAAACTTCGAATAGCGGCGATGCAGATGTGACGACCGACCGGTGAGGTACTCGCCTTACCAGGTGCCGGCGGTCGTCACATCGATCCAGCGTCTGCCGCCACGGCGCGCCGGATTGGCCACGGGCTTGTCGCTGACGATCTGCGTTGGCTGGCTGGAGTGGCGCATCACCTCCGCTGCCACGTCTTCGCTCAGCCAGTGCCACCGCGACGCGCTTCGCCTGCCGAGAAGAATCAGGTCAGCGCCGGTCTCTTCCGCGACGGCGGCAATCGCGCGACCCACCGTCATGCCCGAAAACGGCAGCGTCACCATGCGGACTTCCGCCGGCAGCGCATGAGTATCCAGCACACTCCTGACGTGCGTGACGACCCGGTGTCCGTGTGCTTCCATGGCCTCGACGATCAGGCCGAAGTTGCAGTCCGCACCCCCGATATAGCTGGGCGATGGATCGACTACGTGCAGTGCAACAACTTGCGCATCGTACTTTCGCGCGGCTTCGATGGCGGGTGCCAGGACGCTATCGGCGGAACTTGTACTGACTGCAACGAGAATCTTCTTGAACATGATAGGTATCCTCAAGTATTTGCCAGGCAGGGCACGGCAACAGGTTGGTGCTCTGCGTGATCCATGGCCGCATCATCGCGCGGCAGAGTGAGCAGGAAATTAGCGCGGGCGCTCAGCAGGTTCGCCTGGTAAGCCCGCTCAGTAGGCCCGCTCAGTAAGCCCAGTAGCCGTAGCGTTGCGGGTAGCCGTAAACAACAGGAGCCGGCACAACTGCGACAGGCGGCGGAGCGTAGGCCGGCACTGTGCTATAGACGGCCGGCTGGGAAATGGTGTTGCCCTTTGACGCCATACATTGCGCGTAGGCGGCGTCGTAGCGCGACTGCAGGCTGGCCGAGGTGGCTTGCGTGTTGTTTGCGCCAACAGCACTGCCGAACAGCAGGCCCGCGCCCGCGCCGATTGCTGCGCCGATGCCGGCATTGCCCGCTGCTGCACCGAGCAGCGCGCCGGCGGCCGCACCGCCCACGGTGCCGACGGCCGTACTGCCGACGCCTTCCGGTATTGCGCTATGGGCCGGTGCGCCGGCATTGTCGGAACGGAATGCGTAGTCGCGGCAGGTGTAGTCTTCCTGCTGGAACACGTTCATCGGTTTGCCGCTGGGCGGCAGTGCGACGACTGACGGGCCGGACGGCGGAATAACGGCGCAGCCGGTGAGCGCAATGGCGACGAGCCCCACGGGCAGGGCCAGGCGAGTGATTCGTACGAGCTTCATGATGTTTGCCTCCTCTATTCGATGACGCCATCTTGAGGGGGCAAACTTAGCGGCGAATTAGGCTGATGCTGAGCGCTGTGTGTTGTGGGTTGGACCTCAGCGCTGCTCGATGACTCGGGGACGCACGGTTGAACGTGCATAATCGTTGTTTCGAACCGCAACCGCAGCGCAAGGAGACGCCATGCCAAGGGACCGGGCAGACCACAGCGGCGGACCGCTCGCCCGATCCTCCGAAGCAGCCACCGTCGATGTCAACGCCAACGCCCTGCAAGACCCCGCCTTGCTGCGCCGTCTGCTGCGCGCCAAAGACCGCATGGATGCCGCCTCGCACGAGGCATGGCCCGTCAAGCGGCTGGCCGAGGTCAGCGGCGTCTCCGAAGCCCATTTCGCGCGCTCGTTCAAGCAGGCCTTCGGCGTTCCGCCACACCGTTACCTGCTGACTCGCCGCATCGAGCAGGCGACCACGCTTCTGCGCGACACCGAGCTAAGCATCACGGAAATTGCCTTCGCGACAGGTTGGGAGAGCCTCGGCACTTTCGGCCGCACATTCCACGACATCACCGGACGCAGCCCCAGTGCCATGCGCCTCGAGGCCCGCGCCAACCTGCCTGGACTTGACCGCATGCCTGCCTGTGTCGTGAAGGCCGCGCAACGCCCGGATCTGACGATCGCAGTTTTGGAGAAGCGCCGCCGCGTGGTCAAAGGTACAGTGCGGCCATCCATCAAGGAGGTGTCATGAACCAGGGTATCAATGTAGTGGGCCTGTATGTCGACAACCAGGACGAAGCGCTCGCGTTTTACGTCGACAAACTCGGATTCAATGTCCACACGGACGTGCGTAACGGTTCCTATCGCTGGCTCACGGTCCAGCATCCGGAACAGCCGTCGTTCCAGCTCGGGCTGTTCACGCCCGGGCCGCCGATTCACGACGAAGCCACCGCGCAAACCCTGCGCGCGATGGTCGCCAAGGGGGCGATGCCGCCTCTCGTCCTCGCAGTGGCCGACTGCCGCGCCAGCTATGAGCGTCTGAAAGCGAGCGGCGTGGAATTCACCCAGGAACCGATAGAGCGCTACGGCAGCATCGATGCCGGTTTCCGCGATCCCGCTGGCAACGGCTGGAAGATGATCCAGTCCGCGCCGGCGAACGCTGCCTCATCGGCGTAACCGGGTCGTTGCGTCGACCTCAGTGTCCGGCGAGAAACGCGCTTACGTCCTGGCCGCAGACGCTTTGCATCCTCCGGCATAATCGGCTGAACGCTTTATTGTTTAGTCTTGCCGCTCTGGAGGCGTCATGCTTAAAAGCATTGCAACCAATCTGCTCGAGATTGCCTATGACGAACAAGGCGATAGCGCAGGATGGCCGGTTATTCTGCTGCACGGTTTTCCCTACGATATCCACGCGTACGACGAAGTGACGCCACGCCTGACGGCCAAAGGCGCGCGCGTTATCACCCCTTATCTTCGCGGCTATGGGCCAACGCGCTTTCTCGATTCGACCACACTTCGTTCGGGCCAGCAGGCCGCACTCGGCGCGGATCTGTTGGCGCTGCTCGATGCGCTTCAGATCGAACGGGCCGTGCTGGGCGGATATGACTGGGGCGGCCGCGCCGCATGCATCGTGGCGGCGCTACATCCGTCGAGAGCGCGCGGCCTTGTCTCGGTCAACGGCTACAACATCCAGAATATCGCTGCTGCCATGCGGCCGAGTACGCCGGAAAAGGAATATCGCTTGTGGTACCAGTATTACTTTCATGGCGAGCGCGGCCAGGCTGGACTGACCGAAAACCGCTTCGAGTTTTGCCGCCTGCTGTGGTCGTTATGGTCGCCCACCTGGCGCTTCGACGACGATACCTACGCTCGCTCGGCGGCCGCCTTCGATAATCCGGACTTCGTCGACGTGGTGATCCATTCGTATCGGCACCGTTACGGACTCGTCGATGGCGATCCCCAGTTTGATGAAATGGAGCGGCGCTTATCGTCCACACCGTCGATCACCGTACCAACGGTCACGCTAGAGGGCGACGCCGATGGCGTTACGCCGCAGGGAGGAGGGCAGGCGTCCCTGAAGCAGTTCACCGGGCGCCACGAGAACCGCGTCGTGCCGAATGCAGGTCACAATCTCCCGCAGGAGGCGCCGGAAGCGTTCGCCAGCGCAATTCTCGACGTCAACGCGTGGGCGGGTTGAGGAGAGAAGAAGACGCGATACCGCCCGGTCAGACAATGCCGCCGAGCTTTCCGCCGGCACGATTCGCCAGGATGTAGCGCAGCTTGTCGAGCGACAACGGCTTGGTGAGGTGATAGTCGAA
The DNA here is from genome assembly GCF_050436645.1 of Paraburkholderia sp. GAS33. Taxonomy (NCBI): domain Bacteria; kingdom Pseudomonadati; phylum Pseudomonadota; class Betaproteobacteria; order Burkholderiales; family Burkholderiaceae; genus Paraburkholderia; species Paraburkholderia sp. GAS33. The sequence goes on from NZ_JBNDMP010000001.1 coordinate 811,438, forward strand.
ACCCGCTGCCAACGCCCGGGACTTATCGGACTCCGCGGCATAGCCGGTCAACGCCACGAGCAGGACGTCGTCGAGCTGGCTGTCGGACCGTACCGCATGGGCGACCTCGAAGCCATCCATGCCGGGCATGCCGACATCGATGATGGCAACCTCGGGCAATTCTTCCTTGATCAGACGCACCGCTTCGCGTCCGCAGTCGCACATCGTGACGTGATGTCCGTCGAGCTCCAGCAGGATGCCGAGCGACTGCAATGCATCCGCGTTATCGTCGGCGAGCAGCAGACGCACCGATCCGAGACCGAGCGATTCGGTCGTATCGCCCGTGGCCGCTGATTCGTCGCGGACGCTCAGGATGGGCAGGCGCAGTGTGACCGAAGTGCCCCGCCCACTGCCTCCGCTTTGCAGCGAGATCGTCCCGTCGTGAAGTTCGACCATGCGCTTGGCCACGGCAAGACCAATTCCCAGCCCACCTTCGGAACGGGCATTGCCGCGTGCGGACTGGGCGAAAAGTTCGAAGACGTGCGGCTGGACCGCGCTGTCGATGCCAATGCCGTTGTCGTTTACTTCGATGACAACCACGTCCTTCTGTTCCGGTTCGCGATCTTCGGCCACGATCTTTACCGCCAGTTCGATGGTCCCGCCGACCGGCGTGTACTTCGCGGCGTTGGACAGCAGATTGCCGAGCACCTGGCTTAGCCTGATGTGATCGGCGCGGACGGGCACCGGCTTCTCGAGACCGGTCAACCGGAGTGAGTGGCGCCGCGACTGGATGTGATGCTTGACTGCGGTCACGGCATCGAAGGCAATTTCGTTGAGTGTGGTATCGCTATGTTTGATGGCGAGCTTGCCATGCTTCAGTCGCGCGGCATCGAGCAGGTCGTCGACCAGCGTTCGCAGATGCCTCATCTGCCGCTGCGCAATGGTCAGGACTTCAACCGCTTTTTCGTTTTCCGCACAGAGCTTGATGGCTGCGCCGACCGCGCTGTCGATAGGCGCCATCGGGTTTCTAAGCTCGTGTCCGAGCATCGCTATGAATTCGCTATGCCGGCGCTCGCTTTCCTCGCCGGTGTCACGGGCATCCACGGTGGTCAGCGCGGCACCGGCCGAGACCGCCAGGTCCGAGAGCAGGCGCACGTCTTCGAGATCGAACTGGCGTGCCGGGGTGTGCGACATCACCCATATCGCGCCGACGAGCCCGTTCTCAGTCGGAATCGGAACGATGAGTCCTTCGACAATCTCCACGCCGGGAAACTGCAGGCTGGGAAAGCTATCTTGCGGGCGAAGAAATAATTGGGGTTCTGCGGATTCCACCGCCAGCCGGCACGGACATTCGTGCCATGCTGTCGTTTTGCCTTGCAAGCCTACGCATAAGCCGGCCACGGCCAGCCACCGAAAGTGCCGCCCGGCGTCGACGCCTTCCATGAGACTGATGCCGGCGCTACCCGCATCGCAGAGCGACAGGGCGGCGTCGGCTATCTCCTGCAAGAGCCGCTCGCGCGATCCCGACTGGGCGCGCGCGAGCCTCAGCAATACACGGTTTTCCGCGGCGTGGTCCGCCGGCCGCGCGGAACGCATGCGGAGTTCATCCGGCTGTGCGGTTCTGTGATTGCTTTCCATGGCATCGAGGCGCGCTGAGAAAGGGCAGGTGAATTGTTGCGATGGGAAGGCTGCATGAAGCCCCGCAGGACGATAGGATGACATCTCGCGGCAAAGGCACGTCTGGCAGAAGACAAGGAATGGCTAACCGATCCGAAGAAGATTGTACGAGGCTTTAGCGCGCAGCGGGCGTGAGTCCACATACACGTTGTCGGTACTCTGGTCACGGCGAGCGTCGAGGAATTGGGTTATCCGCGACGGGTTAACCCGGAACGCCTGCGAGCGCGCCTTCGCTGCGGCGGCTTGCGTGTGGGTACGCAGGTTGCTTACGATATCAAACGTGCCCCGCATGCAGGATGCCGTGACCGAAGAAACCGGTCGGCCACCAGCAGGAGACGAGATGAAAACGAATAAGGAACCGGGCTCCGCCGAACCCGATGCCGCTGAAGCGCATTTTTCGGACTATGCCAGGCCGTTGATTGACGAGGCGAATTCATCTGCTGCAGCGCTGCGCTCGGACTCCGACGCCGAGGTGCTGCACAGGCTGCGGGTTGCGCTCAGGCGCCTGCGAACGCTGCTCTGGGCCTACCGGCCGCTGCTTGGCGAGGAACTCGAGGAGCGGCAGGGAGAGCGTTTCAGGTCTCTCGCAGGCGCGGCCGGCAGAACCCGCGATTGGGACATCCTGATCGAGTTGCTGAATGAAGCCTTGGGCGAGAAGCGGGCGCCGACTGAGCGCCTGCTTTCCGCACGCGCCGCTGCGCTAAGCGACAGCCGGGAGAGGCTGGCTCATGCCGGCATCAATTCGGAATTGCAGGACGCCCTGAACGATGCGAACGACACCTTGCGTCAAACGCGCAAACCCACGTCGTTGAAGAAGTTTGCCCGCAAGCGCGTGGCGGCCGCGGAGAAATCGCTCCACAAACGTATGCGCCGCGCCCGGGACGCTAAGGGCGCCGAATACACCTCGTATCACGACGTCCGCAAGGCAGGGAAGAAGGTTCGCTACCTGCTCGAGTTTTTCGAGCCGTTGCTGTCTAGCAGGCAGTTGAAAACGCTGAAGGGCTTGAAGAAGCTCCAGAAGCGGTTCGGCGCACTGAACGACGTGGTGGCGAGCGAAGAGCTGTTACGGAGCAGTAGCCGCGACTTGTTCAGCAATAGCCGATCTGTCGCTACGGCTCTGGCGGCCCTGGAAAAGCAGCGCAAGCGCCGGGTTCGCGCCGCGGCGAAGCTGCTATGAACGGGCAGTAAAAAATTCCCAAAAACTGGCACGCACGGTCAAGCCTGCCAGTAAAAAACGGTCAGAATGGCGTCCGGTTGCTAGAGCGGGCGGAGAGACCCAATGAGCAATCCGTCTAAAAAATTAAAAACAAAATAAGAAAAACAGACCGGTTACGGTCGGCGAAGGATCTGGCCATTCCGAGGGCTATGCCAGAACCTGAGAGAGTTCATATGTCGCATTGGCGGCCTGGTTGTATCGTCTGCGCAACTCGCCCGGCTGGTTTTAACGCCGGGCGAATTCTTTTTCGTCCTCCAGTTTGGGAAAAATTCATGCAAGGTGAATTTTTCGGTTAAATTTCAGGAGCGACCACCCCAGCAGACCTCTGGGGGACCATTCCAGTACAAGAATTGCGTTACATGAACTCCCGCGTTAATCCGGCTGATCTGCGCCGCCCGATGAAACAGGGCATTGCGTACAGCCATTTCAATGTGCAGGCGGAACCTCCGCAGCGGCGTTTGCTCGCCTGGCGCGATCGCGTCGGCCATGTTATTGACGTCCTGCCCTCGCGGTCCGATCTTGAAAGGCCCTTCCGAGCTTCGATCGACCGTTATCAGGTCGGCGATCTGGTATTCACCGACTGCCGCTCCGATCTGATGGTGCTCGATCGCTCGCTGGCCCGGATCTCGGTCGACACCGTGCGTGACTTCGTCTTCCACGTATTTCTGGAGGGCGGAATCGCGAACATCGCCCTACCCAGGCAGCGCGAAGAGACGCCTGCTGTTGCGAGGATCGTTGCACTGGATATGGGTCAGCCCGTGCGCATGCAGCGCAACGATTGCAGGGTGCTGACGTTTTTTGTACCCGGCGAACTCGTGCAGGAAGTCTTTCCCGATCCGGAAGCTATCCACTGCCGTACGCTTTCCGCTGCAGCGCCGCTCGCGGGGATGATCGTCAGGCACGTGTCGGCGCTCGCGCAGAACATCGGCAGCATGAGTGCCGGCGAAGCGGACAGCGCCATCCGGGCGGGAGCGCAACTGCTCGTCGCGGGGTTCGGCAAGGACGCGGGGCTGAGCGGCAATGCTCGCGCGGCGGCCCGGTCGGTCATGTTCGATGAGGCGCGGCGCTATATCAAGTCGCACCTTTACGAAGAGACGCTTTCGCCCGAGAGCGTGCTCGGCGCGCTGCCGTTTCCGCGCAGGAGCCTGTATCGCCTGTTTGAACATGAGGGCGGTCTGAGCGCGTATATCCGTCATCTCCGGCTGCGCAGCGCAGCCGAAGATCTGACGCGCTACCCGCATGCGACGGTGACGGAGATCGCCTACGGCGTGGGCTTTAAAAGCGCTTCGGACTTTACGCGGGCATTCCGGCGGGCCTTCGATATGGCGCCGCAGGATTTCCGGGCTTTGGCTGCAGAGGCGACCTAGGCACGGCTGGCTGACGCACGGCCGGTTTGTGCACGGCCAACGCAAGCGCCGTCTCTGTCGGTCAGGGTTCGCGCGGCCGCTCCCGGAACAGCATCAACGCACAGAAGCTCACCGCACACGCCGGCGCCACATACCATGCCGCAGACATTGGATCGCCGGTCCATTTGATCAGTCCCGTCACGATGAATTGAGCGGTGCCGCCAAACACGGCGACATTGAGCGCATGTGAAACCGCCATGCCGCTGGCTCGCACCTTGACAGGAAGCGCTTCCAGTACCAGCAGGGTGGTCACGCCGGCGCCCAGCGCCAGCAGGACGCTAATCAACCCGACACCGCACAGGATAGGCAACGCGCTTTTCGCGTGGGTGATCAGCAGGAACACGGGATAGACCAGCAAAGCCATACCCGCCGAGCTGATGAGCGCCAGTGGCTTGCGGCGCCGCAGACGGTCGGTGAGACGCCCGGCAAAGGGAGGAATGCCGACAAGCAGCACGGTCGAGCACGCCGATACCAGGTAGCCGGTGATGGCGGGCATATGCATCACCCGGGTCACATAGCTTGGCATGTAGTAGACGGTCGTGTAGACCGGCAGGGTTTGCCCCATCAACATCAGCGTGGCCAGGATAACCGTTGTGCCGTGTGCGCGAAACAGTTCCGCCAACGGCATTCTGGTGTTTGCGGCCGTGGCGCCACGAGGCGGATCTTCGCGAAGCCGAAGGCGAACGTACAAACCGACCGGTGCGATCAGCAGGCCGATCAGGAACGGTACACGCCAGCCCCACGCGGTAAACGCTGTAGGAGACAGTGTGTGACTGAGTAGCACTCCCAGGCTTGCTCCGAGCAATGCGGCGGCGCCCTGGCTGGTGAACTGCCAGCTGAGCAGATAGCCCCGGCGCGCTGCGGGCGCAGTCTCCATCACGAAGCTCGCGGCAACGCCAAGATCGCCGCCTAGTGCAAAACCCTGCAGCGAACGGCCCGCGACGACAATGAGCGGAGCCGCCACGCCTATCGTCGCAAACGGCGGACACAGTCCAAGCGCAGTGGTGCCTGCCGCCATCATCCAGGTTGTCCTGACCATCGCGGCGCGACGCCCCACGCGGTCCGCGTACGCGCCGATCATCATCGCGCCAAGAGGGCGCATGAAGAAGCCCACACCGAACGTGCCGACTGCGAGCAATAGCGACGTCAACGGGTCTCGTGCGGGAAAGAACTGCTCTCCGATCATTGCTGCGAAGAAGCCGTAAACGGTGAAATCGAACATTTCGAAGCCGGTTACGAGCGATGCTGCGACCACGGCCTTGAGCAGCTCGCGGCGATCTTCCTGATTACTGTCCGGTTCGTCGCCTGTCGCGACAGGAGGCATGCGCATTCTTTTTCTGGAGTGGTCAATGTGGATGCGTGAGCTTCGAGTCGCAAAATGCGGGCTCACTGCAAGGTGCACCGCAACATATCACGGGCGCGCATTTGAAGTTCGGCAGAGTCCTCGAATTGCGAGGTAATTGTTACCTTTTAAACCATCGTTCATTCGGCTTCAGGCACATTCGACCTGGCACGAAGGCCGGTTGCGATCGGCGTCGGCCCTGTCCAGCAAGGCTCGCAGCAATCTGCATGTGCCATTGTGAGGGCGCCCTGGCGCATGTTAAAGTCCATTGCGCCTTTTGAGCGGTTGGTCAGGGCGCGAGCAAAACGACATTGCCGGCGCCTTGCGCCTTCAGCTGATCATCGACTGGGGACACTGTATGGAAACGCTTGGCGGATCGCGTCTCGCCCGACTCTTCAATGAACGACAAAACGAGTTGCTCGGCGAATGGGTGGCGCAGCAGTATGCAATTGCTTCGCGCCGCGGCGGTGTCACCGAAGTGCAGTTGCGTGACCAGTTCGTACAGTTCGTCGCCGTCGTCTGCTCGGCGCTCGAGTCGTCCGATCGCGTGGACTTCAAGACTCGAGCGTGGGACGAAGTGCGCGGCTTTCTCGCGGACGTTTCGACGCAGCGCGCGCGGCAAGGCTTTACGCCGGTCGAGACCGCCATGTTCGTGTTCTCGCTGAAGGAACCGCTCTTCGCCCGCTTGCGTACCGAACTCGCGGCCGACCCTGCCAGTCTCACCGAGCTCACCTGGACTATCAGCACGCTGTTCGATGCGATGGGCCTCTACACCACCGAAGTCTTCCAGAGCAGCCGCGAGCAGGTCATCGTGCGTCAGCAGCAGGAACTGCTCGAACTGTCGACGCCGGTCGTGCAGTTGTGGGACGGAATTCTGGCGTTGCCGCTGATCGGCACGCTCGATTCCGCGCGCACCCAGGTCGTGATGGAAAGTCTGCTGCAAAAGATCGTCGAGACGGGCGCGGCAATCGCGGTCATCGACATTACCGGCGTGCCCACGGTCGATACGCTCGTTGCGCAGCATCTGCTCAAGACCGTGGCCGCCGCCCGGCTGATGGGCGCGGATTGCATCATCAGCGGTATCCGTCCGCAGATCGCACAGACCATCGTTCACCTCGGGGTGAATCTGCAGAACGTCATCACCAAGGCTACGCTCGCGGACGCATTCGTCGTGGCGCTGAACCGCACCGGCAAGTCGGTCTCGGGCACGGGCACGCATGGCGAAGCGCCCGGCGCACCCGGTCCGTTGCGCGGCAACCAGTTCGCCGGCGACTGACGCCGGCTCACGCGGGTTCAACCGGACCACGACAATGGAACGCATTCCGATTCTGCGGATGGGCAAACTCCTGCTTGTCACCATTCAGGTCGACATGCACGATCGTCTCGCCATGACGCTGCAGGACGATTTGACGAGCCGTATCGTCAAAGACCGCGCCAAAGGCGTGCTGATCGATATTTCGTCGCTGGATGTGGTGGATTCGTTCATCGGCCGGATGATCGGCGACACGGCCGCGATGGCCCGTGTGCTCGACGCTGAAACCGTGGTGGTCGGCATGCAGCCATCCGTCGCGATCACGCTGGTCGAACTCGGACTGGCGCTCCCCGGCGTGCGTACTGCGCTGAACGTTGAAAAAGGCATGGCGCTCCTGACTGGTACATCACCGCTTTGAGCGCGATCCCCGGCAAGACAACCGAGCGTAGCCCACTATCCTCCATGCTCAGCGACGACAAGACTGCGGGTCCGGTAGGCGCTGACGGTCAGCCGCCTGACGAGATCATGCCGATCCGCTCGGACGAACAGATCGTGCGGTTGCGGCGTTTCGTGCGCGAGAAGGCGGTGGCCCACGGTTTTTCGCTGATCGATCAGACGAAATTCGTGACCGCGGCCAGCGAACTCGCACGCAATACGCTGATATATGGCGGGGGAGGCGACGTACACTTATACACGTTGCACCGTAATGGCCGTATTGGCCTGAGGCTCGAGTTCATCGACAACGGACCTGGTATCGCAGATATTTCGCGAGCGCTGTCCGACGGCTACACCACCGGCAACGGTCTGGGTCTCGGCCTCGGCGGCGCCAAGCGGCTGTGCGATGAGTTCGATATCCGTTCGGCGCCAGGCGAAGGTACACATATTTCGGTGACCAAATGGAAACCGTTTTGAATGGGCTGAGCGTGACCCAGCGGCGGTTCGAGATCAGCGATCCCAGCTCGATTTCGTTTGCGCGGCGTGGCATCAATGAAGTGGCGTATAGCGTCGGCTTTGACGACACAGTGCTCGGCAAGCTGGCGATCATCGTGACCGAGTGCGCGACCAATCAGCTCAAACATGCGCAACGCGGCGAACTGCTGGTGCGGCCGATTGTCCGCGAGAGCGGATCCGGCTCACCGCTGCCTGCCCGTTATGGCGTTGAACTGCTCGCGATAGACAACGGCCCCGGCATCCTCGATCTGCACGCCTGTTTTGTCGACGGCTACACGACGGCCGGCAGTCCCGGCAACGGCATGGGTGCGATTCAACGGCTCAGCGACGAGCTCGACATCTGGAGCGTGCCAGACCGTGGTACGGCACTGCGTATCGTGATGTGGGCCGCGGGGGCGGATGCGAGCGTGCCAGACAACCCATCGCCGATTGTGTACGGCGCGATCAATCTGCCGCTGCACGGCGAAACGCTATGCGGCGATGCGTGGATTTGCGGCTACGCGGACGGCGAATTCCAGGTGCTGGTTGCCGACGGCCTGGGGCACGGTCCGCTTGCCAACACAGCAGCACTCGCCGCCACGGAGACGTTTGCGCGACGCGGCGCCGCGAGCGTGACAGAAATTGTCGCGGCGTCGCATGAAGCGCTGCGGCCTACACGCGGAGCCGCCCTCGGCGTCGCGAGCATTCCAGCCCCCGAGGCGGGAGAAGGTGCCGCCGGCAGCGCACGTTTTTGCGGAGTCGGCAACATCGCGGCGAGCGTGTGGACGTCGTCGAGTCATCGCCATCTGGTGTCGCACGCGGGCATCGTCGGTCATCAGATACGCAAGACCCAGGAGTTTCAGGTCGACTGGCCTTATGACGGACTCCTGATTCTCCATTCCGATGGTCTTGCAACGCGCTGGGACCTGGGCCGCTATCCGGGTCTGGCGCAGCGTCATCCGGCATTGATTGCGGCAGTGCTCTATCGCGACTTCACGCGCGGTCGTGACGACGTGACGGTATTTGTCGCGCGTGCGCGGCGCAGCGGGGACGCATGATGGCCGAGCCGCTGCATGTCCTTCCGCTCGACAGCGAACTCTCGGTAGTCGCGGCGCGCCGGCGTGCCCGCGAAATCAGCGAAGCGCTCGCTTTCACAAAGCATGACCAGATCCGCATCGCAACCTCCGTACTCGAGGTCGCACGGGTTGTATTTCTCGCGACCTCCAGCGGACGCGCGGAATTTTTGCTTGAGAAGGCGACTCAACCACCAGGGCTGTTGATCCGTCTGGTGGCGCCCGCAATATCTGTCGCAAAGCTGCTGGAACGGTCAGCCGGCGCAGAACACGCCGGCACCGGCGAGGTTCCGGGTCCGCTTGGGGTACTTGCAGCTCAACGGCTGATGGATGCGTGTTCGATTGACGATGTGGACGGCGATGCCGTCGTCACGCTGGTGAAGCACCTGTCGGCGCAGGCGCCGCTCGCTGTCGACAAAGCGGTTGCAGTGCTCGTCCAGCAAACCGGTACGTCAGGCGCGGGAGGTTCGTTCGACGAAATGCAGTGGCAAAGTCGCGAACTGGCCGCGGCGCTCGATGAACTGCAGGAGCGCCAGGAAGAACTCACGCGACTTACCCGCGAACTGGAAGACACCAATCGCGGTGTGGTTGCGCTCTACGCGGAACTGGACGAGCGCGCCGACCATCTGCGGCGCGCCGACGACGCCAAGTCGCGCTTCCTGTCGAACATGAGTCATGAATTTCGCTCGCCGCTGTATTCGATTCGCGCGCTGTCGAAACTGCTGATGGACCGTACCGACGGCGACTTGACGGATGAGCAGGCCAAACAGGTGCGCTTCATCCGCAAGGCGGCAGAAGAACTTTCCGAAACCGTCGACGACCTGCTCGATCTCGCCAAGATCGAAGCGGGCAAGGTCGAATTGCGTCCGGCCGAGTTTGAGGTGGCTAATCTGTTCTCGGCGTTGCGCGGCATGCTACGACCGCTCTTGCCGACCGCCGACGTCGAACTGGTGTTCGAGCCATGCGATGAGATTCCGCCGGTCTACACCGACGAAGGCAAGGTTTCGCAGATTCTCCGCAATTTTGTATCCAATGCATTAAAGTTTACCGAGCACGGCGAAGTCCGTGTGCGAGCCCAATACGACGCTGATCAGAAACTGTTGACGTTCGCGGTTTCGGATACGGGCATCGGTATTGCGCCCGAGCATCAGCAAAGCATTTTCGAAGAATTCGAACAGGTGGAAAACCGGCTGCAGACCTATGTAAAAGGTACCGGGCTTGGACTTCCGCTATGTAGCAAGCTCTGCAAGCTGTTAGGCGGCACGGTGGGTCTGGTGAGCGAGCTGGGCAAGGGCTCGACTTTCACGGCGACCATTCAGGCCTGTCTACCGCAGATCCTCGGACCGGAGCCTCGCACGCCTCTCGCTAGCGATACCGATACCGGGCGCGATATGGTGCTCTTTGTTTCGACCAGTCAGGATGACCGGCTGCGTTATGAGGCGTCCCTGCATAACACGCGCTACCGCTCGGCCAACGCGGCCACCGTGCGGGAAGCCAGGTCGACCCTGGCGATGACGGCGGCGTGCGCCGTGCTGATCGATATGGAATCCGGACGCGAAGACGGTTGGTCCTGGCTAGGCGAATTGCGCGAGCACGACTCGGTTGTGGGCCGCGTTGAAGGCGTGGTGCGAGCCGCTGGCGATTCGCGCAAGCGTCACGTGCCGGTGATCGTTCTGAGCGATGTGGACCAGCGCGGCCGCGCCGAATCTCTTGGCGCAGACGCTTTCTTTGTTAAACCGCTGTCGGGCAACGAACTGCTCACTTCGCTGGACGCGATGCTGAGCGCCCCCTGACCGATCCACGGACAAGAATCTTCCATGAACGACGCGACCGCCAACCTGATACTCAATGTCGATGACAACGACGGCGCCCGCTATGCGAAGAGTCGAATCCTCTCACGTGCCGGCTTCGAGGTGATCGAGGCCGCCAATGGCACTCAGGCCCTCGAACTCGCGCGCGCCTCGCTGCCCGACCTGGTTCTGCTCGACGTCAAGCTGCCGGACATCAATGGCTTCGAGGTGTGCCGGCAGATCAAGGCCTCTCCGGAGACCGCGGCCATTCTGGTGCTGCAGACCTCTGCTGCGGCGGTGCAAAGCATTGACCGGATCAGAGGGCTCGACGGCGGCGCGGACAGCTACCTGATCGAGCCTATCGAACCCGCCGAACTCATCGCACATGTGCGCGCGCTGCTGCGCGTGCGCCGCGCGGAGGGTGCCTTGCGCGAAAGCGAAGAGCGCTTCAGGCAGATGGCGGAAAACATCGACGACGTGTTCTGGATGCTCGATCCAGCGACGGATCAACTGCTTTACGTCAGTCCTGCTTATCATCGTTTGTGGGGAGACCCGGCGACCTTGCCGCAGCCGGGACCGGCGCACTGGGCAGGCAGGGTTCACCCGGAGGACGAAGCCATGGTCGAGGCGGCGTACCGTGAGCTCGTCAGCGGCACGCCGTACGAGATCGAATACCGAATAGTGCGCCCCAACGGCACGATGCGCTGGGTTGCCGAGCGCGCCTTTCCAGTGCGCGATTCGCGTGATTCGATCTATCGGCTAGCCGGCGTGGTCAACGATATCTCCGAGCGCAAGGCCAACGAAATGGTGTTGCGCGACGCGGATCGCCGCAAGGATGAGTTTCTCGCCATGCTTGCGCATGAGCTGCGCAATCCGCTTGCGCCGATCCGCAACGCGATCGAGTTGCTCGATCCGAGCCGTGCGCCCACCACGCAGAATTTCGAAACGATGCGCGAAGTGATCGGACGCCAGGTGAGGCACCTGAGCCGGCTCGTCGACGACCTGCTCGATGTGGCGCGTATCACGCAGGGCAAAATCACGCTGCGCCAGGAGAACGTCAGTCTCGCCGCAGCGATCGAGGCAGCCGTCGAAACCGTCGCACCCGCACTCGCCAAAAAGGCGCATACGGTGAAGACCGAGATGCCGGACGACTCGCTCTACATCGTCGGCGATGGCGTGCGGATTGCGCAGGTGCTCGGCAACATCCTCTCGAACGCGGTGAAATATACGCCGCAGGAAGGCGAAATTCTGATCGACGTGCGCGAGTCAGATGAAGACGTGCAAATCACCGTTCGCGACAACGGGGTTGGCATGAGCGCCGAGACGATTCCGCATATCTTCGACCTGTTCGTGCAATCGCAGAACTCGCTGGAGCGCTCTGAGGGTGGCCTCGGTATCGGGCTGCCGTTGGCGCGCACGCTGGTTGAATTGCATGGCGGCCAGATCCAGGCATTCTCGGCCGGCGCCGGGCAGGGCAGCGAGTTCGTGGTGCGCTTGCCGCTCACGCGCCGCGTGCAGTCGGGGCAGCCGGCGCTGCCGGCCGAGTCCGTCGCTGCATCGCCGGTAGCGCCGAGCGCAGGACCGGCGTTGCGCCTGCTGCTGGTGGACGACAGCGTGGACGCCGCGACTTTACTGTCGATGGTCCTGGAAGCGGACGGCTACGACGTGCGCATTGCACACGAGGCGACGCAGGCGCTGGAAATCGCGGCGCAGTTCAAGCCCGAGATCGTATTGCTGGATCTGGGCCTGCCAGGTATGGACGGCTTTCAGCTTGCCCAGGAGATGCGCAAGCTGGATAGCACCGCCGGTGCGCTGCTAGTCGCCGTCACCGGTTACGGCCAGGCGGGCGACCGTCAGCGATCCCACGACGCGGGTTTTGACTATCACCTGGTCAAACCGGTGGCGGTGGAGGAGATCCACCGGGTGATCGAGACTCGCTTCCCCAAGGCCTCGAGTCTGTCCGGAAGCGGAGTGCCGGAGGCCTAAGCGTTCGTTTTGTGTAGACGCTACTGGATCTTCGCGGGACGTCGCGCTGCGGCCGGCCGGTTATTGATCTGGGTCGGCTCGCGCCAGTTGGGCTCGAGTCCCATGAACTTGTCGAAGAACGCGATGGCAAGGCCCGGCTCTTCGATCATGTTCTCGCGAAACGATTGCCATACCGCCGGGTGAGAGATCGCGTCGGACGGTTGCACTTCCACCGCGCACTGTTCACGCAGGGTGGCTTTGAGCGTGCCGATGCAAAAGTGGGTCAGCACGTAACCGGCCGGCCACCAGTCGGCGATGTTTCCCGGCGACGGACGTAACTGCGTCGACGCGTCTTTCTTCAGGTGAATCGCTTTCTCGCGCAGCAAGTCGCGCAGCAGCACGCCGAACACAAACTGGAAGTAGTCCTGCTCGTTCTGACGCCGATAGTCTGCACTGCGCTCGACGACGTCGATCCACGCAAAGAATGCCGTGGTGAAATTGCGGTCGTCGATTTCGACCGGCAATGCGTGCCGTTCCCGGTACTCGTCGCAGCACCGTTGCAAAAGCTGGCGGCATAGCGTGAGCTTTTGCACACGCTTCCACGTCGCTATTTCCTGTCCTTCGATGCTACAGATCGGTTGGCTCATTCGCACAACTCCTCGCAGACGTGCAGCGCCGGCCTCAGCAAAGATGGGCGATCGCGTACTCGATTTCGTGACTCAGCGCATGCAGCGGTTCGGGGCCCTTGAGTGCCTGCTTGAACGCTGTTTCGCGTGCACCCACCACGTCGGAGAAAAAGCGCACGGCAGCGTCCGGCTCGGTGGGAATGCCTGAAGTACAGGTGTCCTTCGCGAGCGACACTAACGACAGCATCAGGAACACGTAGGCGTTCGGTTCCGTGACGAGCCACCACGGTGCGTTCACATCCGGTAGGACTTCGAAACGGGTACTGCGGATCGGTTGCGTCTCGAGCAGCGACAACACGAGTTGCGCGCATGCGAGGCATAGCGCGCTGCGCGAGGACATCGCGCGGGCCGCTTGCGGCGCCGATAACGCCGCACCCATGCGTTCGAGCGTCGTGCAGATGCGGTGCTCGAAGATCAGCACGTCGGCTGCGCCGCTTTGCATGATCATCCGTTTCGCCGCCGCGTAATACGACATCGAAAATTTGCGCAGCGTCTTTGCGGGCCCGGTGGCCATCTCGAGGTAAGTGGTGAGGGGTTCCAGCAGAACCGGTGATTTCCAGTGGTCCTGCAAGGTTGGTACAGCGTGACCCGCAAATGACTCGGCTGTTTCGATCAGATCGTCCGCCAGATGGGCGACCGATTCGAGCGACAGATAGGAGGGCGCCTTGAGCGGTGTTGCGGAAGACGCGAGCGGCGCCACGGGCCGGTCGCTTCTGAGCGGTCCGGGCACATTGCGTGCCGCGTAACGCAGTTGACGCGCACAATCGCGCAGCGCGAGCCCGAGCTGGTTGATGTCGCGGCTGAGATGCTGCGGCAAGGGCGATTTTGACTCCATGGGTGTCTCAATGTTGCAACATTTGAAGTTAAGATAGCACAAGTGTTCAGTGCATAGATTGCCTTTTTTCATCTTAGGAGCCGAGGTTGCAGAAAGCGAGTGTTGCCCCGGAAAGCGTCGAGAACGACGAACAGAATCCCGCGCGGCGTCTGCGTTTGCGGGCCGCGTGGATGTATTTCGTCGAGGAAATGACCCAGAACGAAATCGCCCTGAAGCTGGGCGTCGGGCGTGTGACCGTCGTGCGGTTGCTGGCCGCTGCGCGCGAGCGCAACGAAGTGAAGATCAGCATCGGCGATCGTCTGGCGGAGTGTGTCGAGGCAGAGCGTCTGCTCGAAAGCCGCTTCGGCATCGACGAGGCGATCGTCGTGCCGCTATCGGCGCGCGGCGCCGACGCAACCGGTCCGATCGCGGCGGCGACCGGCGCCTATGTATCGTCGCTGGTGCGTGCTGACATGCGCATTGGCGTGGCCTGGGGCCGGACCCTGGTCAGCTCGCTCGCCTTCATGAGCGAGCGCACGGTGGAGAACGTGTCCGTGGTGTCGCTGCTCGGCGGCATCATGAAAGCGCGCAAGTTCAACCCGGCTGAATTCGCCTGGCGCTTTGCGTCGTTGTTTCAGGCGGATTGTTACCTGATGACCGCACCGCTGGTAGTGGATAGCGCGGCCACGCGTCAGACCCTGATCGAACGCTGCGGCCTTGGCGATATTTTCGAACTCGCCAAGTCGCTCGACGCAGTTGTGCTCGGTGCCGCAGGCATGGGGGCGGATGCGACGGCGCATGTGTCGAAATTCATCTCCAATGCCGACCGCGCGTCGTTGTTGAAGGCCGGCGCAGTGGGCGACGTGCTGTTCAATTTCTTCGATTCCAGCGGCAAGCTGGTCGATCATCCGATCAATGAACGCGTGATGTCGGTGCCGCTCGATATCGTCAAGAAGGTACCCGTGCGCGTGATGGCCGCTGGCGGTGCCAGCAAGGTGCCGGCATTGGCTGCCGCGCTGAAGATAATCAGGCCGACTGTCCTCATCACGGACGAGTACACCGCGAAAGACGTCCTCAAGCTTGCCGGTCCTGGCTGAGCGGCACGCATCTCAAGGCGGGCGGACTGGCGTGCGCCGATCCGCCTGCTTGCCGCGCCGCCTGACGGGCATCCGCCCCATTTTCTCCGCTCCCCGCATCAAACAGCGTTCGCCTGCCCATTCGTGCGCTCGTTCGTTTTCCTCTGAACTCCCACACTCCAGATAAACCCTGGAAACGGCCATCACCGCGTCGCATGCGCGCGTCCGCGTACGGGTAAATCCCAAGCCTGAAAACGCCGCCTGCACAAAACTCGACCTTGTCCCTGGAGTGAACAAAGTGCTATTGTGAAATACATAAGTTCTATTCGATCTCGGGGCGCACAGGCGCCTGCCGATACGTCTTCGTGCGCTCGTGCGCTGAATTTCAGGAGCTATGCCCATGCACAACATCACTCCCAGCGGCCTCGCGGCCGACCTCGAAAAGCGTGCCGCCTCCGGCCGTCCGATCCGCATTGGTCTGATTGGCAGCGGCGAGATGGGCACGGATATCGTGACGCAGGTGCGGCAGATGCACGGCCTGGAAATTGGCGCGATCGCCGATCTGCGGCCCGAGGCGGCGCGCGCCGCCGTGCGAGTCGCCAACGGTGCGGACACGGGGTACCGGATGGTGGACACGCGCAGCGCGCTCGAACAGGCAATCGAAGCCGGCGAGATTGCGATTACGCAGGACGTCGACGCGGTCTGCACGAGCGGCCTGATCGACGTGGTGATCGATGCGACCGGCAAGCCCGCGGTCGGCGCCCAGATCGGCCTGCTTGCCATGGAGCACGGCAAGCACCTGGTCATGATGAATGTGGAAGCGGACGTGACCATCGGCGCTTATCTGCGCCGCGAGGCGGAGCGGCTTGGCGTGGTGTATTCGCTGGGCGCGGGCGACGAACCGAGCTCGACCATCGAGCTGATCCAGTTCGTTAGCGCGCTCGGCTATCCGATCGTCGCGGCGGGCAAGGGCAAGAACAACCCGCTCAATATCGACGCGACCCCCGACGTCTATATGGACGAGGCCAAACGCCGCAATATGAATCCGCGCATGCTGGTGGAGTTCGTCGACGGTTCGAAGACAGCCGTCGAGATGGCGGCAATCGGCAACGCCACCGGTCTCACGCCGGACGTGCCCGGCATGCACGGGCCGTCGGCGACGCTCGAGGAGTTGCACAAGGTGCTGTGCCCGGTGGCGGACGGCGGCATCCTGTCGCGCAAGGGCGTGGTCGATTACACCATTGGCAAGGGCGTAGCGCCCGGCGTGTTCGTGGTCGCGGAACTGGCGCATCCACGCCTGCGCGAACGTATGGAAGACCTGAAGCTCGGCGCGGGGCCGTACTACACGTTCTACCGCCCGTATCACCTGACCAGCCTCGAAGTGCCGCTCACCTGCGCGCGCTCGGTGCTGTACCGCCGCGCCGATATGGAGCCGTTGCCGGTGCCGGTCGTCGAGGTTTGCGCCGTCGCCAAGAAAGACCTGCAACCGGGCGAGAAGCTCGACGCGATCGGCGAATACACCTATCGCGCCTGGGCCATGACCGTGGGAGATGCGCGCACGCAGCATGCCGTGCCGTGCGGGCTGATCGAAAACGGCCGCGTTACGCAGCCGATTCGTCGCGGCGAACTGCTGACCTATCGCAACTGCGCCGTGGACAGCGATTCGCAGATCGTCGCGCTGCGCCGTCTGCAGGACGAAATGGTCTACGGCAAGCCGCTCGCGGTCGCGTAACGAACGGGTGCACCGCCCCGTCAAGGAGGATGGACATGCAGGAGATTGTAGAGGCATTGCCCACGAGGCCGGCTACGGCACTGCGCGGGGTATTGTTCCGGCACGATGCCGCGGCGCTGCGCGAAGCCTTGCGCAAGATGATTCTCGTGCGGCGTTTCGAAGAGAGCGCTGAGCAGGCATATATGCGTGGTCTGATCCACGGCACCATGCATCTTTCCATCGGCCAGGAGGCGAGCGCGATTGGCGCGACGCTGCCGCTCACGGACAAGGACTACATCACCTCCACGCACCGCGGCCACGGCCATTGCATCGGCAAGGGCGCGGACCCGAAGCGCATGTTCGCGGAGTTCTTCGGCAAGGAGACCGGCTATTGCCGCGGCCGCGGCGGCTCGATGCATATCGCCGATGTGAGCCAGGGCAACCTGGGGGCGAACGGCATCGTGGGCGGCGGGATGCCGATTGCGGTGGGCGCAGCGCTGTCCATCAAACGGCAGCGCAAGGACAGCGTGGTGATGTGTTTCTTCGGCGATGGCGCCAATAACGAGGGCGCCTTCCACGAGTCGCTGAACTTCGCTTCGATCTGGAAGCTGCCGGTGATCTTTGTGTGCGAAAACAACCGCTACGGGATGTCGATGTCGGTGGAACGTTCCACGGCGGTCACGCACATCGCACAGCGCGCGCTCGCTTACGACATGCCGGGCGTGACAGTCGACGGCAACAGCTTCGTCGAGGTGCTGAACGCCAGCGAAGAAGCTGTTGCTCATGCGCGCAAGGGCAACGGCCCCACGCTGCTCGAATGCGAGACCTACCGCTTACGCGGTCACTCGAAGAGCGACCGCAACCGCTACCGCACGCGCGAGGAAATCGACGCGTGGAGCGCGCGCGATCCGATCGTGCGATTCGAGAACGAATTGTTGCAGTGCGGCTTGCTCGATGCCGCAAGTATCGCCACGCTGCGGGAAGAAGTCGAAGCGCAGATCGAGGCTGGCCTCGAGTTTGCACAGAACAGTCCTTCGCCGGCGCGGGCCGACCTGACCCGTTACGTGTATGCGTCGACCAGTGGGAGCGAGCAATGACAGCGGACGTGCTTGAACACACGCATGCGGTGCAAGAGAAGCAGACGCACGACGCCGTGCGGGAACTGACCTACGCCCAGGCGATTCAGGAAGCGATGGCCATTGCAATGGAGCGCGACGAGCGCGTGTTCCTGATGGGCGAGGACATCGGCGTCTATGGCGGCGCATTTCAGGTCACGGGCGACCTCTATCAGCGCTTCGGCGCGGAACGGGTGATGGACACGCCCATTTCGGAACTGGGCGGCGCGGGCGTCGCGGTGGGCGCGGCCATGACGGGCTCGCGGCCGATCTACGAATTCCAGTTCTCCGATTTCGCCACGCTTGCGATGGAGCAGATCGTCAATCAGGCGGCCAAGATGCGCTTCATGCTCGGCGGCGAGGCTTCCGTGCCGCTGGTGATGCGCTTTCCAGCGGGCTCGGGAACCGGTGCGGCCGCGCAGCACAGCCAGAGTCTCGAAGCCTGGTTTGCTCACGTGCCTGGTCTCAAGGTAATCCAGCCAAGCACCCCGCACGATGCGAAGGGCCTGTTGCTGGCCGCGCTCGAAGACCCGGACCCGGTGATGATCTTCGAGCACAAGCTGCTGTACAAGAGCAAGGGGCCGGTGCCGGAGGGCTACTACACCGTGCCGATCGGCAAGGCGGCCGTGCGTCGCGCGGGACGCGACGTCACGATCGTGGCGACCTCGATCATGGCGATCCGCTCGCTGGAAGCCGCGGCGCAACTCGAGCAGGAAGGTGTGGATGCCGAAGTGATCGATCTGCGTAGTATCCGGCCGATCGACCGCGAGGCGATCATTGCCAGCATCCGCAAGACCTCGCGGCTGATCTGCGTGTACGAGGGTGTGCAGCAGCTTGGTATAGGTGCGGAGATCGCTGCAATCGCCTGCGAAAGCGAGGCCTTCGATTACCTGGACGCGCCCGTGATCCGGCTGGGCGGCGCCGATTGTCCGCTTCCGTACAACCCCGAGCTGGAAAAAGCCGCCGTTCCGCAGGTCGACGACATTGTCGCGGCGGCGCGGCGCATCGTCGGCGGGAGAGGGTGAGATGCCGACCGAAGTCATCTTGCCGCGCGTCGACATGGACATGACCGAGGGCATGATCGCCGCCTGGCATGTCAAGGAAGGCGACGAGGTACGCGAAGGAATGCTGATCTTCGAGATCGAGACCAGCAAGGCGACCATGGAGATCGATGCGCCGGCAAGCGGCATCATCCGTCAGATCAATACGCCGGTTGGCGAGTCGGTGGCGGTGGGTACGGCTGTAGCGTGGATCTATGCGGCGGGTGAGGCGTTAGTCGAGCACGGTGAGCATGGCGGTAGGGCCGCGGAGGACGACGTCGCTGCCGCTGGCACGCAAGCACCTTTGCGGGCAACCCCGGCGGCGCGGCGCCTTGCTCGCGAACGCGGGTTGCAGCTTGTGGGGATTGCGGGGTCCGGGCCACATGGACGTGTGGCTGCGCAAGATGTGCTGCGTGCGGCCATGCTAGAGGAGATGCCAGAGCCGGCAGTCACAGGAGCACCGCACACGCACCTTCTGCACAGCATCGCGTTACGCAAGGGAAGCGGCGATCCACTGGTGCTGTTGCACGGCTTCGCTGCGGAATCCAACAGCTGGCGACCGTTCTCGCAGGCGGTGGCGCGCCTGGGCGCGACGGAGGCCGGCATACTGGCGGTGGACTTGCCCGCGCACGGCAAATCGCCGGCAGAGGCGGCGGGGTCGCTGGAAGAGATGATTGCGGCGCTCGAGCACACCTTGCTCGACGCAGGCATCGAGCGTTGTCACCTGGTCGGTCATTCTTTCGGTGGCGCTTTGGCCCTGGCCACCTCGGCAAAGGCTTCACGGCTTGAGGTGCGCTCACTGGCTCTGCTTGCTCCAGCGGGTCTGGGACCCGAGAGCAATGGCCCGTTCCTGCGCGGCCTCACTGACGCGACGCGGCGCGCAAGTCTCGTCCCATGGCTCAAGCAGTTATTTGCAGACCCGGCGCGGCTGGACGAAGGCTTCATCGCCACTGCGTGGCAGCAACTGGAGAGCCCCGAGGTTCGTGAGCGGCTCGCGGTGGTGGCGGATACGTTCTTTCCCGACGGCACCCAAATGCTGGATCTGCGGCATCTGCTCAACGATCTGACGATGCCCGTACGCGTGCTTTGGGGACAGCAGGACCGGATACTGCCGGTTAGGCATGCAGACGGCTTGCCCGGCCATATCGCGGTGCACCGGTTCGCGGGTGTGGGTCATTTACCGTACGTCGAAGCCGAGGCGCAGGTGGCCCGTATAGTCGTGCAAAACATGGCATCTGCAACGGCGGCGAACACGAGCGCGCGTGTCGCGATACGATAGCGCACCATGCGACTTGTGCAACCGTTCGGCAAGGCGCGTGATGAAAGAGTGAGAGGGGAATGGATGGCGTTTTCCCCAATGATATTCCAGATGAACAATTGTATTATCCAAAGTACAAGATGTTCACATATAACTATGTTGCATGGGACATAGGAGACGACGATGGACTTTGTGCGCGGTGCCTTACTCGCCCTGGCGGTGTTCTGGGCGTTGCAGCTGGTCGGTTCATGGTTTCAGATGCGCCGCTATGGCGACGCGATCCGTGACTCTGCAAAGCGCTGGCAGAGCGGCTTTCTCGGCGTCGGCGCCTGCAAGGTCAAACTCGGACGCGGCGCGGTCGCTATCGTCGTGCTGTCCCCCGATCTGCGCGTCTGCCAGTTCCTCAGCATGTCCGGTCTCACGGTCTTCACGCGTTTCCGTCCTCATGAAGGGTTTGCCGGCCTGTCGACGAGCGAGTTCAACGCCCGACTGAAGACTTCGAAGTTGCGCCGCAGCATTGCGCAGGCTGCCACCGATGCACTCGAGCGCGCCCAACGCGCGGCACAAGCGTCTACCTGATTCCCTGATTAGATAGTTCAGCAAACTGTTGTTTCCGGTTCCGCCGGGTCACGCTGAATCACGCCTTGCGGAGCTTTTCGCGATCGTTTCGGTTTATCTGGGAGATTCGCCATGTTCATCCTCGATTGGCTCACGCATGTCGCAGAAGGGTTCATCGGCATCTTCAATGCCGGCGGTAAAACGTTTGTGGGCTTCGTAGTGGGTATCCTGCCCACGCTGATCGTGCTGTTGACCGCGGTGTACACGCTGATCGCCCTGATCGGCGAGCAGCGGGTGCAAGGCCTCGCGCGCTTCTTTTCGAAGAATGTCGTGACGCGCTATACGCTGTTGCCGCTGCTTGCGATGTTCTTCCTGACCAATCCGATGGCCTATACGTTTGGGGTTTTTCTCGAAGAGAAGCATAAGCCCGCGTTTTACGATTCCGCTGTTTCGCTGTGCCATCCGATTACCGGTCTCTTTCCACACTGCAATCCAGGCGAGCTGTTTGTCTGGCTCGGCGTGGCGGCTGGTCTCACCAAGCTGGCGGAAAGCCATACATTGGCGTTTTCCATTCCTAAACTCGCGCTGTTCTACCTGATCGTCGGTCTCGTTGTGAATCTGCTGAAAGGCATCCTGACTGAAGCGTTGACCCGGATTCTGGCTCACCGGGAAAACATCGAACTGTGATGCACTGCCGTCGCCGGCAATCCAACATCGAGACTGAGGAGACCTGAAATGGATACGAGAGCATACAGAACGGTGAAGGTCGAGCGTGGACCCAACGGCTGGGGTGGCCCGCTCCTGATTCACCCCACCGCAGAACGCAACAAGATTGTCGCCGTGACGGGCGGCAGCATTCCTGAACTGGCGAGGGTACTTGCCGAAATGACGGGCGGTGTGCTGGTCGATGGCTTCCGTACGCCGCCGCCCGAATCGGAGATGGCCGCGGTGGTGATCGATTGCGGCGGTACCGCACGCTGCGGGGTCTATCCGCGCAAGAAGATTCCGACTATCAATCTGACCTCAGTGGGTCAATCCGGCCCGCTGGCGCAATTCATTACCGAGGATACCTATGTATCGGGCGTCACGCCGGAAAACCTGACGGCGGTGGAAGACGATGCGCCAGGCGATGCGCGCGCGAGTGCCGCACGTAGCGCGAGTCACTCCACCTCGCCGTTTGCCGCGCCTGCTGGTGGCGGTGTCGTCGGCGCTGCCACGCGCGAAGCCGAAAGCTCGCGCGGCCTGATCGGCTTCATCACGCGGATCGGGCGCGGCATGGGCGGTGTCGTCAACGTGCTGTTCAATAGCGGGCGCAAGGCGATCGATACGGTGATCCGCAACGTGCTGCCGTTCATGGCCTTTGTGACGATGCTGATCGGTATCATCAATTCGACCGGGATCGGTACGGGTCTCGCCCATCTGCTGTCACCGCTCGCCGGCAACATCGTCGGTCTGATCGTGCTGTCCGCGATTTGCGGCTTGCCGTTCCTTTCTCCGATACTTGGACCAGGAGCGGTGATCGCTCAGGTGATCGGCGCGGCCATCATTGGGCCGGCCATCGGCAACGGCACGATTCCGCCGCAGATGGCGCTGCCGGCCCTGTTCGCTTACGACACCCAGGTAGGCTGCGACTTCGTGCCGGTCGGCATGGCGCTTGGCGAAGCCAAGCCGGAGACGATCCGGATCGGCGTGCCGGCGGTCCTGATCAGCCGGCAGATCATGGGCCCCATTTCGGTTCTGATCGCTTGGGCGGCGAGCTTCGCACTTTAACGGATGAGATGGAATGACTATGCATTACTACAAGACGGTGATCTCGGAGGTCGGTCCTGAAGTGCGGGACCTGCTGGAAGGCGGCGTGATGATTCTCTACGCGCATGGCGCGCCGCCTGAACTCGCCGAGGTGTCCGTGCTGCATCGGGCCGAACAGCTGCATCCGGAGGCGCCGCGTGCGGGGTCGCAGTTGCGCATCGGCGAAGTCAGTGCGTTTGTCACCGCTGTGGGGCCGACGGCATGGAACAAGGTGAACGAGATGGGTCACGTGGTGATCAATTTCAACGGTTCGAGCACCGCTGAGCGTCCCGGCGAAATCTGCGCGCAACCGGTCGACACGGATGCATTGCTCGCGTGGATCCGAAGCGGCACCGTGATCGAGATTGTCGATGTTTGATGTTGCAGACGGTCATGCCGGAATGGCGCGGTCATGAGGCAGAGTGGTGCAATCGGCTGGATGTGTTACGTGAACGAGAAGGTCCTGTCATGCTAGAAACCGCAATCGTCGTCAAGGTGAACGAAGGACTGCATGCGCGTCCCGCCACGCAGTTCGCCAAACTCGCGAAAGAGTTTTCTTGCTCGCTGCAGGTCTTTCGCGGCTCGACGTGCGCCGATGCAAAAAGCGCGGTGAAGCTCATGTTGCTCGGCGTCAAACAGGACGATCAGATTCTGCTGCGAGCCGATGGCTCGGACGAAAGCGATGCGGTGCGCCGGCTGCTGCAGTTTCTCTCGGAGCCTACCGCGGGGGTGGCGCTTGCGCGGCATGACGGGAATGGCGGCCCGGAGGAAACGGCTGGGGCAACCGGGCCTGTAGCGGCTGGGGGTCTGGCGGAAGCCGCTCAGACGCAGCAGCAGGAGCAGAAGCAGGCGCTGGTAGCGGAGGGGGCCATCGTCAGCGAGCCGCCAGTGCGTGGCGTGGCGGCGAGCGAAGGTCTGGCATACGGCGAAGCATTCGTCTATTTGCCCGAAGAGTTGCGTGCGGCGCGGCAGTTTATCGAGCCGGATGAAGTGGAAGGAGAACTGGCCCGCTTCGGCGTAGCGTTTCGCGAAGCGATCGCCGCACTTGATACGCAGTTCGAAACGATGAGCCAGCATGGCGATATCGTCGAGGCATTGACGGACGTCGCTCAAAGCGATGAGTTTTCCGGCGCCGTCAAGGATCGCATCACGTCAGGCTGGGATGCGGCCGCGGCGACGCTGCAGGTGGGCGAAGAACTCTCCGCCGCTTTCCTCGCGATGGACGATGAATATGTGCGCAGCCGTGCCGACGATATCCGCGGCATTGCGCGTCAGGTGGCGTTGCGACTGCTCGGGCGCGATGACGTGAGCCTTGCTTCATTGACCCAGCCCTGTATCGTGCTGGCCTCCGATCTGGGCGCCCTCGATTTCGCGCGCGCTTGTGTCGCTAACATCAAAGGTCTCGTGTGCATCAAGGGGAGCGCGACTTCGCATCTTGCCATCATGGCGCGTGCGCATGGCATCCCGGCAGTGTTGGGGTTGCCGGTGTCGGAGGAGCGCCTGCGCGAAGCGGCATCCGTCGCGCTCGACGGCTCGCAGGGGCACGTATGGTTCGATCCGTCGTCCGGGCTGCAGGCGGACTTTGCCGAGCGTATTTCGCAGGACCGTAACCGGCGCGCCGCATTGAGCGTGTATCGCGACGTCGCTCCGGTGACGCGTGACGGCCGGCACATCGAGATTGCCGCGAACCTCGGTTCACTGACGGAGATCGACGCGGCACTCGAAGCCGGCGCGATGGGCGTGGGCCTGTTCCGCACGGAACTGCTGTTCATGGATCGCCGCAGCTTGCCCGACGAGGAGGAGCAGTACGGCGTCTATAGCCGGCTTGCGCAGGCTTTTCATCCACGTCCGGTGGTGATCCGTACGCTCGATGTCGGCGGCGACAAGCCGGTGCCCGGCATCGTCTTCCCGCAGGAGGACAATCCGTTCCTCGGTTGGCGTGGCGTGCGCATGTGCCTCGATCGTCCCGACGTGTTCAAGCCGCAATTGCGCGCGTTGCTGCGTGCAGCAGCGGTGGGCAATGTGCGCGTGATGTTGCCGATGATCGACGACCTCGATGAAATTCGCGCAGTGAAGACGTTGCTTGCAACCTGCGCACAGGAGCTGTCCCAGGAAGGCGTGACCTACGCGCAGCCAGAACTGGGCATTATGGTCGAGACGCCGGCCGCTGCGCTCACCGCCGACCTGCTGGCGCCCGAGGTGGACTTCTTCTCAATCGGCACGAACGACCTGACGCAGTATGTGATGGCCGTCGATCGCGTCAATCCGAATCTGGCGGCGTTGTACAGGACCGATCATCCGGCGGTGCTACGTGCGATTGGCATGGTCTGCGAGGCGGCGAAGAAGGCGAACATCAGCGTGGCCGTGTGCGGTGAGGCGGCGGCGCGTCCGGAGATGATTCCGGTTCTGATCGGCCTGGGAGTCAATGAGCTCAGTATGAGTCCGTCGTCGGTGTTGAGGGCGAAGAAGATCGTGAGCGAACTGTAGGGCGCGTGAGCAAGGAAAGTCCATCGCACGTGACGGCGTAAAAATCCAATCGCTCTTTCGAGAGCCGTCAACGTCCAGGCCTGCTGTAAGGTGCCGTTCGTGCAGCCCCACGAGCGCGGGGCAATTTGCCCGATGCACCTCCAGCTTCCAATACCGAGCGAATATTTTTTTCCGGTAGATGTCGATCCTGCCGTTGGTCGATCGTCGTTACCTTGAAACCAACGTAACCCGGGAGAAAATACTGTGGACAAAGCCGACAATCCGATCCTGCAGGTTCTTGACGACTACAAAGCTGCGGTATTCGCGAAGAGCGTCGACTCGCTCGTTGCGCTGTATGACCAGGACGTGTCGGTCTTCGACATGTGGGGCGTATGGTCGTACACCGGCGTTGCGTCCTGGCGGGAAATGGTGGTGACCTGGTTCGACTCGCTGGGTACGGAACGCGTTATCGTGGATTTCAGCGACACACAAACGACCGTCGTCCAGGACCTCGGCGTTGTCCACACCTTCGTGACATACAAAGCGGTTAATGCCGAGGGCGTGGATTTGCGCTCGCTGGACAATCGGATGAGCTTGACGCTCAGGCGGAAGGGCGACGCGTGGAAAATCATCCACGAGCACACATCGTCTCCGATCGACTTCGATACGACGAAGGCTATTTTCAAGCGTTGACAGCGCATGTTCGAGAGACGGCGCCAGGTCGTGCGGGCGCTTCCTGCTTAAGCGTCTGACTTGACTCATGCATAACGGCCAGGAGAGGCATCATGAAATTTCTTCTCACGTCCGCTGGCATCAAAAACCCGAGCATCCACAACGCGCTGGTCGGAGGCGGGGATTCCCTGTATCTGTCTTACTGGATGCAGCAGTCCGAACTAGCGGACTTGTTGCCGTCGCTGCACGATCTGGTCTACGTCGGATTGAGCGCCGGGAGCATGGTGATGGCCTCCAACATCGGCGAGGAATTCCCCCACTGGACTCCACCGTCCGGAGGCGATAGCACGCCCGGAGTGGTGGATTTTTAGCTCGTCTAAGGCGTCGTGACACAGCAAAGCGGCCCACGACAGGCACTCACGCATTCTGTCCTCCGACCCGTCGCGTCAAAGGTCGAGGTGGTGAGGGTCGTCGTCGGCACGCCGAGCGTCCGATTGAAGACATCGGATACGCTTTCCTGTGGCGTTGGCTTGTCGCCGTACACAAAGATCGCGTTCGGATGCAGACGCGCGAACTCGATGCGTCGCTGCAAGGCCTGCTCGGCTGCGATTTGATCGGCCTGCGCTTGCGCACGTTGCGCCTGATCGCGCGCCGTAGCGGGATCGAGCAGCTGGTGTTCGGGCGCAATGGGCCGCGACGGCGTATTGCAACTGAGTACTACCGAGGAGCATCCCGGCTCGGCGGGAACTTCGGAGGCAGCAATCGGAGAGGCAACTTCGGGAGAGGCAACTTCGGGAGAGGCAACTTCGGGAGAGGCAACTTCGGGAGCGGCAACGTCGACACTTGCGGGCGCGGTATCCGGGGTATCGGCAGTATCGGAAGCCTGGCCAAAACACGCGCTGCTCACGCTGAGCAGCATCGCGACGGCTAGCTGTGCCACCGCAGCAGGAGCTTTAATTTGCCTTACAGAGAGCGCCATCCATTTATCCTGTAACGGGTCTATGCAATTCCGACAAGCGCGAGCCTCGACAGTTCGCGGATCGACGCACCGCGAGTGCACAAAAGACAGGAAATCGACTAGCGCAGCGTTGCCTGGAAAAACTGCACCACGTCGGCGTTGAATTGTTCATGGAACGCTGCTCGGTCGAAGCCCGGCAGGCTTTCGCAGATTTCCGGCCTCTTCTGCGACAGACGCGCATCGCACGGTGGCAGGAAGTCGTAGTGGCCTGCGTTGGCGACCACGTGATATTCGGGCGGCCGGGGCAGGTCGGCGCGTACGGCTTCCTCGTAGTAGGGATGCGGCTGATGACGATCGTTGGCGGCTCGCCAGAGCTGGACGGGGATGTGCACGCTGCTTAACCCGGCGCGGCCGAAGGCAAAACCGAACGCGGGCGCCGCGACGACTGCGGCCTTGATGCGCGGATCGTGAACCCATGCGCCGGCCGGAACATCTGCCTGGAGACGGGGATCGACGCCGGCCTGCCTCAGCGTCGCGCAGAGGTCATGCTCGGGGTGGGCGTCGCAGTACGGGGCGATCTGGGTAAGGTCCGGGGTCCCGCCTGCGGCCACGAGCACGGTGAAGCCGCCGTTGGAAAAGCCGAACGCGCCGACACGGGCCGCATTCAGCCGTCCATGCCCACGCCACCCATCAAGCATGTAGTCGACCAGCAGGTGAAGCTGGGCGGGACGGCGCCACAATTGCAACACCCGGCTCTGGTCATTGAACGTGTCGCCGGCGTGACTGACCGAGGCCACCACGAAGCCCGCATGAGCGAGAGCAAGTGCCGTATCGTAATGGCCGTCGTACCATCCGCCTCCGCCGTGCGACATCACCACCAGCGGCAGGCGACGACCCGCGACCGGAGCGCCCGGCGCCACAATCTGGGTGACGTTGCCCAACGCGTGCGGTGTCGCCGGGGTGCTGGTCGGATACCAGATCCCGGCCGTTAGCGGCGGCTCCGCGCCGTTCGCTATCTTGACCTCCTCGAAGCCGACATCGGCGGCGAAGGCAGGCGTGGCAGCCAGGGCAAAAAGAGCGGTGATCACGGCCATTAATCTCACGGCGGTCTCCTTTGTTGGCGTCGACGTCACCCCGACATGCAAAAGACCGCCGCCGGCCAAAGCGCCAGCAACCGTCGGCATTCAGGAAAGCGCCAACAGCGCGGATTGTACGTCGACCGGCAACGCTGTAGACTCGTTGAGCGCCGATCGCTCTGCTTTTCAGGAATCTGCTGCTCATAGCCGACGAGCAAACTCTCCGACCCGAGCCGGCGCGGTTCCGGGCCATGCGGAACAACCACGCGCGAGGCGCGTATGCCTTCATGGCGGCCACTCCGGCGAGGTGCTGCTAGATGAAACTCCGGCAGTTGCGTTATTTCGTGACAATCGTCGATGCCGGCAGTTTCTCGCGCGCGGCACAGGTCGCCCATGTCGCCCAGCCTGCCTTGAGCCAGCAGATCGCCGACCTCGAAGATCAGCTCGGCGTATCGCTGCTGCAGCGCAGCGCGCGCGGCGTGAACGCGACGGCCGCAGGCGAGCGGCTTTACGTGGAGGCGAGTGCGATCCTGCGGCGCGTCGAGCGCTTGCCTGAGGTCGTACGTGGACACGGCGAAGAAGTGGAGGGGTGCGTTTCCATCGGCATGGCTTTTCCTCTCGCCGCGCAGTTGGCGGGGCCGATCATGGCGGCATGCCGCATCGCGTTACCCAAAGTGCGACTGAAGCTTTCGTCCGCCGGCAGCATTCAGTTGGCTACGAGCATTCGCGAACACGCCATCGACCTCGCTGTGCTCTTCGAAGGTGAGCCGTATGCGGGTTGTGTCCGTGTGCCGCTATTCGATCGACGGCTCTTTCTTCTGCGCCGGGCAAACGGTTCGGTCAGGCCTGGATCGATCACATTTCGCGAACTCGCGGATCTTCCACTCGTATTGCCGCATCAGCCGAACATCGTGCGGCTTGTACTCGATCGGCTGTTCGCAGAGGCGGGAATCGAACCGCATGTCGCGGCTGAAGCCGACGTGAGTGCCGATATGCTCGCCGCCGTACAAGCCGGTGTCGGCGATACCATCTTGCCGCTTGGTGGCACGGACGAACTGCCTGCTAATATTTCCGCGCAAGCCATCGAACCCGCAGTTTCGCTGACGGCCAGCATCGTTTCTTCTGCGGAGACGCCGCTCGCAGCCGCTGGGGAAGCGGTGCGCGATTTCATTGCTGGCTTTGTGAAACAGCACCTGTCCGAGCACCCGGTGCCGGGCGTCGAACCGGCCGGGGAATGATCCGTCGCGAGCTATCGTGGCCGCTTATACCCGCATCGCAAGACAGTATTTTTCCCGCTTTGAAAAAACGCTCAGACTCGAGCCTTGGCATCCTGGAGACGACATGAGGTCGTCCGATGCATGGCGTGAGGTTTGGTGTGGCGAAATTAATCTATCGGGTGGTCGCCACATGCGGCGCATTGGGCGCCGGATTCCCGCGGGAATCGCTGCAAAAGGCGCTGGCTGGTGGGCGTATCGACGCCGTGATCGCCGATGCCGGTTCGATGGATGCGAGCCCGTACCACCTTGCCGGCGGTGGCCAACACTTCGAGCGTGATGCGGTCAAAAACGACTTTCGCAAGATGGTCGAAGCCGCAGAACGTATCGCGGCCCCGGTGATTCTCGGTAGCTGCGGGATGGCTGGTGGCGATCGCAATCTCGACTGGATGCTCGGGATCGCCAAAGAGGTATTCGAAGAACTCGACGTGCGTGGTGCGAAAGTGGCCGTCATCCGGTCTGAACTGGATCCGGCTATCTTGATCGACGAAGCGCGCGCCGGCGCATTGCGCCCGCTCGGCGCGGGTCCCGCACCCGATGAAGCGTCGCTGCGCGAAAGTACGATTGTCGGCCAGATGGGTATCCATCCGCTACTTGCAGCGCTGCACGGCGGCGCGAAGTATGTTTTCGCGGGCCGTTCGTGCGGCGCGGCGCTCTTCGCAGCCGATATGCTCCGCCACGGCATTGCGCCGGGGCTTGCCTATCACGTCGGGCACATGCTCGAGTCCGGCGCGCTGGCTTGCGAACCCGGCTCGTTATCGGACTGTCTTGTGGCGGAGATTTTCGACGACGGCAGCGCGGTCTTTATCGCGCCCGACGAGAACCGTTCCTGTACGCCGTATACCCTCGCCGCGCATTCGCTCCATGAGCAGGCTCATCCGCAGTTGCAGTTCTATCCTGAAGGCGTGCTCGCGATGGCCAGGACGGAGTTCTTCGCTGTCGGTGCGCGTAGCGCGGGCATTCGCAAGAGCCGCTTTTATCGCACCGGCAAGCCGTGGCCGTTGAGCATCAAGCTCGAGGGCGCGCGTCGCGTGGGTTTGAGAAAGGGGGCGCTGCGCGAGCTCAATGCGACCGATCCGCCCGATGTATATGAATGGACGCTTTATCACCTTCTTCAAAACGAGGACGTCATTCGCAACCGCATGTTTCCCGTTCACTACTACAGCGCAAACGGCCGCGAATGGAGCAGGACAGGGGAGGCTAGAGCAGCGTACTTCGACGTGGGCGAACCGGCCGGCACGCAAAATCTCGACGACAGGACTCTCTGCGCGATCGAGGACGTGCCGCCATTAGCGATGCCGTCCGGAAGCCGGCGTCTGCTGGACATCGCCCGCGTGATCCGGAGCAGGAACGCAGGGATCAACCGGATGACATTCGACTTGCTGTTCGTATCGAAGGACGCGTACGAGGCGGCGTTGCGCTCGAATTTCTTCTGCGCGCGCAAGGTGGCGGACGAACTCGGCGTCGAGCTGACCTCAATCGTGGGCACTTATTTCGTCGACAACTGCAACGCGATCAAGATTACCGTGGAGCGGCCGATCAATTCGGTCTCGCTCGGGCCTGGTGAACGCGGTGAATTCGGCACTCGACAGCAATCCATGCTGGAGCGGCTGGTCATTCCAACGTTTGCAGACAGCTAGCAGATCGCTTCACAACAGCGCAAGACTATTCGGCAATATCGTCGTTGCGCAGACTCAAGAAAATCAGCACGAGCGCAAATGTCGCGAAGAACCGGAACGCGCTTTCTTCGCCATTCCACGTAGTGGACATCCACATTCCGAACCATTCGCCTCCCACCGACATGAACGCGACCTGCCACGTCAGGAACCCGAGCGTGAGTCCGGCAATCGCCCAACGTTTTGACCGGTTGAATGCGCTGTGGTCCGAGCGGCGCGCGCGCCACATGGTGAACGTGCCGATCCAGCAGCACACAGCAGTCACGGTCTCGAGCGCAATGATCAACACATAGCCGGCGTTCTGGATGGCTGGCGACGTTATCGCGCGATAACCGATCGCACTGCCAGGAAAGATTGTGTCCATGCGGAAGACGTGCTGCACGAACGCGAGGTTGCTGCCGTAGTCGGTGAGATTGCCGAAGCTCACAAGCGACGCGAGCAGCGCCATGGACATCACGAGCAGCAGTTTAGAAACACGGATAGTCACGATGACCTCGCTTTGGCGAAAACGTCCTGTTGAGCCATAGCTTATAACGGCTGATGAACGCTCGTAGACCTGCCGCAAGCCACGCGGCGGCATGCAGCATTTTTCACGTCGACACTTAGCGGCGAATTATCGGCACCTGGCCCCAGTCGTTCTAATTCCCACCTCATATTCGCGGCCTAGATTGTCTGCGTGATCAGACCGTCGAGCGACGGCTTGGTCCAGAACGCGTAGACGTGGCCAGGAAAATGCCGCCGTCGTCGGAGCGGCCGCCCCCATTTTCATTTGATTTTTTGCCAGGAGCTCACCATGCAGAGCCTTAACTGCGAACTTACCTACCAAAGCCGGTCACGAGCCGCGAGAAAAATATATCGCCGCGCTTCGCCGACGGAGATGGTCTACATGCAGACGCACACTAATGTGGTGAGCCGGAGCACGATCACCGGCGCGATCAACCGGGAGCAATTTGACGCTGCCGTAGCGTGTCTGGAAGCTCGCTACGGCATTCTCCGTGCGGTCGTCGAGGATGGGCAATTCGTGGAGCGGACGGACAACTGGCAGGCAGTCGAATCGTGGTTGTCTGCCGACAGGTGTTCCGCCGACGTCCTGTATGAGAAGTTACTGAATGCCGAGTTGGATACGCGAAAAAAAGTCTACTCTATCCACGCCATTGCCGGCGACGATACGCTCGACGTCTTCATGCTGAGCACCCATGCGGTGACAGACGCGACTTCGCTGGTCGAACTGCATGCCTGTCTTGCTTACATGTGCGATTGCATTGTGCGCGGCATAGCTCCGGCGTTTGAGACACAGCCCTTTCCGAGCCCACTCGACGCGGCCGTGAGTCAAAGCCTGGCTGCGCTTCCTGCAGACCGTATGTGCGACCCCATTGCGCATTCGGGGCGATTTGCGAAGATCCCGCCGCGGGCACGGGTGCGGCAAGATGGAGAGCCTCCGAGGCGACGCCTCGAGCGGACGGTGATCCAGTTCGACGCCATGCAAAGAATTCACGCCGCAGCCCATGCACACGGCTCCTCGGTGCACTCGCTTCTGCTCGCGGCGTTTGCCCTCGCGATTCGTGACGTGGCGGGGGAGCAGCCACGGCAGATGCTGCTGCGATCGAGCGTGGATATGCGCCGCAGGCTTGAACCGCACGCTTCACCGGAGCTCGTGTTTACGGCTATTACCGGACTCATCACACGGATCCCTGATCTGGATCGTCCATTTTTCGACATTGCGAAACTCGTATTTAACGATATCCACGAGGGTGCGACCAACGGTTCAGTGTTTCATACTTACCTGAATTACCCGAAATTGTTTTGCGGAATGCAACAACCGCCGGTTGCGCTCAATGTCTCCGATATGCAGGCGATCCGATTTCGTTGGCCAACGCAGCAGCTGAAAGTGACCGGCTTTGATTATGCGTGTGGCCTGAAGAATTTCCCCAATGTTTCGGTGGCGATTTTCGACGGATTGCTGGTCGCAAGCACCGTGTACTCGGACGAGTTCATCGACCCCGCGGTCATGCGGGCGATCTCGGAAAACGTCGTGAGGCGACTGGAATCCGCTTGCCAGTAGCGGCAGCCCGCGCTCCGCGGGCTGGAAATCGCCATGGGCAGTGCGAGCTATATGCGCTGCTTATATTGGCATCAGCAGTCGGTATTTTCGCCATTCCCCAAAATCCTGCACACTGCGCCCCGTAGTATCAAGACGACCACTTGTCGTGATTCGATCCAGGGCAAAACCAGGCGCGGGGATGCGCAAGACTCTTCACAAACGTGAATTCAAGGTGATTTAAGCCCAACACAATACGTTATGCGAATCAACAGGGGGATTTCCAGTTTCAATAGCGCGCGACCCAAATGGAGCGAACGCTATTCAGAACGGTGGGACATCATGCGAGTTTTACTGGTTGAAGAGGATCTTCAGATTGGCGAAAGCCTGCTTCGCGCATTGAAGGATGCGGATTGCAGTGTCGACTGGGTTCGCGACGGCAAGGCCGGCAGCGTGGCCATCAATACGGCCTATTACGCCGTCGTATTGCTCGATCTCGACCTGTCGGGCGCAGGCAGTCTCGATCTGCTACGTTCGTTGCGTGCGGCGGGCAACGACGTCCCTGTGGTGATTCTCACCGCGCTGGACGATCTGGAGACGCGTGTGCGCAGTCTTGATGTCGGTGCCGACGATTGTGTACTGAAGCTGATCGAAGTCCGCGAGCTTCTTGCGCGAATCCGGGCGGTATTGCGTCGCAAGGCCGGCTATGCGACCTCGCGGATCGGCGGCGAGTCGCTCAACCTCGATCTTAACAAACGCCTGTTGTGCTGCAACGGCGTAGCGTCGTCGCTCTCTGCGCGCGAATTCGCATTGATGCACGCATTTCTGGAGCGGCCCGGCATGGTCCTGTCGCGCGGCCAGCTCGAAGACCGGCTATACGGATGGGGCAAAGAGGTGGAAAGCAATGCCATCGACGTGCTGATTCACGCGATGCGCAAGAAGTTCGGCCAGTCCCTGATCCGCAACGTGCGTGGAATGGGTTGGACAGTAGTCCATTGAGATTCTTCGGACTGCGACCCATAGCGTGTTAATTCCGGGCTAATTCAGCGGCTTTAAAGTTTGTATCGGGCAATCAGCCTTATCCGGCAACGCCACGAGAAATGCCCATTCAACGCATATATGGAGTGTCCAATGAAATCCGCAAAAATCCTCTCAGTCGTGATCTGTTTAGCCATCCCTCTCGCAGCCAGTGCGCAAGAGTCCAAAGTGAGCCCGGCGAAAATGACCTGTGCGGACTTTACCGCCGTCGACGAGGCATACCGGCCCGCATTGATCTACTGGGTCGCCGGCGTCGACAAGCTCGGTGTCAGGGAAACCGACACCATGGTGATCGATACGGCGCATCCAGTGGGAGAGGCGGTACTCGAGGAGTGCACGAAGGACCCGCAGGCTCCGTTTATGTCGAAAGTCAGGTCCATGATCAAGGCCAAAAAGATTTCGCTGTTCGCGCATCGGTAAGTCGAGTGCCTTTGATCCCGAGCATCACCGCGGCCAACACCACAATCCCGATGACAATTCCCGATAGCCGCATGAGCGCGGGTATCGGATCGGACGACCAGTGGTGATCCTGGATAAACACCATGATGAACGCAATGGTGAATTGACGGCCTACATAGCTTGCTCCTTCGCGTCCCGTCTGCACGTGGCATCCGGCCCACACGCCGATGGACAGCGCGAGCATGCACAACACCGCTTGCCCGTGCATCAGAGGGAGCAGCGCCACACCCAGCACACCGGCCAGCAGGCAGCCGGCTACACGTTGCACCATCTTTTCCATGACCGGCTGCTGTGTTCTGTCTGCCGCCAGACCCGGCGGCACGATCAGGACCGCGATCGCCGTGACCATGGCTTGCGCGAAACCCGGGAGGTGCAGAACATAAGTCAGGGACGCAAGGATGGTGATGGACACTGCAGCCTGCACGCTCAGCAGCATGCGGGCTGGGTGTGTCGATGCTAAAGGGGGTGTTGAAGCTGAAGCTGAAGCGGGAGCTTCGCCCGACGTGGACTCGGCCGCGGCACGCGCGGTTGACGTCTCCACTGGTTTCCTGTTCGTCCGGTACCACCTCGGCCCGAAATGGAACACGCTTGCTACCAGCAGGCAAGCCAGCGTCCCAACCGCGACCTCGGCGACGCGCAATGCCGCAAACAACGCGGTCGCCTGGAAGGACTCGAATTTGTGTGCTTCATACGTCACCATCAGGGCAGTCACTCCGCCCAGAATCCATGCGTAGGCCGCTTTGGACCCGTTGGCCCCATACACCGCGACACCGCCCATCAGTCCTAACGCGGGCACAAACAGCCACGGACGGTCCCCAATCCACGGTCCCATCAGGGTTCCAAGCGCAGCGCCGATCACCGTGCCCATGATGCGGTGGGCGGCACGTTGCACGGAACCGGCAAAGCTCGTTTGCGTGACCGCGAAGCCGCTGATTGCGGCCCACCACGTGTCGGACAGACCCAACGCGTTGGCCAGCGCGACAGAGAGCGCGACGGACAGCACGGCTTCGGCCGCGAACGTCGCGCGCGCTCTGGAAGGCTTCCAGGCCGCCAGTTCACGCCCGAGCGCGAAGGCAGCCGTGCGGCAGAGTTGGGCAAGGGTGCCGATGAGCCTCATCATCTTCCAATGAACAAGGGGTCACGTCAGGCGAAACGCCTCATTATCCTCCACCGGTTCTTGCAGGGTATGAAGCGGAGCTACCCGGAACGGGACGCGGCCCGATCGCAGGTCTTCCTGCAGGATCATCCCGATTGCGGTGCGGTCTACTTTGCCCTGTTCAGTCAGCGGCACGCGATCGGTTACAACGATACGAATCCGGTTTGCGACCAAAGCACCGAACTCGGTTTTGAGCCGATGCAGGCATCGCGCGACGTCGAGTTGCCCAGCAGCCCACGGTACGACCAGCGCGCTCCAGACGTATTTGCCGGCAGCATTGCTTGCGGTCAGCGCTACGGCATAGCGAATGTCAGGGCAGCGGCATAGGACATCCTCGATGTGGGTTGGGGCAATCGTCAGTCCATCGATTTCCGCGACGTCGGCCGCGCGGCCGAGGACGTGCAGATTACCAGCCTCGTCGATAAATCCGACGTCGCCGGTCAGGCACCAGCCACCCTGAAACTTTTGTGCTTCCTCGACGGGTTGATGGTAGTAACCATCCGCCATACCGGCCGACCTGACTTCCATGGTGCCGCACTGTCCCGCACGCGCTAACGTTCCATCGCCGCGACGCAAACGCACCTCGACGCCAGGCCGGATACGCCCCGCGCAATCCAGCAGGTCCGGATTCTTTTCGTACGCGGACGGCGGCAGAATGCTGACGAGCCCGGTTTCGCTCGCCCCGTACATATGGGTGAGCACCGGACCGAGCCGCGCAATCGCACGTTGCCGCAATACCGCAGGCGCCGACCCGCCGACGTGCGCAATGGAGCGTAGCGACGACAGATCGCGCCGCGAGACGTCCGGGTGGTCCATTGTTTCGAACAGTTGAGGCTCGACCAGCAGCACGTCGGTGATGCGCTCCGATTCGATCGTCGCGAGCGTCTCTGCGGGATCGTAGCGAGGC
Organism: Paraburkholderia sp. GAS33; assembly: GCF_050436645.1. Lineage (NCBI taxonomy): Bacteria > Pseudomonadati > Pseudomonadota > Betaproteobacteria > Burkholderiales > Burkholderiaceae > Paraburkholderia > Paraburkholderia sp. GAS33. The sequence continues at coordinate 847,834 of NZ_JBNDMP010000001.1, forward strand.
TTCAGCACGACCGTACCGCCGCCGATGAGCGTGGTATCGACGAGCACTTGCGACAGGTAGGCGAGCGGGCCATTGACCAGTTGTCGCCGGTCTTTGTCGTTGGCTGTGCCGACCATCTTCGAATACGTGGCGAAGGACCGCCGGCTGCATTTGGGGACCCCCGTCGTGCCGCCCGAAGAGACGACTACCGCGAGGTCATCCGGCCTCGGTTGTCTGCGCAGCGGCAGATCCGATTGCACTCGCGCGAGTCGGTCCAGCGATGAAGACGCAAAGCCCACACCGACGAAGACCACGTGGCCATCGACCGGATCGGGAATAAGGTGAGCGGTTTCCGGGAAGAGAACGAGGAGCGTGGGTCGTACGCGGGCTAGCATCGCTGTGCGCTTGCCGGCATTCACGGACGCCGGCAGGAACATCGTAGCCGCGCCCAGGAGGTTTGCTGCGTAGCGAATCGCCAGCGCGTCCGGGCAATTGGGTGCGAGCATTGCAATCAGGGCGCCGCGGTCGACGCCCAGCGCCGCGAGCGCCCGCGCATAGCGAAAGATGGCGCTTCGCAGGGTTCCGCCCGTGACGTCGTGATCGAGATAGCGCAACACCGCTCGATCAGATTGTTTTTCCAGTTGATCGAGCAAGACATCAACATAGGAGAGAAAGGATAAATTCCGGCCGCTTTCCATGATCGCTCCGCTGGGTGAGGTGTGATTCGATACGCGAATCAGTCTGTGGAGTGACGCATTGTGGGTTCGGAAAATGAGAGGGGAATTAGCTCATGGGCGGCGGGATGGGTTGCAGCGCAGCTCAAGCTGTCGCAGACCGCCGTTTTGCGACCAGCGTTTCGAGCAGACGCGTTAGCGTGATGAAGCGCTCGTTTCGGCCCGCGGGCGACGACTGACGGGTCGCTAGCCCGCGTCCGTTATATTTTCTGATCAGGAGACCGCGCCGGAGCCGTACTTGCCCACCAGTAACGCGCCGCTGGCGAAGCGGTCGAGAGCGTATGGTGCGAGAGAAACGTCGGTGGGCTGACCGAGCGCATGCTGGGCGAGAATTTTGCCGATGCCTGGCGAGAGCTTGAAGCCGTGTCCGGAGAAGCCGAAGCCGACTACCAGCCCCTCGATATCGGCGACCTTGCCCAATACCGGATTCCAGTCGGGCGTCACGTCGTAGACGCCAGTCCACGACGAAGCGAGCCCCGCCGCTTCGTAAGCGGGAAAGCGTTCGGCGACCTGGGCGCCGACTTCAGCGACATAGTCGAGCGAGATCTGCCCTTGTTCCGTCTCCGGCGAGCTTAGTGTTTCGCCGACCACACCTTCGGACACGAGCATCTGGCTGCCGCCATAGCTGCGGTAATAGAGCATGCCGGCCGAGCCCAGGTCCTTGAACGCCGGCATCGTGAACGAGTATGCGGCACCCTCGCATTCGAGGGCGAGCACCGTGTGACGCTCCGGCTTGACCGGTAACGGCATGCCGATCCAGGCGGCAAGCTCCGGTGTCCAGATGTTCTGCGTGCTGATGAGCGTGCCGCAACTGAAACTGCCTGCGCTCGTCTCGACGCCGGTGATCCGGCGTCCTTCGCGGACGAGTCCCGTCACCGTGACGCCTTCCATGATCTTGACGCCGCGCCGGCGCGCCGAACGGGCAAAGCCGGTGGCGACCAGATAGGCGTCGGCAAAGCCCGCTTCCGGTTCGAAGCCGATCAGCGCGGCGTCGTCGAAGCTCGCGATCGGCAGGCGCTCGCGCGCCTCGCCCTTGTCGAGCAACTGCACTTCGATGTCCATGTCCTGCTGCGCGGCGAGCGAGGCGCGCAACGGGTCGAGCTTGTCGCCCTCGGGCGCGCAGATCAGATAGCCGCATTTGACGAGGCCGCAGGACGCCTCGTCGTCGCCGACGTATTCGGCGAAATTGTTGAATGCCCACCACGACGAACGCGCAAGTTCCACGTTCTGGCGTACCGAATAGTGCGTGCGCAGCAGCCCGGACGACTGGGAGGTGGTGCCCGCGCCGATCGTGCCCCGCTCGATGACGAGCACGCTCTGCGCCCCGAGTGCCGCAAGATGATGGGCAACCGACGCGCCAATGACGCCAGCGCCGATCACGATGAAATCGTAGTGGCTCATGTGGATATCTGAATGGGCAATAAGGCGAATTCTAGGAAAACGCTGGGCGCGCCAATTTTGTATCAGGCAAACTTATGATGAGCTAATGCAATTGCTCATCCTGTCCTGAACAGCGGCCTGCGAAGATCGGCACCATGTTCTCGTGCCGTGCAGGGCCATCGTCAGTCACCCATGCGAGCGGAACAGGCCATGACACGAACCCCGCCCCCGATCGATCTGCGCGCGCTGCAGGCCTTTGTCGCCGTGTGCGAGAGCGGCTCCATGACGGGCGCCGCGAAGCAGCTCGGTGTGAGCCAGAGCGCCGTCAGCCAGGCGATTGCCGCGTTGGAGCGCGACCAGGGCCTGACGCTGTTCGACCGCGAGAGCCGGCCGCCGCGGCCGAACGTGGCGGGGCGCGCGCTGCTCGAACTGGCGGATCCCTTGCTCGAACATGCGAAGATGGTCGCCGCCCGCATCGGCGATGCGTCGCACACGGGAAAGATGCCGGTGCGGCTCGGATGTGTCGATTCGTTCGCGGCGACCGTCGGCCCGAAGTTGATCCGCGCAGTGTCGAATTCGGAGCGGCAGATTTCGATGTGGTCCGGCCTGACGCCGGGACTCAGCAAGCAGCTGCACGACCGCGAACTGGATATCACGATCTGCACGCAGACCATGCTGAGCGATGCACGGATCGTCGAAGTGCCGCTGTTTTCCGAGGCGTTCGTGGTGGTGGTGGCGCGCAGCTATCTGAGCGCACACCGCAATATCGACTGGCGCACGCTGGCGCAGGAAATGCCGTTGATCCGCTACACGGCGCGCTCGGTGATCGGCCAGCAGATCGAGCGCTTCGCCCGGCATCTGGGTATCAACAGTCCACGACGTTACGAGTTCGACGCCACCGATCCGCTGCTGAGTCTGGTGGCGGCACGCGTGGGTTTCGCGATTTCGACACCCTTGTGTTTGTGGCAGGCCCGTCACTACCTGGACGATATCGCGGTGATGCCGTTGCCGCCTGGCCGCCTCGGTCGGCGCGATTTCTTTTTGCTGCACCGCCAGGGCGAGTGGGATCAGTTCGCGGGCGAGATCGTGATGCTGACCCGCGGCGTGCTGGACAACGCAATCCAGCCTTCATTGGCGCGTGCGCTGCCCGACCTCCCCCAGGACGCGTTGCGCTGAAGCCGGGGCCGCGACCGCGGCAAAATCCCGCTTTGTATAAGCATTGCTTTTGCTGCAGCTTAACCGCATACCTCGTTCTTGTGCAAAGTCGCACCAGCCGCAATAAAGCCGTGCACCGCAGACGAGCCAGCGAGTGTTTCGGCCTGAACGCCGACAAGGTCCAATTGCGCCCAAGGCGTTTATCAAAGGGAACTTTTGATTCACCCAGATAAACATGGCACAAACGTTGCATTGGTTTGCGCATCGGTCATGGCCGAACGCGGCGGGAGGTCAGTCGGCACTCGATTGCGGGTACACGAAGATCGACAGGAATTGAATAGGCGTCTTGATCAGGCGCTCAGGACCGTGGGGTATTTCGCCCTGAAAAGTCAGGGTGTCACCGGGATGAAGGATGTAGGTTTGCTGGCCGTGGCGGTATTCGATCACGCCCTTGAGCATGTGGATGAATTCGGTGCCCGGATGTTCGAATACCGGAAAGCGCTCGGCTTCATCCTCCATCGTGATCAGGAAAGGTTCGAAGAGTTTGCGCGGCCCCTGGTCGTAAGCGAGCAGGTGATAGGTGTGACCGCGTTTGGTGCCTTTGCGGACCACCTCCATGCCGGCGCCTTTTTTGACGAGCTGCGCACCGCCTTGCGGCACGTCGAAATTGCGGAACAACATGGAGAGCGAAACACCGAGTGCCTGGGCGATGCGGTTGAGCACCTCGAGGCCGGCAGAGGTCTGTGCGTTCTCGATCTTCGAGAGCATGCCGCGGCTGATACCGGCCTGCGCGGAGACCTGGGCGATCGTCAGGCCGTGGCGCTGGCGTAGCTCGCGAATGGTGATACCCAGGTAGCGCTCAAGCGGCGTTTTGTTCTCTTCACCGGTTTGCATGTGGGCCTCATGAAAAGGGAAAGGGTAGCAGATTGCAGCGCCTGGCCGTGCGCGGAGAGTTTCACTGCGGGAATCATAGTTGCTCACCAATAAAGTTGCTGTTTGCCTGAAGACAGGTTTGAAGCGCGTCGCAACCGGCGTTCGAAAGCGCGTCGCATAGCCTGGTCACATGCGTGGCGTGTGGCTTTTCCAATCGACGAACAATGTTGTTGCAAGGAGTGGCGATGAACCTGAACGATGCGACCACGCTGCCGGTCAACGAACTCGGATGCGTGCCCCGGTTCGGCTCGGCGGACGAGGCGCAAGCTTATTTGACGCAGCGGGGCGTGAAGTACGTGCTGGCGCAGTTTGTCGATATTCACGGCGTGGCCAAGGCGAAGTCGGTGCCGGTCAGTCATCTGAAGAGCGTGTTGACCGCGGGCGCCGGGTTCGCGGGGTTTGCGATCTGGGGCGTCGGCATCGAGCCGAACGGTCCGGACTATATGGCCGTCGGCGACCTCGCGACGCTCACGCCGGTGCCGTGGCAGCCGGGTCTGGCACGGATCGTCTGCGACGGTCACGTAAATGGCGAAGCGTGGCAATACGATTCGCGCGTGACGCTGAAGAAGGCGGTTGCGCGGATGACCGAGCGCAACTGGACGCTCTTCACCGGTCTGGAGCCGGAATTTTCGCTGCTGCGCCGTTCGGCATCCGGCACGCTGGAGCCGTGCGATCCGAGCGATACGCTCGCCAAGCCGTGCTACGACTATAAGGGTCTCTCGCGCACGCGCGTCTTCCTGGAAAAGCTCACCGAATCGATGCGCGCAGTAGGCATCGACGTCTATCAGATCGATCACGAAGACGCCAACGGGCAGTTCGAAATCAACTACACGTACACCGATTGCCTGACGTCCTGCGATCACTACGTGTTCTTCAAGATGGCGGCCTCCGAGATCGCCAATGAACTCGGCATGATCTGCTCGTTCATGCCGAAGCCATTCGCGAACCTTCCGGGCAACGGCATGCATATGCATATGTCGATCGGCGACGGCGAGCGCAACCTGTTCGCCGATCCGGCGGACAAGCTCGGCATGGGACTTTCGTCGCTCGGCTACCAGTTCACCGCGGGCCTGCTCGCGCACGCACCGGCGCTGACCGCGCTGTGCAATCCAACGGTGAACTCGTACAAGCGCCTCGTGGTGGGCCGCTCGTTGACGGGCGCCACGTGGGCGCCGGCCTATATCAGCTACGGAAACAACAATCGCTCGACGATGGTGCGCATGCCTGGCGAGCGTATCGAACTGCGGCTGCCCGACGGCTCGTGTAATCCCTATCTCGCGACCACAGCGGTCATCGCGGCAGGGCTCGACGGCATCGACCGCGGCATGTCGGCGGGAGAGCCGGCTAACGAGAACCTCTACGGGTGGTCGCCCGCGCAGCTCTCGGAACACGGCATCGGCGTACTGCCGCAAAACCTCGAGCAGGCGCTCGACGCACTGGAGTCCGACCGCGTGATCTGCGATGCGCTCGGCCCCGTCGCCGACGAATTTCTCAAGCTCAAAAGAATGGAGTGGCTCGAATACATGCGCCACGTGTCGGACTGGGAACTGAAGACCTACCTCGAATTCTTTTAAGGAGAACCAGGATGTGCGGAATTGTAGGCTTGCTGGTGAAGACGCCTGCACTGCGCGAGCGGCTGGGCGAACTGATGGTGCCGATGCTGATCGGTATGACCGAGCGCGGACCGGACTCGGCGGGCCTTGCAGTGTTCGGCAAGCCGGTCGACGCGAGCCAGCGCAAGCTGAGCCTCTACGCGGGCTTTACGAAAGAGGGCTCGGACTTCGCGTGGCAGCCGCTGGTGGAAGCGCTGAACGTGGCGATGGACGTCACCGCGCGCGTCGACTCGAAAGGCAATCACGCCGTGTTGACGGTGCAAGGCGATATCGACGGCGTGAAGACGTGGCTGCGCGAACAGTATCCGAAGCTGTATCTGCTCTCGAGCGGCCGTTCGATCGATCTGTACAAGGATATCGGCTCTCCATCGCAAGTGGCAGGGCGTTATGACTTTGCGAACCTGACGGGCACGCATCTGGTGGGCCACACACGCATGGCGACCGAATCCGCCGTAACGCCCGACCGCGCCCATCCGTTCACGGCTGGCGACGACTTCTGTCTGGTTCACAACGGCTCGCTGTCGAACGCGCATGGCGTGCGCCGCAAGCTCGAACCGCAAGGCATTCACTTCGATACCGACAACGACACCGAAGCCGCCTGCCGCTTTCTCGAGTGGCGGCTGCGCGAAGGCGACACGTTGCCGGCCGCGCTGCAGAAGGGCTTCGAAGAACTCGACGGCTTCTACACATTCCTGATGGGCACCTCGACCGAACTCGCGCTGATTCGCGATCCGTTTGCGTGCAAGCCGGCGGTGGTCGCGGAAAACGACGACTACGTCGCGATCGCCTCCGAGTTCCGTTCGCTCGCGCATCTGCCGGATATCAAAAACGCGAGGGTCTTCGAACCTGCACCCGAGGAGATGTACGTATGGAAAGCCTGACTTTCGATCTGGAGCGCACGACGGTTCGTGAGTTGAACCAGTTCCTGCACAAACCGGCGAGCGAACTGGAAGGCCAGGCGGTGACCGTCGTCGCGCCGAACGGCGCGCATAACCTCGCGGTCGGGGTGGATGCGCCGGTGCGCGTGACCATCGCCGGTCACGCCGGTTATTACGCGGGCGGCATGAACAAACACGCGACGATCGAGATCGACGGCAGCGCAGGCACCGGCGTCGCCGAAAACATGATGAGCGGTAAGGTGCATGTGAAGGGTTTCGCGTCGAACGGTGCAGGTGCTTCGGCGCATGGCGGGCTGCTGGTGATCGACGGCGATGCGGGCCTGCGCTGCGGCATTTCGCTCAAGGGCGGTGACATCGTGGTGGGCGGATCGGTCGGCAGCTTTTCTGCATTCATGGCTCAGGCCGGACGCATGGTGATCTGTGGCGATGCGGGCGACGCGCTCGGCGACTCGCTTTACGAAGCGGTGCTGTATGTGCGCGGCGAAGTGAAGTCGCTCGGCGCGGACGCGCAATACGAACCGATGACGCAAGCCGATCTCGACGCCGTACGCGCATTGCTCGCCGCCGCCGGCATGGACCACGACCCGGCCTCGTTCAAACGGATCGCTTCCGCTCGCACGCTTTATCACTGGAACGCCGACGCGAACCAGGAATATTGAACACACGTTCTCGACGAAGGTCCCCATGGAAGCCAAACCTGTTCACTTTGCCCGCTTGCAGCAGGAAGAGTCGCAAGGCTACGACCGCAAGACGATCGACTATATCCACTCCGCGGCGCAGCGCGGCCTCTATGAAATTCGCGGTCTGGGCGCGAAACGCCACGTGCCGCATTTCGACGATCTGCTGTTTCTCGGTGCCTCCCTGTCGCGCTATCCGCTCGAAGGGTATCGCGAGAAGTGTGCGACGCAGACCGTGCTCGGTACGCGCTTCGCCAAAAAGCCGGTGATCCTCGATATTCCGATCACGATTGCCGGCATGAGCTTTGGCGCGCTTTCCGCGAACGTGAAAGAAGCGCTCGGCCAGGCCGCGACGGCGATGGGCACCTCGACCACCACCGGCGACGGCGGCATGACCCAGGAAGAACGCCGCTCGTCGAAGACGCTTGTCTATCAGTGCCTGCCGTCGCGTTATGGCTTCAACCCGGACGACGTGCGCCGTGCCGACGCGATCGAAATCGTCATCGGTCAGGGCGCGAAACCGGGCGGTGGCGGCATGCTGCTCGGGCAGAAGGTGAACCCGCGCGTCGCTTCGATGCGTACGTTGCCGGCCGGTGTCGATCAACGTTCGGCGAGCCGTCATCCGGACTGGACGGGCCCGGACGATCTGACGATCAAGATTCAGGAACTGCGCGAAATCACCGATTGGGAAAAGCCGATCTACGTGAAGGTCGGCGCAACCCGCACGTTCAACGACGTCAAGCTCGCGGTGCATGCGGGTGCGGACGTGGTCGTGATCGACGGGATGCAGGGCGGCACGGCAGCGACGCAGACCTGTTTCATCGAGAACGTCGGCATTCCGACGCTGGCGGCGGTTCGCCAGGCGGTGGATGCGCTCGAAGATCTGAATATGAAAGGCCAGGTGCAACTGATCGTCTCGGGCGGCATCCGCACCGGCGCCGACGTGGCAAAGGCGCTTGCGCTCGGCGCGGACGCAGTGGCGATCGGGCAGGGCATGCTGATGGCGCTCGGCTGCAACAGCGACACGTACTTTCAGAACGGCGCGCTGCATTCGGCAGCGGCGGACTATGCGGCGTTGAACACGTCGCCGGGGTTCTGCCATCACTGCCACACGGGCAAGTGTCCGGTTGGCGTGACCACGCAGGATGCGGTGCTCGAACAGCGTGTGCAGCCGGAGGAAGGCTCGCGCCGGGTGCGTAACTATCTGAAGACGCTGAACATGGAACTGACGACGATCGCGCGTGCATGCGGCAAGCAGAACGTGCATCACCTGGAACCTGAAGATCTCGTCGCGCTGACCGTCGAAGCTGCGGCAATGGCGCGCATTCCGCTCGCGGGGACGTCATGGATTCCCGGCTGGAACAAATGAATTGAGTTGTTTCGAGATTTTTGACTGTGCAAAAGTTGTAGCGCATTCAGCTTTGATTTACCCATCCATCAGGAGCACTACATGAGCACTCCGCAAAGCACTACGCAAGCAGCACCAGCACCTTCCGGAGGTCTCCGCGCGGGCACGTTGGGTTTTCCCGAGGTCATCGGCCAATCCATCGCAAATCTTTCTCCAACTTTCACGCCGTCGATCAATGTGACCGCAATCGCGGCGCTGGCCGGCGCGGGAACGTGGCTGATTTACGGTCTGTCGACGATCGGGCTGCTGCTGGTGAGCATGAGCATCATCGCGCTTTCGAGCCGGATCGCGTCGGCTGGTTCGTTCTTTATCTATATTTCGCGTGCGCTTGGGCCGATGGCGGGTGGCATTGCCGGCTGGGGGTTGATCGCGGCTTACGTGGGTACTGCGATGGGGGTGGGCGCGGCAGGCGTGGTGTTCGTGCAGAACGCTTTTTCTGCCTGGAACATCGCTGTCCCGTCGTGGGCGATCTACACGATCTTTATCGGGCTGGCCTGGTTCTTCTCGGCGCGTGACGTGAAGCTTTCATCGCGCCTGTCGCTGGCGATCGAAGGCGCTTCGGTAGTGATTGTGGGCGGTGTGCTGATCTATGTGCTTGCACTGCACCCGGACCATATCGTCGACCATGCGCAACTCGGGCTGCAGGGTGTAAGCGGTAAGGGTATGGCACAGGGTATGGTGCTCGGCATCTTTTCGTACGTGGGTTTCGAGAGCGCCGCTTCGCTCGGCCAGGAAACCAGGAACCCACTGCGCGTCATTCCGCGTGCGGTGATCTGGTGCGTGATCCTGTCGGGCCTGTTCTTCATGTTCGTGGCCTATTCGATGACGATCGCCTATCACGACGACGTCGCCAAGCTCGGCGGCGATTCGGCCGTGCTCAGCACCTTGCTCACGAGCGTCGGCGCTTCGCCGCTCGGCCCGGTGTTCTATCTGATTGCCTCGATCAGCGCGTTCTCATGCGTGCTTGCGTGCATCAACTCGTCCAGCCGCCTGCTGTATTCGATGGGCCGTTATCAGTTCGTGCACCGCTCGATGGGCATGGTGCACCGCACGCACCAGACTCCGTACCTGGCGGTTGCATTTTCTTCGATCGTGACCCTGGTGGTATGCATCGCGATGCTCGGCACGGGTCCGCTCAACACGTTCGGCTATACGAGCACGTTTGCGACCTTCGGTTTCCTGGTCGTGTATTTCCTCGTCGCAATCTCGGCACCGGTTTATCTGAAGAAACAGGGGGAGCTCAAGTCGATCAACGTGCTGTGGGGCGTGCTCGGCGCACTGGCGATGATCGGCGCGGTGATTGGCAGCGTGTATCCGGTGCCCGATTATCCGTATAACATCCTTCCTTATCTGTTCGTTGCGTATATGCTGGTTGGCGCAGTCTGGTTGATGATGCTCAAGAAGCGCTCGCCGCAAGTGCTCGCGAAGATCGAGCACGATCTGGAAGTAAGCGACGTGATGACCCATGGCAAAAAGTAAATGAATGCACCCTTCTCCACGGATAGTTTGCCCGCGCCGAGCACGGGCCGGTTGACAGACGATCCGGAGGGAAGGCCTGCCAGCCGTCGCGGCATGGACGGCCAGGAAATCGACATTCAGTTGCGGCCGGAGCGCGGCGAGTGCGCCGCCCTCGAAATCGGCTGTGTTTCTTGCCCTGCCCGCGGACGCGGGCAGGATCACATCAACGAGGACTACGTCGGCGTGATGCTCGGCGATCTGGCGGCGCGCGCGGCGCGTGGCAGTGTGATCGCCCTGGCCGACGGCGTGAGCGGCAGCAAGGGTGGCCGGGTGGCGGCCGAACTCTCGGTGCGGACCTTTATCGACGCCTACTACGGGCTCCCCGACACATTGCAGCCTGGCGTAGCCGCTGCGCGCGCGCTCGAGGCAATCCACGGCTGGCTGCATCAGATCGGCCGCGTCGATCCCGAACTGAAGCAGATGTCCGCTTCCTTTGCCGCGCTGATCGTGCGTCGCGCTACCGCGTATCTGGTGGCGGCCGGCGACGTGCGGCTTTATCTGCTGCGCGATGGTCAACTGACCCAGCTTGGCGACGATGACGTGGTGCCGGTCGCCTTCGGTTCCTATGTGATGCATGCGGTCGGCATGCTGCCGGCGCTGGTCACGCGCGTCGAAACTCTGGAGCTGCGCGAAGGCGACCGCCTGCTGATGTGCTCCGACGGGCTCTATCGCCGCGTGCCGATGCGCGAGTTGCAGACGGTGCTGGCGGCGCGCGGCGGTGCACTCGACACTGCACGCCGGCTTGGCGCTTTGGCGGTGACGCGAGGCTCGCATGACGACGTGACGAGCGCGGTGCTCGATGTGGGTGGCCTGCCCACGCTCGATGTCGGTTACCTTGAGCGCGTGCTTGGCGCTTTGCCGATTCCGGCTGTGCCGGATGCCGGCGAGGTGGTCGATGGATATCTGCTCACGAGCGTGTTGAACGATGGCTTCTACTCGAGGATTTTCGCCGGCTACGATCTGGCCGATCCGAACACGCCGCTGGCGCTGAAGTTTCCCAAGCCGCGCGTTGGGGAGGACGAGAACGTGCGCCAGTCTATCGTGCGCGAGCGCTGGCTGGCGGGCAAGATTGACGACGACGGTGTGCTCGCGCCGATGCCGGTGGACGCCGACCGGCAAACCCGGCTCTATGTAGTGATGCCGCTTGGCGCAGGCATCACGCTCGAAAAAATGCTGGCGGCGCCTCAGCCCATGGCGCTGACGCGTGCGCTTGGGATCGCGCAGAAGCTGGGCCATTCAATCGACGCGCTGAACCGCCGCAATATTTTCCATCGCGATATCAAGCCCGAGAACGTGCTGGTGATGCGGGGCGATAGCACGCGCCTGCTCGATCTTGGCTTCGGTTATATGCCGGGCATGCAACTGCCGGGCCCCGACACCGCTCCGGGCTCGCCTGCCTATATGGCGCCCGAGTTGATGAAGGGCGCGCAGGGCGATGCACGCTCCGAAGTGTTCGCGTATGGCGTGACGCTATACCGGCTATTCAGCGGCGGCAAGCTGCCGTATGGGTTCAATGGCCGTGTGCCGCTCTATCAGTACCGGGTCGACGCGCCGCAGTGGCTCGACCTGGTGCTCGAGAAAGCGCTACAGCCCGATCCGGCCCGAAGGTATCAGGACGTGCTCGAAGTCTGCGCCGATCTCGAGCGTTTTTCGAGCGGTCGGGATGCCCTGGCGCCGGTTCGACGCAAGCCTTTGCTCGAGAGCGATCCGGTGCTGTTCTGGCAGGTGATCGTGGTGGTGTTGATGGCGCTATTGTTGTGGTCGTTGATGCGGCATTGAGGGGCGGGCACGGTAGGGGCGTTGCGTCGGCACGTACCTCGTGCGACGGTGACGTATCAGAGCAGGGTTTCGTGAACCTGTAGCTGTGTGGCAACATCACGGTGATCTCTCAATCACGTCAGGCCTCGCGCGGGCCCACACACGCCAGGAGAACTCATGTTCGATCACGTCAAATTCGGGGTCAGCGACTATGCAGCGAGCAAATCGTTCTTCCTCAAGGCGCTCGAACCGCTCGGCGTAGCGGTTATCTCAGAGGGAGAGCCGACGTACGGTGTCGAGCTTAGCCCGCCGGGTAAAGCTTCATTGTGCCTGTACCAGACCACGGAGAAGCCGGCGCATCTTCACCTTGCGTTTACGGCCGAAAATCGCCAGCAAGTCGACGCCTTTTATCGCGCGGCTCTGGAGGCGGGCGGCAAAGACAATGGTGCGCCCGGCCTGCGCCCGCGCTACCACGCCAACTACTATGCGGCTTTTGTCATTGCTCCGGACGGGCACAATGTCGAAGTGGTTTGTCATCGCTGATCGAACAGACGCCCGTCAGCGATTTTTTCGATGCCACGTGTCCGTCAGCATGCGGCCCGCGCGTCATTGTAGTGGCGGCCCGATGTAATTCAGCCGCCTCAACCCCATGACGGAGGCTCATATGCAATACCTGTTGATGATTTACGCAGAAGAAAGCGGTTGGAACCAGATGACCGACAGCGAGCGGCAGCAAGGCGTCGCCGCGTATCAGGCGTACACCGAATCGTTGAAAAAGGCGGGGGCGCTGGTGGGCGCCAACCGGCTGCAACACACGAACGTGGCGACCACGGTGCGGCTCGTCGACGGCAAGCCGCAGGTGCTCGACGGTCCGTATTCCGATTCGAAGGAGCAACTCGGCGGCTACTACCTGATCGACGTGCCCAACCTGGATGCGGCGATCACGTGGGCGTCACGCTGCCCAGCCGCGGCGTACGGCGTCATGGAAGTGCGCCCGGTCTGGACTGCACCCTACGACGCGCGATCGGCTACATGAGTCCGTCCGGCTGCGGCCGTGACGCTGGCGGCGCCGCGCGTTCGATTGCCGAGGCGGTCGCCCGCCGCAGTTACGGCAAGCTTGTCGCGCTGCTGGCGATGCGCACGCGCGACGTCGCCGCAGCCGAGGACGCGCTGGCCGACGCGTTTGCGGCCGCGCTGGCCGAGTGGCCGGAACGCGGCTGCCCTGCGAATCCCGAAGCGTGGCTGATGACGGTCGCGCGCCGCCGGGCGATCGACGGCGCGCGTCATCGCCGCGTCGGCGACGAAGTGACAAACCAGCTCACCATCCTCGCCGACGAGATCGACGAGCGTGACTCAGGCGCGTTGCCCGACCGGCGACTGGCGCTGCTGTTCGCGTGCACGCACCCTGCGCTCGAGGCCGCGATTCACACGCCGCTGATGCTGCAGGTGGTGCTGGGGCTCGAAGCGAAAACCATCGCGTCCGCGTTCCTGATGTCGCCCGCCGCGATGAGCAAGCGCCTCGTGCGGGCGAAGAACAAGATCCGCGAAGCGGGCATTCCGTTCAGCGTGCCCGAGCGCGAGGAGTTGCCCGAGCGGCTTGCTGCGGTGCTGGAGGCGGTCTATGCGGTGTATGCGGAAGGGTGGACCGACCCGGCCGGCGGCGATATAGGGAGGCGCGATCTCACCGGCGAGGCGCTGTTTCTTGCGCAACTGCTCGTCGAACTGCTGCCCGAGGAGCCAGAGACGATGGGGCTGCTCGCGCTGATGCTGTATGCGCAGGCGCGTTGTGACGCACGACGCGATGCAGCCGGCGAGTATGTGCCGCTGTCGGCTCAGGATCCGGCGACATGGAACGAGCCGATGATCGACGCAGCAAACGCACTGCTACGGCGCGCGAGTGCTCTCAACGCAATCGGACGCTTTCAGCTGGAGGCCGCATTGCAGTCGGCGCACGTGTACCGCTGCCGCACGAATCTCCCGAACTGGGATGAGATCGTGCAACTCTATGATGCGCTGCTCGCGATTGCAGGCTCGCCGGTGGTCGCGGTGAACCGCGCGATCGCGCTGGCGGAACGGGACGGCCCGCAGGCGGCGCTGGACGCGCTCGAGCCGTATGCGGACGATCCGCGGCTGTCCGCCTACCAGCCGTACTGGGCCGCGCGTGCCGATCTGCTTACGCGTGCCGGCGCGAAGGCTGAAGCGCTCGATGCATACGATCTCGCGATCGGACTCGAACGCGATCCGGCCGTGCGCCGGTTCTTGCAGCGCAAGCGCGTCGAGCTGTCGTTGGCGAGAAGTTAGATTGGCGGGTGCGTTTGCCACGCGAGCTCTACTATCCCCTTGGGCGGCAGCTACCAGCGGGACCGAGTCGCAGTTGTGTCACGAATTCAGCGATATCTTCCGCAACCTTCGGCGTTCAAGGCCGTTGCGCAATTGGCCGGCGACAAACGCGCTGACGATCAGAGACAAATAGAAGGTCACGAGATCGTGACGCCAGACATCCAGGGTGAGCCGATGCGCAATCAGTATCGGATCGGGGGCCGCGAGTACGACGCTCTTCGCCTCGACAGCCCGCATCATCCGGATAAAGCCTGCCGCGGACAGCAACGGCAATAGGGCGACCAAAGCCAACAGTGCGGGCTTCATGCGGCGCGCCCACGGAAGGTGACGCAATCGGAACCATAGTCCGAGACATCCGTGTATCCATCCAGGCGCGAGCAGTGCAAGCTGCAAACCCTGCGTACCACTCGTTAGCAGGAGGATCACGACGCGCTCATAGTCAGGCTCGAAGCCATAGAGCGAGGACGCGAGCCGGGTCGTCACTGCATGGCGGATAAGCAGCAGCGGCAGGCTGAGTCCGGCCCACAGGCGGACCCACTCAGCGATCGGCAGCGTCCAGTGACGGCGCCCGTATATCGTGCGCACGGCCAGCGCAAAATGGAGCGTAGCCGCACCATACAACGCAATCGTTCCAGGTGTGCTGCGCCAGAGCCGTAGCGCTAAAACAAGGCCGCGTCCAGCAAGTTCGAGTGACCAGATCCCGAGCGCGTGATTGATCAGATGGAGAAAGAGATAGATCAGCAACACCACGCCAGACCCGAGTTGCAACCGACGCAGGACGGTTGGCATCTGCACCGTCATGGCAGCATCCGGCGAACGTTGTGCGACGCGCGACGAGCAAGCGCCTCCCGGCCGCCAGATTTTCGCGCACCTCCGATAAAGCTGCGGCGTAACCGTCCAGACAGATCGGCCGCCGGCGACTGCAGCGGCGCAGATTCGCAGTGGCTCGCTGCGTCCTGACGTACCGCTTCGGCGAATCGCTGTAATGCGGATACCGAACCGCATACGCTCTGGTATTCCTCGCGGCCGATTCTGCCGTCGAGGATGACGGTAAATCCCGATGCATGGGCCATGTCGACGACGTTCATTTAATCACCCGTTGTGAGTCTGTCTTACCTGCAAGACCGTGAGGATGCGTCGGTTATTCCCTGATTCGAGCGGATGCATGTGAGCGAAGTTGAACGCGCGTGATGCCGGTGGGGCGCGGCGAGGGAGGGACAGTCGACTCCGTGTCTCGAATTTTTGACGATGCGCCTAGGGGATCATCCACCGCAGGAGTGCACGAAATGCCTGTCTATATTTTCGTGGACCCGGTCGTGTGCTCGGCGTTACGGCAGACGCCACGGGGGCGAATCTGCCGGCAAGGGTCGCGCCTTGGGCTTCATTTAAGTCCGTGGAACTGAACCGGGACAAACGGAACCTGGGTGTTGGCCCGGGAGAGTGTCTGGACGACATCGAGAAGCATGGGTTCCACATCACCGATGCTCACGTTCGGATTGCGGGCCAGGTAGTTTGATGCCGTCTTGCGCATATGGACTCTCTGGATGGCCGGGAGCCGACGGTCGACGCAGGGGTCTAGATCGTTGACAAATTTATCAGACCGCCCCGTGAGAAATGCATCGCTGATCAACGGCACCATAGGACCGACTTTACGAGGTGAGGTGCTGGACAGTTATGCTGCGGCAGCGGAAGCGGCATACCTGGCTTCCACAAACCCATCCGCGCCTAGATGTTGGGCATTTCCGCATCGATCACGGCCAGCGGATTCCCATCGCCATAGGCAGTCGCGCTGCGATAGCGTAATACTTCTTTATAACTGTCACCCCCAACCAAACCGTTGACGGATACCCAATAGCCGAACCGAGGGTCCCGTGTCGGGTCGACTGAAATGATGTCTCCTTGCATCGGGCCATCTAGGACGAAGCGAACCTCCTGGTTGTTGTTACGTCCTGTGTGACGTGCGTAGACCAGTGCGAAGCTGTCGTGGACTTGATCGTACGCATAGACTTGGGTGCCTTCCAACTGATCTCCGTCGCCCGTCTGGAAACTCCCGAGTTCGAGCAGGAGCAGCGCACGGTTCGCTGACGCGTGGACTATCCGAGCGTCGAGAAGAAAATGAGGTTCCGAAAGAAAGTCCGCGTCCTTTGTCCGGCGCAGCACGCTGTCGGTGTCAGGCAGACACGTCTTGCCATTGTCCGGCGTAATGCAAAGCAAAATCACGCCCGGCGCCGAGTCGCGCGCGCCGATAAGGTCCGGCACATTCGGCCCCTGCGATGCGATGAACCGCCACGGCGAACGCGTTCCGAACGGTTTTTGATAGATCGATCGACGAAATGACGTGTGTCGCCGGCTTCGCAGCGACCTCGGCAAAGCATGCGACCGGCACGGTTAGCAAAAAGACGAATGAAAGGACTGCAGCAAGTCCAATTTTTCTCATGGAGAACTTCTTGATAACGACAAACGGATGAGCTGTCACAAATGCTAGCATTTGACGAATGACCGTTGCTCGATATGGCTGCTGACCGATCAGGGGCTACGGAAGTCGTGGGCCAGCGCGGCAACGCGCAACCATCGGTGAGCATCGGATTTCCGGGATCGGCCAGGAAGGGACCTTCGTTTGACGCATCGCTAAGACATTCAGACGGCCGCTCCACTGCGCAAACGGTCATTCGATCGCCGTGTGCCTGCGTCGCGTGATCGGCCTGAGCCGTCATTCGAGCGTCGATGCTGGCCAGGTGGGTATGGGGCGTTTCCTGCCATTCGCAGGTCGATGGTCGCGAATGGCCGGTCCCACCGAAAGCGAACGAGTCTTCGCAACCCTCTGTTGCCCTTACAGCGCACCTGAAATCAAGGGCATCTTCCGAGCTACAACGAGCATTCGCTTAATCACTCAGAACCGATCAATGCCGTCATTCAAGTCCAGGCGCCTATCAGAGTTTCTGGGGCTACCAAAAGGCTACAAAAAACCACACCTGCGCGAGAACGAGGAAATCGCAATTTGCGTAATGAGATCTCAAGTTCAGTCTCCTGAAATCACTTCCGCCCACGATGACCGACTGAGGCTGGCAGCGTTTGTCAGTAGAATCACCTACGTTTAAAAAATTGCTATGCGGTTTTTTTTCGCCTAATTTTTACCTACATAGCAAAGATAAGTACTGAGTCGCCTCTTGAAGTAATGCAATCTACGCCTTTCCATTTCGCTTAAATCGCGACGGATGCGATCGCATGCATCTGATTAAATAAGTATTCCTAATTATGATAATTAACGTACTGCGAATATCAATGGTTATTTAAAAGACTTCCTTGCCAAATGCTTTCAATAAAATCGACCTCTTTCAACACCCTTTTAAAACTAAAAAGAGGAAACTTCCATGTTTCGCGGAGCCGAGGAATTCAGCGCCCGGAGTCGGTACTGGCCTAGACTCAGAGGAGGCGACGTATTCGCCGTCGTGGCGTTAGTTCTTGTCGCAGCTCTGGTGCTCGGCGGCTGCGCGACTACAGTGGATAGGCCTGTGCCCTTCACCGGGGCGCAGCGAAACACTGGAGTCACGTATGAGCAAGCAGTCGACTATTTGAATACCGCTCGTATGAATCTAGAGCAAACAAGTTCAAAGATCGATACATTCGACCGAGTCACCAAAGTAGGCGCCGGGCTAGGCGTTGGTGGTGGAGGTATCAGCGCGATATTTCGGAGCGGTACCGATCTCATCCTCGGTTTCATCACATTTGGGGCCCTTAGCTACGCTGCGAATCAGTTGGTTTCGCCCGGTCCCCTTGGTGACATCTACGGAGCCGGGCTTGCGAACCTTGACTGCATAGAAGACGCCGGCTCTACGGCACACCGTACAATGGCTCCGACCGCAGCAGACCTCATACAGCGGCGTGCAAGCCTAGTTAATGCAACCGTCGCACTGGCGGCAGACGTCTCGGTCGCAGTAAGCCAGTCAGGCTATCAAGCCGACGTCACGCAGGCAAATGCTTTAATCGCAACTGCAAAGGCAGTTACACGCAGTATTGACTCATACCTGGCTGCATCAGAGATCGGGGAACCGATGGTGTCAGCCGTCAATTCAACCATCAATGCCGTCAATCAGCAGGTAAGAGCCAAATCTCCGAACATCGACGCCATTGTTCAGGCCGGATCAGTCTTCAGCACCCTATCCGCAGCGAGCCTGGAACTGAAAAATCAGGGCGACTCCGCTCGCATAGTAGTTGCTGCCACAGCAATTCCGGATACACAGGCAGCAGACCCTCCGATCGTGCAGCAACTGAAGAAGCACGAGAAAAAACTTGGTGACGTGCTTTTGGGAATACCTACAACATTCGATACAGCTCCCGCAGAATCCATTACAAGGTGCCAGGCGCAATTCTCGGTAGACGCTCCGCTGACTATCGAACCAGCTGGCCCATTGGATCTCAATGCTGGAAGCGCCGTTTCGCTTACGTTGTCCGGCAATTCCTTATATCGGGTGATCTGGGTCGGAGACGTTCCGGGTGACGTTGATGTAAATATCGACACCGATCACGTTAAATTGTCCGCTCAGACAGGAGCAAAAGAGCACACCTATACGCTAAAGGTGGTAGACAGCACCGGCAAATCCTCACCCAAACTTCAGGTCAACGTTCATGCAGCTAAAGATGCGCCGGCGAAACCATCGGTAGCGGCTCGAACGCTACCAAAAAAGCCAGTCGTCACGCGAGGGGTACCAGCCGCTCCAGCTCCTGTCGCAAGCGGTACCCCGGCGGCAGGCGGGCCTTTGGCACCAGCCTGCCGCAAACTGCCACCCGAAACCTGCTGAAAGGACGAACGGATGGGAACTTCGGGCTGGAAGTCTCGAACCACTCATGCTGAATACGGTAATCCTGAAAGAGATAAACATGAACGCGACCGCTAAGCCTCTTTATTTTCTTAGCCTGATACTCTGGTTAATTTTCCTAGTTGGTCTGCCTTGGTTGTACTCCTCCCCTCTACAGATCGACTCCTCGGCGATCGAACGAGTTCGCGTGCTTAGCTTCCTTGGCGCGCTCGCTGGAATCGTCTGTCTGGTCATGGGCATAGGCATTCAAGTCGAAGGGTCGCCAATCGGTGTCCTCGCCAGTGGCCGAAATACCTATAGCCTTTCACGCCTCCAGATGACCCTGTGGTCCCTGCTGGTAATTAGTGCGCTGATGGCTGCGGCTGCTTGTCGGGGGTGGGCCCTTTTGGACAAAGGCTCGTGGAGCACGGCGCTTAATATCGGAATCCCCAACGAGTTATTTCAGGTGATGGGAATCAGTTTTTTCAGTGGAGCAGCGGCGCCGACGATTCTGGCCTTAAAGACGACGACCCCCACTAGTCCAAGTCAGTTGAGTACGACGAGCGAGCGAATGGGAGAGCCTGTCTGCGCAACCGGAAGCGTAATGAACCGCCCACTTAGTGCCGACCCAAAATTGGCCGACATGGTGCAAGGCGACGATGTCGCCACGGCCGGGACCGTTGATCTCAGCAAGGTCCAACAGCTTCTCATAACCATAGTGCTGGTTGGCGTGTACTTCGCCATGCTCGCGAATATGTTCTTCGTGGGCGTTCCATCCGCGAGATTCGAGGGATCATCAACCGAGGTCTCGGCGCTGCCGCCTTTCTCACAATTCTTTGTCAATCTGCTCGCAATCAGTCACGCGAGCTATCTCGGATACAAAGCGGCCCCTCGCACAGCGGTTGGTGGCCCACCGTCCAGTGTCTTCGTTCGACCGCCTACTCCAGATAGGAGCGATCTGACAAACTGATCCGGTCGCCATGAAAGCAGCGCGCAGTGTATCTGACAATCGGAGAATCTGATTATGACCGCTGTCCCTTGTGGTGCAGGCGTTTGTGTGGCGGGCGCGGAGCCCGGAACCATAGGCTGTCTCGTTCGATTTAAAGACACGCCCAACCAAGTATTGCTACTCACTGCTGGACATGTAGTGCTAGCACAGACGGCCAAACAAGGAGATCGTATTGAGTCCCCGGAACTCGCAGGGAATGTATTAGGGCTCTTGCTCACATGGACAACGCTTAGGGGCGATGTGACGGCCGACGCCGCACTAATTTGGGTTGATCCTTCCCTCGTTTCTCCTCAAATCATCAGCATCGGAATTCCAAGCCCGACACCAGTAGCCGTAACGAGCTCCCAGCGTTTGCGGATGTACTCACTCACTGGCAAACCGCGAGAAATGACAGTTAGCGATACCGCGAGCGATGTTCCAGTGCTCGCGCGTGGCCCAGGATGGAGCGCATTCCTAACGTATAAAAGCCAGATTATCTGTCGACCAGAAGCGACGGAGCCTGGCGACAGCGGTGCAATCGTGGTCGACGACAGCAATCACGTGGTCGGGATGGTTGTCGCCGGCTCAGAAGGCAGTGGAATGACCGTCATAACTCCAATCTCCGCGATTCTCACTCATCCGGCCTGGCAAGGCGGTGAACTCGAAATTCTTGACGCGATTCCTGCTGATGCCATAGCTCCGCCAATAGCCCAACAGAAGTTTCTAGCTGGTTCGGGAAGGGTTAATTTAAGCGCATTTTCAGCGGCCCAGAAAGTGATGGCTCAAAAAATACTAAACGCTTTCGCATCAGCTGGGTTCGGAATGTTTCAACAAGTTGCTGCCTTGGCAAACGCAGTCGCGGAATCAAGCCTCAATCCTGCAGAGCATGCTCTAAGTGACATAGAAGACAGTGTCGGACTATTCCAGCTAAACAGAAAGGGCGGTGTAGGTACGGGATACACCGTCGTACAGCTCCAGAACCCCGACTTCAACATCCAGTTGGTGATCGCTGCGGTATCGAACCTCGCCGTTTTCAAGGTGGCCGTTTCACTCGACGCAGCAGTCGACGCTTTTGTACGTAGCTTCGAACGGCCTCTAGACGTCGCAGCTCAAGTTAGCCACCGTCAAGTTATCGCGAGGACCCTGTACTTGACATAGATACATGGCGGGTAAGACGCGCTCTGCGAGCCCCTGCAAAAGATTCAGAGATCGCGCTAACGAAACCTACCGGGACAATACATACAACAGGCCCTGAACCGCAGATGCCTACGTCAAATGCTTCAGTTGCTCTCGCAATTCAGCTGCCTGCTGAAATGCCATGAAACGATCGCTCATAATTCCTCGAATCCGATGGCTCCAAACGTCGGCATCTTGCTCCAAGTCACCGGTTCCATCAACACTCACAATGTCTGCGAGACTAAAGTGGACCGGAGTGTCAAGACGTAGCTGTCCGACCACGCTTGTAATTAGCCACTTCTTTTCATTGCGAGTTCGTAACCGTGTTGAATGTCCGTCAGCCTTCTCATGCCTCGCCACATTACCGTGTTGCCAGGAGGAGGATGGCTGACACGATCCAGATAGCGTACGCAGCGCTTTCCTCATGCGTTTGTACTGCTTCGCGTGAGCGTACCGGCCAATATGCAGCCCCAGACGCAGCGCCTCCCGATCCTAGTTCTGACGAAGCTTCAGGCCGTGTTGTTCCGAATATCGGTCACGTTCACCCGGGATCATCGGTCACGATGAAACGGACTGGTCGGTGACGTTGCGTCAGGTATACCCAGCGAAAACCACCACGACGACGAATTGGAGGCTCGTGCCGAGCGAGATTTTGATGGCGATTTCCGTCCCCGCTACCGCATCTGCGGGGACGGCATCGTCATCGTGTGGTGAAGGAAGACTGGACTGGACATCACGTATTTGCCATTGGCTGCTGAGCCGCAAATGGCCGTTGGACCTCGCAAGCCGTCGTCTAGCGGCGATTGGATCGAAAGGCCGTTAAGGGTGTGCGCCGTGAAAAGGTGGCGCTTTCCAGCGGGTGCAAGCCCCGCCCGGCAAATGCTCCAGCCGGAAGCAACCGGAGCAGCTATGGAGGCAACGAAGTGGCTGAAGCCTTCGGTGATGCGTGTCACAAATTGGTGACAGCGCGAGTGTGCAGGCCGTAACGCGAGTGAACGCCGGGCAAACCTCGAAAAGGTCGATGCGCAGGCCGACCCGACAACCCTATCGGGGAAGGCTGATACGACTGGGCGAATGAGCAGGCTGGACGCCCAGTCGCTGCGCCGGGGTAGTGGCGACAGCATGTACACAAGGAAAGCGTACGCAACACGGGAAGTCCCTCGGCGTGGTCAGGGATGACCAACCGGACGCCCGCGAGGGACAGGCCGGGCGCCTTGGGATGACGGAGAGGCCCGTAGTACTGGTGAAGCCGGGTAATGCTGGCGGAGGGAAGGGGCCTCAGTTCAGGACAGACGCAATACGTAGTGAGGACGTGGAGATTGGGCAACCTATCAACTCCGATTCGTGTTCAGAAGCTGCAGATGGCGTTACACGCGAAAGCGAAGGCAGAAGCCGGGTATCTCTTCTACGCGCTGTACGACAAGATCTACCGTGAGGATGTGCTGGCGCATGCGTACGCCCAGTGTCGCTCGAACAGGGGCGCACCGGGTGTCGATCGGCAAGACTTCGCGGAGGTCGAAGCGTATGGAGTGCAGAAGTGGCTCGGCGAACTGGCGCTTGCGCTCAGGCAGGAGAGTTACCGGCCGGACCCTATCAGAAGAGTGTTTATCCCGAAGGCCAATGGCAAGCTGAGGCCACTGGGCATCTCGACCTTGCGTGATCGGGTGTGCATGACAGCAGCGATGCTGGTGCTCGAACCGATCTTCGAAGCGGACCTTCCATCGGAGCAGTACGCTTACCGCCCGGGGCGAAACGCCCAGCAAGCGGTGATCGAGGTGGAGGAACGGCTGCATCGAGGGCAAACGGACGTCGTTGATGCCGACCTTGCGGACTACTTCGGAAGTATTCCACACGCCGAACTGATGCTGTCGCTGGCGCGACGCATCGTTGATCGGCGCGTGCTGCATCTGATCAAGATGTGGCTGGAATGCTCCGTTGAAGAAACCGATACCCGAGGCCGGAAGAAACGTACGACGGAGGCCAAAGACAGCAGACGTGGCATTCCGCAAGGCTCACCCATCTCACCACTGCTGGCGAATATTTATATGCGCCGGTTTGTGCTGGCATGGAAGAAGCTCGGACTTCAGCGCAGTCTTGGCAGTCGCATTGTGACCTACGCGGACGATCTGGTGATCCTGTGCAAGAAAGGGAAGGCTGAGGAAGCCTTGTTACGAATGCGCGAGATCATGGACAAACTGAAGCTGACGGTCAACGAAGAGAAGACACGAATCTGCAAGGTGCCGGAAGGCGAATTCGACTTCCTGGGTTATACGTTTGGGCGGCTGTACTCAGCGACGACAGGCCAGGCCCGTATGGGCATGCGTCCGTCGAAGAAGAGTATCCGGCGCATGGTCGAAAAGATTCATGCGATGACCGCCCTCAAGACGGTGTGGCAAGAGACCACGGAGCTGGTGGGCCGGTTGAACCGCACGCTGCGCGGCTGGGCGAACTACTTCAAGGTAGGCTCGGACAGACGCGCGTATCGGGCGCTCGACAGCTACACCGCTACGCGGTTGCGTCGGTGGTTACGCAACAAGTACAAGGTTCGACGTCGCAGAGGCGGGACTTATCCATCCCCGCATCTCTACGGGCACTTCGGTCTCGTGCGTCTGACTGGTCCATGGTTGTGAACCTGCCGTGTGTGAAGGCGTGGTGTCCTGTCCGAGAGCCGGATGCGGGAGATCTGCATGTCCGGTTCAATGAGCGGGGTGTGGAAACGGAGTTAGGGCGAGGTTACTCGGGCACCGCCAGACGAAAGGGGCGGCAACAGACAAACCGAACCTACTGCCACCGCGCCACATCTCGACTCTACCGGCTCATGCCTTTCGCATGAGAACCGCGCCCGGGGTGATCGACGCGCTCGGTCGTCGGGCACTAGCAGGCCAGAAAGAGACCTTTATCCGCCTTGTGATTCGGACATTCAGACGACGGCTCTGCCCCGGGACCGGCCGTTGCGGTAGCTTGAGTTCGAACGGCGGCTCAGGGTCAAAGGGACCGCCCGGCGGGGCCCACCCTGGATCTCCTTTCGAAGGCCACGTGGCTTCCGTGACGGACGTCCTGCGGTAGCCGCGAAGAACCTTCGGGCGGTACGGTTGCTGCTTGAATATACGGAGCCGGAAAGGACGGTTCGCTATCGGTATTGGGGTCAACGATGCACGCAAGATGGGCAGCGCAGACCGAGGTTTGATGACGCGGCGGCTGGCAAGCGGTCGCCTGCGGGTCATGAGGAGGCGTTGATCGTCGCTATTCATCGGACCCCGGACGACAGGATCCTCACCCAAATCCGCCGAGCTTTCGAGTTGTCGGCCTATGCTACAGGCCGTATATGCGTGGTTGGGGAACCGCGGCTTCGGGTATTCCTGCCGCAGTCAGTAGTTTTCTGAGCTGTTGCGTGGCAGCGACAACAGCATCGTGCCTCCAACCGAGCGGACTTGCGATAGACGACGGAAAGGCCTGCAAGTATCCGACGAGCTCTTCCGCTGAACAAAGGTGTTCCTCCCGCGCGACCCTAGCAAGCTCTGCGGGAATGACAAGCACGTCCCCTTCAATTCGAACCGAAAAACTTCCCGGGCGAACCTGCAGGCCAGTGTCTGGAAGCAGTTTCATCCCTTTTCCTCCGAACGGTCAAAGAATGGGCATTATAGCCAGCACATTTCCCATAGATATAAATCAATATACGACCAACCGATCTGGCCGTATCCGGCTTCCGGTCCCCAGTATCCGCCCTTCGGTAGCTGACGACCCCAAGGGTTTACCCCCCAAGAATTTCGTATTATGAACCAACCGTTTCCCGACCGTTCGTTCGGGTCGGGCTCAAACCCAACAACGCACACCGCGTGCCCGCCTACGACGATACTCTTCAATGGAGGATCCATCACGCGCCCGTACTCAAGCATCAGCGGAACGTTCCAGTTGTCCTGTTTTGGATTTGAAAGATCTCTGAAGACTGGAACACCGATCGCGACGGGCTTGTTGAGCAATTGCTGGTACAAGGCCTGACTATTCGACGGAGAGGTGACGGTTCCGCCAGCATGGACGTTGCCTGCCGCTTTGTTGATAGCTAAAGGAGGCGGTGGTCCTTGATGCACAGAAGTGCCTGGTTGCGTAACATACGGCCACGCTGTCTCGTCGCAGATCCCGTACGTCTGCAACGCCTGCAGAGCGAACGCATGTCTAGTCCCGTCGGTTGAGCTGCCATCGCATTGTTTAGCTCCCCAATACAGAAATTGTTCGGAACCATCATAGCTCGTCGGAATCTGGCCGGTTCCGCTCGCAAACGCGGCAAGTTCGTTGCAAGCTGCGAGAGCATGCGCAACACAAGTGCCACGTGCGCCCTGATTTCGGACGGCCCACCCCGCTTGTCGCCACGCTGAGTGATGGTCGATTCTCTGCAACGGCATCCCACTAGCCGACGAAAACGACCGGGGCGAAGCAGGGGGCGGATTAGTGACTTGTTGTCCAATCGGAAACGGAGTGTTGGGTGGGGGATTTGCGCCGTGCGCGAACTCCACCGGCGCGCCAAGGTGGGAGACGACCGAATTTCGAAAGGCAGGGGAAATGGATTGGCCGGCGACCGATGAAATCTTCGCGAGATTTCCGCTTGGGAGCGCATCAGCCATCGTATCGGCGAAATGCGCGGTCACGGCGTACAGCTCTTCCGGCGACATAGCGCCGGTCATCGCCAAGACCTCGTACTCATCCCGATCGATCCGCCCTTGCGCCAACAACTCCTGTAGATAGCCGCTCATGTTCGATCCGTAGAAGGATTGGTACAGGATAAGAAGATCATAGATACGACGCGGGGTGACGCTCGGGGTGAAACGTTCGCCACCGCACAAAATCTCACCTATTCTCTGCCGATCGAAAACGTGGATGTGGTCACCTTGGTCTGTGCGCCATGCTTCTTTTGAGGTCGACCGCGATGCCGCGGCGCCCCCATGTCTAGCTGCGTTTGTCTTCCTGCTTTCGCCACGACGTGAAGGCATGCAACAACCCGGCGAGCATATGCTGGTATCCGAGCACAGGTGTTTGCGGTCCTATATCTTGTCGCCTGACTAAATAAAGACGGTCAGTCGTACTCGAAATAGTATCGCGTATGTATTGGTCGATGGCCGCTGTAGGTCTCGAAGCAGACTCAACGGTCACTGCGACCTGAAAGGCAGCTTCGGGTCGATTTGGGGCGCTCGCCGTCGGCCCGGATCGGCCACTTTCGGCCTATCGAGCCTGCCGTCGCATGAACGCCGCAAGGACCGCTGAACTACCGAGACCGGTCATCCATCAGACATCGCCTTCGATTGCGGCCGACAACCCTAACACCGCGGCGAGAGTTGCGCCGTGGATCAATTCGCGATGCGCATCCGCTGAAGGTCAGAGATAGATCGAGCGTCACTCGCTCCCGCGGATCGAGACTACATTGCCAAGAAAGCAACCACGGTATCTTAATTCGCTTTGTAAGTCTGGAGAACGGCAAGATTTTCCAATGCATCGCCGAACATGCGCATCAGCCCAATCGTTTTCTGCGCTATGGTGTCCAGCTCATCAAGCGCCACCATTGTGTCCTCTCCGTGCGCAATGGCGTTTCGACGCTTGAGTAAGACAATATCAATAAAAGTTGCTTTATCGGCGAATGATTTCGCCGGCACACCGCAAACAAGGCAAATGTCCGTGAAAACTTCGAAGTTCAGGTTTGCCTTCGTGTTAATTAGTTCGTCGTTGACTTGACTGAAGCGACGATTCGAGTTGTCTAAGATCTCATCGACTAGCTCGCATCGCTCCGCGATACTCGTTTTTGATGTTGATAGGGCAGCTAGCCGAGGCAGAAAATAATTTCGGAAAAATTGCCTGTCGAGTTGCTGATATCGGAAACGTCGTAGCGCGACGTGCTCTAAATATTTTCTCCCCGAAAATCTGACGTAACCCTCCCAATGGGCGTAGCAGATCGCGATCAATGCTCGCAGTAGAACTTTCTGTAGGCTTGCGTCGCCACGCTTGATTGCTGACTTGAGATCGGAGATTTCCTTGATACACCAGTTTCGATCTTCGACTATCTGCGCGGAGAGGTCGGTATCAGTATAGGGTTTGCTCATGGGCGAAACCACAACTCGCCAAACGGTACGGTGCGCTGGATGCGGACAGTGCCGCGTAGTCCGGGCGAGGTGAAGTTTGCCCCTTGGGGTTGCGACCAAAAAGTCCTCATCTTTTCTCTTACAAAATCTTGAGCCGGAATGGGCCCGAGCGCGAGAATAGCATTGAGGTTTTTCGCTACACCAACCGCAACCCCCTCCAAGCCGACCAAACCAACCTTTCCAACATGTGCGTTATTGTGGAAACGTCGGAGTGCATTGGCTCCAGCAACCTCATCGAGCAACTCGAATGTGCGGTTGATCAGATTTGTCGCGTCGGCTTGGTCCCCGGCCCTCGCTAGGCTAACGATACCCTCGTCGATATATTCTTCGACATCGAGCACACCGTCGTACGGCACTCTGGTATGGACTAGAAATCGCGTTGCCATCTCAAGGTGTCGCTGTCTTTCCGCCTGGTCGTCGGTGACCGAGATCACGTTTCTGAAAGACTGTTGTTCTGCAGCAGCCTTGACGGCGCGGAAGTAGTCTCCATTGATCATCAGCATGATGCAATTGCGCAGCTCCTGAGCATTGGCTTGGGAGCCGCCGGCATTGAGGCGCTGAAAAAGGTCGTACTTGGTTTGCTCGTCGCTGGGGCGCTTAAGAATTTCGACCCCGAGACGTCCGCGGCGGATCGCCAACTGCTGTGTCCTATCTAGGGGATTTTGGTCATCAACCGTGAGGTCTGCGACAAGGTCCGATTTTTCCCAGACGGCGTTGTGAAGGGAAGGCAGGTACTTCGTTGCCTCTAAGACTGACGGAGCCATTACCGTGTTCTCGTCTGGGTCACGAAGACGCCCCATGAATTCGAGAATGGTCGAAATGCGCTGCAGACCGTCGACGAGCTCCCAGTTACCGTCCGACCTTTCAAAAACGAAAATAGACGGTAGAGGTATGCCGAGCAGCAAGGATTCAATCAACTTTGACTTTTGGCCGATATTCCAACGGAAAAGTCGTTGAAACTCGGGGTCAACGATGATCTCCCCGTTTTCATACATAGTGACGATCTCGCCGACCGACATCTGGTACGCGTCAGTTCGGACGAGGCGTTGAGCACGCTCGATTTCGTCAGAAAGCATTTATGCCATTCCTTGCAATTAGGGCTAAACAAAAATTCAGCGGACAGTCGCTCGCCAATAATAGTTCCGACTGTTGCTGACTAGGCATCCGAAACTGTGTAATAAAGGGCTGCTGTGGTGCAGATCTATGCTTCAATCGTCATCCATCGGAGCTCGGGTGGGGATGTGTCACGGGCAAATCCACGGACAGATGCTGCAGTCGCTGATGCGGTAACGAGCAAATGGCAGCTCCTAGGCTGCCCCGATTTTACCAGCGCACGAGTTGGTCGAGCCACAGAAACCGGCCTTTTTCGACGTTGGCACTGGGTCCCGGAATGGACAATCGAACTTCTTTTTCGGCTTGATCAAAGGAAGAACGGCCGTTGTAGCGTACATGCCAACATTTAGATCGTGCTGACGCACAACCCAGACCGCCGCAATGTCGGCAATGGCCGATGACTTGTCCTCGAGTGACGGGTACGGAATGATCGTTCCGCTCGGATACCCTCGGCGAAGTTGCGATCGCGCGTATTGACTGTCTTGAACTTGCTGCCGTCAATGGCGACCAGCGCTTGCGAGAGCAGCTTCAACTCACAGCACAGCATCACGAAGCGGCGAGCCGTCCGTCCAACTACTGCAGACCCCGCTTGGATTAGCGTTGCTTTCGGCGGTATGCTTATTTGCCAGACTTCCACAGTTGCGCAAATAGAACGCGTTTCCGAATCGGTTGTTACGGGGCACATACAATGACGAACATCGACGCAGCCAAGCTAACATTCGATCGCCTCCGGTCTGAGTGGGAAGAGCAACGCACCGAAATCGAGACCGAGCAAGACGCTCGATTTCGGATCATAAACGTTATGCTCACTGACGTTCTTGGATGGCCACCTAATCACGTACGGACTGAAAAGCACGTAGACGATGGTTACGTCGACTATCTGATGATCGAGGGCACCCGGAATCGGCTGGCAGTGGAAGCGAAAAGACAGAGCGTTTTGTTGATCGATACTCGTCTTCCGGGCAGGCAGGCATATAAAATCAAGGGTCCCGCCTTAAAAAGCGCTCGTTCCGGCATTGACCAGGTTGCGGCCTATTGTTCCGAGACAGGGGCTCCATTTTGCGCTTTGACTAACGGCTTCGAATGGATCGGACATTGGCCTTTTCGCGGAGACGGGCGACCAGCCTCGGACTACTCTGCGATAGTGTTTCCGAGTCTTGAGGCTATTGCTCAAGATTTCGCCGAGTTTTACGATCTTTTTTCGCGAGAAGGCGTGGCCCGAGACCTTTTCAAGCTGCGAATAAATGCAGCAGAAGGCCTGGCGTTAGCCCATCATGAACCGCTTCGGCCTTTGAGGGAGGCGAAATTTCTGCGCCGCCTTGAAAAGAACCCCCTCGCTCGCGAATTAAGCGAAGTGTTGAGTGGTTTTTTTAGCTCAATGAACGGCGAGGACGATCCTGAGATGCTTGCGTACTGTTTCGTTGAAAGCACGGAGAGCAGAGAGGCAGAATCAAATTTGCAGAAAATAGCTCAGAACATATTGCACAACATCGAACTCGTTAGCAATGATAGTGCGGAAAACCTTCAGGACGAAATAAGAGGTGCAGTTGAACTAGAGCGAAAAGAGTTTGTTCTCATTGTCGGCAATAAAGGTTCCGGCAAGTCTACATTTGTTGACAGGTTCTTCGGGCTTACACTAGATAGATCGCTCCGGAATAAATGCACTCTGCTGACAGTGGATTTACGGGACAGCGATGGTCAAATCGAATCGATCCAACGCTGGCTCACCGAGCAGTTAATTATCAAGATCGAACAGGCACTTTTCCCCGGTGCCAATCTTAGCTATGAGCAACTGCAGGGAGTATTTCACAAGCAATATACTCGATGGGCCCAAGGAGAGTTTCGGCATTTGCACGAATCCGATAAAATCGCATTTAAAATTAAATTCGGGGAATATGTCCACGATCTAAGAAGAAATTCTCCGGGCGAGTATCTTCAAGCATTTCTGGCTCATACGGTCTTTGCAAGGCAACAAATGCCCTGCTTGGTATTCGATAATACGGACCACTTTAACCAAGAATTTCAAGAGGCGGTCTTTCAGTATGCGCAATCGATCTACAGGGCGATCTATTCGTTTATAATTTGCCCCGTTACGGATAGGACGATATGGCAGCTTTCCAAGCATGGGCCAATGCAGTCATATGAAACCAAATCGTTTTACCTCCCCGTTCCGTCGACGAAGGACGTACTTCAAAGGAGAGTCTCGTTCTTAAAAGAAAAGCTTCTTTCTCCGTCAAAACAAAGGGATCAATATTTTCTATCCAAGGGCATAAGACTTTCGGTTAAAGACATGAGCGCGTTTGCAGCGTGCGTCGAGGAAGTTTTTATTAATACTGAATATGTTTCCAGGACCGTTAGTTGGTTATGCAACTATGATATTCGACGAGGATTGCAACTTTCAAAGCAAATTTTGACATCGCCACAAATCCCTATTGATGATCTGGTAAAAACATACGTTTCCGGGCGGCGACTTACAATTCCAGAATTTAGGGTTAGGAAGGCGCTGTTTTTAGGTGATTACAATCAGTTCAGGCAGGAGGATAGCGAATTCATTTTGGATGTATTCACTATGTTTCCGGATGCCATCGGGACGCCGTTTGCAAAACTCAGCATAATACAGGCGCTAAAGGATAAGCAGGCTCAGGCTGACTCCCCCGCAGATGCATACATGGAGATCGGAGATGTCGCCGCGTATTTGGAACCGATGGGCATGCCACCAGCGATTACACTACGTCATTTCCAATTTCTGATGGACTATCGTCTTGTTGAGCCCTACGACCCAACTGTCAATACTTCTGATTACTCTGTTCCGGTGAAAGTAACCCCGAGTGGGCTGATCCATCTGGAGTTCGCCTTGGCCGATGCGGCATATCTTGAGCATGTGGGATTAACAACTCCGGTGAGGGAGGATAAGAACGCGGACGAGATCCGGAATATGATGGCAAAGAAATGGAACACCAATGAGGCAGCGGAGCATTGGGACGAGCTAAAGAAGACCTTTGCTGAATGTATGCTTGAAGAGGATCTGCGCTACTGCGTTGTACCAGAACAGTTCGAAGGGCAGCGCTTTCTTCGCTCTTCCTTCTGCTCAAAGTGGGTTCGCGAAGCGGCCCAGTAATTACTGAACAATGGTGATTGCCTAATAGGGCGAGGTTCGCCTGTGGAACGCATGACAGACGATCGCGAGGGCTCAACTGACGCGGCCGTCGGGAATGCTCCGCCTTCCCGCGCAGGGAGACGACCGTGGGGATGTCTGTTGTACATTGGAAGCGGCAGTCGCGGTCGCGATGAGACGACGGGCCGAAGTGGGTCGATTTGGTGCGCTCGCCGTCGGCCCGGATCGGCCAGTTACTGACATTCGCGACCGTCCGTTGTCGAGTCGCCTATACCATGCGGCAAAACTATTTTGGGCGAGCTACGCTTCATGGACCAGTCTTTTGCATGCGAGTAGGTGCTTCCCTTCCACATGCTGTCCTTCGGTCCAGCACTGAAGTAAATGGTTGGAGATCGTGCAATGAACGGCAAAGCCCTCTTCATCGGCATCTTTTTACTGGCTGGATTCTTCTGTCCCGTGTCATCTGCATTTTCTCAGTCATCTCCTCCGACGTCCGACACAGCAGCACAAACCAAAGCGCTTGTCGAGAAGGCCGCCGCGTTGATAGACAGCAAAGGCAAAGCCGCGTTTTCCGAGTTCAGGATCAAAGACAGTGAGTGGTTCCATGGCGACACTTATCTTTTTGCTTACGATCTGAACGCAAATGTCCTTTTGAATCCGGCCTTCCCTGCACGGGAAGGGACTAACGTCCACGGCCAGAAAGATGCCAACGGCAAGCCGTTTCATGACGCCATGATCCGGACGGCCGAAACAACGGGATCGGGCTGGGTCGACTACATATTCCTGAGACCGGGGCAGACTGAGCCATCGCATAAGTGGACCTACGTGAAGGCAGTCAAAATTGACGGCGTTCCAGGCTTGGTGGGCTCGGGCTTCTATTCCCAGTAGGTTCGGGCCGGCGAGGTCGCGTTGTCACCTCCTGCAGCCTTCCGGCAACCAGCCGTTTAGCCGCCTTACCGCATGATCATCTTCGTGCGGGCTTGTCTTCGCTGATGCGCGCCACATCGACGGCTGAACGTCTGCTTTCGGTGCTCGAGTCTCACAGCTTGAAATTCCGCTCCGGGTCGATATGGTGCGGTCGCTGTCGGCCCAGGTTCGGCCAGCAACGGTCATTGCGCTGACCAACGGCTTCGTCATTCTGATGTCTCTTCTTGCCTGGAAGCAGCACGCTTATTTTGACAACCCATGCGGCGCCCCCGCCGCCCCATAGCTTCACAAAGCACATCATTCGACTCTCGGGCGAGCCGTTTATCGGATCGCCGGTCGATGCTCCCGAAATGCGGCTGCAAGCGTACGCAAGGCCTCGCGCGACTTCGTATCCGAGAGACTGGAATGCAGCACAATTTCCGACGGAGGAAGCGCAGGCAGGCCCAGCAGCGCGCCGATTTCGATGAGACCGAGCGGCGCGACCCGATGCGCGAACGCTCCAACGGCCAGGCCGGCCGATACGGCAGCAGTAACCGCTGTTGTACCCCCACCGATGAACACATCGGCCCAGGCAATCCCCGCTGCGTCCAACCTGCGCGTCGCTACGTTACGTATTCCACATGATGCCGAGAGCGACGCGAGCCGCAGCGGCCCCCCTTCCCGATGCACGAAGCCGGGCGATGCAAACCAGCCCAGCGGCTCCAGCGCGAGCATTTCCCCGTTGCGGCGGTCGTCCTCGCGACGCAGGATCGCAGCGTCGAGCTTGCCGAGTTCGAACGCGTCGAGCAGTTCGCGGGACGATTCGATCTGTACTTCGATCAGCAAGGCGGGATCGTAGGCGTGTAGCCGCGTGAGCAGGACCGGCAGGTCAGGACCCGCAATATGGTCGCTAATACCGAGCGCAAGGCGCCGCGTGGTACCGGATAGTTCCGCGAGTGCGCGCTCATGGGCCGCGACGAACTCGCGCGCAGCATCCAGAAACGAGGCTCCGCGCGCGGACAGCCGCACCAGCCGCGGCGTACGTTCGATGAGCTTGTGCCCGAGCCGGTCCTCCAGCCGCTTCAGCTTCATGCTGATCGCAGCCTGTGTCGTGTCCATCGCCTCTGCTGCGCGCGTGAAGCTCTGGAAGTCCGCGACGAGGGTGAAGGCACGCACCGCGTCGACATCGAGTGTTGTCATGTTTGCCATCTCTAAACGTTATCACTGATATATTCACTCATCTCGTTGAGTTATGTCCAGTGGTGTCGCATAGTGCTCTTCACCGACCGCGGACCGGGTCAATCCTCGCGCCCGATCGCCATTCGATGAACGGTGACACCCATGAGCACACTCGACAAAGCGCGCGCGCATTCGTCGCACGACATGAACACAGTTGCCCCACGGCGCTGGCTCGCGCTGCCTGTTCTGTTAACGGGGGCGTTCCTGCCGATCCTTGACTTCAACGTTGTCAACCTGGCACTTCCTTCAATCAGGCAGAGTCTCGGCGCCACGTCTGGCGAGATCGAATTCATCATCTCGGCGTATGCGGCAACCTACGCAGTTTTCCTCATCACCGGCGGGCGGCTCGGAGATCTGTTTGGCCGCAAGCGCATGTTCGTGACTGGCGTTGCCGGCTTCACACTCGCGTCGGCATTGTGCGGACTCGCGCCGTCCGCTGCCGCACTCGTCGCGGCGCGCATCCTGCAGGGCCTGACCGCGACCGTCATGGCGCCTCAGGTGCTCGCCTCCATCCGCGTATTGTTTCCCCCCGCGGAACAGGGGCGCGCGCTCGCACTCTATGGCGCCACGTTCGGCCTCGGGAACATCTGCGGCCAGGTGCTGGGCGGCGCGCTCGTATCGTTGCACCCGTTGGGATTCACCTGGCAGGCGATCTTCCTGATCAACGTGCCTATCGGTCTCGTGGCGTTTGTAGGCGGTCTGGCATTTCTGCGTGACTCGCGGGCGGAGCACGCGCAACGTCTCGACATTGGCGGCGTAGTGCTGCTCTCGGTTGCCCTGGGTCTGCTGGTCTACCCGCTCGTAGAAGGACGGGAAACCGGCTGGCCGATGTGGATCATCGCGATGCTCGTCGCAGCGCCGTTTGCTTTCGCGCTTTTCGTACGCTTCGAAACGCGCCTGGCTGCGAAGGGCGGTTCGCCCCTTGTCGAATTCGCGCTCTTCCGCGAAGCGGGCTTCGCGGTCGGCGTCGCTATGGCATTTGCGTTGTATACGCTCTCGTCGTTCTACCTGACCTTCTCCGTGTACCTGCAAGGAGGGCTGCATCTCTCGCCGCTGCAAGCAGGGTTGGCGACGTTGCCGTACGCCGTTGCCTATTTCCTCGCGTCCCTGGCCTCCGCTCAGGTCATGGCGCGGCTCGGCAAGTTCGCACTGACGGTCGGTTTCGCCCTGCAGGTGATCGGCTTCAGTGTCGCGCTCCTTGCGGTGGCGGGAACACTGGCGGGCGGCCTTGATATCGGTCTCGCGATTGCCGGGCTGGGGTTTGGCACCGTCATGCCGTCGGTCATCAAGGCGGTGATCGGCGGAGTCGCGCCGACGCATGCAGGCCTTGCTTCTGGAATTGTCATCTCGACATTTCAGATCGCCTCGGCGCTTGGTGTCGCGGTCATGGGCGGCGTGTTTTATGCCCAACTGGGTGCTGGCCGCGGAGCAGCTGCGTTCGGTCACGCATTTGCCGTCGCGCTCGGCTGCAACGTGGTGTTGCTGGCAGTCGGCGGAGTGCTTTCGTTATTCCTGCCCGATCAGCGGCACGCGCTCGCAAAAACGACTTCTACCGGAGCAAGCCGCGGCTAACTTCGGCCGTTTTGGTTTTATCGGCTACGAACCCTCACCACGTCTCCCACATACCTACCGATTCCGAACAAAAATGAACGACCGCTGTATTTCGAAAGCGGTCTTGTTGCCGAGCTCGATTAAACGGCCGCTCAGGGTCATGTGCTGGCGAACCGCCAATTCACACTTCTGAATACCATGATCGGGAACCCCTAAAAACACCGTGAACGGCCATTACGGTTGACAACGCGATGCTACCCATCCAAAGCCAATAACCAATTCCAAGAGAGGAAACTGGCTGCAACGGTCCCCCTGCTTCGGACGTGTTAACTCCCTGAGAAAGGAAGGAATTGCCCAGGACGAGGGCGCCAGCGCAAAACATGAGGGCGAGTCCATCGCTTGCCTTGCTATGCAAAAGCAACAACGGCCACGCTGGGATAATCAACAGATTCGCAAACCAACTTATCTGCGCACCATCAATCAACCCTAGGGCGCCAAATAAGAGGATTGACCACCCGGGCCAGCAATTTTTGCCCTGATAGCAAAAACCATCAAAGGGCAGGGAGGCAAGATACAGTAGGACTAGCATTCCGACCAGTTTGTATCGGTTGTTCAACATGTTGTCTCACCTTGGGAATGAAGGTGACCTCATCAGGCGAAATCTGTGGCGCATAGATGAGTTCTCGTCCGTATCGTCTCATTTGACGCATGTTGCGAATGTCTCCTTTCGTACAATGCTAAGGTTTCCTGA
This sequence comes from Paraburkholderia sp. GAS33, assembly GCF_050436645.1. Lineage (NCBI taxonomy): Bacteria > Pseudomonadati > Pseudomonadota > Betaproteobacteria > Burkholderiales > Burkholderiaceae > Paraburkholderia > Paraburkholderia sp. GAS33. Next base: position 883,988 of record NZ_JBNDMP010000001.1, read on the forward strand.
GGGTCGATTACAGCCGTCGCCGCTCGGCCCAGAAGTAGCGCAGCCACGATGACGCACGAAGCCGTGAATGTGTTTGTGGAGAAGATGGGGACCGCTGGGCCGGCCCCCGCGAAAACCGGACACGAGGTAACGCTTAAACTTTGAGGTAGTCTTACGCCTATGTTTAAGCCCAGCTCTAACGTGGAACCGATTGAAGTTCTGACCCAGCCCGAACAGCGCCGCCGGCGCTCTGTCGAGGAGAAGCTCGCGATAGTGCGCGAGACCTTCGAGCCCGGAGCAAGCGTTTCCGGAGTTGCCCGTCGTCATCAGGTGAATGCAAACCAGGTGTTCGCCTGGCGCAAGCTCTATCTGGACGGAAGCCTGTCAGCAGTCAGTGCCGGCGAGCAGGTGGTGCCGGCGTCCGACCTGGCCGAAGCGATGAAGCAGATTCGTGAACTCCAGCGACTGCTGGGCAAGAAGACGATGGAAGTGGAAATTCTCCGCGAAGCAGTGGAGTACGGCCGGGCAAAAAAATTAATTGCGCGCTCACCATTGCTGCCGGGGGACGACCGATGAAGACGGTCTGCGAAGTCCTGGGTGTGTCGCGCTCGAATCTCGCGGTGAAATCAAAGCGCGACGCTGAATGGGTCGACAGGCGCAAGACGCCCGCCCGTGACGACATGCCGCTCGTCGCGGAGCTCCAGGAGTTGGTCGCTGATTTGCCAACTTACGGCTACCGGCGCGCCTGGGCCCTGCTACGGCGAAACCGGGACGCACAGGGGCAGCCTCGCGTTAATGCAAAACGGGTTTATCGGGTCATGCATACCCACGGTCTGCTGCTCGAACGCCGCCCGCGGCATGCCCAGTCAACGCGCCGACACGACGGCAGGGTCGCGGTGGACCGGAGCAATGCGCGCTGGTGCTCGGACGGCTTCGAATTCCGTTGTGATGACGGCTCGCCGCTGCGCGTCATCTTTGCACTCGACTGCTGCGACCGGGAGGCCATGAGCTGGGCTGCGACCACTGGAGGCTATACCGGAGACATGGTGCGTGATGTGATGCTTCAGGCTGTAGAAAACCGTTTCGAAGGTGCGCTGAAAGCCGACAACGAAATCGAATGGCTCAGCGACAACGGTTCCTGCTACATTGCCGAGGACACGCTGACGTTCTCGAAAAAAGTGGGCCTGAAACCCATCACGACGCCGGTCAGAAGTCCGCAGAGCAACGGCATGGCCGAGAGCTTCGTCAAAACGATGAAGAGAGACTACGTCTCGTGGATGCCCAAGCCGGACGCGGGAACCGCGTTGCAGAACCTGGCCATCGCGTTTGACCACTACAACGAGTCGCATCCGCACAGCGCCCTGAAATACCGCTCGCCACGCGAGTTTCGCCAGCGAGCAAATTCACCAACCTAAGCGTGACCGCATGTCCGGTCATGCGGGGGCAAGTCCAACCGCCACCCACTCTGAGAAGCCGGTATATTGCGATGCGAGACATCCCTCTCAGAGATAGATAAAGGCTTATATGCTCGACGGCGTATCCCTCGACCAGCTCAGAACATTCATCGCCGCGGTGGACGAAGGAAGCTTCTCCGCGGCGGCTCGACGCCTGAACCGCGTGCAGTCCGCAGTCAGCGGCTGGGTGAGTGCTTTGGAGGAGCAGATCGGCATCACACTATTCGACAGGTCAGGGCGTTTCCCAAAGCTAACGCCTGAAGGCGTGCTCCTTCTTGCGGATGCGCGGGCCATCGTGTCGGGTGTTGACACCCTCAAAGCTCGGGCAAAGCTCATGGCCTCGGGGGTCGAGGCCGAGCTCTCCGTGGTGTTCGATGTCTTCTTTCCCACTGCCGTCATCAGCGAGGCAGCCAGAGCGTTCGCCAGGCGCTTCCCGTTGACGCCGTTACGGATCTTCGTGGAGGGTTTGGGTGCTGGGTATCAGCCGGTACTGGAGGGGCGCTGCACGTTGGGAATCCTCGCCTCACTCCCGATGGACTTCCCGTCGCTGGCTGTCGACCGCCTCGGCACCGTCCCGTTGGTGATGGTTGCTGCGCGTGGCCACCCGCTTGCAAACTTCGAGGGCCATATCCCCAGGAAGGAACTCTCCAGGCACGTGCAACTGGTCTTGACCGATCGTTCGCAGTTGCTCGCTGGCCGCGACTACGGGGTCCTATCGTCTACGACCTGGCGCCTGGCTGATCTGTCCACGAAATATGCGTTGCTCAAGGACTGTGTCGGCTGGGGAGGGATGCCTCTTCACATGGTGGAGAAAGACATCGCCTCCGGTGACCTGGTCGCCCTTGACGTCGATGGTGTCCCGCGCGCTGGAGCCATGCTGACCATTTCTGCCGTCTACCCAGCCGCGGCGCCTCCTGGTCCCGCCGGCCGCTGGCTCGTTGAGCATCTGAAAGACTGGTCGAGCGCAAAAGAGTCGCCTGAACCCGCAAAACTCTAGCGCCAGGCAGCGGCCTTAACCGAAAGTCATTTGACCTCGCGAGCCAGAAGGTAGACCACAAAGCCCGTCTTGCGGGGACTCGTTAGGGCTTCGCAAACCGATAGGCGAAGCGATCGGTCTCACCCTTGATCGCGGGGTCGAACACCTTGCTCGAGTGCGGATCGTCCTTGTTGGCGAGAACGGTGCTTTCCGCGTCCAGTACGAAGCCTGCCGCTTCTACCTCCTCGCGCACGGACGCAGGGTCGATCCGATGCAGCGACTGGGCGTTGCTCGTGCCCGCCCCGGCGGCGGTGGCGTGATCGACGATGACATAGTACCCACCGGACTTCAGTCGCTCGTAGACGGCTCGGTTGAACTCCGCCGCCGTCGCGCCTTTGGCTTGCATAAGTGCAGTGTGGAGGTCGTGGTAGAACAGGTGCAGCCACAGGACATCAGCCGGTCGAGTGGCCTGCGGCATCGCCACGAGGTCCGTCGAAACGACCTCGACGTTCTCTCGGTCCGGCTCTTTCGCAAGCGTCCGCATGAGGCCGACCGGATCGTTCTTGAAGTGGGCAACTTCGGCCGGCACGAAGCTGTAGACCCGTCCTTCGGGTCCCACGACGTCTGAAAAGAGACGGGTCCAGTCGCCGTCGCCCGGGTAAACGTCGATGACGGTGGCGCCCGCATCGACGCGTGAGAAACGGATCAACTCCGCCAGCTTGGATTGGTCGTACATGGGATCTCCTTCACGGTAGAGAATTCGACGAGCGTATGACGTGCAAGGCATCGGTCCACGGCTCATTCGCCATAGACCGCGTAGAATCCCGCTAAGGCCGGCGCCTGCGCGTCAATGTACTCCGGGATGTTCTTCCCGGCGCAGTCCAGCCACAGGACCGCGTCGGGTCAGCCCTGCGCCATGCCCCCATCGACGGGAAGATCGATACCGGTGATGTAAGAACTTTCGTCAGAGGCGAGGAACGTGACTGCTGCAGCGATTTCCTCGGGCATGCCCCTGCGGCCCATTGGGATCTGCGTGGTGAACTGTGCGACTGCTTGCTCGGCCTGTTCAGCGGTAAGGCCCGTCGTAGTCGCCAAAGCCGGGGTGTCGATTGCTCCGGGGCTCATACAATTCACGCGGATCTTGCGGTCTTTCAATTCCAAAGCCCAGCCGCGCGCGAAGTTGCGCACAGCCGCCTTACTCGCGGCGTAAGCAGTAAATCCTGGAAGCCCGAGTACGTTCGAGACCGAAGAGTTCAGGATAATCGAACCGCCGTCTTTGAAGAGGGGAAGGGCCTTCTGCACCGTAAAGAACATTCCCTTCACGTTCACGTCGAAGGTCTGGTCAAAATGGGCCTCGCTAGCTACCGCGAGCGGTGCGATTGTCCCTGCGCCCGCGTTCGCGAAGAGAATGTCGATGTGACCATGTTTCTCTTTCACGACAGCAAAGAGGCGATCCAGATCTTCCAGGCGCGACACATCGCCCACGACCGTCGTAACGTTTTTCTTAATGAGCGTGGCGGCCTCTTTCAGCTCTTTCTCACGGCGCCCAGTGATTACGACATGCGCACCTTCATCCACGAAGCGCTTGGCTGTGGCCAACCCAATCCCACTGCTTCCGCCCGTGACGACTGCAATCTTGCCTTCCAGGTTTTTCATGATCTTTTATCCTTTCGTAATTGAAAAGCGGGGCGCCGCGATTGGCGGAGCCGAAGTCCAGCAACGGGACGACGACCCAAGCTCCCCGCTAGAAGCGCGAGAGCTTGCAGATCGGCCCGCTGGCCGAACACGAATGGTAGGAGCGCACCGACCTCCTGAGAAGACGACATATTGAGATGCAATCCATCTCTTCCGTAGATGGACGCCACTTACGGGCCCGATAAACTTCATGCGCTGACTGTGACGGCGGTTCTGCGGACGAGACCGCAACGAACTACAAGTGATCTCTCTCGCGTTGTCGACGGCAAGGATAGTTTGTTTGGAACAGTCCCATGGCCGTCTGCTTCAAGGACGTCCAACTGATCGGTCCGGTCCGCGGGCTGCCGATCGCGGTCAGGCAGTAGCCGGCCAGAGACGGAACTTTGCAACGGCCTCGGAAATGGCTTATAAGCGGGCGATTCCATTCATATGAGATCGATTGATCTGCTTAGCGATTGCGAGTAGTGTCGACAGAATCGGAGAACGCAAAGCCGGAGCCGGAATGCGGGAATGAGCGTCATCTAGGCGCTCGACTCAGTTTCAGGCCACGCGGCGTATTTGTGTTGGAAGGGTGGGCGCTATGACACGAGAGCGACAGAACTGCACCGGTCCGCAGCTAGGAACGTGGAAGCTACAATCGTTCACGACTGAAGACCTGGACACAGGCGAGAAGACCGATTTGTTCGGCGCTCACCCAAGCGGTTATCTCAGCTATGGTCCCGACGGCCGGATGTACGCAATTCTGGTCGAGGAAGGGCGAAAGGCGCCAGCCGATTTGGTTCCGACCGACGCCGAGCGCGTCGATCTCTACGACGGGTTTAGCTCATACGCGGGGACCTACAGCATAGAGGGCGACAGGATTAGTCATCATGTTGATGCATCATGGAATCAGTTCTGGACAGGGACGACCCAGGTGCGTCAGTTCAGCATCGACGGCAAGTACTTGTACATCAAAACGCTGCCCGCCAGGAATCCAGTAACTGGCAAGGGAAGCATTTCCGTGTTGGTATGGGTCAAGGTCGACTAGAGTTGATCTGCGCCGCGCGTTCTATACGCACACTCAACACAGACGGGGGCAACTCCGAATCTGCTTCACTGTTCGCTTGCCTGAATGCTCGACACCCATCAGGGGGATGAGCAGGTGTACATGAATAGCAGATGCTGGTGTATCGGACTTGCGATTGGACGGGCGCAAGGCGGAAATCCTCGCGCCCGTATGGACATCAGTTGCGCGGAATACCCATCTTCTCCATCGTCAGGGTTTCGTCGGCGCGTCCCCAACCGCCGTCGGCGACCTCGTCGACGAGAACCATCGAGTAAGGACGGACGCCCTCACCGAAGTACTCGACGAACATGGCCGTCGTGCGGTGGATGATTTCTTCTTTTTTCGCGGCATCGAGTGTGCCCTCGGGAAACTTGTAATTGGCAAATGGCATGAAAGACTCCTTTATTGAGGACTAAAAACGAGGTGCCGGTTTTCGGCACCTGGGCATTGCGAAGGCGATTCGCAAAACTGGTGTTACCGGGCGCGACGCAGGGGCGCCCGGCTCTAGAGCAGCGGCTCGTCGCTGCGCCGAATCCGCCTGACGCGCCGGTGATGAGGATAACTGACGACATGCGACGCCTACCTCAGGAAAAGGTGATTGGACGGCCTTCGCGCGGGGCTCAGGCGAATCCGCCATTGGCGCGCAGGACCTGACCGTTGATCCAGCCGCCCTCGGAGCCGACGAGATACGACACGGCGTATGCGATGTCTTCGGGCTGTCCGAGGCGTTCGAGCGGCGCCTGATTGGCGATCTGAGCGATCAACGCTTCCGACTTGCCGGCAAGGAAGAGCTCGGTGGCAACCGGGCCGGGCGCGACAGCGTTCACGGTGATGCCGCGTCCGCGCAACTCGTTGGCGAAGACGCGCACGAGGCCCTCGACGGCGGCCTTGCTGGCGATATACGGGCCGTAGCCGGGAAAATTCTTCGCAATGACACTCGACGACAGCGCGACGAAGCGGCCGCCATCGGGAAGCACTTGCGCGGCCTGGGACATCATCAGGAACGTGCCGCGCAGATTCACGGCGATCATGGCGTCGAAGGCGGCCAGGTTGCCATCCGCGATCGTGCCGAGCGACATCACACCGGCACTGTTGACCACCACGTCGATGCGCCCGAACGCGTGTCGGGCGTCGGCAAAGATTCGCTCGACGTCCTGCGGGGTGCCGACGTCCCCGCGCGACGCAATGGCCGTGCCGCCGGCAGCGCGGATGGTCTCCACCGCGTCCTGTGCGGCGGCTTCATTGCCGGCGTAATTGACGACGACGGCCAGGCCATCCTGTGCAAGGCGCAAGGCGATCGCGTGCCCGATACCGCGTGACCCGCCGGTCACGATGGCCACGCGTGAAGAACCAGTTTCCATTTTTGCTCCTTTGCAGAGTGACTCTCAGGTGGTCGACTGCCTTGAGAGCGATTATTCCCGCACAGAGTGCCTGGATAAATGGTGGTAAATTGCCATGACTATTCAATGGGAATAACTAATCGAGATCGGCGGATATGGATCGCTTTGACACGCTGCAGTTGTTCGTCCGGATTGTCGAGCAGGGCAGTTTCACTAAAGGCGCGAGCATGGTGGACATCCCGCGCGCGACCGCGACGTATGCCATCAAGGCACTCGAGGCGCGGCTCGGGACGCGGTTACTCGAACGAACGACGCGGCACGTGCGGCCGACACTCGACGGCCAAGCTTTTTACGAGCGCTGCGTGCGCATCCTGAGCGAGGTCGACGATGCGGAGTCGTCGTTCTCGCATCAGACCAGCAACCCGCGTGGCGTGTTGAGGCTGGACCTGCATGGCACGCACGCCACACGCATCGTGTTGCCGCGCATCGATGAGTTTCGTGCGCGCTATCCGGGTATCGAACTGGTGGTGAGTAGCGGCGATCGCCTCGTCGACCTCGTGCGCGAAGGTGTCGATTGCGTGGTCCGTGGGGGGCGCCTGCGCGACTCGTCGTTGATCGCGCGGCCTGTGGCCGTCGTACCGCAGATCATTTGCGCGAGCCCCGCCTATCTGGCGCGATTGGGCGTGCCCTCGACGCCGGCCGACCTGGCCTCGCACGAAGCTGTTGGCTTCTTTTCCCAGACGAGTGAGTCCTCCTATGCGATCGAACTGCGCATCGAGCGGAAGATCACCGAATTCAAGCTGCGTAATTGGATCTCGGTGTGCGACGCTGAGAATTATGTTGTCTGCGCGTTGCGCGGGGCGGGTCTGATTCAGTTGCCCCGCTTCCACGTGGAGGACGAGCTTGCCGATGGCCGCCTCGTCGAGGTCCTGACGGAGTGGGAGAGTCCGGGCCTACCCATCAATATTCTCTATCCCCAGCACCGGCAGCTCGCTCCGAGGGTCCGTGCTTTCGTGGATTGGGCGAGTCAGGTGTACGCGGCGAAATTTGGCGGTGACAGCGGGTTGGATGCAAGAGTGCTATAGACCTTCACGACAGAGTGTGAATGGCGGAAGGCCGAGGAGCCATCGACCGGCATGCGTTAAGGCGGTGAAATGGGCGAGTAAACGTGAATCCATAGTTTTGCCATACATTGGACGACCGTCTATTTCCAGAGTCCTTCATGGCTTTCGAAGCACCATTTACGCGTCGCCGGTTCCTGTCGGCGACGCTCGTCGTTGGCACCGCGTTGCCGTTGCAGAAGGCAGCATGGGGCGCGCAAACCGATCCCGCGCTATGCAAGCTGAGTCCCGAACAGGAGGTCGGTCCGTACTATCTCGACGACGAGCTCCTGCGTAGCGACATCACGGAAGGTCGGCCCGGTGTCCCGCTGATTCTTGATATCGAGGTGATGGACGCGCGCCGCTGCGTGCCGCTGGTGGACGCGATCATCGACGTTTGGCAATGCGACGCGTTGGGCGTCTATTCGGGTTTCACGAAGAACGCCCCGCCGCCGGAACCGCCGCCGGGCACATGGCAGGGCGGCCCGGGAGGGCCCGGCGGTCCCGGTGGGCAGAGGCCCGACGGACCGCCGCCGGGCGGCCAACCGCCGGACCAGCCGCCCAGAGGACGGGGCCATCCGCCGGGGCCGCCGCCGAAAATGGAGCCGAGCTACCATCTGACCTTCCTGCGCGGCATCCAGCGCACCAGTCGCGATGGCCTCGTGACCTTCCAGACAATCGTGCCCGGTGTGTACGAAGGGCGCACGAACCACATTCATTTCAAGGTTCGCGGCACGGGCTCGACACACGCGGCCAGCCACGTGTCGCACGTTGGGCAAATCTTCTTTCCCGAGAAGTTGATGGTACAACTAATGGGTCTTGCACCGTACCGCGATCACCGCACTCTCCGCACGACGCAGAACGACGATCCCGTGTTCTCGAGGCAGCAGGGCCTGACGTCGATTGCGCGCGTCGCGCCGCTATATGGCAATGACCCCGCGAAGGGACTGCGCGCACGGATCGTCGCAGCGGTCGATCCTGATGCCACGCCCGTGCCCGTCGACAACAAAGTCGACTTCAAGACGGTGCCTGCCGGGTCGATCCGCGAGTGATCGAACGTGGACCAAACGATGCCGAGTTGAGGCGCACGCTTTTCCGTGCCCGCTAGCACGCCGCCATATTCACAGCGCCGCAACGCAATCAATTTCGATGTCGAAATGTCCGGGCCACGCCGGCACGTTAACGAAAATCCGTGCCGGCGGCTGCGCGCCGAAGAACTGCGCATAGATTTCGTTGACGACCGGAAACATCGCCACGGAAGTGCAGTAGACGTTGCACTTCAGCACCTGATCGAGCGACGATCCCGCCGTCTCTACACACAGCTTCAGTTGCTCCAGCACGCGCCGGGTCTGCTGTTCGATCGGAGCATCCAACACTTCGCCGGTTTGCGGATCGAACGGCGGGAAACCGGACACGTAGATCGTGTCGCCGTGCCGCGTGACGGCCGATGTCGGTGCCTTCCAGCGTTCGAGCCAACTGGACAGCGGTTCCACGCGGATGATTTCGCGGGCCATGATGTTCTCCTTGAAAAATGGATTGATGTTGAACGAATCTCAAGCACCGTCGCGAAACTGCGCGTTGAGCTGTGCGCCTGACGCGGCATCGGTGAATCCGTCGAAGCGTCCGTTCGCGAGCGACTGCGCGGCGCGCATGAAGCCGCCCCACGCAGCTCGCGCCAGCGCGCCGCCGACACTGACACGTCGCACGCCGAGTGCGCCCAGCTCCTGCAGCGTAAATGCGGATTGCGAGCCGATCAGCACATTCACGGGCTTGGGCGCCACCGCGGCAACGACAGCTTCGATCTGTTCGCGCGTCTGGATGCCGGGCGCGTACAGACAATCAGCGCCGGCTGCCGCGTAGGCCTTGAGCCGTGTCAACGTGCCGTCCATATCCGGCGCACCGACGAAGAAATTTTCCGCGCGGCCGATCAGCAACGTGTCGCCGCCGCTCTCGTCGATTGCCTGGCGTGCCGCTTTGAGCCGCGCAACTGCGATATCGACCGGAAACAGCGGGCTTGCGGCATCGCCAGTGGAGTCTTCGATCGACAGACCCGCGACCCCTGTTTCAACCGCCAGCTTGACACTTTCAGCGACGTCGGCTGGATCTGCACCGAAGCCGTTTTCGAAGTCGGCATTCACGGGCAGGTCTGTTGCTGCGACCATCTCGCGCAGATGCGCGAGGATGATCTCGCGTGTTACGTGATTGTCCGCGCGACCGGTTGACCACGCGAAGCCGGAGCTGGTGGTCGCGATGGCCTGGAAACCCAGGCTTGCGAGGTAGCGGGCACTCCCTACATCCCAGGGATTCGGCAGCATGAAGCAGCCGGATTCGTGCAGCGTGCGGAACGCGGCGCGCTTTTCGGTGACGGTGCGTGGCATAACGGACTCCTGACAAGGAAGGGAACCCGTGCGGGCTCCCGAACGCTCTCGGCTTTAGCCAATTTCCGTTTCGACGACCGGAAAATCGATTTCGGTGTCGAACGCGTTGTTGACGAAGTTCGTCAACAGGAACTGTGCGCTGAGTGCGATGATTTCGACGATATTGGCATCGGTGAAGCCCGCCGCGCGTACCGCCTGCAGATCATCTTCGCTGACTTTGCCGTGCGTTTCCATCAGCTTCTTCGCGAACGTCACGGCTGCCGCGGTCTTCGGTGCGCCGGATTGGCCGGCGCGATTGAGCCGGATTTCGTCGTCGTCGATGTTCGCCAGGGTACTCGCCACGTGGGAGTGCGCCGACAGACAGTATTGGCAACCGTTCGCCTGCGAAACCGCGAGCGCGATACCGTCGCGCAGCTTCGTGTCGAGCGTCTTCGCGAGCGCGCCTTGCAGTCCGGCCCATCCGTTCAGCGCGTTCGGGCTCAGCGCCATGATGCGGAAGAGATTGGGTGTCATCTTCAGTTGCTTCGTTATGGCGTCGACAACGGGGCGCGACGCGGCGGGAATCTGTTCGTCGGTGGGAAGCGCAATGCGGGTCATGATGGTTCTCCTGATGATCGATAGAGGAAGCGGGTCTGCGTCCAACGCGTCTGTGTTGGCGTTTGCATTGATGGAAAGTCTAGAGGCACATGCCGTGCAAAAAGTCCGGCAAACCGCCGCGAAAGTCCGCTTGTGCGGATCGATGCGGAGCGTGATGACATCGCCGCAAAAAAAACCGGCGCCAGGCATCAGCGCTTGCGCGCTGACACGTGACGCCGGTCAGGGGGCGGGTGACTTGCGGGCTGTCTTCAGACGGTTTTTCGTGCTGCCCGATCTTCCGTGTCAAGCAGTAGGGCTTTGGTTGGAAGGCCACCAGCGAAGCCTGTCAGACTCCCCGACGAGCCGATCACACGATGGCACGGCGTAATGATCGAAAGCGGATTGCGCCCGATCGCCGCGCCCACAGCCCGCACGGCCTGACGGTTGCCGATTCGCGTCGCGATATCTCGGTAGGTGCGCCGCTCGCCAAACGGAATGTCGAGCAGCGCGTCCCACACGCGCTTCTGGAACGGCGTGCCTTCCATCGCGATGTCGAGATCGAATCGAGTGCGCTCGCCAGCGAAGTACTCGCGAAGTTGCCGGGCGGCGTCCAGCAGCACCGGATTGTCGTCCGCCGCTTGCATCTCGCCGAGCTTCACGCGGTTCTTGCGCTCGTTTTCCCACAGGATCGCGACCAGCTTCGTATCCCGCGCAACGAGTTTGAGCTTGCCGACTGGCGAGTCGACGATCATGTATTCGGGAGCCATTTTGAACCTCCAGTCCATGGTTTTGACATGAGTCAGTATGGACGGGAGGGCGCTGCATGGGGTCCGCCAGATAGTGCAAATCGTCCGGCAGTTCAGGCGTGTTCGGCGTCTGACCGATACCCGGCCGGGCCGGTGCCGAATACTTCGCGAAATGCGCGGACGAAGGTGCCGCGGCTCGCATAGCCGACATTGCGCGCGACCTGATCCAGCGACAGATCACCGGTGCGCAACTGGGCGGCGGCTTGTCGCATGCGGATGTCACGCAGGACCTGCATTGGCGAGTGGCCGAGGGCCGCTGAAAAGCGGGCCATGAAGGCGGACCGGCTCAGGAATGCCGCGTCTGCGAGGCTCGCCACGCTGTGCGGCGCGGCGGGGCGGGCGACCATGTCCGCGAAGACCCGCGCGATCTGTGGATCGCCGAGCAGCGCGAAGCGTTCGAGCCAGAGCGCGTTCGTTTTCAGCGAGCGGCGCACGAGCGCGACGATCACCTGTTTCAGCAACGCCCCCGACATGGCGCCTGCACCGATCTCCTGGGCGACGAGTTCATCGAAGGCGGTGCGCAGGTAGACGTCGAGCCGGTCGGACGCGTCGAATTGCTCGACGATCGGTGTGGACAGCGTTTTGAAGAGATTGATGGATGCGCCAAATGCTGCATTGAAATAGCCGCAGATCATCACGGTCATCGGCTCGGAGGTGCCGGCGCGAAACCGGTTGATCGAATCGACGACCTGCTTGTGCTCGCGCCCAGGCACGACGATCGGCGCGATGCCGGCCTTGGCGGCGGGAACCTCAAGCTTCAGCGGGTGACGGGGCGGCACGATCAGCAGCGTATGCGGTGCAAGCGGCACCGTCTCTGCGCCGTCGATATGCAGCAGTCCTTCGCCGGACAGGATGTAGTGGATGCCGGGCGCGTCGTTGCCGTCCAGTTCGAGCACGAAGCCCTGGCTGACGAGACACTCGGACAATCCCAGCACCCGGATCTCGAGCAGCGTGATCAGTTCGTTCAGATCGACGGGGGAGACACGAGGCGAGGGGATCGGCGTTGCGGCTGGCATTCGTATGGGGTGGCGGAATGGAAAAGTTGAAAAACTGGTTGGATTCCGCCCTCACTATGTCAGCATATGGGCGAGTTTGTCTATTTTCGATTGGCCTGCAAACTGGCGAGCGCTGCATCGGCCAGGTGTCGCTAGTTCAAAGACCGGGTTTCCTTCACGAACTGTCTTGCCCGCTGTATGAACGAGTCGATGTCCATATCCGAGTAGCCCAGGGCGTCATGGTTATGCCATATCCAACTTGCAATATCCGCCCCGTTTAAACCGGGCTGCACCTGGTCCGGGGCAGAGAACTGCAATGCGATCTCGTTGGTCCGCGGAATGATGTGGAAGTGGATAGCCTCAATCGACTCGCCGAATCGCAACACGTATACCCGCTCGGGTGCCAACAGCGTGTGCAATAAAGTATCCGCCAAACGTATGCAAGCGCCAAGGTCAGCGTCCGCCTGCAACGGAAGGTCAGAGAACCGGGAAACGGGCGTGTTGGAACTCAGGATGAGGTAACCAGGCAAGCGAAATCCATGTGCCTGACTCAGGGTGTAGAAGCCGGATTGATAGATCTCGGATGATTCCATGGCGTGGGTCGTCAAGGTCGGGGTTGTCCATTCTAGCCAACTGCCACATTTGCCCACTTGCCCGATTGCAACGATACGAAATCGTTGCCTGATTGGTGTCGATAATGGTGGGCAGACTACCGGCGTTGCGCACGGGAACGTCTCTACTTGATATCGCAAACTGAAGCCGGGTAATACGGGAACAGAACACTGAAGAATTCATCCGTCCAGGCGTCGGCGTTGCCCCGTAAACGGTCATCCGATTGTCAAACACGAACGCTCGTTCATCGGCCGAAGCCGCCTTAAGCGGCCCTTCGACTCGATGCGAGCGCTATGGCAGCTTCCAGACTGGAGCTGCCAGGGGCTTACTCAGGCGACGACTTTCTGCTCCCCGGCAGCCTGCTCGCGCATGCGACGGGCTTCGTCGCGCAAGAACTGCTGGTAATCGTCCAGATCGCCGTCGAAGGGCTCGACGCCACCCTTGGTGACGAGCCAGAACTCGTCACATACCGCGCGCAGCAGGGAACGGTCGTGACTAACCAGCAACACTGTGCCTTCGAATTCGTTGAGTGCCATGCCCAGCGCTTCGCGTGTGGCCAGGTCCAGGTGGTTGGTAGGCTCGTCGAGCAGCAGCAGGTTGGGGCGTTGCCACACGATCATGCACAACACGAGCCGCGCTTTCTCGCCGCCGCTCATCGTGCCGACCGCCTGATGGACCATGTCGCCACTGAAGCTGAAGGTGCCGAGGAAGGTGCGAAGCGATTGTTCGGTGCCACTCTGGCCGGGGGCACGCATGTGCGCCGGCGTATCCTTGGCAAGGCGGATCATGTGTTCCATCGGCGTGTCGAGAGGGCGCAGCACGTCGAGTTCCTGCTGGGCGAAGTAGCCGATGTTCAGGCCTTTGCCTTCGCTGATTTCGCCGGCAATCGGCGCCAGCTCGTGCGCCACCGTCTTCACCAGAGTGGACTTGCCCTGGCCATTGGCGCCGAGAATGCCGATGCGCTGCCCGGCCAGCACAGATCGGTTGATGCCCCGCACGATGACCGTCGGCGGCGTGCCCGGCGGTGCGCCGGCCGACGCCGGGTAACCGAAGCTCGCGTCCAGCATCGACAACAGCGGGTTAGGGACGTTGAACGGCTCCTTGAACTCGAAGGTGAACTCTGCGTCGGCAAGCACTGGCGCGATCTTCTCCATGCGTTCGAGCGCCTTGACCCGGCTCTGCGCCTGCTTCGCCTTCGAGGCCTTGGCCTTGAAACGGTCGATGAATTTCTGCAGGTGGGCGATCTTGTCCGCCTGTCTGGCCATCGCGGCCTGCTGCAACAGCAGTTGCTCAGCGCGCATCTCTTCGAACTTGCTGTAGTTGCCGCCGTAACGCACCAGCTTGGCGTTGTCGACGTGCACCGTCACCTGCGTCACCGCGTCGAGGAATTCGCGATCGTGGCTGATCACTACCATGGTTCCCTGATAGCGCTTGAGCCACGCTTCCAGCCAGACCAGCGCGTCGAGGTCGAGGTGATTGGTCGGCTCGTCGAGCAACAGCAGGTCGGACGGGCACATGAGCGCGCGCGCCAGCTGCAGTCGCATGCGCCAGCCGCCGGAGAAACTGTTGACCGGCTGGCTGAGCTGCGCAGCACTGAAGCCAAGGCCCAGGATCAGCGCCTGGGCACGTGCGGGGGCATCGTGTGCACCTGCGTCGTGCAGGGCCATGTAGGCGTGCGCCATGCGCATGCCATCGTCGCTGGCCTCGGCGGCGGCGACTTCAGCCTGTGCGGCCAGCATGACGGTGTCACCCTCGATTACGAAGTCGGTCGCACTCTGCTCGGTCTCAGGCATCTCCTGCGCGACCTGGCCCATCTTCCATGCAGCGGGAATCGAGAACTCGCCGCCGTCTTCGTGCAGCGTGCCGTTGAGAAGGCCGAAGAAGGACGACTTGCCGGCGCCATTGCGGCCGACAAGGCCAATCTTTTCGCCGGGGGTGAAGGTGACGGATGCGTTGTCGAGTACGACATTGACGCCGCGGCGCAGCGTGACATTACGGACGGAAATCATAAGGAGCTACTTCGGAGAGGATAGGCATGATAGCCGACCGGGGTTACAGGACTGTTTTTTTCTGGTTGCACAAGGGAAGAGCCGCTTGCGCTTGGCGGCGTCCACCGCCCATAACGCGAGGCGGGGACGGGTACAGGAATCAGTTGGTAGGCCATGGTCGGAATACCCGGAAATTATCCAGGAACCCGCGGACTGAAGATTGCGGGGAATGTTACCGCCGGGTCGACCGGCGCCGGATGGGATCGATGACAGGCAGGCCGCAACATGTCGATTCGACAGCCCTTCGCTCGTCGCGGTCCTGAAGCACCTTTCAACTCAGGAGTACGACGATGCGATTCATCATCACAACCCAGGCAAGCGTGGAAGTAATGGCCGTATAGGGCCGTCGAGCTGTCATTCAGCCGGGCGGTCGAGCCAACGTCCGCGGGCGAACGTCCGTCTGCTGCCTGGCGTCAGCGTAGAGCAAGCGCTTTTCGGCTGTCATGCCCGGGGCGAACGACCGTCGACTTCAGATCGGCGGCGTTACATTCGGCTTAGGCGATTCCAGGCGGGACCAGGCCAGGAGCGGACCATCGACCCAAAGGCGAGGATCGTCGGCGTGTCACCATGGACAACCGGTCGGCGTGATTAAGGCAACTCTGGGCGGCTATTTTTGGTTGGAAATACTCGTACGAAAGCTGGCCCATTCAACTTGGTCTGTTGTCTACTCCGGGAAGCAACCGATGGTTGGCCCCTCCCGAGGCCGCGCTGAGCGAGTGAAAAAGCGGGCGCCCTATGCAATTGTCCGAACGACGCCGCCGTCGACACGCAAGGAAGTGCCTGTTGTCGCCGACGCCTGCTCCGAGCAGACATAGACGACTAGGTTTGCGACTTCTTCGGTTGTCGCGAAGCGATTGAGGAGCGTGGTCGGGCGATTCGTTTTCAGGAACTGCTGCTCGGCTTCCTCACGCGTAATGCCTTGCGCATCTGCGTTCGCCTGCGCCCAACCACCCATGATCTCCGAATTCGTCGGACCAGGGAGAACCGAATTAACGGTCACGCCCGTTCCGCCGACCACCTCAGCCAAGCCCCTCGCAATGGCGAGTTGAGCGGTCTTGGTCGTGGCGTAGTCGATCATGTCCTTGGGGATGGCAAGCGCGGACTCGCTACTGATGAAGACGACTCGCCCCCAGCCGCGCTTCGTCATGTTTGGCACATAGTGGCGGGAGGCGCGAATACCGCTCATGACGTTGAGCTCGAAGAGATCGATCCACTCGCTGTCCTCAATTTCAAAGAAGGACTTCGGACGCCCAGTACCCACATTATTGACGAGAATGTCCGCATCCGGCGCCTGCGCGAACAAGTCCGCCGCGCCTTTCGGCGTCGCAAGATCTGCGATGACGCCGGTAAACTCCGCCTTGGGCAAGAGTTCGCGAAGCTCCCGAAGCGCCGTGGAGACGCGCTTCTCTGTGCGGCCGTTGATCACGACCGCGGCGCCTGCGCGCCCCAGCCCTTCTGCGATGGCTCGGCCGATACCTGCTGTAGACCCAGTAACGACGGCCTTGCGGCCAGTGAGATCAATATTCATGACACCATTCCTTCAGCTGTGGATAGAGCTGCATTGTGAGTGATGTCGGAACCAATGATAATTGCTCAATTTTCCATAATATTAATTCTCAAGGGGAATGGAAGTGGATCGATTCCACGAATTAAACGCCTTCAGGATTGCTGCATCAGGTACGTTTGGCCGTCTTCATGTTTTGCCGCTTATTCCCGACCTGCTATCACTCAATCCTGGCCTTCAGGTGGATCTCATTCTCTCGGACTTCGTGCGAGATATGGTGAGATGGGATTGATCTGGCGCTCCGAGTGGGGCTCGTGAACGATCCTGACGCGATCGTCAGGCGCGTGGCCAGCACTCCTCTCGTCTGCGTCGGATCCTGTCGCTACTTCGAGCAACGCGGAATGCCAAAAACTCCTGTCGAGCTCGTTGATCACAATTGCCTTTTTTATATCGCGGCTTGACGGAGTCAAGGCATTGGCCTTTTGTAGGACCAGAAGGTCGATTTAGCCTGTCCGTGCACGGAAATTTCACGTCCAACAGTATCGAAACGTTCCGGGCTGGTGTTTTAGCCGGTGTGGGAATCGGCCTGTTTGCCAAGATCTCTCTTGCCGACGATCTCCGCCATCCGGACGTCATCACCGTTCTCGACGAATTTATAGGCGACGCCAGAGACATAAGCCTCATCTGGCCAAGACGCCGGTTTGTACCCGCGCGTGTGCGACAAGTCTCCGATTTTTTCGCAGAGGCTATACCGTGGCATATTTAGTCATCCGAACTTAGAAAAAATGGTCAGTGATGGCGGAGGGGGGCCTTCGGATCAGTCAAGCAGACTTCCTATTGGAGCTTGGGATTTATAGAGGAAGGCATCATGCGACAGTGGGGTACTGGAAAGACGCATTTCACGACGTTCGTCTGTTTTCCTTGATCAAGGCTGAACGATCCATCTATCCCACAGCGTAGGTTCTGGTGCTTGATCAACGATCCGGGCGGTTGTCCGCGACCGTCCGCTATTGAGAAAATCGACGGTCTCTTCAGGGGCGATCACAGGCGCCCCCGCTCGCGCAGAAGTAGCACAGCCACGGTGACGCACGAAGCCGTGCATGTGTTTGTGGACGAAGGAGCGCCAATGCATGTTTGAGACACGCGTCCAAGCCATCATCTGGTCAGGTAGAAATCCAGGGGGATAAGCTCGACGGCCCATCCGCCTTCTTCGCCCAGCGTGGCCGCCGGGTGCATGGAGGCGATGCGCAACGCTTCGTCGTGGGTATCCGCCTCGATGACGAACAGGCCGCCCACGACTTCCTTCGACTCCGTGTAGGGCCCATCGATGACGTGCGTCTTGCCACTGCGCGGGCGGAGCGTCCTCCAAGTGTCCAGATCGCCAAGCGACGCGGAAATCAGTACCTTGCCGGTCGCCCGCATCTTGTCGTCCAATGCGGGGCATTGGCCAACCAGTTTCTTGACGTCGTCTGGCGCCATCGCGGCGAGTTTTTCGGGGGTGAAGTAAGCCAAGCCGAGGTATTTCATGGGAGATCCTTTGGGTGGGAATACCCTGACGACGAATCTGATGATCGAAAATCGACAAGCTTCTGGAGAGTTTGTAGCGGGTCTCGCCAGCTTGTTCCCTTTGCGGTCGTGCGGTGCCGACCGTAGGGCTCGTGCTGCACATGCGGATCGCATGAGGCGATGGTCGGCCAACAAGAGACGGTCGACGCACGCCCCCAAATTGCTGGCAATTCACGCGAAAGGCTCATGAGTCGTCGTTACAACTGCAGCGCCCATTCGTTTCCAGGATGAAGAACGTTGAGGCAGTCTTTGAGCCACTCGCGTTCGACGGCCGGCAGCTTCGGTAACGCCCTCTCGAAGTCGTGTTGATCTTTCGGGCGGCGATCCCGAGCCTTGAAAAGCAATACCGCCGACGGGTTCAGATATGGAATGCCGTCAGCCGTTCGCATCACCATCTCAACGCGCGGTCTTTTGTACGATGGGTCTCGCTTGTAAGCCCAGGATTCGGCGGTCCCGGGTTCGATCATCATGTCGATTCGCCAACATCCGGCAACGCGATCAAATCCCCAGAACTGCATAACGCCACTTGGAGGATTCGGATCTACGGGCATCTCTTTGAGCACGCCAGCGTGAGCAGTGTAGAACTCCAAACCACTGAGCGCCTGACGGAACTCGTTGAAATTTTCTCGCAAGATTGTGAATTCCAGATCGCCATGTTCACGTGTCCGCGTGCCGTGCCAAAGATCGAGAGCCCATCCACCAGCGACACACCAAGGCAAACTTATGCCACTCAACCGTTGAGCCAGTTCGGCCGGTTGCCACGCATTCCATGCTTCTTGGTCCGGTACGTTGACTTGGGTGTTCATAGTTTTGGCACGACTTTTTTTGGTTCGGAGACTGAGATTTTCCCACGAGATAATCGGCACGCGTCGTTCACAAACGCAGTCGTTTATGCCTATCGCATAAGACAAGGTTCGGGCCACTTTCGGGTGGTCGACGAGCTGGCGCGAATTCGCGACAATGCTCGCTCAAACACACGAATGATGACTCATCTCGAATGAATCTGGCAAAAACCCTGGTGATCGGAAACTCAGGCTCGGGGAAAAGCTGGCTCTCAGAGCAGCTTGCCACCTCGCTGTGTTGCGCCTGGATCGATCTTGACCTGTTCAACTGGGAGCCTGGCGGTTACAACGTGGCCCGGAAGCAAGCAGACGTGATCGCCATGGCGCGGGCAGCGGCTCGCGCAGAACGTTGGGTGATCGAAGGTATTTACGGATGGATCGTCTCCGAAATTCTTTCGGGCGCGACGGCGTTGGTTTGGATAAACCTTGACGAGTCTGAATGCGTCGCTAACATTCGCCAACGAGGTATGCGGCGTGGCGCGACTGCTCAGTCCTTCGCGGAACTATTGCAGTGGGCGCAGACGTACCGGTCGCGTAACGGTTCGAGTTCGTATGCTGCACACGAGTCGATCTTCAACTCGTTCGCGCGAGAAAAGAAATGTCTGACGACGCGAGGGCAGGTTGTGGCATTCGCGGACTGCGTCCACTGACGATGTTGCGTTGCCCAAGATAGTCGAGGGGGATCGCCCACTTTGAGACGCTCGACCACGACCTGTTGCTCGTTGCCATTCGGCGCGGAGATAACCCGATAAGGCGTGCACAAAACATAGGACTCCGCCGCATGGACAAGAATGTGGATGACTTGATCGCTGAGTTGGCCGAGAGAGGCGTAAATCTGCCGAAAGGTATCGTCCGAATCGGCGGCTTCGGAGATTCAGAGGCGCTTTCAGAATCGCTAATCACTCTCATCCTGACTGGCGTAAAGCGCGCTACTTGCAGCTTGGTTTGGTCTTGGGATTTCGACGGTGGGACCCGCCCTGACGTCGGGGACATGGAGATCGTGCTTGATTGGTATGGTCGGCCGTCGTTTGTTCGACGAGCCACGGCGGTGGAAATCGTACCGTTTGACGCTGTGACCGCCGATTTCGCAGCCAGCGAAGGCGAAGGTGACCGCTCGCTGTCGCATTGGCAAAAAGAACACTGGCGATTCTTCACCGACGAGTGCAAGCGAATTGGCCGTAAGGTTGATAAATCGATGCCTCTCGTTTGTGAGAGATTTGAGGTCCTATACACTTTCGCTTAAACACGCGATGTGGACGACTCCTGCCTCGGATACCAACCATCAGGTCCGGAGCGCCTGTTGCCCCTCGAAGCAGTTGTCGCGCATGCCTGCAGGACCTCACCGGCCATGAACGGTCGTTGAAACAGTGTTCATAAATCGGCGACAATCGGAGATTTACGCAGAGCCCGAGACACATCGAACCAGTTCGCCACATCATGACCACAACGAGAAGCCTGGCGCTCATTCTGGCATGCGTGTTTGCCTTTTCCCGGCACGCCCACGCGCAATGTGTCGACCTGGTCGCCAGTCTTGACGACGGTCAGTTGATGCAGTCGCGGATTGCGCTGGTCGACCATGCCACGCCTACCGAGCAGATCCGCATCCTCGCCTACATCTTCGAAATCGATCAGACCGGCGGCCTGCTGTTGCGTCATCTGGTCGAGGCTGCGCGCAGAGGCGTGCCGGTCAAGCTGCTGATCGACGGCATCGGCCCCGAGCCGCACTTCCCGCTCGAGGACGAGTTCATCGTCGCCCTGCACGAGGTGGCTCCCGGCATCGAACTCCGAATCTTCCATCCACGATCAGATCTCGTCGAGATTTCGCATCGCATGCACGACAAGCTGTTCCTGGTTGGCGACACGGCCGTGATCGGCAGTACCTCGATCTGGGATGCGAGCTTCCGCAACTGGCTCAGCGAGCGCGATCTGATGGTGTCGGGCGACGCCGGCCAGGATGCTTCCTCCCTGCACGCCATGTCCCAGCATTTCGCCTTGTTTTGGAACAGCCCGGAAGTGGTTCGCCCCGAGCCGGAAAAATTCCTAAAGGTCGCAAGTCCTTATCGCGTCTCTCAGGGTTATGCGACGCTGGACCCGGCGCGCATCCATTATTGGCGCGAATGGCTGCTGGCTCCGCTCGACGCTGCAGCCCCGGCGACGGACCTGGCCGCGAGCGATACACCACCTGTCTCCGATACGGCGAATGACCCCGCCGCTCCGCCCGCGCCCGGTGCGCATTTCGATCCCGCCTGGACGCCGATCGCCTGCGATCGCCTGCGCTATGTCCACGACTGGCCCGACAAGCGCTCGCCAGGCACGTTGCAGGACATGCTAGAAGCGTTCGATACGGCGCAGCACGAAATCCTGATCATCAACCCCTACCTGATCCTGGTGCCGGAACTGCGCGAGGCGCTTGAGCGCAAGCGGCGCGAAGGTGTCCATGTGGTCCTGGTAAGCGCCTCGCTGGCGAGCCTGACGCAGGAATTCCCCGCCGTCGCGCGCGCCTACGCCGACGATCTGCCCGACCTGGTGAATGCCGGGATCGAGGTGCGCGAATATTCCGACGACGAGAACCGCATGATGCACGCCAAGCTGGTCCTCATCGACGGCCATCGATATTATCTCGGCAGTTTCAATTTCGATTCGTTGTCGGCCCACCTGAATACCGAAAACGGCCTGTGGATAGATATCCCGGAGGACGGGCTCGATCCCTTGCAAGACAGCGTGGCGTACTTCCTGCGCAACTCAAGTTCGGTGAGCGACGCCAATGGCCGCCTTCTGGCGGATCCCGATGCGCGCTGCCGGGCCGCCGGCTGCGGCGGTGCCTGGCAGTGGGTGACGATACTGATCAGGAACTTCCTCTGAGCGCGGCGTGCCTGTCGCTAAACGACGTCGTCAGTTCGGGGCGCCGTCTGCACGGTGTCGCGCAGTAGTCGGTCATGAACGGCCGTTCAGGTTGCCCGCGTTCTTCGACAATTTTCCCGCTGGAAACGCGATAGAAGTTCACGGCCTGAACCTGGATATTCTTTCCGCTCGCAGGCGCGCAAAAGGAGGTGGCTTGGTGAGTACCGCGCATGATGAAACGTGCGGCAACCGTGTCGTTTCCGCGATCATTTCCTCGAGCGTCCATTGAATGGTGCCGGGGACGGCTGCACTCACCACCACCCTTACTGCTGCTTCGTCAGATCCTGCCCAATTGCGGCGACAACTGCCTGCTCACAGTCCTTAAGGCCTGCGACCGACTGATCGAACTGTTCGATCAAGGTGCCGAAACTACCATAGTGATATTTGGCGTCCGCTTCGACATGAACAGAGTTGGCCTTGATGTCCCAGCCGCAGGCGAATGTCTTGAAGTACATGTCTTGCTTGGACTTCGAGTCGAGCAGGCGAGCGCGGACGACGACCCACGGAATGAAATCGCTCGATTCCGGCGGGGACACGTAACCAAACGAAGTGATCCACACGCTCAGGATGGCGTCGGCGTTGGTCTTGACATCGGAGAAATCGTCGGACTTACCGTCGCTCGAGAGCTTGGCGTGCTGGTCGTGCAACGCAACGATTTCATAGCCATTACTGGACAGTCGCGTAGTCAGGCCATCGTTGACGACGGGGGCGAAGGCGATCTTTTCGCTCGCCACATGCTGCGTGTACGTACTCGTATGATTGGCGTTGACTCCACCTTGCACCAGTCCACCAATCAATCCAAATGCTCCGGCCGCACCACCGAAGTTGACCACGCTCTCGCCGCGCGGTTCGGTGACATCCAGCATGGCGATCGAATGGAGCTTTTCACGATTGCTACTGGCGAGATCTGTTTTCGGAAGCGAAGTACAGCCCGTGAGCAGTGTTGTTGCAACGATAAAACCCGCAAGTGCAGAAGTTGAACGCGTTTTGATATTCATGGCCTTTTATTTGAGGATTAAGAGCGCGGACGCTATTGGCCAGTGTCTTCGGATGGAGGTCACCATCACAGCAAATTCAAACACTGGCAAGCTATTTATCGGCCCTATTTGCGTGAACTTTAAGTTTTTATCTGAGGCGCATAACTCCCGATAAAAGAACCATGCGCGATTGCTTAATGGCGGAAGACAGACCGGTGACAGTCCTCGGTAGGCGTGCGGAAAGCTGATTGTTTCTTGCAGGACAGGTTATGCTTTTGCATTGAACACCCGTCCGAGACGATCGTCGCGCCTGGTTGTGGGACGCGGTGTGGCCAATTTCGGCCGGTGGACCGCTTGCTCCAGTTAGTCGACAATTGCAGTCCAGACAATCCATCGAACCACAAAGCCAGATGCCGAATATCACGCTACGCCCGGCCACTGCGTCCGACTGGAGCTTCTTGTGTACCGTTCAGGAATCGTGCATGAGGGAGTATGCCGAACGTACGTGGGGTAGTTGGATACCGGAACCGCTTGATAATTTCCGGCCGGAGACCCACCAGATTATTCAATGCGATGGAGACGAGATCGGTTGCATCGCAGTGGTCGATGAACCAGAGGCTTTGATGCTGGAAAAGCTCTATATTCTTCCCGGTTATCAAGGGCGTGGTATCGGCACGTTGCTGCTTGGACGTCTTATTGAGCGTGCTAACGCTGTTGGAAAATCCATCCGGTTGCGAGTTCTTCGCGTCAACCGGGCCAGGCAACTTTACGAAAGAAACGGATTCAAGGTCGAGCACTCGACCAAGGAACGGCATTTCATGTCCTATGCAGTAGCGCCGAGGGGAGGGAAGCCTTACGAAGCCAATGCAATCCGGTTGATTCCGAGGCTTGAAGGAACGGTTGATCGACAAGCTCTCTTCGAGATCTACAAACTCTCGCTGCACGGATTCATCGATCAGACATTCGGCTGGGATGAGAATTTTCAACGGGAGCGCTTCGAAAAATCTTACCCCGATTCTGAATGCACTTTGATCACCATAGGATCGGCGACGGCCGGATATTTTGCACTTAGGAATGAGGTCGAGGCAGTCCATTTATCGCTGTTGCTTCTGCGGCCGGAATTCCGAAACCGGGGGATCGGTCGGGAGGTGATGCAAACGCTGATGTCGCGCGTGGCCGAGTCGGACCAGCCATTGACCTTGTCATGCTTTCTCTGCAATGAAGCAGCGATGAGCTTCTATCAAAAGCTCGGCTTCTCTGTCGTGACGAAGGACGAGCACTTTGTAACGTATCGCTCTCCGGCCCTTGGTTGATGTGGTCGGAGCGTCCGGCTCTGAGAAAGATTGCGGACCGAAGCGGGTCGCATTCCCGCTGCATATTTTTCTTTCACTGACATTTACTTCCGATTGAATCTCATGCGCGAACGTCCTTCCGCCAGACTACTGATTACCACTCCAAAGCGGCGAGTGCTGCTGTTCCGGTTCGTTCACAAAACGGGTGTGCTAGCAGGCAAGGTCTACTGGGCAACGCCGGGCGGTGGCGTCGAGCATGGCGAGACGTTCGCGGACGCTGCGATGCGAGAGCTCCGTGAAGAAACAGGCATTCGAGAGGCGCACGTATCCGTGCCGGTCGGGCGGCGCGAAGTGGCCTTGCAGTTGCCAGATGGCGAGCGCGTGCTCGCGGTCGAACAATATTTCGTCGTTAACACAGACACGGAAGCCATTTCACGTGACGGCTGGACCGCGGAAGAGAGGGAGGTGATGGCGGATCACCGATGGTGGAGCCGGGAGGAATTGTCTACCGCCGGCGAGACTATCTATCCGGAAGGGCTAGTCGAGATGCTAGACGAGGCAGGCGTTTTCGGCGGCTGAGCGGCCGGTGCAGTTCGAGATCACCGAGCAGACCCGCGAAAGCGTGGACGTTTGGATCAAGGCAGCGGGGCTCTTGCCTTCAGACTCCTGTTTCCGGGCCGAATTGAGACGTTCGCCGCATCCCGCCAGATCGTTGACGATCTACGAGGCCTCGCTATCGAAGTGAGACGTCACCACCAGTTGTAGACTGTGGCCCAGGACTTCGCCCAATTCCCTTGAAGGACCCGAATCATGTGCGCCACGCCTCGCGCGGAAAACTGCGCTGTAGCAGCACAGGAAATCGTATCGGCGTTCGTTCACGACGATCTTTTTTCCGGTGTAGTTCTGGTCGCCAAAGCGGGAGAAATAATCTTTCGTCAGGGTTTCGGTTTCGCCAATCGGCAGTGGGCTATCCCGAACACACCAGAAACAAGATTTCGCATCGGCTCAATTACGAAACAGTTCACGGCGGCTGCGATTCTCCGCCTCACGGAGCGCGGCAAGCTGGGCGTTCATGACCGGTTAGGTCAACACCTACCCGACGCGCCAGATAGTTGGCATAACGTCACGATTCATCAATTGCTGACTCATACATCGGGTGTCCCTTCCTATACCGACCTGCCGGAGTTTTTAACTCGAATTTCGCTCGAGGAGCGAACCCCGAAGGCGATCATGGAGCTGACCAGCGGCCAGGCACTGGAGTTTCCGCCCGGCGACCGGTTTCGCTACAGCAATACCGGGTACATATTACTTGGCAGCGTGGTGGAAGCCATCAGCGGCCAACGTTACTCCGACTTCCTGGAAAACGAGTTCTTCCAGCCCCTTGGCATGGCCGATAGCGGCTATGACCATACTTGGAAGATTGTCGAGCGGCGAGCGGACGGCTATACCTGCATCGGCGGCAAGTGGAGACATGCGCGGTTCATTGCCATGTCTTTACCCTATGCTGCCGGCGGCCTTTATTCTACTGCGGACGACTTGTATCGCTGGTCGCAGGCCCTCATGAGAGGCGATGTGATCGGACCGGCTGCTCTACAGCACATGCTGCGAGATCATGGACAGGGGTACGGCTATGGCTGGTTTGTTGGGTCCGCCGATGGGCGCCGCTTCGTCAGGCATGGGGGCGCCATAAATGGGTTCTTGAGCGCATTGGACCTGCATCCCGACGACGACCTTACCGTCATCGCTCTCGCCAATCTGCAGGCCTCGGGAGTTTTGAAGATCACCGAACGTCTTGCGCACGCAAGTCTCGGTCTGTATCAGACGCCTCACGACATCACGCTGGATGCGTCGAAACTTGACGAATATGTGGGTGTTTTTCGACTTGGCCAGCGGTGCTTTATGGAAATCTCCCTGGATAAAAGCGGGATGCTCTGTGCAAACCTGACTGGTCTTCAGCGGCTAACACTGGCTTGTTCGGAATCCGATGCATTTTTTTCGCGAACTCGTGACATTGAGATTGCGTTCAGCCGCGAGGCAGAAGGAAAGGCTTCTGTAGTGACTCTTCGCGAGCATGGCGTATCGTTCGCAGGACGAAGGATAGACGACGCGGTCTACCGCAAGGTAGACGAAAGGCAGCCGGAAAATGGCAAGGACATCTCGGCAGATTCAACGGAACTCTCGCAGTATGTTGGACGCTATCGACACCCGCTGATGCATTTTGAAGTGACGCTTTGCGGCGAGCAGTTATCGGTGCAAGCGACCGGGCAGCAGAAGTCGAACGCTGTCTTTGAGAGTGGTCGCTGTTTTGTCCTCGATGACACACAAGCCAAGGTTACTTTCGAGTACACCGACAGAGACGGAGTTTGGGGATTGACTCTACATCACGCTGGAACACAGCTACGCGCTTTCAGGCTGTTCGATGTAATTTCCATGACGGCTTGAGTCATAATTGCTGACTGTCTGTTTTGTCGAGCATCAATGCCGGAATTTCTGAACATCGTCCTACGCGTCGCACTGAGCCGACCGGGTCGTGCAGAGCGCGGCCATGAACCGACGTTCGACGGTGACGTTCAGATTGTCGACAGTTGCCAATGAGTGAGGAGAAAACCCTGATGACAAATCCGTTTGTGGTGTTGCTCGGATTAGGAATGGCGTTGGCAACCTCCGTCGCCGACGCGCAAGGTGCCGTGGAGAAGCGCTGTGGCTGGCTCGAAAATCCAACTCCCGCCAACTTTTCGTTAGTGGACCGAAGTGGCGAATGGACAATTTCGGAACAAGGTGGCTATCAGGCCCCTGGGATCGACAACATGCCGGACATGACGACGAAAGGATGGGTCGTGACCAACGCTGGAGAGCACGGGTACGGCTGCGCCTGCCTCGATGTACAGGTCGATGAAAAGTCACGCCTTGTGACACGACTGGTATCCGCTCAGCCGCTACCACTCAGACGATGCAAACTCGATCCGAAATTGCCACCGCCTTGACTCGCCATCGTGCAACCGCCAGTGCTTAATGCCCGCGTGTGGCCGGGAGACGTGGTCGGCGGTTCCTCGCCTCCCGAAGAATGTTCACCGGGGTAGCCCCGCCGGTTAGATGGATCGCTAGCGGTGCTAGCCGTGTGCTACTGGATCGGGGCGGTGGCGCCGATCTTTTGCGCCAGCAACCGCTCATAAGTGCCGAAGCTCAAGTCCACCTCATCCTGAGAGACGGCCTTTACCGTCAACACGACCTGTTCGGGGGTGAGACCGAAGATCGTGGCAAGGGCCGCTTCGATCGACGCCGCGCACGTACGGTCTTCGGCGATGGTCGTGCCAATGGAGATGTCATACACGCCGTCCTGATCGCGAAACACCACTTCCACGAGGCGCGCCCGCGCGCTCATGTTGCTTTCAACGGCCAACCGCGCGACCTCGGCCACGATGCGCAGCCGTTCGGCCGGAAAGCCGCGGGTCGCATGCAGTCGGACACGGTGTTTGCCAAGCGTCACCCAGTCAGTATCGAACTCCATATTGCCTCCTTCCAGAACAATCCGCGCGGTGCAAATAAGGGCTCCCGCTGGGTGTTTCAATATATCCGGCGGAATATATTGAGGCGCAGTCAATATTCGATCTGCTGATATTGAAAGTCTCGGGCAAGCGCCTATTTTTGGGTCGCAAAGGCCGCTGCGCGCCGCCCATACAGCGTCTCCAGGAAGTGCGACCGCGTGCGCTTCGTCGGGGCGCGGCAGCAGGTGGACGCCTTTGATCATTTCGCATCACGGGAGATTGAATCATGAGTGACTTCTACTTTAGCAACGACCTGTTTGGGGAACTCGATCGTCTGCAACGGCAGATGTCTGCGCTGTTCGGCAACCTTCCATCGAGCATCCGCTCGAGCCGCACGGACGCATTCCCGCCTCTCAATATCGGCACTACCGACGAGTCCATCAACATCGTTGCATTCGCACCAGGCATTGACCCAGGCACGTTCGAAGTGACCGTCGACAAGGGCACTTTGACCATTGCCGGTGAGCGCAAAGCGTCCGAGTTGGCGGCGGGGAGCGAAACCCGCGCCTACGCCAAGGAGCGCTTTTTCGGCACGTTCCGGCGCGTGATCGAGCTGCCGCAGAACGCTGATCCGGACAAGGTCGAAGCTGGCTATTCGAACGGTTGCCTGACCATCCGGATCGGCAAACGCGAGGCCTCGAAGCCGCGCGCCATCACCATCCAGTAAGCGAGGAGGAAGCCATGAACGACACGACTCAAATCGCACAGCGAGATACCAGCGGTGTGGCTCGTAGTAACCAGGACAGCGCTCGCCGTTCAACGCTTACGCCGGCCGTCGACATCATCGAGGACAGCCACGGCATCACCCTGTGGGCTGACCTGCCGGGCGTATCGCGCGACAAGCTTGACGTGAAGGTTCACGATGGGCGGCTGTACATCGAAGCGGAGGCGGTGGTGCCCACGCCAGGCGACCTGCGGCTGCACCACGCAGAGATTCGTGCGCCGCATTTCGCGCGGGCTTTCACCTTGAGTGAGGACTTCGATACATCCAAGGTCGACGCCAATCTGCAGGGCGGCGTGCTGAAACTCAGCATCCCGCGTCGAGAAGAAGCGCGTCCGCGCCGCATTGATGTACACGTGGATTAACGGAGTAAAAGGCCGCGCCCTACACGGGCACGAGCGCAGCTGTCCGGCGGATGGCTGCGCAAACATTTCCGCGCAGGCACGCACGCGAGTCGGCGCTCCAAAATGTTCTCGCGGAGGTGAACTCTCCTCTGGTATCAACTCCAGGCATTCCCGCTGATCCACGTTCGGTCGGCTCTGAGGCGATGATCGTGCCGCGTGTCCGCATTCCACCCGTTTTGCAAACGGTGCGGTGTCCACGTGTTTGAATCTGTTTGGCGTGAAGTCGCGACGCCATTCCCGTACATCGCGAGGACGCTTGCTTCCATGCAGCGACATTCGGCAGGGACGCGCCGATCGTCAACAATCAAAGCTTCGGTGCAGCGCGGATCGGCTCATCACCCCCGTTTGTTCGTTCATGCTACGATTCCCAATGCCTGACTGACGTAAAGAAATCAGGCTTTGTCTCGCCCCGTAGTTAATCGCAAAAGATTTCGCTCGAACAATGTACGCAGCTGCCTGGCCTCCCTCGAAAACGCACTGAAAGCCTGTGTCGATGCAGTGCTTGCATCCACTTTGGCATTCGTCCCGGACCTGTTGTGATAGACAGTCCGGCGATGTCGTTCGAATCGACTTTTTGTATCCAGATTCGTGCGACTGCGTTTTCATGAGACCACAACATGCGTATTCTCAATACGATGGCGGCTCGCGCCATCCCGCTCGTTCCCCGTTCGCTAATCCGTAAGATCTCCCGCCGCTATATCGCTGGCGAAACGCTCTGCGATGCTCGCACGCGCATCCACGCGCTCCACGCAGCAGGCTTCCGTACAACCATCGATGTGCTGGGCGAGACTGCGTCGTCGTCCGAGCATGCGGAGTCGATGGCTCGCGAGTATCTCAATCTCGTCCAGGCGCTAGGTGCAGAAAATCAACCCACCGAGCTATCGATAAAATTGACCGCCCTCGGACTGCATCTCGACGAAGACGCGTGCATGGCACGAGTCTCTATGGTTTTGCGAGCGGCGGCATCGCAAGGAATCGGCGCGTGCATCGATATGGAAGACGTCAGTTGCACCCAGAAAACGCTCGACATGTTCCGGGAGCTCGAAGCCAACGGTTATCCGGTCGGGATCGCGCTGCAAGCGTATTTGACGCGCACGAACGGCGACATCGTTCCCCTGCAGGCGCGCAAGAGCCGCATGCGCATTTGCAAGGGGATTTATGCAGAATCGACCGAGCATCTCGTCGACGGTGCATCGAGGGATCGGGCCGCGATCAATGCGCACTTCGTTCGGCACGTATCGACCGCGATACGGGCGGGATCGTTCGTGGGCATTGCAACGCACGACGCACAATTGATCGATGCGTTGACCGGTTGGCTGCAACGCGAGCAAGTTGACCGCTCGCGATTCGAGTTTCAGATGTTGCTAGGCGTGTGCGAACCGCAGCGTGACGCTTTGCTTGCGCAAGGATTTCACGTCCGGGTTTATGTGCCATATGGTCATGACTGGTATGGCTACAGCACCCGGCGAATTAAGGAGAATCCGCGAATTGCCGGATATATCCTGGCTGCGATGATACGTAGCGCCCGGGCTCGCTAGCGGTTACAGCAAGACCGGTGGATCGGGACCGACCAGATCGTTGGTCCCGGTTCGAACGGCTACTTTCGCGAAATCCGGCCGGCTGCTGTGGGTCGAGCCTGTCCGATGATCGGCTTGGCTCGCCTCGCCATGCTGACGCTCGGCGCGTGGGGATTTCGATTCACGCAGGCGTGTAGATCGCGAGTTTCAACGCGGGGTCGTCGTTTGCCTGAAAGGTCGCGTAGTCATAGCGTTGCGCGCCGCGCTGCGGATGGATCAGCACCTTCTGCCCGGACGCGCCGCCACGAATATCGTGCGCGTTCCACCATTTTGCGAATTCGGCGCTGTGCGCGCGCAGCCGTTCGACCAGTTCGACGAAGGCCGGATCGTCGGCATACAGATCATGCGTTGCGCGAAACAACGCGATCATGCGACGCGCCTCGCTGGTCCAGTTCGCGCCGAAAAGCCGTCGCGAATCCGGTTCGATGAACATGAACACCAGAATGTTGCGATCCGCTTCGGCAAGACGCTCGAAGCCGAGAAGATCGGCCGCCGCTGCATTCCAGGCCAGCAGATCCCAACGCCTGCCCGTGACATACGCGGGAAGCTCGAGAGTCGCAATCAGATTCGCGATGGGTCCCGGCACGCTCTCGCGAGTGAAGGTTTGCCGATCGCCGCTGCGTGCCAGTGCGCGCAGATGCGCCGCCTCGACTTTGCCGAGCCGCAGCGCGCGAGCCAGCGCTTCAAGCGTGGTATCGGACGGACTCACCGTGCGGCCCTGCTCGAGCCGCACATACCAGTCCACGCCGATGCCCGCGAGTTCGGCAACTTCCTCGCGACGCAAACCGGGCGTGCGACGCCGCCGCCCGTTATTGAGCCCCACCGATTCAGGGCTTAGCTTCTCGCGCCGTGAGCGCAGAAAATCGCCGAATTCGCTTCGGCTCGCGGTTGTCATGATCGTCCGTCCTCCTCAAGCAGGTACGCGGAAATCCCAGGATAGTACCAGGCCTTGTTACCAATGCTACGCCTGTCAGAATCGCCTCGTCCAATGGCCATCAAAGGGGAACGCAGATGAAAGCAGCGATTTTGAAGACACTCGGCAAGCCGCTTGCGATTGAAGACGCAGCAGATCCTTCGTTGGGCACCGGCGAAGTGATCGTCGACGTCGTTGCCGCGCCAGTGCTGTCATATGCGCAAGAAGTGTTCAGCGGCGAGCGCCGCTACCAGAACGAATTGCCGATCGTGCCTGGCTGCGGGGCAATCGGTCGCGTGCGTGCGTTCGGCCCCGACGCCACACATCTGGAAACAGGCGACTGGGTTTTCTGCGACCCGACCGTGCGTTCACGCGACGACGCGCTCACGCCCGACATTACATTGCAGGGCTGGAGTGCACGCGGCGACGGCGGCCTGCGGCTCGCGCGCCACTTCCACGACGGCCCATTCGCCGCACAAATGCGCGTGCCGACCGAGAACGCCATTCGCATCGGCGAAATCGATCCCGCCGATGCCGCGAAATGGTGCGCGCTCAACACCATGCTGGTTCCGTACGGCGGGCTGCTTGCGTCGAATCTGCAGGCTGGCGAGACATTGCTTGTGAGCGGCGCGACCGGCAACTTTGGCAGCGCGTGCGTCGCCGTCGCCCTCGCGATGGGTGTGCGCTGCGTGGTCGCGCCGGGACGCAATGAAGGCGTGCTCGCCGATCTGCAAAGGCGCTTCGGCGAACGTATCCGTACCGTGAAGCTCACAGGCAACGAGGACGACGATCGCGAACGGATGCGTGCGGCTGCCGGAGCACCCATCGACTGCGTGATGGATCTGCTGCCGCCTTCCGCGACCACGAGGACCGTGCGCGCCGCGGTGATGGCCGTGCGGCCTTACGGACGTGTCGTGTTGATGGGCGGTGTTGGCATGCTCGGCGGCGATGGTCTCGATCTGCCGTACCCGTGGATCATGCGCAACGACATCACCGTGCGCGGCAAATGGATGTACCCGCCGGAGGCGGTCACGCGAATGACAGGTCTGATTCGCGGCGGTCTGCTCGATCTCGGACATTTCGACGTGACGTCCTTCAAACTCGACGACGTGAACGAGGCCGTCAGTCACGCTGCGGCGAATGGCGGCCCGTTCAGGATGACGGTAGTCCATCCATGAACGCGGTTTCTCCCGCACTTCGGTCAGGCGATGCCAGCGCGCTGGCGTTTCTTTCAAACAATGCCACGCCGGATCGCGCCTGACAGATTACGACTGGAACAGGGTGTACGAGACCTTGTCGCACGGAATTTTTGACCGCGATATGACAGGCGCTCTTTATATTCAGGATGCCGGAGCATGCCGTCATTCGGATATTGCTGACGGGGTGCGTATTCATACGCTGCGCTCAGCGACAGGTTCCATATCGTGGAAGGCAAGATCGGTTCTGGCACTTTGCGTAGGTCCGGTTACAGGTGCGGTCCGGCGGTGCATCATGTGACTGGCGTCGGCTCAGCGGGCTCGACTGCGTCTCGCTTGACGACGGCCGCTTTCGGGAAAGTCGACTGACCGCTCCGGGGCGCGTGCTGTCGATCCCCGGCCCGTAAGTTTCAGGCAACGTATGCTGATTGCAGCGGACGGGCTGCGGCCAGCTACGGCCATTCGCCCATGCCATTGAGCGGACATTTGAACGTCGGCTTTACCGTTGACTGCGGCCCTTCATTGGACGATGCCATCCGGCGCATCTCGGCCAGCACGGTGTCAATTGCCACCTCACCTTGAGGGGCAGTTCCCCAGAGGACCATCGGCAAATCTGGGAGCGTTTCTTGCTGATTTCGACGAGTCCGCCTGCGCCCGGATCGAGCCGGCTCGATTCATTTGCGCGCGCACCTGGCGGTATCCCGTAAGCGAATAGCGCAAGCGTGACCCCAATAAAGCTTATAACGCTGCTTGCGCTGGAAATCATGTCTCGTCGCGGCTCGTCGAGACACTGACGGGCGTCACCGCTGGCTGCCGCCCAAGGAGACATAAGCCATGGACAACGAGAACAAGGTAAGCCACCCTCACGACCGTCGCAGGTTTCTCACTGGAGTCGCCGCCGTTGCGGGCAGCGTCGCGCTGACGGGGTGTGGGGGCGCAGGCAGCTCTAGCAACCCGAACGGCGACGCGCCTGCGCCGTCGATTGCCGATGTTCCCTCACCGGACGGCGGCGACCGTTACAGCCTCGCGCGTCCGGCGTTACCGGCGCCGTCCACGTCCGGCATTGATTTCATTGTGCTCGTGACGATGGAGAATCGCTCCTTCGACCATTTCCTGAGCTGGGTGCCCGGCGCCGAGGGGATGCCCGCGAACCAGCAGTTCAAGGACGCGTTCGGCGCGGTGCAGACGCCGTTCCTGCTCTCGGCGAACTCGTCGTATGGTTACCAGGCGTGCGCTTATCAGGATCCCAATCATAGTTATCAGGGCGCTCGGACCCAGCTGGCTGCCGGTGCCATGGACGGATGGCTACTGACGCCCGATACGAGCGAGGTGCGCGGCGATCTGCTGCCTATCGGCTATTACGCATCCGCGGATCTCGGCTTCTTCAACGCGCTTGCCGGAAGCTACACGATCGGTGACTTTTACTTCAGTGGCGTGCTGACCAGCACGTATCCAAATCGGATCTACCTGCATAGCGGGGCGACTGATCGACTCGACGACACGGTCGATACGTCGACGCTGCGGACGATCTGGGACAACCTGAGCGCGGCGAATGTCGGCTGCAACTACTACTATCACGACGTGCCATTCACGGCGCTGTACGGCACCCGCTATCTTGGCATTTCACATCTGTTTTCGGACTTTCTCTCCGACGCCGCAGCGGGCACATTGCCGCCGTTTTGCATGGTCGACCCGATGTTCGCTGGCGAAGAGCAGGGCGTTTCCGCCGACGATCATCCGCACGCGGACATCCGCAACGGCGAAGCATTTCTCGCGCAGGTCTACAACGCGCTCAGCACGAGCCCGAACTGGAGCCGCACACTGATGATCGTCGTCTACGACGAATGGGGCGGCTTTCTCGAACATGTGGTGCCGCCGATACGGCCGATCAGCAACAATGAGCTCGCGCTGGGCAACGATGGAAGGCTAGGATTCCGCGTGCCGCTCGCACTCCTCGGTCCACGCGTTCGCGCAGGCTCCGTGACGCGCTATCCCTTCGATCCGAGTTCGATTCACGCGCTCCTGCAATGGCGCTTTGGGCTGGCGCCGCTCGGCGTGCGTGGCAGCGATTCCGCGACGTTCAATCTCGCTTACGCGCTCGACTTCACCGACGCGCCGCGCACTGATGTGCCGGCAATCACAGTTGCTCAGGGTCCATTCGGCGGCCTGTGCTCGGGTGCGGCGGCGCCCGCATCATCGAGTTCGGTATCCTCCGTCGATAATTCTCAACTCACCGTCAACCCGACGGCGGACCGCTTTGCCGATCTGCGCGCCAAGGCGGCCTCGTTGGGATTCAAGACGGGACCGTAAGGTGTAGCGATAGCTGGACGCTTCGGGGGATTCCGATAGATCATTACTTTGCGTGTCGTAGGGAACAGTCGCTTTTGCAGCGGGCAGCGGGCAGCAGGCAGCAGGCGGCCAGTTTCGGACGTTCGACATCAACGTGCGGATCGTCAACAACGCGTGAATCCAAGACTGCAGCGGAACAGTCGCAACCCATCGGTGCAGCGCGCAACTGTTTCATCGGACGCGTTGACGTCGAAAAACGTTGGCCGACACTTAGGCTAGATGCACCGCGTCCAGCGGCGTTCATCTAGCGTACAGATTTCTGGGCTATATTGGCTGTTTAGGCTTGGCAACAAGGCTCGCAGCAGAATGAATATTTTCGGTGTTATAGAAAAATGGGATCTTGATCGTCCCAACCTTGATTTCAACAAATTCAGTCGGAAAGCCACGGGGCAAATGGCCGATGACATCCAAAATTGTTATTTGAAAGCCTTGCCGCCATCGGTAGGACGCTTCAACCAGAGTCTTTTCACGGCGACAGAGATTGTGGAAAGCAGGAAGCGCGCGGAAGAGCTTGCGTTACCTCTGTTGTTCTCGAAGCAGGTCATGCTGCCGGACCCACTCTACAGTCTGTTGGCACCGCGCGCTTCGGCACTCTGGAAGCGCTTGCCAGAAAGTGGTAACAAGAGCTATTCCAAAGTCCCCCCAATATTCTCGCCGTGGAAGAACTATTGGTCCACTGACATACCCGAACGCTTCGCGTTCCTCAACTCGACTCTGCCGCCGCTGGTCGCGCAACTGATTAAGCTTAGGCCTTTGATCGACGCTGGACACATCGTTCTTCAACCTTGGGAGGTAGCGGTGGAGCCCGAAGTCGAACTACTCAGGAAGTCGGTCGTTGATCTGCAGAAGAAGCCGGACGTGATCAAGGAAATTACGCAACGGTTTGAACAGGCCAAATATTCAGCTGGCGTGCGCCTTGGCCCGATCGGTCTTGAAGTCGCTGAGGACTCGCCATCGCAAGGGCTGCTGAAGGGCGATCCGATGTGGTTCGGAGACAAGGCAGAAATCCTAGTGATGGGACTCATACATTCCATCGTCGCCAGCAAATATTCATCAAGTTTTTTGGATACGTTACCTGGCGACCGGCTCGTTTACGACTATGTACGAACGGGTGGAATCCTTAAACCGAAAACTGATCAGATCGTCAGTTCCATACAGGTGCCGAACTTGTCTGAAGCGCTTTGGGACGACATTGTCGCAATCAAAAACGATTCTGAGTTACTGAACCAACTCAAGAATACGATTGCCGAGGTCGCCTACTGTAATGACGACGACCAGAAGGTGCTCATCAAGGAGGAAATCGCGAGCATCGCGTCAAAGCTGAAGACTGAAACGTCTCTGAAAAAGTACGCCAAGTTTTCCGTTTCGGACTTCGGTGTCGGGCTGATTACCGGCACCGTATCGAATGCGATGACCGGCTCTACCACTGCGATTGCAGCGACAGCTGCTGCTGTCAGCACAGGCATGTCGTTCGGGTACAAGCTCGTTTCCGAATATTTCGGAGCAGAGAACAAGAGTTTGCGACGGCGCCGGGATGTGATCGTCCGCATCAACCATAAGCTGTAATTCCCGGTCGCGCGCCACGCTCGGCCGCCGGCGCACTTTAGCGGCTGGCATCATAACGCTGTTCGAGCGAGAGTAATTCGCAACTCAGGCAGGGCGAGGCGACGAAACTGGACGTTCAAAGGAATTGTTCCGCAAATGCGTAAACGCCCGATTGCCCTTGTTCTTGGAGCTTGCCTGGCGTGCCTCAGCAGTTACTCCTACGCAGTTGACGCGCAAACACCATGCGCGCACTTCGAAAAACAATTGTCCCGGTTGCAACAGCAGCATCCACATGTTGATATCTCGAACTTAGGCTCGAGAGAATTATGTTTCGACAACTGCACAGGAGACCAGACCCGGGCTGCTCGGTTCTGGGAACAAGCCGCACCCGCTTCGGCCGACGCCATCCGAACTGAGCTGATTCAATACGCCGATACGACTGGTCATGCGACAGAAATAGCGATACCCGGTCGATCCCAGCCTATCGTCAGAATCTCCCGGCGTGTGGGAACGGCCTATTGCGTACGCGATACCTATCTCACCCGCGCTGCCGATGGCTACCGCTTGATAAGCAACTCGATTCTCGATGATTTCTCTCAAGAAGCCGGGTACTGCGGCAGATCGTTCGTCTACTTCGAAACGTGGCGAAGCCGCTCTTACGCCGTTCTCTGGGACGAGGGAGAAACCAACACGGAGATAGTTGCTTACCGCGTGACGCCGTCACTCGATATGGAGAAAGTTTGTTCTGTTCAAAGAACGAGCAGAACAGCGGCCAATAACTAGCCGCAGGGACAATAGCGGTGGCCCGCCTGGAGGATTACGAGGCGGACGAAGGGCCGCTGTCAAGAACATTGAAGGACCGCTCAGGGTCGAAGAACGAAACCGCTCGCGCGGTAGGGGGCTCCGGCCAGGCGTGAGGGGTTCAGGGAAGTCTGCTGCGCAGTTCCGTATGTTGGAGGTCGAGGCAATCCGCCTCGTTCCTCAAACGGAGCTGCATCATGACCTCCAATCAACCGGGCGTCAGCCCTCTGCGTCAGCGTATGACGGACGACATGCGCATGCGCCAGCTTTCCCCCAAGACTCAGGCAGGCTACCTGCGCATTGTGCGTGAATTCGCCCGATATCTTAAACGCTCACCCGACACGGCGACTGTCGAAGACCTGCGAAACTACCAGCTGTATCTGGTCGATCGCGGAACGTCGCCCGTCTCCCTCAATGCCGCAATCACCGGGCTGAAGTTCTTCTTCGAGATCACGCTGCGGGAGCCGGAATTAATGGCCCGGATGCAGCCGGTGCGCGTGCCGCGCGTACTGCCAGTTGTGCTCAGCCCCGACGAGGTCCGGCGACTGATTGCGGCAACAGGGAATCTGAAGCATCAGACGGCGTTGTCACTCGCCTACGGCACGGGCCTGCGTGCCAGCGAAGTGGTCGCACTCAAGGTGGGCGACATCGATAGCCAACGCATGACGCTTCGGGTCGAACAGGGCAAGGGTCGCAAGGATCGCTATGCCATGCTCTCGCCGGTGCTGCTCGAGCGCCTGCGGGTCTGGTGGCGCGTGGCCCGCGCCCAGGGCAAGATGCCCGATGGCGGCTGGCTATTTCCAGGACTTGATCCTGTTGATCCGCTGACTCCACGGCAGCTCAATCGTGCGATTCGCGCTGCCGCTGAATCCGCACAGATCGACAAGCGCGTATCGATGCATACGCTGCGCCACAGTTTCGCCACGCACCTGCTCGAACAGAAGGTCGACATCCGGGTAATCCAGGTGCTGCTTGGCCACAAGAAACTCGAAACGACAGCGCTTTATGCCCAGGTCGCCACCGACCTGCTGCATGAAGTCGTCAGCCCACTGGAGCGCCTGCGTACCGACTAACTGGCGCACGGTCCGATCCGATGCTGGAGGTCGCGGACATCTTCCGCGCCTGCGGGGCCACGTGGCGACGCACGGTAGCACTGAGCCTCGGGCAGCTGAAGGTGATGTCGGCCATCGAACAGTGCCGCAGTGCGGCGCTGGGCGGGCATGTGCTGCGCTGTTCGGGCTGCACACGAACCGAGATCGCCTATAACTCCTGTCGAAACAGGCATTGTCCGAAGTGTCAGGCCAGCGCCGCACGCCGCTGGCTCGAAGCGCGCGAAGCTGACCTGCTGCCCGTCGAGTACTACCACGTCGTCTTCACGCTTCCTGCACCGATCAGTGCGATCGCCTGGTACAACAAGCGCGTTATCTACGGACTGCTGTTCGATATCGCCGCCGAGACGCTGCGTACCATCGCCGCAGATCCCAGGCACCTGGGCGCCAACATTGGCGCCACGCTCGTGCTGCATACCTGGGGCTCAGCGCTCACGCATCATCCGCATGTGCACGGTATTGTCCCTGGCGGTGGCCTCTCAGCAAACGGCGATCGCTGGGTCGCGTGCCGGCCCGGTTTCTTTCTGCCAGTGCGTGTGCTCTCGCGTCTGTTTCGCAGGCGCTTCCTCGAAGCACTCACTGATGCACATCAGCGCGGACGGCTCCAGTTCTTCGGCCAGTACGCGCAACTCGCCGACCGGGCGGTCTTCGCGCAGTGGCTCGCACCGCTGCGCGCCTCAGAATGGTTTGTGTACGCCAAGCGTCCGTTTGCGGGCCCTGACGCGGTGCTCGCCTATCTCTCACGCTACACGCATCGCGTCGCGATCTCTAACCAGCGTCTGCTCGCCTTCGACGGCCGCAGCGTGAGCTTCCGCTGGAAAGACTACCGGCAGAAGGGCCGTACCCGCTATAAAGCGATGACGCTCGAAGCCAGCGAATTCATGCGCCGCTTCCTGCTCCATGTGCTGCCCGCCGGCTTCCATCGAATCCGTCATTACGGGTTGCTCGCCAACCCGGTGCGCCGCACCAACCTGGCGAAGATTCGCACGTTGCTCGGCGTTGCGCCTGAACCCTGCCAGCCACCGCAGGACCCGCTGGTCGTCAATCGACCCGTCTTCATCTGTCGGCATTGCGGCGCGCCGATGCTCGTCATCGAAATTCCCACGCGCACTGTTCCGATTCGCGCACCACCAACGGCCGCCCATTCATGAACGCGTTACTCCTGTCTGCAGCTCAACCGTCGGCTTTGCGACAACGCGGCCGAATAGTGGACCGTTGCGTCCTGGACGTCTTGCACGGCTGTACAGCCAGATTCCGAACTCAAAATCGAGCATCGTATCCTCACCATTGCCTCGTCCACGTCTCTCCGCGCGCTCACATCGCACCTCGTCGACGCGCAACTCACGCTGGTCAGATTGATCAATCGCCATAGCGAAGACGCTGATCACATCGGATCACTCCGCGGTTTCCTTCCTCGAGGTTTATTCAACGCCTGCCCGCACGCGTTGTCGCTCGCTCACGGGTTCATGGTCGAGGGCAGGCGTCAAACAAACCTAAACGACAAGGGAAATTCATGCCGCAGCTGCGAAGGCGGTCGACGGAGAGTAGTTGAACGTCCGGGGGCAAGGAGGCGTCAGTCGGTGAGTCTGTCGTAGGTGCCGGTACGGCTGCCTCGCTCTATAGACGACCGGTCGAGCATCAGTAATGTGCGCGGTTCCATCGCCTGAGGCGGTCGCCAACCACCAGGACTCCGGCAACGAAAGGCTACCGCACGCTGTAGTTCGTCCGAAAGTGCGCGGTAGCAAGATCCACGATCAATTGACTACTCCCGAGAGCTTGCCGAACCGTCGACGTTGAACGGATACTGCCAGACTACCCGTCACCGGGAGCTTAGGCGACCCTCCGATCGGCGTCCGTTCCAGCTCTCGAGGGTGGGAAAGTCTCGGACGATGGAGGAACGCTACCGGGGTGTAGCTGCCTAGATCAACCCGCTGCAATTGCGGCCGGGAGCTCAAAATAGAAACGCGCGCCTCCATGCGCCGAATCGTTGTCCGCTTCGATGCGACCACCGTGAGCTTCGATGATCGAGCGGCAGATAGGCAGACCCATGCCCATGCCGTCAGGCTTCGTCGTGAAAAAACTTTCGAAGAGTCGGTTGAGGTCCTCTGAGACAATCCCCGGACCGCTGTCCTCGATGGAGCAACGCAGCGTCGTGAAATCCGGCATGAACGTGCGGATCGTGATTCTGCGATGGGGGCTGCGCGCCTGGTCCATCGCCTGCATGGCATTGACCGCAAGGTTGACGATCACCTGCTGCAATTGCACGCGATCAGCGAGCACCCGTGACGCTGCGAGAGCTCGCTCATGCGATACCGTGACGCCGCGCGTCTGTGCTTCGTGACGCAAGAACACCAATACTCCTTCGATGATTTCGTCGAGCCGAACCAGCCTGTGCTCGGGAGTTTGCCGGGTCGCCATGCCGCGAATACGGCTCACAATATCCGCTGCCCGGTGCGCGTCGGCAACCATGCTGGAGTTGGAGTTGCGCGCTTCTGCGATTTCAGGAACCGGCCGCCCGAGCCAGCGCTGCACCGCGTTGCCATTTGTTACGATGGCGGCAAGTGGCTGCTTCAATTCGTGAGCAATCGAAGCCGTCAGCTCGCCGAGCATGGATATACGCGCGGCGTGCGCAAAATCCGCCTGCAGGCGCTCCAGCATTTCTTGGGCGCGAAGGCGCTCGGTCAGGTCAACCAGACTGATCAACGCGATGCCCAGATCGTTAGTCACGCGGGGGCGCGCAACAGTGAACTGCACATCGATGATCCTTCCGTCGAGCGTTGGCATGCGCGTCGTCTCCTCGAAGTGCTCCTCGCCCCGATATCGGCTCTCTACAATCCGCCGGAAAGTTCCGGGACTAACGCGCCAGACCCATGACACATTGCCGAGTAACTCGCCGCGATCGCGCGCGCCGAACATCTTCACTGCGTAATTGTTTACCTCTTCTACAATCAGCAATTCCTGCGCGCGGCCGAGCCATTCCGGATGTGCATCGATGTAGGCCGACAGGTTCTCGACGCCTTGCGCCCGCAGTTCCATCATCATCGAAATCAGAGGCTGTGCTTCCGTCTGCCACAGGCCGACCGGCATGTTCCGAAAGAGGCTGCGGTAGCGATGCTCACTGCGTTCCAGCGCTGCGTGAGCCTGCTTGCGTACGGTGACATCCATTAGCGCACCCACCACTCGCAACGCTTCCGGTTCATCCAGCACAACGTGCGCCACGGCGTGCAGGTGTTTGACCGTCAGGTCCGGCATTAGCAACCGGTATTCGATATCAAAGCCCTGTCTCTCGTGCACGGCCCGAGCGATCGCCTTTTCGACCAGGGCGGTGTCCTCCGGATGAACCCGGGCGAGCAGCAACTCGACCGTGGGCCGGATGCCCGAATCGTATCCGAGGATTCGGAAGCTCTCCTCGGACCAGGAGATCTCCTCACTCGCGACGTGCCAGTCAAAGCTGCCCGTGTGGCTGAGCTGTTGTGCGTCCGCCAGAAGCCCCTCCGCGTGTTGGAGGTCGGCGTAGAGGCGCGCGTTCTCGAGAGAAATTGCCGCCTGTGAAGCTAGCAATCTAAGCACTGCAATTCGGGCTGGCGTGAAGACCTGAGCGGCTAGGCAGTTCTCGAGGTATAGGACACCGATGAGTGTTGTCTGCTTGATGAGAGGCAGGCACAGAACCGACTGACAACGGCGACGCCCAATGTACTCATCGCCGGAGAACGGGCTTGGGTCGGCAGCGTCGTCGAGCAGTACGCTGTCGCGGGTCCGGATGACGTAGCGCAAAACGGACTCGGGGAGGGCGCCGGGCATCAGACGAGTGCGCGGAAGGCGGACCTCGACAGCTTCCCGCACCGTGGTCGCTTCGGCCTCGATGCGCCAGCCGTCACCCCAAGGCAGAATTAGCAACCCCCTGTCGGCACCAGCATGCTCGAGAGCCAGAACCATTAGGGTGTGTAGCAGTTCATTCAGGTTTACACCACTGAATATCGCCTGCGATACCTTGACGACAGTGGTGAGATCCAGTTGCTCTGCGGAGGTCGCAACGGTGCTGTCTGGACGTGAGGATTCCCGGCGCAGTTGCGGGTTGGTCTGTTCGAGTTGACGGACCTTGCCATCCGCGC
This sequence comes from Paraburkholderia sp. GAS33, assembly GCF_050436645.1. Taxonomy (NCBI): domain Bacteria; kingdom Pseudomonadati; phylum Pseudomonadota; class Betaproteobacteria; order Burkholderiales; family Burkholderiaceae; genus Paraburkholderia; species Paraburkholderia sp. GAS33. Next base: position 926,346 of record NZ_JBNDMP010000001.1, read on the forward strand.
CCCAGCGGGCATAACACGACTGAGCGCTGCGCAGATAGGTTTCAGCGATCGCATCGAAGCCGCGCGCAGAGTAGAAGCGTGCGGCCAATTCATGTGCCAGGCCCTGATTCTGGATGAAGCCATGTTCTCGGGACGAACGTATGGCATCCTCATAAAAGTGCATTGCATCGAGGTCCCTGCCTTCGATGCGTGCGATCTCTGCGCATATTAACGCGTAGCGGTTACGATAGTTCTCGGGGCAGCTTTCGGCCCACCGTTCGTACTTCTTGACTGTGATCTGGAGACCAAGCGCATGGTCTTGTTGCTGTGCCGAGGAAGCGGTCGGATAGAGCGCTGCCAAAGTAAGCGCATGGAAAAAGTAATACGTCGCCTCGATTGGCATACCCATTGCGGGACCGAGCACGGCCTCTGCCCGGACAGCGCTGTCGAGCGCCTCGGCGCACCGGCCATCAAGGAAGGCGAGCACCAGCTTCATGATGTGATAGAAGACGATGCCGCAGCCGAAGCCCGCTTTGGTGATAACGTCGAAACACGCTACTTCGTCGAACGTGTCGTCGTCCAGGGTCAGCGTGGTCGTCACCCGGCCCTGAAGGCTGGCGACAAATTGCTGCTCGAGTCGCACCGTTTCGCAGACTGCTAGGTTCCGACTTTGCCGCGCGAACGCGGCGTACTTTGCCGACATTTCCTGTACATCCTGAAGCATCTCCCCCTTCTCAATCAACTGCCATAGCGTCTCGAATGCCAGATAACCGGTGAACACGAGGTCACCGACTTCGAGGCAGGCGTGGATAGCACGCTCCAGGATCGGTAGGTCAGTCGCAATGTGGCTGCGCCAGAAGTTGATATGGTCGCCGTGCAGGTGAAGCAGTTTCCCGCGCAAGCGCGAGTTGTTGAACTTCTCGTTCAGTAGCAGGGACATTTCGGAGAACTGGACTCCGCCGGTGATGTCGCCCACTAGGGAGACCAACATGACGGCATAGTTGCCGTACACATAGCTCGACTGGTCCGTATTGCCTTCTTGCAGCGAGAGGTTGACGGCCTTGAGTGTGATCAGCGGAAACAGCGCTGGCCACCCTATGTAGGCGCAGGGCATGGCTTCGACAAACAGATCGATAACTGCCCGCGTGGCCGGGTCTTGCGCCACCGGTGCATCGAGAAGTTCGGCAACTGCGCGCCCCGCAAGATTGATCGGAACGTCGCGGAACTCGGCCTCCACCGTCGCGCGAATCGCTTCGTCCGTTTCAGGAATGGTTACGCCGAAATCGCGAAGCGCATCGAGCGCAACGGCAAAGCTGTCATCATATTTTCCGGCTACCTGGTATAGCTTCATGCGTAGGGTGTAAACCTTGGCACGGTCGAGATTGGAGTAGGCTCTTCCCAGTATCCTGTCGAACAGCGCGTCCGCCGCTGCAAAATTGCCCACCAGATATTCACACTCGGAGAACGCGAGATAGAGATCGAGAGTCTCCGCATAGTGCCGTGTCCAGGCATCGGACGACAACAACCCCGCCGCTTGCGCGAGATAGTTACGCGCGGAGCCGTATGCCGTCGAACTCATGGCCCGCTTTCCCGCGCGGAGATTCAGCGTGACGACCCGCTCTCTCTCCTCTTGCATCGTAATAAGCGTCGCACCGCGATTGAGATGGTTCACTATGTCGAAGATCGTCTCTTCGATTTCTTCAGGCGCCATTCTCGACGCGAGCAAGCGGCCAATCTGAAGATGCACGGTGGCGCGCTCGCCTTCAGGTATGAGGGCATAGGCGGCCTCCTGGATTCGATCGTGGACGAATGCGTAGGCATTCTCTATCCGAAAAACGAGGCCCGCCCGAACGGCTTCCCATAATTTCCCGTGAATCGCCTCCGCGAGTTCACCGCTGACCAGTTTCAGTGTGGCGACCTCGGCGACGTTTCCCAGGCAGGCAAGCTGCCCCAGGGCAATCCGCGTTGTGTTGGCTAACCGGCTCAATTTTGCGGCCATGAGGTCAGCGACGTTTTCGGTGAATCCTTTCGCTCGGATACGTTGAAGATCCCAGACCCACGTCAGGGCATGATGGTCGAATGCGAGCAGCGCTTCCTCGGCCAGTGCCGTGAGGAACTGGATTGAGAAGAAGGGATTGCCGCCGGTCTTGTCATGTACGAGTTGCGCGAGCGGTTGGGCGCTCGCACGGCTGCAGTGAAGCGAATCGGCGACCAACTGTGCGAGATGTTCAGGCATGAGCGGTTCGAGCGACGCTTCCTGTACCTTTCCCCCGGCGTCGCGAATCAGCTTCAACGTTCGTGTGAGCGGGTGCGATGGACTGACCTCATTGTCCCGATACGCGCCGACTACAAGAAGATGCCGGACGTCTGGGTGCGTGACCAGGTGTTCGACGAGATCGAGCGTTGCCGTGTCCAGCCATTGCAGGTCGTCGACGAACAGTGCGAGCGGATGGTCTGGGCAGGCGAACACGCTGATGAATCTGCGGAATACGATCTGGAAGCGATTCTGTGCGTCCTGCGGCGGTAGCGTGGGAACGGCCGGCTGCTCGCCGATAATTAACGCCAGTTCCGGAATCAGGTTCACCATCAACTGGCCGTTCGGGCCCATCGCGTCCAACAAGGCTCGCCGCCACGACGCAACCTCGGCGTCGCTCTTACTCAGCAGATTGTGCACAAGCGACTGGAAAGCCTGTGCAAGCGTTACGTAAGGAATATCGCGCTTGTACTGATCGAACTTGCCCGCAGCAAACAGGCCTCGGGGAGGCACCAGCACCTTGTGCAGTTCATTTACGACCGAAGACTTGCCGATACCGGCATACCCGGAGATGAGCACCATTTCGGTTGTGCCGCTAGCGACCACGCGATCAAATGCGGCGACCAGTGCCTCTATCTGGGGCTCGCGTCCGTACAGCGTTTCCGGGATCATCAGTCGGTCGGATGCGTCTTGCGCCGCGAGCAGGAATGGGGCGACCCGTTGATGGGCCTGCCATGCTGCGAGACACGCGCGAAGATCCGCTTCGACGCCTGCGGCAGTCTGGTAACGACTTTCAGCGGTCTTGGCCAGGAGCTTCAGCACAATGCCCTCGACGGGCCGCGGAATTGCGCTGACGCGTTCGCTGGGCGGCGCTGGCTTTCGGGCAATGTGACAATGTATCCATTCCATCGCGTCCGTTGCGGTGAATGGAAGGGCCCCTGTAAGCATCTCGTACAACGTGACACCGAGTGAATAGAGATCGCTACGGGTGTCGATCGATCTGTTCATGCGCCCGGTCTGCTCGGGTGGCATATAGGCGAATGTGCCCGCCACAACTTCGGGGGGCGTGGGCTGCTGGCGTTCGTTGGGCAGCAGGGTCGCGATACCAAAGCCGGTCAGGCGGACGTTATCGTTACCGTCTACGAGAACATTCGCTGGCTTGATGTCTTTGTGTATCAGGCCGCGCCGATGCGCATGACCAATTGCGACCGCAAGGTTCGTGGCAAGACGTAAAAACCGCGCCATCTCAAGTGGCCGGCCAAGGTCGCGCGCCAGAGGCGTGCCGCCCCTGTCGTCTAGGACGAGCATGGGAGCCGCTTTGTGGCGATTGAGCGCCAGTGGCTGCGCCGCCCAACTGGGGTCAAGCAGCGCCGCTAGCGCATATTCGTGCTCGAGGCGGCCGATACACCGCGAGCTCGAGTTCGCCGCGACTAGCGCGAGCACGGAAACCGAACTGCCGGGCTGCCGTGCGCGATAGAGCGAAAAATCTCTGTCTTCGCGTAGCGGCTCGAATTCCCATGCAGTGATATCCATATTCAAGACCGTTTTTGCCGTGGCATAGCTCGCTCAGCGGCGATTTTGCCCGCTTTTGAGTTCGTTGGCTATTGCCTGGCCGCCGTTCGATAAGCGGGCTCGCGTAGGACGAAGTGCTGTCTTGCGAAATACCCCGATGGACTCGAAAGGCCATTCGAGCCAGCAGACAATCCTACTGACGATTCGAACTTTCGTATGAGTTGTGCAAACCGTCGCGCTATTGGCTCAACCGTTTGTAGAACTAGTTATACGCCGCTGGTTCGGATAACTTTGGATGACGCTGGCACCGTGCCTTTACCCGCCGGGATCGAGCGAGATTACCTCGACGACGCGCTACAGATGATCGAGAAAGCCACTCTTGATGAGGAGTCGGAAGATGCAGTTGAGTTCGAACTCGGCCGATGCATGGAAACAAACAATCGGCTTACTGTCGCTGATCGCCGGCGCCCCAATCTCCGACGCCAATTCACCGTCTTCCTTTGCCGCGAAACCTGGCAAGAATCGCTCCAATAAGGTGGCAAGAGGAGCGCATCGGGCGTCGGTAAAACTGCTCGACCGTCCCGACGCTTCAACCGCGACGATTGCCTGGCGGGACTCGACACATTGTTGTTACGGTGATCAGGTTTGGCGAGCGTCTCGTTCTCGCGTCAAAGGTGTTTGTGCGATGAGTGGCCGGGCGATTTTTCCCAACGACGAGGTGTTCAAGCCGCGTCGAGGCCGGGCCTCGCCTCTTAACGCACACGCTATGATTCTGGCCGTAGTGCTCGACGAGACCGGGTGAAGTCGAACCAATTCCGTTCAGAGGTTCGCATTTCAGATGAGGTCGGCTTCTCTTGCAAACATTTCCATTCGTCGCAAGATCCAGTCAAGCAGTTCTTGAGCGGCAGCGACGAGAGGCCGGCCGGACTTCACCAGCACCTTGGCCTTGATCCCACGGAAGACGGGATGATCTATACGTACGATGGCCAGATTCTCGGATACGATATCTCTACACGCGGCGAACTCGCCAATGAACGTCACGAAGTTTCCAGACGCTGCGAAACGTTTCAGACCGGTAAGAGAATTGGTAATCAAGGACGGCTGGATCTCAATGTTCTCGGTAAACGCCAGCATCTTTGTGAACTGTCCGATCCCGTACGTTGCAGGCATCAACGCAATCGGATAGGCCAGTACGTCGTCGATACTGGCGGGTGTTCCCCGCAGCGCTAGTGGATGAGTTTTCCGGACGAGCAAAACGACCGGTTGTGCGGAACTCGCGCGACACTCGACGCGCGGATGGGGCGGTGGGTTATAGGCTAGTCCTATATGCGCGCGACCTTCCGCAACTTCCTCCACGACGTCATCGACGGGAAGCATGGCAATGCTGATACGCAGCTTCGGATACTGCACACAGAACTGCGCGAGTACCTCTTCAATCAGTATGTCTACATAACCCTCACTTAGGGCCAGTTGAATACGGCCCTCCTGTAGTCCCTTTAAAGCCTGGAGCCGGTCTTCGAGCTGCTCCTGGTATGACCGGTAACCTCGCCAGAACTCCAGCAGGTGGTCGGCCGCTTCGGTTGGCTTGACGCCACGGGCTTCGCGGACGAATAGTGTCGAGCCAAGCTCGTCCTCGAGTAGCTTGATTTGCCGGGTGATCACCGAAGGAGAAGTATTGAGGCTCTCAGCTGCGCCGCGGATTGTCCCGTGTATCAGTACCGCGTGAAAGTAGCGCAAGCGCTGCTGATTGATCTCTCGCATGTCGCGTGTCTCATTGCCGGTGGGAAAGTGCGTTCAAGCCTTGACACGCTCGCGTGGCGCGAGCGCGTGTATCTGGTGGACTAGTGACCGGCTTCACGCATGATCAGATTGTTTTTGACACTGCTTACACCGGCCACGCCGGCCGCAGCGTCGTTCGCTATCTGGATCTCGTCGTTGTCTGGCACGGTACCGTCGAGCGCCACCACGCCCCCTTTCGCAAGAACGGTGATGCCCGCGGAGTCGAGATCTTTCGTGTGCGTCAATGCGCGACGGACGGTCTTTTCAAGCTGGAAGTTTCGCGCTCGCAGTGCTTTCTTTGATGGTTGGATTGCGTTGTCGGCCGACCCGGCGCTGGTCTGGGCATTCACACACGTAGTGCCGACCAGGGCAGCCGCCGCTGCTAAGGCGATTGAAATTTCTTTTATCATTGTCATCGTAAACTCCATGAGAAAATAGAATCCGCTAGATCAGCCTGATCGCAACATTGATATTGCCGCGCGTAGCCCTGGAATACGGGCAGTTCTGATGTGCTGAGTCCACCAGGACCTGAGCGATATTGCGCTCTAGGCCGGGAAGGCTGACATTCATCCGGACCTGAAGGAAGAATGCGCCGTCCGTTGTGCCCAGATCTACTTCGGCGTCGACCGCAACGTCGGCAGGCAGCGCGAGTTTCATTTTCGCGGCCGCAAGTCCCATCGCACCGATAAAGCAGGCTGACCAGCCGGCGCCGAAGAGTTGCTCTGGATTGGTACCGCTGCGCGTACTTCCGGGCAACGAGAGCGCAATGTCGAGTCGGCCGTCGGAGCTGCGTGCTGCGCCATCTCGACCACCGGTCGTATGGGTTTTGCCTGTGTACAGGATTTTCTCGAGCTGGGTCATGATGGCTTCCATGTTGAAGACGCTGTGTCCTGCGACGCAGCTTGCTAACGAGAATATGCTGAGCATCGCATCAACTGCAACATATCTTCGCGTTGAGTCGGTATACAGGCGTATAAGAAATAATTGGCATTGCGAAATAGAATGCAGATTGAGGTAGTTTTTATACGCACGTATTAGGCGCTCACGCATAAGCAGTGGCCGCAGCACCGGTATGTATCATTTAAATTCCATCCTCCTGCACGTATTCTGATCTCGTCGCCAGCGCTTAGCTGTTGGCCATCAAACCTCTACAGGAGAGATATCAATGTCGGATCAGATCGACCCTAGCCGTCGCGGCTTTCTGGGCACCGCGGCGATGGCGCTGGCTGCCGCCCAGCTTGGCATGATGGGCTCTGCACATGCACAATCCGGTGCCAGCAAGCTCGCCAACCTGTCTGTTATAAAGCCGGGAACGAACACCTCGTTCTCCTCCTTGAAGCAGGTCAATGCTGGTGTGCTGAACGTCGGCTATGCCGAGGCCGGCCCTGCCGATGGACCGGTGGTGATACTTCTGCACGGCTGGCCGTACGATATCCACAGCTATGTCGACGTGGCCCCAATGCTCTCCTCGGCCGGTTATCGGGTCATCGTTCCGTATCTACGTGGCCATGGAACGACGCGGTTCCTGTCGGACGCGACGATGCGCAACGGACAGCAAGCGGCCGTTGCCGTCGACATCATCGCGATGATGGATGCGCTCAAGATCGATAAGGCGACCGTCGCAGGGTACGACTGGGGCGCGCGGACCGCCTGCATTCTGGCGGCGCTGTGGCCGGAGCGCTGCACAGGGCTGGTCTCTGTGAGTGGTTATCTGATCACCAATCTTGAAGTCACAGCGCAACCACTGCCGCCTAAGGCCGAGTATGCGTGGTGGTATCAGTACTACTTCGCTACTGAGCACGGGGAACTGGGCTACGCAAAATACAAGGACGACTTTGCCAAACTCATTTGGCAAATCGCTTCGCCGAAATGGGCTTTCGACGACGCCACGTTTGACCGCACCGCGAGCGCTTTCGACAACCCGGACTATGTCGCGATCGTGATTCACAACTACCGCTGGCGGCAGAGCCTCGCGCGGGGCGAGGCGAAGTACGACGATTTGGAAAAGAGGCTATTTGCCGGCCCTCTTATCAGCGTACCGACGATCACCATGGAAGGCGATGTCAACGGAGCGCCGCATCCCGATCCGGCATCGTATGCGAAGAAGTTCTCGGGGAAATACTCGCACCAGCTTGTCAAGGGTGCGGGCCACAATCTTCCCCAAGAGGCACCTCAGGCCTTTGCAGAAGCCGTTATTGAGGTGGCTGGCTAGTCCCGCCATTGATCCCAATCGTTTATATCCAGCGGAGCAACTTATGAGCCACCACGACGTCTACGCCAGGCTGAAAGAACTCAATATCGAATTGCCGGTCGCGGGTGCACCCGCCGCCGCGTATGTAATGAGTGCGCAAAGCGGCAATACGGTTTATCTGTCCGGTCATCTTGCCAGGAAGGACGGCAAGGTGTGGGCGGGCAAACTGGGGGAGGCGCTGACGACCGGAGAGGGGCAGCTCGCCGCGCGTGCCGCCGCCATCGATCTGTTCGCGACATTGCACGCCCACATTGGCGATCTTAATCGGGTAACCCGGATTGTGAAGGTGCTGAGCCTTGTCAATTCCACCAACGACTTCGTTGAGCAACATCTGGTAACGAACGGCGCATCGGAGCTGATCGCCGACGTATTCGGTAAGGCCGGCAAGCACGCGCGTTCGGCATTTGGCGTTGCGCAGATACCATTGGGCGCGTGTGTCGAGATCGAGATGGTGGTCGAGGTGAAGTGATATTTCCAGCCTCCTTTGAGTAGCGCGCAATGCCAGCCGGCTGTTCTGACGGCTGGCATTGTCGACATCGAGTGTGGGAAACTTCGGACCTGCGGTGATCGTGGAGGACCGCTTCGAATGAAGCACTACCGAATTTTGACGTTACCCCGCACGCTCTTCATGCGCCTGACCCTGGTGATGATCGCAGGTGTCATAGCGGCGCAAGGCCTGGCGCTCTGGCTGACGATCGACTTGCCCGCCCTGCACGAGAGTGCGCTGGTTGGCCGGCTGCCTCTTGTTCTGTTGGCGCAACTCACGCTTCTCGCCGGATGTTGCTGGATTGCGGTCCGGGTCGCGACGCGCCCTCTGAACGAGCTGGCGAACGCAGCGAACACCCTGGGCCCCGACCTTAGCTTGCAACGCCTTCCCGAAGATGGCCCGGTTGAAATAGCCGGAGCAGCGCGAGCCTTCAATGCCATGCAGGAGCGCATCGGCGCCTGCTTGAAAGAGCGGATACAGATTCTGGCCGCCATTTCTCACGACCTGCAAACGCCGATCACCCGCATGCGCATCCGTGCAGACATGATGGACAACACGTCCGAGCGGGAGAAAATGCAGGATGACCTCAAGCAAATGGAATCTTTGGTGCGGGAGGGGGTTGTTTATGCTCGTACGTTACACGGAACCGCGGAGACGGCGATGCGCATCGACCCCGACGCGTTTCTGGAAAGTCTTGTCGGCGAGTATATCGACGCAGGTGGAGCGGTACGGCTAGTGGGGAGGATCGGAACGCCGATTCTTGCGCGGCCGCATGCGTTGCGCCGGGTGCTCGCAAACCTGGTCGACAATGCAATCAAGTTTTCGGGCTCGGCTGAGGTTAGGGTAGATTCGATGACGGGACAGCAAGTTTCCATCACAGTGCTTGATCGAGGCCCGGGAATTCCCGCTCATCAACTGGACGCGGTGTTCCAGCCTTTCTATCGCGTCGAATCGTCGCGCAATCGGCAAACAGGAGGTACCGGGTTGGGGCTAGCTATTGCGAAGCAATTGGCGGAATCCATGAACGCAAGCCTGGTGCTGCGAAATCGTGACGGTGGAGGCATTGAAGCGCGTCTCGCGCTCAAAGGCGCTGTCTGACCGCAAAGAAGGTATTGCACGCGACGACTAATGTCCGACCTTTGAACACGCTCTGCGGATTGCCAGATATGAATGGATTTCCGCCACGACCGCTGCACCGTCACCCACAGCTGCCGCAACACGCTTGGCCGACGATGAACGCACGTCGCCAATAGCAAACACGCCCGGTACTCTCGTCTGCAGAGTCGAAGGGGGGCCGTCCGCATGCACGCTTGCGTCCATGCGGGTTTTCACAAAGCCCTTCTCGTCGACTTCGACGCGACACGTACTCAGCCAACCGGTGTTGGGATCTGCTCTGGCAAACAAGAACAGATGCCGCAATTCCAATGTTTTGCGGCCGCTGGCTGTCTGGCATACGATTCTCGCCAAACCGTCCTCATTGCCCTCAACGGAGGCGACGGTCGTCATCGTATGCACCTCGACGTTGGAAAGCGATGTGACGCGTTCGACAAGGTAGCTAGACATGCTTTTATGAAGGTCGTTGCCGCGAATCAGAACATGGACGCGGCTCGCATACGACGAGAGGAACACGATCGCTTGTCCGGCCGAATTTCCACCACCCACGAGCGCAACCTCGTCCCCCGCGCAAAGTTTGGCCTCGATCGACGAAGCCCAATAATAGACGCCGCAACCGTTGATCCGATCAAGCCCTGCTATGGCAGGACGACGATATGCAGCGCCTGTCGCAATCACAACGGTATGTGACGAGACGCGCTGACCGTCGGTCAGTTCGAGTTCAAATGGTGTACGTTTGCAATCCAGAGCCTGGATACTGACGGGTATCGCAATTTTGGCCCCAAACTTTACAGCCTGGACAAACGCGCGTGCGGCCAATTCATGGCCCGTAATGCCGGCGGGAAAACCAAGGTAATTCTCGATCCGCGCACTTACCCCGGCCTGACCTCCGGGGCCGTGCTCATCGAAAACAATCACCGAAAGCCCTTCGGACGCAGCATAGACGGCAGTGGCGAGTCCCGCTGGACCGGCCCCCACGACAGCGATATCGTAGGTATGGGCAGTGCTGAATTCGGGTACGAGGCCCAGTTTCGCCGCTAACTGGCGTTCGTTGGGGCTGCGCATCACGGTACCGTCTGAGAGGATAACGATGGGCAAATCTTCTTTCCGCGTATCGAGCGCCTCGAGGAAGGCGCGGGCGTTCGGGTCACTTACTGCATCTACGACGGAGTGGGGATGATTGATTCGCCGCAAGAGCCCCTGCAGTGCGACGAGCCTCAGATTTTGCGCGGGGCCGATCAATACTGGACCACCGCCATTCTGAATCAGTCTGACACGGCGTAAGATGAACGACTGGATAATTTCCTCGCCTAGTTGGGCCTCCGCCACGAGCAACGCGCGGATGCCCTCGGGCGGAATTAAAAGCGCCTCGATGTCGGTCACCGCGTGGCCATCAGCTAAAGCAGGTGTGCCGGTCAATTGAACCGTTTCTCCCAGAAATTGTCCCTCGCTCACTTCTACCAGAAGCTGTGAGCGGCCCAGACCATCGCGCTTTGTGAGTCTGGCCGTGTCCTTGATCAGAACCCGCATTCCTGATCCGGATTGGCCAGCCCTGAACATCACGTCGCCTGCTTTCCAATACTCGGTCGTTCCGAAGCGGCGAATTTTGTCCAATTGCGCAGCGGTAAACCGTGGATACATCTGATGGCCTTCGGACTCTTGATCTTTCGACATCTAGATAACCTGATGACAAGTCGGAGAGAGCAAGCCAACCACTTTAAGGCAGAGATGGGCAAACCGATCCGCGCAAGATAAGCTGGCTTGTAATAGTGATTCGTAGGTTAAGGCGGCGCGCGCCTCGTCACAACCCCACAAGCGGCTGTTATCGTCACACTCGAGAATAACCAGGTTATATGTTCGTATGAGCGCCATTCGGGCGGAGCAGAAATCAATGCGGTGGTATGTGGCTTTTGCTACGGTGAAGCGGTCCTAGAGGGTAACGCGCCGAGCAGTTGGCCATACGATCAACAAGAATGCGGCAGCCTTTGCTGCGCACTCTACGGCAGAAAGACAGAATCCCACGACAAAGAACCGCTGCTCTGTCAGCAACCCAGAAGCGATAGAAAGTACGCTGACGCTGCAGCAAAAGGCAAAGATAGCTCTCGCCGCGCGACTGCCGTGCAAGGTCCAAATCGATAAGGCTATCCAGATCAGCTTTGCGGCAATGCACGCTGCGCTTTCGAGGCCCGTCTGGCTGCTCAGCAGTTCAACGGGCAATTCGCAGAGCGACCAGATCGCCGTGAGAAGCACGACCGATTGCGTCCATGTGCCCAACTCCGATGTGACCGCGAAAGCTGAATCGTGACCTTCGTAAATGCCGAGGCGAGGATTCCACGTAATGCGAGGAAAACGCTCCGAACGATGGTCAGTGATGCCAATGTCATCGCTGACCATCGCTGACCTCTCCGGCTCGCCCGATATAACGCTGTACGCGTCCGTTCCCTGAGGGGTCGATCTCGCAGCGCGGCCGGCGCGCGGTAACTGAAAGGGGTCACGCCAAAACATGGTGAACCTCGCCGATAAGATGCCGGGTGAGTCAACTTAGCGACACGCATCCCTGTTTCGGGGCGCGCGTCTCGCAGGCACTACTGCATGCAGATAGAACCGTAGTCCACGGTACGACGGATGATGTAGTGCCGGCGTAGTGGTTCGAGCCAAGGGTCCGTGCAGACAATCTCTAGGTAGCCGTTGGCCAGCAGTGTGATTGAAGTCGACATACGTTTCACCCTGAATCATTCGTTACTACGTTGCTCGGGTCTGTTTGAACACATCGCTAATCGGTCGTTTTGAGAGGTGTCTTATCAGACTATGTGCGTACGCTGTCATGTGGGTGCTGTGTCGTGTTCAGCATTTCGAGGGAACAACGGCTGCGTATCGCGTTGTATTGAAGGTACTTCCAAAGGCCGACATAAACAATGCTACGAGCGGATGCTGGAGCGCCATCTTGGTCTGAGCAATACATACCTTGGTGTGACCGGTCCCTATCGGCCAGGCGTGGCTAGCATGGCGCCGTGCCGGCAATCTCCGCAACGCGAGCCAAGAACCGGGCGTCGTCCAGCGGTTTCGTAAAAATTTCGATCGCACCGGCCATACTTGATCGCTCGCCCATGTTCGGGGTTGCATAGGCGGTAACAAAGATTGCCGGGACATCAGGTCTTCGCTCGACAAGCTTTTTGAGTAGCGCGAATCCGTCCATACCAGGCATCTGAACGTCGGCGATGACTAGACCGATGGCGTCCTCGTCGATCTTTGACAACAGGTCAGCACCGCAGGCATAAGTGCGTACAGTCCAGCCGCACGATCTCAGTAGACTGGCGGTCGCCAGCCGGACCGACTCATCGTCGTCGACCACAGCGATAACAGCGGGAAGCGAATGTGGTTTCATCGTGTAGGAAAGACCCACGCCGAAGAGGAATTTCGGCGACTACTTTGGCCCCGACCTAAACGTAGGTGCGCTTGGAGTCTGGAGCAATAATACGTTCGAGTTAGTTATGCAATGTGCGCTCGCGAGCGGGAGCTCGCTGAAAACTCGTTTTTCGGTGCTCATGAGACGTACGGGAATCTTCTGCAGCGGTAGTCTTGAGAGACGTGTCATGGCGACTTCGGTGGACGGTGATTGCGCAGGACAACGCGTTGAAGTTTCCTGACCAGGTCGGGCACCGACCGCGCCTCCATCTTTCTCATGGCTTGGGAGCGGTGAATCTTGACTGTTTCTTCGCTCACCCCCATGCGGCCTGCGATCTGCTTGTTCATCAAACCTTCGGCAACAAAGACGACGACCTCTCTCTCGCGAGGCGTCAGCGCGTCATATTTGCCTTGAATGTCCGCAACCATTCGCTCCTGGATTCGCAATTCGTGATCCATTGTGAGCGCAGCCGACACGGTATCTAGCATGTCCTGATCGTGAAATGGCTTGGTTAGGAAGTCGAATGCACCGGCCTTCATCGCTTTAACCGACATAGGAATGTCGCCGTGGGCTGTCAGAAAAATGATCGGGAGACGAATGCCTTCGCGAAGCGCCTCCTGTTGCAGGGTCAAGCCATTGGCACCCCGTAGGCGGATGTCCAGGATCAGGCAACTCGGCACATCTGCCATCTCAATGTTCAGAAAGCCTTCGGGAGAGCCGAATGTAAATACCTGGACCCCCTCCGAGCGCAGCAGACTCGAGAGACCGCTACAGATCGAAGGATCGTCGTCGACAACATATACAACCGCCTCAGATAGCAATATTTTGTTTGTTTTCATGTTGACCTCAACGAGTATTGGAAGCCGTAAAGACGCCTGATTGCGCGCTTTCGTCGGGGATATCCCTGATGTTCTTACCCGCTGAATTCCTCGCTGTGAAGAGTATCCCCCGCCATCCTTTATCTCAACATCTAAGAGGGGTAGAGAGGTAGTTCGTCTGGGTAGGCAGCCTACCTGTTCGTATGGTGGCGCGAAGATGAGTTGCCGTAGGGCAACCCGGCGAGAGAGTGGGAGCGGGGAGCGCCTGCAAACGTTGCTTTGTAGGCAACCATCCGTGAACTTAGTTGCTCTTGCTCTGTCTGGCCTGCTCGGAGAACATAGCCGGGCACGCCAGTCGGTGAGCATCACCACAGGTAATCCCGGTTACCGCGCGAGACTCTCGTGAGGTATTCAAACGCGATTCTCTAGACCGCTCTGACCCGTGAGAGGTGACATCGACTTCGGTCGAGATTTCCCCGCTATCAGACACGATATGTGCGCGACCTTAGTTTGCGGCGCGAAGGAGTACTGCGGATTGCTGCCACGGTTATCGATTTAAAGGAGACCGGATGGTAAGACATCGTCGTCCCCAGTACGATTGGCCAACGACGTGGCTGGCCTGGATGTTCGCGACACGATCCATGACGTTGTTGGGGAGTACATGCTGAGTACGTATTCAGAAGAAATCACGAGCTTAGCAGAGGCAAAGCTCACGCTCCTGCGCGGCAGCTCAGTACGGCTTTATCGGGCGGAAAAGTCGGGGGTGTCGGTACTCGCCGCAGTGCCTGCTTCCAGAGAGACGAGCGGTGCGTTGACCCAATTGCGATACGAATACGACATCAGAGCCGAGTTAAAGCTTGGCTTCGCGCTGCGGCCGGTTCGGTTCATTACCCACGACGATAGTCCGGCGATGCTGTTGCAAGACCCGTGCGGCGAGATGTTAAGCAATCTCCTTGATGTGACAATGCCTGTCCACCAGGTTCTGAATCTGGCTGTCGGGATCTCACTCGCACTGGCTTCAGCACATGCCCGAAATCTGGTCCACGGCGGTTTGACGCCGGGCAGCATCATGATTCACCCTGGACGTCGCCGTGCTTGGCTGACGGGATTTCGCTCGCTCACCATCGATGCGCGCAACGTATCAGCAGTGGACGGTTCCGTGTCGCACCTCGGGCCTGATCTCTTGCATTACATAGCACCGGAGGCGACGGGCCGGGTCAATCGACCGGTCGACTGCCGCACCGATCTGTACTCGCTGGGCTGCGTCCTTTATCTGCTGCTGACAGGACGGGTACCATTTCCGGGCCTGGCGCCCGCCGAAGAGATCCATGCGCATATCGCTCGATGGCCCCCAGAGCATATGGAACCGTCTGGAGCCGTTGCGCAGAGACTGGTGGCGATACTCTTCCGGCTGATGGCCAAGGAGCCCGAAGAGCGGTATCAATTGGCCGCGGACGTGGTGGCCGACCTCCTCACATGCGATGCAAAAGGAGGAAGCAACGGGTCTTCGACAAGAATACTTCACGCGAAATCGTTGCTTGGAACATCCGATGTGCTGCTAGGTCGTGACGGCGAACTCGAATCGCTTCGTAAAGCGGTGCACGAAGCTTCGATTGGCGAGTCGGCCCGAATGATTCCGCTCGAGGGGCCGGCAGGTATTGGGAAGACGGCCCTGATTCAACATCTGCGCAAGCAACTGCGCGAAGTTCCGCACGAGTTTGCAATGGGCAAGTGCGAACAAGCCGAGGGCGCCACGCCCTACGCAAGTCTGACTCGTGCGCTTCGCTACTGGCAACGAGGAATTCTCGGTTGTCCACCGCATGAATTCAAACTGATCCAGACGCGGATCAAGGATGCGCTAGCAGACGATGCATCGATTATCTCCGCGGTGTTTCCATCGTTCACGCCGCTTCTTGGTGTGTTTGAGCATTGCCGCGCAGTCTCAATTCACGCGGAGAGGCCGCGTTTTCTCAAGGCTATGGTCAAGCTGTTCGGGGCGCTTGCGACCCGCGGGCGCCCCCTGATCATGGTTCTGGACGATCTGCAGTGGGTCGACGAGGGTACACTCGAAGTGCTTGCATACGCCATGCGGCATTCGTCAAACAGATGTGTTCTATTTCTTGGCGCGATACGGTCAGGTGAAATGCAATTGGGGAACGCATGGGGACTTGCGTTTCCGAATGACGACTGTCTGCGTCGACTCTCGCTGACCTCCCTGCCGCAGGACGATGTCAAAAGGCTGCTAAAAAGCCTGCTGGCTGGCGATATTGCCGGAATTGACGATCTCGCCGCTTCTGTGCACGCGCGAACGGGAGGAAATCCGCTGTTTGTCATACAGCTATTACGCTCTCTTATCGACGAGAACGTCGTTGACTACGATGACGCTGCACGTGAATGGCGTGCGAACCTGACTGAGGTAGCGGATAAGAGAAGGTAAGCGGCCAGCAAACCCATCTTGAATCTGGCTGCGGCGCTTGGCAGTATCGTGTCCACTACACGAATAAGCGGACACGTGAACACTATAGAATCGGAATCACTCCCAGAGCGTCGTCGGCGGCAACGCTATAGCGAGGAGTTCAAGGCCCAGGTGGTAGCGGCCTGCCAGGGAATCGGCGTATCGGTTGCGGCAGTTGCACTGGAACACAGGCTCAATGCGAATCTGCTTCGGCGCTGGATCGATCAGGCAGAAGGTCGACTTCCCAGGAGGCCGTTGGGCCGCCCACCTGCCACGCCACCGTCGCTGCCAGCCTTTGTGCCAGTACCATTGGGAACACCGGATACGCACTCGTCCGAGATCCGCATTGAGGTTCGCCGTGGAGGTCAGTCGATCACGGTTAGCTGGCCGACATCAGAGGCAGCGCAATGCGCCGCCTGGCTGCGAGAGTGGCTCGCGTGATCCGCATTGATGAAGTATGGCTGGCAGTCGACCCGCTGGACATGCGTGCCGGTTTCGACACGGCTTTGGCGCGGGTGGTCAAGGTGTTCGGCGCTGCGCATCCCTACCATGCCTACCTGTTCTCCAACCGGCGAGCCAACCGCCTGAAGGTACTGGTTCACGACGGAATCGGTATCTGGCTGGCAGCGCGACGGTTGAACGAGGGACAGTTCGTCTGGCCTCACGCTGGCAGCGAACCGAAGCAACACGCACTCACGCAGGAGCAGCTCGCGGGTCTGGTAATCGGTTTGCCGTGGCAGCGCATCGGCCCGAACGGTGTGATCCGCGTCGTATAAGGCCAACAGGGACGTAAACTGTTGCGCTTCCACGGTGCCAGGGGTTCTGGCAGACTGGTTTGCATGAACCTGCCCGCCGACCTCAACGCCCTCAGCCCGGAACAGTTGCGCACGCTCGCCGCGCAGCTGATTGCCCAGGTGCAGGAGAGAGACCGGGAAATCGAAGAGAAGGCGCGGGAGGTCAAGGAGAACGAACGCGAGCTGCGTTACCGGCAGACCCGTATCGAGCAGTTGAGCCACGAGATCGCCATCCTCAGGCGCCAGCAGTTTGGCCGGCGCAGCGAACAGCTCAGCAGCGAGCAGATGAACCTGCTGGACGAAGCCGTCGACGCCGATCTGGCCGCCATCGAACTGGAGCTCGAGCAGCTTCAGCCGGAAACCCCCGCCGCCCCGTCACGCCAGCAGCCGAAGCGTGCATCGCTGCCGGCGCAACTGCCGCGCACGGAGATCCACCACGAGCCGGACAGCACCGTGTGTCAGTGTGGCTGCGAGCGCGTGCGCATCGGTGAGGACATCAGCGAGAAGCTGGACTACACGCCGGGCGTGTTCACGGTAGAGCGCCATATCCGTGGCAAGTGGGTCTGCAAGAAGTGCGAAACGCTGGTTCAGGCGCCAGTGCCCGCACACGTCATCGACAAGGGCATCCCGACCACGGGGCTGCTGGCCTCGGTGCTGGTTGCCAAGTACGCTGACCACCTTTCCCTGTATCGTCAGGAACAGATCTTTGCGCGGGCGGGTCTGGCGATACCGCGCTCGACACTGGGTGCCTGGGTCGGCGCGTGCGGCGCACAGTTGCAGCCACTGGTCGATGCCCTCCATCAGGAACTCTTGCAGCAGGGTGTGCTGCATGCGGATGAGACGCCGGTGCAGATGCTCAGTCCCGGCAAGGGGAAGACACACCGGGCGTATCTGTGGGCATACGCGCCCACGCACTTCAGTGATCTGCGCGCGGTGGTCTACGACTTCGCAGACAGCCGCGCAGGCGAGCATGCTCGCACGTTTCTCGTCAACTGGCAGGGCAAGCTGGTGTGCGACGACTATGGCGGATACAAGGCCGGATTCCAGCAGGGCATCACTGAAATCGGATGTGCTGCGCACGCACGGCGCAAGTTCTTCGACCTGCATGCTAATCACAGCAGCCACGTCGCTGGACAGGCCATGCCGTTCTTCGCTGCGCTTTACGATATCGAGCGCGACGCTGCAGTGCTGGATACCGAAGAGCGGCGCAAACTCCGGCAGAGCCGGGCCAAACCGGTGTGCGATGCACTGCACGAATGGATGACGGCGCAACGCAAGCTGGTTTCGGAAGGTTCAGCGATTGCAAAAGCGCTTGATTACAGTCTCAAGCGTTGGGAGGCGCTCACGCGTTATCTCGACGACGGGCACGTGCCTATAGACAACAACTGGGTAGAAAACCAGATACGTCCATGGGCCATCGGCAGGGCCAACTGGCTGTTCGCCGGCTCACTACGCGCAGGCCAGCGCGCTGCCGCCATCATGAGCCTCATAAGGTCGGCACAGCTTAACGGCCACGACCCGCACGCCTACCTGAAGGACATCCTCACGCGATTGCCGACCCACAAGGCCAGCGACATCTCTGCATTGCTGCCGCATCGCTGGCAACCAACCGTGACCGTCGATTAGCGTAGCTCGTCAAGGCGCGTTCCCCAGCCGCTTACAAGAGAAGTGCCTCAAGCGTGGTCAAACTCCTCGAGGGCAAGCTTCATTCGTTTATGCCCGATGCTATCGACGTCCTTAGGTGTCTGGCCGTGCTCGCTGGACCTGCGTCTGCAAAAGCGTTGGCTGACGCAATGCAATTGTCGGAAACCAATATAAGAATCCGTCTGTGCGACGCTATGGATTCGCAGTTCGTCTGGACAGAGGATGGGCGATTCACCTTTTCGCACGATCGGTTTCGGGAAGCGGTTCTCAACGGCATGACCTATCGGGAACGTCTCGAAGGACACCTGCGCGTTGGTAGAAACTTGTTGGAAAGCAGCGCAAACGATGAATTGTCAGTGGGCGCGTTCGCTATCGTTCAACAATTGAACATGGCGATGCCCGTTGTGGACGGTCCAGATGAGCGTCGACGGATTGCGCTGCTCAACCTTGAGGCCGCACGGCTGGCCAAAGAGGCCACTGCTTATGCCTCGGCGAGATCGTATCTTTCGTGTGCACGGATGTTTGCGCAGGACGCGGACCAGCGTGAAACCATAGGCGCATTGATTGAACTTCGCCTTGGCGAATGTGAATTCCTGACGATGGAGATGAGCCGTGCAGAGAATCGCCTGAGTCGGTTGCGTGTTGACCTGCTGAACCATAAGAACAAGGCGGAACTGGCACGTCTGCGCGTCGCCCTGCACGTAGCGCTCGACCAACCGAAACTCGCACTCCAGGTCGGACTGCGCTATCTCGCCGAGGAAACAGGCATCGTTCTACCGTTGTCTCCAACCGATGAGGAAGTCGACGCGGAATACCTGGAATTCAGAACACTTTATTCGGACCGAAGCATCAATGATCTGGTGGCGGCGCCACTGAATCAGGACGAGAACGTGAGGTACGCGATGGACGTACTCGCTGACCTCAAACCGGCGGCTCTGTTCACCGATCTGAATCTCAAGGATACGGTCGTCTTGCGAATGAGTTCACTTAGTCTGAAATTTGGTAATTGTGATGCATCCTGCTATGCCTATGTCTGCCTCAGTCTTGTCGTAGGCGCCAGGTATGGCGACTACCGCACTGCATCCCAATTTGGCGAGCTCGCTATGCGTTTGTCGCCCGAGAGGGGGCTGTCCCGTTTCCAGGGGCGTGTTCAGATGTGTTACGGAACACTGAACCTGCCATGGACCGGTCCAGCAACAGTTGCGCGACAGCACATCCGTGAGTCGATCCGACTCACGACGCAACAAGGCGACTTGACCTTCGCGATCTACTCGAGGCGACATCTGGCGACAAATCTGCTCTTCTGCGGAGCGCCACTTTCCGACGCACAGTCAACGGTAGAGGAGGGCCTCGTCCTCGCGCGGCAGGCAAACTTTGCGATCGTAATCGACGCGTTTGTCGCGCAGGCGTGGTTTATTAATGCCATGCGCGGTGCTCCTGTTGACTTGGGAATTTCCGAGGACTGCCCTGACTACGCGGCGCTCTTGGAAAATAGTCTTGGTGGAAAGTTCTATCGCGACATCGCAGCCTTCGCATTCTGGACCTATCAACTACAGGTTGCCTATAATTTCCGGGATTTTGAAACCGCACTTCGTGCTGAGGAAAACGCAAATCGAATTGCGTGGTCGTCCCGCTCGTTTCTTGAGATTGCGGAATTCAATTTCTACAGCGCGCTCCTCAGATTGGCGATGGCTCGCCATTCGACTGTGGAGGAAAAGGAGGTGCATCTCCGTATCGCGAATGACCGCTTGTCGATCGTCACGAAGTGGTCGAGCAACTGCCCCAGCAATTTTTTATCTCGAGAGAAGCTGATTCAAGGCGAACTTGCCTATGTGGAAAACCGGATTCTTGATGCGCAAAGTCTCTACGAGGCGGCCATTCAATTGTCTACCGAGTCGGACGCTTTGCATCTTCAGGGGCTGTCGTGCGAGCTTGCTGCGCACTTTTGCGCGGCCCAGCGTTGGCATACCGCCGAGCAAGGTTACATGAAGCGGGCCTGGAATGCCTACGCGTGTTGGGGGGCCGATTCGATGCTTCGACGCATCGAACAGAAGTTCGCGTACCTTAAGCCAACGGCCGAAACGGCGGTAACGCCTGAACATCTGGTGCGAGGGTACCAGTTCGACGCGCGCGCGATGCTTCGCGCAGCACAGGCGTTGTCGAGTGAGATTTCTCTGGCCAGGCTGATTCACGTACTTCTTGAGAACGTGCAGCAATACGCAGGAGCCGACCGGGCGGTGTTGTGCCTTCTCATGGATGGGATCCTGACCGTCGCGGCACAGGCAACGTATTCCAGGAGCACGGCCGACGTCAGAATGGAGAGAGGCGTGGCGTCGCCCGAGATCTTGCCCACGGCGATCGCCTACTTCACGCTCAGGACGCAAGAATCGCTCGTGCTTCGAGACGCGAGAGAGGACCCTCATTATGGGGTTGACGTCTACATCATAGAGCGTCAGCCACGCTCGATCCTTTGCGTGCCGCTCGTCAAGCAAGGCAAGCTACTGGGGCTGCTCTACATGGAGAACAGTCTGATCGCAGGCATCTTCACCGTGGACAATGTACAGATGCTGGAGGTGCTCGCTTCACAGGCAGCAATTTCATTGGAGAATGTGCGGCTCTATGAAGACCTCCAAACGGAAAACCTTATGCGGGCTGCGACAGAAAGCAATCTTCGCGAGACGCAGGAAAGACTCGACAAAGTCGCCAAATTGACGGCGATGGGCGAACTGGTCGCTTCAATCGTTCACGAGGTTAGCCAGCCATTGAGTGCTATCGGTACCTGCTCTAGAGCCGCGCTGCGATGGCTTAATCGAGAGACACCGGATATTGGAGAGGTGCGCGGCATGCTGGACCAGATATCGGCCGATAGTATGCGGGCAGCCAATATTGTGACAAGCCTGCGCGCCATGACCAAACGGACGGCACCTCGGCTCGACACACTCGACGTGAACGAGGCGATACGGGAGGTGCTCGGACTGGTCCGCGGACAGCTGCGCAACGGAGGCATAGTCGTTCGTGGGAATTTTGATTCTGGAAGCCTGAACGTGCGAGGGGACCGGATCCTGCTGCAACAGGTGCTCATGAATCTGGTCGTCAACGCTTGCGAGGCAATGAGCGATACAGGGCAAAGGGAAAAGGTCATTGAAATCAAAACCCGGATGGACGAAGAGAATACGCTGTGGGTTGCAGTGTCAGATACCGGTCACGGCATCGCGGCCGAGTCGGCGCCGGCGCTCTTCGACTCGTTCTTCACAACGAAAGACTCAGGGATGGGCATGGGCTTGTCCATTTGCAAATCTATTGTCGAGGCTCACGGCGGTAGCATTGAGGCAGTTTCTGATGTTCTAGGCGGTGCCTGCTTTCAATTCTCTGTTCCCCAGTCTGCGGGGAATTAGTGGCCGACGTCACCCCGAAAAGCGTTGCCTTGATTTCCGATCTGCCCTTCACTGACGCGCGCTATTGGTCAATCTTCGGAGAAATAGGGCACTGTAGATAGGCCAATGGACCGCTTTTTTGCGACCTATAATCCTCACATTGGTTTGCTTGAATGGTAGCTCTTCACTGAACGGTCGAGCAGACCAAACATCTCGATGTCGGTTACAAACATCAGACAATAAATTCCGGCGTCTGGACGCTAGACGGACCGGAATTTTCTGCTGAAATTCGTTTGCACTACCGAGCTTGGCAACGCCATAATTGCGGGTATCGACGCCGGTGACTAATGGCTCCACGCGTCAAGGGTCGCGATTGTGAGGCCGACGTTGTCGCACAGCATTAACTGATCAAAGGGGTACGAGATGATTTCGGGAGCGCTTTCGACGCCGCTTCAAGGCAGCAATGCGAACATGTCTCCGGTGGTTTACATTTTGGATGACGATGAGTCTATGCGGAACGCGCTCGGTGCGCTTTTACGCTCCGTCGATTTACGTGCAGAGACATTTGCGTCGCCGAAGGAATTTCTAGCCTTTCCAAAATATGCTGGCCCGAGCTGTCTGATTCTCGATGTCAGGCTCCGCGGCGAGAGTGGCCTCACATTTCATCAGGAAATCGCAAAGAGCGGCTTGCAAATTCCTGTGCTATTCATTACAGGACATGGCGATATCGAAATGTCTGTCAGGGCGATGAAAGCAGGTGCGCGCGATTTTTTCCCGAAGCCATTTCGCGATCAGGACATGTTGGACGCTGTCGCCGAAGCGTTGAAATATGATGTCGAACGCATCTCAGCAGAACAATCTCTTGCTGCTGTGCGCAGCGCGTATGAATCCCTGACGCCCCGTGAACGGGATGTACTAGGTTATGTGTTAGCTGGCCTGATGAACAAGCAAATCGCCTCGGAAATGGAATTAAGCGAGATAACAGTAAAAATTCATCGTGGACAAATGATGAAGAAAATGGAGTCGCGCTCAGTAGCCGAACTGGTTAGAAAAGCCGAAGCTATCCACATCGCGCCAAGCCATCCTAAAGCCCATTAAGGCTGTTACCTCGGCGTAGGGTTCCTACGTCGCTGCCTGCTGGGGTAGCAGCCAACCGCAATGCACGTTCGCTCCGGCGCACTTGCCTCCTTGCCGAATATACCGAAGTATGAGTGATGCAAACTATGGTTTGGTCGCGGCACCCACTCGTAGCATGGCGTGGTGGAATTCTTCGGGATATTGTTGGTTAAACATTGCGCGCTTCCAACCAGCTTTACGCGCACAGTAACAAGTACGGGGAGCCACCTTCTGTTTTTCATTCCGCCCTGTATTCGCACAACTTCACACGAAGAGCGAGGTCCGTGGCGTGCGTATCGCTCAGATTATTTCCATCGTGGACGACGATGAAGCCGTCTGCGTAGCAACCTCCGCCCTGGTGCGCTCGCTAGGTTGGCAAGCAAACATATTCCCGTCGGCGCAGGCCTTTTTGCAGTCTGGAAAAATTGTCGACACTGCGTGCCTTATCTCCGATGTGAGAATGCCAAACATGTCTGGCGTCGAGATGCACCAAGATTTGGTGCGACTCGGCCATACTATACCCACCATTTTTGTCACCGCCTTTCCGACTGAGACTCTTCGCGCCACAGTCATTAACAATGGCGCGTTAGCGCTTCTCGAGAAGCCGGTCGATGCGGCCGTCCTCGAACACTATCTTAGTGCGGCCCTTGGTAAGCCGTAGTGCTTGAGTCTTCGCAAAGCTAGTCGTCTTCGTGCAGGTGTAGCGGACTAAACGGTATGGTTTGATCTCCGCTGGGTAGATCCGAGGAAGTCCACCCACCGCCCAATGCGCCTACCAGTGCAACCGCCGTTTGCAAGCGCCGGGTTTCCACCTGGACTTCGGCTATCTGCGCGGTCAATGTGGCTATCTGCGCGACTGTCACGTTCAGGTAGTTGTCGAGGCCGCCTGTATAGAGGTTCAGTGCGATGTCTTGTACCTTCGCCGCGGCCTGTAATGCCTGCCTCTGTTGTTCGGCCTCAGTGCTTAGCTTGTCGGTCAGAACCAGTTGGTCTTCCACCTGCCGGAAAGCATCAAGTACAACCGAGCGGTAGTGATCCGCGGTCTGGACATATATCGATCTGCTTTGCTGCAATTCAGCTCTGCGCAGTCCGCCCTCAAAGATCGGTAGCATTGCGGACGCGCCGACTGCCCAGAGGCTGTTGGGTAGCGATGCCAGTGCAAAGCCGGTATCTTCAAAACCCGCCGAAGCGCTAAGACGAATGTTGGGATAGAACGCGGCGCGGGCCACGCCAATGGCGGCGTTGGCCGCTGCCATGGCACGCTCGGCCTGGGCTACATCGGGCCTCCGTTGAAGCAGGTCGGACGGTACCCCCACGGGTACCGTCGGGACCGCGGCCGACGCGTTCGTCAAAGCCGGCAGCGTGAAGGTCGACGGATTCACCCCCGCCAGCACAGCAACGGCATGCACCAGCACAGCGCGCTGCGCCTGGACGTCGGTGTCCGCAGCCTGAGCCGAAGCGAGCTGGTTCTGGGCACGTGCAACATCGAGGCCAGAAGAAATCTTGCCGGCGAGACGGAGCTGCACGATTCCCACTGCGTTCTGATAAAGCCGGATCGTTTGAACATAGACAGCGTGCTCGGTATCGAGACCGTGGATTGCCATGTAGTCATTTGCCAATTCCAGTTCGAGACTTAAGCGTGCGGATGCAACGTCTGCCGCCACGCCTTCTGCGTTCGCCTTCGCCTGTTTGACGCTGTTGTGGATCTGGTCCCAGAAGTCGGGTTCCCAGACTGCCGCCGCGCCATATCCATTCGAAGCCTGCTGCTCGGCGTTGCTACCGCTGTGGAACAACGCGTGAGCGGACTCCCTGTTACCAGACACGAAGGCTTGGGTAGTCAATTGTGGGAAGAGCCCCGAACGGGCTTCCGCTACAACATCGCGTGCCTGCGTATAAGATTGTTCGGCGGCCTGTAAATCAGGGTTCGACGCATCGAGCTGCGTCTCAAGCTGATCCAGTTGCGTGTCGCCGAACATCTGCCACCAGGGGCCGTGCGAGAGCTGATCCTGCGGGCTCGCAGTGACGAATGGACTCGTGCCCTGGTATCGTTCCGGTAGGAGTGTCTGCGGGGGTGTATAGACCGGCGCGAGATCGCAGCCGCCAAGCAGCGTTAGCGCTGCCCAGCAGGTGATCCGGAAAGAAGATCGAGCGCGCCCCATCATTGATCCCCGTTGTCGGTTGCGGCCTGAACCTTTGCGTGCTGCGTATCACTCATGGTGGCAGCGTCTGCCCCGGGGGGGCGGAACTTTGCATCAGGCGCAATGCCCGGCACACCAGCGGCGATGCGCACCTGTTCCCCTTCTAGCGTGCCAGCAGATGGATTGAGAATCAGCCGGTCTGAACGTTTCAGACCGCCTACGATCTCGACCGTCTGACCTAGATTGCGGCCAAGTTTGACACCTTGCAGATGTACTTTATTGCTGGCGTCGAGCAGTGCGACCTGCATCCCTTGCGCGCGAAACAGCAACGCCTGCTCGGGGACGATCAGCACACCATGATCGGATGGTGCGACGAAATGCACGTCTGCGTAGGTGCCCGGCCAAATCAGGTGATCTGGGTTAGGGATGAGCAATTCTGTCACCACAGTGCGCGTCTGCGGATTGAATGCGTTCGCTGTCGTGTCGAAAGATGCCTTGAACACCCGATCAGGATACTGCGGCAACGTAAGCGTGGCTGTGAGGCCGGGTTCGAGCATTCCGGAGTAATCCTGTGGCACGGAAACAAAGACTCGCATCTCGTGAATGTCCGCCACGCTGAACAATTCGTCATCCGAACCGCGTGCGCCGACGTCGCCACCGGCTCCGTTGACGTAGTTGCCCACGTCGGTATTCCGAGACGTGACTACACCGTCGAAAGGAGCAACGATCTTCTTGAAAGCCTCCAGTACCTTGAAGCGCGCGACCTTGTGCTCGGCTGCGTGGACTTGCGCCATCTGCACGGCAGCATCAGCGACCTTCACGTCTACTTCCTGTTGCGAAACCGCCTGGGTGCCGGCGAGCGAGCTCCAACGAGCCGCGGTGACCTTCGCGAGCTGGTAGTTCGTTTGCGCGACCTCGAGGTCTGCGAGGGCGCTTTCGTATTGCTCGTCCACAGCAGGTGCGTCGACGGTTGCAAGCAGTTCGCCGGCCTTCGCCGGAGCCCCGTAATCCTTGAACCACTTGGTCACATAGCCCGAGACTTGCGCATAGATCGGCGCATAAGACCACGCCTTGATCGTGCCAGGTAGCGTAATTGAGCGCGTTGCGGGCCCAGGCGCTGGTGAGATGATCTGTACTTGAGGGATCGATTCCTCAGAGGCGACATTCCGCAGGTCCGCCACATTGCTATAGCGTCGGGTGATGCCGAGGATGATGAATCCGGCTGCCAGCAGGGCAGCCAATGCTGCCAGCAGCCAGGCCGGCATACGGCGCGAGAGTGAAACTTCCTGATTCGCGTTCATGCGTGCGACTCCATGTTAGTGCTTCTGTCACGGTGCAAGAGTGCAAAAACACACGGCACAAACAGTAGCGTGGCGAAGGTCGCGCACAGCAGACCACCGATGACGGCGCGTCCTAGCGGTGCGTTCTGGGTATTGCTGAAGGACATTGGCAGCATGCCGATGATCATTGCGAGCGCGGTCATCAAAACCGGCCTGATCCGTGCAAATCCTGCCTCGATCGCCGCCTCTACAGCATTGCCGTGGGCGGCGAGACGCTCACGGGCGAACGAGACCACCAGAATCGAATTCGCAGTCGCAGTCCCCATGCACATGATGGCTCCGGTCAGCGCCGGCACGGATAGGGTGGTGTTGGTCAGAAAGAGACTCCAGACAATTCCGGCCAGCGCGGCGGGCAACGCGGTGATGATGATGAACGGGTCCAGCCATGACTGAAAGTTCACGACGATGACGAGATAGACGAGCAGGATCGACAGCGCCAGCCCGGCGAGCAATTGGGCATACGCGCTGCGCATGGTCTGGCCTTGACCGAGCAGGCGTACGCTGGCGCCGCGCGGGATTTCGTGCTTCATACCCGCGACGACGTGATCCACTGCATCCTGTACCGCACCGAGGTCGCGTTGCTGATTGCTGACGAAAATGTCGATCACCGGCAGGATGCTGTAGTGCGACGCAAGCAAGGGCGTACCGGTCTGGCTGATGCGGCTCAGTGCACCTAGAAGCTGCGGGCCATTACCACTTGTGCCATCGTTCGTCCCATCGATAGGAATGGTCTCGAGATCGTTAACCGAGCTCAACTCATCCTGTGGAGTTTGAAGGTTCACGAGGTGCGACACACCAGCTGAGGTATCGAGCCAGTAGGTCGGTGCGGTCTGGCCGCTACCGGACAGCGTAGCGAGCGCGTTGTTGGCAATGTCAGCCTCAGTCAGATTAATACCGGAAGCGAACGACCTCGACGCGGCGATCTTCAAGGTAGGCTGGTTGAGCGTTTGCTGGATATTGACGTCGGCGCTACCAGGAATGCGACGCAGATTTGCGGCCAAGGCTTGCGCATAGGCGAAATTGGCGTCTTGTGAGCTACCGGCTATCTGTACGTCAATTGGTGCTGGGAGTCCAAAGTTGAGAATCTTTGCCGTGATGTCGCCCGGCAGGAACGTGAAGGCCGTTCCTGGGAACAGTCTGGGAAGTTCGCGCCGCAGCTTGAAACGGTAGTCGTCGACGGGTGAGCGGTTGCTCTTCAGACTGATTGTGATATCGCAGTCTTGCGGGCCGATCGTGCCGGTCGAGTTATACGCCTCGTTAATGCCGCTTACGGGGAGGCCGCAATTGTCCAGAACGTTGGTGACCTCGCCAGGCAGGATTTTGCGGATCGATGCGTTGACGAGGACCGCAATCTCGGATGCGTCTTCAAGACGCGTACCGACCGGCGCCCTCATATGCATATCGATCTCTCCGGACTTGATACCCGGGAAGAAGTCACGTCCGAGAAAGCCAAGCAGGGCAAGTGACGCGAACGCTCCGATGGAGAATAGCGTCACAAAGCGCCGTCGCTGCATGACGACGCGCGTCAGCGTGCTGCGATACGCCACGCGAAACTGCGTGAAGCGATGCTCGAAACCGCGCTGAAAGCGCGTGAATATGCCCGAATGCTCCACCGGTCCCCGCTTGCGCTGCTCAACCTG
Organism: Paraburkholderia sp. GAS33; assembly: GCF_050436645.1. NCBI lineage: Bacteria > Pseudomonadati > Pseudomonadota > Betaproteobacteria > Burkholderiales > Burkholderiaceae > Paraburkholderia > Paraburkholderia sp. GAS33. Next base: position 954,446 of record NZ_JBNDMP010000001.1, read on the forward strand.
GCCGCGTAACAGGTAGGCCGCCATGGTCGGCACCAATGTGCGCGAGAGAATGAATGACGCGATCATCGCGAAAATGATGGCTTCGGCGAGTGGCACGAACAAATAACCCGCGACGCCGCCGAGTTGGAATAGAGGCAGCCATACGATACAAATGCACAACGTGGCAACAAAAGTCGGAACAACGATCTGGTTCGCGGCGGTGATGATGCCCGGCTCAAGCTCAGCACCGGCTTCTAGGTGAGCGTCGATGTTTTCGATCATCACGGTTGCGTCGTCGACGAGAATGCCGACTGCAAGCGCAAGTCCACCAAGGGTCATGATATTGATAGTCTGTCCGCACCACGAGAGCGCCAGCACGGAGCAGAGGATGGCCAGCGGAATCGACGTAGCAACGATGAGGGTCGCACGCCAACTCCCGAGAAAAAGCAATACCGTGAGGCCGGTCAGGATGGCAGCGGTGATCATCTCCTGGACCACTTCTTTCACCGAGTCGCGCACGAAGCCAGATGCGTCGTTCAAAGTGGTGATCTGCACACCTGGTGGCAGGGTGCGGATGATGCCTGGCAGCACTTTCTTGATCCCGCTTACGACTTGCAGCGTCGAGGCATTGCCGCTCTTGAGGATCTGGATAAGCACCGCTTGCTTGCCTTTCACCAGAACCGCATTAGTCTGCGGTGGTGAGCCGCTGTGGACATAGGCCACATCGCGCAGATACACCGTCACGCCGTTGACGGTCTTGACCGGCAGGTTGTTGAATGTCGCCACTTCCACCGGACTGGCGTTCGTTTCGACCAGAAAATCCAGCGCACCAATTTTCTGGTCGCCGGCGGGAAGCACGACATTCTGTGACTTCAACGCATTGCCGACGTCTACGGCGGAAAGTCCGTGAGCCATCAGCTTGGTTTGGTCAAGATCGATTTCTACGTTGAGGGCCGCGCCACCGTATGGCGCAGGAATGGCGGCGCCTGGCACGGCAACCAGTTGCGGGCGGATCAGGTTCGACGCCAGGTCGTATACTTGGGCGGCGGTCAATCCTTGCGCTGACACTTGCAGATCGAGAACCGGAACGTCGGAAGCGCTATACGATAAGACTTGTGGTGGGGTAATGCCGTCAGGCAACTGCTTTAACACCGTTTGTGATATCGAAGTAATCTGCGCCTGTGCGGCGGCTATGTCGGTTCCGGGCTGGAAAAAAATCTTGACGATACCGCGCCCGTAGAGCGATTGACTTTCAATGTGTTCGATATTGTCGACCGTCGCAGTCAGGGCGCGTTCGTAGTAGTAGATAACGCGGCCCGACATGTCCTGTGGCGACAGGCCGTTGTAGGTCCACACCACGGCGACAACCGGAATCTTGATGTCGGGAAAAATGTCTGTTGGGGTCTTGCGTACGGCCGTTGCGCCGAACAACAGGATCAGGATGCCCATTACGACAAAAGTCAGTGGGCGGCGCAGTGCGATCAGGACAATGGCGTTCATGACTTTTGTAGGAGTTCTGCGAAACAGCGGAAAGGGACAAAGGCTGTGACTGCGTGGCGCTCACTTGAGCATGTAACCAGCACCTCGGAAAGTATGAATATGCGGCCCCGTATCCTGCGCGGCCAGCTTCCTTCTCAACTTTCCGACGTGGACGTCGATGCGGTTCGTGTGCGGATCGAAGTGGCAATTCCACACGTCTTCGAAAATCATCGTGCGCGTCACGATCTGATCGGCGCGGCGCATCAGACATTCGAGCACTTTCAACTCGGTGGGTCTCAGATCCAGGGTATGGCCGTTATGCGTTGCCTTCCTCTTTAAGAGGTCGAGTTCGAGCGCCCCAATGCGCAAGGCGGTTTCAATCGCAGCATCGGAGTGTTTAGTGCGCGGTACCTGATTGCCGAGATCATTTGATTCTCGAATGCGCTCTTCCACCATCGACATTACGTCTGCATCCAGCACAAGCGAATCAACGCCGGCGCTGCGAATGGCGGATAGCACTGCATGCCCGATAGCCGCAGCAGAAATCTGATCTAGCGCGATAAACGCCTGGAGGTTAGACATGCTATCAACCGGTGTTGAGGCGCGTGTGCTCCGCACTTCCGTATTGAGACCATGTTGATTTAGCAGAGCGTCATCATCGACGGAAGGTATCGTAAGCATGATTTATACGTCCAATGAGGGCAATTTCCTTACGCCGAGTAACGTGATGGCTGATGGAATGGATTGCGTTTTTACGGATGTGGCTAAAGGCAGCGTCGGCCATGCTTCAAGATAACTGCTCTGATTTCGTGAGGCCAGCATACAAACCGATGCCGGTGATTGCACGTGTATATCGGCGTTTCATACTCGGGTATGGCTTTGAAACCGATAAGTTATTTGTCAGGATTCAGGTCCAGGCCCAGCGGCAACAGCCACGCGAAATCGATCCAGCGTACTGCTTGGCTCGGACATACGTATGTATGAACTCCGCACGCGTGAGCAGGGGCGATCGCACCGATTCGTATGATTTTGTTTTTGTGTATCTGCACGTATCTTGATTTCATGTCAGCACGTCTTGTGCTGTTCCGAATGGCCGTGTGCAACCAATCGACTTGCTCGAATCCGGGTATTTCTTCACATCGCCTGACCGATGTTGCGTCGGTCGCACTTTATAGATGAGTCAGAGTATGAACAAGCTGGAAGCTATCCGTGTCTTCATGCGTGTTGCTGAACTCAGTAGCTTTTCTCTTGCTGGTAAGCAATTGAACAAGTCACCGGCCGCAATCACGCGCAACGTCGCGATGCTGGAGGCGCAACTCAATATGCGTCTGATGAACCGCTCGACGCGCAGTCTGTCACTTACCGAGGCGGGCAAGGTTTACCTCGATGGGTGCCGCGCCGTCACCCGGGCTCTCGATGAGGTCGAGTCGGGCCTGGTTCGTACCGCACACGACCACTGCGGTGTACTTCGTATTGCTTCGCCGGCAGTGTTTGCTACGACTGGTCTTGCGTCGTTGCTGGCGTCATATCGCACAATTGCCCCTCGAGTAGATTTCGAGGTAACGACGTCCGATGGGCCGATCGACGTGATCGAAGGGGGCTTCGACGTGTGCTTTTCCACAGACCGCTATCCAATCAGTTCTTCGCTCGTCTGCCGCCCGCTGATAACAATCAAGGAGATCCTAGTCGCTGCCCCGGCATATCTGGCGCGGCGGGGGGAGCCTACCAGTCCGTTCAGCCTTCAGCAGCATGATCTGCTAACGGAGCGCGACGGAGCCCGCTCGTGGGAGTTCGCTGACGGGACTGGAGTACAGAAAATCACGGTGAGCAGCATCCTCAGTGCTACCAGTAGTGCTGCGGTTCGTTCTGCGGCTTTGGCCAACATGGGTATCGCGTTGCTGCCCATTCCGCTTGTCGCAGATGACATCGCAAAGGCAAGGTTGGTGCCGCTACTCGATCGCTACCAGATAAACGGCGGTCCGCAACACATCGCGCTCGTCTACTACGAACGCAGATGTCTTACCGCGAAGGTGAGCAGCTTTATCGACTTCGTGCTCGACCGATTCAGCAAGCCGCCTATCCAGGAGTCGGCAGCCACTTTGCGTGTGGTGGCATAGCCCTCAGCGGCATGCACCGCATACAGCTCTCGCGTAGGCGAGGCGCCCTTTTTGATTTGTAACCCTCGGAAACGACGATGCTGCTCACTGTCATTGCCTACTTCGGTGGCGCGCTCGCTATTCTCAGCCTGTGCATCTTGCCGGTGCTGCCCTTCCTGTTTTCGCGAAACAGACAACGGTTCGCTGCAAGGATGTTGCCAATACTCATCGGAGCGGCGTCGACAGTCGCGATCGTAGCGACGCTGACAATCGTTGGTGGCCGCGAGCAGAGGCCCCCAGATCGCTTGTCCCCTGAAAAGGATTCGATTGGCCTAGCTCCCTCAATTGGGTCTGGTCGTCGGCTTGGCGGCGGGATAACCGAGCTGGCTCATTGGAACCTGTCGGGTGGAGTGATGAAGGTATCGGACCACAGTACGGGCGCATACAAAGCACTGTTGCCTGTGGAGGGAGCGTTGCCTCCGCTGGGCGGCTCCGTCCAGTGGTTGAATTCGCCGCCTCTGACGGATCAGAACCTGCGTGGCAAGGTGGTTGTGATCAACATATGGACGTACTCGTGCATCAACTGCCTGCGCTCGCTTCCGTATGTAAAAGCTTGGGCAGACAAATATAAAAGTCAGGGACTGGTGGTTATCGGGGTGCATGCGCCTGAGTTCGCGTTCGAGCGCAATATTGACAATGTCAAGAGGGCGACGCATGAACTTGGCGTCGATTACCCGGTGGCTATCGACAACAATTATGCGATCTGGCGTGGTCTCGACAACGAGTATTGGCCCGCACAGTATTTTATTGATGCTCGCGGACAGATTCGGCACCACAATTTTGGCGAAGGCAACTACGCCAAATCAGAGAAGGTGATTCAGATTCTGTTGGCGGAAGCGGGGAGTTCTGATGCGACGAAGAAAGTTTCAAGTGCCGCGAACGCTGTTACGCCGGGGATAGAACTGCCTGCGGACGTCGCTGACCTGCAGTCGCCTGAGACATACATCGGTTACGCACAGGCGGATAATTTTGCATCACCAGGCGGCGAGGCGCAGGACGAGATTCACACCTATGTTGCGCCCACCCAGCCCACTGTCAATGACTGGGGTCTTGCGGGCAAATGGGACGTTGAAAAGGACCGCGCAACGCTTGCCGCAGCGTCGGGAAGCATCGTCTACCGCTTTCATGCGCGGGATCTCCACCTGGTACTGGGTCCGGGCAAGGACGGCAAACCCGTCCGCTTTCGAGTCAGTATCGATGGCGGTGCACCCGGTGATGCACACGGCACCGACGTCGCCGATGACGGCAGCGGCACCGTAACGGAGCATCGGTTGTATCAACTGGTCCGACAGAAGCACGACGTTGGCGATCACACCTTTTCTATTCAGTTTCTCGACCCCGGCGTCGAAGCGTACGCCATCACATTTGGTTGAACACGAGAGCATCAACCCGCCATAAGAGGGCGGTTTTTGAGATCGAGAAAGCCGCTCCCCGAATTTGAAGCGGCTTGCGATTTTCCAATTTTTTCAGGAGTAAACCATGGGCAAACAGACTATCGCCGATTATCTGGCAAAAACCCTTGCCGCCGCTGGCGTAGAACGAATCTGGGGCGTAACAGGTGACAGTCTGAACGGACTCGCCTTTAGCCTTGAAGAGCTCGGTTCGATTCGCTGGATGCACACGCGTCACGAGGAAAGTGCCGCGTTTGCCGCGGGAGCAGACGCAGCATCGACCGGACGGCTAGCCGTCTGCGCGGGCAGCTGCGGTCCGGGCAATCTTCATTTGATCAACGGATTGTTCGACTGCCATCGCAATCATCAGCCCGTGCTTGCAATTGCCGCACACATTCCGTCGTCGGAAATCGGTTTAGGCTATTTTCAGGAGACGCATCCTCAGGAGTTGTTCCGGGAATGCAGCCATTTCGCCGAGCTCGTGACGAATCCGGAACAGTTCCCACGAGTGCTCGAACGAGCAATGCGCACGGCCATTGAGGAGCACGGCGTCGCTGTCATCGTTTTGCCCGGAGACGTCGCACTGAAAGAGTGTCCGCACCCGGTCGGCCTGTGGAGCGAAATATCCCCAGCGGCGATTATTCCCGCGACTGCCGATATTGACCGTCTGGCGGATCTACTCAATTCATCGAAAGATGTCACGTTACTGTGCGGTAGTGGTACGGCGGGCGCGCATGACGAAGTGGTTGCGCTGGCGCAAGCGCTTAAGGCACCGGTGGTCCATGCCCTGCGCGGCAAGCAGTTCGTCGAATGGGACAATCCGTACGACGTTGGCATGACTGGCCTGATTGGCTTTAGCTCTGGATATCATGCGATGGAGTCGTGTGACACGCTAGTGATGCTGGGTACGGATTTCCCGTACCGCGCGTTCTATCCGGGCAACGCGAAGATCGTGCAGATCGACTGGAAGGGCTCGAAGCTCGGCCATCGGGCACCGCTTACGCTCGGGCTCGTGGGGACGGTCAAGGATACGATCAGAGCGGTCCTGCCGCTTTTACAGCACAAGGATGAGCGGCGCTTTCTGGACAATGCGATCGCGCACTACACCACGGCGAGAATGGATCTCGAGGACCTTGCGGTTGCGTCTGAACCTGATAGACCCATTCATCCGCAGTATCTGACACGGCTAATCGACGAAGCGGCCGCCGACGATGCGATCTTTACCGCGGATGTCGGAACGCCCACGCTCTGGGCGGCGCGGTACCTGAGCATGAATGGCAGGCGTCAGCTGCATGGTTCATTCAATCACGGGTCCATGGCGAACGCCATGCCACAAGCGCTTGGCGCGCAGGGAGCCAACCCGGGGCGGCAAGTTGTCTCTTTGTCCGGGGACGGCGGTCTGTCAATGCTGCTCGGGGATCTGTTGACGGCACGGCAACTCGATCTTCCTATCAAAGTCGTGGTGTTCAACAACAGTCTGCTGGGATTCGTTTCCATGGAGTTGAAGGCCGGCGGCTATCTCGACACCAACGTAGATCTGAGCAAGACGGATTTCGCCGCCATTGCGAAAGCGGCCGGGATTTTCAGCATTAGGGTCGAAGAGTCCGAAGACATTGCTGCAGCCTTGAAAGCCGCCTTCGAACACCCCGGCCCGGCGCTCGTCGACGTGGTGACTTCAAAACACGAACTCGCTATGCCGCCGAAGATCGAGTTCGAACAAGCAAAGGGTTTCAGCCTGTATATGTTGCGCGCCATCCTTAACGGACGAGGGGACGAAATCGTCGAGCTTGCGAGAACCAACCTTCGCTAAGGTGTATTGAAAGCGTGATGGGATGGCCTGCAGCGCAAGAAATCGCACCGCAGGCCACCAGAGTTGGCGAGCTTCACCAAGGGGACCGACATGAATCCGAACGCACTCGATCTTTCGCGAATACAGTTTGCTTTCACTATATCGTTCCACATAATTTTTCCGGCCTTGAGCATCGGCCTGGCGAGCTTTTTAGCCGTACTTGAAGCAGTGTGGCTGCGGACGGGTAAACGTCACTACAAAGAGCTCTGCGTTTACTGGTCTAAGATTTTCGCGATCGGATTCGGCATGGGCGTCGTGTCCGGTGTGGTGATGGCGTACGAGTTTGGAACGAACTGGTCGGGGTTCGCAAAGTTCGCAGGTCCCGTCACGGGCCCTCTTCTGACGTACGAAGTCATGACCGCATTTTTCCTTGAAGCGGGCTTTCTCGGAATCATGCTGTTTGGTTGGGAAAAAGTAGGGCCGCGTGCACATTTCGGCGCCACGCTGATGGTCGCGATCGGCACTTTAATCTCGACGTTCTGGATCCTTGCGTCAAATAGCTGGATGCAGACGCCCCAAGGTATCAAGATCGAGAACGGCCATGTCGTTCCGCTCGACTGGTTCAAGATTATCTTTAACCCTTCCTTTCCGTTCAGGCTTGCACACATGACTCTCGCAGCGTTCATTGTCGCGGCCCTCGTCGTTGCGGCTACAGGTGCGTGGCATTTACTGAAGGGCCGGAGGGATCCAGCGGTCAAGACGATGTTTTCGATGGCGCTCTGGCTATTGCTGGTCCTTACGCCGGTTCAGGCGATTGTTGGTGACCAGCACGGCCTGAATACGCGCAAATATCAGCCGGCCAAGATCGCAGCCATTGAGGGGCTTTGGGAAACCGAAAAAGGCGGAACCGCGCTGAACCTGATTGGCTTTCCCGACATGAACTCGGAGGTGACCCGTCACGCCGTGCAGGTTCCGCATCTAGGTAGCCTGATCCTGACGCATAGCTGGACCGGTGAAATTCGCGGTCTCAAGGAATTTCCCCCGGGAGACCGTCCTGACTCGTCGATCATCTTCTGGACCTTCCGCGTTATGGCAGGCCTTGGCATGTTGATGATTCTGATGGCGCTCATCGGGGTAATGCTGCGGCGACGGGGGCGAATTTTCGAAAGCAGGACGTATCAGCGCTTCGTTCTTTTTATGGGCCCCACGGGGTTTATCTCGCTACTGGCAGGATGGATCACCACTGAGGTGGGGCGACAGCCCTGGGTTGTCTATGGGGTGCTACGAACCGCGCAAGCGGTTTCGCCGGTCACGTCGCAGAGTGTTGGGATCTCTCTCATGGTTCTCGTCATTGCCTACTGTGTTGTGTTCGGAACCGGCATCTACTACGTCGTGCGTTTCCTGCGGGAAGGGCCGGTTGTGCCTGATGAAGTGGGAAAGCCTATTGGACGCCCGACCCTGGAGATAGGCCGCACTGGGCGCAGGCCGCTAGCCGTAGCTGAGCTGCGCAGTGCTGCTCAACATAGCCTCGAAAGGAGTGGGAAATGAACGTGACATTTGCGTGGGCTGCGGTCATTGCGCTGGGTCTTTTCATGTACGTGATGCTCGATGGATTCGATCTGGGGGTGGGGCTGATTTTCCCGTTCTTTCCTGACGAGAGCGAGCGCGACCTGATGATGCATGCGATCGCACCCGTTTGGGACGGCAACGAGACCTGGCTGGTGCTGGGAGGCGCGGCGTTGTTTGCAGCTTTCCCGCTGGTGTATTCGGTCGCGCTGTCCGCGCTCTATCTCCCGATCATCACAATGCTGGTTTGCCTTATTTTTCGCGGCGTTTCCTTCGAACTCCGCGGCAAGGCGGATCGCACAAAGAACCTATGGAACCTTGCTTTTATTGGTGGCTCCGCAGGCGCATCGTTCTTTCAGGGAGTGATTCTCGGTGCTTACTTGAAAGGCATTCCGATTGCCAACAACGCTTTCGCCGGCGATGCGTTCTTCTGGCTTGAGCCTTTTAGTCTACTCTCGGGCTTGGGGCTGATGGCGACCTACGCCTTATTGGGCGCATGCTGGCTCGTCATCAAGACCGAAGGTGAGTTGCAACGCCGGCTCCATCTTCTCATCACGCCGCTGACGGCTTTACTGCTGCTCTTCATGATCGCTGTGTCCGTATGGACGCCGCTCTCCGATCCACGGATTGCAGAACGCTGGTTTGAAGCGGGCATGCTGTCACGCCTTTTGCCAGTGCCGTTGCTTGTTGCGGTCGGTGCATGGTTTATGTTCTCGGCGGCCAGAAAGCGGCTGCACGTGATGCCGTTCATCCTGGCACTCGCGCTGGTACTACTGGGCTACATAGGCTTGCTCGTCAGCGTTTGGCCTTATGCGATTCCCTATTCGCTGACCCTCGTTGACGCAGCTGCGCCAAGGGCTAGCCAGACTTTCGCTCTCGCTGGCGCTCTCGTGGTTCTGCCGGTAATCCTCGTGTACACAACGGCAGGGTACTGGGTGTTCAGAGGGAAGTTGGTACCCGGCACCAAATATGACTAGGAGCGGTGCGATGCACACTGGAATCGCGCAGACGTGCGACATTAAAGTTCGACGCATGCTGTGGCTCGTGGGGCTGTGGAGTCCCGGAGTCAGTGGCGCGCTTTTGCTCGCGCTGCCGTTCGAGATCCTGATTCATCTGGCGATGCGCTAAGGGCTATCGTTTGACGAAACGCGGATCCAGCGGCGTCACGCCTGGTGACAACCGGTCGATCAGTTTCTGTTCGATTCCACTTGTAGAGACGGTCGACACTCGTGCGAGGATGCCGGTGTCGAGACCGAACGCGATCGCTGCCACGCCGCACAAGATCGCCGCGCCGATCCCACGGCGAATCCATTCTCCCGCGCCGAGCGAACGCTTCATTGCAGCAAACACGCGGCCACCGATCAGCAACGCCGCTCCAAGTGAGGTGGCCGCGCCGGCCGCATACGCGACGAGTAGAAGCGTCGTGCCGACACTGGCGCCGCGCAGCGCCGCACCTGTCAGTACCAGGCCGAGAATAGGCCCGGCACATGGGGCCCACAACAGACCCGTGGCGATACCCAACAGCAACGCCGACCCTACGCGAGCGCCTTGTCCGTCCCTTTGGGCGAAGTTCGACAGGCGATTGCCGGCGCTTACCAGAGGGCGCATCAGATGATCGGCGAAGCGAGGAAACAGCAGAATCAGTCCGAAGACGGCGAGCAGAGTCGTAGCGAGCCATCGCCCATACTCGTTGGCCTGAGTCACCCATCCGCCGCCGACGGCCGCAAGCGTTGCTACGAGGGCGAAAGTGAGCGCCATACCGGCAAGCAGCGGCAGACCACTGCGCACGAATGGTTGATCGGCGCGCGCAAAGACGAACGGTAGCACTGGCAGGATGCACGGACTGAGAATAGTCAGGGCGCCACCAAGGTAGGCGAGAACGATGAGGAGCATGGCTTTTCCAGGCATGGATGAGAAATGCGGTCCGCCCGTATGGCTGTCGAATCGTGTGCGTGACGAGGCGGACCAAGCCATTGTTCGGCGCGATTGCATCGTCGATGTCGTCATTCGAATCTTGGGGCGGTCATGTGAGTGCCGTTAGGCACGGCGGGGGATGGTCGTAGTCGTTTCAGTGACCAGGATCTGCATGGGCTCCCGATGCCGAGATGCTGCCGACAGCACCGCCAACGCTGTTGGTCTTGCCATTTTTTGCCGCCACACGCGTCTCGGCCGCCTGGATGTCGGCGGGATAATTCGGATCCACCCCTTCGGCGGGGCGGTAACCAGCCTGTTCAAGCTGGATTAGCTCGACAAGGATCTGCGCGCGGGTCAAAGGCTCCTCTGCCTGTGCGAAGCAAGCGATCGGCGTGGCGATAGCGATAGCTAGAACGACGGCTTGAATGAGTAACTTCATGGCGACTACCTCCGGAGTTTGTCTTGGCTAACAGGGGCGTTGCCAGATGCGAGAGGCCCGGAAACGCAGTCCGACGGCGTTTGCAGAGTCGGCCTCCTTTCCATGCGTCCGGCGTAGATGCATTAAAGGCCGCCGAGTTATCTAGGTTGTGTCGGGAAGGCTGGTCAAGTGCATGCGTATGTGTCCCGTTCATCTATGGATACATTGCGATACGAATCTCGACCGAGGCGGCGGGCCGGCTCGGGACGGGCACGATGCCTTTTCAGCTTGCCTATACGACAGGATCGATTGGAGACGGCGGCGTGCCGCGAGCTTCGATCGCTTTGCCTGCAAGTAGACACAGATCTTCCCGATAGTGACCGGCGACGATCTGTACGCCTACAGGTACCGAACCAACGAGGCCTGTGGAGACAACGAGGCCCGGTAACCCCATAGCAGGCAGAGCTCTCATCGTTAGTTGCGCTTCCCACACGCGCTCGAAAGCTTCGTTGCCGCGCATGTCGAGGTTGTCTGGGAACGGCAGCTCCGCCGATACAGGCAGCAATAGCACTGGATATGTGGTCAGGAATTGACGCCATTGGCGTGTCAAGGTGGTGCGTCGTACCAGCTCACGACTTATCACATCGGCGGGCAGCGTTGCGACCTTGGCGCGCGAGGCTTCGACCACCGCATGCGCGCCGGGATCGCCGTCGCGCGCAACGGCGTCGACCAATCCTGCGAACCCGTCGCCAAGCCACAGCCGTTCCTGCACCTGAGCCGCCTCGCGGATTGACGGCGTATCCTCGATTTCTTCCACCGTCCAACCGGCGTCTGCAAGCCTGCGTCCTGCGTCCAGCAGTGCTGCTTCGACCTCCTTGCTAATCTGTAGTCCGCCTGGGCGAAGACAGATAGCTGCATGGCGCGGCATGGCAGTACCTGCGATGGGCACCGGCACCCACCAGGGATCGCGAAGATCGCGAGCCGACATCGCGAGGAGCCCAGCTTGAAGATCGTTGATCGTGCGGGCGATCGGGCCGGTCGCGGACATCAATTGGGCACCGATTGCGCGCTCCGGCGAGGATGCGTTGAAGGCCGGGACACGTCCGAACGTAGGGCGTATTCCGTGGATTCCGCAGGCATAGGCCGGATAGCGGATCGAGCCTCCGATGTCGGTGCCGAGTGCCAGATGACCAATGCCGGCGGCGACGGCGGCTGCCGCACCGCCCGAAGAGCCACCTGGCGTCAACGACGGATCGCGCGGATTGCGCGTGGCGCCGTGAACGAGATTGCTGGTAAACCAGCGCAAGGCGAAGGTCGGTGCATTGCTGCGGCCGAGCAGCACCGCCCCGGCTCGCTGGAGATTATCGACCGCTGGACTGTTGGCCTGCGCCACCAGATCCTCCTGTAGTCGTGTGCCGTTGGTCGTAGCGAACCCTGCCTGATCTGTGTTGATCTTCACAGTGACCGGAACACCAGCCAACGGACCAGGGTCCTCGCCGCGGGCCAATAATCTGTCGACCTGGTCGGCCTGTTCGCGCACCCAGTCGGGCCGGTGCGCGACGACCGCATTGATCTGCGGGTTGACCGCGTTAAGCCTTTGAAGTGCGGCCTCAGCTGCTTCCCTCGCAGAGACTTTGCGAGTGCGAATGAGATGAGCAAGTTCAGTTGCGGACAAACGCCATAGATCCGACACGATGCCTCCTGGAGAGGGTTAATTTTGGGGGGGCGCCCCTGCTTGACCTTGGGGCGTACAGTCTGTCTCAATGTATGCGGCAACTTATGAGCATTCCGTAGACCCTAATCTATCGTTGGTAATAGCGAAGCACCATCGTATCTAGGGATAACGGCTCTCTTACCATCGAGTGACTCGCTCATACAGATGGTTGGTTTCCGTGGACCAGTCTGTTTTGAAAAACTGGAGGTGCCGGTAGGTCCGTGCTTTATCTAGGCTAGCGTTATGGATTTACTCGTCATAGGCTGAATATGATTCGCACGGCTGTTACTGAAGACCTGCAATTGCGAGTTCCGCGCGCGCGTCGGCCTCATAACGCAGATGAGTTCGCGTTGATACAAGGCACAGTCGTGCAAATCGAACGTTGCGTACCCGGCGTCACGATACTCAGAATCCGCGTGGAAGAAGGGTGCACGTTTGCTTATACGTCTGGTCAGTATATTGAGGTGAAGGCCTCTGATGGGCGATACAGGTGTTTCTCACTGGCGACGTCGTGTCTCCATGAAGGATGCATCGAACTTCACGTCCGACGCGTTGTTGATGGCCTCTTCAGTGACCACACCTTGAGGCGGATCGAATGCGGTGACGTACTGTCCTGGAGAGGTCCATTCGGCGACTTCGGACTACACAGCGATACGGTTTCCAAATCTGCGCTCTTTCTTTGCACGGGTACGGGTTTCGCACCTGTGCGTGCGATCGTGGAGGAAGCGTTCTCCAAGGGATGGACGCGGCCCATGTCGCTTTACTGGGGAGGTCGGACAGAAGACGACCTGTATATGTGCGACCTGGTCCACTCGTGGACTCGCATCCACGATAACTTCCGGTTCATCCCCGTATTCTCGCGTGTTGGCGCCGATGCGGATACGCCGCGCGGCACTCGCGTTCATGAGGCCGTCCTCCACGACTTTGCCTCGCTCGCCGACGTCGACGTCTACGCGTGCGGCGCGCCTGCGATGGTTGCGACAGCGCATGAGGCCTTGAGCTCAAAACGTGGGCTACGTGCTGAGGCATTCTTCGCCGACCCGTTTGGGGCAACGGTCCCCGCTTGCGGCACGGCAAGCGACAACATGGATGTGGTTCAGATCAAGGTCAATGGCATTGTTTATGCTGTGCCTTTGAACGAGTCGCTGCTTGGCGCGTTGCGCCGTCTGGGTGTTGCGGTCCCCAGCGTATGCGGGGGCCGAGGGGCGTGCGGGACGTGCTTGGTCGAGATTGATGCGGCGTCGTGCGCGAGATTGCCGCCACCTGGCCGTGACGAGCGAGAATTGCTCGAGTGCCTACCCGAAGCGACGGGCCATTCGCGTCTTGCTTGCCAGATACGGGTCGATGCCTCAACGAGCGGTCTTGCCCTCTCTATTCCCTGAAGTCAGACGTTGTTCGGCTTCAACTTCAACCGCAAGACAAAAGTACGGAGCATTTCCTCATGAGTACACTCGCCCTGACCGATCTTGAGCGCGTCGGCACCGCATTTGCTGCGGATACCATGCTCTCGGTTCGTGACAAGACCCGCGCCGCTATCCACGCCATCGCCGCGCAATGCCGCCCTGGAATGGTCGAGGAGGATGCTGTCGAGATGGCGAAAGACGTTCTCAAGGCCGCCGGCATGCGACGTGGATGGCACGATGTGTACGTGCGCTTCGGCTCGAATACCACGAAGACCTTTGGGGCACCGTCCGATCCCGGTATTGTGCTTGGTGAGGAGGACATCTTTCTGATAGACATCGGTCCCGTTTGGGAAAAATGGGAAGGCGACGGCGGTGATACGTTTATCACGGGTGCGGATGCCGAAATGACTCGCTGTGCGCGTGACGCAAAAGCGCTTTTCCACGAAGTGCGCGCGAAATGGCGTGATGACAAGTTTACGGGTCAGACGCTCTACGAATTCGCCGAGCGCCGCGCGACCGAACTCGGGTGGAAACTAAATCTCGATTTATCTGGCCATCGTATCTCGGACTTTCCACATGCGGTGGTGTACGAGGGGCCCCTCGCCGAAGTGCCTTTTCATCCTGCGCCGCTGCTATGGGTTTTGGAGATTCATATCCGTCACCCGGAGAAAGCCTACGGAGCCTTTTTCGAGGATATGTTGCTTGGGGACGAGTTCTTTGAGTCGGAAAGCTGACGTTTCGCTGGTTGACGAAAGGCGTTGAATCACGTCCTACCTGCGCTGGGCAACCTACCAGCGCAGCCTCCCTATGCGTCCCCTAGGCCGAGGCGTTGCCAGCTCGACGCAAGCCTTGAGACCGCTTCCGTGAGTTCGCGTTCGTTCAGGCTTGCGAAGCCGAGTCTAAGACCCGAAGTCGGTTCGCCGGACATCGAATAGGTCGCCCCAGGCAGGATTTTCACGCCATGACGGGCGGCGCTTAAGACAAGCTCGCCAACGTCTACGTTCTCCGCGAATCGTACCCAGAAAGCAAGCCCTCCATCGGGCAGCTCGAAGTCGATGGCTGAGCCGAAGTGGCGCTTTAGCAGATCGGCGAACAACATTCGTCTGTCATCATAGATGCGCAGCACCTTACGCGCATGACGCCGGATCTCGCCAGCTTCCATCATTTCGGCCACCGCTAGCTCTGTTGCCGGATCGCCCTGTCGGTCAATTAGCAGAATCTCTTCCGCAACCCGGTCGACGAACCGTTTGGCGCCGACAATGTAACCGCTCCGCAAGCTTGGCGTAAGCAGTTTGGAGAGCGAGCCGATATACGCGACCTTGCCCCATTGATCGGCGCTAGCGAGCGGCAGCATCGGACGGTGCGAGAAATGAAAGTCGTGGTCATAGTCATCCTCGATTATTGCAAAGCCAAACTGGTCGGCGAGCGCGAGTAGCCGCAAGCGCCGTTCAGGCGGCAACAGGACCGTGGTCGGAAACTGATGGTGCGGCGTCAGGTAGACACACCGCACACGCTTGTTCCGGCAAAGCTTCTCAAGATCGTCAAGGCGCATACCCTTCTCGTCGACGCGTGCCGTCACTACCTCGACGCCGTTTGCGAGAAACGCTTCTCTTGCAGGGGGATAGCTCAGCGACTCCAGCACAGCTGTGTCGCCAGCCTGTGTGAGCACTCGCGCAGCGATGAAGATGGCCATCTGGCTCCCGCGGGTCAGGCAGATGGTGTCAGCGGTTGTGTTGAGACCGCGGTCCGCATTGAGCATCGCTGAGATCGACCGCCGCAGCGCCCGCGCGCCGCGGGGATCACCGTACCCTAGCAGGTTGTCGCGACTTAGCGAAAGCAGGCTGCGGCGATACGCACGTGCCATTTCATTGACAGGCACGAGGCGGGTGTCGGGCGCGCCATCGTCGAACATCAGTACTCCCGGCTCCGGCAGCAATATGTCGACACGGGTCTTTTGTCCGGGAAGGCGGAAATCGGGCTCCTGAGGCATCGGCGCCGTTTCGACAGGCCGAAAGGCGAAGGCCGCCGGCTGGGCAGTCGGCAGACGCGGCGACACGAACGTCCCCCGTGCGCGCTCCGGGGTCAGCCAACCTTGTGCGGTGAGCTCGTCATAGGCAAGGATCACCGTTTTGCGGTTGACACCTAATTGCTCGGCGAGGTCCCTCGTACCGGGCAACGCGCCTCCCGGCTGAAGCCTGCCGCGGCGAATTTCTTCGATGATGGCGAGGGCAATCTGCAGGTAAGGAGGCATCTTTTGGTCCTTGTCCACCTTGATGCCCATCTCCGACGGTCTCAGCATGCTGGTCCACCCTGCTTTAATTTTCTGGAGGATTCACCTGGTCCAAGGCGATCGTACCATCGGCTTACTGATTACGGAGCCCGAATCTTGTTCGCGGCAAACGAGTTCGTCGTCATCGACCTAAAGGTGCAATCCATGGAAACGAATCCCCTACGAGCGAATTGTTTGAGCTTTTCGGAGTTGCTGGGTCAAGCCGTTGCACTGATTTCCCCGACCATGACCGCCGCGCTGATCATTCCCGTGATGTTCTCCAATACGGGCAATATGAGTTGGTTGGCGTATGCGCTGGGTACCGTAATGCTGCTGTTCGTTGCCTTCAATCTCAACCAGTTTGCACGCCGCTCGGCAGGGGTCGGGTCGATGTATGCCTATACCTGCAGAGGACTTGGGCTCACCGCAGGTGGGGTCGCAGGTTGGTCGCTCGTTTGGGCCTATCTGGGAATCGCCATGGCGGGCATGACGGGGTTCGCCGTGTTCGCGGGCAAGCTGACCCAGATGGCGGGGCACAGCGTCTCTCCGCTGGTTTTCTTTGTCGTCTGCGCCGTCACTGCGTGGTATTGCGCGTGGAGAAACGTGCAGCTCTCTGCGGTACTGATGCTAATTCTTGAGGGCGCCTCGATGCTATTAATCCTGGGGCTTTGCTTCATCGTGCTTCAGTCGCGTCATTTCGCCATCGACACAAAACAACTTGGCCTGAGCGATACGCCGCTCTCAAGTATGGGGCTCGGCGTGGTGGTCGCGATTTTCAGCTTGGTTGGCTTCGAGTGTGCGACTGCGTTCGGTACGGAAGCGAAAGATCCGCTGAAGTCGATTCCACGTGCGGTGATCTGGAGCCTGATCGTGTCCGGCGTATTCTTCGTCTTCGTCACCTATGTGATGGTTGATGGCTTCACCGGCTACGCAATCACGCTCGATAAGATCGATGCGCCGCTGAACATTTTGGCCGAACTTGCGCACGTCAAGTTTCTGCAGGTGCCGCTATCGCTCGGTGCAATGTTCACGTTCTTTTCGCTGGCCCTTTCGTGCATCAATGCAGGGGCGCGGGTGATCTTTGCAATGGGACGGCATGGCCTTTTTCATGAGGCAACAGCAGACGCCCATTCGACGAACGAAACCCCGCACGTCGCGGTTTCGCTGATGGCGATCATCGCTTTTCTCGTTCCGGCGATACTTTTCGCGGCCCACAATGCCCCTCTCGATATATTCAACTGGGTCGGCACGTTGGCCGCGTTTGGCTTCCTCGTGCCGTACTTCTTGATCACGATCGCAGCACCCGTGTACCTCTCCCGGCTCGGACAACTGCGCCGGCGCGACGTTGGCTACTGTGTTGCGGCGCTGTTGCTACTCATGATCCCCGCCATCGGCAGCGTCTATCCGCTGCCGCCCGCGCCGGTTGTCTACTTCCCCTATATCTTTTTCGCTTACCTGGCAGCAGGCGCCGGGTGGATTGTTTCCCTCCATCGTCGAGAGCCGGCAGCGCGCACGCGCATCCGGGAGGAACTCGCGTCGACGCACGAGCAATATCAACTCGCAGCAACGCAAGCTGTCAACGAGGTTTAAGCAATGAAGCATGTCCTAGCCATTCGTCACGTGCCGTTCGAAGATCTGGGTGCCTTCGAACCGGCGTTCATTGAAGCAGGGTGTCGGATTGAGTACGTTGAGGCGCCTACGGGGAACCTGCGGGATCTCGATATCCGCGCACCCGACGTCGTGGTGATTCTCGGTGGACCGATCGGCGCGTACGAGGAAGGCAGATATCCGTTTCTGTGCCATGAACTGTCACTGATCGAACAACGACTGAACATGGAAATGCCGCTGTTGGGGATTTGCCTCGGGGCGCAACTGATCGCAAGAGCATGCGGTGCAAAGGTCTACCCGGGAGCAGTAAAGGAGATCGGTTGGGGGAGGGTGATGTTAACGGCCGCCGGGAAGGAGTCGGTGCTTGCACCTCTATCGGCGGATGTGCCGGTCCTGCATTGGCATGGCGATACGTTCGATTTGCCAGCGGACGCTGAGCGGCTGGCTTCCACCGAGCTTTACCCGAACCAGGCATTTTCGATCGGCACGCATGTGCTTGGTCTGCAATTTCACCTCGAAGCTTCGGCTGCCGCCATCGAGAGTTGGCTCGTCGGGCATGCGTTCGAATTGGCGCACGCGGGCGTGGATATAAGATCTTTGCGCGAGACCGCGCTGCCTCCATCGCCCTGCAGCGGCGAGGTGCTACGCGATTGGTTGGCCCGCGCCGAAGCGTTAGCTCGTCCTTAATGCCGTGAGTTGCACCCGCAGCCCAATGACCGAACCGTTCAGAGAGCCTCTCGCGGGGTATGGCGTCAAGTAGCGCGCCCGCCCGGCCGCCGCCGGTCGTGCTATCAGCTTGCTTAACCCCCTTGTTCCTGCAGAGTCAGTTTACTGGTCACCGAGGAGACACCTTGAACTTTGCCAACGGCAGCTGTAGCAATGTGATCCTGGTCCTCAGTCAGGATGAACCCCGATAGCGTCACCTGCCCTGTCTTGGCCTTCGCGAAGACGACGATGTCAGAGTCCTCGAGACCCTTGGTCTTGTAGAGGGTCTGCCTGATCCGCTTAGCGAAAGCCCGATTCGCCGCACGCTCGGCCTTTTTTGTCGACTGCCCTTGGTCGAGTGCGGCGGAATTGGCATTCGAGTCATTACTCATCGAGCTTACTGCCGGAGTTTGCGCATAAGCTGCCGTGCACAGCACGACGGCTGTTACGACGCCAATTGCTACATTTTTCGAGATCATATATTCACCTGTCATTGATGAGGTTAGCGAAATATTTTAAAAATACTGTGGATGAACGCGACGATAACGACGTGTAAATATTGTCGTATGGAAAATTTGAAGTTTGACCGATAGTAGTTCGGTCGCCCAGCCGTCAGGCGCCTACCTTCTCCAACTTTTCAGGCTTCAGAATAATTGGCTCGGACGCGGAGTGCTATAGAACTCATGGTTCTCAGTTCAATCATCTCGGATGACGAACGCATACTTATGTATGCTCGTCCGGTGCCTTGCACTTCCCCCGAATTGCGGCTTCTCTTGCTCATGCGGCTATCCGGCGGCGGAGAAGACCTACAAGGGGAACTGCGCAGCGATATCGATCATCATCAGCATGCCTATCAGGCATACGGCCGGCAGGAGTGCGGCCGCGTTTCCCATCGTGTGTGTCGCAAAGGCGCCTACTACTGCGCCCAGGGCGAATCCAGTACAGATTGCCGCAAATGCGCGGGCTCGAGGCGAATTACCTACAGCGGGCGCAACACCGACGGACAGGGTGAATATTGAGTCGGCAAGTTGCCTCAGGTTGCCGGTCGCCGCGATCGACGTATACGTCCATCCTTCGATGTTCGCGAATGCAGACCATTGCAGCGCCGCGGCGAATGAAATAGACACAGTGCTCAGATAATCGTTTATGTCGGCCGGCAGCGCGGCGTTGCCAAGCAATACAAGTGCCTCGACTGCAAGACAGACGGTGGCGGATCGCAGTCCCAGACGTGGGCTGATCAGTTGAACTGCTCGGACGAAGAAGGTCCCAACAAAGAGGGCGATGATTGGCGGAATATGGCGAATCGCTAAAGACCACTGCGCGTTGACAATTGCCAGCGCCGCTAACAGAACGTTACCGCTCTGGGCGTTCGCAAACACCATTCCATGACCGACATATGTATAGGCGTCGAGGAACCCGCCTATCGCACTCAACAGTGCGCCTGCGGCAAGTGTGGATTCTGGCGCAGGCTGTGCGGTGACAGGTGCGTTGCTCATAAAGTTTCTGCGCAGGCGAATGGTGAACGGGGGAGGACATCGGTCCGGCTTCGCCGCGAGGCTCTATACCGGGCAACAGCGTGCTTACGAAGTTCTTCCCCAACTAAAGATACTGCGGATCCAGAGGGGTAGACAGCCTACTTGACGGTACCGCCGCTCGTACTTGAGTCGCCGCGCGACATACGCGCGTATATGCTGGTGAGCGATTCTTGCCAGGGCGCTGAGGCAACATGCGTTCGTATAGGTTCCGTCATACATCGGTTGCGTGTAGGCACCCGCAGAGACGATTTCCTCTGCGGGGCGGTCGGGAATATCTTGGTTTTATCGCATCGCCGCTTCACGGCGGCGCCTCATCCATCGATCGATGGTCCTGTCGTGCGCGGCGCCGCGCAGTCACTCTATGGATATGACACGTGCCTGAACTCAATCTGCTTATTCCCTCCGTCCTTGAGCGCGCGCTAAAAGTTGAAATGACGAGAACCGGGACCAGTGCGTCGTCCATCGTCGCGGCGGCGCTGGCGGAATACTTTCATACGCCTTTGCATACGCTCTTCCAGGTTTCAACCTCAGGTGCTCTGGTGGAAGGGGTGTACACCGGCGCAATCTCGTCGAAGGTAATCCTGAAGCACGGCGACTTCGGTCTGGGGACGTTCGAAAACCTTGACGGAGAGATGGTCGTGCTTGACGGCCTTATCTACCGGGCGCGTGGTGATGGGACGGTCTCGGAGGCGCCTGTGGATGCCTGCGCGCCGTTCGCGGTCGTCACGCGCTTTACACCCGACGTCGATGTTTCAATCGGGCCGGCAGACTCACTCGATGTCCTGATGCAACAGTGCGACGCGTACCGAAGATCGAACAACATCTTCTATGCGATACGACTCGACGGCGAATTCCACCATGCCCATATGCGCGCGGTGAGTCCCCCTCAGAGCGGTGCCCGGTTGATTGACGCAGCTAAAGCGCAGGCCGAGTTCGAACTGAGTGCGATTCGGGGTACGCTCGTGGGGCTATGGTCGCCGGGATTTTCCAGCGCGTTCAGTATCGCCGGATATCACTTTCACTTTCTATCCGAGGACCGCAAACATGGCGGTCATCTGCTGGCATGTTCGAGCGCCCCCTTGCGGCTTCGCATCGAAGCGCTGACGGATTTCCATCTCGCGTTGCCAGAAAACGAATCGTTCCTCAAGGCGGATCTGAGCAAGAACTCCGCCGGTGAACTCGCGTACGCCGAACAGGCCCATTAGGAGATAAACGATGTCTAGCAAAATTGACAACTCAGCCCGAACGGGAGCCGAACTTGTCGTCCGCACACTGGAAGATCAAGGTGTTGAATACGTATTTGGCATTCCAGGCGCAAAGATCGATGCCGTGTTTAACACCTTGGTCGATTCGAAGATACGGACAGTCGTGTGCCGGCACGAGCAGAATGCAGCCTTCATAGCGGGCGGGATCGGTCGCATGACGGGTAAAGCCGGCGTCTGCATCGCCACGTCGGGACCTGGCGTCTCGAATCTCGTCACAGGTCTTGCGACAGCAAACTCCGAAGGTGATCCGGTCGTCGCGCTAGGTGGCGCGGTTGCAACCGACGAAGCATTGAAGCATCTTCATCAGACTATGGACTCGGTATCGATCTGCAAGCCCGTCACCAAGTTCAGCGCGGCCGTCGGCGCTCCGCAAGCCGTTGCCGAAGTAGTCAGCAATGCGTTCCGTGCGGCGGAGTCAGGTCGTCCCGGTGCGGCGTTCGTCAGCCTGCCGCGAGACATCATGTCGGCGCCGGCCGAAGGCAAGCTGCTTGTCACCCCGGGGTTCTCAGGGCAGGGGCCTGCTGACGGTGCCGCCATAGCGGAAGCGGCGCGTCTGATCAACGCGGCGCAAACGCCTGTCGTGCTGCTTGGGTTGCTGGCGAGCAAACCTGCCAATGCAAGTGCTGTGCGCCAGTTGATCGCCGCGAACCACTTGCCCGTGGTGGGTACGTTCCAGTCGGCTGGTGCGATAGCGGCACATCTGTTGGCAGACTTCGGCGGGCGCGTCGGACAGCTTGCCAATCAGCCGGCCGACCGGCTGCTTGAGGCCGCCGATCTCGTGATTACGGTCGGCTACGACCCTGTGGAATATTGGCCCTCTCTCTGGAACAAAGAGTGCAACCGCAAGATCATTCACATCGACGTGCTTCCCGCAGATCTTGACTCGTACTATTGTCCGGCCGTGGAGTTGATTGGCGATATCGATCAGACTCTTTCGGCTCTGACGTTGGTGACCGAGCGTAAAGAGCAATCGCCGATTTCCTCGGCCATCCTCCGCGCGATCAGGGAAGAACGAGCTCATCTCAGCGACGAAGCTGCGCGGCTCGGGGGAGCTCCGGTCCATCCGCTGAGGATCGTGCATGAGCTACAGAAATTCCTCGATCCCGATGTAACGCTCTGTCTGGATATGGGATCGTTCCATCTATGGTTTGCCCGCTACCTTTACAGCTTCAGATCACGCCAGGTTTTGATTTCGAATGGTCAGCAGACGCTTGGTGTCGCGCTGCCCTGGGCAATTGCCGCGACTTTGGTGCGACCTACGGAGAAGGTCATCTCGATCTCCGGTGACGGCGGCTTCCTGTTTTCAAGCATGGAGCTCGAAACGGCGGTCCGGCTCAAGTCGAACCTCGTTCATATGGTCTTGATCGATGGTACGTACGACATGGTAGCGGTACAGGAGATCGCCAAATATGGCCGTCCATCGGGGATCGCGTTCGGACCGGTGGATCCGGTGAAGTATGCGGAGGCCTTCGGTGCGGTGGGTCTCATGATCCGGACGGCAGATGACATCGCTTCAGTCATGAAGACGGCACTCGACACGCCGGGTCCCGTTATTGTCGGCGTTCACGTGGACTACCGGGACAATCACAAGCTGTTCGAAATGGCTCACGACAGCGCGTTTCACTGACGCGGCTTGCGCACATCTGTTGACCAATAGCGAACGGTATGTGACGTAAATTGATCTTGATTGATTGGAACGACTCAGCGAGCATCAGCGCTCGAGGGCAGGAGTAGCCAGGTATCGAGGCGGGTCGGTGAGAGGCCGCCACCGGTAGTGCCGGGCAACGACCTGCCTCGTAAACAGAGCCGACAGCTTACCTATACCGACTTCACGATCGATATTGGAGTCGAACATGTCAATCAACGCTATCACTAACAACGCCGGCGTGAGTCTACGACAAGCACACGCGAAATCTGCACCTTGTAGCACATCCTCAATCAATGGTGTAGCCGATGCGGACAACTCCGCGTCGACCTCTACGATATGGCTTCTGGAGTTTGATTCGTCGACACAATTGACGCTAAGCTCCGACGCTCAGATTCTTGCTCAGCTCCAGGCGATTGGCTCGACTTGACAGGAGACTCCACGAAGAACCCGAAGTTTCCTCAACAGTCGAGGATATCTAAACAGCAAGCGGGGAGCGCCATCTCGCGATCATCTGCTCAAACTCTCGCGTCTCGATCCGTGCATGGATCGTGGAGCAAGCATTAGCAAGGTGTTTAATCGCGGGTGAGCACCTGCTTCCCGCGCAACGTTCACGTCTCTCAGGGGACGTCCTCGCACTCGGGAGCGGTGGCCGCGCCTGAAGGCAGTCATCCGATGGCTGGCACGTCAGACGACTGAGACGGGTCGACTTGAGCCGGCCGTTGGCCGACTCAGTGCGGCCACAAGCGGTCAATGGACACGACGGCCTAGCGCTGCGTGATGATGACGGGCTGTCCCTGCGAGGACGCCCACCCTCTAAGTGCCGCCTGCGGATCGTCATCGGTGCGATAGGCCTTCACGCGTGCGATTCGCCGAGCGTCGTTCGTCGACACGGACTCCGCAACCCACCAACTGTTATCGGGGCGGATAAAAGCCGTGAATTCCTTTCCGCCTGCCGTCACCAGCCAGTAACCGGTCATCGCATCGCGCGCGAGGCGGAGCGCCTCCGACACGGCATTCGCCGCCTCCGTCATGGCCACGAACGCCGTGCCGGGTATATCTTGGCGGGTCGTGCCGTTGACCGTGAGGGTGACCCGCAACTCGTCCAAATGTTCGATCCAGCCGATCCCGAGCCCATCAAGGCCCCGCTGTCCATGGGTTTCCAGTGCGCGTCGGCAAGGGCCGGCAGCAGCGCGTACAGTTCCACGGCCGAGACCATCTGTCCGTCGCGCAGGGTGTCCAGCGTCGCCGACGGACGATCGGGATCCGCAAGGCAGAGCACAAGCGAGGCAGGCGTACCCGGAATTGCCAGATAGAAAGAGTCCCCGTTGGGACTGGTCTGGACGGGGCCAAAAGCAGTAAGGGTCATGGTCTGGGGCAACTGGGGGTAGAGGTTTCATTATCTGCTACGCGAACGGCCGCTCTGCGCAAATCTGAAGGTCCCCTGTGGGTCGACTTATGCCTTTCACATATTCGCTGCAATCAGCGATTGATCGAGGTCTGCGTCGGACCGGGCTCGGCCAGGAGCAGACCATGCCAACGCACCGCCCAATGTCCGATTCGTGGAATGACGCGGCCCGCGAGAGGAATTGGAACACGCATCGATGAACGGAATCCGGAGAAATTGAGAGCATAAGGAAACACGATTTGCTCGGCCGTAGACTGCTTGTCTCACAGCATCCGCAATCTCCGGGGCAGCCGTCTGCATCAACGTTGAGTGGCGTCTAACGACCTGTCAAAGAGGCCGACTTGCGCCATCACACTCTCGTCGAGGCCGCTGATCGCGTGGGGAATGTCGTTCAAGAGCGAAGCAAACGTGCCATAGCTATATGGATCCGAGAACTTCTGCCAATAGACTCGTTGCCGAAGGACAGATTCGTGCGTATCTCCCTTGAACATGACGATTTCGCCGACCACCATACGTGCATACGAATTTAACGGCCCCGGTGCGACGTACTGTGGCGAAACGCTAATGACAAGTACGGCATCGCTATCTCGATACGCGGGGCCACTTGCATGCAGCAGGTTATGGTCGTCCCGGGTAAATTTTGGCAATCCCGGCGCAGATGCGTCGACCTCGCTAACAACGTAACCATGGGTTCGCAGTGCTGCTTCAATGCCGTCAGTGAATTGGCGATTGAGTTTTGTGTCCCCAAGTTTTGCCGTCACCAGGTCGTCAAAGGTGGCTGGGGCTTTGCTGACGCTAGCGTTGGCGGCACCCGTTACAGCGCCCGCAATTGCCGCGCCGAGTAAGCCGCCGCCAGGAACCAGAAGTGGCATTGATGCAGTCCCGCCAGCGTAGACCGCCTTCCCGGGATAAACGACCGTTACCGTATGAACGGTACTAAATTTCCCGGCATCTACTTCTGGGCTCGGACCTGCTGCGCAACCCGCCAAGGTCGCGGCTACGCCAAGGGCCGAGAGTTTCGACATGAAGCGCATAAGTTTCTCCATCGAAGATGAACGTTATTAACCGGTTATTCAGCCAGCTTGTGTCTTATCGGAGCGTTTGCGAAAAACTTGAGCGCGCACCTCATGCAAGAACTGGTCGCAATGCGATTCACTCATTTGAGGTCCTTGTGCGAAACCGCAGAGCGTTGCGAGGCAGCTAATAAACTGCCAGAGTCAACGACCTGCGGCGGGTCCGATCTCAAAGTCTGCTTGAGATCGGGTTCTGGTGGTTCATACTGGGCAATCGGACGTCCGAGAAGGGTCGCATGCCGTCGAGTAAGCTCAACGAAAGAACCGGGGAACCATTCGGTTTGCATGGGACAGTGACCGGCCAGGTAGGGACGTTCGAACGTTGGCTCCTCCCCTGTCAACGGACCTTCGTGCGCCGATCATGACTATCGCAGTCGAAATGGCGCGCCGTTTGTAGGCATGGTCGACCATGCCTGATCGGGAATACGGTTCGCCGGCACGATGGACGCTATGTGCGCGACTTGCTGGTCAGCACCATCGCGATACCACCAAGAATCGTTGCGGAAGCCGCAGCCAGGCGCGGCGTGATCGCTTCCGAAAGGAACGCCACTCCGCCAAATGCAGCGATCAGCGGCACCGACAACTGTACAGTGGCGGCTCGCATGGCGGTAAGCTTGCTCAGCGCCGCATACCAGATGACATACCCGATGCCGGACGTGAGCGCGCCGGAGGCAATCGCCAGGGCGATCCCGGCCCCGTTCGCGTAAACGCGGGCGTTGGCGATGAAAAGCACGCTCAGCAAGAGGGCAAGCGGAGCCGCCCGCGCGAAGTTTCCCGCCGTCGCTGCGAGCGGGTCGGCCACTCCGCGGCCACGCAACGAGTACACGCCCCATGCGACGCCCGCTATCGCCATCAACGCCGCGCCGACGAGCGGCGGCGCGGCGATCCCCGGCGACACCAGGTAGACAAGCCCTGCGACAGCCAGTGCGAGACCGAGCCATGCGGCGGATCCGAACTTCTCGCCGGAGCGCAGACCCACGCTGAACATCGTCAATTGAACTGCCCCGAACAGAATCAATGCGCCCGTGCCTGCGGACAAGGTGAGATACGCGAAGGAGAAGAAGGCGACGTAAACAAACAGCATGGCAGCGGCGAGCCAGTCGGCACGGCTGGGCGCGGGCCGTTCCGACCTGAACCGCACGATGACGGCGAGCACGATCGCTCCCGAAACCAACCTGATGCCGGCGAAGCTGACCGGATCGATTTCCCCGCGCTGCAGCGCGAGCCGGCACAGCAGCGAATTAGCCGCGAAGGCGAGCATCGCCACCGCAGTGAGCACGATCGTCTGCAAAATGAGCAGGCCACCGCGCGCGTCATGCATGGGTCACCACCAGAACGACTGCCCACGACAAAAGCGCCACGCCGAGGGGCGTGCTGAGACGCTTGCCCCAGCGAACGTTCTTTTCGATCGCCATCACGGCGGCAAGCAGGAGCATCCAGCCGAGGCTGCCGGTACCGAGCGCGAACATCAATAGCATCAACGCCCAGCAGCAACCGACGCAGAACAGGCCGTGCTGCGCGCCTAGCGCAAACGCGTTCCGGGCCTGCGCGTGCCCACGCCAGTGCTCGATGACGAAGCTCAAGGGCGTGCGGCACTTTTCAAGGCACCGGTACTTGAGCTTGCTGAACTGAAATGCGCCAGCCACCGCAATGACTGCGACGCCGATCAGCCAGCCGTGCCAGGCCAGAGTGGGTACGCTGGCGAGCAGGGACAGCAAGGCACTGTGAAGTGCATGCGCCAAAAGTCCGAAGGCTCCCCACACCGTCATGTAGCCCAGGCCGAGCAGCATAAGAAGGTACCAATGGTCAGGGCGACTCGCCGTCAACCGGTCGAAGGCATTGAACAATGGCAACGTGGTCGGCAGCATCATGGCCGCTGTCATAAGGATCCACGCGACTGCGTAGAGCACCACGGGCACGACCACGTCGCCCGCGGGCACAACACGGCACAGAAATGCCGCCGGTCCCGACGCTGTCCAGTCACCGTGCTCGAGATAGCGTCCGTATGGACTACGCGCCCACGCCCATAACACCACCCACGCGAGCGCAATCAGCGCAACCAGGACCGGCATGAACACGTGAACATGGCGCGAGGCGTGGGCCGACGTTGGGCCGGCCATCGGGCTCATGCATCGAAGACAAACGTGCTCTGCAGGGCGTTGTGATTTTTGATGTCGAGGTCGATGCCGAGTGCGGGATTCTTCGATCGATAGGTCGGGGCCTTGCCGACAAACACCGGAGCGCCGGGCACTGTCGAGAACACGGTGTCGGACAGCGTGGTCTGGCCCCCGGTCGCGCCGAGATAGGGTTCGAGTTCGGCGTAGTAGTTCGTGCCGATCTCGAGTTCGCCTTTGCCTGCAACCACGGTAAAGCGGATCGGCGCTCGCTCCACGGATACGACCTGGCCAATGAGCTTGGCGAGGTCGGCGACCGGTCCGCCGGCCTGACCGGTATAGACCTTCAGTAGTGCCTCTTCCTGCGCCTTTGAGGCCTGGTCGTCGACATAGATCGCGGCAGTCCAGTTGCCTTGCAGGATGTTGCCGGGCACATGGGCGACGGCCGCGATCGTATTGCCGGCTACATCGACGCCGTCGACCGTTCCCTTGTCTATACGCCACGCGACAATGGTGTCGCAGGTACCGTTGTCAGGGTCCTCGCCGATCCAGCAGGGGCAAAGCACCTTGCAGTTGCAAACTTCGAGTAGACGACCTTCCAGGTGATAACTCATACGAACCTCCATTGAAGGCACGCGAACACCGACTTGTCGCCGCGGGGCGCGGCTGCAAGAACTCCTAATTTTCCCGCTGCGGGTTGCGACAAGTCAAGTTCGATGACGTCCAGGCCGTTCGATAACGGTCAGCCCAGCGGTTGTGCGAGGTCATTGCGTCGTTCAACCCGGGTGACGAGAGGGCTCTTCGATGTCCGCGCGGGGTCTCATCATCGAAGACAGGTTTTGTCGGCGTCGGTATTTTAGAGGCGAGTAGCCTCGCTTGCCGGCCAGTACATAGAAGATGACCGCTGGAATCCAACAAGCCGCCGTTGATCTGGGGGCAGGGCCAAACGGCGGGAGTGGGTCGAACTGAGCCGCTCGTCGTAGGGCTCAGTGCGAGCCACTTGCAGAAACTCCCGCCCGCGCTGTTCGTAACGTGCGACCGTCCCTTAGCATACCGAAGCGGCGTCACAGACCACAGAAACGCGGCGGCCCGTAGACGCCGTTAGGAGTCACGCGACGTCCGAGCGCGAGGCCCAAACCAATACCCACCCTAAATGGCTAACCTGGCGATTGATGTCCGACTTCAAGACGGTCGCCCGTTTCCGTCACGACAATGGCAGCGCGGTTAAAGGGCAAGACTAAGGCGCTCAAGTGTTCGCAAACCCACCGAGCCTCCCTGTCAAGTCTTCCTACAATCTAACGCGGCGAGCGACAGCTCGGTCGAAGGTCTGCAATGGGTGTTCGAGCCACGCACAGGGCGAAGCTGAGTACTGCATGGATTATGTAGTGATGTTGGGCACTGTCTCGCGATTTAACAGTGTATCGGCAAAGGGGCATATGGACATGCGAACCACGTCGGACAAGTACTCGACCTTGGACGGTCTACGAGGTGTGGCGGCGATGCTCGTCGTGATGTACCATTTTCCTGGCTTTTTCCGTCCCGTATATGTCGAAAACAGCTACCTGATGGTCGACCTGTTCTTCGTAATGAGCGGATTTGTTATTGCGAGTGCCTACGAAGAAAAGCTCTCGTGTGGCAACATCAGTCCGCCTCGGTTCATGAGACTCAGGCTTATCCGGTTATATCCTCTTTATGCGCTCGGAACACTACTCGGAACCGCGGCTCTGCTATGGCGGCTACCGCGTTCTGATTGGCACCTCGTCGCTTCAGCATTCCCTTTTGGCCTGCTGATGCTCCCATGTCCTCTCGTGATACGAATCTTCTATCCGCTCAGCTATGCCGAAAGGGTCCTGTACCCTTTGAATTATCCCTCGTGGTCACTGTTTTTTGAACTCCTGGCGAACGCTGGCTACGCAGTGTTTTTCAAGTATCTTTCCACCCGAGTGCTGCTTACGCTCGTCGCAGCGTCTGGTGTGATGCTGATCGCCAAGGGTATTCATGGCAAGCCTCTAAGCGCCGGATGGATTCTCGCCGGCAGCTACGTCGGATTGCTACGCATTGCATATTCTTTCTCGACAGGTATTCTCCTGTTCCGGTTTCGCGCCGCCCGACGAAAGACCAGCAACGTCCTTGCAATCGCACTAGTGGCGGCTTTCATATTGCTTTTCTGCCTGCCTATCCCCGACATGTTCCGCACGGTATTCATCTTTTCCATCGCGCTCTTCGTATCTCCGGTGTTGGTCTGGGTCGCCGCGGCCGTTGAACCGTCGCGCAAGGTTCGTAAGGTATTTTTATTTTTTGGAGCGGTTTCCTACGGCGTCTACGTACTGCATGTGCCGGTTGGCGCCTTTTTCCAGCTTATGTTTGGCGACATCGAGCACCTCGGACCCCACGCTACACCCTGGGTCGGCGCAGGCTTGCTGCTGACGGTGGTTGCTCTTGCCAGCATTGCCGAGAAAATCTACGACATTCCCGTTCGCCGGCGCCTTCTCAAAGGGTGGATAGTGCGCAAAAATCTTGCCATGACGGTTGATGCGACACTCAACCAGTAAAAAAGCTTTTTAGAGGCCATCATATTTTCATTAATGGCCCAAACGGGCAGACGACCACCCAGAACACGAGTCGACCGTATGTGAGTCGGCTTCGGCCGACAATTGCCGATCAACTTGGCGGGGGCGCGTCCGTTACACCCCGAAAGCGGTCATTGCGGCGTCAGCAGTCCGAACGGCGACTGACGGTCGAGTGCTGCCGATCGTGACCGACGGCGATTCGGGCGGTCCATGCCGTTTGCATGAGACAGTAGCCGGCCACGAAGGGACATTCGACAACATGACTCCAATCGTTGACAATCTGATTCATTCTTTGGGATCTACTGTAGCACCGCATCAATGACAACAAGATTCGACATGGGGAAGTTGCGGCGCCTCACGCTATCTATCGCGGTCACTGGACTGCTTAGTGCTGTTATACCGGCTATGCTGCGGGCACCGCCGTCCAAGCTCTCGGAGATATGCCACGTAAATACATCTGGCGATCTTGCAATAGACAGAGTCGCTGTCGGGCGCATATCACACATTACAAACTCCTACTTCATCCAGGAAGCAGGAGACAACGCCACGCTCCTTTCGCGTTGCGCCAAGGGGGGCTGTGGTCCGCTTGACCCAAGGCTTTTTGAGGGGAGGGTCGGCTCTCCTGTACGTGCAGAATTCTGCGGCGGCCATCCCGCGCGAGTCACGATTTCGGGTGCCGACGTTTTTCAATTAACTCAACAGTATCTTGATACCCAAGCCGCTGCGGTTCGACAAGCTGGTAAGTGGATGGCCCGGTTCGGAATAGCCTGGTGCGGCTTCTGGTTGTTCGTGCAAACAATCGCAGAGATTCGATTCAGGCGACTAGATACATAGCGGCCAACGAGCCGCTCATCAGATCGTGCGCGTTTGGCTAAAGATGCGTCGTTCGAACGGCTGCTTTTAAGATCGTCGAATGTCCTTTCAGGATCAACTGAGCCTGTCACTGTTGTGCCCAGTTTGACTATGGGCCGCACGTCGACTTCCGCGTCCGGATCAATGACAATTGCCACGCTTGCGTCGGAGGCCACGCAGTTGCCTCTGAAGACAAGTATTTTGCACGCATGCCGCTCCCGCTAGTAGCGCGACGTAGGTAATCACGGAGAACATACTTGAACAAAGCTCTTATCTTCGCTGCGGTTTTGAACTTGTCAGGTGTTTCCATCGCGCATGCGCAAGGCACAACGACTTTCGTCGGACTGCGCGAGGCCTTTTGGAGAGACGTGGTTGACCCGAGTGGAGCGGTGGGTTTCAGTTACATGCCGCATTGTCGCCAGTTTGGGATGGGAATGATAGAGAACAGCCCGTCGCCGGGCTACCCGTATTTCGCGCTCAAAACGGATTCGACTCTAGCAACCGATCGCTGGCTCCGCGGGACGACCGCCCTGCACGTACAGCAAGCGGTCGAAGGTGCGGACCGGGTGACTTTTGCGAAGCCGCCGCTGCCGTGGTGCTAAGAACTTCAAACGCTGTGCGTGATGAGCGCCGCGCGAATGGCCGGTACGCGGTAGAACCAAAGGCCGCTCAGGTTTGGTTAACGGTATTGATTTTTCTGGTTCCATTTCGCCTCGCTTACCCGATGACATCGCCCTGACTTCAATCGACTACTTTGCGATTGCTTTTCGGCGGAGCCACTTCCCCGTTCAAACCACTCCCGCGAGTGGGAAGGTAACATTGAACTGCCGCTTCTGAGAAATCTGAAGGGCTCTTCCGGGGCGACTGCTGCCGATTGTCGGTTCGTTCCGCGCTCACCATACAAAGCGTTGTTTTTGCATTCATATGGGAGCCGCGCGATGTTGAGCCTTTTGATTTTCTGCTGTTAGACCGTAGCTTTCGCCGGCAGTGGATACCCGTTACATCTCCATACATTTCTCGGTGCTGAAACAATTGCCATCGACGTTTCTCGCACTATTATTGTTGTGAAGATTGTGCGGACGCCAAGCCTGCCATCAGATGAATCCCGGCGGACGCGGCAAATCCTGGGCAGAGTGTTCAGTTGGTTTCTCATTTATTAATAAGTTATCCTGCATAAACTACGAATAACCTAACCTCAACCCGTGTGGATAAGCTGCCGTCCAGGAGAGGAGCGATCGATGAAAGGCATTCCCATTATCCTGGCCACGCTTGCTGCGTCGACCATCGCTGGTTGCCAGACATCGTGCAGTTCAAGCACCGCCGGGGCTGGCACGTCTGTCAGCAGTTCTCCTACGCCGGATCGCAGCGAAGCAACACTCGTTGGGACGCAGGGAAGGGCTCGCGTCGGCAATGACATCGTTGAACTGAAGAATGGCTCCGTTTTCGTAAATGGCGAATCGTATGGCAGCGTCACAGCGACGCAGAAAGTGCAGTACATCGTCACGGCCGAGAAGCGCATGCTGCTGGTAGACGGCGAGATTCGTGCGCCCGTCAGATAGTTTGGCGCAAACGGATGCACTGTTCACTGCGATCATGCCGACGATGGCGGTGGACTCGCCTTGGTGGCGGATAAGTCAAGGCACGCCGACGTGCGAATGACCCGAAAGCGATCCGTAGCCACTTGAGCAACGCCGATATTCGAATGATGGCAATGACCGAAGCGTGCGCATAAGCTATCCCGGCAAGTTCCGGAGCCCTACTGTCGCTTCGGTTGCGAGGGCGAGCCATGCGCACATGTACCGCAAAAGCGCTCTAAAGAATACTGTCCAACGCCTTGGCGAGCCTGGCGACTGCGCCTTCGACGTCATGCAGTTTGTCCAGGCCAAATAATCCGACGCGGAAGGTCTTGAAGTCTTCAGGCTCGTCGCATTGAAGGGGAACGCCGGGCGCGATCTGCAAGCCGGCGTCGGCGAATTTCTTGCCGGATCGTATGCCGTCATCGTCCGTGTAGCAGACTACGACGCCCGGAGACTGAAAACCTTCGGCCGCCACGCTTTTGAAACCTTTGCTACTCAAGAGTGAGCGAATGCGCTTGCCGAGTTCAAGCTGCTCCGCTCTTACTTTGTCGAAGCCATATGCCTCGGTTTCCTTCATGACGTCGCGCAGCGTCGCGAGACCGTCCGTAGGCATCGTAGCGTGGTACGCGAACCCGCCGTTCTCGTAGGCTTCCATGATCTGCAGCCACTTGCGAAGATCGCACGCGAAACTGGTGCTGGTTGTTGCGTCGATTCTTTCGCGGGCGAGAGGACTGAGCATGACCAGTGCGCAGCAGGGTGACGCGCTCCATCCTTTTTGCGGTGCGCTGATCAGGACATCAACGCCACTGGCCTGCATGTCCACCCAGATCGTACCGGAGGCGATGCAATCCAGGACAAACATGCCGCCGACCGCATGAACAGCGTCGGACACGGCACGCAAATAGGCATCAGGCAACATCATCCCGGATGCAGTTTCGACGTGCGGTGCAAAGACCAGATCCGGCTTGTGTTCCTTGATCGCAGCGACCACTTCTTCGATCGGAGGCGGTGCGTAGGCGGCCTGCCTTCCTTGCTCGACCGGACGCGCCTTCAACACCGTCGATTCAGACGGAATGTCGCCCATGTCGAAAATCTGCGACCAGCGGAAACTGAACCAGCCATTGCGGATGACCAGACACTTCCTGTTCGTCGCGAACTGCCGGGCGACGGCCTCCATGCCGAAAGTCCCGCTGCCCGGGACGACAACAGCCGACTTCGCGTTGTAGACTTTTTTCAGGGCGCCGGAAATATCGCGTACGACTCCTTGAAAGAGCTGCGACATGTGATTGATTGATCGGTCGGTGTAAACGACCGAATATTCGAGGAGTCCCTCGCGGTCGACATGGGGAAGTAATCCTGGCACGTTCGCCTCCGGTTATAGACGAATAAAAGAATCGAAAACAAATTCTAACGAAAGCCACCTGCAACGGCATCGGACGATAGCGCCCGTTATCCATCCGGCAAGTTTCGACATGGACCAGCCGTCGAGCCACACCAGTTGGCAATGCTGCAGTGGCAACAATCGGCACTATTGTGAACCTTCGCCGGAGCGTGGTCGAAAAATGAAACTCCCAACTTTCTTGTGGGAGTTTGCCATGAAGAGAGAACAATCCCGTGATGCGTGGAACAACCTCCTGCAAAGCCGTCACCCGATGACTGCAGCGCATGCGCGACCCACCCGATAATCGTCGAGTGGAGTTCGGCCGGAGCCGACGTTCGAGTACCACCGTTGGTCAGGCAGCTTCTGGTTGCTTTCCTGTGATCCGCGACTCAGCGAACGCGAATCTCCAAATCCCCTCCGCATTTCAAAGTAATATTGCCGCATCGAACCAATGATGAGCAGCGCAAGGTGACGCAGGCCCAAAAGAAGTTTTCCGAGCGAGAGTACGACCTGAAAAAAGCGCAGGCCGACGGCAAGAGTGCAAGGAAAATTGCCGAGCGGCAGCGCAAGGTCGATGAGGTGCATGCGGAACTCGAGAGATTGCAGACGAAAGCGGCGCAATAATCACCTTTGCCGTGACGGCTTTGGTGCAACGCTTCGGGAAGCGTGCCCCGCAGGTCTTAACCATTCGATACCTGGGCGAGCCGTACAGTTTTCTCACGCAGCGGCACACCAGACACCAAACGACCAACCCACGCGAACGCGACGAACCGGAAGATCCTCTGACCATGAAAGGAAAGGAGAGACCTCATGCAGAGCCATGAGCGAGCGCGTCTGGCCATGCTTGTCGACTCTGTCTGGCGCATGGCGCTTCGCCTCGGATTCCGGCTCGCTCGCGCCTGGTGGCACCTTCGACGGCCTCGCCACGAGGGCGCGCTAGTCGCAATCTATGTCGGGCAGGCGCTGTTGCTGGTGCACTCATCGTACCGCGACGAGTGGAATTTTCCCGGCGGTAGTCTCGAGCCTGGCGAGGCGCCCGAAGCAGCGGCGCACCGCGAAATGGAAGAGGAGCTCGGTCTCCCGCCGCACCCATTACGCCCCGCGGGCAGCGTGTACGGCATTTGGGACGGGCGAAGAGACCGGGTGCATTTCTTTGAACTGCACCTCGATCGCTTGCCCGAGCTGCGGCTTGATAATCGTGAGATTGTCGCCACGCATCTCGCATCGCCTGAGGAGTTGCAGAGCATGGCGCTGACAGGGGCAGTCACCGCATATCTCAGCAGTCGATCGCCGGTCGATAGCGCCTGAAGCGATATCAGGCCGCAGGTCGACTGCAAGCGGTTGCCTCAGTTTCTCCCGGTGACAAAGCCGTGTCGCCCGATTGTCTCCCGATTCGTTTATTCGTTCATCCGCCGCGGAAGCCAGTCAGGAGACGTGGGCCGTCAATCATCGAGACCGCGGCCACGCGCGGTTTGCTATCATATACTGTACAAACATACAGTCCATTGATCGTCCCGTGGTGACCGATGTTTCCTGACGCGCCCTCCGTCGCTACTATCGATGTTCCTTCCGCTGCCCCTGTCGGCCAGGCAGGGGAGAGCTCGCCGCCGCCCTGGGCGCTTTACTACCTGCTGAATTTCGAACGTGCGCTCGCATGGCTCGCCGAGCGCTACGCCGACGTGCTCGGTCCCGACGAGCGCAGCTTTCTCACGGAGTTCAGCCGCTTGCCACAGGCATCGCGGGCGCTGCTCGTGCGCATGCTGATGCGCAAAGGAACGCTTTTCAAAGCCAGCCGCCTGATCTACGACGAAATCGGCTGCCCACTGCTCGCAGCCACGCCATTGATTGCGCTCGGCTGGATCGACGCCACGCCTCATCTAAGCCTCGACGAGCTATTCGCGCTGGCGACCCGCCCGGAACTGCAGCAGATTTTTACCGACGTCCCCGCACGCAAAGGGCTCCGCAAGTCAGATCTGCTCGATGCCTTGCGTGCGACCTGTCAGGACGCCAAACCCTACGACGTCTGGAATCCACAAACCTCCGACCGTGTGTTTCATGTCACCGTCGCGCCGCTGTGCGAACGTCTGAGGCTGATGTTCTTCGGCAATCTGCAGCAGGACTGGTCGGAGTTCGTGCTCGCGGATCTCGGCGTGTTCCAGTAC
The DNA here is from genome assembly GCF_050436645.1 of Paraburkholderia sp. GAS33. Classification (NCBI taxonomy): domain Bacteria; kingdom Pseudomonadati; phylum Pseudomonadota; class Betaproteobacteria; order Burkholderiales; family Burkholderiaceae; genus Paraburkholderia; species Paraburkholderia sp. GAS33. The sequence continues at coordinate 990,419 of NZ_JBNDMP010000001.1, forward strand.
GAGACGGTGGCGTTTTCTCCGTCGTCACGGGCGTTTCAACAGCGCGCGGATGTGGATGGTTATCTCGCCTTGCACGCCTGTCGTGAAGCGCTCGAGACGCTGACCGCGGATGAGCCCGTTGACCCGCTGCTCGACGAAATCGCTGCTATCGAGATCGGCAACCCGTGGCTCGAAGCGCGTCGTGCCAAGCTGCTCTTTCGCGTCGGACAGCATTGCGAACGACAGCAGCGGTGGGACGCGGCGCTGAGCGTCTATATACGCTGCACCTGGCCGGGGGCACGTCATCGGCGCATGCGGGTGCTCGAGCGCTGTGGCCGTTTCGAGGCGGCGTTCGCCCTGGCGCAGGAAGCGGCCGAAGGGCCGGAAAGCGAAGAGGAACGTCAGCGTCTCGCTCGCATGTTGCCGCGACTGCAACGCCGTCTGGGTCTGCAGGCGGCGAGGGGCACGGGGGCTCGTTCCATCGAGCGCAGTACGCTGGTTTTGCCTCGGCCCGCTGCGCCTCTCGCGGTGGAATACGTCGCGCGCGATCATCTGGGGTGTCCGCACGCGCCGGTTCACTATGTCGAGAATGCGCTGATCAATTCGCTGTTCGGTTTGCTGTGCTGGGAACCTGTGTTCGCGGCGATTCCCGGTGCGTTTTTCCATCCTTTCCAGCGCGGCCCAGCTGATCTGCATGCGCCCGATTTCCACGCGCGCCGCGCCGCGCAGTTCGAAGTTTGCCTCGCGCAACTCGACAGTGGCGCGTATCGCGAGACGATACTGCGGCATCTCGAGAGCAAGGCAGGGTTGCAGTCTCCGTTCGTGTTCTGGAGTGTTTTGACGCCCGAGCTCGTCACCCAGGCACTCGATTGTCTGCCGGCCGCGCACCTGAAACTCTGGTTCGAACGGCTCCTGCGCGACATTCGCAGCAACCGTTCCGGCCTGCCGGATCTCGTGCGCTTCTGGCCTGCCGAGCGGCGCTATGAGCTGATCGAAGTGAAGGGGCCCGGCGATCGTCTGCAGGACAACCAGATCCGCTGGCTCGAATACTGTGTGCAGCACGGCATGCCCGTGCGTGTGCTCGACGTACGCTGGGCCGACGACGAACTTGCCATCGACGCCGGGGTGGACGCATGACCTACGTCGTGGCCGTGCGGGCGTTGTGTGAGTTCACGGCGAAACGCGGCGATCTCGATCTGCGTTTTACGCCCGCGCCCACGGCGGCGGAAGGCATCGCGGGACATGCCACCGTAGCGGGGCGGCGGGCTTACGACTACGAGGCGGAGATTACGCTGACCGGTGTACATCGCAGCCTCACCGTGCGCGGCCGGGCGGACGGGTATGACCCCGTGCTCAATCGGATCGAAGAGGTCAAGACCTATCGTGGCGACCTCGCGGCGATGCGGGACAATCACCGCGCATTGCATTGGGCTCAGGCACTGGTTTATGGTCATCTGCTGTGTCACTCGCGCGGTCTGACCGAGGTGCATGTGGCGCTGGTCTACTTCGACATTGCGAGCCAGAAGGAGACCGTGCTGTCCCTGTTGCACACGGCGGCCTCTCTGGAAGCATTTTTTGTCGAGCAGTGCGAGCGGTTTATCGGCTGGGCCACTCAAGAGGAGGCGCACCGTAACGCACGCAATGCGGCATTAGGCACGTTGGCGTTTCCGCATGCTGAGTTTCGCAGCGGACAGCGCGAACTGGCGGTATCGGTTTACCGCGCTGCACGCGACGGACAGACTTTGATGGCGCAGGCGCCTACCGGCATCGGCAAGACGCTCGCGACCATTTTTCCGCTGCTCAAGGCCTGCGCGGCCGATCAGGTGGAACGGATCTTTTTTCTGACCGCCAAGACGCCGGGGCGAGCGCTTGCGCTGGATGCCGTCGACGTGTTGCATGCCGGCGCAGAGGCCAATGGCAACGTGAACGCGTTGCCATTGCGCACACTCGAACTGGTGGCGCGCGACAAAGCCTGCGAGCATCCAGACAAGGCTTGCCATGGCGACTCCTGTCCGCTCGCGCGAGGTTTCTATGACCGCCTCGACGAGGCGCGCAGAACGGCACTTGCTCATCGCCGTCTCGACCGCGCGACTGTGCGATCAGCGGCGCTCGCGCACGACGTCTGTCCGTACTATCTCGCGCAGGAACTGGTGCGCTGGAGCGACATCGTAGTAGGTGACTACAACTACTACTACGATAGCAGTGCGTTGCTCTACGCGCTAACCCAATTGAACCAGTGGCGCATAGCGGTGCTGGTCGACGAAGCGCACAACCTGCTCGACCGGGCGCGCCGGATGTACACGGCTTTACTCGAGCAAAGCGCATTCCGCGCTGCGCGCAAGAGCGCCCCCATCGCGCTGCGCAAGCCGCTCGAACGGCTCAATCGCGAGTGGAATGCGTTGAATCGCGCGCAGACCGAGGGCTACCAGGTGCATTCCGAAGTGCCGCCGCGCCTGTTGAGCGCCGCGCAAAATCTGATCGGTGCGGTGACCGAGCAAGTGGCGGAGGCGCCGTTGTCGATCGATGAAACGCAGCTGCGTTTTTATTTCGATGCAATGCATTTCGTGTCATTGGCGGAGCAGTTCGGCGAGCATTCGGTGTTCGATACGACACTCGCTTCTGGCGCTTCCGCTACGCGTGCCTCGACGCTGTGTGTGCGCAACGTGATCCCCGCGCCATTTCTCGTCCCGCGTTACGCGGCGGCGCGCACCACCGTGATGTTCTCGGGCACGCTGAGTCCGCATCATTTCTATCGGGACACGCTCGGCCTTCCGGAAGAAACCCGTTGGCTCGACGTCGAGGGGCCGTTTCGAGCGGAGCAACTGAAGGTGCATGTCGCGAGCCACGTATCGACACGCTGGCGCGATCGCGAACGCTCTCTCGCGCCGATCGTCGAACTGATCGCGCAGCAATACGCGGTGCAGCCCGGCAACTATCTTGGCTTTCTAAGCAGCTTCGATTATCTGCAACGGGTCGTGGCGTTGATGCGCGAGCGCTATCCCGAGGTCCCGGTGTGGATGCAGGAGCAGGGCATGGACGAAGCCGCGCGTGAAGCTTTTCTCGCGCGCTTCCGGGCCATGGGTCAAGGCGTGGGTTTCGCGGTGTTGGGCGGGGCGTTCTCGGAGGGCGTCGACCTGGTGGGTGAGCAGCTTATCGGCGCATTTGTTGCGACGCTCGGCCTGCCGCAGATCAACGACGTCAACGAACAGATGCGCCGCACCATGGAGGCGAAGTTCGGCAACGGCTACGACTACATGTACCTGTATCCAGGGCTGCAGAAGGTAGTGCAGGCCGCCGGGCGGGTGATCCGCACCGAGCAGGACACCGGAGTCGTGCATCTGATCGATGACCGCTATCGGCGTCCTGAGGTGCGTCGCCTGCTGCCGCGCTGGTGGCAGGTGCCTTGAGGAGGCGCGGGCTCAGGTTCAGGAGCCCGAGCGTCTCGCCGGACCGGGCCGTGCTTCGCCTGCCGCCTGCGTTGATGCCTGTGGTGGCGGCTGCGTGGGTGTCTGCGCTGTGCCTTGCACTGGCGGTTGCGCTTCCGGCGCGGTCACCTCGGCCGAACCCCCTGTAGCCTCATCCGCCGCTTCAGGAGGCGTCGCTCCATCGCCCCGTACGAACACCGTGCGCTGCGGATTCGCAATCTGGATGCCGCGTTCCTGAAACAATTGGGCCACGCGCCGGTTGAATTCGCGCTGTACGCCCCAGCGCCCGCTATCGCGGCACTGGATCTGACCGGACATCGTTATCGCCGAGCCGTCGACGGAGTCGATCCCCCAGTACGCGAAGTCGGACAGGATGCCGTCCTTGAACTGTGGATCCTCGCGCAGAGACGCACCAATCTCCTTGAGCGTGGCGATCGCGAGGTCGACGTCCTGACCATAGATGATGCTGACCTTCACGGCAGCATTGCCGAGGCCGCGATTGGTATTGTTGACCGTCGACACCGAACTGAACGGCACCGTGTACAGCGAGCCGTCGCCGCCGCGTAGACGCACCGTGCGGATCGACAGATATTCGACGGTGCCCGACACGCCGGCGAGCGTGACCCAGTCGCCGACCTGCATGGCGTTTTCCATCAGCAGGAAAATGCCCGTGATGAAGTCCTGCACCAGCTTTTGCGAACCGAAGCCGAGCGCCACGCCGAAGATGCTGGCGCCGGCCAGCAGCGGTCCGATATTCACGCCGAGTTCGCTGAGCCCGGTGAGGACCACGACAAGGGCAATCACGACGAACAGCAGGCTGCGCAGCATCGGCAGCAAGGTGCGCAGGCGGGCGGCGCGCACGAGGTCACCCGCAGTGGTCCACTGGTGCAGACGCCGTTCGACGGTGACGTTGGCCGCTTCCCACACGAACAGCGCAACGCCCGCGGCGATGGCAATCGTCACCAGCGCGGAAGCGAGCCGGTGGCCGATGGTGCCGCTCTCGAACAGCACTGCCACGTTGGCGCCCCACACCTGGAACAGCACCAGCACGGTGATCACACCGACCACCGACGAGACGACGTGGCGCAGCAGCGGGTAATAGCGATAGGCGTGCTGATGAACGAGGGAGTCGTTGGTCTGGCCGTTCTGCGAGTCGAACATCCGCGCGAGTGCGCCGAAGATCACGATAGACACGACCCGCGCGCCCACCAGCACCGCGATCGAAATGCCGCCCAGATGCACCAGCGTGTGATAGCCGTTGCGAACATCGAGCGCCCACACGAACCACAGCGCCATCACGACGAACACGCTGATCGTGGCCCACGAATCGGCGAGCGCGTTGCCGAATACCGCCAGCGACCGGCTGGCGGCGCAGCGTACCCGGATGCGCGCGGCGACCGGCCGGCGGCATTGCAGGATCAGCAGCGAGATCATGACGTGGCCGATCAGCGCGACCACTTTCATCAGCGCGGTGTGTGCGTCGTCGTTCAGCCCAAGCGCCACTGCGGTCTCGGCGAGCGCCGAGCCCGCGCCGACCACGCTGACGATCATCACCACCCAGCGCTGCGTAAACGCTGCCCATCTGCTGCCCATCTGCAGGAGTCGCAGACGTGGCGCGTCGGGTTGCAGAAAGAAGCCGCTGACGATCACGATTACGCGGCTCAGCACATAGATATCGATGATCGAATCGAGGGCATGGTCTTGCGGCGTGCCGTCCTCGGAGAGGACCGACATCAGCAGGCTCGCTACGCCGATGAAGACGGCGAGCGGAATGCATCGAACCACCATGCGCAGCGCGGCGCGCGGCAGACGGCGCATCAGCGAGTAGTGGACCGCGGCGTGCCGCTGGCCAGATGTAGCGTTCGCGTCGGGCGTGGCCGGGGCAGGAGCGGGGGCAGGGGCGGAGGTAGGGGCAGCGCCGGCGGCCGCCAGTTCGGCGTCGGACTCGGCAAGGGTGTCGCTGTCGCTCGGGACGGTTTGCGCGGATGGGGTTGCAGCAAGGGCTGTGTCGGCGGCCGCAGCAGTGCCGTTAGCATCTGCGACCACCTCCGGCGGTTCGTCGAGAAACATCTCGCGCGGGTCCATATTGCGGCGGTTCGCCAGCGCGGTGAGCGCCTTGCGCAGCAGGCGGCGCGTCAGCCATTCAAAGGCCAGCGCGGGGATCAGTGCGCCGAGCAGCGTGAGGACAATGGTGCCCAGTTCGCCGCGCTGCTGCGGGTCGTTCATCAACGCGATCCACCACACGCGCACGGACGTCACGTCGAGCAGGGCCGCCAGCGAGCGGCGCAGCGCGCCCGCCACCTGTACGGCGCCATGGGCGCCCTCGCGGGCCAATTGTGAGGCGAGACCGTTCGATTCGAACGCGGCGCGTACGGTGGCCGCCGCGCCGCTTGCCGCCGAGGCTGGAGCCGGCGCAGAGGCAGCCGTGGACGCCGAGGCCGGTGGTGCGCTAAGCGCGCCGGCTGCGGCGATTGCGTGCAGCGTGTCGACGATCTGGGCCCGCTGTTTGGGGTCGTTGAGGACCACCAGCGCTTGCCGGGCCTGAGCAGGCGTCAGCGTGACGGGCGGAGTGGCCGTGGAGGCCGGCGCTGGCGCGGCAGCGAAGGCGGGCGCAGCGAACAGGATCAACAACCAGACGATGAGTAGTTTGCGCATAGGGGATAAGCGGGACGGCCGCGATGATCGGCGCCGTCCGGGTACGGGCCAATTCGGCCGGATTGACTGAATATAAAACGACAGCGGCTTGACTACGCAAGTTCCGCACGATGGGGACCGATCGACGATAAACCGGCTTTGCGTCGAGCGCGTCGGTGAATCGTAAGCTAAGACTGTGCAACGATTATGCACGCCTGCGGCCGCGGGCGTGTGTCAGCCAGACGCTGGAAGCCTGGCCGCTCGGCAGATACGTCATTTGCGGCGCTGCACGGTAGCGGCTGCGAGGGCCGCTCCGGCCAGCGCGCAAGCGGCTGAGGCCAGCGCGACTGCGCGCAGCGCTGCGCCGAGCGCGTCCGCCTGTGCGCGGGCAAGCGCGGGTGAATCTGGCGAAGCTGCGGACGCAGACGCCAGTAACGGTTGCGCCGCCCTCGGTGCCGCTTCGTGCGCGCCGGCAGCGCTCGGCGCCGACGAGTCTGCTAAATCCGCACCCGGCTCCAGCAACTGCCCCGCGCGCTGCGCCTCCTGCGGCACATGCAACTGAACCAGCCGCGCTGCTAGCGCCGTGTTATGCGACCACACAAACACAATTCCGAGTACGGCGATCGCCAGCAGACTCGCCACCCGGGCGACCGCGTTGTTGATGCCGGAGGCAACCCCGGTCCGCTCAGCCGATACCGCGGCCATGACCGTCGTCGTCAGCGGCGCAACGGTGATGGTCAGGCCCAGCCCGAGCACAATCATCGCAGGAAAGAAGCCGCTCCAATACTCGCCGCGCACCCACGGCAACGCCAGCATGGCGAAGCCGGCCGCGGCGACGCAGGGCCCCGCTGTCAGCAGCGCTCGCGCGCCGTAACGGCGGGTCAGATCGCCGGTGAAGCGCGACAGCAGCCCGATCGTCACCGGCAACGGCAGCAACGCGCCGCCGGCTGCAGTGGCGCTGTATCCGTAAGCGCGAATCAGCGTGAACGGCAGGAAAAACTGCACACCGCCCAGGCCGAAGTACAGCAGCAGCGTCACAAGGTTCGCGCCGACGAAATCGCGCGAATGGAACACGTCGAGCGGCATCATGGGATTGCGGCTCCTCGCCTCGATCATGACGAAGGCGATCAGCACCACCACGCCCGCGCCGATCAGGCCGAGCACCCGGCGATCCGCGAGCCCGCGCGTGGAGGCTATCGTCAGACCGTAGGTCAGCGCGGCGAGCCCCGCTGCAGCGGCCGCCGCACCGAGCCAGTCGAGCTGCTTCGGCGCGTCGGTCTTATGACTGTTGGGCACCGCCACAAGCGCGAGTGCCACTGTCGCGCAGGCAATCGGCAGATTCAGAAAGAAGATCGCCCGCCACGAAAACGCGTCGACCAGCCAGCCGCCAGCCACCGGCCCCACCGCCGAGGTGATGGCACCCACCCCCGCCCAGGTGCCGATAGCCTTGCCGCGTTCGTCCACATCGAAGACCGCGCCGATAATCGCCAGACTGCTGGGCACCAGCAACGCTGCGCCGATGCCTTGTATCGCGCGTGCGGCGATCAATGTGGCCGCGTTCGGCGCGAATCCACAGCCGGCCGAGGCCAGCGTAAAAATGACGATACCGGTGATGAAGATGGTGCGCCTTCCGAGCTTGTCACCGAGCGAGCCGCCCACCAGCACGAGCGAACCGAGAAACAGCAGATAGGCATTGACGACCCACTGGATGGCCGCCACGCTCGCCCCAAGTTCCGCCTGGATGGAGGGCAGGGCGACGTTGACCACTGAGCCGTCGATAAACGCCATGCTCGATCCGAGGATGGTGGCCGCCAGAGCGAGCCGCTTGTAGCGGCAGGGGCGCCCGGGCGCGGGCGGCTGCGCGCCGATGACGAGTTCGTCGCATGGGCTCGCCTGAGAGGCGACGGGGTGGGCGGTCCGAGCGGGTGTCCGGGAGAGCTGCGGACCGGTCAAGCGGACTCCTGAGAGAATGATCTGCTAGCAGCATAGCAATGCAACGCCGCGGACGCCAGGCGCCTTGCTCATGCCACTTCTGCAACGCGATCGCCGGCTCGGGCAGGAGTATTCGTCAGTCTGATCCGGGCTGACTTCGTTTCATTGCTTGCTGACATGTACGCGTGCCATGATGGTCCTCAACCGGTGCGCGCGGTATCTGTCTTCCTACACCGTTCTACGCCGCCACCAGCAGTTGAAGGCTCGCGTCCTGCGAACCCGTTCGAATGTCCGACCGCCCCATGTGGGTCGTTACACTTCACAAACGGAGAAGCACCATGGCCAAGCAAGCACCGAGTCACGCTCCCGGAGACTCACCGGAACCGTCGCACGGCGAGGATATCGCCGGCCAGATCGTCCTTGTGCTGCAAGGCGGTGGCGCGCTGGGCGCCTATCAGGCCGGTGTGTACGAAGCACTGCATGAAGCGCACGTCGAACCCGGCTGGGTGATCGGCACTTCGATCGGCGCGATCAACGGCGCGATCATTGCAGGCAATCCGCGCGAGCATCGCATCGACCGGCTCAAGCAGTTCTGGGAGCGGGTGGCCTATCGTGGCAGCGCGACTTCCGGCTGGCTGCCCGTGTTCGACGAGTGGTTGCGCAACCTGTCGATCATGACGCGCGGTATTCCGGCGTTCTTCGCACCGAGTCCGGCCGCGATGTTCGGCATCCACCCCGCGGGCATCATGGAGCCGGCGGCAATCTATTCGACCGTGCCGTTGCGGGAGACGCTCCTCTCGCTGATCGATTTTTCCTACCTGAACAGCAAGGAAACGCGTCTGACGGTCGGCGCCGTAAGCGTCGGCAGCGGACGCATGCGCTATTTCACGAATCGCGATGCGCCGCTCGATGTCGATCATGTGATGGCCTCCGCGGCGTTTCCGCCGGGCTTTCCGTCGGTGCGGCTGGAAGGGGAGAGCTGGTGGGATGGCGGCATCTACTCCAACACACCGCTTGAGGCGGTGCTCGACGACCATCCCCGCAGCGACTCGGTGATTTTCGCCGTGCAGTTGTGGCCGGCACACGGCCGGGAGCCGAAGTCGGTCTGGCAGGCGATGAGCCGGCAACGCGATATCCAGTATTCCAGCCGGTCTGAAAGCCACCTCGAGCGGCAAAAGCAGATTCACCGGCTGCGGCACGTCATTCGTGAACTGGAGCAGTACATCCCCGCCGATCAGCGCGATACCCCGGAGGTCAGAGAACTGCTCGGCTGGGGCTGCGGGACCACCATGCAGGTGATCGAGCTCGACGCGCCGCGTCTCGCGGGCGACGATCTGCACAAGGACATCGATTTCTCAACGAGCGGCATCCAGCGACGCTGGGCCGCCGGCTATGAAAACACCGTCCGGATGCTGGAGAAGGCGCCATGGCGCGAAGCGCCTGACCCGATGGAAGGGATCGCTGTGTACCGCTCCGATCCCGAAGCCGGCCCGGACGCGCACTGAAATGCGCGCCGGCCACAGCGCAGCGATTCACCCGGACGATTCAATGACTCGAAACCGTGAGCGAGCGCAGTAGGTCCCGCTCACTGTCTTCGTCGTCCTGCGCCGGGGATGCGTCCACGGAGCGCGCGGTGCCATCCTGATTGATGCGGTTGGCGTGCATCAGACGGTACAGCGTGGCGCGCGAGACGCCGAGATCCGCGGCTGCTTCGGTCAGCTTGTAGCCGTGGCGTTGCAGCGCCTGCACGATCGCATCCTTTTCCGCCTTGCTGCGAATCTCGGCGAGCGTCACAGCCGGCACGTTCGCCGTCTGCGGCAGACCCAGGTCCGCCGCGGTAATGAAACGGCCCTCGCTCATCACGACCGCCCGGCGCACGCAATTGATCAGCTCGCGGACATTGCCGGGCCAGCCATAGCGCGACATGGCCACTACCGCATCGCTCGAAAAACCGCGAATCTTGCGTGCGCCATCCTGCCGGTACATGCTGAGCGCATAGTTGGCGAGCAGCTTGATGTCGTTGCCACGCTCGCGCAGCGGCGGTTCGATCAGCCGCAGCACACACAGGCGGTGATACAGGTCGGAACGGAAGCGGCCGTCTTCGACCGCCTTTTCCAGATCGACGTGGGTCGCCGAGATCACCCGCACGTCCACCTTGATTTCGTTGCTGCCGCCCAGGCGCTCGATGGTGCCTTCCTGCAGGAAGCGCAGCAGTACCGCCTGGCACTCATGGGGCATGTCGCCGATCTCGTCGAGAAAGAGCGTGCCTTGGTGCGCGCTTTCGATCCGGCCGATCTTGCGCTGCACCGCGCCTGTGAAGGCGCCGCGTTCATGGCCGAACAGTTCGGCCTGCAGAAGAGTAGGCGGAATAGCCGCGCAGTTGATCGCGACGAACGACTGGGCCGAGCGCGGCGAGCGTACGTGGATGGCGCGTGCCGTCAGTTCCTTGCCGGTGCCCGACTCGCCCGCGACAAACACCGGCGCATCGGTAACGGCGCATTTGTCGATGTGGCGGTAGAGCTGCTGCATGGCTTCGCACTGGCCGACCATTTCGTGACGGCCCAGCGAAGCCTCGGGCGTCACGCGCGCCTTGCGCAGGCTCGACAGGCCATGGGCGTGGCCCAACGCGAAAATGAGCCGTTCGTTCAGGCACGGAGTGGTGACAAAATCGAAACAATAATCGAGGATAAAACGGCTGACCGGTTCGTGGTCGGCCTGGCCCGGCGCGATCTGCGCGACCCAGTTGGTCTCCACCCGGCGCATGCATGCCTCGAGCGCCGACAAATATTGCGTCGAGCAATCTTCTGGCAGTTCGATCAGGCCGACCTTGATGTTGTCGCGCTCGATCACGCGCTCTGCAAGCGCGGTCGTCTTGGCGTGCACCACCTGCCAGCCGCAGGCGGCCAGAAACTTGGTGAGAATTTCGTCGGGTTTGCTGGAAACGCAGAGCACCGTACGGTCTGCGTCATGCGGCGTTTCAGTCTTGGTCATGTTAACCCCGGTTCGATGCGGCGCTCGCGGTTGCTGGGTCATGCAAGCATGCTTCAGGCCGGATCACCGGCCTGGACAGACCCGTCCCCACGGGACTCTGGATCGCGCGTTGCACTCCACGCGAGGCCGCCAACGAGGCTGGCCGTGCTGACTGGTTGTGGGCGCATCCAAAGGGACCGCGCCCACAAGCGTCCTGGCCGCTCATTGAGAAATCAATGGCGCGCCGATTATTTTGTTCATACGAACGTTTATTGTTCATTTCATTCCCCGGTGATTCGACTGTCGACGTGTTTTTCGTCGGTCTCTCTGTATTGCGCTCTATGCGACGCATGGGCCAAAGATAGATCAAAACAATTGCACTTGCCATACGCGCAAATCTGGATACGGCAATTGGGCCGCACCCTTCGACGTGCCATTCGCAGCCCGCGCCGTGGTGCACCAGGCAGCAGGGTCTGCGGATGTCGCGGAAGGCCAGTATAGGCGGCTAGTTGCGAGTTGTGTATCAATTCTGTCTCATTCCTGAGAAAGCCGGAAAGCCTATTCTTGAGAAATTGTTAATTCGTTATGCGGAATGTTTGACCGGACAAATACTTTTATGACCGATCACCTGTTCAATTCGATTACCCGTCAAATCGCGCAAACCTTTGCGCGGTAGAAACTCCCCCGTACCGGTCTGTTTGCCTGGGCCAGTATTGCCGATTGGTTTAAACGGCGAAAAGGCGTGAACGCCTTGATAGAGGCCGTTCCCACGACTTCTTTCAGGCAGGTGGCGCTCGCGCGGGCGAGTCGTCCGAAATGGGTGGAGCTTTGGCGCTTCGCGTCACGCGAAGTGATCGGCCTGTCACGGACCATCCAACGGACAGTGCCTGGAACGCTCCATTCAGGCAAATTGGACCGTTCGGTTAACAGCTTACCCCGCCCGGCGACTGTCTCACAATTGAGACACTTTGGACTTCGTGCGGTACCGCACATAACGGCCGCCGATCGCGTTTTGTGAATCGCCTGTGACGATCCCAGTAAGCGCTGCATGGCCTGTACCAAGCGTTGCAGCGCAACCGCCGTGCGCGGCAGTCAGGGCTTACCGATGCGGCGACGCGCACTCCGCAAATTTTGCGTTGCTGGCGAGTCGCAGCACTGAAACAGTTTCGGCGCGGACCTCCTCAAAGCAGCCATGCCAGTTGGATGCGCCGCCCGCCAGGCCAGTCGGCACAACGCTTTGCGAACCTCTGGCACGGTAGTCGCTATATGTCCTGCGCCGGACCGCAACGCAGCAGCAGGAAGATCAGGCGGCACGGTGCAGAACAGGTGGCGCGGGGAAGCACAGGCACGGCGCAGAGAGGACCGGCAGTGCGAGAAAAATAAAGCAGGGTGAAGCAGCAGGCAGCGTGAAGACGCACAGGGAAGACAACAAAAACAGGCGGTATGGCCGACCCCCGATCAACAGGGGGCGGCGCAGTAAAAGTAGCAGGACGCGATGGGGCCAACCAGAAAAAACAAGCCTTCATAGAAAGGCTTTATAAGCTGGGTTTTACTACGGGCGGATCAACAGCCTGATCGGCAGTCACCGGATGGGGGCGGGTGTTCCCCCGCCGGTGCAGACCGGTTGCATCGACGCTCCGCGGGGACGGCAATTGCCGGGCGGCAGATCGGATCAACACGATCGCTGTGGGGGAACGGAGCGTTTGATTGCGGTGCGATTCGACGCCGGCGTTGATACTTGCTCATCTTTCTTTTTTCAGCGGACATCGCAGTGTGATGACGGCGCTTCAGCCTGATTCCGCCTGGTGTTCCTGTTTGTTCGAGTGTGGCTAGCGCAATCCTGCCAGGCGGCAACATAAGGAGTGCGACATGAAAAATACAAAATGGATGGGGACATTGGCAATTGCCGCTGCCGGCGCGCTTTTTGGTGCGCTCTGTGTAGTGCGCGGGATGCCCTCGCAAGCCGCGCCAGCAGCAAAAATCGCCGTGGCCGCGGTAGATATCGACGTCGGGCAGCGTCTTGCGCCGCGTTATATCAAACTGGTCGATTCGCCCACGGGCAAGATCCCGGTCGGCGCGTTTAGCGACCCAAACAGACTCGATGGCCGTATCCTCGCCGAAAGCATGGAGCGGGGCGAACCGCTGATTGAACGGCGGCTCCAGCCTGCCCGCTAACCTCTCCTTATTCCCACCTTCTTCACTCGTCCATAGCGGATCCCACTGTGGCTTGCACATGATGTAAGAACTCTTATATCATGTTCGAACTCATACATCTTGTGGGTGGGCTGGCAGCTTTGCTGGTTCGCCGCATCGTTAATCCAGGGAGATTCCCGCTATGGCCGATTGTCTCTTTCTGGCCGGTGCGACCGGGGCGATCGGGCGTCGGGTCGCGCCGCTGTTCGTCGCCGCCGGCTGGCGCGTCGTGGGCACCACGCGCTCGTCGGACAAGGCGCCCATGCTGCGCGAGTTGGGGGTGGAACCGGTTGTTGTCGATGTGTTCGACGCGGCCGCGTTGCGCGACGCGCTCGAGGCCGTCCGGCCCCAGGTCGTCATGCATCAGCTTACCGACCTCCCGCCCGGTCTCGACCCGGCCAGAATGGCCGAGGCGTCGCAGCGCAACGCCCGCATCCGCGATGAGGGCACACGCAACCTGGTCGCTGCAGCAGTCGCGGCGGACGTCCGGCGCATCGTCGCGCAGAGTATCGGCTTCGCCTATGCGGATGGCCCGTTGCCACACAGCGAGGACGATCCGCTGGACAGTGACTTCGACGGCCCACGCGGCGTCTCGCTGCGTGGCGTCGCCAGCCTCGAGCGGCAGGTGCTGCAGGCGCCGCTGGAAGCCGTCGTGCTGCGCTATGGCCGGCTTTACGGTCCTGGCACCGGATTCGATGCGGCGGCGGGCGCCGCTCCCGTCCACATCGACGCAGCGGCACGCGCCGCCGAGTTGGCCGTGTTGCGCGGGAAGACCGGCATCTACAACATTGCGGAAGACGACGGCACGCTCGCCTGCGACAGGGCGAAACGCGAGCTGGGATGGAGCGCTGACTGGAGGGGCGGACAATGACAACGGAGCCCGGGCAGCGTGACCCAAACCTGGAAATCCGCTACGTGGATGACCCGGAAGACGCGGCGGCATGCTACGCATTGATGCTTGAATTGCGGCCGCACCTCGCATCCTGCGAAGAATTCCTCGAGCGCTGGCGGCGTCAGGTGGCCGCCGGTTATCGTCTGCTTACACTGTGGCAAGGCGCAAAGCCGGTGGCGTTGGCGGGTTTTCGGGTGCAGGACAATCTGGTCCACGGTCCGCATTTTTACGTGGACGATCTGGTGACGGAAGCAGCATCGCGCAGCGCGGGATACGGCGAGTTGCTGATGGATCGTCTGAAGGCCGAAGGCCGTGCACTGGGTTGCGCAAAGCTGGTACTGGATACGCCGCTCACCAATACACTCGGCCATCGTTTCTACTACCGTCAAGGGCTGCTCGCCACGGCGTTGCGCTTCAATACCGCGCTTTGAGGGGAACAGTATCAATGAGTGTTCTGTTGCACATCAGTGCGAGTCCGCGTGGACTTGCATCGCATAGCCGCCGAGTGGCGCGGCAGTTTATCGGGCATTTGCAAACCATGGATGCGCCGGCGCTGCAGATCGTCGAGCGCGATCTGGTGGCGCAGCCGTTGCCATATCCGGATTGCTCGTTCGTCGATGCCATGCTGACTCCTGAAATGCAACGCACTGCTGATCAAACGCAGGCGTTAGCACTTTCGGAGAGGCTGATTGCTGAGTTGGAGTGTGCCGATACGCTGCTCATCGACACGCCCATGCATAACTTCACGGTGCCCGCTGCGCTCAAGGCGTGGATCGATCATGTGGTGCGGATTGGCCGGAGCTTTCGCAGCACCCGCGAAGGGAAGGTGGGACTGCTACGCGATCGGCCCGTGTTTATCGTGATTGCTTGCGGTGGACCTGTACCGGAACCGCCCACTGCAACCGGTCAGGTGGATTTCCTTACCCCTTATCTGCGCTACGTGCTGGCAACGATCGGACTACGAAACGTTTCGGTATTGCGTTTGACCGGCCTCTCGCGCGGTGAAACAGCACTCGCGCAGGCCGATGCGGACGCCGCCGGGTGGATTGAGGCGGCCACTGCCGACTGGAAGCGCACGACATGGAGTGCCGCGACATAAAGCGGAGCGATTCAACGCTGGCGTCGGGAAATATGACGCCACCCGCTACGCGATATCTGCAAATTCTGCCGCTTTATGTCGCCGATTTGAATTGCATGTGAATCTCGTGCGGCGAACGTGCGGGGCGCCCCGCTTAAACCCCCCGAAAATCGAACAAATACTATACACGGCCGGTCGCGCTCATTTAAAATCCGCTCATTAGTGAATATGAGCGGCACATAATGCTTATGCAATTCACATAAATTTAACGATTCATCGGGTGGTATGAAATCGTTATTTTTCTGCTTTAGATAAATCCGTGCTGGACAAGGGTGCGCATCGGCAGGATGCCTTCGCGCAGGGGCTGATTTGGCTGTGGGATGCAGGTATGGCAGCGCATGCGGGTGAATGGCACCACTGGCGTATGAATCCGCCGGAGTTCGGCCGCCGCTTGCAGCGTTTGAGAAATCCCTGAAAGTCCGACCTCGCGGCAATATTTTTATGGGCATGTGCGCTCAGAGTGGACTAATGCTGTCCAATGCAGGTGTGAAGACAGCTTATGCGGGATTCGGTTATTTGATCGGGTTTTAAACAAGGAGTAGCGATGAGTTGGCGTGATCGTTTTAATCATAATGAAGCCACGGAGCAATTGGCTCTGCCAGGTTTGCGTCAATTGGCTGCCGTGATGGCCGCGTGTTTCGTGCTGGCGGCTTGCAGCACCACCAACGATTCTGCCAGCGAGGCCGCTGCGAAGGCCGCAGCCGCGTCGGTCGGAGAACTGGCGAAGGGCACGGTGATTCCGGTCGGCAATGTGCCGGCGGGTCTCGACATCAGCGCCGACAGTAAATGGCTTTACGCAACCAGCAATGGCGACAACACGCTGGCGGTCGTCGATCTGGCTAACCGCAACGTGGCGAAAACCATCGACGGCCATGCGCCCGCCAAGACCTCGGACGATTGCCAGGATAACTTCTGCCGCGGCGTCGGCGCGGTTGGGGTTGCCGTGGACGCGAATGGCCGCCGTGCTTATGTGACCTCGTTGCGTCCCGATTCGCTGGTGTTCGTCGATCTGGAGAAAGGCCGCATCGTGCGCACGGTCCGCGCCCAGCGCTTTCCGCAGAATATCGTGCTCTCCGCGGATGGTCGCCGCGCGTATGTGTTCAATGTCGTCTCCAATACGGTTTCGGCGTTCGAGACCGCTAACGGCCGCCCGTTCGGCCGCTTCGATCTGAAGGGCGGCGATGCGCGTGACGAGCCGTTCGGTCGGCCGGTGGGTCTGGTGTTGTCCGCGGACGGCAAGCGCCTGTTCGCGACCGACGGCGTGGCGGGCACGGTCGAAGTATTCAGCACGGTGAACCGCAAGCTGATCGGCACCATCGATGCGTCCAGCCCGCTTGATCTGCAAATCGACCCGCACAGCGGCAATCTGCTGGTGCTGTCACGCGACGGCATTGTCGAATACGACGCGCAAACGCTGAAGCCGGCGAACACGCTGCATTTTTGCGGCACGCCGACGGCTTATCATTTCGTGCTGAGCCCGGACGGCAGCACGCTGGCAGTGTCGTTTCCGCAAGACGGCGCGGTGGCGACTATTGCGCGTGATAGCGGCAAGGTGAATGGCGGCTACGCAACGGGCAACAATCCGGAAGCGTTGCGCTACACACCGGACGGCGCGACGCTGGCGGTCGTCTCGGACGGTGGTGTGGTGCTGTTCGACGCTTCGGATCGCAGTGGTGCGCGAGCGTATGTCGCCAAGCACGGCGAACTGTTCTGCCCGGCTGCGGCTGGCTAAGGCAGGTTAAGCCACGTTAAGGCAGGACACTGTCTCGCTATGATTGCGGCGTGATCACCTGTTGATCACGTCGCAAACGAGTTCTCAGAAGATCACCATACCGACACACCCGCCGCAGCAATCGCAAAGCGGTGCTGCGTACCCTGATGCAACCGCGTGTCTTCGCTAGCGATATTGAAATACGCCCCGCCAATCTCCACGCGGATATAGCGCTCGCCGCGGCGCAGTTCGATGGCGTCCACGTTGCCAATGTGAGGACCGTCGGGCGTTGCCACCAGCGCGTGCGACGACACGCGCCACATCACCCGCTGGCCTGCTTCGATCGAGCGCTCGTTCGTTTTCACCGCAAGGCCGTCGCCAATTTCGAGCACACCCGCTTCGCGCATGATCCCTTCGCCCACGTTGTGCAGACCGAGCAGTTCGGCCACGCGCATCGTCGCCGGCTGTTCATAGACCGCATCGAGTGCGCCCGCCTGTAGCACACGTCCCTGCTCGATCACGAGGACTTCGTCGGCAAGCAGCGCAGCCTCGTCGGGATCGTGTGTGACGATGACCGTCACCGCCGCAATCTCCCGCTGCAACGCACGCAACGACTGTTGCAAACGCCGGCGGCGCGGCGTGTCGAGCGCGGCGAACGGCTCGTCGAACAGCAGCAACTGGCTGTGGCGCGTCAAGGCCCGTGCGAGTGCCACACGTTGACGCTGACCGAACGACAGTTGATGCGGCAGCCGCCCAACCAGCGCGGCAAGACCCAGATGCTCGAGCCAGTAGCGGGCGCTGGCGGCGTCGGCATCGACGGGAAAGGCCAGTTGTTGGGCCACCGTCATATGCGGGAACAGACCGTAGTCCTGCGGCATATAGCCAATCTGGCGCTGCTCTGGCGGCAACGCGTCCAGTTCCGCCGTGCCGAGGCGTACCATGCCGCGCTCGTTACGCTCGAGTCCCGCTATCAATCGCAGCGCAAGAGACTTTCCGGAACCCGACGGGCCGATGACGGCAAGGCGCCGGGTGACCGGTGTCCATGCAATGTCGAGATCGAACGTGCCGAGATGGCGTTTTAGTTCGAAGGCAAGTTGAAGCGGAGCGGCTTCGGCAGCCGGCATTGAAGTCACGGGATGAAGGGCGGCTTCGTCGCCGCTTTCCGCTCGTGGATCGATGCCGTTTTGCCGCCTGCTGTACAGCGACAGCGCGGCGCATACAACTGCAATCGTCAAGGTGGGCAAGAGCAGCGGCATCATGGCCGGCAGCCCTTGGCCGCCGAATACCACATAGGTATAGACCGGCAACGAATAGGGGTGATACGCCACCATCACGGTGGCGCCGAATTCACCGAACGCCCGCAGCCACGATAGCGCAAGACCCGCGCGAATCGCAGGCCACGCCACTGGCAGCGTGACGCGGAAAAAGCGGCTGCCGGCGTGATGGCCGAGCGTCGCGGCGACGTCGTCGAAGACCGGATCGACGGCAGCAAATGCGGACTTGGCAGCGATGATCAGGAACGGCGCAGCGACGAAAGTCTCCGCGAGCACGATGCCGGTAAACGAATCGGTCAAGGCGCCGCCGGTCAGACTGCCGACCCAGCTATACGGTCCAAGCAGGAACAGCAGCAGCACGCCGCTCGTGAGCGGCGGCAGCGCGAGCGGCAATTGCACGATGAAACCGAGCACCGCCACCTTGCGCGAGTTCGAGCGGGCGAGAAAGTAACCCAGCGGCACCCCGCCGATCAGGATCACGAGCGCGGCGACGCTGGCGCTCCCCGCGGAAATCGCCACCGCCGACCACGTGGCATGCCAGTCGACGCTGGCCCAGTCGGCTGCGCCGAGCTGGGGCACGCTGGCGACGAACGGTGCGCAAAGATAGACGGCCAGCAGCGCAGCCAGCCAGACAAGCGGCTTGGCCGCGACACGCTTCATCGCGACGTTATTGCGCCGCGTCGATCACGGCTTGCACCGACGGCGGGATAGCCTGGCCATTGCCGGTCACAGCGGGCTTGATCACATCGACGCCATGCTGCTTCAGCAACGCGCGGCCTTCGGCGCTCAGCAGGAAGTCGACAAAACGCACGGCGCCTGCGCTATTCGGCGCGTCGTTCAGGATGGTCAGCGTGTAGGCTGCTTTCGCCTTCAACTCGGGAGCCGGCTGGAACGCGGGAATCTTCAGATCCGACGTTTCGGTCGAGTAGAAGAAGCCGGCGTCGAGCTGGCCCGATTGCAGCCGGCCGACGAGCGTTTCCTCAGGCAATACCTGCTCGGGATTGTCCGGCGCACCGAGCGTCTTCTCGACGAGGTCCGGTTGATGGTACAGATCCGCGGCCTTGGTCATCATCTCGACCGTGAACGCACCCTTCGGATCGAGCTTCGGATCGGTGCGGCCGATGCGGATACCCGGTTCCTGCAACACCTGGTCCCAGCGCTTCGTCTTGAAGTCGGCGGCGAATTTGCTCTTCGGGTTGTAGCCGATCATCAGCGGCGACTCGGCGAAATTGACGTACCAGCTCACGTGGTCGCCGTTATCGGCGCCCATCAGGCTCTGATTGACCTTGGGACTCGCGCTGATAAACACATCACCGCGGCGCAGCTTGCCCTTGATTTCGTTGGCGATCTTGTTCGAGCCCGCCGCGTAGCCGCGAAACTGCAGGCCGGTGGATTTCTCGAAGGCGGGGCCGACGCTGCGCTCCATCAGGTTGACCAGCGAACCTGCGTATAGCACGTTGACGGTGTTGTCCTGGGCGAAGCTGGGGGTGGCGGCCGCCAGACCGGCGACTACCGTGAACGATGCAAGCAGCTTGCGAATCATGCCATTTCCCGTAGCGTTATGAAGATCGCTATATTACGACGCGACGGCGCGCCGTGGATTGAAACCCCCACTAGCGGAGCATAGACCGCGCAATATATCCGGTATGCCGTGGGGCCAACTGCCGCGCTGGGCGGCCTGCGGCGTAATATATGCGAAAATATTGCGCTTCGGGTGTTTCAACCACTTGACGCGGCGTGCGGCGAATCGCTGCATCTTTGCCTGGCTGCGCGGCCCAATTCGTTGCGGAGGATCTGCAAGCATGGACTCGATGAATCTGACTGTGGAGCTTCCGGAACAGGCGCTTGCCAGCGTTTTTGCGCTGACCGGTCACGTGCTGCAGCCGTTGTCGTTGACGCTAGAGCAACTCAGAAGCTACGACAGCATGCTGGCCGCGCCTTTCGATCTACGCTGCTTTACGACCAACCGCTATATTCGCCGCGTTGGTCGCTATCGGGGTGTCAGTCTGACCGCGCTCATCAGGCAGGCCGGTCTGCGCAACGACTCGCCCGGCGATTTCAAGCGGATGGTGTTCGTCGCGGCGGCGCAGGACGGTTATGCCGTGACCTTCTCGTGGCATGAACTGTTCAACACGCCGGTGGGCGAGAGCGCGCTGATCGCGTATGAATGCGACGGTGAACCGCTGAGTGCTGAAGACGGTGCACCGATCCTGTTTTCCGGTGCCGACATCATGGCGGCGCCGCGACACGTCAAGCGGCTCAAACGGATTGATGTTCAGTTGCTGCGTCCGTTGTAATGGTTTGGAAAGCTGTGCGGACGCATCAATGGCTCGAGGCGGCGATCGACCCACGTTCTTTCGATTCCCGTCTGTTCGCCAAACTGATCGCTGCCCGCGAAGTGCGTGGGGAGTGGGCGCTGCTAGGCCTCTCTCCGGCACAGTGGAGCGGGCTCATTGGCCGTCACTTCCGGTTCACGCCGGTCGCGCCCGATCTGACCGGTTTAAGCCGGTTCTCCGGCGTTGCCGCAGCGGTCGCTGTCGCCGCATTAGCAGTGGACACCCACGAGCATGTCGAATTTGTCACCGCAATGCGCGCATTGATGCTGCAGTACGCGAGCCCAGCCGTGCTGCCCGACGATGCCCAATGTCTCGCAACGATCATCGCGCACGCATGCTTGCGACCCGATCATCTGTGGCGTGACCTCGGACTGACTGGGCGCGACGAAGTCTCGGCGATGCTCAAGCGGTATTTCCCGTCGCTGGCCGCGCTCAATGTGGAGAATCTGCGCTGGAAAAAATTTCTGGCCCAGCAACTTGCCTTGTCGCTTGGACAGGAGCCCGGTCCTGCACCGGGTTGTCCCGGTTGCGAGGATTACCGGTTTTGCTTTCCTCGCGCGTCTTGAGGCAATCCCCTGGCTGGACAGATGCGGCTCTATCCCGATGCCGCTTCGCAATCGGCTTCGTGTATGCTTTCGCGCATGGCTGAATCTGCTAAAAATCCTTCTATGCCGGCGAAAACGACCGGTATAAAACCCGGCGCTAAAGCCGCCACAAGGGCGGGTAGCCGGGCCGGCACTCGCGTGGCCTCCAAGGCTGACTCCAAAGCCGGCGCCAAGGCCGACACCCAGGTCCGCAACAAGGCACGGCCCGAGGTTCGCTTCCGGATGCGCATTCGCAAGGGCGAGACCGTCGCACTTGGACCGGGCAAAGTCGAACTGCTTGAAGCGGTGCGCGAACACGGCTCGATCTCGGCCGCGGCGCGCAGCCTCGATATGTCATACCGGCGCGCCTGGCTGCTGATCGACGAGCTGAACCGGTCGCTGAAGTCTCCCGCAACGGTTTCAGAGCAGGGCGGCCAAAGCGGCGGCGGTTGTGTCCTCACCGAGGTCGGCGAGAGCATCGTGCGCCTCTATCGCGATGTCGAAGCGCAAGCCGAACAGGCTTGCGCCACGCAGATCGGCGATCTGATCCGCTTGATGCGACTCTGAATTGCCTAAGTGGCGTGGAGTCTTCGTTGGGGCGCCAGTTAACACGCTTCGGCTAACCCCTCTTCAGCCATGCCGCAGGCAAAACGCCGAAGGCGGGCGTGAGTTCGGTGCCGCGCTTTGCAGCTCACCGCGGTCGGTATGCAGACGCGCAATCAGGTCGATAAAACTGGCAACGCTCGCCGTTCGCAGCGGGTGGTAGTCCACCTGATGACGCTCGCACACGCGCTTGAGCATGTTCATCGAATCGTGATCGATGCAATCCACCGGAAACACCACGAGGTCGGCACCCGGCAATGCCGCGGCGAGCAGACCCTTGCGATCTTCCACCCCACCGTCGTGCACGACGAGTTCGCCACCCGCGGAGCTCACCAGCGCCTTGAGCGCCGTATTCGAGCCGGGCCGTCCGCCCACGTACACCACGCGTTTGCCATGTAGGCCGGCAAGTCCCGCGCGACGCGCGTCCGGTTCATCGAGCGCGTCGAGCGTGGCCCGCTCGAGCGCGTGACATTCCGACTGCACCGCCTTTAGCAACGCCAGCGCCTGATCGCGGCTCTCGCGTAGCGCCTCGGCCGTTCCTTGTTCCTGCAGCGCGCGCTGTTCCGCGGCTTCCCGGCGGCTGGTGTGCAGGGCGAGACGATCGTTCGCTTCGGCAAGCTTCTCCTGCAGCGCTTTCACTTCTTCCGCGAGACTAGCGGTGTCGACGGGTAGTTGGGGGCGTGCTTGCGCGCTTAGTTTGACAACCTGTTCGCCTAGCTGCGCGACTGTTGCGTCCCGCTGCGTGCTGATCTCGTGCAGGCGGTTCTGTTGCCGTTCCACCTTGTCGCGAAGCGCGGCGTTTTCCTCTTCGAGCGCCACCAGCCGGCGAATATCCGCACGATTGGCCGCGCCAACCAGATGCGACAGCATGTGCAGTTCGCCGAAAGCCGCCTGGCGCACCGGCATCGTTGCGTACGGATGGGTCATCAGCGCCCAGTAGGCGGGCGGAATGTCGCCGTTCTTGAGCGACTCGTTCCAGAGCGCGAGCAATGCCTCTTCGTCGCGCGCCTGATCGAAGCGCCGAAGCGCGCCGGCATAGCGTTCGTCGAGCGCCTTGTGGAGCGCCTTGCTGCCTGCGCCGCCCGCAATCGCCAGTTCGACCGCGGCGTGATGAATCTCGAGGTCGCTCGCGTGCTGACGGTCGAGATCGGTGAACTTGGGTACCAGCTTGCGCAATTCGTGCGTCGTGAGGCAGGTGCCGATCACGGAGCAATGCAGATGCGGGTCCAGTTCGGTCAGCTTTGTGCGCCGCTTCGAGGTGGCGAGCTGCCCAGGTGATGGCGGCGCGCAGCAGGCGTCGGCCACGCGCAGGCGAGCGCCGGCGCCGTCGTCGGCACGGTTTGCGTCGGCGGTTCGGGCGAGGCGAAACGGGGGAGCTTGCATGATGACCTCGAATCCGGTTCCGGTGTCAGGGCTCGCCGGCGAAGTTCACCGGGTAATGTCGAGTCCGCCACCTTCAGTTTCTCTAGCGAAATATACCATCGAATATAACGGTGGGCGTCTGACGAGCCGATTGACAGGGCACCCTATCAGTCTTCCGACGACATGACTAAAGACGCCCGGGCGTGCTGCTCCAGCACATGTTCGACGCACAGGCCGACGAAGGTCGCATCGAGCCGCTCGAGCGCAGCGGCGACCTTGCGCAGCGCGGCGTGGTCGTTGCTTTGGGCGTCGGAGAAAATCGCGTCGCGCAGTTGCTCAGCCGAACGGGCTTCCTCGATCGCGGCTCTGAGTTCTTCGAGACGGCCAAAATTGCTCATCTTGCCTTGCTCGCCGAGGATGGCGAGAAGCTCGCTAAACGAGTGTGAGCCCGAGTTGCCGGCCGCAGGAAAACTGTCCTGGCCGTCGGCGAACATCTGTACGAAGCGCAATACGCTGCCATAGAGACGCCTGAAGGCGTCGACGACATCGCGGATCAACTCGGCGCGCCCGCGATCGGTGGCGGATTTCAATGCCGTGATCGTGGTTGAAAAGCTCTTCGCGGTCCGGCCGGGATGTTCCGGCGATTCGGACAGGGTGGATCGACTGCGCACCAATCTTGGCTCCAGGTTGCCGGTTACGGTTTGTGGTGCAGCGGGTTGGCAGGGGTGTTGAGTTTGGGAACCACAGAGCACGCGCACCATTCGTTACCTACCGCTGTATTTCATAGGATATAACGAATGTCGCGGCGATATCCAGTTCCTCGACCATCCGCGAGCAGCAAAGATGCCTCGCGACCTTGGCGAT
Organism: Paraburkholderia sp. GAS33; assembly: GCF_050436645.1. NCBI lineage: Bacteria > Pseudomonadati > Pseudomonadota > Betaproteobacteria > Burkholderiales > Burkholderiaceae > Paraburkholderia > Paraburkholderia sp. GAS33. The sequence continues at coordinate 1,014,316 of NZ_JBNDMP010000001.1, forward strand.
CCAGTGGATGTGACGCAGACCGAGTTGTCGTCTGCATTACCAAATAGATTAATTATTCTGTCAGTCTGTGGCAATGACAGGAAATAGCAGCACGGCTAGGATGGGGTCCGTTTGGCGTTAGTCCAGCTATCGATTTACCTATCGACCCACCTATGCCTATGTCCGAGACTCGCGACGCGCTGCGTCCTCAAACAACCGATGAGCCGGTCCCGCCTGCGCCGGCGGGCCTCCCCCGCAACGCGGGCTTTGTGCTTGCCACCACCTCCGCAATCTGCGCGCTGATCGTGCTCGATACCAATGTGGTCGCGGTCTCGTTACCGTCCATTGCCCGCTCGTTCCACGCAAGCTTTGCCGATGTGGAATGGGTCGTCAGCGCCTATATGGTCGCCTTCGCGGCGTGTCTGCTTCCGGCGGGCGGCCTGGCCGACCGGTTCGGCCGCAAACGCATGCTGCTGCTTGGGCTCGCCGTGTTCTTTCTGGCGTCGCTCGGCTGCGGCCTCGCGCCGTCGGCATTGCTGCTGAATATTGCCCGCGCGGTGAAGGGTGTGGGCGCGGCGATGCTGGTGACTGCAGCGCTCGCCGTGATCGCCAATACGTTTCATGAGGGTCCCGAGCGCGTGCGTGCCTGGGCGGTGTGGGGCACCTGCATGGGACTGGCGACGACCGTGGCGCCGCTGGTGGGTGGCGTCATTACGCAATGGCTCGGCTGGCGCTGGATCTTTCTGCTGAATCTGCCGGTCTGCACGGTGCTGATTGTGTGCGCGTGGCGTGCGATCCAGGACTCGCGCAACCCCGAAGCCGGACCTATCGATGTAGCGGGCAGTCTGTTATTTGGCGTCGGACTGGCGGCGGCTATCTGGGCCCTGATCGCGGCACCGTCGGCGGGTTGGACGAGCGGCTCGACCGGCGTGAAACTATCGGCGGCGGCGCTGCTGTTTGTGGCCTTCGTTCAACTGCAGCGCGTGCGTCGACATGCGATGGTGGACCTTGCGCTGTTCCGTCAGTCGCGCTTCGTGGCCGCGGTTCTCGCCATGTTTGGCTATGCGGCATGCGCGCAGGTCATGATGACCTTTCTGCCGCTTTATCTGCAGAACGCATTTGGGCTACCGGCCATCGCGGCGGGCGTGGGCATGCTGCCGTTTGCGCTTGCCATGGTGGTGGGGCCGTATGTCGGCGCGGTGTTGTCCCGGCGTCTCTCGGCTATGGCGATGCTCAGCACGGGCTTGCTTTTGATCGGCGCGGGCAATCTTCTGACTGCTCTGGTTGCAGGCGAGGCGCGTTATGGCCTGGTGGCGATCGGCATGGTGGTGACGGGCCTCGGCGCGGGCGTTCTTAACGGCGACACGCAAAAGGCCATCATGGCGTGCGTTCCGCCGAACCGTACCGGCATGGCATCAGGTATCAGTACGACTACGCGCTTTACCGCTATCGTGACGTCGGTCGGCGTGCTCGGTGCAGTGCTGGCTGCGCGCACCCAGTCCGCGTTTTATGCGCGGCCTGAGTTGACTCCCGCGCTCCGAAGCGCACTCGACGCGGGCTTTCTGTCGCGTGTATTGGCCGGTGATGCGGCTGGGGCGAGCGCACACCTGCCGCCGGCGATGAGCGCGCCGCTCGCGGCTGCTGCTCATGCCAGCTTTGCCAGCGGTTTTGCATCATCGCTCTATCTTGCTGCTGCGGTTGCGGCGGGGATCGCGCTGGCGGTGTACTTGCTGGCGGGTCGAGCAAGCCGCGCGGCGGCGGGGCGGGTTCGAGGCCATAACGTCCAGCCTGGCAGCTAGCCGCTCGTGTCACCCAGGGCAATGACCCAGGACCGGAGCCGGAGGCGGCGGCGGTTTGAATGGCACAATATGACACGAACGCAGCGGTTCGTTCGTCGTGACATTGAGACAGGCCGGCCATAAGGAGAAGGTCGATGGCACCATCCGCTTTGCTACGGGAACAATACCAACGATGAGTCATCCCAATACCAACAGCGAGTTGATCGGGCGCTTCTATGAAGCTTTCCAGAAGCAGGACGCCGAAGCGATGGGCGCATGCTACGCCGATGACGTGGTCTTCAGCGACCCCGTGTTCGGCGAGTTGCGCGGCGAGCAGGCGCGCGATATGTGGCGCATGCTGGTCGCGCGGGCCCAGGATTTTTCCCTGACGTTCGACGCCGTCACCGCGGACGAGCGTACCGGTCGTGCGCACTGGGTGGCGCGTTATCTTTTCAGTCAGACTGGCCGCAAGGTGGAGAACCGGATTCAGGCGCAATTCGTGTTTCGGGACGGGCGCATCGTCGAGCATCGCGACAGCTTCGACCTTTGGCGCTGGTCGCGGCAGGCATTGGGACTCAAGGGCTCCTTGCTCGGCTGGACGCCCTTCGTGCAAGGAGCAATACGGGCGCAGGCGAAGAAAGGCCTCGATGCTTATCGGAACAAGCGCGGCTGAGTCCGGGCACGACGTTGACCCTGATCCGAAAGGCCTGTCCACCTGGCCTACTTGCGTGAGATTGGCGGGTTGATGCAGTATCTCGTTGAGAGCGAGCGTTGCGTGTGAGCGGAAATTCGCCGCCCACCCGCGCGCCGAATAAACTCGAACAAACAATACCAAGGGACGAGTACTTATGCCTGTCGTGGATGCGGCCTGGGAAGATTGGCTGGCCACCAATGCGAAGCGTGGCTGTACCGTGGATTCCATGGTCGCAGCCATGATGGGGGCGGGTTTCGATCAGTTCTCCGCTAGCAGCGCGGTGCAGCGCGCGGTGAGCTCCGCAAATATTGGCGGTGTGGTCACCGCAACGGCTAATGCCGCGGGCGCCGTGGGCGTGGCAGGCGGATCGGACGCAGCAAACGGCCCGAGTGCCTTCGGCTCCGCTGATCAGGCAAGAACGCCGGGCGGCATCGCGGCAACCGCAGGCACCGAGGCGAGCCTCGTCAAAGCGGTACAAGGCACGTACCAGTACGACGCATTACCCGTGGCAAGCGGCAATCTGATCCGCGCGTACGATCGCGATGTGAAGGTGGTGATGCGTTGCGAGCGGCCCCAAGTGGTCGTCTTTGCCGACGTGCTTTCGCCTGAAGAGTGCACCGAGATGATGGAGCGTTCGCGGCATCGTCTCAAACGCTCGACCACGGTCAATCCGGACACCGGGCAAGAAGACGTGATCCGCAATCGCACCAGCGAGGGTATCTGGTTTCAACGCGGCGAGGACGCGCTCATCGAGCGTCTCGACCAGCGGATTTCCAGCCTGATGAACTGGCCGGTGGAGAACGGCGAGGGACTGCAGATTCTGCATTACAACACCAGCGGCGAATACCGTCCGCATTTCGACTATTTTCCGCCCGATCAACCGGGCAGCGCGGTGCATACCGCACGCGGCGGCCAGCGTGTGGCGACGCTGATCGTTTATCTCAACGACGTGCCGGATGGTGGCGAGACCATTTTCCCTGAGGCAGGTTTATCGGTTACCGGCAGGCAGGGCGGGGCGGTGTACTTCCGTTATCTGAACGGCCTGCGGCAACTCGATCCGCTGACCTTGCATGGCGGCGCGCCCGTGTTGGGCGGCGACAAATGGATCATGACGAAGTGGATGCGGGAGCGCGAGTACGCTTAGGGGACTCGCTTTCCCGCTTTCCCGTCCCCCGTTGCTTTACCCCGCCTGCAGCGCCTTGCTGCGCTCGTCGTCCGCCACTTCGCGCAGTACTGCATCGAAGAAATGCGCTTGCGCATCAGCATCCGACCGGGCATACGCACGATTGATGCCGCTGATTACGGCGCGGATCGAAGCGGTAATCAGATTCGCATCGATGCCGACGCCGAAGGCGCTACCCACGACCTGCGCACCGGCCATTTCGGCAATCGCGATTGCCTTCGCGTCCGCGCCCTGAGTAAGCGCACGTTCTTCGTAGTGCTGGATCCGCACAGGGGTGCGCAGCGCATGCATCAACGCGTCGAGCGGGCCGTTGCCTTCGCCTGCCAGCACGGTGCGCTTACCGGCTATCTCCACCGTCAGCTTGATGCGCTCGCGCCCGCCGTCTTCTGACAGCGCATGGCCGATGTAACGCAGCGGCGTCTCACCGCGCACGTATTCATCCTGGAACACTTCCCAGATCTGCTGTGCGGTGACTTCCTGACCGCTATCGTCGGTGAGTTGCTGGACGGCCGAGCTGAAGTCGACCTGCAGACGCCGCGGCAACACAACGCCATGTGTCTGTTCGAGCAGATAAGCAATGCCGCCTTTACCGGACTGGCTGTTGACCCGGATGATCGAATCGTAAGTGCGGCCCAGATCGCGCGGGTCGATCGGCAGATAAGGCATTTCCCACAGCGCGTCATCCTTCTGCACGGCGAAGCCTTTCTTGATCGCATCCTGGTGCGATCCCGAGAAGGCGGTGAACACCAGATCGCCGACATACGGATGACGCGGATGCACCGGCAATTGCGTGCATTCCTCGGCGGTGCGCGCGACTTCGTTGATGTGCGAAAAATCGAGTCCCGGGTCGACGCCCTGGGTGTAAAGATTGATCGCCAGCGTCACGAGGTCGACGTTGCCGGTGCGCTCACCGTTACCGAAGAGACAACCTTCAACGCGGTCGGCACCGGCCATCACGGCCAGTTCAGCCGCGGCGACTGCGGTGCCGCGATCGTTGTGCGGGTGAACCGAAAGCAGCAGCGAGTCGCGCCGCGCCAGGTTGCGGTGCATCCACTCGATCTGGTCCGCGTAGAAATTCGGCGTGCCGACTTCCACCGTGGCCGGCAGGTTGACGATGGCTTTGCGCTCGGGCGTCGGCTGCCAGACATCGAACACGGCATCGCACACTTCCTTGGCGAAATCGAGTTCGGTGGCGGTGAAGGTTTCCGGGCTGTACTGCAGCGTGAAAGCCGTCTCCGGGGTGGCATCCACGAGACGCTTCATGGTGCGCGCCGCGTTCACGGCCAGTTGCTTGACACCGTTACGGTCGAGCCCGAACACGATCTTGCGGAATTCCGGCGCGGTGGCGTTATACAGATGCACGATCGCACGCGGCACGCCGCGCAGCGATTCGAAGGTGCGCTCGATCAGGTCGTCGCGCGCCTGGGTCAACACTTCGATCGTGACGTCATCCGGAATGTGGCCGCCCTCGATCAGTTCGCGTACGAAATTGAAGTCGGTTTCGGACGCCGACGGAAACGCCACTTCGATTTCCTTGAAGCCAATCTGCACCAGCGTCTTGAACATGCGCATCTTGCGTTGCGCGTTCATCGGCTCGAACAGCGCCTGATTGCCGTCGCGCAGGTCGGTGCTCATCCAGATCGGCGGGTGCGTGATGGTGCGCGAAGGCCAGGTGCGATCCGGCAAGTTGACGGGGGTGAACGGGCGGTACTTCGTAGCAGGATTTTTCAGCATGATGGGCTCGTGGGTTCGAAAAACGGGAGACGCAAAGGAACGGGACGAAGCGCGGCCGCCGGTTGGGCAACCGGGGCAAGGTCAGCAAAACTGGGGAATTAACTGCGCTTCAGATGCGTTAGATGCGGGAAGCGCGTAGCAGCAGACCTAGCCCGGTAGAGCGGGCTAGTAGTAGGAGGGATAGCAGGGTCTGTGCGGCGAACATGGGCGTAATAGGATCACAAACGGCAGGGCCAGTCAAGCGGCGTTTGCTCGGCGTTTGCTTATGTGCCTGCTTGCGAGGCATCGGCGCTTGCCTCTGTCGCTGTCATTGCCCGGCAGTGTTGCCGAGCGGCCGGGCGGCCAGGTCCTTCAGCGCCGACCAGCAGTTGTTGTAACCCATGCGCAGGATCATCAGGCCGATCACACCGGCCGCGACGTGATCGAGCATCGGCAGGCCGGCCATGCTGCCGAGAATGCCCATCACGGCAACCAGCGCCGAAACCGCGTCGAGTCTGGCGTGCCAGGCACTGGCAAGCAGAACGCCAGAATGTGTTCGTTGAGCCACCGACCGCATATAGCGGAACAGCGATTCCTTGGCGAACATGACGAAGACCGCGACCACCAGCGCGCTTGCACGCATGCTGGTGCTGACAGTGAGGATCGTGGCGGGTCCGATGCTATGCCATAGCATCTCGCCGGCGGTGCCGATCAACAGCACGCCGATGACAAGCGTCGCGAGCGATGCATGGAAGCCGCCGTCGCTGCTGGGAGCACGCCGGCCGGAGGCCGCAGCCGCGCCGAGAAACAGCACGGCGATGACGACGCCGTCGGCGGCGAGATCGCTGAGCGTATGGATACCGTCAGCCACCAGGCCGTCGGAATGCGCGAACAGGCCAATGACAATCTGCATGGCCATCAGCACGGCATTCAGCACCGCACTCATATAAGCGGCCTTGAAGGAACTGCCGCGCGACTGTCGGGGACGCTCTGGCGGCGATGTCATTGGGAGGACGGTTTCGAGTGATTTCGAGTAGTGCAAGCAAACTAACCGTCCAACGTTGCGGGGATGTGACAGGTGGGGCGCGGTAGCAGGCTTCTGCCTGGCTCACGTCCACGCCATTGATCACGCTCAGGAAGCGTCCTGGCGCCGCGAGCCTCCGCCGACGCTCTGCCCCGCGTTGTGTTCCAGCTGCCAGTAACCCCACACCGACGCGAGCGTCACCAATCCGGCGCAGAGAAATGCGATGCGGAAGTCATCGAGCGTAAAGACATGCCCTGAGGTCTCGCCGTTGAACACGGCGGCACCGCGCAACGCCACCGCGCCGAAGGCAATGCCCAGGCCGATGGTCATTTGCGCCGCCGCGCTCCACAACGTGCTGGCCGCGCTCATCTGCGGCTGGGCGACGTCTGCGTAGGCGAGGGTGGCGAGCGTCGTGAACTGCATCGAGCGCGCCACGCCATATCCGAATATCACGATCAGCACCCAGGCGAGTGGTGCCTGTGGCGTCAGCAGGCCGCAGGCGATAATGAAGACGCCGGCTGCGGCGACGTCGACGATCGACACCATCCGGAAGCCATAGCGCTGCAGGATGCGCGTGGTCAACGCCTTCATACCCAGGTTGCCGAGCGCGCTCGCCAGCAGCAATAGCCCCGACTTGAACGCGGACAGACCGAAGCCGATCTGGAACAGCAGCGGCATCAGATACGGCACCGCGCCGATGCCGATACGTGTGAACGAACCGGTTATCACCGTCACCGAGAAAGTGGGAATTCTGAGCGTCGAGACGTCGATCAGCGGATGCGGATGGCGCTGTGCATGCCGGAATGCCACGAACCCGATCACCAGACCCGCTGCCACGAGGGCGCCCGCTATCCACGGATTTTCGCCGGGCTGGCTGGCGAGTTCGGCGCCGTACAGGATCGAAGTAAGGGTGGCGCCGCTCAGCAGCAGGCCGACGAGATCGAGCGGGCGGCGCTCGCTGCCTTTCAGGTTGGGCACCAGTGCGACCACTGCCGCCATCACCGCGATGCCGAACGGCACGTTCAGCAGAAAGATCCAGCGCCAGTTCGCGTAGGTCGTGATGAAGCCGCCGATCGGCGGCCCGACCACCGGTGCGACGATCGCCGGCCACGTAATGGTCGAGATGGCCTGCATCAGGCGGCTTTTCTCGGTGCTGCGCACCACGATCAGCCGGCCGACCGGGACCATCATCGCGCCGCCCATCCCTTGCAACAGACGCGCGGCGGTGAATTCCGTCACGTTTTGCGACATCCCGCACAACACCGACGCGACCGTAAACACGCCGATCGCGCTAAAGAAGACCGTGCGCGACCCGCACCGATCGGCAACCCAGCCGCTTACCGGGATGAAAATCGCCAGCGCCAGCATGTAGGCCGTCATGCCGAGGCTGAGACTGTTCGGACCCACGCCGAATGAACGCGCCATCTGCGGCAGGGCGGTGGCGATCACCGTGGTGTCCAGATACTCCATGAAGAAGGTCGCCGCGACGATATAGGGCAACCAGCCGATGAAGCCGGGGCGTTTCTGGGTGTCGGTCATCGCGGTCCGTTTGCGAGGAAAAAGTAGAAAAGTAGAAGTATTGCCGAAGACGGCCAAAGCCGGCATCCGGGGCCGGGATTTCTCCTGGAAGGAGAAATAGTCAAATCCAATGATGACGATTTAAACAATCAACTTTTTCTATTAAGTGGATCCAGACATACTGTCATCACTTTCTCAACCACGTACCAAAAGAGGACGCATCAGATGCCGATCATCAACAGCCAGATCAAACCTTTCAAGGCAACCGCTTACCACAATGGCGACTTCCAGACCGTTACCGACGAAACCCTGAAGGGCAAGTGGTCGGTCGTCGTGTTCTACCCGGCTGACTTCACGTTTGTTTGCCCGACCGAACTGGGCGACCTGGCCGATCGTTATGCCGAATTCCAGAAGCTTGGCGTCGAGATCTACAGCGTGTCGACCGATACGCACTTCACCCACAAGGCATGGCACGACACGTCGGACACGATCCAGAAGATCAAGTATCCGATGATCGCCGATCCGACACTGGCCATCTCGCGCAACTTCGACGTGCTGATCGAAGAAGAAGGCCTGGCGCTGCGCGGCACCTTCGTGATCAACCCGGAAGGCGAGATCAAGCTGTGCGAAATCCACGACAACGGCATTGGCCGTGATGCCGGCGAACTGCTGCGCAAGGTGCAGGCTGCGCAATACATCGCAGCGCATCCGGGTGAAGTGTGCCCCGCCAAGTGGACGCCGGGCGCTGAAACGCTGACCCCGTCGCTCGACCTGGTCGGCAAGATCTAAGCGCTCCCGCTTAGCTCGGCTTCATCGCAGTACACGCCACTCGCTGGCGTTTCTCCGTGCGGACGGTATCACGCGCAATGCAGCTTCATGTGCATACGGCCCGCACGGCTCCTCGCCACGCAATGTGGGTGGCGCCCGGAGCCCAACCCTCGTCACGGAATTCGAATAGCCATGCTGGATGCCAATCTCAAGACTCAGTTGAAATCGTACCTGGAAAAGGTCAGCCGGCCGATCGAGATCGTGGCCTCGCTCGACGACAGCGCCAAATCGCAGGAACTGCTCGCACTGCTGAACGACATCGCGACGCTGTCGGCGCGCGTCAGCGTGATCGAGCGGCGCGGCGACGCGGAGCGCAAGCCTTCGTTCTCGATCGGCGAGCCGGGTAAGGACACGGGCATCCGCTTTGCCGGCATCCCGATGGGACATGAATTTACGTCGCTGGTGCTGGCGCTGCTGCAGGTGGGCGGCCACCCGGTCAAGCTCGACGACGCGGTGATCGAACAGATCCGCGAGCTCGACGGCGACTATCAGTTTGAAACGTATTTCTCGCTGACCTGCCAGAACTGCCCGGAAGTCGTGCAGGCGCTGAACGTGATGGCGCTGATCAACCCGCGCATCCGCCACGTGGCGATTGACGGCGGGGTATTCCCGAACGAAGTGGAAGCGCGCCAGATCATGGCCGTGCCGACGATGTTCCTGAACGGCGAAGTGTTCGGCCAGGGCCGTAGCGGCGTAAAGGAAATTCTCGCCAAACTCGATACCGGCGCAGGTGCGCGTGCGGCCAAGGAACTGGCGAAGAAGCCGGTGTTCGATGTACTGATCGTCGGTGGCGGCCCCGCGGGCGCTGCGGCAGCGATTTACTCGGCACGCAAGGGCATCAAGACGGGCGTGGTTGCGGAACGCTTCGGCGGCCAGGTGCTCGACACGCTCGCGATCGAAAATTTCGTCTCCGTTCAGGAGACCGAAGGACCGAAGTTTGCCACGGCGCTCGAACAGCACGTGAAGAGCTATGAAGTGGACATCATGGACGTGCAGCGTGCTGAAGCACTGGTTCCGGGCCGCATCAATGAGGTACGTCTGGCGAGCGGCGCGGTGCTGAAGGCGAAGACGATCGTGCTCGCCACCGGTGCGCGCTGGCGCGAAATCAACGTGCCGGGCGAGCGCGAATATCGCAATCATGGCGTGGCTTACTGCCCGCACTGCGATGGCCCGCTGTTCAAAGGCAAGCGCGTCGCGGTGATCGGTGGCGGCAACTCGGGCGTGGAAGCGGCAATCGATCTGGCCGGCCTCGTGCGCGAAGTCACGCTGATCGAATTCGGCGCGCAACTGCGGGCTGATGAAGTGCTGCAACGCAAGCTGCGCAGCCTCGCTAACGTGACGATCGTGACGCAGGCGCAGACCACCGAGATCACCGGCGACGGCAAGAAGGTCAACGGGCTCGTCTACAAGGATTTGCGCTCGGGTGAAACGAAGCAGGTCGAACTGGAAGGCGTGTTCGTGCAGATCGGTCTCGTGCCGAACACCGAATGGTTGAAGGGCACGGTCGAACTGTCGAAGCACGGCGAGATCGTCGTCGATGCGCGCGGCGCGACGTCGGTGCCGGGCGTGTTCGCAGCTGGCGACGTGACGACGGTGCCGTTCAAGCAGATCGTCATCGCCGTGGGCGAGGGCGCGAAAGCATCGCTCTCCGCCTTCGATCACCTGATTCGCAATAGCGCGGATGACGAAGCGGAAGTCGAGGACGCTGCGGCGCTTGCGGAGGCCTAAGTTTTCTTCGTGAGCGGCAGGCGGTCCTGATTGGACTGACGAAAGCCAGCTGCCAGTTGTTGCCTTGCAATGAAGCCCGCCTTTGTGCGGGCTTCATTGTTTTCGGTTCCCGCATCGAAGCCGGTGGCGCTTGAACTCCATCGGCGCATCTATACACCCGTTTCATTCACACGCTTGACGCGGGCCCTCACGGCCGCGGCCCGCACTGCTTTGTTTGGAGTTCGCCGCCTGGATTCAATTCTTGGCGAAGTGGCTCGTCTCACCATATAAATCTGTGAATCGAAGCAGACCTTTCGCGGCAGCCAACCGTGTGCATTTCAACGCGTGCGAGTGGGCTTAAGGACGAAGGGCAACATAAAAGGAGACAGAGATGGCCTCTTCGCAAACGGCGCCCGCGCGTTGGGTCGACGGCAAGCGCTACCTTTGGCTGCTCGGTGCGCTGACCATCACGTTGCCGCTGCACGCGGCCACTCTTGCGCTGCTCACGGGCTGGCATATCTTCTGGTGGTTTGGTCCGATCTTTGTGTTCGGCATTATCCCGGTCCTCGACTACGCGATCGGCGACGACCCCAGCAATCCGCCTGAGGAAGTGGCGCCCGTGCTCGAGCGCGAGCGCTATTACCGGCGCATCGTCTGCCTCGCGACCTTCATCGAATACGTCTCGTTCTTCGGCGCAGTGTGGATCGTCGGAACCCATGTGCTCGCATGGTACGACTACCTGGGGTTTGCGCTCTCGCTCGGTTCGGCGACCGGCGCATCGATCAATACTGCTCACGAACTCGGTCACAAGACCGACCGCTTCGAGCGCTGGCTGGCGAAGGTCACGCTGGCGCCAGTCGCCTATGGACACTTCTTCGTCGAACACAACCGCGGCCATCACGTGCGGGTAGCGACGCCGCCCGATCCCGCCAGCGCACGCTATGGCGAGTCCTTCTGGGCGTTCCTGCCGCGCACAGTGTTCGGCAGCATCGCATCGGCGTGGCGGCTCGAAAAAGAGCGGCTCACGCGCAGCGGTCATTCGCCGTGGAGCTGGCGCAACGAGGTATTGCATGCATGGGCGATGACCGCAGTGCTATGGGGCGCGATGATTGTTCTATTCGGCAAGGTCGTGATTCCGTTCCTGCTGATCCAGGCGATATACGGCGCCTCGCTGCTCGAAGTGGTCAATTATCTCGAGCACTACGGATTAGGCCGCAAGCAGTTGCCGAACGGCAAATACGAGCGCTGCCGCCCTGAGCATTCATGGAACAGCAATCGCGTCGTCACCAACCTGTTTCTTTACCAATTGCAACGCCATGCGGATCATCACGCCAATCCGACGCGCTCGTTTCAGGCACTGCGTCACTTCGAAGGTGCGCCGCAATTACCGTCCGGTTACGCGACGATGATCATGGTGGCTTATGTGCCGCCGCTGTGGTTCCGCGTGATGAATCCGCGTGTGGTCGCGCATTATCGCGGCAATATGGAGCACTCCAATATTAAACCCGCAATACGCGAACGCGTGCTGGCAGAATTTTCCGGAGCGGTTACGAGTTGATGTTTGATTCGCCATTCGCGAACATCAAACGTTTGCGCCATAAAGGCCATATTTACCGATTAAAAAAAGAGACCAAAGCCGCACAAGGCCTGGACGCGATTGATAAATTTATCGCTTAAGAAATTCGCTGCGCTGCCGAAAACAGAGCTATTAACCGGGTGGAACATTTCTCCTGCGCGGGGAAATCCTGGGTTCAAGCAAACCGGAAATGCGCCGTTACATGCACTCGGCGCAGGTCAATCAGGCTTGCACCAATCAAGAACATAGAATCTCTCCGGAGAGGCGCAGCCATGCGCGCCTGCTCCGGTGCGGATTATCGAGAGGGGCACCGCTACGCTGAACGAACTGGTCCGGCGTGGAAGTGCAGCAGTTTAAATCCGCGTTTGAAACGGAGAGGCCATGTTTGTTGCGATCGGATGGGTATTGGTGTTGGGGTCGGTGATCGGTAGTTTTATCGGCGTAGGAGGACATCTTCCTGCCCTGGTTCAACCATTCGAACTCCTGTGTATTTTCGGTGCGGCGATAGGGGCGTTTGTCGTCAGCAATCCAGTCACGACGCTGAGAAAGACGCTCAAGAGTTTGCCTACCTGCTTCAAGGGCGGCGGTTATACAAAAGAGAAATATCTCGAACTGATCGCGCTGCTGTTTGAACTGCTCCAGAAGGCACGCAAGGAAGGCATGATGTCCCTCGAGGCGGATGTCGAGGCGCCCGAACAAAGTGCGCTGTTCCAGAAGTATTCGCATGTTCTGCAGGATCATCATCTGCTCGACTTTATCGTCGACTATCTGCGCATGATGTCGAGCGGCAACGTGAACGCGCTGGAAATGCAGGACCTGATGGACGAGGAACTGGAGACGCATCACGCGGAGGCCTCCGTCGCGGCCAATGCGATCCAGAAGATGGCCGACGGCTTGCCGGCGTTCGGCATTGTCGCCGCGGTGATGGGCGTGGTGCATACGATGGGCTCGGTGGGAGCCGCACCCGCGGTGCTTGGGGAGATGATCGCCGGTGCGCTGGTGGGCACTTTCCTTGGCATTCTGCTCGCGTATGGATTCATCGGGCCGCTCGCCGACCTGCTCAACGCCAAGGGTCGCGCCGCCGCCAAACCGTTTCAGTGCGTCAAGGCCGTGTTGCTCGCCTCGATGAGCGGCTACGCGCCGCCCGTTGCGGTGGAGTTCGGCCGCAAGGTGCTGTTTACCGCGGACCGGCCGAGCTTCAAGGAGCTCGAAGACGCGGTGCGCGCCACCAAAATGCCCAAGGCGGCCTGACCAGGATGAGGGAGACGAGTCATGGCTGAGAACCGGTCGGGCGGTAGCGCGGGGGAGGCGTCGGCGCCTATCGTGGTGCGGCGTCTGCGCAAGGGTGCGGCACACGAGGCCCATCACGGCGGTGCATGGAAGATCGCCTATGCCGACTTCGTAACGGCCATGATGGCGTTTTTTCTGCTGATGTGGCTGCTGGGCTCGACCTCGCAGTACGACAAAGAGGGCATCGAGGATTACTTCAACACGCCGCTTTCCACCTTGCTAGGCGGCAAGGAAGGCACCGGTGCGGCGCGGCCGAGCGTGGTGCAAGGCGGCGGACGCGACGCCTCGGACAGCCGGCCGGGCGTGGCGCACAAGAATCAGGTCCAGCCCGCCCCGCCTACGGTCAGCCCGCCCGCCATGCAGATGGATGCGCAGCGGCTCGCGCAGCTCAAGGCGAAAATCGGTGCGTTGATCGAGCAGACGCCATCGTTGCACGCCTACAAGGAACAGATTCGTCTGTCGATCACCGACGAAGGTTTGCGTATCGAGATCGTCGATTCGCTGAAGCGGCCGATGTTCGCCTCGGGTAGTTCGAAACTGGAGGACTACGCGCTGACGATCCTGCAGCAGATCGGCGCGTCGCTCAACGACGTGGACAATCGCGTGTCGATTGCCGGCCATACAGACGCCGTGCCTTACTCGGGCGGCACCGCCGGCTATTCGAACTGGGAGCTTTCCAGCGACCGCGCCAACGCCGCAAGGCGCGCGCTGGTGGCAGGGGGCTTAAGGGAGGACAAACTGTTGCAGGTGCGCGGACTGGCTGACGTGTTGCCGTTGGACAGAAACGTCGCCGACGAACCGACCAACCGCCGCATCAGCATTCTCGTGTTGAACAACGCTGCGGTGCAGGCGTTTTTCCGCGACGGTGGCCGCACCACGGTCGACGAAGCAGCGGCCGCGAGCGGGGTGTTGCCCGCAGCGCTGACGAAGGAGCAAACCGGCAAGGTCAGCGCGCCGTAATGCGTCTAAAACCCAGGGCGGCGATGCGAGATCGCCACCCTGGCTGTTTATGCTTCGTGTGCTGCCGACGCTTCCTGCTGCTGCGCAAACTCATCCGCCTGAGCGGCGCAAACCGCCTCTGCGAAGCGCTGCAACGAAAGCAGCGATCCACTCACGCTGTGATAGGTTTCACGGCCAATCCGAGCATCTAGCAGAATCTGCAAACCCGCTGCTCTGGCAATTTTCATGATATCCACGGCCGATCCTTTATCAAGCGGCGTGCAGACTGCATCCCCGTATCGATCAACTCTTCCCGTCAGGCGGCGGCATATTGACACGATCAGGCCCACGTACTGGATGTAGCTTCATGGAAGCCACAGAGCCATCGTAGTTCAGTCAAATATGCCGCCATGACGGGAACAGCAGGTAATAACGGATGCAATTCGTGCGTTCGCCGCGCGGCGCTCAGGACCAGAGTTCCGACATCTCGATGTTACGCAGATCGAACACCAGTACTTCGGCGTCGTGACCCTGTGAGAACGTCAGAACCTGTTCATTGCGGACCCGCGCACCGTCGCCTTCACCGAGCGTCTGACCGTTCACGTCGACGCTGCCGCGCGCCACGTGGACATACGCATACCGGTCAGCCGCCAGTTCCAGCCGGGCGCTCTCGTCGCCGTCGAACAGTCCGGCATAAACGCGCGTGTCCTGCTGCACCACCAGCGACTCGTTCGCACCATCGGGCGAGATCACGAGGCGCAGCGCACCGCGCTTTTCCGCGTCGCCGAAACGGCTCTGCTGATAACGCGGCGGCGTGCCCTTGAGCGCCGGTGCAATCCAGATCTGCAGGAAGTGCACAGAGTCGCTCCGCGAGTGGTTGTACTCGCTATGGGCGACGCCCGTGCCCGCGCTCATCAACTGGATGTCGCCGGGAACGATCACCGAGCCGGTGCCCATTGTGTCCTTGTGTTCCAGCGCACCCTCCAGCACGTACGAGAAGATTTCCATGTCGCGGTGCGGATGCGTGCCGAAGCCTTTCGACGGCGCGACGCGGTCGTCGTTGATCACCAGCAGATCCGAAAAGCCGTTCTGCTTCGGGTCGTGATAGTTGGCAAAGGAAAACGTATGACGCGAACTAAGCCAGCCGTGCTCCGCGCGGCCGCGTTGATTGGCGTGTCTGATGTCGAGCATGTTCTTTCTCCTTGATGTGCGATCCGGAGAGGGTTGTCGTCCGTGATCCATTTAGAGCAGTTTACGTCAATCAATGTGCTTATAATCGTGACGTAATTAGAAACACTGTCTCGCCACGGTTGACAATGGGGCGGCAGGCGACACCACAGACGGGCGACCATGATCAACACCCAGGAGCGAGCCCATGCAACTCGATGACATGCGGATTTTCGTCGCCACGGTCGACGCGCACAATTTCACCACCGCAGCCAACCGGCTGTCGCTGTCGAAGCAGTTCGTCAGTCGCCGCGTCATGGCGCTCGAAGAGGCACTCGGCGTGCGGCTCCTGATCCGCAACACGCGCAAGCTTGCCGTCACCGAACTCGGCCAGGAGTTCTACGAG
Source organism: Paraburkholderia sp. GAS33 (assembly GCF_050436645.1). NCBI lineage: Bacteria > Pseudomonadati > Pseudomonadota > Betaproteobacteria > Burkholderiales > Burkholderiaceae > Paraburkholderia > Paraburkholderia sp. GAS33. The sequence goes on from NZ_JBNDMP010000001.1 coordinate 1,030,118, forward strand.
CGGGCCAAACGCATTCTCGGTGAGGTGCAAGAGGCCGAGCAGGCCATGTCGCTGCGGCGGGCGTCACCTCATGGGCTGCTGCGGGTGAGTGCGCCGATGTCGTTCGGCATGGTCCATCTGTCGCCGCTGGTAGCGATGTTCCTGAAGAAACATTCAGACGTGCGCTTCGACATGGAGTTGAGCGATCGCACCGTCGATGTGGTGGGCGAGGGGTTCGACATGGCCATCCGCATCGGCACGCTGGCCGATTCGACGCTGATCGCGCAAAAGCTCGCGGAAGTCCGGATGGTGGTCTGCTGCAGCCCGCAGTACCTGCGCCGGCGCGGTACGCCCGTCGCGCCGGCCGAGCTCGAGCGGCATGCCTGTCTTCTGTATGGACACGGCGGCCCAGCGAGCTGGGAGTTCGTGCTGGACGGCGCACACAAGGCCGTGGAGGTGCACGGACCGCTGCGTGCCAACAACGGCGAATTGATCCGCGATGCGGCGCTTGCGGGGCTCGGCATTGCGCGCCTGCCGGATTTCATCGTCTCCGCCGCGCTTAAGGCCGGTCAGCTCGTCCCCGTACTGGAGCCGTTTCTGCCGCGTGCAACCGCGCTTTTTGCAGTCTATCCGCAGCATCGGCAAAGCTCGATTACGATCCAGTCATTCACCGCATTTCTGCGCGAGCAACTGGCGAAGACGTTGACTCGCTGAGGGAGTGACGCAAATCGACGGGCCCGACCGCTCGACGTCTCGATCAGGCCCGGATATTGCACTCGTCGAGCCTTGCAGATATTGGCAGGATGGGGCCAGAAGTCGTCGCAGCCGGCAAGTTCGGCCAGCGGCGACATCAAATGCCGCCATCGGCCAACTCATATGTACCAGCCGCTGAAAGAATTACATGCCCAGGCATGGCTGCGTGGCAATCGATACAGCCTCGCGGGATCTGGAAAGCGGCCAGTCAATTCATTCGCGACCAGCGCGATCGGAGGATGGGTGTCGAACGGACATACAACGCGGGCGGCCCGGAGCCGTTCCAACAAAAAAGCGGCCGCAACGCCATGGCTGGTTGCTGCCACTGTCGCCGGCATGAGCGTGATCGCCACGCCAGCCAAAGCTCAAACGCCGGCGCCTTTGCAGGAATGGCAATATTCGGCGGGGGTGCCGCTGGAAAAATTGATGGAACCGGAAATCCCCACGTGGCAAGCGTCGGTCGGTATCGCCGGCGCCTTCCAGCCGCGCTATGACGGCGCCGATCGATATCACTTCGAGGGCGGCCCGAGCATCGACATCCGCTATAGCGATCTGTATTTTGCTTCGACCGGCGAAGGCTTCGGCGCCAATGTGGCACAAGGCCAGAACTGGCGGATCAGCCTTGCGGTTGCCTATGACCTGGGACGGCGCGGTCAGGACGACGACGAGCATCTGCACGGCCTTGGCAACATCAACCCCGCCCCGGAACTGAAACTGGCTGGCGACTATGTCATATCGAAGAGTTTTCCGATGGTGCTGCGCGCCGATATCCGCCGCAGCTTCGGCGGTTCGAATGGCTGGATCGGCGACATCGGCGCTTATATGCCGCTACCCGGCAGTTCGAAGACGTTCTTCTGGTTTGCAGGGCCGAGTCTGACCTTCGCCGATTCCAAATACATGAACGCCTGGTTCGGCATCGACCAGCAGCAGGCCGCCGAATCCCAGTACTCGTACTATCACGCGAGTGCGGGTCTGAAGTCGGCGGGTTTCGGCGTCAGTGCGATCTGGTTCTTCCAGAAGCACTGGTTTGCGGCGTGCGACTTTGCGCTGGAGCAACTGGTCGGCAGCGCGGCGCATAGTCCTGTCACTCAGCGCTCGTCGAACGGGGTGCTGGATCTGTCGATCAATTACCAGTTCTGAGCGAGCTTGTTGCGCGCGGGCTCCGGCTTGAGCCCTCGCGCGGCCTGCAGTCGCTCGCGAACCGGTTGCTACAACGCACCCGGCGCAACCCAACTCCGGCCGCGGTCCTAGCAGACGGTGGTCGGCGCTTCGGCGACCGCTTCTTTCCGGCCCGCTCTCATCAGACCTTCCACCATGCGGGCTTCGGCGCGTGCGATCGTTTCGAGCGAAGCGGCGGACAGTTGCGCATCGAGAATCGACAGCGCCGCGCACACGCGCAGGTACTCGTCCTCGCCCAATGCCCAGTCGCCTTGCTGATGCTCTGCGGCGTCGAGTTGCACCATCGCGCCGTGTGCGCTCTCGATGTACTCGAGACCTTGCGGCTCGAGTCCCAGACGGCAAAGCTCTTCGGACACCAGAAAATGCCGGCCGAGAGTCATAAACAGATCCCGTGAGCCGTGACCGCGTTTGAACGCATCGAGGGCGGTATAGCACTGCAGGAGCATCGCCTGCGTGACCGGCTCGTGCGCGGCCCGGCTAAACGTGAGGGCGCGCAGCAGCGGCGACATGGCAGGCTGGTTGCGTTTGCGGCTTTGCGATTTGTTCGGCATGACGGTTTTAACCTCGTTCTGTAACGCTCGGTTCGCCAGAGAAGCTTCTTGCAGACGGCGTACCGGCGGGACAATTCGCAACCTTGTAGGCGCGTCGTGTCAGCATCATCGCAAGCAACAATTAAGATAGCCTTAAATTTTGAGACGCTTGACCGGGGCAGTTGTGTCAAGGTGTGACGCGGCCGAGGCCGAAAAAAAAAGCCCTGTCCCACGGGGGACAGGGCCGGACAGGATGGAAGAGTCGCACAGGCGCGTGGATGCTTGCCGACGTGGTTCCCATCAAAACAACGCTGTTGCACTTCAAACTGCTTGAGACGTGGTCCTTCGGTCCTTTACCTTCTTTTGCTGCAAACCCCTGTTGCTTTCATTGCATCTGATGCGAGAGCGCTTCGTCGATGCGCTGCTGAGGTGCTGCTCTGCTACCGGTATTGCAACTGCGTGCTGCGGACTGCGACTGCGTTACTACGGACAACGTGATGCTGGAGCGTACTGCCTGATGCGTTATTCGTGATGCTGGAGCGTGCTACGACTACGTACTGCGTACAAGCAACTGCCGTTTCTACTGCAACCTGCCGGACTGCTCTACGGACTACTCTACGTGCTGCTCTACAGGTACGGTCAAAACAACGCGGGGGGAAGACCGCGTATGGGCTTAGTGATTCGTCGTGCCCATGGAAAACAGTGTAAAGGCGATGCAGTAAATGCGATCCGGCGAAACGAGGGGAATTGGCGGCGCATTTCATTGAATTGCGGGCAACCGGGACGTCTGGTCGAGTCAAAAAGCCTGCAATTCCGGCGCGGCAGAGGAATCGCACCAGGGTTGAAGTGGAGCGCTACACGCCAGGAAGGCAAGCTGGAAATTCCCTGATAGCAGGAACACTGCTTGCGGCGTGATGAACGTCGCGACACAAGTCGCACTTTTGGAGGACGTCATGAACAAGGACCAGGTGAAGGGCGTTGCTGAAAAGGCCAAGGGCAAGGTCAACGAGGTGGCAGGGAAGGCCACTGGGAACGTCGGCCGCGAAATGAAGGGCGATATCCAGCAGGGCATGGGTCAGGCCCGCAAGGACATGGGCGATGCGCGGGAAGAAGCCAAGGATGCGGTGAAGCACCCCGCAAAGCGCACCCACTGATCGCGGTGTAAGCCCCGTGCAGGGTTGAACGGGGCGTAGCCGTATTTCACCGCTGGGGGCGGTCGCGTCGTGACGCGGCCGCCCTCTGTCGCTCGCATTAATGTCCAATCAAACGTCTGTTCGACGCTATCGCTGCCCCGCATCGTCCGACAATTGATTCGGATACCGTACTAATAATGGCTCCCTTTAAAGTACCGCTGCGGTGCGCACCGAAGCAGTGCCGATTTGCTCGCTTTGGCACACAAGACGGGCGGCTCGCCACACAAGCATGCAGGCCAAAAAACTGACGTTTGGGCAAAAGACCGTCAGACGGTCAGTTGATCGAATCGGCACAAAACTTGCCTTATAACACCTGACGGCTGACGCGCGCGCTGCCGTTGCGGGCATGGTTCGGCCCGGACCAGCACCACGCGGAATTGAACCGCTTGGGGGAACCCAAAAAAGCTATTCACACGATTTGAACAACAGGGATCCACAAACGGGAGGACGCCATGTTTGAGCCTGCGCCGATTACTGCCAGCAAGGTGGTGTCAGGGGAAACGGTTCGCGCCGAGTATCTTTGCGATACCGGGCGTCTGCGCATCATCGGCGAGCGCACTGTGCATGCCGAATGGTTTCCGCCGCATTCATGGTTTGCGATTGCGTCGATTTCCGGACATAGCCGGTGGGGCACGAGGCCTGATGAGGCAGACCTGTTGCTGCTGATCGACAACTTTATGGGGTACTCAGGGCGTGACAGTTTTGCGCTCATCCAACCCTAGGTTAAACAGTCGCGGCCCTGGCGTTCGCTATCCGTGACTGTCGACCCACGCTCGAGCCCAGTCGAGTCCCGCGAGGCGTGCTTCTTCGTCCGTTTCGAAATTGCCCAGAATCCCTGATCCTTCGATCAGCTTTGTGCCGTGCGTGATCGTGCCGCTGGACGCGTACCCGCCGTCCTGGACGATGGCATGGCCCCAGATCGCATAGCCCTTGTAGGTTTCAGGTTCCATCTTTTGCCGCGCGTGGATAGCCAGCGTCATCGCACCACGGAAACAGCCATGCGACCGGTGCTCACCTGCAGCACGTTGCCTTCGGGTGTCAAGATGCGCGGAATGTCGATAAAGCGCGGACTGGTGGTTTTCTTTGCGGCGTCGATGCCCAGACGCCTTGTAGTCGAAGCCTTGGACAGTCGATCCGCGATGCGGTGTGGCGCAGCAGCTTTGCCCATGCTCCGCGCCAGCAGCGCGGTTTTGCCCGGCTTTACCCTGGATTTGGCCGCTGCCACCGGCGAAGCGATGCGCGCTTCCGGCGGATTCCAGACTTCCACGTAATGCGCGCCTGCTGCGGCAGTTGATGGCGCAGCTGCCGCCACAGTTGTGGCGACTACAAGCAGCACAACTCCCGCGCTCAGAGATCGCAGCATGTCTTCTCCATCTATTTGCCGCGCGTTTTAGCAGACCGGGCATTGCCCGATGATCAGACGCCGGAATCACGCGCTACGGATGCCGACGGCCCGGAAAGGTAAGAAAAGACACTGTACATTCATACAGTGATTTGTGCAATCGGGGTCGATCCAGGCGTTTCCCGAATCGACAAAAGCGCCGCTCCGCACGCGCCGTTGGGAACACCCCTTGCTGAACCGAAGGTCCGCGCCAAGCCGACGTTTCGCTCGGTCGCGCCGTACGCAAGGAGTTTCCCCATGGCAGGTAAATCGAACAACCGGCAGCCCGCCGGCCGCACGACCACGGGCGCCGATCCCAAGACACAGGATCTCGAACAGTTTCGCCTGCGCCCCGATGGCGAGGCGCTCAGAACCAATCAGGGCGTGAAAATCGCCGACAACCAGAACACCTTGCGCGCCGGTCCGCGCGGTCCGTCGCTGCTCGAAGATTTCATCATGCGTGAAAAGATCACGCACTTCGATCACGAGCGGATTCCCGAACGGATCGTGCATGCGCGCGGTTCGGCCGCGCACGGTGTGTTTCAGGTGTACGAGTCGATGAGCGAGTACACCAAGGCTGCGTTCCTGCAGGACCCATCGGTGCAGACGCCGGTATATGTGCGTTTTTCGACCGTGCAGGGACCGCGCGGCTCTGCCGATACCGTGCGCGACGTGCGCGGCTTCGCCGTCAAGTTCTACACACAGGAAGGCAATTACGACCTGGTGGGCAACAACATGCCGGTGTTCTTCATCCAGGACGCCATCAAGTTTCCGGACTTTGTCCACGCGGTCAAACCGGAAGCGCCGAACGAAATGCCGACCGGCGGATCGGCGCACGATACCTTCTGGGACTTCGTGTCGCTAGTGCCCGAGTCCGCCCACATGGTGTTGTGGACCATGTCGGACCGCGCGATTCCGCGCAGCCTGCGCACCATGGAAGGCTTCGGCATTCACACGTTCCGCTTCGTCAATGCGGCGGGTAAATCGCGCTTTATCAAGTTTCACTGGCGTCCGGTGCTCGGCTCGTACTCGCTGCTGTGGGACGAGGCGCAAAAACTCGCCGGCAAGGATCCTGATTTTCACCGGCGCGATCTGTGGGAAGCCATCGAACAAGGCAATTTCCCGGAGTTCGAACTCGGCGTGCAGATCGTCGAAGAGAAAGATGAAAACAGCTTCGGCTTCGATCTGCTCGATCCCACCAAGCTGATTCCCGAAGAGCGGGTGCCGGTGAAAATCATCGGCAAGATGACGCTCAACCGCAACCCCGACAACTTCTTCGCCGAGACTGAACAGGTGGCATTCCATCCGGGCCATGTCGTGCCGGGCATCGATTTCAGCAACGATCCGCTGCTGCAAGGACGACTCTTTTCGTACACGGATACGCAGATCAGCCGACTGGGCGGACCGAATTTCCATGAGATTCCGATCAACCGTCCCGTATGCCCGTTCCAGAACAACCAGCGTGACGCGATGCACCGTCAGGCGATCCATGTCGGTCAGGCTTCGTACGAGCCGAACTCGCTGAATGGCGGCTGGCCGAAGGAAACCGATCCTGCCGCAGCGGACGGTGGCTTCGAGAGCTATCACGAGCGCATCGACGGCGCGAAGATTCGCGTGCGCAGCGAGTCGTTTGCCGATCACTTCTCGCAGGCCGCGCTGTTCTACCGCAGCATGTCGGAGGTCGAGAAAGAACACATTGCGGCCGCCTACCAGTTCGAACTCGGCAAGGTCACGAAGCCGGAGATTCGCGAGCGCGTGGTGAACCAGATCCTCGCCAACTTCGACGCGGACCTGGCAGCCAAGGTGGCGACTGGCCTGGGCCTGCCTGTGCCGAAAAAGGGCAAGGCGCCGGTTGCGTCGGAACCGGAGACCTCACCGGCATTGAGCCTGCTCAACCGTGTAAAACCGGGCATCAAGACGCGCAAGATTGCCTTGCTGGCAGCGCCGGGTTCGGACGTCGCGTCGCTTGGCAAACTCCAGCAGGCCCTGCGCGACGAAGGCGCCACGCCGCTATTGATAGCGCCGACTCTCGCCGCTATCGGTAACCTGCAACCCGACGCGACGATTGCCGGCATGCCGTCGATCATGTTCGACGCCATCGTCGTCGCAGGCGGCGAAGCGGGTGCGAAGGCGCTCGCGCAATCGGGCGACGCACGGCATTTCGTACTCGAAGCGTTCAAGCATCTCAAGGCGATTGCGGCGTTGGGCGCTGGGCGTGACGTGCTGTCGGCGGCGCACTTGCCGGAGAATGCCGACGGCGTGGCGACCGGCGACGACAAACAGCTCGCGCAGGTGCTGAAGGTATTCGTTGCCGCGGCAGAACAGCATCGGGTCTGGTCGCGCGCGGCGATGGCGGAGTCGGTGCCGGCCTGACGGGGCGGGGCTAGCGCAAGCGGGAGCGGAGGCAGAGGTGCGAACGGAAGCACCATCCTTGCCTCCGCTGATGGCGACAGCGAGCGACGCATGCCGTGGTCGGGCACGCCGCTTGCTGCTCACGCCTGTCCGATCAAACCGCCAACACGCGGCTTGCCGCGCACAGGCAGGCCGCGTGGATTGAAACCCTACTGTCGCTGTATGATACGAGGCCGCCGCGCGGTGAGAAGGCAAACCGCGCGCTTCCCAAGGCCTTGCGTTGCATCCGGCTACCGTTTTGGCAGCATGACAGCCGCAACGTATCTTGTGGTGGCGGTACATCAGTCGAAATTGCCGAGCCGAGCAAGCTGACCAGACGAAACATAGAAAAAATGCCCGCCTTCACTGCTGTCGATCAAGATCGATTTCGCCGCATCATCCGTCGTAACATCGCGCTGCCACTAGGCGTCGGTCTTCTGACCGCGGCGCTGTTCGTCGCGCTGATCGCATACCTCGTCAATACCATGAACTGGGCCGAACACTCGGAGCGGGTAATCGGCGACGCCAATGAGATGCTGCGTCTCGCGGTCGATCGCGAATCTGCGATGCGCGGCTTTCTGATTACCGGCGACGAGAACTTTCTCGCGCCGTACGAGGTGGGTCAGGCGCGCTTCCATACGGAGATCAAATCGTTGGAGGAAATGGTCTCCGACAATCCTCCGCAGGTCGATCGCCTCAAGCAGATCGAGGCCGTGCAGGCTCAATGGGATCGTTACGCGCAACAGGTGATCGATCTGCGGCGCAAGAACGTGAACTTCCAGCCGGAGCTTGTGAGCGGCCGAGGCAAGATGGAGTTCGACGAAACGCGCAACGAGTTCGCCGAATTTCTTAACGTCGAGCTGCGCTTGCGGCAGGAGCGCGCTGCGGCGGCGCGAAGTGTCACGACCACGCTGGTCAGCGCCTTCCTGTTCTTCAGTCTGTTGGTCAGCGGCCTGCTGGCCTGGATGGGGCGGCGTGAATTGCTGGCTCTCTCCGCCACCTACGACGGCGTCCTCAAGGAGCAGGACCTGCAGACCGAGGTATTGCAGCAGCAGGTCTGGTTGCGCTCGGGTCAGCGGCTGCTGGCGGAGAAGGTGGTGGGGCAGGTCACGCCATCGCTCGTCGGCCGCGCGATGCTCGAGTTTCTCGGCCAGTATCTCGGGGCGGCGGTGGCTGCACTCTATGTGCGCGAAAAGGATACCGGCGCGCTGCGCCGCGCCGCTTCTTATGGCTATACGCCCGAAAATGAACAAGCCACCCAGCATTTTCAAAGCGGCGAAAGCCTGATTGGCCAGGCTGCGCTCGAGCGCCGCACCATTTTTCTGCAGGACGTCCCTGACGATTATGTGAAGGTTGTCTCCGGCCTCGGCATGAGTCCGCCGAAAAACCTGATCGTGCTACCTATCGAGAACGACGGCGTCGTCAACGGCGTGGTCGAACTCGGTTTCGTCCGGGCGCTGGTCGAGCGCGATCACGAACTGCTGCAACTGATTGCGGGCGGCATGGGCGATTTTCTCGAGGCGGCGCTGTACCGCGAGCGTCTGCAGGACGTGCTGATCGAAACGCAGCAACTGAATGAAGAATTGCAGGTTCAGCAGGAAGAGCTGCGCGTCTCGAACGAAGGGCTCGAGGAGCGCGGCCGGGCGCTGGTGGAGTCGCAGGCGCGGCTCGAAAACCAGCAGGCCGAGCTCGAGCAGACCAATGTGCAGCTCGAGGAATACGCGCAGCGGCTCGAGCGGCAAAAGGCCGATCTGATCCGCGCGCAAGACGAGCTCTCGGCCAACGCGGCACGCCTGGAACAGGCGAGCCGCTACAAGTCCGAGTTCCTCGCCAACATGTCGCACGAACTGCGCACGCCGCTGAACAGTTCGCTGATTCTTGCCAAGCTGCTGCAGCAGAACCGCACTGGCAATCTGACCGAAGAGCAGGTGCGCTATGCGGAGACCATTCATGCGTCCAATAGCGATCTGCTGGTGCTGATCAACGACATTCTCGATCTGTCGAAGGTGGAAGCCGGTCAGATCAGCATCGAACTCGAAACGGTTTCGCTCGACGCCACCCTGCAGGCGCTGCGCGAGACTTTCACGCCGATGGCTTCCGCCAAGCATCTGAAGCTCAGCTTCGAGCGCGCGCAAGACGTACCGGAGATGATCGTCACGGATAGCCAACGCGCGGTGCAGGTGTTGCGCAACCTTCTGTCGAATGCGGTGAAGTTCACCGAACGCGGCGAGGTCTCGCTTGGCGTGACGCTGGCCGAGAGCGGCATGCTGCGTTTCGATGTGCGCGATTCCGGAATCGGTATTGCCCCGGACAAGCTCGAACTGATTTTCGAAGCCTTCCAGCAGGCCGACGGTTCCACCAGCCGGCACTACGGCGGCAGCGGCCTCGGTCTGTCGATTTCACGCGAATTCTCGCGGCTGCTGGGCGGCCGCATTTCGGTGACGAGCGAACTGGGCAAGGGCAGTGTGTTTACACTGTGGTTGCCGGTGGATGCGAGCGGCGCGGTGTCCGCGAATACCGAACTACAACACGACGAGCCGTCGCGGCAAGTCGCCCCTACCGCGGTGCCGAAGACGGCTCACAGCTCGTCGTCCCCATCACCTGCTTCGCCCCCCGCCGTTAGCGCCTCAAGCGCGAACGGCGCTGTCGCCCCGAACACGCATCGACCCGCCGCGTTTGCCGAAGCCGGCGCGGCGCTGAATGGCGCCGAGGAAATCAGCCGCGCGCCGATCGACGACGACCGGCATCAGCGGGCGCGCGGCGGCCGGGTGATTCTCGCGATCGAGGACGATCCGACGTTCGCCGAGATTCTGCGCGATCTGACGCACGAGCTCGACTTCGACTTCGTGCACGCCACGGACGCCACCAGCGGCGTCGCCCTCGTGCGCGACATGCGGCCGGCTGCCGTGCTGCTCGACGTCGGCCTGCCGGACCGTTCGGGCCTGACGGTGCTTGAGTGGCTGAAGAACGACCCGCTCACGCGCCACATTCCGATCCACATTGTCTCGGCCACCGATCACGCAGACAAGGCGCTGCATCTGGGCGCGATCGGCTACACGCTGAAGCCGACTGCACGCTCGACCCTGGAAGCGGCGATCCGACGCCTCGAGGCGCGTCTGCAGCAGCGCCTCAAACGCGTGCTGGTGATCGAGGACGACACGCCCATGCGCGAAAGCATCCGCGCGTTGCTGCAAAGCGCCAATACGGAGATCGTGGCGGTGGCGACGCTTGCCGCCGCGTTCGACGAACTGGCGGCCGGCAGTTTCGACTGCGTCGTGACCGATCTCGCGCTCCCGGATGGCACTGGTTACGACCTGCTGGAACGGCTCGCGCTCGACACCGCCTATCTGGCGCTGCCGGTGATCGTCTACACCGGCCGGATGCTGTCGAGCGAGGATGAACACCGCCTGCGCCGCTATTCGAAGTCGATCATCATCAAGGGGGCGAAGTCGCCGGAGCGTCTGCTGGATGAAGTCACGCTGTTCCTGCATAGCGTGGAGTCGTCGCTCGCGCCGGAGCAGCAGCGCATGCTGCGCACCGTGCGGCAACGCGACAACGCGTTCGAAGGCCGCAGCATCCTGCTCGCCGAAGACGACGTACGCAATATCTTCGCGCTGTCGCACGTAATCGAACCTCTCGGCGCGCGGCTGCAGATTGCGCGCAACGGCCGTGAAGCGCTTGAATTGCTGGACCGGGAGGCGGAAGTCGATCTGGTGCTGATGGACATCATGATGCCGGAGATGGACGGCCTGACCGCGATGGCGGAGATTCGCCGCAATCCGCGCTTCGCCCATCTGCCGATCATCGCGTTGACCGCCAAGGCGATGGCGAACGACCGGGTGCGCTGCCTGGAAGCGGGGGCGGACGACTACATCTCGAAGCCGATCGATGTCGACAAGCTGGTCGCGCTCTGCCGCGTCTGGCTGCGGCAACGCTAGTGGCAGAGAACCGTACGATGAAAAGCAACCCGTCCGCGCCCGAGGTCCGGCCGCCGCGCATCAGCGATTTCGATATCGAACTGAGGCTGCTGCTGGAGGCGATCTATCTGAAGTACCAGCACGACTTTCGCCATTACGCGATGTCGTCGCTGCGCCGCCGGCTGACCCAGGCGCTGGACGAGTTCGGTCTCACCACGCTCTCGCAGTTGCAGGACCGCATCATGCGCAACGGCGCCGAGTTCGCGCGCCTGTTCCAGTACCTGACGGTGCAGGTGAGCGACATGTTTCGCGATCCGGCGTATTTCATGGCGCTGCGCCAGCACGTGATGCCGGTCCTGCGGACCTATCCTTCCGTCAAGGTATGGGTGGCCGGCTGCAGCACCGGCGAGGAACTGTGGTCGCTGAAGATCCTGTTCGACGAAGAGGGATTAACCGAGCGCACGCTGTTCTACGCGACCGACATCAACCCCGACGCGCTGGCGCGCGCCGAGTCGGGCATCTACGCGCTCGACCGGATTGCCGGCTTTACGCAGAACTACCTGGCCGCGGGCGGCAAGCATTCGCTGTCCGACTACTACCACGCGGCCTACGGCGGCGCGCGCTTTGCCGGCGCCCTGAAAGACCGGGTGGTGTTCGCCGATCACAGCCTGTCGACCGACGAAGTGTTCCTTGAGGCCCATCTGGTATCGTGCCGCAACGTTATGATCTATTTCGACCGAGCGCTGCAGGACCGCGCGCTCGGGTTGTTTCAGCGTGCCCTCGTGCGGCGCGGCTTCCTTGGTCTGGGTAGCAAGGAAAGCCTGCGTTTCTCGAGTCAGCACGAAGCGTTTGACGAGTTTTGTCAGCGTGAGCGTATCTACCAGAAGCGCTGACGCCGCCGCCATGCCAACATCGTTCAGCCGATCCTGATGCGACTGCCTATGCGCGCACGACCTCCTATCGCGAAACGCCAGGCCGCTTCGACGCCCGCGCGCGCGTTCGAGATGGTGGCGATCGGTGCCTCGGCGGGCGGCATCGACGTCCTGAACGGCCTGCTGGCCGCGTTGCCGGGCGACTTCTCCGCTGCCGTGATGGTGGTCGTCCATCTTCCCGCCGATCCGCTCAGTTACCTTGTGCAAACCTTCAGCCATCGCAGTACGCTGCCGGTGCTCGAACCCGACGCGGGCGAGCGTATTCTCGCGAGCCGCGTCTACGTGGCGCCGCCCGGCTATCACATGCTGGTTGAAGACGACCGCACGGTGGCGCTGTCCACGGAGGCGGCCGTGCGTTTCTCGCGGCCGTCGATCGACGTGATGTTCGAATCGGCCGCCTGGGTGTATCGCGAGCGGCTGCTTGCGCTGCTGCTCTCAGGCGCCAACGAAGACGGCGTGCGCGGCCTTGCAACGGTGCGCGCGTTAGGCGGTGCCGCCTGGGTTCAGGCGCCTGATACGGCTTCATCGCCGGAAATGCCGCGCGCGGCGATCGAGCGCGGCGTTGCAGACGAAATTTTGACTCCCTCTACAATGGCGCGTCGCCTTGCGCGGCTGCCCGCTTTTATTGAACGTGAATCCTGACCCGATGCCATGACGAATCCCACTGTCAACATTCTGATCGTCGACGACATCGCGCATAACATCATGGCGCTTCAGGCGTCGCTGACCCGGCCGGAGATCAACCTGCTGGTGGCCGATTCCGGCACGGCGGCACTGGACCTGCTGCTCAAACACGAAGTGGCGCTGGCCATTCTCGACGTCAACATGCCGGGCATGAATGGCTTCGAGCTGGCCGCGCTCATGCGCGGCAGCCCGCGTACCTCGCATGTGCCGATCATCTTTCTGACGGCAACCGCGCAGGACGCCTCGCGCACGTTTCGCGGCTACGAAGCCGGCGCCGTGGACTTTCTCTACAAGCCGTTCGACCCGCGCATCCTGCAATCGAAGGTGGATGTATTCGTGCAGCTCGAACAGCAGAAGCGCCAGCTCGCCGCGCAACTGGTGACGACGCGTCAGATGCTCGAAGCCAACGAAATGCTGATGGCGGTGCTCGGCCACGATCTGCGCACGCCGCTCGGCGCGGTGCTGGCTTCGGCGGAGTATCTGATGCGCGTGGGGGGGAGCGAGCAGGTGACCACGACCGCCACGCGCATCAAGAGCAGTTCGCTGCGCATGGCGCGCATGGTGGATCAGCTGCTCAACCTGGCGCGCCTGCAAGGCGGACGGCTGCAACTGCAACCGCGTTCGACCGAGCTGGCGGCGCTGTGCAAATCGGTGATCGACGAATTCGCCACGCACAAGGGCGCCGACCGGATCTTTTTTCTGAGCGAGGGGAATTCGGCCGGCCGTTGGGATACCGATCTGATGTGGCAAGCCATCTCCAACCTGATCAACAACGCGCTACATCACGGTGAGCCCGGCTGCAGCATTATCGTCAAGGTCGACGCCAGCAACGATGAGACGATTAAGCTGAGCGTCACGAACGGCGGCGTGATACCAGCGGACGTCGTGCCGCATCTGTTCAAGGCGTTCGGTTCGAGCGGCGTCGGCGGGCGGCCGCGCGAAGGCCTGGGCCTTGGCCTGCACATCGTGCGGGAGATCGTCCAGATGCACGGCGGCGAGGTCGGCATGAAGTCGGATGAGGCGCGCGGAACGGTGTTTTCCATCGAACTGCCGCGCACGACCACGCGTGGGCGGGGATCGTTGAGCGGGCATTAGACCCGGACCATCGAAGCAACTCTCTGATTCGATGAGACGTTTGAGCATAAAATTGCTCGATTGTGGCATTAATTAACTCGCTGAGACTGGCTACACTGACTTCCATGCCATACGACATGGCTAGCAGATAAACCCAGACCTCAAGGAGTCGATCATGTCCCGTCTTTCTACCATCAACCCTCAAGAAGCGACTGGCGCCACCGCTGAAGTGTTCGCGAAGATCAAGAAGGCCGCCGGCAAGGTGCCTAACGCTTACGCGACTATCGGCACGCACAGCGCCGCCGCGCTTGGCGCGATTCTCGGTGTGGAAGCCGTGCTGGCGAGCAGCAGCCTGGCGAAGTCCGATATCGAAGTGATCAAGCTCGCTGTCAGCGAAGTGGCCGGCTGTGATTACTGTCTCGCCGCTCACACGCTGATGGGCAAGTTTGCCGGCCTGTCGCAGGACACCATGAAGCAGGTGCGTGCAGGCGCCGAAACCGGCGACGCGAAGCGCGATGCGCTGGTGCGCTTCGTACGGACGCTCGTAACTACGCACGGTACGGTTCCCGCAGATGAGCTCGATGCAGTGCGCGCGGCCGGCTACAGCGAACAGCAGGTGGTCGAAGTGATTCTCGCCATCACGTCCATCACGTTCACCAACCTCGTGAACCGGGTGAACGACACGACGCTGGATTTCCCGGCAGCGCCGTAATTTCCCGGCAGCGCCGTAAAGCAGGACGACAGGCGGCATGTGCCGCCTGTCGTCTTTTCCACCCGCCATGCTTTGCATATGCGTAATGATTGGTTCGCTGCGTGGCGGCGCGTCCTTATGCTAGGGAGCGCCGCGGCGATAGCGCCGCCGCATTTGCGGCCGGACGAGCCGCTACGAACCACCAGAGGACGCATATGGCTTCATCAGGACACTCTATCCGCAACCCGCAGCCGGTCGATTCGAGCCGCCGCTCGATTCTGAAAGCCGCCGCGGCGCTAGCAGCCGGGACGGGTGCCGTTCTTGCCGGTGGCGCAGGCGTGTTGCTGTCGAGTCAGGCCGCGCTGGCCGAGGGCAACTCGAAGACGCTGCGCATCGGCTTCCAGAAATACGGCAACTTCGTCGTCCTGAAGGCCCGTGGCACGCTCGAAAAGAAGCTCGCGCCGCAAGGCGTGAGCGTGCAATGGCTTGAATTTCCCGCCGGGCCGCAACTGCTCGAAGGATTGAATGCGGGTGCGGTGGACGTCGGCACGGTCGGCGAAACGCCGCCCATTTTTGCGCAGGCTGCAGGCGTGGACTTTGTCTATATCGCCAACGAACCGCCTGCGCCCAAAGGCGAAGCATTGGTAGTGCAACAGGATTCGCCGATCCGCACGGTGGCCGATCTGCGTGGCAAAAAGGTCGCGCTGAACCGTGGCTCGAATGTTCACTTTCTGCTGGTCAAGGCGTTGCAACGCGCCGGTCTGGCGTACACCGACATCCAGCCGGTCTATCTGACGCCCGCCGATGCGCGTGCGGCATTTGTCCAGCGCAGCGTCGACGCGTGGGTGATCTGGGATCCCTATCTCGCGGCTATCGAACGTCAGGCAAACGCACGTGTCCTGACCAACGGAGACGGGATTGTGCGCAACACCCAGTATTACGTCGCCACCCGCAAGTTCGCCCAGGCGCAGCCCCAGGTATTGCATGCGCTGCTCGACGAACTCAATCAGGTCGACGAGTGGGGACGCAATAACATCCCGGCCGTGGCGGCGCAGTTGTCGCCGCTGGTGGGTCTCGACGCGGCCACACTCGAAGTCGCGTTGGGACGCGCCGGTTACGGCGTGCAACCGATCACCGATGCCACGCTCGCGTATCAGCAGCAGATTGCCGATACGTTCACCGATCTCAAGCTGATTCCAAAGAAACTGACGGTCGCGGATGCGCGCTGGAATACGGTTGGGTGAATGGCAGCGAGGCGACGTTGCCTCGCTGCAAACGAATATGAACGTCTGCGGCGGGCATCCGCCGCCGGGCTACATACCCTTGAACTGGTCGGCGTAGAGCCGGCTCACGCTTAGCTTTGCCGCATGGTCGCGCAGGCTGAGCGTGAGCTTGCCCGACTCGTCGCGCGAGGCGCTGGCAATCGCATCGGCACGCACTACCGTGCCGCGATGGATCTGCCAGAATTGCTGCGAATCCAGTTGCTGCAGCAGCTCGCGCAGCGAGGTGCGAATCAGGTGCTCTCGCTCGGCCGTGATGACCCGGACGTATTTGTCCGCTGCCTCGAAGTACAGCACGTCGCCCACTGGGACCATCGTGATCGTGTTGCCGGCGCTTGCCTGGATCATGCGCAACGGTGCGCTAACCGTGGCTGCGGCTGCCAGACCGGATGCAGCCGACGCGCCCGGCACCTCTTGCCCCGCGGCACCGAACAACGCACGCAACTGATCGATCATCGGCGCGAGCCCCGCTTGCGCGGCCTGCGGTTGTTCACGTGCCTGCAACGCTGCCTGCAGGCGCGCGCAGGTCTTCGCCAGCCGCTCGGTCTGCACCGGCTTCAGGACATAGTCGAGCGCCGCGCGTTCGAAGGCGCGCAGCGCATATTCGTCGTACGCCGTGACGAACACCAGCAGCGGCAGTGGACGGCCCGTATCGGGCCAATCCTCGGCCAGCGCCTGCGCGGCATCCAGCCCGCTCATCCCCGGCATGCGGATATCGAGGAACAACAGGTCGGGCTGCAACGCGAGACCCTGCTCAAGCGCAGATGCACCGTCGCCGACACTCGCGACGATACGCAGTTCGGGCCACAAGCGGGCTAGCTCGGCTTGCAGGTTGGCGGCCAGCAAAGGTTCGTCTTCAGCTATCAGTGCGGTGGCGTTCATCATGGTTGAAGTGGACATGGATAGGTTGGCGCGCAGTCAGCTCAGGCCGTTCGCGCTGCTCAGGTGACCGGAATGCGCACGACAGCAAGCGCGCCGCCGAGGCCGTCATCGGGCGTGGTCAATTCAAGGGAGGCCGCGCTGCCGTACAGCGCGGCCAGCCTTTCGCGCACCTGTTGCATGCCGAAGCGGCTGCCATGCGTGGGCACCGCGCCGAGACCCACGCCGGTATCGCGCACGCTCAGCAACAACTCCTGGCCGTCGCGCCGTGCCGCAACTTCGATCCGGCCGCCGGCCACGCTCGGCTCGAGCCCATGCTTGATCGCGTTTTCGACCAGCGGTTGCAGCAGCAGCGGCGGCACGGGCAGGCTGCTCAACTCGTCGGGCAGATCGAGCTTCCCTGTGAGACGCGGCCCCATGCGAACCTGCATCAGCTCGAGGTAATCGCCGATTCGCGCAAACTCGGCGGAGAGCGCGTGCGAATCCGAGCGCGAGGCATCGAGCGTGGCGCGCAGAAAACCGTTCAGATGATCGAGCATGGCCTGCGCTCGTTGCGGGTCCTGGCCGATCAGCACGCGCAGGTTGGCCAGCGTATTGAACAGCATATGCGGCTCGAGTTGCGAGACCAGCAGTCTGAGCTGATTTTCGACGGCAGTGCGCCGCGCGGCTTCTGCTTGCGCTTCGGTGGCGGCAAGCCGGCCACGCGCATAGAAAAAGTAGGTACAACCGATCGCAAGCGCAAACGTCGGCAAAAGTGACGGCAGCAGCGACTGAAAATTGCGCAGGAAGCCAAGCGGCGCGTGATGCGTGCCGGTCAGCAGATCGCCGAGCGTGTGGCCGCCGAGATAGCCCACGACGGCGGACATTGCGATCCACGGCACCATCAGCCCCCACCCCGGCCAGGGGCGCTGGGCGGCGGCGCTCTCGGGCGACACCCCGGTCGGGCGCGCGGCGCCGCGACGCATGAAGCTGGCCGACAAACCATAGCGGCCCGCTTCAATCAACGCCTGAATGCATAGCGCGACGGTGAAGGTGTAGATAAGATCCGGGACAAACGCGCTGTCCGAAAACGGGCCGAACAGGAATGTGGCCGCCAGCGAGATGAGAAGGGTGATTCTCAGCTCACGCCAAAGCCATCCGAAAACGACACGATACGTAGGCATGCGGCGGTCCGGGTTCAGTTGCTCGTCGCGCGAGAGGGCGAGCAGGTTGGAGGCCCGCGCGTTGGCGCGGTGCCACGAGCAGCGGATTGTAGCTGGTCCGTGGGTGCGCCAGATCGTCCGTGCGTCGACGATTGCGTGGGTGGATGCTTCAATAGACCGTGTCGCGCGGCAACGCCTGGCGAACTGCGCGCCAGACCTCGAGCGCGCGGGCGAGGAAGACGCCGCTAAACGCGCCATACACGAGGCCCACGAAGCCGGCGACACCGGCGTCGGCGGCAAGGGCATGGTCGGTCGCGAGCGTGAAGCCAACCGAATACTTGAACAGGAACAGCCCCAGCAACAGTCCGAGCGGCAGCCAGCTGCCGGGCATCAGCACGCTGCGCTCCGGCTCCAGCCAGCGAATCCCGTTCCACACCCGCAAGCCCTGTGAAAGTGCCAGAGTGGCGGCGACCCCGGTGGCCCAGGCCAGCAGCGCAAGCGGCTGGCTGGAAAAAGCTGACGCAACACCATAGAGCGACAGCAGCACCATTACCAGCGGCAAGGCGGTGGCGCTGCGCAGCGACCGGCGGCGCGGGACGGTCTGCTTGAAACCCATGACGATCAGGGCGGCAAGCACGCCCCAGACCCAGTGAGGCGTCTCTAGAACGATGGTAGTGAACATGGCGGCGGACTCCGTGTCTATATCGAGGGATTCGATGACACGGATGTTCGGTCAGGTGGCCGCCACGTTCGAGCGGTTTGCGACAAAATGACCAACGACGGCGCGAAATGCTCCAGTTACGGCGCGAGTGGCTGGGGGGAACCGGCCAGGCGTACAAACGGGCAAGGACAGCGCGCCGTGATGCGCCGTTGAAAGCCTACGTAATCTGCATTGATGGGTGCCGTACAGAAGGAGCGGAGCAAAGGCCCTACGTTGGGAACTGGCTCCCCACGCCGCATACTGCCAGGATAGGGGTTGCATCACCATGAGAATGTGCTTTCCCAACGCGCTTGGGGTGCTGGCTGCGGCTGGCGCAGTACTCTATGCGATCCCCTCGGCCGCGCACGAGCTCGATGCGCAGCTGGACTGCAGCTCGAACGCGCACGCCTTCATTACTTCGCTGCAAAGCGACCAGTTCATCGAAGCGCAACCGATGCACGTGGAGGCCAACTCCGTCAACGCGTTCCGTCCGACTCGCGGCAGCCAGCTGACGGCGTTCGGTTTCCGTGTCTACGCCGTACTCGGCTACGATCAGAACGACGAGCTGTTTCACAAGGGCAGCGGCCAGGCGATGGCCGGCTCGCTGTATGGGGTGGTCGTCTTCGGGTCCAGCGAGTCGGTCAAAACCCACCTGCAGGATGCCGGCAGCGACGCGGTGGTGCATGAAGTCATGCCGCTGATCATGACAGCCGTGCTGTGCAAGACGAACTGAAGCGGTGGGCCGAAACGGGTTCCGTTCCCGGATGGCGTTAGCGGTCCGCGTCCGGTTCTGGCGCGTCGCGCAGGATGTCGGCCAGCGCGTTGCGCACGTCGCCGATTACGCCTCGCCACCCCGCTTCGCCTTGACGGAACAGATACAGGTCCTTGGGATACCACGGCGAGCGCATACCTGCGCGCTGCCAGCGCCAGTCGATGCCCCGGTGCGGCAGCATCACCCAGCACGCGACGCCGAGCGCGCCCGCCAGATGGGCGATGGCGGTATCGACGCAGATCACCAGATTGAGTTGTCCGATGATGGCGGCGGTATCGCCGAAATCGTGAATCTCGTCGCCGAGACACAGGGCCGGCTGTTGTGCCGCGCATTCCCGCGCCTCGGTCTCCGCGCCGCCCACCTGCAGGCTGACAAAGCGCACGCCGGGCACGGACCACAGCGGCTGTAACGCAGAGAAGTGAGGTACGGAGCGGTTCGCATCGTTCTCATGCTCGGGGTTGCCCTTCCACACGAGTCCGATGCGGACGCCGTCGTTCGGCAGACGCTGACGCCACGACTCGAGACGGTTGGCAAAGACGCCGACATACGGAATCCGGACAGGGATCGACTCGAGCGTCGTGCCGAAGCGGCAGGGCAGGCTCAGCAGCGAATCCCAGTAGTCGTGCAGGTGCAGACCTTGCGGGTTGCAAATCAGCGCATCGATGCCCTGCACCGTGCGTAGCAGCGGCGCAAGCGCTGGCTTGCAGATCACCGAAAGCTTCGCCAGCCCGCGCGTCTTCAGCAGGCTTGCGTAGCGCACGAACTGGATGGTGTCCCCGTAGCCTTGCTCGGGCAACAGCAACAACGTCTTGCCTTGCAGGTCTTCGCCATGCCAGCGCGGAAACGGCAATTCGCCGTGCTCGTGGAAGACCTCTGAGCGTGCTTCGTAGTACGGCCAGCCTTCGGCATATCGGCCGGCGGCGAGCAGCAGAAGCGCATAGTTGTAGCGAGCTTCGGCGTAATCGGGCTGCAGTTCGAGCGCGCGGCGATGTTCGGCCTCGGCTTCGTCGTAGCGTTGCAGGGTTTCCAGCGTGTCGGCCAGATTCGAGCGGATCGGCGCGCTATCCGGCATCGCTTCGAGTGCGTGCCGGTAGTGATCCACTGCGTCAGTGAAACGTCCGGATGTGCGGAGGAGGTTCGCCAGGTTGTTGTGGGCGATACCGTTATGGCGGTCGGCTTCGAGCGCCTGGCGGTAGAGACGCTCGGCGCCTGCGAAGTCGCCTTGCTGCTGGGCGTCGAGCGCGGCCTCGACAAGCTGGTTGCCGACCTTGGGAACCTCTTGCGCAGGCTGGTTCATAAGCGAGGTGGGTTGCGCCCGATCCTGACGAGCATGGTCTCTCAGATGGCCCGCTCAATGTGTTGCGCAGCGCGCTGGCCACTTGCGCCAGCCGTTATGGTGGCGCAAGAGAAGCCCGTAATGCAACTGACGCGGCCGTCAAGCCGCATTACGCTATCTTAGTCAGCCCGCTTGAGTTGCCGCAGGCGCCAAATCAGACTCGAGGTATCGAAACGGTTGCCGCCGAGACCCTGCACGTCGCCGTAGAACTGGTCGACCAATGCCGTGACCGGCAACGCGGCGCCGTTGCGTTTCGCCTCATCGAGGCAGAAGCCGAGATCCTTGCGCATCCAGTCCACCGCAAAGCCGTAGTCGAACTTGCCTTCGATCATCGTCTTGCCGCGGTTGTCCATCTGCCAGCTTGCTGCCGCACCCTTGCCGATAACTTCCAGCACGAGCGGCATGTCGAGACCGGAGCACTCGCCGAAATTGATTGCCTCGGACAAACCTTGCACCAGGCCGGCAATGCAGATCTGATTGACCATTTTCGCCAGTTGACCTGCGCCGACGGGACCGATCAGCGTCACCGCTGCACCGTAATGCTTGAGCGTGACGGCAGCCGGCTCGAACGCGGCCTTCTCGCCACCGCACATGATGGTCAGCGTGCCTTTCTGGGCACCGGCCTGGCCGCCCGACACGGGCGCATCGATAAACTGCAGGCCCTGTTTCGTGGCGACGGCGGATAACTCCCGCGCCACATTCGCCGAAGCGGTCGTATGGTCGACGAAAGTCGTGCCGCGCTTCATGCCGGCAAACGCGCCGTCATCGCCGAGCGTGACACTGCGCAGGTCGTCGTCGTTGCCGACGCACGCCATCACCAGGTCGGCGCCGTCGGCGGCTTCGCGCGGCGTGCGGGCCGCGCGGCCGCCGTGTTCGGCGACCCATTGCTCTGCTTTGGCAAAGGTACGGTTATAGACCGTGACATCGAGTCCGGCTTTCGCCAGATGGCCGGCCATGGGATATCCCATGACGCCGAGGCCAAGAAATGCGACGCGACGCTTGGCGTCGCTGGAAGACGAGGCGGCGGAATCACTCACTGCGCGGCTCCTTCAAGTGGGGGCTGGGTTGGGGGTGGGTTGGGAAAGCCATTATCGCAGCGATGCCGGCGCGCTGCAGCGGCGTTCTCGCGGCCTGCGGGACGCTCGGAAACTATCGGAGCGCACGATACATTGGATATTAAATAGCGATTTTTCTTTTATATCCAACGGTCTTACGATGCACAGGTAGGCTGACGTAGTCCCCGGAGGGATCGATGGAACACCACGCACGCACGCAAAACGAAACACTCGAAGTCAAAACCACGACGTGCTACATGTGTGCCTGCCGTTGCGGCATCCGCGTGCATCTGCGCGACGGCGAAGTGCGCTATATCGACGGCAACCCTGAGCATCCGCTCAACCAGGGGGTGATCTGCGCGAAAGGTTCGTCGGGGATCATGAAGCAGTATTCCCCTGCGCGTCTGACCCAGCCGTTGATGCGCAAGGCGGGCGCCGAGCGCGGCAGCGCGCAGTTCGAGCCAGTCTCGTGGGAGGTGGCGTTCGCCGTGCTCGAAAAGCGCCTCGCCCATCTGCGCGCCACTGATCCGAAGAAGTTCGCGCTCTTTACCGGCCGCGACCAGATGCAGGCGCTTACGGGCCTGTTCGCCAGGCAGTTCGGCACGCCGAACTACGCGGCGCACGGCGGCTTCTGCTCGGCCAATATGGCGGCCGGGATGATCTACACGATCGGCGGCTCGTTCTGGGAGTTCGGCGGCCCGGACCTCGACAGCGCGAAGCTGTTTTTCATGATCGGCACGGCCGAGGATCACCACTCGAATCCACTGAAAATCGCGCTGTCGAAGTTCAAGCGTGCCGGTGGCCGCTTTATCGCCATCAATCCGATCCGTACCGGCTACGCGGCGATTGCCGATGAGTGGGTGCCGATCCGTCCCGGCACGGACGGCGCTCTGTTCATGGCGCTGATCCACGAACTGTTGGCCACGGATTCGTACGATCGCGAGTTCGTCACGCGTTATACCAACGCGGCCGAGCTGCTCGACATGAATGCCGACGGCGATGCGTTTGGTCTCTTTGTGCGCGATCCGAATCTGCCCGAGGCTAATCCGCTGTTCCCGCAAAACCATCTCTGGTGGGATCTGAAGACGCAACGCGCGGTGCAACATCACACGCCGGGTTCGGAGCCGGCCATTGACGGCAATTACACGCTTGAAGACGGCACACCGGTTGCGCCGTCATTCGCGTTGCTGCGCGAGCGCGTGGCGGACAGCACGCCGGAGTGGGCTGCGGAGATCACCGGCATTCCCGCCGGCGTCATCCGCCGCCTTGCACGAGAAATGGCGCAGACCGCGCGCGATCACAAGATCACGCTGCCGATCCAGTGGACCGACGCCTGGGGCGAGACGCATGACACCATAACGGGCAATCCGATCGCCTTTCACGCAATGCGTGGTCTCGCGGCGCATTCAAACGGCTTTCAGTCGATCCGTGCGCTGGCGGTGCTGATGTCCCTGCTGGGGACGATCGACCGGCCCGGCGGTTTTCGTCACAAGTCGCCGTATCCGCGCGCGGTGCCGCCGTCCGCCAAGCCGCCCAACAGCCCGGACGCCGTACAGCCGAATACGCCGCTCGCCAATGGCCCGCTCGGCTGGCCGGCTGCGCCCGAGGATCTGTTCATCGATGAGGCCGGCGAACCCGTGCGCATCGACAAGGCGTTCTCATGGGAATACCCGCTCGCCGTGCACGGGCTGATGCATAGCGTGATCACCAACGCGTGGCGCGGCGATCCTTACCCGATCGACACGCTGCTGATTTTCATGGCCAACATGGCATGGAACTCGTCGATGAACACGGTCGAAGTCCGCAAGATGCTGGTCGACAAACGCGACGACGGCGAATACAAGATCCCGTTCCTGGTGGTGTGCGACGCGTTCCAGTCCGAGATGACCGCGTTCGCCGATCTGATCCTGCCCGACACCACCTATCTGGAGCGCCACGATGCGATGTCCATGCTCGACCGGCCGATCTCCGAGTTCGACGGTCCGGTCGATTCGGTGCGCGTGCCGGTGGTGCCGCCAACCGGTGAATGCAAGCCGTTCCAGGAAGTACTGATCGAGCTGGGGAGCCGCCTGAAGCTGCCCGCGTTCACCACGAAGGAGGGTACGCGCAAGTTCCGCGACTACCCGGACTTCGTCGTCAACTTCCAGACCTCGCCGGATTCGGGCGTGGGTTTTTTGATCGGCTGGCGCGGCAAGGACGGCGACCAGGCGCTGGTGGGCGAGCCGAATCCGAACCAATGGGAACAGTACGCAAGTCACAACTGCGTGTATCACTACACGCTGCCCGAGACGCTGCAATACATGCGCGGCGTCAATGGACCGTATCTGAAGTGGTCGGTAGAGAAGGGCTTTCGCAAGTTCGACACGCCTATCCTCATTCAGTTGTACTCCGATGTGATGCAAAAATTCCGCCTCGCCGCGCAGGGCAAGAGAGCGGGACGTCAGCCGCCCGATCATCTGCGCGCGCGCGTCGAGCGTTACTTCGATCCGCTGCCGTTCTGGTACGAACCGCTCGAACTCGCCGCCACCGATCGTGCTCAGTTTCCGCTGGCTGCTGTCACCCAGCGTCCGATGGCCATGTATCACTCGTGGGATTCCCAGAACGCCTGGTTGCGGCAGATTCACGGCGAGAACTATCTGTTTATGAATCCGTTGATGGCGCGCGGTAACGGCATCGAAGACGGTGGCTGGATCTACGTGGAATCGCCATGGGGCAAGGTGCGTTGCATGGCGCGCTATAGCGAGGCAGTGGAGCCGGGTACGGTGTGGACCTGGAACGCTATCGGCAAGGCAGCGGGGGCGTGGAACCTTGGGCCCGATGCCAACGAATCGCAGCGCGGCTTCCTGCTCAACCACCTGATCACCGACGAGTTGCCCGGCGCGACGTCAGGCGATGCGCGCATGTCGAACTCGGATCCGATCACGGGGCAGGCCGCCTGGTACGATGTGCGAGTGCGCGTGTATCCGGCCGAGGCCGATGCGGACCACACGTTGCCGCAATTCGCGCCGATGGAGAAGCTGCCCGGATCTACAGGCGTGTTGCATCGTCTGGTGCAAACGTACTTCGCCGGCCGCGGCGAGTTTGCTGCGCGTCTGCGCGGCGCCAGCAAGCAAAAGTGACGAGGAGCATCCAATGACCCAGATGGCGCTCGTAATCGATCTGAACGTCTGCGTGGGATGTCACGCGTGCGTGACGAGCTGCAAGGAATGGAACACGTCCGGGGAGGCCGGCAGTCTGGCGGACTTTCGCCCGTACGATGCCGATCCGTCCGGCACGTTCTTCAACCGCGTGCAGACCTATGAAGCCGGTGAATTTCCGCTTACCGATACGATCCATTTTCCGAAATCGTGTCTGCACTGCGAGGACCCGCCGTGCGTGCCCGTCTGTCCGACCGGCGCGAGCTATAAGCGCAAGGAAGACGGGCTCGTGCTGGTGGACTTCGACAAATGCATCGGCTGCAAATATTGCGCGTGGGCGTGTCCTTACGGCGCGCGCGAGCTCGATGAAGAGCGCAAGGAGATGACCAAGTGCACGTTGTGCGCGGATCGTATCCATAACGAGGCGCTGCCGGAGCGGGATCGCAAGCCGGCTTGTGTGCTGGCGTGTCCGACTTCGGCACGGCTGTTTGGCGATATTCACGATCCGGAATCGGTCGTGTCGCAGGCGATTCGCGAGCGCGGCGGGTATCAGCTGATGCCGGAGTGGGAGACGAAGCCTGCGAACCATTATTTGCCGCGTCAGAAGACGACGGGGTGTGGGGGGGAGTCGTGTTCGTGCAAGTCAGGGGAGGTGGCGGAGGCTGCGATTGAAGATGCAGGCAGTGCGTCTGCTGCTCCTGCCGCACCTGCTGTTTCTTCCGCTGCGGCGCGCGCCAGTTCCGCTGAGGACGGCGCGCCTCTTCTCCAGGGACAACTCCACGCTGGACGCCGCGGCCCTGTCGCCGGCATGCTGGACCGCGTATTCAACATTCTGAGTCTTGGGAGAGGCGCATGAAGCCCGCATTTTCAGTGGTGTTTCTGACCACGCTGAGCGGCGCCGGACAAGGTCTGCTGATTGCGCTGTTCGGGGTAGAAGTGGCCGCGCGGCTTGGGATGCTCGCAGCCGCTGATGCGCCGCCCCAGACGTTCTTCGTGCTCGGTGCAGCGCTGGTGGTCGTGCTTGGCGCCTTGGGATTGCTGGCTTCGTTCTTCCACCTCGGTCATCCTGAGCGCGCATGGCGCGCTATCGCGATGTGGCGTACTTCATGGCTTTCACGTGAGTGTCTGGCGCTGCCGGTGTTTCTCGCGTGCGCGTTTGCCTACGGTGTTGCGCATTGGCTTGGCTCGCCGTGGTCGCTGGAAGTCGGTGCACTCGGGGTGCTCGCCAGCGCCGTGCTGTTCGTGTGCACGTCGATGATTTACGCGTGCCTGCGTTTCCTGCAGGAATGGGCTACGCCGCTGACGATGGTCAACTTCGTACTGCTTGGCTGCGCGTCGGGCTTTACGTTCGCTACGGCCAGCGCTGCTTGGCTCGCGCCGTCACTGGTCGGTGGACTTGCGCTATGTGCGGCCGTGCTGACGCTAGCAGGCTGTGCGAGTCGCATCGCCGCACTGATGCGCAATGCGCGCTTGCGACCCAAATCAACGGTGCAAAGCGCGACCGGCATCAAGTCGCCGACACTCGTACAGAAGTCGCGCGGCTTCACGGCAGGTGCGTTTAATCTGCGCGAGTTCTTTCACGGGAAAACGCCGCAGACGCTGCAACGTATCAAATGGACCTTTTTGGTGGGGGCGTTTGCCGTGCCTGTGGTGCTAATCGCGTTGGGCGGCAGTGTGTCGTCGATCGCGGATTCGCTCTGGCTGCTGTGTGCCGCGTGCGTGGTGCAGTATGCGGGGCTAGTCGCAGAGCGCTGGTTCTTCTTCGCGGAAGCACGGCATCCGCAGAATCTTTATTATCGTCAGGCTTCCTGAATGTATCGGGAGGCGTTGGTTTCCAATAAACCCGCGTCGTCTTCCACCGTCTGCTTGCGATCTTGATCGCAGGCAGACGGCAAAAACCCACCTCACTCAGCGCGCGTTGCACCCGCCTTCGCACCCGAAGCATTCGCTGCCGGAGCGGCAGACTGTGCTGCAGCCGCACGCGGCGGTGCATTCTTCACGTAGCGATCGAACCAGCGCTGCATCTCATACGCGAGCTGCTCGTTCGATTCCAGCGCCGTGTACCAGTGTGGCTCGTGCGGCAGCATCACGAGCCGTGTCGTGCCGCCGTTGCCGCGCAGCGCCTCATACAGCAGCGTCGCTTGCAACGGCGTCGTGCCCGGATTGGCATCGTCCTCGCCATGCACAATCAGGAGCGGCGTCTTCAGCTTGTCTGCGTAGAAGAACGGCGACACCTTCAGATAGACATCCTGCGCCTGCCATACCGAGCGTCGCTCGTTCTGGAAGCCGAACGGCGTCAACGTCTTGTTGTACGAACCGCTCGTCGCCACGCCTGCGCGGAACAGATCGGAATGCGCGAGCAGATTGGCGGTCATCAGCGCACCGTGACTGTGGCCGGTGACGCCGATGCGGTCCGGATCGACTACACCCAGCCTTACCGCTTCATCGACGGCAGCCTTGGCGTCGGCGACGAGCTGCTCGTTGTAGGTGTCGTAAGCGCGCTTCGGGTCGCCGATGACGGGGAATGACACGTTGTCGATGATCGCGTAGCCGGCGAGCAGCATCAACCGGTAGTCCCTCAGCCGCGTGAAGGTCTGTTCGGAGCCGCTGACCTGGCCCGCCGTTGCCGCGTCGGCGTAGTCGAGCGGATAGGCGTACAGGATCGCCGGCACGCGAGTGCCCTCCTGATAGCCGGGCGGCGTATACAGCGTGAACGACAGGTCGAGCCCGTCCGCACGCTTATATCTGACGAGACGCTTCTTGATCTGGCGCACGACCGGTGTCGGATCGACGAGGTGCGTGAGCGCGGTCGAGCTCGATGCATAGCGCGCTTCGCCCTCCGGCGCATCGCCGACCTGGGTTCCGAGAGTACGGACAAACAGGTTTGGCGGATCGTTCGGCGTCTGATGCCACGTCAGGAACGACTGGGTACCGTCGCCGGTGAACGCGACGAACCGCTCGAGCGCTGCCTTGTCGCTGCGGAACAGACGCTCGGTCTTGAGCGTCGTGAGATCGAGCCGGTCGAGGAACGGCCGGTTGCCGGCCGGCGACGCGCCGTCGCCGTCGAGGAAGATTGCGCCGTTCTCGACCCGGACCACCCGGAAGCCGTTCGGCAGCGGTTTGGTCACCGGCGTGCCGGGATCGGCGTATAGCTCGTCGCTCGACATGTCCCACAGCGGATGTTGCGTCACCTGCGGTGCGTCGACGTCGACCATGAAGGTCCGTTGCCAATGGCGGTTGTGGTCGTACTCGGAGAGCAGTTCGAGATCCGGCTGCGAGGTCCACGCAAAGCCGGCATAGCGTTGATGCAGCCGCGTCACTTCACGCGGCGCTGCGTCGAACGGCGCCTTGAGCATCATCACCTTGTCGCGCTCCGGCACGTCGACGTTCCAGTCGCCACCGTCGAGCGCTTCGGCCCAGATCAGCGTGGCCGGTTCGGTCGGCCGCCACGAAAAACTGCGCGGCCCGAGCGGCACACCGGCAACCGGAACGCGGTCCGCCAGGGGCCGCGACGTGATCAGACGCGTCGCGATGTGCGCGCGATTCGAAATGTCCCATACCGTGTAATCGTGCGGAAAGCGTTCGGCGGTCGTCACGTGCGAATAGGGCCGCTGGATCGTCGTCACCAGCAGATGACGTCCGTCCGGCGCGGGCGCGAGGCCGTCATACAGCGCGGGCGCGCCAAGCGGCGTGACCTTGCCCGTGCCGGCGTCGACGAGCGCAAGCTGCGAGCTTGCGTAGTAGTCGAACTGCGCTTCGTCGCTGGCGCTGTTCAGCGTGTCGCGTGCCTCGTAAGTGCTGCTTTGGCCGCGCCGGCCGTCGGATTCCTGGATGCTCGGGCTCTCCGCTGCTTCGGCAGCGGTGGGCGCCGGCCCGCTGTGCGCAGGCACCAGCTTCACAAGCAGGGTTGTCTGGTCAGGCATCCAGTTCAGTTCGTCGCCGAACATCGGGTTGAGCTGGACGCCGGGAATGCGGTGAACCACGCCCGTGACACCGTCGCCGACCCACAGATCGACTGAATGCGCGGTCACGTTTTCGAACGCGAAGCGCTTGCCGTCGACGCTCCAGTGCGGACGGGTCGCGCAGACGCCTGCTGGCAGCGCGACCGGTCGCGCGACGCTGTCCGCGAACTGAACCAGGTCGAAGTGCGTCGCGCACGCCGGAATGCCGTAGCCGCCCGGCGTGTCGTGCCGGCTGCGGTTCGCGGGTTCGACGCGCACGCCTGCAAGACGCAGGTACGGCGTCGCCACCCGCGCGATGGACGGATATTCCTGATAGGTAACCAGCAGCGCCCGGTCGGTACTCGGCGCCACGACCGGAATGGGCAGAGACGGCGCCAGCATCACGTCGAGGATCGCTTTGGAGGGCTGGCTGTAGCCGGAGACGGCGGGCTGTGCCGCGGCCGGTATCGTTGCTGCTGGGGTCTGCTGCGCGAATGCGCTTTGGGCACTAACCGACACGGCCAGCGCGGCCGTGGCGAGACGGAAAATCACGGAAGGATAGGGCATCGTCTGCGTAACAGGTTTCGGGGGTGATGTCGTTCGATGAAACGGGAACGCGCAGTATTGCATGCCCAGCGGCTGAGAATGTGGCCCGCGTGCGCGCGCCCTGGCGGAAGCGTTTGGTAAGATCCGGCTTTATACCCGTCCGATGCCGTCATGCTTGCACTCAAGCTCACGCTGGTCCCCGCTTTTCTGTTAATCGTCTCGATGTCGGGCAAGTGGTGGGGGCCATCCATCGCGGGTTGGCTGGCAGGACTGCCGGTCGTAGCAGGCCCGATCCTCTTTCTGCTGGTTCTTGCACACGGGCCGTTATTCGGCGCGCATGCGGCCACGCTCTCGCTCTCCGCCATCCTCGCTTCCGAAGCGTTCAATTTTGCCTATGCATGGACCTGCCGCTCGCGTGCCTGGCCGTGGGCGTTAGCGGCGGGGCTCCTCACCTGGCTGGCGGCGGCTTCTGCTCTCTCGTATTTGCCCGCCTCGCCAATGTGGGCGCTCGGCGTTGCGCTGGCGGCCACGCTGTTCGGACAGTCGTTTCTGCCGCGCAGCGCCGCCGTTGCAGCCGGCGCGCCGCTGACGCGCACCGATCTCATGAGTCGCATGCTGGCGGGGATGGCGCTCACGCTACTGGTGACGTCTGTGTCGGCGCGCGTCGGCCCCACATGGAGCGGCCTGCTCGCGGTGTTTCCATTGCTGGGGATCGTGCTGTCGGTATCGTCGCAGCGCGCTCATGGCGCGGATTTTGTCGTTTCGTTGCTGCGCGGGATGGTGCTGGGACGCTTCGCTTTCGCTGCGTTCTGCCTGTTCCTCGTGTGGATGCTGCCGCATCAGGCGCCGCTGCTTACGTTTGCTGAAGGGGCCTTGCTTGCGATGTGCGTGCAATGGGGCACCCGGCGTTTGACACGCGCAAGCCGGGTGCCCGCCAAGGCACCGGAAGCCATGGCGGCGGAGTAGGCAGGTACCGCTACTGCGATGCGCCCGACAGCGCAGTCTGTATTTGCGCAATGCCCGCCGCGGCGCAACGTTCGTCGTCGGTGCTGAGCGGTGACCCGCTCACGCCGATTGCGCCGAGCACCTCGTTGCCGCTTTTGATCAACACACTCCCCGGGACGAACAGGAGGTGGGTCGATCCTGCGCCTACGTTGGCGTGGTGATGACGTCGCCTTGCGTCAACCTGCCGAAGGGCACCTCGGTCTGCGTCTGGTCGTTCATTCGAAAGTTGCATGATCTGTAATCCTAATTAGAGAACTGACAAGCACCTTTGAATGGTGGGACCGGCCTATGTGCTAACGGACATTTGCGTTCCGGGCGATCAGGGACGCTGAGCCTGCTCCGGATAGCCGTGCGCTTCGTGCATGCGTCTCTGCGCGGCCAGGAACGGCTCGAAGTATTCGGCGCGCTCCGGCGTCCCGCCCGCGACCTCGTTGATCTCTCGAATGCCGATCGTCTGCCCGCTCGCCCCCCAGTTGCCGTCCGGCACTTCATGGATCAGCACCCAGTCGCCGCCGCGCTGCGGAAACGTGCCGTCGACATCAAGAGTGCGGGCAACGATGGCGTTGATCTGTCCATGCAAGGCGGTTTTGTCCACTTGCCGGGCAGCGCCGAGCGGATACACCACGTCGAAGAGAAAGCGGCCGCCTTTGGGCGGATCGAGATCGGGCTTGCCGCCGACGTACCACGAGGTCCGCGCGTCGACCTCGTCGAACAGCACATAGGCGACCGCACGGCCGGCGGGCATATCTGCGCCGACTTCCGCCACGAGGATGGCGGCAGTGAGTTCCTCGGCAAGCTGGGCTTTCTGCGCAGTGGTGAACGCGCCGCGTTGGTGGGTGATGCGTAGCAAAGGCATATGAGTCTCCTCAGAGAACACGCCGGCGGTTGCCAGCGCTTCTCCAGTAAATTATATTGGGATCGTAATTTAATCAAGAATTATGTGACGATCGTCATGTAAAAGGAGAGCTAGATGGCGCGCTATGCCCGAGGGCACAAGGAAGAAAGCCGTGCCCGGATCGTCGAGGCGGTGGGACGCGGGTTTCGCAAGCAAGGCTACGGCGGGGTCGGCGTGGACGGCCTGGCGCGCGAAGCGGGGGTGACCCACGGCGCGTTCTATGGCCATTTCCGCTCCAAGGCGGAAGCCTTCGGCGCGGCGGTGGCAGAGGGGTTGCGCGAACTGCGGCAGGCGGTGGAAGGCTTGCGCGCCGAGCACGGCAAGGGCTGGCTTCGAACGTTTGCTGCGTTTTACATGGGATACAAGCGGACTTGCGATCTGGGAGACGCCTGCACGCTGCCGAGCCTGTCCGTGGAAATCGAGCGGGCCGACCCAGCGTCGCGCGCTGCCTACGAAACCGAACTGCAAGGGGTGATGAAAGCGGTCGCCGCGGGTTTGCCGGAAGGCACGGATGCCGAGCGTGAGGCGCGTGCCTGGGTGCTACTGTCGCTGCTGGCCGGAGGCGTCACGCTGGCCCGTGCGGTGCCCACCGAGGCAACCAGCGAACAGATTGCCGCCGCGGTTCAGCAGGCGGTCGAAGTCATCGCGGGAGGCGGCTGATTCCCGGCTGGGCAAGGTGCAGTACATCGTAGACTTCGCCGCTTCGGGGCGCATCGGCCGGCGCCGACGAGACAGTGAAGCGGATCAGGCGCCAGGCATCCAGATCGAATGCCGACCACACTGCGACCGTATCGGGACGGGCCGCGATTTCCCGATTGAGTTCGATCTCCGCGGCGTGCAACGCCTTGCGATCCGTCGCTGCACTCACCACGCGTTCCTCGCGGTAGATCGATAGCGCCTGCTGCGCGCTGCCGCGCCGCGCATCCAGCGGCAACCACGTCTCGATCTGCGGACGGCCGAACGCATCGATGACCGCCTGGAAACGCTCACCCATCAGAAAACGTACGGCCGCATCCGGGTCCGACCAAAGGTACACCGAGGCGTAGACGTTGCCCGTCGCGCCATTGCGGTTGCGTTCCTGCAGCGCGAACGCCTTGCAGATCAAGCCTTCTGTGTCGTCCCAAAGCGGGCCGCGCGTGGCCGCGCGCTCGCGGATGATCTGCGTGTCGTAGTCGGCGGGCAAGCGGTGTGAATACTGCATCGCGAACATGCGGCTCTCCCTAAAGTGATGGAACGGTGCCCAGTTTGCACCGGCATGGGCTTGCAGTGAAGACCGGCAGCGAGATAGCTGTCATGACGAAAGGAAATCACGCCGCTGCGTGTGTGTTTTCCGTTTGTGCGCCAGATTCGACACTGTGGTTTACCCCCCGTCCATCTTCACGCAGCCGCCTGCTGGCGTGCTCATATCGGCCCGCTGAATCCGGCAATAGCGCTCGCGCGTATTGCGCCGCCGCCGGGCGAGGACTATTTTTCGACAGCCGCTAAAACGCGAGATGAAAGGGCTGCGGCACGCGGCCGCCCAGGTTTGCCCGCTCATTTCGCACGACGACATTCAAGGAGACAAGCTGTGCTTCCCGCATCCCTGCCGATCAACGTCGGCAATACGGCCTTCATGCTGCTGTGCGCGAGCCTCGTCATGCTGATGACGCCTGGCCTCGCGTTCTTCTACGGCGGTCTGGTCGAACGCAAGAACGTGCTGTCGATCATGATGCAAAGTTTCATTTCGCTTGCATGGACGACGGTCCTCTGGTTCGCGTTCGGTTACTCGATGTGCTTCGGGCCGACGTGGCACGGCATCATCGGCGACCCGACTTACTATGCATTCCTGCATGGTGTGACGTTGCAGACGATGTACACGGGCAACGATGCGGGCATTCCGCTCGTCGTTCACATCGCGTATCAGATGATGTTCGCCATCATCACGCCGGCGCTGATCACCGGCGCCTTTACGAATCGCGTGACCTTCAAGGCGTATTTTCTGTTCCTCACGGGCTGGCTCGTGCTGGTGTACTTCCCGTTCGTGCACATGGTCTGGAGTCCGGAAGGACTGTTTGCGAAGTGGGGCGTGCTCGACTACGCCGGTGGGATCGTGGTGCACAACACGGCCGGGTTTGCCGCGCTAGCTTCGGTGCTGTACGTGGGACGCCGCCATGTGATGTCGCACAAGCCGCATAACGTGCCGCTGATCGCACTGGGCACGGGTCTGCTGTGGTTCGGCTGGTACGGCTTTAACGCCGGCTCCGAGTTGCGTGTCGATGCGATCACGGCTTCGTCCTTTCTGAACACCGATATTGCGGCATCGTTTGCGGCTGTCACGTGGCTGCTGATCGAATGGCTCAATGCGCGGCAACCCAAGTTTGTCGGCCTGTTGACCGGCTCAGTAGCGGGCCTCGCGACCATCACACCCGCAGCGGGCTATGTATCGCCGAGCACGGCCGCGGTGATCGGAATTGCGGCTGGCCTGATCTGCTATTACGCGGTTGCGCTCAAAAACCGCCTCGGTCTCGACGATGCGCTCGACGTATGGGGTGTGCACGGCGTGGGAGGGTTGATCGGTACGGTGCTGCTCGGCGTGTTTGCGTCGAAGGCATGGAATCCCAATGGCGCGGATGGTCTGTTGCTCGGCGGCGGAGCGTTCTTCGTCAAGCAGTGCGTCGCGGTGATCGTCTCCGGCGTGTGGGCCTTTGTGTTCACGTGGGCGATGCTGTGGCTGATCGATCGCGTGACGGCGGTCAAGCTCGACGCGGCTGCGGAGCAGCGCGGCCTCGATACCGCATTGCACGGCGAGGTGGCGTATCTGGATGCGTGAGCGGCACCGACTCGCCTGATTACCTGAGGCTCGCAAGTTGCGCCGGTAGATCGGGCCTGATTTGCCGCTACCGGCGCTTTTGTCTTTACTTCACCGCAGCGCTTCGCGTAACGCTCGCCGGCCATTTCGCCCCTTCCAGCCATCCCGCATAAAACAACATTTCCAACATTTCCAACATTTTTATCTTGACACCCGGTTTTTGATTTGTGGAAATGGCGCCATCGCTGCAACACTTGGCTGCCAGGGGTTTTAATGTCGGACGATACGGAAGTGACCGCCATGCCGTGCGTGGTTGACGCCGCCAGGCAGATCAGATCAGGCGCCCTGACGCCAGTCGAGCTGCTGGAGGCAAGCCTCGCAGCCATTAAAACCCACAATTCCACATTGCACGCCTTTGGCGACGTCTACACCGAAGCGGCGCGCGACTACGCGGAAACGCTCGCCGAGGAAGCCGCAGCCGGGCGGTTCCGCGGTCCGCTGCACGGCATTCCGTTCGGCATCAAGGATCTGTTTTCGACGCAGGGGCTGCGCACCACGCGCGGTTCGCTCACCGCGCTGGACCAGGTACCGCAACAGGATGCGCCGATCATCGCAAGACTCAAGGCGGCCGGCGCCATCATGGTTGGCAAGACCGCGACCACCGAGTTCGGCTGGACGGGTTCAAGCATTTCGCGCGTATTCGGCAATGGACGCAATCCATGGAATCCTGCGCTGACCAGCGGCGGTTCGAGTTCCGGCTCGGCGATCGCTGTCGCTGCCCGGATGGTTCCGGCAACGCTAGGCTCGGATGGCGGCGGTTCGGTGCGAATTCCAGGCTCCTTTTGCGGCGTGTTCGCATTGAAGGGTACGCTCGGACGCATTCCCACCTGGCCGTGGTCGGCCACCGAAATGCTGAGCCACGCGGGTCCGATTACCCGCACGGTGCGCGACAGCGCGCTGTTATTCGACATCCTCTCCGGTCCGGACCCGCTCGATCATCAGGCATTGCCAGCCCCCACCGAATCGTTCTACGCACGCTGCGACGAACCGCTGCGGCCGTTGCGGCTCGCCTGGTGTCCAACGCTATTCGGCACGCCCGTCGATACGCAGGTGGCAAAGGCGGTGGGCGATGCAGTGCGCCTGATCGCCGGGCAACTGCCCGTGACGGTGGAAGAGAAAGTGTTGCCCTGGCAAGACCCGCTGCCTGTCTTCGAAGCGCTGTGGGCAGGCGGACGCGGCATTGCCTATGGAAAATCGCTGGGGCAGCAGATGGACCGGCTGGACCCGGGCTTTGCCGCACTCATCGAGCGTGCAAAAGACTTCAGTCTGGCGAGCTATCTCGCGGCGATGCAGCAACGTGCGGCATTCGCGAGTCAGGTCCACACGTTGTTCGAACAGTACGATCTGCTGATTACGCCGACGGTGCCGATTCTCCCGTTCGACGCCGACAGCACCGCACCGCCTCAATATCCCGCGACGGATAGCAGCCCTGTTCCCTGGGCCCGTTGGACGCCATTTACTTATCCATTCAACCTCTCGGGCAACCCCGCTGCTAACCTGCCATGTGGCTGGAGCAAGAGTGGGCTGCCGATTGGTTTGCAGGTTGTCGGGCCACGCTTCGCGGATGCGGACGTGTTGCAGTTCTGCGCCGCTTTCGAGGCGATCGCGCCATGGGACCAACGACTGCCCGCCATGCTCTCGGGCTGAAGCGTCGCGCACGCCGCACGAGGCGTCGCGACGTAGGCCTGGACTCAAACCCTTTTTCGGCACATCGGGTGCCACGGAAACTTTGCACTATGCTCAACCAGCCAAGGCTCGATGAAATCGTGCGGCTTCTCAGTCAGCAGCAGCGCGTTAAATCGATTGATCTGGCCACGTCCTTCGGAGTATCCGAGGAGACGATTCGCCGTGATTTCAAGTTTCTCGAAGGTCAGGGGAAACTGCGCCGCGTGCATGGCGGCGCCATTCTGCCGCGGCTCAATGAGGAACAGCCGCTGCAGGTACGCAATCGCATCAAGACGCAGGCCAAGGTAGCGCTCGCCGGTTGTGCCATGCAGATCGTCCAGGAGGGCATGGCCGTGTTTCTGGATACCGGCACGACCACGCTGGCGCTCGCGCAACGGTTGACGTCGTTTGCGAACCTGAAGGTGGTGACCAACTCACTCGATATCGCCCAGCTTCTGACGCACCAGAGCGACAACCAGGTGCTGGTGACGCCTGGCGATGTGCGCCGGAACGACAATGCTCTGATCGGTCCGCACACGCTTGAGTTTGCCCGCCAGTTTCACTACGACATTGCATTCATGGGAATAGGCGGTATCGATCTCGAACTGGGTCTGATGGACTACGAAGAATCGGAGGCACTGCTGCGCAGAGCGCTTGTGAAGCATTGCGTGCGCAGCGTGATTCTCGCGGACGACGGCAAGTTCGGCCACCGCACCTTCATCAATACTTTGCCCTTCAGCGCGATCAGCACACTCGTGACGAATCGCGCTTTATCCGACGAGTTCGCAACCCGCATGGAGCACGACGATGTCGACGTTCTCCACCCCTGAGTTGCTGCTTCCGGACGAGGCGGATCTGGCCGGGTTCGCCGCCCTGTTCGAGGAAAGCTCGTTGATCGGCGCGACGGCCGGTGGCGGTCTGCATCGGCTTGCGGCATCGGAAGAGGACGGCCGCGTGCGCGACCTCTTCTGCAACTGGCTGAAGGAGCGCGGCTTCGACGTGCGGGTCGATGCGGTTGGCAATATCTTCGGACTATTGACCTTCGACGAACACGCGCCGTATGTGCTGTGCGGCTCGCATCTCGACAGTCAGCCCAGCGCGGGCCGCTTCGACGGCGTCTATGGCGTGCTGGCCGCAGCGGTGGCGATCGCGAGTCTCGCGCGGCAGATCCGCCAGCGCGGCGAACGGCCCGCCTGCAATTTATGCGTGGTCAACTGGACCAACGAGGAGGGCGCACGATTCCAGCCCAGTCTGACCGGCAGCAGCGTCTACACGGGGGCGATGCCGCTCGGGCAGGCGCTCGCCTGCCGGGACGAACGAGGCATTTCGTTGCAGGCGGCTCTCGAGACGATCGGCTATCGCGGCGACTGGGTGCCTGACATCCGTGTCGCGGCGTATGTGGAAACGCACGTCGAACAGGGCTCGGGGCTCGAGAGCAGCAAGCTTGCGATTGGCGTGGTGCGCGAGACGTGGGCCGCGCTCAAATGGCGGGTGCGTTTCGACGGCGAACAGAACCATACGGGTCCGACTCCCATGGCGCAGCGGCGCGACGCGCTGCTGGCCGCGGCACACGCGGTCGTAGCGGTGCGCGCCGCAGCCGAACCGCATGGATTGGCCATGCACAGTTCAGTTGGACGGCTCGATGTGTATCCGAACTCGCCGAATGTCGTCGCGTCACGGGCCACACTGCTGATCGAGTTTCGCTCGCAGTCGGTCGAACGCCTGCAGGAAACGGCGGAGCAGTTTCAACTCACGCTCGAGCACATCGCGAAACTGACGGGTACTCGTGTCGATGTCGAGGAGAAACGGCTGCGCTCGCCACTGAAGCTCGACCGTGAATTATCGGACCTCGCTCACGATACCGCGGCCCAGTTGGACCTGCCTGTGGGCAACAGCGTGACGGTGGCGGGACACGACGCGATCAGCATGAGTCACGTTTATCCCACCTGTCTGATCTTTGTGCCGAGCAGCAACGGGGTATCGCACAACGAAGCTGAATTTACTGCCGAGCAGGATCTGCGAAACGGCTTGCGTGTGTTGACCGCGCTGCTGTATCGCATCTGCACCCAACCATCCGTCCGACGCTAAGGAACCGCTGTGGACAAGCACACTGCCGAATCGCGGCGACTACTCGAGGCTCTGCACGCGGCTGGCTTCTCAGGCACGCTTACGCTTGAAGCGGGTACCGCTGCGATTGCTTCGCCCATGCGGCTGGCAACGGAGTGGGCGGGCTTTACTGTCAGCACCGGGGATCAGAGCTACTACGCGAAAGTGCTCTACGACGACATGAGTCCGCTGATCGACGTCACGCGCAGCGGGCGGGCCAGCGGCTGTGCGGCCGAAGCAGGCGCAGCGCCGGGTGTGCGGCTCGTCGATGCGCAGCGTGGCGTCCTGTTGTTCGACGCGCTTCCTCGCCCCGGGTGGAAATGGGCGCGCGTCGATGATCTGACCGCCCCGGATCGCCTGCAAGCGCTGTGGGCGCTCAAGCGCAAGGTCCATCGAGGACTCGTGCCTGATTTTTTACGCTCGCCGCGCGAGGACATTCAGCGGCTGCGGGCGTTGTGCGAGCGTGACGAGGTCTCGCTGCCTGCAGATGCCGCGTGGCTCGATGAGTGTGTCGATC
Source organism: Paraburkholderia sp. GAS33 (assembly GCF_050436645.1). Classification (NCBI taxonomy): domain Bacteria; kingdom Pseudomonadati; phylum Pseudomonadota; class Betaproteobacteria; order Burkholderiales; family Burkholderiaceae; genus Paraburkholderia; species Paraburkholderia sp. GAS33. The sequence goes on from NZ_JBNDMP010000001.1 coordinate 1,068,646, forward strand.
TTGCCTGCGCGGCCCTGCAATCCGGCGAAACGCAACATGTGCCGATTCACGGCGATGGCATTGCCAGCAATGTCATGATCGGACCGCAGGGGCAACTGAGCCTGATCGACTTCGACCGCGGCGGGTGCTTCGACCCGTGGTACGACGTGGCGACGACGCTCAACGACCTGTTCCAGTTCGAAGATGAGTGGCGCGCGGGCATCGCGGCTTGGGCGGGCCGCTGCGAGGAGGCCGATTATGCGCGCTGCCGCCTGTACGCACTGGTCGACGACTGGCTCTGCACGCTATCGGCAAGCTGGTCTGGCGCCACCTCGGAGCGTCAGGTGGAGTTCACCAAGCTCGGACAATGGACACTGCTGCGTTGCCGGCAAAGCGTGCAGGACGCACGTTTCGAAGCCTGGTTGCGGCAACTTCATGGAGTCGCATCATGAAGCGGTTAGGACAGGCTACAACCGCCGGGGAACACCAGATCGAGGCGGCGCTCAAGGCTATTCCTGCCTGGCGCAGCCTGACGGTCGGCTATGCGCCGGTGGGCGGCGGCATTTCCAATGCCAATTGGCGGGTCGAGGTGGAAGGGGCGTCGACGGCCTATTTCGTCAAGGTGCCGGGGCAGGGCACCGAGATGTTCGTCGATCGGCGCACCGCCCACGATGCCAGTCTCAAGGCCGCCAATACGGGTTACGGTGCGCCGGTGTTCGCCTTTCTGGAGGGACTGGGCGTTGAGGTATTCGAGTTCATGGAGGGATGGAAAGCCTCGTCGAACCGCGATTTTCTCGAGCACGACGTACGCCATAACGCGCTGCGTGCGCTCAAGGCGTTCAACGACCAGCCGCCATTGATTCAAACCAAGACAGTGTTCGACATGATCGATGAACACCAGCGGCAGGTTGCCGCCTTGAGCGCGCCCACGCCGCCCGACCATGTCTGGCTGTGCCGGCAGTTCGAGCGCGCACGCACGGCGCTGCAAAGCTCAGGAATCGATCTGAAGCCCTGCATGAACGACACGCTCGCCGGCAATTTCATGTTGAACGATCAGCGAGCGGTCCGGCTCGTCGACTTCGAGTATGCGTCGAACAACGATCCCCATTACGAGCTGGCGCTGTGGTTCGGCGAGATGTTTTTCACACCGGACATGGAGTCGGCCCTGATCGAGGAGTATTTCGGACGCGTGACGCCGCAGACTTTGGCGCGGGTCGCGGTCAACAAGGCGTTGGCGGATCTCAAGTGGTCCACGTGGGCCATGGTCCAGCGTGCGGTGTCGCAAATCGACTTCGACTTCTACAAATATGGTGTCTGGAAACACATGCGGGCCCGCGCGATCATGCATGACTCCCGCTGGGAACTCTGGTTGCGACAGGCGTAACCAGCCAGGGCGACCCGTCCGCTCGCAACGCGCCGAAGAAAGCGAAGCACCCGGATGAAGCCTGGAAATCGATAGTACCTGCGAAGTTGCACCAGTTTTGGCAGTTCAGTTGTTCACTCAAGTCAGCCTGGATTTACGGATGCACCAATCTCATGAATTGTTAGGTATACGAATCACTAAGGCGGTGCGGGCGCACCAGTAAGAGCCGCAACGCTCCGCCCTCCGTATGCCAGCAGTCACCTTGTCAATCTGTCACTTGTGCGGAGGTGGAATCGATGAAAGACGCTATCAAAGTAGACCCCCGGTCGACGCGAAGGATCGTGTTCGGCGCGTATTTCCTGCTCTTGCTGGCGATGGCGTTATTCCCGCCGTTCTACCTGAGCGTCAGCGGCAGCGCAGCGCTCGTCGCAGGGATTCCGTTGCCGATCTTTTACTGGGTGAGCAACGCTGTTCTCGCCGGACTGGGTGTGTGGGCGCTCTACATTGTTGAGAGCGTCAACGGTGAACTTCCCGAGGAGGGAAATCCAAATGGTTAAGTTTAGCGGCGGTAGTGATCTCTACATTACCTTCGGGATGATCGGGGTCTTTCTCGTCCTGATGATCGCAGTGCTTTATGCCACCAATCGCAAAAGCACCAGTTTCTCGGACTATGCGGTCGGCGGCCGGTCCTATGGCCCCTGGTTCATCGCGATGAGCTATACGAACTCATGGTGGCCGGGTTCGACGTTTACCGCGTTCTTCGCGCTTTCAGTGGGTGGCGTGCTGGGTTTCTATGGCATGGTGTACGCCACCCTGGGCGTGACCGCGATGTACCTGATGGCCAATCGCGCCTGGACCTGGGGCAAGCGCTTTAATCTGACCACGCAGCCCGATCTGCTTGGGATGCGCTATAACAGCCCAGCAGTGAAGCGCATTGCTTCGCTGATCGGCATCATCTCGGTGTTCCCATGGGTCGTCATGGGCATCCAGGCGCTGGCAACGCTGTTCCAGTTCGCGAGCTTCGGACAGTGGACGGTGACGAGCTGCCTGATTGCCGGCGTGGTCATCGTCCTGATCCGCCAGTACTGGACCGTGAGCATGGGTATGCGCGGGCTCATCATGACCGACATGTTTCAGGGCATGATTGCCTATGTGCTGTGTGCGGCGCTCTGTCTGGTCCTGCTGTCCGGCGCGCAAACTTCGTACTCCCACCTGTCGCAGTTGCCGCCCAAAATGTTGATCATTCCAGGCGGCACGCACTCGACTTATGGCCCGTGGTACATGTTTAGCCTGATTTTCACGGGTGTGATCGGTTCGATGTGCTGGCCGATGAGTTTCCAGCGCATCTATACGGCAAGCGGTGTGCGCGCAGTCAAGAAGGGCACGTTGCTGACAATGCTGCTGGTGGGCGGGTTCTATTGCATCCTGATGCTCTTCGCGGCTGCCGCGAGCGGCGACCCCAAGGTGGCAGCGGATCCGCAGCACGGCTGGTTCCTGGCGCTCTTCGACGTGGGTGGTCCGTGGATGCTGGCGATTTCGATCGTGATCGTGCTGGCGGCGAGTATCGGCCACGTGGACGGCTGCGTGCAGGTATGCGGCACCCAGTTCGCGAACGACCTGGCAACGTGGACGAGGCCGCGCAGCGACCGTCAACTGACGGTGCTGGCAAAGGCGGGCATGATCGTGTTCATCGTCGCGGCGGCGGTGCTCGCCTATCTGACGTTCGACTACAGCCGCCTGCAACTGCTGGCGCAGATTTCCTATCAGGGCATCATTCAGCTCGCCGTACCATTGTTCTTCGGCATATTCTCCCGGCGCGGCAACAAGCAAGGGGCGATTGCCGGCATGCTGGTAGGCATCGCGATTGCGATCGTGCTGACCGCGATCTATCCGGACGATGTGCCCTGGCTCGGTTCGCTGACAAGCGGCATTGTCGGCCTGATCGCGAACTTCGCGGTTTTCGTTGGCTTTGCACTGGCGCTGAAACCGTCTGCTGCCGAAGCGGCGCGAATCCAGGCGCTGTTCGACTCGGTGGAAACGGGCAAGGTCTCGATTCCTGCTGCAACGTCCCTGACGACCTGAATCCATTCACTCAAAGGCAATTCGATGGCTTTGGCGATTTTCGATCTTGACGAGACGCTGATCAACGGTGACTGCGCGAGCCTGTGGAGCGAGCGGATGTGCTCGCTCGGCTGGGTGGACCGGGCTTCGTTCATGCGTGAAAACGATGCGCTGATGAGCGCCTATAGCGAGGGCAAACTGGCCATGGAGGATTACATGGCTTTTAGCCTCGCGCCGCTCAAAGGGCGTACGGTCAGCGCAGTGGCGTTGCTCGTCGAGGCATTCGTCGACGAAGTCATCGAGCCGCGCATCTATGGCGATGCGCGGCGCACTGTCGACGGGCACCGCATGCAGGGCGACAGGCTGCTGGTGATCTCCGCCTCCGGTGACCACCTTGTGCGTCCGATCGCGGCGCGGTTGGGGATCGCCGAGGTGCTTGCGATCGAACTGGCGGCGGACAACGGAACGTACACGGGCGGTACGCGCGGCACGCTGACCTATCGCGAGGGCAAGGTCATTCGACTTGACGAGTGGTTGAGCGCCAGCCGCGAAAACCTCGATGGTGCGAGTTTCTACTCCGACTCGCGCAACGACTTGCCGCTGCTGCAGAAGGTGACGAGGCCACACGCGGTGAATCCCGACGCCGCGTTGCGGACTTACGCAGGGCAAGCGGCGTGGCCGATTCTGGCGTGGCGGTGAGAGGTACGCCGTCGCATCCCGATCAAACATGGCGGGTCTCATCTGCCGCACCTGTTAAAACAACTCTTTCTGCCCTGTCATCAAGGTAGCAAAATCGTCGTTCATAAACGGCAGAATCGCGTCGGCTACCGGTTGTAGCTGGCGTGTCAGATAGTGGTCGTAGTCGATCGCCGAACGCTGGGTCTCCAGCGGTTCGGGACCCGCCACCGTCATCACATATGTGATCCAACCGCCGTTCTGATACTGCAGCGGCCGTCCTTGCCGCTGGTTGAATTCGTCGGCCATCCGCGCTGCGCGCGCATGCGGCGGCACATTTCGTCGGTACTCCTCGAGATTGCGGCGCAGTCGCCGGCGATACACCAGCAACTCGTCGAACTCTCCGCTCACGGTGCGTTCGACGTAGTCACGCACAAAGTCCTGATACGGCTGCCGCTTGAAGATGCGCAGATAGAGCTGCCGCTGGAATTGCTGGGCGAGCGGAGTCCAGTCGGTGCGCACGGTCTCGAGTCCCCTGAAGACCATTTCCTCGCTGCCGTCCGGTTTGGCGACGAGTCCCGCATAGCGCTTTTTACTACCTTGTTCGGCGCCGCGGATGGTCGGCATCAGAAAGCGCTGGTAGTGCGTCTCGAACTGCAATTCAAGCGAGCTCTCAAGACCGAACGTCTGCTGCAGGTGCTCGCGCCAGAATTCGTTCACGTATTTGACGAGCGAGCGGCCGATTTGCGCCGCCTGTTCCTCGGAGCGCGCCCGCTTTAGCCACACGAAGGTGGAATCGGTGTCGCCATAGATGACCTGGTAGCCTCTCGCTTCGATCAGCTCGCGAGTGCGATGCATGATCTCGTGGCCGCGCATCGTAATGGACGACACGAGCCGTGGATCGAAAAAGCGGCAGCCGCTCGATCCGAGCACGCCGGCAAACGCATTCATGATGATCTTCAGCGCCTGCGACAGCGGTTTGTTCTTTTGCCGTTTTGCGGCTTCGCGCCCTAGCGAGATCTGACTCACGATAGCGGGCAGACTGTGCTTGCTGCGTGAGAAACGCGCACCGCGAAAGCCTACGATGGACGCGCTTTCATCGGGGTTGTTCATTCCCTCTACCAGCCCCACGGGATCGATCAGAAACGTGCGGATGATCGAGGGATAGAGGCTTTTATAGTCGAGCACCAGCACGGAGTCGTAAAGACCGGGCTGCGAATCCATCACGAAGCCACCGGGGCTGGCTTCCTCGGTAATCTCGCCGAGGTTGGGCGCCACATAGCCCTGACGGTGCATCAGCGGCATATACAGGTGCGTGAAGGCGGCCACCGATCCGCCGCTGCGGTCCGCGGCCAGCCCGGTCACCGTGGCCCGTTCCAGCAGGAACGTCAGCAGCTCGGTTTTGGCGAAGATCCGCGTGACGAGTTCGCAGTCCTTCAGGTTGTAGCGTGCGAGAGCTGGCTTGTCTTCGGCGAAGCGGCGATCGATTTCCGCCATGCGTTGATACGGATTGTCGATAGCCTTGCCTTCGCCCAGCAGCTCCTGCGCCACATATTCGAGGCTGAAGCTTGGAAAGCTCCAGGTCGCGGAGCGCAATGCTTCGATGCCGTCGATGATCAAACGCCCGGCCGCCGCCGCAAAGAAATGGTTCTGTTTGCCGCCGTGCTCGCGCCACTCCATCACGTCGCCGCCACGCCCGAGGCGCAGCGGTACGGCATAACGCTGCGAATGCTCCTGCAGGACCCGCAGATCGAACTGCACCAGATTCCAGCCGATGATCCCATCGGGATCGTGCCGTTCGGTCCATTCGTTGAGTTTCTCCAGCAACCGCGCACGGCTCTCGCAATACTCGAGATCGAAGTCGAGCCCGCTGGCGTCGCCATTGGCTGGGCCCAGCATATACACCTGACGTTGCCCGCAGCCTTCCAGCGCAATGGAATACAACTCGCCGTGCGCGGTGGTTTCGATATCGAGCGAGACCAGCTTCAACGCCGGACGATAAGCGGTGTCCGGCTTCATCTCGCCGTTGATCCAGCGGCCTTCGCCATCCGGCTCGCCGCCGAACCAGACCGGCGCCGTGATAAAGCGCTCCGTCAGATAGCGATCGTGCGGACGGATATCCGCCTCGTAGACGTCGACGCCATACTCCTTCAACTGCTTTTCGAGCTTGAGCAACTGGCGATATTGACGGCAGTACAACCCAAGAACCGGACGCTGATGAAAATCTTTCAGGGCTAGGGGGCGGAGTTCGAACTGGCGTTCGTTGCGCAATACCCGTTCGGCGAGCTCGCGTTGCTCGGCCGGAATGAACGCCACCGACGTCTGGGGCGGCAGGCGCAAGTGGTGCGGACCGCTCTCGGTCGCCAGCCAGAAGTCGACTTCTGTGCCAGCCGGCGTGTCGCGCCAATGTCGGGTCAGAAGGAAACCCTGCTGTTGTTGAACCACACTGCAACCTTTTATGAACCCGTTATAAAACTGTTTATTCGACTATTTTACTTGGCAATTTGACCGCGGCTGCGTCTTCGGGACGGTGCGAAACCTCGCCGGACGCCTCACGGTGGCCCGGCGGGCGGCTTGTTGGTGTAAGACGGGGTAAGGATGTGCAGCGCGGAACTTCGGCGAAAACCCACTAAACAACGCCGAAAATCCCGATGTGGCGCGCTTTCACGACGTGATGCAAGGTGGCCTGGCAGCGTACCCCGGCCGCCTCCACGGCGTCCAGATGCCCCTAAACAGGGCTTCCGGAAGCTGGGAACTGAGCCGGCCGCCGGCCTGTCGTAACCTGCTGAAGGCGCGTGCGGCCGGGCAATCAAGGGTCCGGGGGTTTGCGCAGAAGCGCCTGGATGAGGTAGGGTGGCGGGTCTGGCGCTGTTTGAAGGCGCTGGTTCTATCAATACAGAAAGGGATGTTCAATGAACAAGCAGGAACTGATTGACGCAGTTGCGGCTGCGACGGGCGAAAGCAAAACGGCCACCGGCAAGTCGATCGATGCGATCATCGAAGCGGTGACGAGCGCAGTGTCCAAGGGCGAAACCGTTCAGCTGATCGGCTTCGGAGCCTTCTCGACCGGTTCGCGCGCAGCGCGCGTCGGCCGTAATCCGTCAACCGGCGCGGAAATCCAGATCGCCGCAGCCAAGACGGTTAAGTTCGTCGCCGGCAAGGCATTCAAGGACGCGGTTAACGCCTCCTGATCGCTCCGTCGATCCCGCGCAGCTAGCCACCCCCACAGGGGAGGCGCTGCGCGGCGCTTGCGGGCTCACGGCACGCTGGTCAGCTGGCGCGGCGAGCCCGTTTCTGGGTCCGCTTCTTACGGCTTGTGGTCCACGCATGCGTGCACAATGGGCTATGAAACCGCGTCCGATCCGAGGAAATCCATCATGTACATCGCGATGAACCGTTTCAAAGTCGCTCTCGGTTCAGAGAGCGCGTTCGAAACGCTTTGGACGAGCCGGGACACGCATCTGAAAGACGTGCCGGGCTTCATCGAGTTTCATCTGCTGCGAGGGCCGCGGAAAGAGGACCATGTGCTGTATTCCAGCCACACGGTCTGGGCCGATCATGCGGCATTCGAAGGCTGGACCAGTTCGGATGCATTCCGCGCGGCGCACCGCAACGCCGGAGGGGAAACCCGTTCGTTGTATCTCGGGCACCCCGAATTCGAAGGCTTCGAAGTCATCCAGACGGTGAAGTAACACGCCGAAGGTGGTGAGGCCGTTGCCCACCACCGTATCAATCCCCCGTCAGCACCACCAGATTCTTGCCGTCGCGTTTCGCCTTGTACAAGGCCAGATCCGCCGCCTCGATCAATGAAGTCATCGGCGACTCTACGCTTGGAACAACGGATGCCCCGCCGATACTGATCGTCACATACTGCCCCGTCGACGAATTCGCGTGTGGCACCTGTAACGCCTCCACCTGGCTGCGAATCTTTTCCGCGAGGGTGCGGATGCCTCCGAGCGGCGTCCCCGGCAGCACCACCGCAAACTCTTCGCCGCCGAAGCGCGCGGCCAGGTCGCCAGGACGGCCGAGGCAGGCTTCCACAGTTGCGGCAATCTGCTTGAGCACTTCGTCGCCTGCCACGTGGCCATACGTGTCGTTGTAGAGCTTGAAGTTGTCGACGTCGATCATCAGGAACGACATTTCGCTCTGGTCACGCGCGCCGCGCCGCCATTCGGCGCTGAGATACTCGTCGAGGTAACGACGGTTCGACAAGCCGGTCAGGCCGTCGGAATGCGTGAGCCGCCGCAACTCGAGGTTGGCTTCGAGCAGCTGCTGCTGCGATTCGCGCAGCGCGCGATACGCCTCGTCGCGCTGCAGCAGATTGATATGCGAGCGCGAGTGATAACGGATGCGCGCGACCAGTTCGATCCGGTCCGGCAGTTTGACGAGATAGTCGTTCGCCCCTGCCGCGAAGGCTGCGCTTTTGATGACCGGCTCTTCCTTGGTCGACAGCACGATGATCGGCACATCGCGGATAGCGGGCGTCGCGCGATAGGCTTTGACGAGCGTCAGGCCGTCAATGCCGGGCATCACGAGATCCTGCAGGATCACCGTCGGCCGCGTGTTGACGGCGGCCTTCATGGCCTCATCGGCGCGCGCGCAGTAATGGAAGTCGATACCGTCCTCGCCCGCGAGCGCCTGCCGGATCGCCTCGGCGACGATCGCCTGATCGTCGACCAGCAGCACCATCACCGGCTGTTCCGCCGCAGGCGGTGTTTGCAGCGTCCTGCGTGCCGCTTCGAGCGTCGCATCGGCGCCGTCGGTCGCGGACGCTGCTGCGGCTTGCTGGTCAGGCGAGCCAGTCTGATTATTTGCCATGTTGATACCCGTGTTCGTACCCGTGTCGCAAGCTCGCGTCACGGGTGTGTTGCCATTCATGCCAATACGCTTCGTACATCCCGATCATCATTTAACGCTTGCCATCAGTTCTCCTGCAATGCTGCCTAGCGGCAAGATGCGCTTCGCCGCATCGAGCGCGGCCGCGGCCTTCGGCATGCCGTAGACCGCGCTGGTCGCTTCGTCCTGCGCGATCGTGAGGTAGCCCTTCGCGCGCATCGCCTTCAGGCCGATTGCGCCGTCGCGGCCCATGCCCGTCAGCAGCACGCCGATCGCGTTGCCATACCAGTGCTCGACCACGCTGTGAAAAAATACATCGACGGAAGGGCGATAGGGCGTGCTGGCCGGCTCACTGATGTAATCGAGCGAGCCGCTGCGTGCGATATGCAGGTGGTCGTTGGTCGCGGCCAGCAAGACCTCGCCGGGCCTGGGACGATCGCCGGTAACGGCTACACGCACCGGCAGTTCTGTCTGGCTGTCGAGCCATTGGGCCATGCCTTCGGCAAATGCCTTGTCGACGTGTTGCACGATGACAATGGAGCCGCCGAAATTGGCCGGCAGCTTGCCGAGTACCGCGGCGAGCGCGCCCGGGCCGCCGGCGGAAGCGCCAATCGCGATCAACGGGGCCGCGCCGCGCGAGGCAGTTGCGGCGGCCCGTGGCGTGGGCGCCACCACCGGCTTCTCGAGCAGGCGGCCAATCTGGTCGATCTTGGCGAGCAACGGCTGAGACGCATCGGCGAGGTGGTGGTCGGCGAGCGTCGGCGTGTCGACTGCGTCGAGTGCGCCGGCACCCATCGCTTCGTAGACGCGCCATGCGTTCGCCCCGACGCTGCTCGTCACGACGAGGATCGGGCAGGGCGCCTGGGCCATGATGCGGCGGGTCGCCTCGACGCCGTCGAACTTCGGCATGATCAGGTCCATCAGGACCACATCGGGCGGCTGGGCGACGCAGAAGTCGACGGCCTGGGCGCCGTCGGTGGCGACCCAGAGCACGCGATGCTCCGGCCGCAACGCGATCGCGCGGCGCATGGCTTCGACCGCAAGCGGCAGGTCATTGACGATGCCGATGTTCATGTGTGCGCTTCTCCGATCAGGTCGTGCACCGCGTCGAGCAATGCTTCATCGTGAAAGCTGCCCTTTGCCAGATAGTAGTCTGCGCCGGCATCGAGCCCCCGGCGGCGATCTTCGTCGCGATCCTTGTACGACACAATCATCACGGGCACCGTTTTTAGCAGCGTGTCGCGCTTGATCAGCGTGACGAGTTCGATGCCGTCCATGCGCGGCATGTCGATGTCGGTCACGACCAGATCGAAATGGGTGCTGCGCAGCGCGTTCCAGCCGTCCATGCCGTCCACCGCCACCGTCACCGTATAACCGCGCTTTTCCAGCAGTTTGCGCTCCAGTTCGCGCACTGTCAGCGAGTCTTCGACCACCAGCACATGTTTGCGGGTGCGTGCGGCGACGCCCTGGGCGCGCTGCACCTTGTCGAGCTGCCCGCCGCGCACGAGTTTGTCGACCGAGCGCAGCAGGTCGTCGACGTCGACGATCAGCACCGCTTCGCCGTTTTCCATCAGCGCACCGGCCGCGATGTCCTTGACCTTGCCGAGGCGGCTGTCGAGCGGCTGGACCACCAGCATGCGCTCGCCGAGGAAACGGTCCACCGCCACGCCATAGGTGCCCCGGTCGTCGCCGATCACCACCACCGGCACATTGGCGCGCACTTCGGCGGGGGCCTCGGTGTCAAGCAACTGGTGCGCGGTGACGAGCCCGACGGGCCGGCCGTCGAAGGCGAAATGCTGTTGTCCTTCGAGCATATTGATGTCGCCACGGGCCAGCTCCAGCGTACGGCGCACGTGTGCGAGCGGGAACGCATAGGCTTCGCCACCGACCTCCGCGAGCAGGCTGCGGATTACCGAGAGCGTGAGCGGCAACTGCAGAACGAATCGCGTGCCGTGGCCGGGTTCGGTCGCGATGCGCACCGTGCCGCGTACGGCCTTGACCATTTCGTGCACGGCATCGAGACCGACGCCGCGTCCGGAAACATCGGTCACCTCGGTGCGCATCGAAAAACCCGGCAGCAGCAGGAAGTCGAGCAACTCGTGATCGGACAGGCGTGCGGCCGTTTCCGGGTCGGCCAGCTGCCGCTTGACGACGGCCGCGCGCACCGCGTCGAGGTCGACACCCGCGCCGTCGTCGCTCACGCTGATGAGCAGCTTGCCCGCGCTATGGCGGGCTTCCAGGGTCAACGTTGCTTCAGCCGGCTTGCCCTCTGCGAGGCGTTGTTCGGGCGTTTCGACACCGTGGTCGAGCGCGTTGCGCAGCAGATGGCCGAGCGGCGCGTCGAGCATGTCGAGGATGTCGCGATCGATCTGCGTCGATTCGCCCACGATCGAAAAACGTACCCGTTTGCCGAGCGAACGGGCGAGATCGCGCACGATGCGCGGATAGGCGTGGGTCGCATCGCCGAATGGTCGCATGCGGCATTGCAGCGCTTCGTCGTATAGCTGCTGCGCGAGGTGCGAGCTGCGGCGATCGAACCGGTCGAGTTCGTCGATGCGCGTCGCCAGCAGATGCTGCATTGTGCCGAGGGTTTGCCGCACGGCGTCGAGCGCTGCCAGCGCTTGCGGATCGAGACGTTCTGCTAACGATTCGAAACAGGTGTCGAGCGCGCGCGCTGCATCGCGGTGGGTGCGTTTGACGCGCAGCAGCGACTCCGCGAACGGCTTCAGCCAGCGCGATTCCACGAGGGATTCGCCGGACAGGCTCAGCAACCGGTCGAGATTATCGCTGCGCACCCGCAGCATGCGCTCGGGGTCGCGTGGGCCGTGGACGTTTAGCGGGGTGTCGCGTGGGACGTCGAGGCTGGACGGACGCAACGGTGCGGGCTCGGGTGTCGGTGCGACGGAAGGCTCTGCCGCAGGCGCTTCGGCGGCAAGATTTTGCACGGCCGGCGCTGCTTCGTCGGAAAGGCTGACTGGCAGTTTGGCAACCTCGACGCCGAGGATAGCGAGTGCAGCGCGCATCGTCGCGTCTTCGTCCGGTTCTTCGGGAGCGGCATAGGTGTCGCCCCACGGCGAGCCCGCCGCGATGTCTGCGTGCGTACGGTGCGCCTCGTTGGTTGCCGTAGCCTCAGTCGCACCATACGCGGTGAGCCGGGCGACGAATGCGTCCACTTCCGCTCGCGTCAACGCGGCCGCCGGATCGTCGTTGCCGGCGCGCAGCAGCAGGTCGGCTCCGCGGAGCAGTTCGTCGATATGCGCACCCGACAAAACCAGCGTGCCGCGCTGCGCGGCCACGAAGCATTCCTCCATCACATGCGCAATATCCACTCCATCCTGCAGGCCGACGATGCGCGCCGCGCCCTTCAGCGAGTGTGCCGCGCGCATGCAGGCCTCGAGTTGCGACGCATCGTCCGGTGTGTGTTCGAGCGCAAGCAGGCCACCGGACAGCACGCGCGTTTGCGTCTGCGCTTCTTCGCGGAACAGGTCGAGCAATGACCGGCGGCCCAGATCGTCGTCGTGACTCATCGCAGACTCCGGGCGAGCGACTCGAATACGCGGTCGGTGTCGAGCAGGCCGATCGTGCGCTCGTTCCAGGCGATCACGCCACGCGAGTGCGAGGCGCTGGCGTGGGCGAGCGTCGTCGGTACGGGCAGCAGCGAACTGGCCGCGAAGCGCACCACGCCCTCGACTTCATCCACCGGAAAAGCCACCGGCTCCCCGCGATGCGCGGCGACCAGCATGCGCGCATAGCTGCTACGCGACGTGTATTTGCCGCTTGATGCGTGATCGAGATGCAGCAGTTCACCGAGCGAAGCGGCCACGGTCAGCGCGCCGCGAATATTGACGAGCCCAAGGACGACGCGATTGCGCCGATGCGGCAGGGAATGGATCGGGCGGATGTCGTCGACCTGGCGAAGCGCGGCCGTCGGTAGGCCGAGCCACTCGTCGGCAATGCGAAATACCAGCGCGGATTGCGTGGCCGCCGCCGCGGCGCCCGTATCGGTCGCATGCGATGCCTGCGACGTGCCGTCATGAGGCCGTGCGCGCGGTCCGGAAGTTGCCGTCGCAGGCGCCAGATCCGCTTCGTCGGGCGGCCGGTCGAGCAGCCGTGCCGCGGCCTGCTCGAACACCGGGCAGTTCAGACAGCGCGAATGCTCAGCCAGTTTCGGGCATGTGCCATCGCCGCGCGTGCCGATGCGATTCCAGCAATCGTCGATCAACGCGACCACGCCCGTGGTCTCAATGGCGCCGTGAGCCATGCTTGCCTCGCGGTAGGTTCAAAGGGTCATCCGTTGCTTTCGTGGCGCTTGTCGCGGTGGTCATCGGGTGCGCTTTGGCCGCGGCGCGCTGGGCACGTCGCATCAGTTGCTGCGCGCCGGCGCTGTCTCCCGACATATCGAGCAGCGCGGCGAGGTGCGTGAGCGCTTCGTAGTGGGCGGGCTCGAGATAGAGCGTCTTACGGTAATAGTCGCTCGCGTCGGCAGTGCGCCCCCGTGCATCGGCGATCAGGCCGAGAAGATAGAACGCTTCTGCGTCCGTACCGTGCACGTTGACGAAGGCCTGTGCCACGTGCTCCGCCTTGTCGAATTCACCGGCGTCGGCGAGGCGGCCTGCTTCGGCGAGCGACTCGTCCGGAACCGCGGAAGCGCCAGGTTTCGCATGTGCGCGGGCAGGTCCGTGTCCGTGCGCATGTCGGGTTACGTGTGCCGGAGATTGGGTACTCACATTTGCAAGCATCGCCGTGGTCGTTGTGCGCGGCGCCGGAACGGCCGGCTGCGGACGCGCCGCAAAGGAGGGCGCCGCCGCACCGTGCGTAGCGCCGAAAGCCCACGGCGCAGCTTGCGACGCCGCCGCTGCCATACCGGGTAAGGTGAACGCCGGCGCACGCGGTTCTTCGACCTGTGTGCGCTGAAACGCGAACGCCAGCGGAATGCGCGCCGAGCTCAGCGTATGACGCATCATCAAGCCGGTTTCCGCCGGTCCGACGAAGATCGTCCCACCGTCGGCCAGTCGCGCGTCGAGCAGATGGATCGCGCGATCCTGCGCATCGCGGTGGAAATAGATCAGCACGTTGCGGCAGAAAATGAAATCGTAGCGCGTGCCGGTGTTGTGCGACGGATCGAACAGGTTCGCCTGGGTAAAACGCACCGCTTGCTGGATGCGTTCGTTCAGCACCCATCCCCCGTCGACCGGGCTGAAATGGCGGTCGCGAAACTCGAACTCGCCGCCGCGAAATGAATTGCGTCCATAGACGGCTTTTTGCGCGAGCGAAATGGCGCGCGCACTGATGTCGAACGCGTCGATGGTAAAACGCTCCGGGCCGATCCCGGCATCGAACAGGGCCATTGCCACCGAATACGGTTCTTCGCCGCTCGAGCAGGGCACGCTAAGCACGCGTGCCACACGGGCCGGATCGCGTGCCAGCTTTTCATTGACGAGCCGTGCCAGCGCGACAAACGCTTCACGGTCGCGAAAGAACCATGTCTCGGGGACCACCAGCGCTTCGATTAGCGCGAGGCGTTCTTCGGGCGAATCGTTTAGCAGTCGCCAATAACCGTCTACGGCGTCTTCGTTGACGCCGGTGACGGGGGCGGCGGACTGCGTGACACGCACCCGGTCCTGTACCGCGCGTTCGAGGGCATTGATGCCGAGCGAGGACGCGTCGATCCCGGTCTCCTGGGAGAGCCAGGTTTCGAAGCAGGGGTCGTTGGAATTCATGGGGTGGTTCAGGTTATTGTGCGCATCATGCGGCTCGCTCGTCACGTAGGTCAGGATCCGGCGGCCGGTTGCACTGCTTCGGCTTGCGGAAACAGCAACGCCTTCACTTCGTCGGTAAGCATTTGCTGTACCTCGACCCATTGCACGAGACCCACGCCGTCGTTTGCGACCGGGCCGAGCCAGCGTGCATGCGGCGTGGCGATACCGCTTTCGGCAAACTGCTCGCGTGCGATGCGCCGCGTCTGCGTGGCGCGCTCGACGATCAGGCCAAGCAGATGCACCGGTTCGCCGCTGTTGTCACGCGCCGACGCTGCGACGCCATCCCCAGCGCTGTATTGAACCAGCACCAGCCGGGTAGAGCGCAGTTGCTGCGCGGGGCGGCCGAGTGCGAGTCGCGACACGTCGATTACCGGCACCGCCGCGCCCTGCCGCTCGAACATGCCGGCTACCCATGCGGGGGCGCCAGGGATCGACTTGGTGGGCGCGAGCGCCAGCACTTCGACGATCCCAGCCGCATTGAGCGCGTAGCGGTCGCCGTCCAGATCGAACAGGAGGAAGAGCATCGCGAAGGCCTGTGATTAGCGGGTAGCCGGCGTCACGCGTCGATCTTGAAGCGCGACACGCCGGTGCGCAGCTGATTGGCGACCAGCGTCAGGTCGTCGATCGCCTGCGACGACTGGCGCAGCGATTCCGCCGTCTGCTGCGCCGCCTCGGAAAGTTGCGACAACGCCTGGTTAATCTGCTCGGCGCTGGTGGCCTGGGTCTGCATTCCCTCGTTGACCATCTGGAAGCGCGGCGCGAGCGTCTGCACCTCGTTGATGATCTGCGAGAGCTGGCCGCCCACCTGCTGCACGTCGCGCATGCCGCGGCGCACTTCCTCGGAGAACTTGTCCATGCCCATCACGCCGGCCGAAACGGCCGACTGGATTTCCTTGACCGTTTGTTCGATGTCGTAGGTCGCCACCGCGGTCTGGTCTGCGAGACGGCGGATTTCAGTCGCCACCACCGCGAACCCGCGGCCGTATTCACCGGCTTTTTCAGCTTCGATCGCTGCGTTCAGCGACAGCAGGTTGGTCTGGTCGGCCACCTTGGTGATGGTCGAGACCACCTGATTGATATTGACCGCTTTCTCATTGAGGATGGCCAGCTTGGCATTCACCGAACCGGCGGCTTCCATCACGCTGCGCATGGTGTCTTCCATGCGCGTGAGGCCGCTTTGGCTCGCACCTGCGAGCGTCGCCGACTGCTCGGCCACACCGGCGACTTCGTTCATCGTGCGCAACAGGTCGCGCGAGGTCGCGAAAATCTCGCGGGATGTGGCGCCGATCTCGGTGGTGGTCGCGGCCGTCTCGCTGGCAGTGGCCTGCTGTTCCTTCGACGTGGCGGCGATCTCCGTCACGGAAGTAGTGACCTGCAGCGACGACTTCTGTGCCTGCGAAACCAGACTCGTCAATTCCTCGGCCATGCGGTTGAAGCCGTTTTCCAGCGTGCCGAATTCATCGCTGCGGCGCAGGTTCAGCCGTTGCGCCAGATTGCCGGTGCGCATCACGTCGAGGACGTCCACCAGCCGGGCCATCGGCACCGTGACCGCCTTGAAGAGCCAGTAGCCGGTGACGAGCGCAACCAGCAATACCACGCCGAGGGCGGTGGCAAGCGTAACTTCGGTGCCGCTCACCGAGGTGCGGATCAACTGGGCGGAATCGTCGGCCTGAGCATGGTTTTCCGTCACCAGCGTGTTCGCGGCGACGATCAGGTGATCCCACGCAGGGGTCATTTGCACGAATTGCGCCTGGGCCGCCGGCTTCGAGGTGCGAGCCTGCGTCGCCGCCTGATTGAAGAGCGCCAGATACTGGTCGTAAGCGGTCTTGAATGTATTGAAACGTTCGCGGTCGTCGTCGCGGAACACCGTGCTCTGGTACTCGGCGGAAACCTTGTCGAAGGCGCGCAGTGCGTCGGGCAGGCTGTCGAGATCGCGCGTCATGCCTTGCGCGTCCGGATCGACGAAGATCGCGCGTTCCAGCGTCGCATAGCTCTGGTTGGCCGTCGCCCGCAGAGCGGTGGCGAGGTAGAGGCCGGGCACCGAGTCGCGGCGCAGGCTGACGGCCTCTTCGTCGATCGAACGCAACCGGGTGTATGAAATGACGGCCATCACCAGCATCAGCAGGAAAAGCAAGCCGAAGCAGAGCACGATGCGTGTGCCCAGGGTAAACCGGCCGCTGCTGAGCATGCCCGGCAGGTTCGTGTTGCTCGCACGTGGCGTGACAGTGGCCATTTTCGATGTCTCTCTCTGACGATTGGTCCGTGGGCGCGAGCCCACACATGCATTTTTTGCCCGATTCGGCCCAGGATATGACGCTACACCCGCAGCCCGGAAGTCGAACGGGAGATTAGCGAGGGTAAATTGTGCCAGATTCGGCTATGGGGAGCCGCATTTTGCGGAGTTCAGGCCGGACGCCGGGCGGCGTCGTGCGGTTTTGGTCAGATCGATGCCGCGCGCGATGATGCGGTGATCGTGACATGAAGGAGGGGCAACAAACAGTCTCTACAGGTCTCTACAGCAGCAGAAGCGACGGAAAACGGCGGGGCCACTCGGCCACGCTCAAACTCGCGCGTGACCGTGTGGTTGTAGGGTGTGCTTAGTGGCTTGCCTCGGCCCATGCCGGCAGCGTAGCACCGTGGTAAACGCTGAGAATTTCAGCGGCCACGTTCGGCTGCTGATAACTCTGGACGAGCGCGTGGACCCACGGCGCGTTCGCGTCCTTCGCATTGACGGCGAGGAAGTTGCGATACGGATTGCCGGTCACCTGTTCCTGGGCGATCCGTTCCTGCGGAATCTTGATGCCCGCCTTGACGGCCCAG
This sequence comes from Paraburkholderia sp. GAS33, assembly GCF_050436645.1. Taxonomy (NCBI): domain Bacteria; kingdom Pseudomonadati; phylum Pseudomonadota; class Betaproteobacteria; order Burkholderiales; family Burkholderiaceae; genus Paraburkholderia; species Paraburkholderia sp. GAS33. Next base: position 1,086,139 of record NZ_JBNDMP010000001.1, read on the forward strand.
TCCGTGTTGATCACGGCGGCGTCGAGATCGCCGATGGCGCGCCCCACGATACCTGCATCGAGTTCCTTGATGTGGATGTGCTTCGGATTGTCCGCGATATCGCGGGCGGTCGGCAGCAGGCCGACATCGGCACGCAGGGTGATCAGATGCTGGGCCTGCAGCAACAGCAGCGAGCGTCCTTCGTTACTCGGATCGTTCGGCACGCCGATGGTCGCGCCATCCGGAAGATCGGCAACCGATTTGACCTTGCGCGAATACAGACCAATAGGCTGCACATAGGTGAATCCCACCGGCACGATCTGATAGCCGCGCGCCTTGATCTGCGCGTCGAGATAAGGCTTGTGCTGGAACGAGTTGGCGTCAAGGTCGTGCTCCGAGAGCGCCTCATTGGGTTGCGTGTAATCGGAGAACGTCGTGACCTTGATCACCAGCCCCTGCCTGGCAGCGTTTGCGGCAACGACGCGCCACACGTCCTCGTCTTCGCCGGACATGATGCCCACGCGCAGCGTTTGCGGCGCTGCGAATAAAAGTTGCGAAGTGGCGACGCCCAGGCCGAACACGACAGTGGCCAGCGCGGTTTTAAGCAGGTTTCTTTTATTCATGAGACGTGATGGTGATGGAGTTGATGATGGCCGAATCCTATGCAAGAGGTCAGCTTGCTGGCAAATACTTTTCCGTTCGTTGCTAACTCCGCTGAGGCATATATAAAAAGCGTGAAGCGGTTCTATCCACGATTGGATATTTGCTTAACGCGAAAGATCGTTTCGGCGCATTGCCGTTGACGCGTAAGATTCCGTGCTCCATTGGAAACGGGGCGCTCCGTCCGGTGTACCCCAACACGCTACTCACGACGTTGGCTACAAGTGAAGCCGACGCGATCCGTCAATCATGGACGCACGACAATGAACCATTCGACACTCCGGGGTCGCCGGACCTTCCTTGCCGCACTCGGCGCAACGTTCGCGGGCACGGCACTGCCTGCGTGGGCCACGTTCAAAGCCGATCAGTTCCGCATCGGCTACCAGAAGGCCGCGAGCACGCTGGTGCTGTTAAAAGCGCACGGCGCGCTTGAAAAGCGGCTGACGCCGCTCGGCATCAAGGTCACGTGGAATGAATTTACTGCCGGGCCGCAGTTGCTGGAGGGTCTGAATGTCGGGGCGATCGATTTCGGTTATGTCGGCGAGGCGCCGCCGGTCTTTGCGCAGGCTGCCGGCGCGGACTTCGTCTACACGGCGTACGAGGTCGCGACACCTCATGCTGAAGGCGTCGTCGTTGCGAAGAACTCTCCCATCAAGACCGTTGCCAATCTGAAGGGCAAGAAGGTGGCGTTCAACCGGGGTTCGGACGTTCACTGGTTTATCGTCGCGCTGCTGCGCAAGAACGGTCTCGACTTCGGCGACATCCAGCCGATCTATCTGGCGCCTGCCGATGCGCGCGCCGCTCTCGAGCAGGGCTCGGTAGACGCCTGGGCGGTCTGGGATCCGTTTCTCGCCGCTGCCGAAGCGCAGAGCAACGCACGCCTGCTTGCCGATGCACAGGGCGTGGCGAGCCATCATCAGTTCTTTCTGAGCCAGCGTGAATTTGCGCAGAAGCGTCAGAACGTGATCGCGATCGTCATGGAAGAACTCGGCAAGGAAGGGCAGTGGGTGAGGCAGAACACCGCTGCGGCGGCTGCCGAGCTTGCTCCCATTCAGGGGCTCGACGCGTCGATCATCCAGACCGGCCTGCAGCACTACGCTCACGTCTACAAACCGGTCGATGCCGAAGTGCTCGCGGAACAGCAGCGCATCGCCGATACGTTCTATGAACTGAAGCTGATTCCCAAGAAGATTGTGACGAAGGACGCCACGCTTGCGTGAGCGCGTGAGCCTCGGCTGGCGTCGGGGCTCGCCTGGAAAATCGGAAATCGTCATAAGCAAGTTCCAATTCGATAGTAGGCGCGGCGCGTCCCCGCTGGTCCAATAGACGATTCGACCTGTCCGCCACAAGCGTCACGCAGGCGGTGCGCTTCGCCGTGGAAAGGGTTGAAGCGCGAAGGGCGGACGGGTGTCAACCTGTCGGTACGAAACATCATGTCCACTCTCGAAGCTTCTTCTGCCGCGGCACCGTTGCCGCGGCGTCCCGACCCGGCCCGCGTGCAGCGCATCGCCGACGATGCAGGCGCACTTGCCGCCGCGCACGTGCTCGCAGCGCAGTTCGCCACAGGCGCTGCCGAGCGCGACCGCAAACGTCTGCTGCCATGGGCCGAACTCGATCTATGGTCGGAAAGCGGTCTCGGCGGCATCACCGTGCCGCGCGAATACGGCGGCGCCGACGTCTCGTACGCAACGCTCGCCGAGGTCTTTGTGATCCTGTGCGCGGCCGACCCGGCCCTGGGGCAGATTCCGCAAAATCATTTCGGTGTGCTCGGCGTGTTGCGCGAGATCGGCACACCGGATCAGAAAGCGCGCCTTTACGGCGAGGTCCTCGCGGGTCAGCGCCTGGGCAACGCTGGCCCTGAACGGCGCTCGGCTAGCGTTAAAACCATTCTGCAAGGTACGACGCGGCTTACCCGCACGCCCGGCGGCCTGCGCCTCGACGGCCAGCGCTTCTATTCGACGGGTGCGCTATTCGCACACCGAGTTCCCGCACGCGCAACGGACGATGATGGTCGCGCCGTGCAGGTCTGGGTACCGCGCGATGCGCCAGGTCTTACTGTCGTCGACGACTGGCGTTCGTTCGGTCAACGCACGACGGCAAGCGGCACGGTGACATTCGAGCAGGTACCGGTCGATCCACAGGACGTGTTGCCGATCTGGCAGCTTGCCGAACGTCCCGGCCTGTTCGGACCGACGTCGCAGCTGATTCAGGCAGCGATCGATCAGGGCATCGCACAGGCCGCAGTCGAAGATACGCTGAGCTTCGTGCGCGAACGCGCACGTCCGTGGGTCGACTCCGGCCTCGAGCACGCAACCGATGACCCCTACATCATCGCGGATGTCGGCCGTCTGCAGATCGACCTGCACGCGGCCCATGAGGTACTGCAGGAGGCGGGGCGCACGCTCGATGCGATTGCCGCGGCTCATACGATCGATGCCGAAGCTAGCGCACGTGCATCGGTGGCAGTGGCCGAAGCCAAGATACTGACCACCCGCATTGCGCTCGAAGCGAGCGAGAAGCTTTTCGAACTGGCCGGTTCCGCTTCCACGCGTGCCGCGCACAACCTCGACCGCCATTGGCGCAACGCCCGCACGCATACGCTGCACGATCCAGTGCGCTGGAAGCTGCATCTGCTTGGCAACTATCACCTGAATGACGCGCTGCCTGCGCGTCATTCGTGGAACTGAACATGAGCATCGACCTTTCCGTAGAACCGCGCGACGGTGTTGCGCCAGACCCATTGCCTCGTGAGTTGCATGCGCATGCGCCGGGCACACCTGATCTGATCGCTAGCGATGACGAGGCGCTAAAGGCCGCGCATCGCCTTGCGGCACAGTTCGCACCGGAGGCCGCACTGCGCGACCGTGAGCGACGGCTGCCGTGGGCCGAGCTCGACGCCTTCGTCGCGAGCGGCCTGTGGGGTATCACGGTGCCGCGCGAATACGGCGGTGCTGGCGTGCGCAACGGTACGCTTGCCGAAGTCACGGCGATCATCGCCGCGGCGGATGGCTCGCTCGGCCAGATTCCGCAAAACCATTTCTACGCGCTGGAAGTGCTGCGCGTGGGCGGCAGTGTCGAGCAGCAGCGCTTTTTTTATGAGCGCGTGCTGGCCGGCGAGCGTTTCGGTAATGCGCTCGCCGAGATCGGCCATAAGGACTTCAAGCGACGCACCCGGCTGACGCGCGCAGCCGGAGGCTGGCACGTCGATGGCCGCAAGTTCTATTGCACTGGCGCCCTTTACGCACACTGGATCCCCACACTGGTCGTGGCAGACGACGAGGGCCGCGACGTCACCTACCTGGCGTTTGTGCCGCGCGACACGCCTGGCGTCACCGTGACCGACGACTGGGACGGTTTCGGTCAACGCGTCACCGGTAGCGGCTCGGTGCAGTTCGAACATGTGCGAGTCGAGCCCGAATGGGTCGTGCCGTTTCAGGTTTCGTTCGAACGCGCTACGACGATCGGCCCCGTCGCGCAGATCATGCATGCCGCGATCGATCTGGGCCAGGCACGCGGCGCTTTCGAGGCTGCCTTGCAGTTCGTGCGCGAACGTTCGCGACCATGGATCGACGCGAAGGTCGAGCGCGCGGCCGACGATCCGCTGACCATCGCGCAGTTCGGCGATCTCGCGGCGCGTTTGCGTGCAGCCGAAGCGTTGCTGCGGCGCGCGGGCCGTTTCGTCGACACGGCCCAGGCCAAAGCGACGGATCGCTCGGTGGCTGAAGCGTCGGTCGCGGTAGCGGAAGCGCGGGCGCTGACCACCACGGTGTCGCTCGATGCCGGCTCGCGCCTGTTCGAACTGGCCGGCACCGCTGCGACGCTCGATGGGCTGGGCCTCGACCGCTTCTGGCGCAATGCGCGCACTCATACGCTGCATGATCCGGTGCGCTGGAAGTATCATGCGGTGGGTAACTTCTATCTCAACGACAAGCTGCCGCCGCGGCACGGAGCCTTGTGATGGCGAAGAAACAGATTCTGCTCAACGCGTTCAACATGAACTGCGTCGGCCATATCAATCATGGTTTGTGGACGCATCCACGAGACCGCTCCACGGATTACCGGCTGCTGCCTTACTGGACCGATCTCGCTCGCACGCTAGAACGCGGCCTGTTCGACGGCCTGTTTCTCGCCGACATCGTGGGCGTCTACGACGTCTATCAGCACAACGTGGATGTGACGTTGCGCGAGTCGATCCAGTTGCCGGTCAACGATCCCACGCTGCTGGTTTCGGCGATGGCCGCCGTGACCGAGCACCTCGGCTTCGGCGTGACGGTCAATCTCACCTATGAGCAGCCGTACCTGCTCGCACGGCGCTTCTCGACGCTCGATCATCTCACGCAAGGCCGTATTGGCTGGAACATCGTGACCGGTTACCTCGACAGCGCGGCGCGTGCAATGGGCCTCACCGAACAACTGCCGCACGACGAACGTTACGAGCGCGCGGACGAGTACCTCGAGATTCTCTATAAGCTATGGGAAGGCAGCTGGGAACAAGGGGCCGTGTTGCGCGACAAGGGCGGCCGCGTCTATGCGGATCCGGCCAAGGTGCATCAGGTGAAGCACGCTGGGCGTTATTACAACGTCGAGGGTTATCACCTCGCCGAGCCGTCGCCGCAGCGCACGCCGGTGCTGTTCCAGGCGGGCAGCTCCGGGCGCGGCCAGCGCTTTGCGGCGCGGCACGCCGAGTGCGTGTTCATCTCGCCGCCAAACCGGACGGTGGGACGTGAGACGGTACGAACGTTGCGCGAGCAACTGGTTGAGGCCGGGCGGAAACCGGACGACGTCAAGGTATTCGTCGGCGCGGCGGTCGTGACGGGCGCCACCGAAAGCGAAGCGCGCGAAAAACACGCGGACTATCTACGGTATGCGAGCCGTGAAGCAGGCCTCGCGCATTTCGCAGCCAGCACGGGCATCGACTACGCGCAATACGATCTCGACGAGCCGGTGGATTATGCCCCGACCAACGCCATCGAATCGGCGACACGCACGGCCAAACAGCACGGCTGGACGCGCCGCAAACTGCTGGACATGTTCGAGATGGGCGGCCGCTATCCGGCCATCGTCGGCACCGCCTCGCAGGTTGCGGATGAATTGCAGGCGTGGGTCGAAGAGACTGGCGTGGACGGTTTCAATCTGAGCCGCACGGTCGTGCCGGAGAGTTACGAGGACTTCATCGATCTGGTGGTGCCGGAACTGCAAAACCGAGGGCTGTACAAGACCTCGTATGAGGACGGTGCGCTACGGCACAAGCTGTTCGGTGAGGGCGACCAGTTGCCGGAGCGGCACGCCGCAGCCAGTTTCCGGCGTCGGGCAACCGAGGCCGTTTAATACCGTTGCCGCTTGAGCGACAGCGGCAGGAAGCAGGAGCCGGCACGAACCTTCCGCGCCGGCCTCATTGAAGAAGAACCGCTTCTTAAACCTTTCCAGCAACCTCAGGGAACAAAACGTCCCTCGCCGGCGAATTCGGCCACAGGTTTACGCGGGCTCGGTACTTCGCGCGCCTGAAGCTGCTCCGGCAAAAGACTTTTATCGCCCAGCCGTCCTACTGCAACCGCGGCTTCAATCGAATATCCGTCCGGAACTGCCAGTCCCTGACGGATCTTGTCACGCTCGATACCCGCCATGCCGTGGGTATGCCACCCGGCAAGACTCGCCTGCAGCGCGAAATAGGCCCATGCCGAGCCTGTATCGAACGAGTGGGTGACGGCGGGTACTTCGGCGGTCGCGCCGGGCGGCGTGAAGTTATCCTTCGACAGAACGATCACGATGGCCGCCGCACGTTGGGCCCAGCTCCGGTTGAAGTCGTTCAGGTACTCGAGAAAGCGCGTCCAATGCTCGGTGCCACGCCGTGCATACGCAAATCGCCAAGGTTGCGAGTTATAGGAGGAGGGTGCCCAGCGCGCTGCTTCGAAGAAGGTCAGCAGGGTGGACTCGGGAATGGTTTCCTCCGTGAAGGCGCGAGGCGACCAGCGGTCGAGGAACTGAATGTCGATCGGATGTTCGGCCGAACGGGCCGCGTTCGATGTGCTCATGTCTTGATCCAGAAAGAAACGAGGGCTGGCCGGTGACGGCGCGCGCTGCTGCTGCGCGGACGATTCCAGCCAGAGCTGGGGGCTGCAAACTCCACGCCTTGAAGGCTCGACGAGGCGCATAGAGCATTTATACCCGATTCTGCGCGAGACGATGCAAACCAGAGTGGCGCAGATTTGCTTATGTAAATTCGTCGTTTTGCCGATGCAGGCCGCATGGCTACCATGGGGCGCTTAGCTACTCGTGCGAAATCCGATCTCATGTCCACCGTTGCCGTTCCTTCGACACCTGTCGACACCTCCGTGCAGGCGGGAAGCGTTTCCCGCACCGCCGTCATCCGTTCCGCGCAAGACGTCTCGCGCATCGTCAACGCGGGCGCTGCGAAAGGCAGCAACGCGCGCATCGTGATTGCGATCGCACTCGGCGGGGTCTTTCTGGATGCCTACGATCTGACCTCGCTCGCTTACGGCATCAAGGACATCGCGCGGCAGTTTTCACTTTCGCCGGTACAGGTAGGCTTCGTTTCATCGGCGATCACGTTTGGCGCCATTCTCGGCGCGCTGTTCGGCGGGTATCTGACCGACCGTATTGGACGTTACCGCGTCTTCATGGCCGACATGCTGTTCTTCGTGGTCGCGGCGATTGCCGCCGGTCTTGCGCCGAATGCGTGGGTGCTCGGCGGAGCGCGCTTTCTGATGGGCTTCGGTGTCGGCCTCGATCTGCCGGTGGCGATGGCGTTTCTCGCGGAGTTTTCGCGTGTGGCGGGCAAAGGCAACAAGGCCGCCAGCGTGGCCGCGTGGTGCCCTGCGTGGTATGCGGCCACCAGTACCTGCTATCTGCTGATTCTCGGCCTGTATGCGATTCTCCCCGAGCATCAGTTGGGCTGGCTGTGGCGCCTGACGCTCGCCTTCGGCGCAGTGCCCGCCATCGTCATCATTCTGGTGCGCAGCCGCTACATCAGCGAGTCGCCCGTGTGGGCGGCGAACCAGGGTGATCTCGAGGAGGCCGCGCGCATTCTCAAGCGCTCGTATGGCGTCGACGCCGTCGTGGAACGCAGCCAGGTACCGGTCAAGGCGCCGCGCGCGGCGTCGTGGCGCAACTACGGTGTGCTGTTCAATTCGACCTACCGTAGCCGCACGATTCTCGCCGCGACGATCGGCGCCGCTTCTTCGTTCGGCTATAACGCGATCATCTTCGGCTTGCCGGTGATCATCGCCAGCTTCTTTCATCAAGGCCCGCTGACGACGATCGTCGCCGCGTTGACGCTGAATCTGGCGTTTGCATTTGTCGGCGGATTGATTGGGGTGCGTACCGCGCCGACCGTGGGCGCATGGAAGATGACGGTGCTAGGGCATTCGCTGCAGTTCGCGTCGTTGATCGGCCTTGCGCTGATCGGCAAGCCCAGCAGCGGTGCGCTCGTCGTGCTGGCAATCCTGTTGCTCGGCGGATATCTGTTTGGGCAAGGCTTCGGCCCGGGTTCGCATTCGATGACGTATGCGTCGCTGAGCTATCCGACTTCGTTACGCGGCATCGGGGTGGGCTTCAATCAGACGCTGGTGCGCTCCGCATCGACGATTTCGCTGTTTCTGTTCCCGGTTCTCGCTGCAGCGCTCGGCACGAAGGTGTTCTGGGTGATTGCAGTCGCGCCGCTTACTTCGTTGCTCGTGCTGCTGGCGATCCGCTGGGAGCCGTCGGGCTATGACGTCGACGCTGAGGATTATGTGGAGGCACGGACCGTGGAGCGCGAGGCGGCCGTCGCGGCTTGACCGATGCGTCGACTTGAGAACCGGCCGGCGTATAGCACGCTGGCCGTGCGTCGTCACAGAGCAAGACTGGGTATCTTGCCGGCGAACTCTGCGCCAAGCGTGCGGCCTTGCCTGAAGGCCGCATCGAACTGTCCTTGCTCGAGATGCTCGGCAATCGTGAGCAGCGTGCCCAGCACACCCGCATGCTCGACGATGGCTTCCTCGATGACGATGTCGATGGAGATATCGGTAAAAAACCGTTCTGGCGTGACCTCGCACGATATGTAGGCGAGCGAAAGAAGTCCGCAAAGCCAGGCGGCCTCATGGAAGTCGCCGTCTTCAGGAGTCAGTTCGCCTGCTGCGCGCTCCATGAAATTAGCCCGATGCTGTACAAGCTGGGCAAGCGGGCTATGGCCGAAGCGCAAGTCCGCCGGATTTCCGTACAGCAGCAGGCAGCACCACAACATCAGCTGCTTACTGCCGACAACGGCAACGGCCTGTCCGATGGACGTGATGGGAGCGTGGCTCCAGCGGCGTCTGGCCGCATTGTTGGCAAGGCGCAGCAACTGGATGACCAGAGCAGGGGCATGCTTGAGTGCGTCCTCGAGATGCGCGCCGTCCGCTTCTTCTCTCAGCAACTGCAGCACCCGGAATACGGCGGCGAATCTCGAGGGCGTTCTGCTGGCCGTCAACAGTTGCGGCCTGGCAAAGTAATAACCCTGAAACAGATCACAGCCGGCCTGCAAGGCCGCTGCGTGGTCGCTTCGCTCTTCGACCTTTTCGGCCAGCACCCGCTTTCCGGCGCGCTTGCATCGCTCGATGGCGTAGGCGGCTTCCTCCGGCGCGAGGTACGGCCACTCGAGCTTGACGATATCGACGTGCGGCAGGAATCGTTCGATGTCAGGCGTGAGCGAGCGGACATCGTCGAGTGCGATACGAAACCCGGCGAGGCGCAACTCGTCGCATCTAGCGGCCAGTTCGTCGGTCAGTCCCGTACCTTCAAGGATTTCGAGCACGAAGCGTGACGGCGGCAATACATCGACCGCGCCAAAAAACAGGAAGTCGCCGGTACAGTTCAGGAAACCGTCGTCATGGCCGAGTACATACTCGATACCCAACACGCCCAGCGTACGCTCGACCACGGCAGCGGTCGCCGAGTATCCGTCCTGAATCCGCGCGATATCGTCTCCCGCTTCCCGGAACAACAATTCCTGCGCGACGACAAGGCCCTGCCGGTCGAGGATCGGCTGACGAGCGACAACTACTTCAGCTTTCATTGGGCTACCTTGGTCATATTCTTCGCCGACTGGGAACGCCATTTGATGCTCCCGGTGTTCACGTGCTTGACCCTTTGGCCTGGATGTTGCGTTTTGGGTTTCCGCGTCTTTTCGCATTCGACAAAATGGACCCGCAGGCAGTCTTCCGCGAGGAGACCGCCTGTTCAGGCTATGGACAGGATGGACGAATGAACCCCGTTGTCATGCTGGCGACACACACCAACGCCGCATTTGACCCGCCAAATGCTACCGCTTTATGGCCGATGAATGCCAGCAATTCTCATATTAGTGCGCCACAAGTCTGATTTTCGTTGGCGGTTGTGATGCGGTTCTGAAAGTTTCCGGTAATTTTATTTATGCGGAACCCGATCAGTAACTGTCTCCCCACTTCTCGGACAATGAAGCGCGTAGCGCATCTTCCACCGTGCCGATCATGGTGCCGAGCTGCAATTCGTGATTTGCGCTGGGGCGATAGTGGGCGAAGAAAACCCGTTGGCCAATGACGCCGCCGAGCCATTCCAGCGCGGCCATGTCCTGCGAGCACAGCAACAGCCTGCTGTCGCGTGGGAGAGGATCGAGGGCCCGTTCAATTCCGTTTGCGGATCCGGGTCTTTGCGGCTTGATCGCGCCATGCTCGCGTGACACGAGCCATTCGCCACGGGCGGCCGCAGGGTCGAGGAGGCGCAGTAAAGCCACTTGTGGCGAACTTTCCAGACGCGCGGCCAAGGCCTGTTCGAAGGTCTCGGCGACGGTGTTATCGGTGACGATGCAGACTTGCGTGAGCCGGGATGGTGCGCGACGCCAACGCGCAGCGCGTGATTCACCACTGGATTGCATAACGGTCCCCGTTGAGGCATGTCACGACGAGAGCACGAGAATCTGCACAACCACAGCGGTCACCCGAACACGCTTGCCGTGCCGGGTGACCGCTCGTTACCGCGGCGCGGCCTTTAACCGTTGCGGAACAGGAAGCTATAACCGTTCAGCGCCGGCACGCCGCCCAGGTGTGCGTAGAGCACCTTCGATCCAGCCGGGAATTCGCCACGCCGAACCTTGTCGATCATGCCTTGCATCGATTTGCCTTCGTAGACCGGATCGGTCAACATGCCTTCGAGCCTGGCGCACAGGCGAATTGCCTCCATCGTTCCTTCGTTCGGCAGTCCGTATTCGGGGCCGCCGTAGCGTTCATCGAGAACGATATCCCGGGCGACGATGTCGCGGCCCAGTTCGACCTTCTCGGCAGTTTGCTTCGCAATCCGGAAGATCTGGTCGCGCGTTTGCGCGGGCTTCGCTGATGCATCGATGCCGATCACGCGATCGGCGCGGCCGTCGGCGGCAAAACCGACCACCATGCCCGCCTGTGTGCTGCCCGTCACCGAGCACACGACGATGTAGTCGAACCTGAAGCCCAGTTCGGCTTCCTGCTGCCGGACTTCTTCGGCAAAGCCCACGAATCCCAGACCGCCCAGCGGATGGTCCGAACAGCCGGCCGGAATCGCGTAGGGCTTGCCGCCTGCCTCGCGTACGCTTTCCAGCGCGTCTTCCCAGCTCTTGCGAAAGCCGATATCGAAACCGTCGGCGACGAGACGCACGTCCGCGCCCATGATGCGCGACATCTGGATGTTGCCGACGCGGTCATACACCGCGTCCGAGTAGTTGACCCAGTTCTCCTGCACGAGCACGCATTTCAGACCCAGATGGGCTGCGACCGCGGCTACCTGGCGAGTCTGATTGGACTGGATGCCGCCGATCGAAACGAGCGTGTCGCAGCCTTGCGCCAGCGCTTCGGGAATCAGGTACTCGAGCTTGCGGGTCTTGTTGCCGCCAAACGCCAGGCCGCTGTTGCAGTCTTCACGCTTCGCGTAAAGCTCGACTTTGCCCCCCAGGTGCTGGCTCAGACGCGGCAGTGCCTGGATCGGCGTAGGGCCGAAGGTGAGGGAATGGCGGGGGAATTTCTTCAGATTCATGCAAGTCTCCGGTGATAAAGAGGGGCGCGGCAGCCGATGCTGCAATGAGGTCTATAGTAGAAAAGTTCGCAAGAAACAGGGTTGCGAATAAATTGATGATTTGTGGGTTTAAATAGGTTGATGGTATTTTTGACCTACATTTACTTCTCGTGAACAGCTATGCCCGCAAGAAAATTTCGTGACCCTGCGCCGCCGGGCCGCCCGTCAAGCCCGGAGATCGATCGCGTCGACCGGGCCATCCTGCGTCAGTTGCAGCGCGACGCGTCGGTCTCGAACGTGGCGCTGGCGGCCAAAGTGAATCTAAGTGCACCGGCTTGCCTGCGACGGGTCGAGCGGCTCAAAGAGATGGGGCTGATCCGCGGGGTGGTGGCATTGCTCGACGCGAAGGCGCTCGATGCCGGCATGCTCGTGATGATCGGCGTGGTGCTGGACCGCTCGACACCGGAGTCGTTTTCCGACTTCGAGAAAGCGGCGCAGAAAGTGTCGGGCTGTATGGAGTGCCACGTCGTGACCGGCGAATTCGATTACTTCATGCTGGTGCGCACGAAAGACAGCGACAGTTTCAACCGGCTGCATGCCGAGCAGTTGCTCTATCTTCCGGGCGTGCGGCAGATCCGGTCGTTCGTTGTACTCAAGGAGATCCTTTCGACGACGAGCGTGCCTGTGTAACGCTGAGTGGCGGGAGTTTGAATTACAGTGAGGTTTTGCATTTCATCCATCGCGCAGATACGGAACGCTCTCATGAATGCACCTGCTGAATCCATGCAACGACGCTTGACCCAGGCTCGCCGCTTATTGGCAATCGCCCAGACCGGCCTGCATTACACGGATGGCGCCTTCGACAGGGAGCGTTATCAGGAATTGCTGGGCATTGCGCAGGCGCAGCTTGCAGAGGTGGCCAACATCAGCACGGAAGAGGTCGCGCAGCTTTTCAGCCGGGAAGAAGGCTATGCCAATCCGAAGCTCGACGTTCGCTGTGCGGTGTTCGACGACGCCGGTCGCGTGCTGCTGGTGCGTGAAGCTTCAGATGGCCTCTGGTCGCTGCCTGGCGGCTGGGCCGACATCGGCGCCTCGCCGGCCGAGAACGCCATGCGCGAAGTCTGGGAGGAGAGCGGCTATACGGTCACCATCGAGCGATTGCTGGCAGTGTGGGATATCTTGAAGCATAAGCATCCGCCATCGGTCTTTCACATCTGGAAGCTCGTGTTTCTCGGGAAGATTGTCTCTTCGGGTGACATCTCCGGAGTGGAAACCGATGCCGTCGAGTTCTTTCCGGTCGACGCACTGCCGCCGTTGTCGGAGGGACGCGTCTTGCCGGAACAGATCAGAAGACTCGCCGAGCTTCGAGCTAACGGCGGTATGGAGTTCGACTGAACTCTCCGGCTGGGCGTCTGGGTGTGGTGTATACACTTAATTGATATTTCCTGATAGGCGCCGCTAGAATCTGGTTCGAAACGGCTGATTTGTCGACACTGAGACAAATCGCCGCTTGAAAAGACCACAAACCAGGAGACAGCCGCGCGATGGAAACAGGCAGCCATGACCGCCAAGAACCGGCATCTGTCGACCCGGCCGAAGCGCCGGGCAGTCCCGATCGGCGCACTATCCTGAAGGGTCTCGCGCTGGCGGCGGGCGGCAGTGTCGCGCCTGCGCTGTTCATGTCCGCGGCGCGGGCAGCGACAGCCTCGGCGCCGCTTGTCGAAACGGCGGCGGGACGTCTGCGTGGCCTGCACGTCGATGGCGTCGACGTATTCAAACAGGTTCACTACGCAGCGAGCACTGGCGGCGCCAACCGGTTTTTGCCACCGCAGCCGCTGCAGCCGTGGAGCGGTGTGCGCGACGCGACCACATTCGGCCCATCCGCGCCGCAGCACGTGGACAAGCTCGATGCCCTCAGTGCGTGGTACGCAACGATCGAGCCGGTCAGCGAAGACTGCCTGCACCTGAACGTGTTTGCTCCGTCTGCCGGACGCGCGCAGGCCAAACGGCCGGTGATGGTCTGGCTGCACGGCGGCGGCTGGTGGGGTTGCGCCGGCACCGCACCGGGCTTCGACGGCACGCGTCTAGCGCAGCGCGGCGACGTGGTGGTCGTCACCGTCAATCATCGTCTGAACCTGTTCGGCTACCTCTATCTCGGCGATGCGGACGAGCGCTTTGCCGATGCAGGCAATGCCGGCATCCTGGATCTCGTCGCGGCATTGCGCTGGGTGCGCGAGAACATTGCTGCATTCGGCGGCGATCCTGACAACGTGACGATTTTCGGACAATCCGGCGGCGCGTCTAAGGTCGGTACATTGATGGATCTACCGGCCGCGCACGGGCTGTTTCACAAGGCGGTTATTGAAAGCTGCTCCGGCGGCTTGCACCTCGACACGCAGGAGGAGGCGGCGCGGCAGACGCAGGCACTGTGCGCGCATCTCGGTCTCGCGAGCCCCGACCCTGCCGCGTTGCAGGCGCTGCCGGTGGATACGCTGCTCGCCGCGATGCGCGCGGTTAGCGATCCATTCCGGCCGGTGCTCGATACCCGCACCTTTACGCGCCATCCATTCGATCCCGATGCGCCGCCGCAGTCCGCGTCGGTGCCGCTGCTGATCGGCAACGCAGCGACTGAAATGACGTTGTATATGGCCGCTGATCCTCACAACTTCGCCATCGACTGGCCGACTGTCGAGCGGCGGCTTGGACTGCTGCTGCGCATCGACGCTGCGGGCGTCACGCGCGTCATCGACGCGTATCGTGGCGCGAATGGATCAGCGTCAGCGACAGACGTGCTGGCAGCAGTCAGCACGGACTACGTGTTTCGCCGCAATACCACGCGAATCGCCGAGCTGCAGTCGGCGCAGGCGCCCGTCTTCGATTATGTGTTCGACTGGAAGACGCCGGTGATGGGCGGTGTGCTGCATTCGCCGCACACCATTGAGGTGCCGTTCGTGTTCGGCACGATCAAGGCCGCAAAGGGCCTCGTGGGTAGCGGTCCTCAGCTGGAACGGCTGTCACACGACGTGATGGGTGCGTGGACCGCGTTTGCGCACACGGGCGATCCGAACACGCCTGCGTTGCCGAACTGGCCGAGGTACGATGCGACCGGCCGGGCGACGATGATGCTCGACCTGCAGAGCCACGTCGAACGTAATCCGGGCGGTACGGCGCGAAGCGCGTTGGACGGCTTGCCGCCCTACGAGTACAACATCGACCGCAATTGTGTCGTGCGTGGGTGAGGGCGGTGCTGCATGGGTGACACGATGAAAGAACGAGCTCGCCTGAGGAGCGCCCGGTCATGCCGGCCGCTCCTCAGGCTAAACAAGCAACACACTACGTGATTGCTCAGGTTGCGCTGATCCAACGCGTGCCCAGCTCGTCGATGATTGCAGCTGCATCGAACCGGTAGGCCATCAGCGCCGCCAGTCCGCGTCGGCCGTCGATCGACGCCGGCGCGGAGGTAAAGCCGTGCTTCGCCAACAGAGCCGCCTCGATCGCATCGGCAGCGGCCTTGCCCGTTTCGAGCGCTTCCATGGCCCCGTTCGCATTGCGGGCTAGCCCGGCCGCCTGGGTTGCGGCAACGCCAAGCGCGTTGCGTGTGCAAACGGCATCGAGTGCCAGCAGACGCGTTATCGCGAGCGTGGCGCCGAGCACACCAATCGACGAAGCCACGTTCCAGCGCGCGCGATACGCGTCGTCATCGAGCGCGGTCAGCACGCGCTGCGCCGCTTCGATGCCAATGGCAGCAGCCGTGGCGAGCACATCGTCTGACGCGCCACCGCGTTCGCCGAACGCGAGCACCGCGGCCAGTACTGGCGTCGCGACGCTCGGCGCCGAAACACGCGCGAGCGCGGCGCCATAGGCCCAGGCCCGCGTGCGTGCGTCCTGAGGCGACGGTTGCGCCCCTTGTAGCGCGGCAATCTGCGCTTCGCTGGCGAGCGCGCCACGGGTGGCGGCGCGGGCTTGTTCGAGCGCGCGCTGTGCAGCGGCTAGCGCAGGCGCTGCCGCGTTCGTCAGTGGCGCCGTCGCGAAACCGACGAGTGCGTCGGAAACAGGAGAGTGTGTAGCGGTTTCATGCATGATTTCAATCCTTGTTCGGGACGCACAGCGTGAACAGCGCGTCGAGATTGGCAGCGGCCTCGAGATCCTGAACCGCGGCGGCGATGCGCCCGGTCACGCCAGCGCCCAGCACCGGCTCGATGAGCAGCCGCACCTTGTCCATCAGTTCGTCCTGCGTCAGCGGTCTCGCGAGACTGCCGCGCGCATGTTCGACGTGATGAGCGGCCACACGGCCGCCCGTCAGACGCGCTTCGATGAACACCTCGTCGCGATTGACCTTTGTATCCGGCATGAGCCTGGTCTTCGCGCGCAGGGCGACCACATCGGGCTGCACAACGCGCGCATCCTCATACTGTGCGAGACCGACACGCCGGTCGCACAGTGCCGCGGCCACGCCGTGAATCGCGCTAAAGCGCGCCTGCAGGCCATCCTTCGGCTGCGGATTGCCCATCAGTTCCGGTACCAGCGGATGGCAGCGCACCTCGATCGTCTCGATTGCGGTGGCGTCTTCGATCTGCTTGCTGAGTTCGAGCCCCGCGTCGATCGCCGGATGCGCCACGATCCCGCACGGATACGGCTTGTAGGTGTTGAACAGTAGTTCCCAGCGCTCGCCCAGCTGGCCGTTCATCTGCTCGAAGTCGACGCGTGTCGACATCGAGTGCGAGTAACCGCCTTCTGCTTCGAACACGTCGTCGGCAGCCTGCTGGCCATAGAGCGCGAGCCGCGCCGCTGCGATCCCGTTCGCTGCTGCCTTGCCCGGGTGATACGGCTTGGTCATCGTGCCGAACGCTTCGCGTTGGCCGACGAACATCGACGCGGCAATCGATACCGCACGCGCCAGGGCGTCCGCGTCGAGCCCGAGCAGCAGGCCGGCCGTCAAGGCGCAACCGATCACACCGCAGGTACCGGTGATATGCCAGCCGCGATCATAGTGCTCCGGCGAGATCGATACGCCGACGCGCAACTGCGCCTCGCAGCCGAGTGCGAACGCGGTGAGGGCCTGTGCGCCGCTTGGGCGCGTCGACGGCGCCAGCGCGGTCAGCACCGCTAGCACTGAAGCGGCCGGGTGAATCACGGTCGCGAGGTGCGTATCGTCGAAGTCGTCGAGGTGGCCCGCAAAACCCGTTGCCAGCGCACTGAAGTGGAGGTCGACGCGCTCGCTGCGGCCCGGCACCGGCGCTTCGGGCGCGGCGCCGAGTTCCTGCGCGGCCGCGAGAATCGCTTCGACGCCGGGATGCATCGAAGCGCCGATCGATGTACCGATCACGTTGACAAGAGAGCGCTTCGCTTCCTCCGCAACCGCGGGCGGCAGGGGTCGCTGCGCAAGCGCGTGCAGGCCGTGCGCAAAGGCGGCGGCAATATGCTTCATTGGGACAACTCCTCAAGACGAATGCCGTTGGTACGCGGCCCGAAGGCCCCGACCATAACGACGATGACAAACATGGCCGAAGAAATCAATGCGAATACAGCCGGCACGCCGAAGTGCTTCAGCAGTGCGGCTACCCAGAAGCCGACGAAGATCGAACTGAAGCGGCTCCAGCTGAACACGAAACCGACGGCGCGGGCACGTATACGTGTGGGATAAAGCTCTGCCTGATAGGTGTGGAAAATGCCGATCAGCCAGTTGTTCGCGATGGTGACGGCGCTGCCGCACACGAGGATCAGCGCGGGCTCGCGCACAAACCCGAACAGCACGCCGAAGACGGCCACCACCAGCGCGCAGCCGACCAGCTGCCACTTGCGCTGGAAGCGCTCCGCGCACGCAATTGCGCCGACGGCGCCGAGCGGCGTCGCGCATGCGATGACCATCGTGTACAGCAGCGAATGCGTGAGCGTGATGCCCTTCGAATAGAGCAGGACCGGCACCCACGAGCCGAAGCCGTAGACGCCGAAGGTCTGGCAGAAATTGAAAACCGACAGCATCACTGTGCGCGACAGGTATGGGCGCTTCCACATTTCGCCGAACGACCCGCGGCCTTCCTGCTGCGCTTCCGGATCCGCCGCGTGCAATGCGGGTGCCGGCAGCGGCCGGCGCGTCTGGGCGACCACGTTGCGCTCCATCTCCGTGACGATTGCGTCCGCCTCGGCGGTGCGTCCCTTGCTCTCCAGCCAGCGCGGCGACTCCGGCAGCCCGCGCCGCACGAACCAGATCAGCACGCCACCCGCGGAGCCGACGATCATTACCCAGCGCCAACCATCGAGGCCCCACACGTGATGCGGTACCAGCAGCCACGACAGCACGGCGACGGTCGGCACGGACGTCAGGATTATGAGGATGCTGAACGCCATGTACTTGCCGCGGGTTCGATACGGCGTCAGCTCCGAGATATAAGTGTCGACAGTAATCAGTTGCACGCCAATTCCTACTCCGGCCCAGAAGCGCCAGAAATCCATCGCGAGCGGATCGTTCTGGAACGCCGCCACGAGGGTCGCGATCGAGTACGCGAACATCGCAAACGTGAACACCGAGCGGCGCCCAAAGCGGTCGCTGAAACCG
This sequence comes from Paraburkholderia sp. GAS33, assembly GCF_050436645.1. Taxonomy (NCBI): domain Bacteria; kingdom Pseudomonadati; phylum Pseudomonadota; class Betaproteobacteria; order Burkholderiales; family Burkholderiaceae; genus Paraburkholderia; species Paraburkholderia sp. GAS33. Next base: position 1,104,332 of record NZ_JBNDMP010000001.1, read on the forward strand.
CCGAGCGCGACCGTGCCGATGAACATCCCGCCGAAGAACGAGCCGAGAAAACTCGCGAAGCCGTTCACGTCGAAGAGGCTCTCGGTGGTCGCCCGATACATGCCGCTATGGATGAGGCCCAACGCCAGATAAGCGGCCATAAACAATTCGTAGAACTCGAACCAGCCTCCCATCGCGATACGTGCGACGAGGCCGAGGAAATATCGCGTGGGCGGCAAGCGGTCCAGCCGCGCCGATACGCCAGCTTGCGTGTGCACGGGGTCTGCGACCCCTTTCTCCATATACATCACGTCTCCTTCGTCTCTGAACTTGGCCGGCTTAGTGTCGACACTTTGCTCAGTGTATTCGTTCTTGTTTGTTGAAATCAACAGTTTTATGATCTAGTGTCGACACTTTGATGGAGTCCACTTGGATGTTTCCGGGCCCGCCAGGGGGGCCTGCTAAAATGCGCGACCGGATCGGAGCAGTCACGCTGCCTCGCTCCCAGCCAACGACAGCAACGGAATGGCAATGGACGAGTTTCTCGACAAGAACGTAGAAGAACCGAACGATACGAACGACAGCTCGCCGGTTGCCGGCATCGTGGACTGGGTGGCGCGCGGCATCATCGAAGGGCGGCTGCAGCCCGGCGACGACCTGAACTCGGTCGACCTCGCGAAGCGTTTCAAGGTGAGCCGCACGCCCGTGCGCGAGGCGCTGTTCGTGCTGAGCCGCGAAGGCCTCGTCGACTGGTCGCCGCGGCGCCGGCCGCGGGTGTCGGCGGTCAGTCTGAAGGACGTGCGCGAGCTATATCAGTTGCGCGCCGTGCTGTATGCGCAGGTGTCGTTTGCGATCGTCGAACATGCGAGCGACGCGGATATCGAGGCGCTGTGGGCCGCGCATCGACGCCTCGCCGACGCAGCGGCGCGGCATGACGTGGACGGCTATTTCTGGGGCAACGTGGCGTTTCGCGATGAGGAACTGCGGGTGTGCGGCAACGCGATCTTCAAGGAAGTTCTGGATTCGCTGCGCATGCGCACCAACCGGCTGCGGCATCTGAGTACCTCGCTGCCGGGCCGGCTGCAACGCTCCTGCGAGGATCACCAGCGACTTTGCGAGGCCTATGCGGAGCGCGACGGCACGCTTGCCGCGGCGTTGAACCGGTCTATCGTGCTGGGTGCGTTGCGTGCGATCGAAGCCGCATGGCAGGACGGCGCTTCGCCTGCTCGCGACGATAACGACAGCGCGTCGTTACGTTAGTCAGCGGATTAACATTGGGGCGAGGAAAGAGGAGGGGGCTCGCAACGAGGGAACGGCGATGACTGCTCGGCCAGCCGGAAGGATTCGTCGCGCCTTCCCTGCCGCTTGCCGTCGCTGCGAGTGCTCGAAGGATGCGGTGTCTGGCTCGCCTCATCAATTACAGGTGATAACAGGTACCTCCGCCTGGTCTCACTCTTCCCTTTAATTTTCCTTTCAATTCGTGTGTTTCTAACGGCCTCGCATACGCTCGATACATTGAAAGCCTATTGGTTGTTTTTCGTGCAGTCGATTTTCGATTGCTTGCGTGACGCATCAAACTCGGGCAACATCGCTTCCGGGATTGCGAAGCGGCAGAGGCTTGGCTGGAGCCTTTGCCGGACGAGCGGCACAAAAAGTCTCTAGAATGACAAACTCGCGATTTTCACCAGAAAATTACGGGGAAACGCGGCCGTAAGATTAAGTTGTCTACGGCACTACGCATTATTAAAATGCATTTCCAGTCATTGTTCAGGGCAAGTGATCAATCGCCGGTTTGATCACTGCTTCGCGCAATCAGGCGAAAACCACGGTTCGATGTGATGGCGACGCTAAAGAACAACGTGTCCGGGGAATCATGTCTGTTGAAGGTTAATCACGTGTTCGGCCGAGATGCCGAGCGTTGCGACACCGTCATTCAAGACGCCTACGTTTCCCGCGTGCATGCGATGGTCCACTTCAACGGCGGGCAATGGAACCTGCTTGATCAAAGCAGCAACGGCACGTTGCTGTCGGGTACATTGCTGCGTCATGGCGAGCATGCGCCTCTGCGCGAAGGCGATCTGATTCGCTTCGGTAAAGCGGTTGACGGCACCTGGGAGGTCGCGGATCTCGCGGACCCAGTCGATACGCTGTGGCCCGTTCGTCCGCCCGCCCGTCCCATTCTGCTCGAATTCGCCCAGGTGCTGCCAGGCGACAACACGCCCGCCATCAGTGTGATGCGCTCCACGACCGGCGAATGGCTATGCGACGACGCTGGCTCGCTGCGTGTGCTTCATCACGGCGACATCATTACGGCGGGCAAGCTGAGCTGGCGCCTGGAAATGGCACGCAATGACCAGACGCTCACGCTGGCCGCGCCGCCCGCGCTCGCGGCACCGCCGGCACGGATCGAGTTTGCGGTCAGCCTGAACGAGGAACACGTGCGCGCTGTATTGCACACACGCGGCGGGGCGGTCGACCTCGGCGAGCGCGCCCATCATTACTGTCTCACGACCCTCGCACGGATCCGTTTTGCCGACGCGCAGGCGGGCTACGACAGTGGCTCGCAAGGCTGGGTTGAAATGCCCGAACTGTCGCGCATGCTTGGGCTCGACGTAGCCCACGTCAACGTGCAGATCCATCGTGCCCGTGCCCAGTTTGCGGCACTTCCAGGTGAGGGGAAGGTCGAGCTCATCGAGCGTCGGCGCGGTAGTGTGCGTTTTGGCAACATTGCATTCCGGGTCATGCGAGGAGAGCAGCCGGAATGTCTGTGGGTGCCGGGCGATCCCGTCAATGGCGACGCCACGCGCACCATGACTGCGGACCTTACCCGGCACGCCCTGTCGAACTGATTGCGCGATGCCCTCCAGATCTGTGACGTCATCTACCGATTCGCGCGCGCCCGCTGAGGCTGCGCATTTACCTCAGACATCATCTGCACGGGCGGTCGAACTGCATGGCGCGCATAGCTACCGGCTCGGCGCGCGGCTTGGCGAAGGCGGTAGCGGCGCAGTCTATCGGGCAACTCGGGTCGATACCGGGCAAACGGTTGCGATCAAGCTGATGCACGAAGACGTCGCGCGCACGGCCGTGCAACGCGAACGTTCACGCGCCCGCTTCGGGCAGGAAACGCGGCTGTGCGAGACGCTTGAACATCCGCACGTGGTGGCGTTGCTCGACAAGGGCGAGACACCTGACGGCCAGTTGTTCGCCGTGTTCGAATTCGTGCCGGGCAAAACGCTGCGCGAGATGATCGAGGATGAAGGCGCGCTTTCTGCGGTCACGACAGGACTCCTGATGACGCAGGTGCTCGAAGGCCTGGCGGCCGCCCACAAGCAGGGTATCGTGCATCGCGACCTGAAGCCGCAGAACGTCATGGTGAGGGCGACCGGTGACGTACTGCATGCGAAGATCCTCGACTTCGGCATCGGCGCGCTCATTTCCGACGCTACGTTGCCTGATGCGTATACGCTGACGCAGGCGACCGAGGTCCTCGGTTCGCCGCAGTATTGCGCGCCCGAGCAACTGCGCAAGGAAGCGCCGACACTCAAGACCGATCTGTACGCGTGGGGCCTCGTCGTCATCGAATGTTTGACGGGGCAGCCTGTCATGCAGGGCGCGAGCATTGCCGAGATCCTCTACCAGCAGCTCAGTCCCGTCGATGTAGCGTTGCCGCCGGCGATTGCCTCGCACCCGCTCGGCACGGTATTGCGGCTGGCGTTGAACAAGAATCCGCAGTTGCGTGCCGGCTCCGCGGATGAGCTCGCGGAACAGTTCCGCGCACTGCATTTCCAGGCGCTCGTCGGCGAATTCAATTACCCGCGCGGATCACGCAAGTCCCGAACTGCCGAGGCGAAAGTTGCCACTCTTTCGACGAAGGCGCCGGATGGCGCAAGCGCATCCCGGCAGGTGACGGCCCTGTGCTGCAGTGTGGGCATCGTTGAAGACAGCGCGCCGCTGACGGCCGATCCCGCCTCGCTGGAAGCGCTCGAGGCGAGCCAGCAACAATGGCTGACACGCTGTACGGACATCGCAGTCGGGTACGGCGGCGAAGCATGCGGCAAGCTCGGCGATACGTTGCTGTTTTACTTCGGCGCTCAGATCGGGATCGATCGACCGGCACGGCGCGCCGCACGTGCTGCGCTCGAAATGGCGCGGCAGTCGGGCCGCGCGAACCCCGACGACACGCAAACGCCGAACGGCTGGCGTGTGGAGATAGCGGCGGCGTTGCATGTCGGCCCTATTGCCATCCGTGTGCCGCTCATGGGCGAGGGCGCTACGGCGGCTACAGCTGCGAAGCTGCTGCGGCTTGCCACGCCGGGCCAGATTCTGCTTAGCGAAGAAGCACGCGAGTCGCTCGACCGGTATGCCGACTACGCGCCCACCGGCTTGCATTTTGCGCGTGCTGGTCATCCGTCGCGCAACGTCTATGCGTTGCTTGGCGAACGCCACGAGCATGCGCCGTTCGATTCGCTCGACCGCAACGCGGCGACGCCGCTGATTGGCCGCGAGCGCGAGCGCGAAGCGTTGCTGCAAGCCTGGCGCGGCGTGGTAGCCTCCGCTGCATCCGGGGCACAAGCCGGCGAGGGCGCACCGCGTCTTGCGAGACTGGTCGTTGGAGATCCGGGCATCGGCAAATCGCGACTCGTCTATGAGCTGTGCGAAACGGTACGCAACTCAGGCGAGACGGTTGCCTACGGCGCATGCCTGCCGGAGCGCATGAATCACGCACTGTTTCCGATCCTGCGCTTCGTGGCGGCGCATTGGCAGCTCGATCTCGAAGGCGACCCGGCTAGCGCGCTCGCCGTACTCGACCGCCTGATCGCCCCGCTTGCCTGCGATCATGCCGCAGCGCGCGCCACGCTCTCTGCGTGGCTTGGGATTGCAGCGGGGCCAGCCAACCTGCGCTGGTCGACTGCGCGGCAGCAGCAAGCGCTTTTCGATGTCCTGCGCCAACTGATCGCCTCGTCAGGACAGGGTGGACCCGTGCTGTTCGTCATCGAAGACGTGCAGTGGCTCGATCGCATGAGCTTCGACTTCCTTGAGTCACTGCGTCTCTCGCCGGTATGCCGCTCGGTTCTTGTCGTGATGACGTCGCGTCCCGAAGTGCTCGACCGGTGGCGTACCAGCACCGAGCGTCTGATGCTGCGACGCCTGTCGCGCAACGACACACGTGAGTTGATCGCGACGCTGCTGGGCAAGGCCGATTTCGATGCTGCCACGCTCGACTCGATCACGCAGCGCACGGCCGGCATTCCGCTGTTCGTCGAGGAAATTGCGCGCGAATTCGTGATCAGCGGTGCGATGCCGGATGCTGGCGTGGCGCAGGCCGATATCGGCGCACCGGATCATCAGCCGTTGCCGGCCAGTTTGCGCGACATGCTCGAGCTCGCGTTCGATCGTATCGACGGCGCGCGCGACACCGCGCAATTGGCGGCCACGATCGGCCTCGAAGTCGATGCGCAATTGCTCGCCGACGTTTCGCCGCACGCGGCCGACGTCCTCAACGACGACCTGAAACGCCTGCTCGAGGCGCGCATCATCTATGCGCAGCACCGGCTCGGCGGCATCTCGTATGCGTTCCGGCATGCGCTGATTCGCGATGCAGCCTACGAATCGATGCCGGCGGCGCTGCGGCGCGACAATCATGCTCTCGTGGCACGGGCGCTTGGCAAGCGGCCAGAACGCGGCAATGGCATGCAGGACGTCAACATAGCGCAGCATTTCGTGCATGCACGGGCCTTCGAAGAGGCCGTGCCGCACGGCATTCGCGCCGCACAGCGTGCGCTCGAACGCGCCTTGCACGACGATGCGATCCGGTATGCACAAACGGTGCGCGAATGGCTGAGCCAATGCGATTACGCCGGGCGTGCACACGACGCGGCACGTGCCGATCTCTCGCTCGTGCACGCGATGATGGCGCGCTTTGGCTGGGCCGATCCGCAAGTGAAGGGGCATACCGAGCGTCTGCTGGATGAGGTCGGAGGCCTCGAGGATCCACAGCTTGCCGCGAGTGCATTGTGGACGCTTGCGACTTACTACCATGTTGCCAGCGACCGCGCCGCCGTGCAGCGCATCGCCGCGCAGCTGATCGAACTGTCTGTGAGCGAAAACGATCCGTCGATCCGTGTGGCCGCCGATGCGATGCACGGCATGAGTCTATGGATCGATGGTCACTATGCCGAGGCGCGCTCGGCGTTCGATGCGGCACTGTCGGGCCACATCGTGGCTCGCGACGCAGGACACCGGCGCCTGTTCGGTCTCGATACGCGGGCATGGACAATGGCTTCGCTGGCGAGCCTCATGTGGCACATGGACGAGGGTCCAGATGCAGCGCTGGAGATGGGACGCACCGCCGTACATTCCGCGACCTGTGCGGACCATCTGCCGACGATCGGCGTCACGCTGATGTATTGCGCGCGGATGCAGCAATGCAGCGGCGATCGCGAAGGTGCGCGTGACACGTCGGCGCTCATCCTGAGCCTGTCGCGCACTTACGGACTGAACGCGGTCGAGCGCTATGCCGCCGCCATCCACGCGTGGTCCGAAGGCGACCGCGACGCCGTTGTGGGGCACATCGAGGCATTGCGCCGCTCGGGATGCCTGCTCGGCCTGACCTACTACGCCTCATTGATCCCGGAGATGGATGCGGCCTGCGGCGACTGGCAATCGGCGCTGCGTGAAATCGATGCATGCCTCGCACTGTGCGAAACGATGAACGAACGCTACTACGAGGCCGAACTGCTGCTTAAGAAGGCGACTTATCTGTTCAACGCGGGCTCGCGTGAACCGGGTGAGGCCGCGGGAGAAACGTGTCGCCAGGCGCTTGCGATCGCACGCAAGGCCGGCATGACGCGCACCGCTGCGAGAGCGCAAGACATGCTGGAGCGCCTGCAGTCGAAAACGTTCCCAGAACAGTTACCGATCAGGCCACACCCACCCATGGAGAGCGTCAGTGAGTAACCTCGAAAGCAGTTTTCCAACCTACCAGCAGTTTCTCGAATATCGCGCCGTCATCGTTCAGGCGATTGCCGTCGCATGGCACGACGACGCCTTTCGGGTCAAGCTGGTAGACGACCCGCAAAAGGCACTGGCCGACCGCTTCGGCTACCGCTATCCGTTCAGCCTCGCGCTGAAGGCGCAGCTCGACACCTCGGAGTGGACGCCGGCGACCAACGGCGGCTGGACCACGCTCGAGAACAATGTGCTGGAACTCGTGCTGCCGCCGGCGCCGGCCGACCCGGAGCAACACGCCATCGCGCTTGCCGCTTATAACGCAAAACATATCAGCGTCATTGAAGACGCTAAACAATAAACCGGGGAAGACCGATCATGGGAATGAATAACGCGGTTCCTACTCAGGAATCGATGCTGGAGTTCCAGGACGTGTATCTGCGCGCAATCGCACTTTCATGGAAGGACGCAGCTTTTAAAGACGCCTTGTTGAAGAATCCTAACGATGCGCTGGCTCGTTACTTCGACTATCTGTGCCCGTGGATCATCAACCTGAAGATCAGCGAAGCCCCAGCCGGTTCGGGATGGGACGCGGCGAAGCAGAGCTGGTCTTTGCCAGCTAACGCGATGACGTTCGGTGTGCCGGTGCGTCCGAAGCTGTCGGACGAGGAATCGATTGCGCTGGCAGCCTACAACGATGCAGGGCCGTGCTACCTCTTCACTTGTTGCTGAGATTGGACTGACGTGCTGCGTGCGAATGCGGCGCGTCGATATTCCACCGCATGCCGGCGGTGATATACCTGCCGCCCTCGTTCGCCCTGTGTCCATGCTCGATGACTTTTCCCGCGCGCTGCGCTTCAAGGCGCATTTGTCGGTACTCGACGCGGGGCCCGATACGCTTTTCATCGTTGACGAGACCCGGCGCTCGGTTCTGCGTGGTGCGGTCTATGTGAGCATTGCCGCGTGTTTGCGCGAGAGCATGACGATTGCTCAAACGATAGCGACACTCTCGGCGCGTTTCTCCGACTGGCAAGTTCTGGCGGCACTCGATCATCTTGAGCGCCAGGCCTATCTCCGAAGCGATGCGCCTGACGAACTCGATGCCGCACGAGGTTTCTTCGAACGCACGGGGCTTAACGGCGACCGCGCTTGCGAGCAACTCGCGCAACTGCGCGTCGCGGTCGAAGCATTTGGTGTCGACCCGGCACCCCAGGAGCGGGCCCTCGCGGCGTGCGGTATCGAGGTGGACCGCGAGGCACCTTTCGTGATCGCGCTCGTCGATTCATATGCGCGGCGCGAACTCGCCGAGGTAACCGAACGCGTGTTGGCACGAGGCGGCTCGGTGCTCGTCGCGATGCCCTACGGCATACAACCGCTCATCGGGCCGCTGCTGGGCCCCGAAGACAATGCGCCGGACGCGCCTTGCATTGCGTGCCTGCGTTACTGGACCTCGCTTAACCAGCCGGTGCAGACCTTACTCGCGCGTCACCACGGCGATGAGGCATTGCGTCTCGCGCCGGCGCATACGCTTGCCAGCGTCGCCGCGGTCAGCGCTTTCGCTGCAGCGCTGATCCAACAGATCGCGGTGAGCGAAGCGCGGCGCGAGCACGCTCGCCGGCATATTCTTTCGTATCGCATCGACACGTCGGCCACGGCGTCACATCGTGTGGTGCGGCGCCCGCAGTGTCCTCATTGCGGCAATCCTCACTGGATGCAGGAACAGGTCGCGCGCGCGCCGATCCTCAAGGGGAGAGACGTGCTCGCCTCACGCGAGGGCGGCTTTAGAAGCATCGAACCGCAGGGCGTCCTCAAGCGCTACGCCCATCTCGTCTCGCCGGTCAGCGGTGCGATTGCCTACCTGCATCCGATGCCGGGCCGGCATGCGGGCCTTCGCCATGTCTATGTGGCTGGCTATCTGGTTTGTCCACCCGGCATTCCGCGCACGAACCGCTTCGACCGCGTCTGTTCCGGCAAAGGCCGCACCGACGAGCACGCCAGGGTCAGCGCGCTTTGCGAAGCCATAGAGCGCTTTAGCGGCGTGTATCAAGGCGATGAAATGACGGTGCGGGCCAGCATGCTGGAATTGCGCGGCGGGAATGCACCTGGTGACGGCTCTCCGGTCGCTGTCAACGAACTTCAGCAATTCAGCGAAAGCCAGTTCGCGCGCCGCGATGCCATCAATGCCCTGACCGAAGATGTGCGCAAGCAGGTGCCGCAGCGCTTTTCCGGCGACGACGTCATCGACTGGACGCCCGCATGGTCATTGAACACGGGAATGCGCCATTGGGTGCCGCTCTCGTACTGTTTCGCCGACACGCCGGACTCGGCCGAAGGTTTGACGTTCTGCGTTCATAATCCGAACGGTAGCGCGGCGGGCTCGTGCCTTGAGGAAGCCATCTTGCAGGGCTTGCTTGAACTGGTCGAGCGCGATGCGACGGCAATCTGGTGGTACAACCAGGTGCAACGGCCCGCTGTGGATATCGCGAACTTTCGTGATCCTTATTTCGATGCGCTCTTGCGTGAGTATGAGTCGATAGGCTGGCGTCTGTGGGCGCTCGACATCACGCACGATCTCGGCATCCCCGTTATCGTCGCGTTGGCCGAAAACCTCGCGACGGGACGCTTTTCGATCGGCTTCGGCTGCCATCTCGACAGTCGAATCGCTTTGCAGAGGGCGCTGACCGAGGTCAATCAGCTACTCGACGTGACAGCTGATGCACCGCCCCCATGGGACGCGGCAAAACTGTCCTCGAAGCAGTTTCTGTATCCTGCCACTGACCAGACATCCGTCGATGCAATCGTGCACGCGCCAATCGACGCGCGTGAACTAAAGGATGCCATCGAGCAGTGCGTGAGCAGGCTCTATGCGGCAGGCATGGAGGTGCTCGTCGTGGACAAGACCCGGCCCGATCTCGGACTGCCCGTGGTCCAGGTCATCGTGCCGGGCTTGTGCCATTTCTGGCCGCGTTTTGGCGCTATGCGGCTTTATTCGGTACCGGTTAAGCTAGGCTGGCTCAGTCGCGCCCATAGCGAAGAGGAATTGAATCAGGCGTTGCTGTTTCTTTGAGCCGGATTCGATCAAGGCGCGCGCATCGCTCCGCCAGTTCGTCATAAATAGGCGCTCCGTGATATTTTTCGACGTTTTTGTTGTGCAAGAATTTTCTCGTATTGAACCCGCTTCATAACGGAGAAAACATGCGACTGTCACTGTATCCGGGATTGCTAACACGCTGTCTAGATGGCTTGTTCACCGCTATCGAAGCAGGTGCGGTGTGCGCGCAGTGCACGTTTGGCCGCCTCGGCGTGGTACCGGTCGCAGTAACCCTCGCGGCAGGAATCGTCAGTGGTGCCGCCCATGCCCAGGCAACGGCAGTCGAGATCGGTTTTGCCGCGCCCCTTTCCGGCAACTCCGCCAACTTCGGCAAAGACATGCAGATGGGTGTTCAGTTGGCCCTTGACGAAGTCAATGCCGGGCAAGTCGTCATCGCTGGAAAGCCGGTGAAATTCGAACTCCAGGTGCAGGACGACCAGTCGGATCCGCGAATTGCGGTGCAGGCGGCGCAACACCTTGCGGATGAAAAAGTGGCCGCAGTCATCGGACACTTCAATTCCGGCAACACGCTTGCCGCTATCCCCGTCTACCAGCGCGCGGGCATCCCCCTGATCGTTCCGTGCTCCTCGAATCCGACCATTACCCATCAGGGCTTCGATTTGCTGTACAGGCCATACGGTACCGATTTCACGGTCGCGGAGAGCGCAGCCCATTACGCCGTGGAAACCTTGAAGGCCAAACGGATTGCTGTCGTCGATGATCGCACCACCTTTGGCCAGGGCATCGCAGACGAATTCGAAAAGGGTGTGCGGGCTGCTGGCGGCACCATAGTGACACACGAGTACACGACGGATACCGCAGTCGACTTCCGGGCCATTCTGACTTCAATCAAAAGCGATCGCGCAGATCTTGTCTTCTTTGGAGGTCTAAGCAATCAGGGCTCGTTGTTCGTCAAGCAGGCCCGCCAGCTCGCATTCGACGGACAACTGATGGCAGGTCCCACCTTTGCCAATCAACACTTCCTGCAACTGACGGGAGACGCGGCCCAAGGAATGATCGGGATTGAACAAGGCGCGCCATTGGCCCAGCTCGATAGTGGCCGCGCTTTCCTGAAGAAATTTCACGACAAGTACGGAACGGATCCGATCGGCTTCGCAGGCTATGCGTATAACGCAACGCTGGTCGTCGTCAACGGAATGAAACAGGCGAATTCGATCGACCCGGCAGTGTTTGGGCCCGCGATCAGCAAACTTTCTTTCGATGGCATCCTGGGTCCGATTTCGTTCGACAAGAATGGCGACCTCAACGATGCGAAAGTCACCCTCTACAAAGCAGGCACGAATTCATGGGGCGCCGTAGCTACGGTTAGCGCCAAATAACACACCCGACCCGACGATATGACAACCCCCGGGAACGATCAGATGTCTTCTGGAAGCGCAGTGACTGCGCATGAAGGATCCGTGACGATACGCGCCGGTGTGGACATCGGCGGCACTTTCACCGATGTCGCGCTTGAGTGCGGCACAACGCTGTATTCGGCCAAGGTTTTGACCGATTACGCTCAGCCCGAACGGGCGATTGTCGAAGCCATGCGGCGCGCTACGGCGCAGGCCGGTATCGCCATGAGCGAGGTTCAGGCGATTGTCCACGGCACGACACTCGCCACCAATGCGTTGATCGAGCGGCGGGGGGCGTACACGGCATTCATCACTAGCGACGGTTTCCGCGACGTGATCGAGATGCGGACCGAAAGCCGCTTCGACCAGTACGATCTCGGCATTACGCTGCCCAAACCCCTGGTGCCGCGTCAGGATCGACTCACGCTGCGTGGACGTATGAGTGCTAGCGGAGCAGAGCTTGTTCCGCTCGATGAGAAACAACTGGATGGAATCATCGGGCACATTCGCCACGCGGGCTATGAGAGCGTGGCAGTAGGGCTGATGCATAGCTACATCAATCCGGCCCACGAACGGCGAGTTCGCGAGCGCCTGCTCGAGGCCATGCCGTCGCTTGCGGTATCGCTTTCGTGCGAGGTGTCGCCCCAAATCCGCGAATATGAGCGCTTCAACACGGTCTGTGCGAACGCGTTTGTGCTGCCCCTGATGTCATCCTATCTGAACCGGCTGGCTGGGTCACTGCGTGAGGCCGGGGTCGACTGCCCCATCTACATGATTCACTCCGGCGGTGGACTCATGTCGCTGCGTAGTGCTGCCGCATTGCCGGTGCGCCTGCTGGAATCAGGGCCGGCGGGCGGAGCGATATATGCAAGCCACGTCGCTGCCCGCTTTGGCCTGGGTCGCGTGCTGTCGTTCGATATGGGCGGTACGACCGCGAAGATCTGTCTCATCGAGCAGCAACGTCCAAAGACAGCTCGCACCTTCGAAGTGGCACGGACGTATCGTTTCAAGAAAGGCAGCGGAATGCCTATTTCAATCCCCGTCATCGAAATGGTCGAGATCGGGGCTGGGGGCGGCTCAATCGCTCATGTGGATGAGTTACGCCAGGTGCGTGTCGGTCCGGAAAGTGCCGGGTCAGAGCCAGGGCCTGCCTGTTACGGCCGCGGAGGCGAGCGGCCGACTGTGACCGACGCGGATCTTCTGCTAGGCAAGCTCGATCCAGCACGTTTCGCTGGCGGCAGCATGCAACTGTTTGCCGATGCGGCGCGAGTTGCTGTCGACGACCATATCGTAAGGATGTCACACCATTTAGCGGCAGACACCGATGGTGAGGAGGCAAGCAGCCATACTCCGGAAAACCGCATCGTAGATGCAGCATTCGCTGTTGCCGAAGTGGTTGACGAAAATATGGCTAATGCGGCCCGCGTTCATGCAGTCGAAAACGGCTGCGAACTCGATACTTATACGATGATCGCTTATGGCGGCGCCGCTCCTTTGCACGCCGGCCGCATTTGCGAAAAGCTCGGAATCCGGCAGTTTTTAGTGCCACCGGGTGCGGGCGTCGGATCGGCGATCGGATTTCTACGTGCTCCTTTCGGCTACGAATCGCTGCGCAGCAATGTTATGCGACTCGACAGATTCGACGCGGATGCGGTTAATGCACTGATCGAGGACATGGCGGCAGAAGTCACTGCGTTCGTACGCGAGACGGGCTACGAGGGCCCTGCACATCGAACACTGCGAGCTTACATGCGTTACGCAGGGCAGGGATGGGAGATTCCTGTCGATGTGTCTGTGGAACGCTTCGTTGGTGAGGACGTTCCGGCGCTGCGCGAGTCTTTCGAGAAGGCCTACCTGACCTTGTTCGGTCACACGGTTGCAGGACTGGATGCAGAGGTCGTCAGTTGGGCACTGCAACTGCGTACGGATGTGGCGGAACCGGAGCGCATGAGTATCGCCAAGGGTAACCCGTCGGGCCTCTCGCGTGAGGGTCAACCTGTTGAACGGCGCCTGGTATTCGATGCGCAAAGCGGTCGATTTCATGACTGTGCGATCTACGATCGAGAAAGTCTGCAGGTCGGAGAGCGCCTTGCGGGTCCCGCGATCATCGCCGAGCGGGAAACCTCGACGCTGGTGCCGCCGCGCTTCAGCGTTATCCTGCAGCACGACGGTTGCCTGCTGGTTGACCGAAACGAAGGAGTGGCGTGATGGATCATCACGAGACAGAGCAGACTGTGGCAACCACACCGCAGGAATCCGCCCCGGACTTCAAGGTCCGCGAGCAGATCATGTGGAATCGCCTTATTTCGGTGGTCGAAGAACAGGCGGTGACGCTGATCCGTACAGCGTTCTGTACGAGTGTGCGGGAAGCGGGTGATCTTTCCGCCGGCGTTTTTGACGGGCAGGGGAGGATGATCGCGCAGGCGGTGACGGGAACGCCCGGACACGTGAATTCAATGGCTGAGGCGGTTGGTCATTTCATTGAGCGCTTTGGTCCGGAGCAGCTCTTTCCTGGCGACGTTCTCGTGACAAACGATCCGTGGTTGGGTACGGGACATCTGCACGACATCACGGCAGTTACACCAGTGTTTCGCGAGAGTGCACAACCGCACGACGCGGGAGTGGCGCCTCGGTTGATCGGTTTTTTCGCTTCCACGGCACACGTTGTCGATATCGGGGGACGTGGCTTCGGCCCGGATGCAAGAGAGGTGTACGAAGAGGGGATCTGTTTGCCGCCGATGAAGCTGTATCGGCGTGGAGAACTGAACGAGGATCTCATTGCAATCCTGCGCAGCAACGTGCGCGAGCAGGACCAGGTCATTGGGGACTTCCATTCGCTTGCTGTCTGTAACGACACCGGTCGCCGACGCCTCATGCAGATGATGGACGAGTTCGGTCTCGACACGTTGGAGAACCTGGCGTCATTCATTTTCGAGCACAGTGAGCGTGCGACACGCGAGAAGATCGCGGCGTTGCCGAGAGGCGAGCACAGCTACCGGATGACCGTCGACGGGTACGATCATGAGATCGACCTTGCCGTAAAGGTTCATGCGCAGGGCGATACGATGTATGCCGATTTCAGCGGTACGTCTGGCCCAAGTGCATACGGCATCAACGTGCCGCTGACGTATACGAAGGCTTACGCCTGCTATGCGTTGAAGTGCGCGATTGCGCCAACCATTCCGAACAACTGGGCTTCGCTGCGGCCTTTCGTCGTGACCGCGCCAGACGGCTGTATTCTCAACGCACCGCGCCCGTGCGCGGTAGCAGTACGCCATGTTCTCGGCCATTTGCTTCCGGACGTGGTGCTGGGCGCTCTGCAACCTCTTTGTGCGGATATTGTGCCTGCCGAGGGTGCGAGCGCGCTCTGGAACCTGCAGATGGCGTTCGAAGGCACGCGTGAAGATACGCTTGCGAACCGTCATCAGATGCTGACATTTAACAGCGGAGGCACCGGCGCGCGGCCTCATAGCGACGGACTCAGTGCAACCGCGTTTCCGAGCGGCGTCCAGACGATGTCCGTCGAGGTCACCGAAAGCGTGGGGCCGGTCGTCATCTGGCGCAAGGAATTGCGACCCGATTCTGGAGGCGCGGGCAAATGGCGCGGGGGGCTCGGGCAATGCATCGAGATCAGCGCGCAGGACGGCTATCGTTTCAGCCTTAATGCCATGTTCGACCGCGTCCTGAATCCGGCGAGGGGGCGCGAAGGGGGAGGGGACGGCGCAGCGGGCATTGTTGCGCTGGACGACGGGACATATTTGCGCTCCAAGGGCAACCAGGCTATTCCGCCTGAGCGGCGTCTGGTGCTTTCGCTGCCTGGTGGCGGTGGATATGGTTCTGCCGCGCAGCGTAATGTGGCTCAGGTCAGGGCGGATGTTGCCGCGGGGTATCTGAGTGAGGATTTGGCCAAGGTTCAGTATCCGGGGGCTTTTGATGAGTGATGCCAATGAACTGTGCCTTAGGCAGTCATGTCACTTAGCGCTGCGCACACGCGCTTGATAACATCCGGCCAGTCTCCGATCGTGCGTTGACGGAACAGACGAACGGATGGGTACCACGGACTGTCATCACGCTCAAGTTGCCATCGCCAGTCGCAATTGACCGGCAATAGCAGCCACGTCGGCTTGCCCATGGCCGCGGCGAGATGAGCCGTCGCCGTGTCGACGCTGATTACGAGTTCGAGGTTCGCGATGATGGCCGCAAGGTCGGAGAAGTCGTTGATCTCGTCACCGAGGTATTGAAATGATGGCGTGCTCGCGAGGTACGCTGCGTCGTGCGCGTGCAGACCCTTTTGAATGACGAATACGTCTGCCTGGGCGAGAAGTGGGGTGAAGGACGCGAGAGACGCGGAACGGTTGCGGTCGTTACCATGCTCCGGATTCCCCGACACCGCGATGCCGAGACAAGTGGTATGCGCTCGAGCAGGTTGTAGTCGACGGCGCCACGTCTCAGTGGCTTGCGGATCCGCACGGAGGTATCCGGAGACGTACGGGATCAACGAGGACTCTATCTTCAATGCGTCAGGAAGGCTAAGCAAGGCGATCGCGAAGTCGCAGGCGGGAGGCGTCTCACCTCTGGCAATGACCTGAATGTTGCGAAAATTTTCAGTGACTAACGCCTTTAGCGGGGGTTGAACCTCAAGCACGATGTCAACGCCGCGCGCTCTCAGTGCAGATGCGTAGCGGCAAAACTGGATGGTGTCCCCGAAGCCTTCGTCGGCCCAGATCAGCAGGCGCTTGGCCGTGATGTTTTCTAAGCCTGACCATACTGGAACGTCGGCATGCCGGCGGACGTTGGGTCGGGCACAGCGCCAGCGCGATTCGAATCCTGCCCATCCCTTCAGGTATTCGCCTCTTTGCAGATGCAGCAGACTTGCGTTGAAACTTGCCTCGGCGTGGTCGGGATCGATTGATAGCGCGTGCTCGTAGCTTGACATTGCTGCTTCGGGTTTTCCCAGTGCCTGCAAGGCCATGCCCCGGATATTCAGGGCTTCGACCTGAGCAGGGTAGAGGGAAAGGGCGTGGTTCGCGGCGGTCAGCGCTTCGTCATACCGCTGCTGATGGAGCAGTACAAAGGCTCGATCGGTCAGCACCTCGCTATTCCTCGGTGCAATCAGCACGGCGCATTCGAGCACTTCCAGCGCCTCTGAATAGCGCTTCAGGGAGCTCAGGGAACGCGCTTGTCCGAGACGCGCCTCGACGTTCTCTGGTTCATCAGATAACGCTTGCTGGAAACTGCTCAGTGCGTCGGTGAAGCGCTGAAGTTGCAGCAGGGCGGAGCCGCGACCGCAGTATCCCTGTGCGGTCATATTTTGTTGGTCCAACGCAGCGTCAAAATCTTGCAGCGCGCCGTGCGCGTCGCCGAGGTATGCGCGTAAGATGCCGCGGTTTTGAAGAGCGAAGTGCAGATCGGGCTGGATCGCGAGGGTCTGGTTAAAACTTGCGATGGCTTCCTCGCGACGGCCGAGCGTCACGAGGGCGTTGCCGCGGTTGTTCCATGCTTCTGCCAGGTCGGGCTTGACTTGCAATGCTGCGTCGAAGCTGCGTAAGGCGTCCTCGACGTCACCGCGCTCCAGGTGCAGGACACCCAATTGATGCAGGGCGAAGGTGTGATCCGGTTGAAGTGCAATGACGCGTTCGAAGCTCGCTATTGCGTCGTTGCGTCTTGCCGGATCATTCCGGGCAAGTCGGGTTAAAACGTTGCCCAGGCCCAGCCAGGCACCGACGTTGCTGGGATCGATCGTTGTGGCTCGTTCAAAGCTTGCACGTGCCTCTTCGTTTTGATCAAGCGATTGCAAGGCGAGCCCGAGATTGACATGGGCTGCGGCGTTTTCCTCGTAGACATCTAGTGCTTGTCGGATCAGGTCTACGGCGAGATCAGGTCTCTGGGACTGGTATGCGGTGACGCCGAGCAAATGAAGTGCGTCGGGGTGCTGGGGTTGTGTGCGCAGCACAGCTTCGTATAAGGCTTGGGCTGCAGTGAGATTGTTTCGCCGATGGGCCTGGACGGCGTCTGCGAGTAATTGGGCGGTTGTTGGCTCGTCGGCCTCGAGCTTTGGGGCAACCGGGGCTGGCCGTTTTTCGTTGGTGGGGTTTTCGGGGCACATCGCGCAATTCTACGAGTCTGGAAACACCTTCGCGATAGTATCTTCGTGGAGCGTCAATTCACGACGGCTCGGTGGCGGGACCGGGCGTTTCTAATGAGCCAGAACGGACACTTCATTTGCTCCCAACAGTCCGTCGTGAACGGGGTTGCCAGGAGGACCGCTGCCGCTGGCTAATACATGTGCTCGATGCCCGGGGGCATTTCGACCCAGGAGTGCATGCGTTCTTCGTACACGGAGAAATTCGGGGCCGGAAATGTCGGATCTGCGAATGCCCCGACGGCGATGATGATGCTGTCTTCACGTTCGTCATTGATGTAGTACACCGTGGAACCGCATGTGGGGCAGAAATGGAACGTGCTCTTGCTTCCGCCGTCACCAACCCGAACGAATGTGTTTGATGTACCGGCAATGGTCACCGACCCCGCGGGGAATCGTGCCTGTGCCGCGAACACGCTACCGGATCTGCGTTGGCAATCCAGGCAGTGGCAAACGGAAACGCCAACCGGCGCAGCCGACGTCATGGCTGTGAGTCGACCACAAGCGCAGCTGGCGATTCGATTCGTTTCGATCATTCTATTTGCGCTCCTAAACTTGGCGTTATATACGTCTAGTGTCAATGCTTCCGAACCCCTTGAGCTGCTCAGACGTTCGACGAGGCAAAAAGTCTGTTGTGGCAAGCCGAGCTGCACGAAGTGGCTTGCCACTGTATGGCTGGAAGTATTGGTCCATCGCGCCGATGCACGTATTCAGGCTATGTCCGGCGCATGTAGGCGTTTCACGTCTCACCCACCCGCTTCGTGCTCTCATCCAAACCGAACACAATATACCGGCGGCAAATGCGCTGAAATCAAATGCCAGCTTTCGCCGCCATCGTCGGATGTCCATAGCGCGCCAGTGGTCGACCCCATCGCGAGGCGCGTGCCGGATTCGTCTACAGCGAGCCCGTGCCGATACACAAGGTCATACGCCGGTGCAGGCGGTAACCCTTTCGAGAAGCGCTCGAAAGTGCGGCCTCCATCGCGTGTGCGCGTGACGACGAACTGGCCGTCTACCGGGATCCGGTACTGGTCTTTGACGGCGGGCACGAACCACGCAGTGTCCGGCTCGCGCGGGTGCACGGCAACCGCGAAGCCGAAACTCGATGGCTGTGCTTCGATTCGCTGCCAGTGGGCAGCGCCGTCGGTCGAGCGGAAGATCGCGCAGTGATGCTGTGTCCACAGCACATCGGGGTTTGCCGTGCATTGCACGACGTGGTGCGGGTCTTGCACGTTGGCATCGCCACGCCGCTCTGGGGGCATATAGTCGGCCTCCATGCCCTCGGCACTCAGGCGCCAGGTCGCACCACCATCAGCCGTTTGCCAGACACCGCCGCACGACACGCCGATCGTCACGTGCCGGCTGTCGCGCGGATCGACCATCACGGAATGGATGCCCGGCGCGTCGTAGCCGCCTCCGAGCCATTCGCGGCGCTCCGGGCGATCCCACAGTGCACGGTTGAGTACCCATGTGTCGCCACCATCCTCAGAACGAAAGAGCCCACCGGGAATTGTGCCGGCCCACAAGACGCCCAGCTCATCCGGGCCGCCGGTTTCGAGCGACCAAATTTGCTGAAGCGTCCAGGGCGGCGGGCTGGGCGCGGCCGCGCTCGCATTGTCCGCGCCGTCACTGGTATGCGTCTCGTCCGCTGGCTGCGGCGGGTAAATGGGGACCGCGCACTCTTCCCAATCGGCCATGCCCGCGCGCCGGCGATGCAGTTTCACGCCGAAGTGGCCAAGATTGAGCGCGGCATACAGCGATCCGTCGCGCGGATCAGGTAGCACCATGCTCACCGGCTCGCCGGCGAAATACGGGTCTCCGAGGGCCCAGCCGCCCCCAGCGTCGGCTTGCAGAACGAATAATCCCTTGCGAGTTGCAACAAGCAATCGATCGCTCATGTCGAGTGTCCCCTGGAGTACGAGTGGAACCTTCTTATCCGCCCGAAAGCGCTTGTATGACGTAAACCTGGCTTTCCTCGCCGATCGCATCGGACAGACGTTGTCGGTCGCGCACCGGGCGGCCATCGACAAACACAGAGAGATGCCTTCGCAGCGAGCCCTGATCGTCAACGATGTAGCCGCGCAGTCGAGGTTGCGCGGCGAAGACGGCCTCGAGTGCCTCGCCGAGCGTGTGCGCGTCGATCTCACGCTCGGGCGTTGCGATGTGCCGTTGAATCGAAGCAGCGAAGAAGATGCGCGCCATGGCGGGGTAGCCGAGCGGGAACGGCCTTGTTCGTCGATTCTGAAGTTTAAACGATCCGCCTTGTGCTTCGGGGAATCGCCATACACCAGACGAGAGGCTGCGCTTCCTCCCACGCGTTCGTGACAAAAGTTGTAGGCGAGCACGTCTGCCGATATCGAGGCCGACTTCAGGCGCCAGGCGCGGCGCAAGGTGGCGACGTCGCAAACCCAAGGGTGGCAAGTCCGATGTTGCCCGCGAAGCAAACGAGGCCGGGCGACGGGAAAAGCGGGCCGAATGGGAACCCGGCGTCCCATCGTTTGCGTTAAAGCGGAATTGATCATCCTTGAACGGCGCCTGGCCGTCCGATGAAAGGAGCGGCCAAGCGCGAATCAGGGCACTCCTGCAATGCAGGGGAGTGCCATTGAACGTCGTTGACAACTACAGCTAGGTGCGATTTTTCCTGCGATGCCGATCCTGTGGGGCACACAGAGTCAGTGCTATCGCACAGTCAGAACCGGCAACCAGCATGGCACCTGCCGAAAAACACGACATCTGTATCTTGCTGAAACACGACATTCTCATATTGCTGCTACAAACAATGTCGAGGCCAGATCGAGATGTCGCAGCGCTGGCCAAATAGAGATGTCGTACCTGAGACTGGGTTTGCCGTTGGGTTTGCCTCTGTCCTTGACGGTTTGACGCTCACGCAGCGTTGAAGGACCGCGCCAGAACGGGCAGGGCGCATCAGTCCATTCAGTGAGACCTGGCCGACCCCGGTCTGCGTCTGACAGCGGCCATGACCGGTTTGACTGGCGGTGCAGCCATCGCCGTGAGCGCGGCATTCACATCCTCACGCGTGAACTCGCGCTGCTTCTTCGTGCCGGGTACGCGCTGCTTCGCACGCACCGCAACACCGTGGTTGGTCCTCGAAGGCGAACCCGACGCGCGCCGGTCGTCACGCTGCGCCTGCAGCGCCTGCGCCACCTGCAGCGCGTGTCCGAGCCGCTTGTGCTCGATCACCTCACCGTGACCGATCACGGCGAGCCGGTCATAGGGGATGCAGGGAAGGGCAGCGCCATCCGCCCTGAGCTCGATGCGCCCGTCCGGATACTCCCACACGTCGATATACCGGTGGATCAGTCTGCGGTTCGCCAGCGTATCCTCGAGCAGGTACATCACGCGGTCGTACTGCACCGTCAGCGCCTTCGTGACCTTGCGCAGTTCGCGCCAGGTCAGCAGCGTGTCCAGATCCTCATCGTCACGCAGTGGCCGGTGCGCGTCGAACGTGCTGCGCGGCGGCTTGCCGAAGCGGGCGTTATACGCCGCGATGAAGGCGGGCGCATACGCGTTGGCCGCCGCAATCGTGCTGATGCCACGCAGCCGCAGTTCCTTGACGAGCCGGTCCTGCAGCGTCAGGTTGGCGCGCTCGACGCGGCCCTTGGCCGCACTGCTGTTGGCACACCACGTGTCGATGTTCAGCTCGTACATCGCGCGCCCGAAGTGCGTCACGCCCTTGCCAGCGCGCTCTGCCTGCCGGTTGCAATGGAATGTGCTGGCCCTGTCGCTGTAGAACGCCACCGGCTTGCCGTAGCGCTCCAGATACCCGCGCGTCGCCTCGAAGTAGCTGAAGGTCGACTCGGTGGCCGTGAAGTGCAGCACCATCAGCCGGCTGGTGGCGTCGTCCACATACACCAGCAGCGTGCACGCCGGCGCCCGGTCCTCGAACCACCGGTGATCGCTGCCGTCGATCTGCACCAGCTCGCCCAGACACGCGCGGCGCGCCCGCGGCTGGTAGATCTTCGGCGGCCGCTGCTGGCGCGGAACCCACAGGCCCGCATCCGTCATCAGGTGGCGAATGGTTTCCTTCGATAGCGTGATCCCGTGGCATTCACGCAGCTTCTCGCACGCCAGCGTTGGGCCGAAATCAGCGTAGCGCTCGCGAATCAGCGCCAGAGCCTGCGGGCACAGATTGACCGGCAACTGATGATTGCCCGACCGGCCTCGTCGGCGTGAAACCAGTCCTGCCGCACCTTCGCATCGATACCGGTTAGCCAGCCGCTCAACCTGGCCATCAGCCGCTCTTCAACGACCGCCTGGATAACCTTCAGTCGATCCAGTTCGCGCATGCTCATGGTGATCGTTCCGGGTTGGGCCACGATGGACTCCGGCAGTCAGAACCGGCAACCAGCATGAACCGAAAAAATGCTCAGCTACGACATTTGAACTTTGCCCAGATACGACATTACAACTTTGCTCTTACAGACAAAAGTTCGATAATTTATATTATGTCAAATAATGTGAGTGCTAAGGTTACTTCTGGTGACGGTCCAGGCAGCCCTTCGAACGACCCTGCTTCGACCTGTAGCAAGCTAGCAAGTGTATTGTGGTCGTCACGTCGACGTACAGACCTTCACGTAGCGGCCGTCCCTGTAAACCGAGCATTTCGTGTGAGCACTGGGATCCCGACACAAAGTGTGTTCATACTAGAAACCTTAATTGTAGGAAGGCACGTAATGGCGATCGAGGACAGATTCAAACAATCGGTGATAGCAACGCTAGCGAAGCGGGCAGCGAACCGCTGCTCTAATCCGGCCTGCGGAGCGATTACAAGCGGCCCTACTGATGACCCAAATGATGCTGTGAACGTAGGCGAAGCTGCACACATCTACGGTGCCAATCTTGGTTCGGCGCGTTACGTTGCGGATATGACGTCGGCAGAACGTAGTGCCATCACAAACGCTATCTGGCTTTGCGGAAATTGTCACAAACTAGTCGACGACGATCCAAATCGGCATCCAGCCGGACTTTTGTTCGAATGGCAACGAGCGCACGAACGTTGGACTGCGGAGCAGTTGGGAAAAACCGCCGCGGACATTCGGCAACGGTACGAGAAAAGACATCTCGAAGAATTCGGACGATTGAGCTATTTAGCTGAGCGAATTATTCTCGAAAAAGGAAAGCATTGGGAGTTTCGCCTAACGATCGAAATGTTGCGCTATGAGATGGAACCTATATTGAAACGATGGTCCGCCCTACAGCGAGGGCTTTACATCAAGCCTACGGTACGCATCGAGGATTCTGAGTTTACCTCATGGCTATTGAGCCTCATGCACGAGTGCTTGCAAATTACTGCGGCATTCACTGCATTGATAAATTCGGAGTTCCATTTTGCTTGGGGGGAAGTAGGCGTTGCCGGTTCTGATACTGAAATCGTTACGATATGCCGACTTTTTGCCGAATTATGCGCAAGTACACTTGCATTGGAGGAGCGAGTGCGCTTCTCGCGAGTTAACGAAGCTTTCTCCGAGATACATGGCCTGATGAGAGGCGTGGGCAGCGGTATCTTCGACCAAGCGCGGAAGCTCCCGGAATTTCTCACAAACGTACTTGAGCAGGATCCTAAAGGCGGAACCTACGAGCTAAACCTTGTCCTCACCCTCCCGGACCACTTTGAAGAGAATATCCAGGCGGCGTTGGAACGGGCGGCCGTTGTGCTTCGGAGTCAATCGTGAATGACGCTGTGCCCACCGACGGTGCAAGACTCAAGTCCGATCTTCGGCACTTTGCGGAACAACTGGCCGACCACAGCTCTCGCGTAGCAAAGCCAAAGGCACCGACCGCGAACGGCAATGCGAAACACGTCTTCAACCGATCCTTGTACATTATCGCGCCGCGAAACGTGAGCGTTACCGATGTGATCGACCTGAATTGCCTTCCACCGAAACCGAACCTGCTGCTTCGCGCGCTCGGCCGCATCGAGAAGATTGTCTTCGCTCTTCAACCCCTCTCCCCGATCCCCTCCACCTGCGGAATCATAGCCGCCTGCCCCCGATAAACCCCAACCTCATCCACCAACTGCCAGACAGTAGCGTGTTCAATCCAGAACCGCTCGCCTGATTTAGCAACACGCACGCCCCGATATCCGGTAACAAAACCGTCACGCGCGACCTGATCAAGAAACGCCTGCCGCTCGCTACGCTCCGGCATTTCCGCGGAAAGACGCGAGGGCAGCGCGGTAAGCTCATCCCAGCTATACCCGAAGATCGCCTGAGCGCGTACGTTGCCATAAACAAATACAGGATCGGCCGCAGTACTATGTGCAAGAACACCAAACGGCGCCGCCTCGTAAAGCCAGACGGCACTTTCAGACACGCTCATGCCGTCAGGAACGAGTGACTTCCCGACGAGTCGGCGGTAGCTGTCGGAGAGAAGGCAAAAGAATTCGGTATCGGTACTCAGTGACATCGGGGAAGGCTCCTGAAATTGCATAAGAGAGAGGCGCGCAACAAGAGAAACGCTAGCCCTCGCGAGTTTATTCCAACGAAGTCCACTACTACCGCCCGACAATTCCCACAACTCAAGAGTTAAATGAAACGCGGCAAAAGCAATCAGACGGCAAACTCAAAACCGACCTTTGCTTACGTGCGATTACCACTTCCGAAATACCCCCGCCGGCTCAGTACAATCCATTCCGTGCTACTACCCCCCTCGTAGTAGCGCCTTTGGTACCTCGACGTATGTGTTAAGGCCCGCCCTTCCCTCGGCGGGCCTCTTTTTTGTGCCGGCCAAACGTCGTTGACGTCACCAGGAAATCACCGGTAAGGTCGCGTAAAAAAACTTTGTTGTCCTGCTTGAGTCTGTATTCACCGATATCAACGTGATTCGACTCAACATGCGCGCAACAATCCTTGGGACCTTCCTGATAGCCCTGTTTTGCATTCTCACGGTGGCATTGTGCGAATCGAAGACCATCGAGCATCTGGTTCTCGACGGCTCAAGCGACGATGTGCAACAGCAGGACACGTACATCGAATGTGCGCACTACCCGCTGGGTTTCTGGACCACGTTTCGGGGCGATTTCCACCACGGCCTCGGAAGACTGCAAGCAACGTATGACCGCTATCACTTCAGCTACCTCGATGCGATCGATGCCGCAACCACGCTTCCTATCGAGACCCTGGCACTCGAGCAAGCCCACCCCCCCACCACTCCGGCGAATCGCTCAAAGCTGGGCGCGTCTGACGCAATTTCAACAGCGTCGGACATGACGTGCGACCTGGAATCGACCAGCGACACAGCAGCGCCATGATCCGCATCATGCAGCACCGGACACCAGAGCAACGCTCAATGTCAGCTCCCCACCCGTTCTCCCAAAAAAATGCGTCGTGCAAGCACGACGCAATAAAATCCTGAGTTTCGAGGATCAGGACGTGAGAGACCAGAAGCACTGGAGCCATCTATCTCCAGACACAGCGAGTTATACGGCAAAACGGGGCTGCCGCTGAAGATCGGCGCCGGCTGAAAATTTCGTAAGGCAATCCTGAATGAACGTTTCGTGACGCTCAAAAACAGCTTCAATTCAGCGTTTTCCCTATGAAACCGGACTCCCGCGCGCCAAAAAATCACATCCTTACGAAAATTTCAGGCAATCCCTACATCGGCGCACTACAGAGATCGATGGACGTTGCCGTATACCGAAGTAGCAACCATGGTTATGGTCCTTTCACCTTAGCTTCACAAAGTTCAGCTGCGGATATACACGATTCGATACACGCAACAAGGACAACTTTGGACAACAGACAGGCCGCGTATCGGTACCGTTAGGAGAGCCGAGATTCGAGTTTGATAGTCCGCTGTTGCAGATTGGACGCGTTAGCGATGGACCCGCGGGAATGCGCAATCATGAAGCTCAAGAAACTCCTGAAATCCGTTAGAGAAATTGCGAGCATCCCGCGAGACAATCCGGATCTGCTGATCGCCCAGTACCGGGCTTTCACGTTCCAGATGCCGCTCATGTATGTGGTCCTGATGATCAATACATGGGGGCTCGCGACGACGCACATGCACGTGGCGCCGCATTGGCTGACCATCGACATACCCGTCATCATGACTGTGATTTCGGTGGTGCGGCTGATCGGCTGGCTGCGTCGCTCGCGGCAGGAAGCAAGCCATGAGATTGCGTTAGAAGCACTCTCCCGTACCCAACGGCTCGCGCCCTTTATTGCTCTCGCTTTCACGCTGTGGGCGTTCGGGCTCTTCCCTTACGGCGATCCATATGAAAAGGCTCACGTAGCCTTTTATATGGCCATCACCGTGATTGGCGTGATTTTTTGCATGATGCATTTGCGGCCGGCTGCCTTCACGGTTGCATTCATCGTCAACGGCTCCTTTGTTATTTTCTTCGCTCTCTCGGGCACGCTGGTCTTTGTCGCGATCGCCGTCAACACGGCGCTTGTTTCCGCGGCGATGCTCGCCATACTGCTGGTTCACTATCGTGACTTTACCGGCATGGTCAGTGCGCGCGCGGAGAATTTCCGGCTGGCCAATATCGATAGCCTGACGGGGCTGGCCAACCGTCGCGCGTTCTTTTCGTACCTCGATTTCGCCTATGCGCGAGCGAAATCCGATGGAACGCGTCTTGCCGTCGGCATTATCGACCTGGATGGTTTCAAGCTCGTCAACGACATCTACGGCCATGCCACCGGCGACAAACTGCTGCAGATCATTGGAACGCGCCTCGTCGAGGCATGTCCGGAAAATTACTATGTCGCGAGACTGGGCGGGGATGAGTTCTCGATCGTGGCGTCGAACTTTGGCGACACAGTCGAACTGGTCGCGAATGGCGAATTGATCTGTTCTGCTATACGAGCTGTGGCATCGTTCGGCGATATCACGCTGCAAATAGGCGGCTCGATCGGTTTCTCGGTCTTTCCCGATATGGCGAGCGACACGACACAGCTGTTCGCCAACGCCGACTATGCGCTGTATCACGGAAAGCGCAGCAGTCGTGGCAAGGTGACGCTGTTCTCCACCGACCACGATGCGAAGATCCGCTACGAAGCCAAGATCGAGCAGGCACTGCAGCATGCCAACCTCGAGGATGAACTGACGGTTGTGTTCCAGCCGATCGTCGACGTTTCGAACCGCTCGACGATTGGATTCGAAGCACTGGCCCGATGGGGCAGCCCCACCCTGGGGGCCATCACGCCGGCGCAGTTCATTCCCGTTGCAGAACGCACCGGAATGATAGAGAGGATCACTAAAACACTACTGAAAAAAGCACTAGCTCACGCGCTGCTTTGGCCTTCGACCATCCGTCTTTCGTTTAACCTGTCCGCCCACGATCTGAGTTCGCCGGACACCGTCCTCGACATCATCACGCAGATCGGCAAGAGCGGCTTCGACCCTGCCCGTCTCGATCTGGAAATAACCGAAACGGCGTTCATTCGTGATTTTGCTCAGGTCCGTCGTGCCACGGAGACGTTGCGGGCTCTCGGTTGTGGTATTTCTCTCGACGACTTTGGAACAGGCTTTTCGAGCCTGACGCACCTTCATGCGTTACCGCTCACCAAGATCAAGGTCGATCGCAGTTTCGTGACAGATCTGAACACGAATCCCACGAGCTACAAGATCGTCAAGTCGCTCCTCGCGCTCAGCCGGGACATGAACCTTGATTGCATTATCGAAGGCATCGAGACGAGAGACGAACTGGCCATACTCAAAACGCTGGGCGGTCTGATGGTTCAGGGCTATCTGTATTCCAGACCCATCCAGGCAAGCGAAGTCGTGAATTTCCTCGAACAACCGCTGATGGTCGCCTAGGCAACGTCGCGCAAACCACGCTTCATTCCGGCCGCGACTCCGCGATCAGCCGTTCCAGCAGGCGCTTTAACTGCTTCGAGTTGCGTGGTCCAAGCGCCTCTTCAATCGCCTCGTGATGCGCATCCACACTGCGCTTCAATCGCCCCACCATCTCCAGCCCGCGATCGCTGATATAGACCAGCACCTTGCGACTGTCCTGGGCGTCCTGTGCGCGCTGGACGAGTCCGCGGCTCACCAGTCTGTCGACGTTCTTGGTCAGTGCAGGGCCATTCAGCAGTACCTGCTCGGCGAGTTCGCCCATCGAATGACCTTGCTCGTCGGATACGACCTGCAGGATGCGCCAGTGCTCCTCGTTGACATCCTCATCGGCAATCGACTGGGCTATACCCAGCTTCATCTGCCGGTGCGCCGAGGCCAGCAGCCAGGCGAGGTACTGCGAAAGGTCGTGTTCGGGCATGGTAGATGCATGGTGTCGAAGCAATGGCATCGATCTTACGCAAATTAATTTTCCGTGGAAAGTATCGGTGCAAAACTGGCTGAAAATGTGCCAAGCTGGCGCTCGTCCGCCCGTGGTTGGTGCAACGCTTGCGTCCGGCTTGACGTTTTTGCCGCTCAGGCGTCGCGGCCAGCCTCGCTTACGTGTTCGACCACTTTGGCATCACACGCCCATCGATGAGTCAGCGTCCCGGTACCCGTAGCAGCAAGCAGGAATTGAATATCGCCTTGTGCGTGCCGCTCGGCGGCGCCGCGGGCATCTGGGGGCCGTCCGCGCTGGCGTCGGCGCGCCTCGCCGTGGCCGAGCTCAACAGCGGGTCGGGCATCACCGGCCGGCCTTGCCGGCTAATCACCCTCAACGCCGGCGACGACGCGCAGGCGATCGAAGACAGTCTGGTCGAACTGGTTGAGGAAGGCGCCGTCGATGCCCTCGTCGGCATGCACACCAGTGCGGTTCGCCATGACCTCCTGCGCGCAATCGGCGGCCGCATACCGTTCGTGTACACCCCGCTCTACGAGGGCGGCGAACGCACGCCCGGTGTATTCGCAATCGGCGAAACGATCTCCAGACAACTGCGTCCTGCTATTCACTGGCTCAACGAGCGCCACCGTCCGCGGCGCTGGATGTTCGTCGGCAATGACTATGTGTGGCCGCGCGCGTCGCATCAGGTCGCGCACCGTTTCGTCGCCGAATCCGGCGGCAGCGTCGTCGGCGAGATGTTTCTGCCCTTCGGTGGCGGCGACTACGAATACGTTCTCGACCAGATTCGCGAGCAACGTGCGGACGCCGTCCTGCTCTCCTTGATCGGCCAGGACGCGGTGGACTTCAATCGCGCCTTCGGCCATGCCGGTCTGGCCTCGCACGTTCTGCGGCTATCCTGCGCACTCGGCGAGAACGAGCTGCTCGGCATCGGCGCACGGAACACGGACAACCTGTACGTTGCCTCTGGTTATTTCGCATCACTGGATACCGACGCCAACCAGTCGTTCAAGGAGCGCTATCACAGCCATTTCGGTGTTCGTGCGCCGACGCTGGATACGTTTGGACAGTCCACCTACGAAGGCATCCACTTCCTTGCTGCTTTGCTCAACGATGCGCATCAGCGCAACGCCACTAGCGCCAGTCTGGCGCGTCTCGGCACCGCGCCCCTTTCCTATCGCAGCGCTCGTGGCGCTGTTTACGCTGGCGGCCGGGTGAACCGGGTGCCGATTTATCTGGCCAGGGTCGACGGTCACGCGTTCCGCGTGCTGACCCATCTTTGATCGCGCCGCGCCCCGCCGTCGTCATTTTATTTTCCAAGGAAAATAAAATGGTTGACGCAGAAAATAGTCGTCCATACCATTGCTCGCAAGTTGGTCAGGCATTCAGGCGCCTGACAACGCCGTCATCCATCGTCGAATGGTCACCGGCAGCACAGTAGCCGCAGGTCTGTCCGGAATTCAACTTACGGAGCAACCATGGCAGTCAAACGTCCTACGCTGAGCCAACTTGAAGATGTCGCGTTGAGTCTCGGCATCCATCTTTCCGAAACGCAACTGGCCAGCTACAACGGCTTGCTGCAGGCGAACTTCGACGCCTACGATGTCGTCGATGCGCTCCCCGACTATCTGCCGCGCGTAACTTACCCGCGAACGCCCGGCTATCGTCCGAGCGGCGAAGAAAACCGCTACGGCGCGTGGTACGTCAAAGTCGAAGTCAAAGGCGCGCCGGGCGGCAAACTGGCTGGCAAGACCGTCGCACTCAAGGACAACGTCTGCCTTGCCGGTGTGCCGATGATGAATGGCGCGTCGACGCTGGAAGGCTATGTGCCCGATGTGGACGCCACCATCGTGACGCGCCTGCTCGACGCTGGCGCGACGATTGTCGGCAAGGCCACATGCGAGTACTTCTGCTTTTCCGGAGGCTCGCATACGAGTTCGCCCGCGCCTGTCCACAATCCGCACCGCAGGGGATATTCCGCCGGCGGTTCGTCGTCGGGCAGCGCGGCGCTGGTGGCCGCGGGGGAAGTCGATCTGGCGATCGGCGGCGATCAGGGCGGCTCGATCCGCATGCCGGCGTCGTACTGCGGCGTCTACGGGATGAAAGCCACGCATGGTCTCGTGCCTTACACCGGCGTCATGCCGATCGAGCTGACGATCGATCACACGGGCCCGATGACCGCGAACGTCACCGACAACGCCCTCATGCTCGAAGTCCTTGCCGGCCCTGACGGCCTCGATCCGCGTCAGTACGCGGGGCAGACGGCCAAGCCCTATAGCGACCTGATGAAAGAAAGCGTCAAGGGTCTGAAGATCGGCGTGGTCAAGGAGGGCTTCGGATGGCCGCAATCGCAGGCGGCGTCCGACGCGAAAGTGCGCGAAGCCGCCGCGCGCTATAGCGATCTGGGTGCGAAGGTCAGCGAAGTATCGATCCCGATGCACCTGCTCGGCCCGGCTATCTGGCTGCCGATCGCGGCCGAAGGCGCGACCCAGCAGATGATGAAAGACAACGGCCACGGCTTTAACTGGAAGGGACTGTATGTGACCGGCATGGTGGACTTCCATGCGGGCTGGCGCGAACGCGCAGACGAACTCTCGGAGACGCTGAAGCTCACCATGGTGCTCGGCGAGTACTTCATCAAGCACTATCGTGGCCACTTCTACGCGAAGGCCCAGAACCTGTCGCGGCAACTGACACTGGCGTACGACACGGCGCTCGCCGATTACGACCTGCTCCTGATGCCGACGCTGCCGCTGACTGCGACTCCATTGCCCGCCGCGGGGGCGCCCCTCGAGGAAGTGGTTCAGCGTGCCTTCGAGATGCTGCCCAACACCTGCCCGTTCGACGTGACGGGCCACCCGGCGATGAGCGTGCCATGCGGCATGGTCGAAGGTCTGCCGGTCGGCATGATGCTGATCGGCAAGCATTGGGACGAAGCAACGATCTATCGCGGCGCTTACGCATTCGAACAGGCCGCGGACTGGAAAACGCTTTGACGCCGCTGGCGGATTAGCCGTAGAGAGCGCTAACATGGCGCTCGTATTCGATCTTGTTCACCTTCAGGAATCTTTCCATGGATCGCCGTTCCTTCATCAAGACCTCCGCTCTCTCGCTGGCTGCCGGTGCGGCTTGCGGTATCCCGTTTGCCGCATCGGCCGAAGATGAAATCGTCGTGGGCGGGATCACCGATTTATCAGGAGGACTCGATATTTACGGCAAGCCCATGGCCGATTGCCTGACGCTTGCCGTCGAAGAATGGAACGCGCAAGGTGGACTGCTGGGCAAGAAGATCAAACTGCTCACCTACGACCCGCAGTCGAATATGCAGCTTTACACGCAGTTTTCGCAGCAGGCCGCGTTGAAGGACAAGGTCGCGGTCGTGCATGGGGGCATCACCTCCGCCTCGCGCGAGGTCATGCGTCCGGTGCTCGACCGCTACAAGACCCTGTATTTCTACAACACCCAGTACGAGGGCGGCGTGTGCGACCGCAATACGTTCTGTACCGGCGTAACGCCGGGCCAGACGGTGGCAAAGCTCGTGCCCTACGCAATGAAAAAGTGGGGCAAAAAGGTCTACGTGGTCGCGGCCGACTACAACTACGGTCAGATTACCTCGCAGTGGGTCAAGAAATTCGTGCAGGACAACGGCGGCACGGTTGCCTCGATCGACTTTTTCCCGCTGGACGTCACGAACTTCGGCCCGTCGATCTCGAAGATCGAAGCGGCCAAGCCCGACATGATTGTCTCGGCGCTGGTGGGCGGCGCGCATATGTCGTTCTATCGGCAGTGGGCCGCCGCGGGTCTGCACAAGAAGATCCCGCTTGCCTCCACCACCTTTGCCGGCGGCAACGAGCAGATCGTGCTTTCGCCCGACGAATGCGACGGTTTTCTCGTCTGCTACAACTACTTCGAGACGATCGACAACCCCGTCAATACAGCGTTCAAAGACCGCTTTCACAAGCGCTTCGGCGCCAACTATCCGAACATCACGGAACTGGCGATGGGTACTTACCAGGGCTTCAACCTGTGGGCGCAGGGCGTGAAAAAAGCCGGTACGCTGGACCGCATGAAGGTGATCGAAGCGCTGGAGTCGGGTATCAGCATCGACGCTCCCAGCGGCAAGGTCTCGATCGATGCGGCCACGCATCACTGCGTGCTGAACGTCAATATCGCCGAGGTTCGCAACAAGAAGCTCGATATCGTCGAGACCTTCCAGGCGCAACCACCGAGCGATACCAGCGCCGTCTGCAATCTCATCAAGAACCCGCGCGACAACCAGCAATATGTCATCAAGCTTTAACGCTTGCGTGAAGCGGCCGCGCGCCGTCCCAAGGAGCCGCTGATGGATCTTGCCGCTATCGTCCTGATTCAGATCCTGTATGCGATCGCAAGCCTGATTGTCATCTCGTCGGGGCTCGCGGTCATCTTCGGGATGATGAAGGTGATCAATCTCGCGCATGGCGAGTTCATGATGCTAGGGGCGTACGCGACCATTGAAGCGATGCGGCTCGGCATCAATCTGTGGGTGGCGATCTTCGTCGTC
Organism: Paraburkholderia sp. GAS33; assembly: GCF_050436645.1. Lineage (NCBI taxonomy): Bacteria > Pseudomonadati > Pseudomonadota > Betaproteobacteria > Burkholderiales > Burkholderiaceae > Paraburkholderia > Paraburkholderia sp. GAS33. Next base: position 1,136,654 of record NZ_JBNDMP010000001.1, read on the forward strand.
GCGCCGGTGACGGTGGGCCTGATCGGCATCGTGCTGGAGCGGGTTTTCATCCGTCGTCTGTATGGCCGCATGATCGACACGATGCTCGCCACGTGGGGTTTGTCGCTGCTGCTGATAGGCGCGGTGACGTCGATTGCCGGCAACACGACCGCTGGAGTATCGGCCCCGCTTGGTAACTTTACGATCGGCGCTTACTCGGTCAGCAGCTATACGCTCGTGATCATCGCGGTCGGCGCACTGCTGGCGCTCGCCTTGCGCTGGGTCCTCCTGCATACCTCCCTCGGTCTGATCGCACGCGGCACCATGCAGAATCCGCAGATGGCCGACGCGCTGGGCATCAACCCAAGCCTCGTGTATTCGGCCACCTTTGCAATCGGTGCGGCCTTGTCCGGCTTCGCGGGCGGCCTGCTGGCGCCGCTGACCGGTGTCGTGCCGACGATGGGCGGCGCGTTCATCGCCAAGGCGTTCATCACGGTAATAGGCGGTGGCCCGGCGATTGTCGTCGGCCTCGTCAGCGCGTCGACGCTGTTCGGTGCCATCAACCAGGTCGCCACCTTTGCCTCGACGCCCGTGTTCGGCGAAGTCGCACTGCTGGTCGGCGCGATCATCATGTTGCGGCTACTGCCGCAGGGCATTACCGGCCGCTTTTTCAAGGGTTCGCTGTGACGAGGCCTGCGCACTCCAGCCAGCCGGCGCAAGGGCCCGACGCGCTGCAGCGCTTCTCGAGGTCGTGGGCAAGCGCCGCGCTTACCATTGCGCTGGGGCTGGCGCTGCTGTTCGTCCTGCCTCACGTGCTGGACGACTTCGCCCTCGTGCAGGCCACCGTCTACGTCGTGATGTCGATCCTCGCCATCAGTCTCGCCTTCATCTGGGGCTATGGCGGCATCCTGTGTTTCGGACAGTCCGCCTTCTTCGGGCTAGGCGCCTATACCTACGCGATCGCCGTGACGAACCTCGGCGACAGTACCGTGCCCTTCGTGCTGGCCATCGTGCTGCCCGCCGCGTTCGCCGCCATCCTCGGCTATCTGATCTTCTATGGACGGCTGTCCGACGTCTACATGGGTGTCATCACGTTGACCGTGACGCTGATCCTCTTCAACCTGATCAACTCCACCGCGGGACCGGAGTGGAAAATCGGCACGGCGCCGTTGGGCGGATTCAACGGCATACCGGGTATCGCGCCGTTGAATATGCCCGGCAATATCGACGACACGATCGGGCCGCGCGGCCTGTTCGAGCTGTCGTTCGGCGCGCTGCTGCTGGTCTATCTGCTCCTTAGGGCGCTGCTCGCCACGAAGCCGGGCCGGGTTATCGTCGCCAGCAAGGAAAACGAGCAGCGTCTCTTGCTGCTCGGTTACGACGCACGCGCCTACAAGCTGTTCACATTCGTTCTCGGCGCAGCCATCGCCGGACTGGCCGGATGCCTGTTCGCCAACTGGGGCGCCTTTACCAGCCCTACGGTATTCAGTCTCGCGCAATCGGCGCAGATCATCATCTGGGTGATCGTGGGCGGCCTCGGCACGTTAGTGGGCCCGGTGGTGGGCTGCGTCGCCATCCAGTGGCTGACCACGCAGATCGGCACGCAGCAGACCATCAACTCCAACCTGGTCCTCGGCGCCATTCTCGTGGTGTTCGTGTTGATGGTGCCCAAGGGAATCGTACCGAGCGTGGGCTCGCTCGGCGCCGCGCTCGTATCGCGCTTACGCCGTCGGCGCGACACGGCCAACGTCAACGGCGCCGTGAAGGAGGACCTGGACGCGGGGCAGCAGGCAGCAAAGATCGATCAAGCCGCAAAGCTCGACCCGCATGGAGAAACCGTGCGATGACGCCGCTCCTCGAGACCCGCGATCTGAACGTGCGCTTTGGCGGCGTCCACGCGACCCGCGACGTCAATTTCACGCTGGCGGAGGCAGAACTGCGCTGCGTGATCGGGCCGAACGGTGCGGGCAAAAGCACCTTCTTCAAGCTGCTCACCGGCCAGGTGAAACCCACCTCGGGGCAGATCCTGTTTCGTGGTCAGGACATCTCGAACATGCAGCCGCATCAGCCGGCTCGGCTGGGCATTGGCATCAAGACCCAGGTGCCGAGCCTCTTCAACGGGCTCAGCGTGTGGGAGAACGTCTGGCTCGCTGCGCGCCGGGTGAACACGCCGCAACAGACGGAGCGCGTCACGCGGACGACGCTCGAACGCGTAGGCATGCTGGCGTACCGCGATGCGACGGTCGGCCTGCTCGCGCACGGTCAGCGTCAGTGGGTCGAACTGGCGGTGGTGATCGCGCCGGACCCGCCGTTGATCCTGCTGGACGAACCCGCGGCGGGCATGAGCGATGCCGAGGTTACGCGCACCGCGGAGCTGATCCTCGAAATCAACCAGCGGCACGCGCTCGTCGTGGTCGAGCATGATATGGGTTTTATCCGCAAGATCGCGCGGACGGTCACAGTGCTGCACCAGGGGGCCATCATCCGCGAAGGCACGCCGGATCGCATCATGAGCGACCCGCTGATCCAGCAGATCTATCTTGGCAAGAAACCGCAATGAGCGGAGTCCGATGATGCTTGAGGTTGTCGATCTATGCGCCGGCTATGGCTCGATCCCGGTGCTCTACGACGTGTCGCTGTCGATCGCCAGCGGGGAATCGATCGGCATTCTCGGCCACAACGGCATGGGCAAGACCACCTTGCTGCGCAGTCTGATCGGAGCGTTGCCGGCGACCTCGGGCACGATCCGTTTCGACGGCGCCGACGTGACACGCGCGGCACCCCACACGCGCGCGCGACGCGGGATGGCGTACGTACCGCAGGGCCGCGAGATCTTTCCTGCGTTGAGCACGCTGGACAATCTTCGGCTCGGACTCCTGAAGACCGGCCAGCGCCCGGCAGATGCGCTCGAACGGCTGCTGGCCGACTTCCCTCGCCTCAAGCCCTTGCTCGACCGTACCGGCGGATCGCTGTCCGGTGGCGAGCAGCAGTTATTGGCCCTCGCCCGCGCGCTGGCCGGCAATCCCAGCCTGTTACTGCTCGACGAGCCGACCGAGGGCATCCAGCCGTCGATCATCGACGAGATCGCCGAGACGCTAGTGCTGCTGCGCGAACGCAGCCGGCTCACCATCGTGCTGGTCGAACAGAATCTGGATTTCATCGCCGCGGTGTCGCAGCGGGTGCTGGTGATCCGGCGTGGCCAGGTCGGCGACGAGATTCCCCGCGAACACCTGGGCAACCTCGACATCATGAGCCAATACGCCGGCGGTTACGCGTGATGTGTACCGACCTCGGCGCGGCTTGAGGCAGTCCCGGACGACGACGTGCGCGTCATCGCGGCCGCTTCAACCTGGCTATGTGTCAATGCCGACAGCACCGTATGATCATTGAAGCGAAACGAGCACAGAATCTGCGACACCGAGGCGAGTTTCGTGAGCTCCTTGAGCGAAAGGGCCAGCAGAACATCGGCCACTTCGGGCGAGACGCCAAGGGTGCCCATGGCCGTGCTTCTGTCTTCTGCCAGCAGGCGCTGGATCAGCAGAAGATAGGCGAGATTCATCTCGCGTATCAAGCCTTGCGTGTCCTGATTCATTCGACCACCCCCGCGGCACCGGCCGGATCGGCTCTACTTTGAGCGCACGGCGCTTCGAACAGACGCAAGCGATCGCCGCAAGTCGATACTAGACACGCTGCGCCGCTAGCGCCGTCAGGACTCCCAGATATTGAATTAGGCCGATATGGAATTCTCCGTAAGGAATTCCTGAGTGTGCTCCGCGTCCCTGTCCGTGAAACCCACTGTCAAGAATTTGACTTTTTTGCCGTCAACCAGGAAACGCCCTCGCCTGGCGAACGCCGGGCCGGCTCACGAATACCTGATTTGAGGATAGCCACGATGACATGGCGCGTGTACACAATGCCCCGGCCGGCCAGTGCTTTCAACTGGATGCCGACGCTCGAACGCATCAGGGAACTGGTGGAGGCGGACGGCGGCAAGTTCTCGCTTCAGCTTGTCGATTCGGAATACGAGGCCGCGACCGAGGCCGCCCGGGCATTTGGATGGGATGGCCAGTTCCTCGAAGGACCGCACGTTTTCACGTTGCCGAATGCGGATTCGATGCAGTTCGGGCTGGTGTGGACCCAGCCCGATGAAAAGCTGACGACGTTTATCGTTTCGCCGCGGGCGCTGCCCTGGCTCGAATGATCGCGCGCTAGTGAGCTATTGAGCTAGTGAGCTAGCTATTCGTTCGCGACCTCCGGCATGATCTTCCCCATTTCCATTGCCTGGCTGGGCGGCAGTTCCTGAATACCGATGACAATCTGGTCATCGGGTGCGCCGGTCGCGGTCTGAAACAGCTTCCAGAGACGCTGGATCAGCTCGCGCTTGTATTCAGGCGGGCGGCCGGTCCGGATCAGAAGCGTCAGCGCGGCGGTGGCCGCCGCTTCTCCGGCCGTGAAACCGTTGCCGGGCGGATACTCCTGAAACACCACATGCACCCAGTTTTTCGGCACACCCGAATACGACGAGTGCAGCTCCGTCAGTTCGACCGCGAGCCGGGTCTTGGCCTCGCTGCTGAGTACGCCATCCTGAGTCATCAAGGTATAAAGCGGCATTGAGGCTACTCCTGTCCTGACGTTTCCGGCCTGTCACTCGACGTAGTTCTTCAGAATCCGCAGATCCGTCACCGAGTAAGACATCCCCAGCCGATAACCGCGGCCGACACGCAGCGGAGCGATCAGGTGCATGTCCTCACCGGCGACCTCGGGAAGTTTCAGCTCCGCGGTTCCGGTCCAGACATCGACGATCGCCAGATTGTCCGTAAGCGACATGGTCAGCTCGTCGACCGGCGGCTTGTCCTGAAGCCCGGCGGCGAGCTGGGGAAAGTAGCGGCGCATGGTCGTCGGGCGGTTGAACACGGTCGTCGGGTCGGCGACAGGCTCTTCGAGCTGGATACGGGCCGTCGCCAGGCGTTCGCCGTGCGCCGAAACGCTGGCGCCGAAGCGGCTCCCTTTGGCAAGCGGCGCGGCCGCTGCACTCGGCGCGGAGAAGCTGCGGGTCTGATAGACGCTAGCGAGTTTCTTCGGAAAACCCTGCGCCCATCCGCGGGCAATCGCCGCATCGTTGTCGACGAAGATGTATGGGCAATAGTTGACCGGCACGCCGTCGAATACCGCCTCGACCAGAACGAAGGCCTCGCGGTACTGATAGCGGGCCGGGTCCGTCAATTCGTCGTTGGACCCGGTGAACTGCCAGTCCAGAAACCAGAAGAAGGCGCGCCCGCCGGACTTCTCGTCCACGGTCATGCCACGTGGCAGCAAGGCCGCGATGGCCTTCGGATCGGCCCAGTATTCGATGGCCAGACAGTCGCTCGAATAGTGCCACGGCGGCATCGTCGCAAGTGCGGATTGCCCTTGCGGAGTAACAGGAACTGAAAACGCCTTAAGCATTTCGTTTCATCCTCAATGGGAGCGACCGCAGTCGCGATGACCCATTATTCTCGAAGGCGCTAACGTGTCCTATCCCCCGATCGGGTGTCGAAAGGCCGTTTGAAAGCCTTGCGCAAGGCCGTGGTCCATACCGTTACGTCGAAGGTTTTCGCAGTCATTTTGCCGGTATAGAATCGGCCAAATGTTTAAAACTACGTTAATGCCTGCCGAAGACGCCAGGGCTCGCCACGCCTCAGTGGTCGATTGCCCTGCCGTGCTGAAATCCGCGCCAGACCCAGCGCACCGAGGCGGCCATCGCCTTTCATATAGGATTGCAAGAATGAATGGGCCGTGCGGTCGGAGACAAAAGTGAGCGAATTCCCGCCTTTCCGGCTCGACCGGGCCAACCAGTGTGTCTGGCAAGCGACGCCGGATGGGGGCCAATCCCGGCTCAATCTCAGGCCTCGTGCGTACGACATGCTGCAGTACCTGATCGACAACGCCGGCCGCCTCGTGACGCACGACGAGTTTCTCGACGCGCTTTGGCAAAACGTCACAGTGCAACCGGAAGTGCTGAAGGGGCACATGCTGTCCATACGCGCCGCACTCGGCGACGATCCGGCCAACCCCCGCTTTATCGAAACGCTGCGCGGCCGCGGCTACCGTTTCATCGCCCCGCTGCTGGCCCGCACGCCGGTCAACGCCACGGACGATGTCGAGAGACCGGCTGACGGTACTTTCGTCGGACGCACGCCGCAGTTGAACAAGCTCAAAACGCTTTTCGACGAGGCTTGCGCAGGCGAATCGCGGATTGTGTTCGTCGCCGGCGAACCGGGCATCGGCAAGACCACGCTCGTCAATCAGTTCCTCGAATCGCTCGACGGCCGTGGCGACGTGCTGACTTCGCTCGGGCGCTGCGTGGAGGGCTACGGCGGCACCGAGCCGTATTACCCCGTGCTCGAAGCGCTGGCTCAACTGGTGCGCGGCGACGCGGGCGCCGCCATCATGCGCAGCCTGATTTCGATCGCGCCCACCTGGGCCGCGCAGCTTCCCGGCTCGGTGCCGGAGCGGCATCGCGCGCAGTTGCAGCGGCAGCTGGTCGGCGCGGTCAGCGGCCGCATGCTGCGCGAGATCTGCGAGTTCTTCGCCGCGCTCTCGGCGCAAACGCCGCTCGCCCTCGTCTTCGAAGACCTTCATTGGTCGGATTATTCGACGGTCGACATGCTCTCTACGCTCGCCCGTCATCGCACCCACGCACGCCTGATGGTCGTGGTCACCTATCGCCCCGAAGATGCGGAGTTCGCTCAGCATCCTCTGTGCCGCCTGAACCACGACCTCGGTTTGCAGAAGCTTTGCCACGACATCGTGCTCGAGCCGCTGACCGAAAACGCCATTGCCGAATACCTTGAAGGCAAGGCGCAGAACGCTCGCGAAAACGGCCTGGCACAACTCGTCTGCGAGCACTCCGGCGGGAATCCCCTCTTTATGGTGGCGACGCTCGATCATCTGGTCGCACAGGGCATCGCGCAGTCCACCCCCGAGGGGTGGAAGCTGCATCTGTCTCCGTCGGAAGTGCGGCTTGAAGTGCCGCTGACTCTGAGCCAGGTTATCGAGCATCGCATCCAGCGGCTGACGGGCAATCAACAGCGCGTGCTGGAAGCCGCCAGTGTGGCGGGACTCAGCTTCGATGCCACGCTTGTCGCGCCGGCGGCCCAGTTGAGCCAGGAAAGCATCGAGGAGACGTGCGAAGCGCTGTGCCGCCAGGAGAGCTTCATCCGCCGCGAAGCGCCTGCGCCGCTCGAGCGCATGATCACGGCACGGACCTACGCATTCCGCCACACGATGTACCGGCAGACCTTCTACGAGCGTCAGGGCGCGTTGCGTACCGCTCATTCGCATCTGCGGATTGCCGAGGAGCTCGAAGCGCGCAGCGCGCCGGAAGAGCACGGCAGCGTCGCGGCGGAGTTGGCCCAGCACTTCGCGGCAGCCAAGCAATGGTCGCGCGCGCTGGGGTATCTGCGGATCGCGATCCAGACCGCGAAGAAGCGTCTCGCATACAACGACGCACTCGCCATCCTCGATCGCGCCATGATGCTGGCCGCCAACTTGCCGAACGAGGCACGCGCAGCGGCCGAGGCCGAGTTCCTCGAGGGACGTGCGTCGGTCTTTACCGCGGCGCATGACCGGCGCGCGCTCGAGACCTGCGAACAACTGGCTAGGCGTGCCGCGCAACTCGGTCTGATCGATATCCAGAGCCGCGCCTTACTGAGCCTCGCCTACGCCTATAGCTGGCGCGATCAGCTGCGCAGCAGTCGGATCATCGACGAAGCGCTGGTGCTGAGCGAACGCCAGACCAACCTGCAACAGCAGGCGCGCACCCGCATCAGTTGTTACGTCTGGAGAATGTGGGTGCGCGGCTGGCGTGCCGACGACATCCGTCAGTGCGAAGCTGCGCTGGAACCCCTGGGCAATGGCGACGATCCGTTCACGACCGCCTGGTCGCAATGCGAATACAGCATGGTCATGATGGTGTCCGCGCGGTATCAGCAGGCCCAGGACAACATTCTCGCGAACTACCAGTTCCTCGTCGACAACGACGAGAACCGGCCCGAGTTCAACATGGCTCGCGCCACCTGGATGGTCAATCTCGGTGTGCCCTGGACGCTGCTATATCTGGGCGAGCTTGGGCGCGCACATCAGGAGTTCGACCGGGCGATTGCCATGTATGCCACTAATGGCAATCAGTACGGTGCCGATACGCTGACGCTGTATCGCTGCTGGGTGCAATTCCATGCGCTGGACTTCGACGCCATGCTCGAGTCCTGCAGCCAGGTTCTCGCGGAAACGCTGGCCGGGACCGCGGTGCGCCGCTCGACCCTTCCCGCGGAACAACGGCTCGCCATCCTCCTGAAGGGACTGGCCTATCTTGGCCTCGGCGACACCTGCACGGCGCGCGTGCATCTGGCCGACGTGATGCAGCGCATGGATAACGAGCCGGTGATTTTCGACTGGTACTGGCGACTTGCGCTCGAATGGGGTCTCGCGAGCCTTGCCCTGATGCAGGGCGATCTGGACGAAGCGATGACGCACGCCGCGCGTCTGGTGAAGGCGGCGAGCGGCACGGAAGAGCGCACCTGGCAGGGTTTGTCGTGGGAGATTCAGGCACGCGTCGCGCTGCGCTTTGGTGCGGTGGCGGACGCTGTGCGGTATGTGGAAAAAGCGCTCGTTGCCACGCAGCATTTCCAGACTCCGCTCGCGGACTGGCGCATCCATCGCACGGCAAGCGAGGCCTATCGCCTGAGCGGCGATGCGCAAACGGCTGAGCGTCACGCCGAATTCGCAGTTGCCAAAAAAGCGGCGCTCGCGGCAAGTTTGCCCACCGGGCATCGTCTGCGGGCCACGCTCGACGCCGGGGATTAGCCCTCGACCGGCTCCGCGAGCCGCCGGCCGAAACCCGCGTCTTGCGGGATCGAGCCGGCCAGACGGACACGCAATTCGACGTAGCGCTGCTGTGCCGCTGCCATACGCTGCATGTCGCCGCGCGCTTCGTGCAGCGACGCAGCGGTGCGCTGCAAACGCCAGTCCGCGAGCGACGTCTCGAAACCTTCGGTCACCGAAAACGCGGCGTCCAGCTGGACCTTGGCGTTCTGCAAATGGCCCTCCCCCAACGATGCGCGCGCCATGGTTTCCCACGCGAGCGCCTGCCAGGTCCGTTCTTCGGTGGCAAGCGCGCGTTCGAGAAAGCGGCGGGCACGATATTGCGCCGCGTCGTAGTCGCCTTGCGCTATCGCGAGGTCGGCGCATCCCCATTCGAGCAGGAGTCGCCAGTACCAGTCGAACATGATCGGTTCGCGCTCCATCTGCTGTTCCGCTTCGGCAAAACGCGCTGCGGCAGCGGCGTTTTCGCCAAGCCCAGCGTGAGCCAGCCCGGCGAGAATGGTCCAGACGCGCTGCTGGGGCGGCAGGAATGCGGCACGCTGGCGGGCTTCGTCGTCGGACCCGGGCCGATCCGCCGCCTGCCTGAACTGACGGTCGAGTTCGAGGACGGTTTCGAAGTCCATCGTATGGACCAGCAGCCATCCGCGATAGACCTGCAGGGTGCGCGCCGCGAAGTAATTGCCGTTGTCGTGATACTGCCGGATGCCATGGTCGAATTCGTCGAGCGAGCGGCCCAGTTCGCCAAGCGACAGGTACGCCCACGGCACGCCCAGACGCACCATCCACATTGGGCGTGAGATATCGAAACACGGGTGACTCGCGGCATGGTCGTACAACACCCGATAGCTCGCCTGCGTGGTCTGCAGCGCTTTGCGGTACTGCGTCGACACCATCATCAGCATGCAGTGCTCCATTTGCGCTTGCGCGATGGACACCGGATCGCCTACCTCGCGCACGGTCGCGAGCGCGTCGCTGAATTGCTGCGCATCGTCCGTGTTCCAGCCTTGCGTCCAGATCCGCCGCACATTGCACGCGATCTGCGTCGACGCGCTAACGCTCCGGTCCGGATAGGACGCACTGAGCCTGAGCGCATCGTCGAGGCATTCCACCGAGCGAGCCTGATCGTCCCAGCTCAGCACGTACGAGAGGCCGAGCAGCGCGCGCAGTTGCACTTCGATCTTGCCGAGCCGCGTCGACTGTTCGTGCAGCGCGCGGTATGCGTCGATTGCCTGCCGGTCATGGGCGGCCGCATAGAGCGCCGCGCGCGCTTCGACGAATTCGACGCGCCGCAACGCGCGCAAGTCGGCCGGCAGGCGTGCGAGCAGCGTATCGGCCTGATCGAGTGCGGCTAGCGCTTCCCGATAGGCACAGCGAACCTTGGCGGTTTGCAAGGCGGTGCGTACATAGTCGAGCGCCTTGTCCCATTGCTGCGCATCGGCAAAGTGCCAGCAGAGCTCCGCCGAGAGACTGCCGCGTTGCCCCACCGGAAACAGCGTCTCGAGACGCTCGCCAATCAGCCGGTGCGACCTGGAGCGCCGCGTTAGTCCCTGACGGTCGTAGAAGACGCTGCGAACCAGCGCATGCGTAAAGCTGAACGATTGTGCGCTGGCGCCGTCGGGCAAGCTCTGGACGCCGGCGCGGCGAATGAACTGGCCCTGGCGAGCAAGGCTGTCGCACAGATCCTCGAACGCCTCGATGCTCATCGCAGCCGCTTCGGCCGTTGTTGCCGGCGCAAACGTCAGTCCCGCCACGCTCGCCGCCTCGAGCATGCGTTGCGCCCTGGCAGCCAGCCGCCGGATACGCATTTCGATGACCTGCACGATGGTGCGCGGAAGCGCCTCGCGCAACTGCGCGGCGCTCGCCGTCTGATGCCAGCCGTCAACCGTCCTGATCGCCAGGCCATGCTCGTACAGATGCTCGAGAATCGCCTGCATGAACAGCGGATTGCCCCCCGAGCGTTCGGCGACCAGATGCGCCAACTCCTCGTCGAGCGGGTTCAGGCTCGCGCCATGCATGAGCCAGGCGCCGACCGAGTCGGGCTTGAGCGGGGCAAGCTCGATCACCTCACACGCTCTGCGAAGCAATAGCGTGTGATTGAGCTTCATCACCGGATGCCGGACGGACGAGGCGTCGTCGCTACGGTAAACGGCCACGATCATGAGCCGCAGCGGTCCCTCGAGCTGGGCAAGCGCGGACAGCATGTCGATGGTCGAAAAGTCCGCCCAGTGCAGATCGTCCAGCACGAGCAACAGCGGGCGTTCTCTCGCCAGCGTCTGCAGCAGGTCGCAGATTTCGCGCATCATGCGCTCGCGCCCGGCGCCGAGTGTCCGGGCGAGCAACGAATCGAGGATATCCGCCGGCACGCACGACGGCATCAGGATGGCCCAGGTGGGCGCGATCGAGACGAGCGCCGTCTTGACCTGCTCGCCGCCTGCTCCGCGGCAGAGGCGGCCGAGCGCTTCGAGCACCGGATAATAAGGTTCGGTGCCGCCATAGCCTTCGACGCACCCACCTCCCATCACCCGCGTGTCGCCCTGGCTTGCCGCAGCGAGGAACTCGTCGACGAGCGCCGTCTTGCCGATACCCGCCTCGCCCGTGACAAACACGATCTGCCGCGAGCCGGCCTCGGCACGCCGGTGTGCCGCCAGCAAGGCATCGAGCTGCGGCGTGCGGCCCACGAAGCGCTCCGCCCTGCGTGCAAAGAAGCCTGACTCGCCGCCGACGGCGAGATTGCCGACCGGCGCGATAAAGCGATAGCCCTGCCCGCGATGCGTTTCAACATAGCGCGGCTGACTGGCATCGTCACCCAGGGCGCGACGGATTGCAGCGACATGTCCCTTGAGCACTTCGGGCTGCACATGCACGTCGGGCCACACGGCTTCGAGCAGCGCATAGAACGACATCAGCTGCTGCGCATGTTCCACCAGATGCCGCAACACAGCGAAGGTCTTGGGCGGGAGGTCGATACGGGTAGCGGCCTGCGCCGGATCCAGCCGCCACAGACATTGACTGGACAAGTCGAGCTGAAAGCCGGGAAACTGGAGCGACGTGTGGATACGCGAGTCGGGGTTCAAGCCGGAAAAGTCCTCGGAATCTGGATCAGGCCAAGGCGGGTGGCGAGTGTGACCGCTTCGGTCCGGTTTCTGACCGACAGCTTCGTATAGAGATGCTTCGCGTGCGATTTTACGGTCTCAGGCGCGATGCACAACTGAACCGCGATCTGCTTGTTGGACAGACCTCGCCCCATCAGGTCGACGATCAGACGCTCGCGCTCGCTCAGTGCCGCGGCTGCGTTCGGGCGTCGCGCCGCGAATGGCTCAATCGCCTGGCGCGCGCCGCGTTGCCGGTGCACCAGCAGCAGCCCCGCGTAAGGCAGCAGTTCGCCCGCCTCGTGCACGGAGGCGATCCGCCGTTGCACGATCGCCTCGATCAGCTCCGCGACGCGCACGCTGCAATCGACGAGCGTCTGATGCAGACCAACCGATGGCGCGAGCTTGAGCAGATTGACCAGCACCTCGACGGCTTCGCCGCGTTGCCCCGTCACGAGCAAGGCCTCGACAAGCAGGAGCGCAACGGGTACCGCCGCATAGAGACTGCCGCGCCGTACCGTGTCGAAATGAGCCTGCTGCAATGACGCGACATCGACGGTACCTGGCGAGCGGGCCAAAGCGACGTGCGCCCGTGCGAGGGTATGAAAACGCGCGATTTCGAGGGCCGCGCTGCTGCCGCTGGTGCTCGCGGCCCGCTTTTCACGTGTGAGCGCGGCGAGACGCTCCAGACATTGCTCGGCCTGCTCGAGGCGCCCGTTCCCGGCTTCGATTTCGACCTGGTACGCGAGGCTCGCTGCCCGCAACCGGGGCCAGCCACGCCGCGCACCGAGCGCCTCGGCCTCACTGAGAATCACGAGCGCCCGGCCGGCTTGCCCCCGGTTCCTGGCGATGCGCGCGAGCAGCACATGCGCGCGCAGTGCGCCTTCGAACGTACTGCGTTCGCGGATATTGGCTATCCGTGCGGCGATCAGCGCCTCGGCTTCGTCCACCTGCCCCTGCTCGTAGAGCACTTGCGCGATGATGGACGCCGGAAACGCATCGGCCGGAAGCTGTCTGCCGAGCAGGCGCCGCCCCGTTTCGAGCGCGTCGGCAGCCAGCAGGCGTGCCGCGTTGAAGCGCATCTGATCGAAGGCGACGGCGGCATCCAAGGCCAGATCGAACAGCGCGGAGAGCGCCTGCATCGGGCCCGGCCGCGCGTCCAGCCTGACGCGCTCCACCGCGTAAAAGCTCTCCAGATCGCCGCGCCGCCAGTACACACAGCGGCACACTGTCAATGCGACTTGCTCCGTCGGCGCGCTTGCGCCAAGCGCAAGCGCGGACAACGCAGCCGGCAACGCGGCCACCTCATCGTCCTGGAACACGAGCGCCACAGCCCGCAGCGCCGCAATTTCGCCGTGAAGCGTTTTCGTCACCGTCACCGATAGCCGGCTCGCCTGCTGCTCGATCAGCTCCGCGATGGCCAGCGCCTCGCGCGAATCGAAGCGCATGATGGCTTGCCACGCCCGTTCGATATCGAGTCTGATGTGCGCGAAGCCGTCGCCGATCCGGTCGCCGCCAGCGCGCGGAATCTGCAGGGCGGCCGCGCTGCCGCTAACGACCGGCAGAGATCCCGAGGCGGCGCTGGGACGCTGCGCGCCAGATTCGGGCGATACGTACGGAATCGCCCCACTTCGCTGTGTTCGTCCAGTCTTGGAAAAGCTTTCGTATGCAACAACGACATCGTTCATTTCAGGCTCCGTAGGGACACCAGATCGTCGCAACCGCACAACGAGGGAAGATGCGGCCAAGACTAAACCGGGCACCGCTACGAAGCGTGATGATTCGGTTATTTTTCGGTAATGGCCGGGTCGTCAAGAGGCCTATACGGAAGTTAGATGGACAACGTGGCAGGAAATGAACGTGTGACGCCGCTATTCGTATGCGGGAATGCCGCTATCAGGGAACGTCCCGTTGAGCGGCGTGGCCGGGCGAATCGTCCGGCAACCTGGCACCGCGCATGCGCGCCCGCCAGGCGTTCGGCGGCTCGCCAATCATGCGCTTGAAGACCGCGGTGAAATGAGCATGCGAGCTGAAGCCGCAACTGAGCGCCACGTTCAGCACGCTGAATTCCGACGAGCGCAGCAGCATCTGCGCATGTTCGAGCCGACGTCTTAGCAGGTAAGTGTGCGGCGAATAGCCGGTTGTCGAGCGAAACTGGGCCGCGAAATGCATGCGCGTGAGTCCCGTACTGGCGGCCACCTCGGCGAGGCCAATCGGGTTGGCGAGATTGGCCTCGATGAAATCGATCGCCCGGCGCAGACGCCATCTCGGCAGCGACGCGCCCCGCGCGACCGGCCACGCCGCCATGACGTCGGTGCGCCTCGCCAGCAGGCGGGCCACGATTGCATCGCAAATGCTGTCCGCATACATGCGGCCGAAGGTATCGGCGAGCGGATTGGCGTCCTGCAGCGCGAGCGCCAGCCGTTCAACCGCGACATCCCGAAAGATCCGCGGATCCTGGTCCGCGAGATCGGGACGCACGAGCTGGCCTGCGGCTTCGTCATAGCGCCGCGACAACAGGTCCGGCGAAATGAACAGATGTATCACGCGGCACGGCGAGGCATAAAAGGCTTTGACGCTTTCGCCGGGCTTCGTGATCTGGATCGAACCGGGCATCACCGGTCCGTCGCAGATAATCTTGCCGTCGTGCTGGAATTTCAGCGTGGTGGCGCTCAGGGCAATGCCGACCGTATAGAAGCGTTCATCGCCGACGCTCGACACTTCGCGCGGCTCGCCCGCGGGGACGTCCTCGCTCCAGCTGCCGGCGAGGATGCGATCCGCCGCCGCGGCATCGACTGCGGAAAACGGCGGACAGCGCCAACGCTCCTCGACCTGCACGACCGAACTCTCGTTCGCCCACAAGTTTGCACCGAACCCGCCTGCCGCATCCGGACAGGCCGCCCGGAGAACGCTCGACGCGTCCTGTGACTGTCTGGACATGATGTCACTCCGTTTTCATTGGTGAGCATCATGCGTGAGACTGGCGCTCCTCCGGTATCCCCCCAATGGGTGAAACCGCACTGCACGAGCGTGTCCGTGTTCTCTCAGGTCCGCGTGCCGCGCCGCGGTTTGATGGCACCGGCGGGATGATTCTTGGCGATGGTCGAGCGCAGCGCCGAGTAGGCGGGGGCCACCATCGGATAGTTGGCCGGCAGCCCCCATTTCGCCCGATACTGGTCTGGGGTCATGCCGTAGCGGTGTTGAAGATGGCGTTTGAGCGACTTCAGCTTGCGGCCGTCCTCCAGGCAGATCAGGTACTCGTCGTGGATCGATTCGCCGATCGGGACCGCTGCCTCGGCATGCGGACCTGCGTCCTCGCAAGGATCGCGCAACGCGGCCAGCGCGGCATGGGTACTCGAAATGAAGGCGGGCAGATCGGCCGCGGGCAGCGGATTGCACGAGACAAAGCTCGCCACGATCTCGGCGGTCAGTTCGATCAGATGGGGGCGCTCCGTCACGGGCGGCCTCGCGAGCTCAAAGGCCCTGCGTTACTGGGATTGCCCGAAAGCGGCAGGCGGATTCGCACGGCACCATAAGCTTGTCTCGCTCTCAGGTGGGATACCTGATCAAAGTAGTGGCGCGACCTGAACGGGTCAATCCCCCGAATGGGGGCAAACCTGCGCGCCGGGTTAGAGATGCATTCCATGGAGCGCCTGCATACCGCGTGCGAGCCAGGCGGCGAGGCCGTGCGGCGTTGGCGGTACGTCCCTGGGTGGTTCCATTAACGCCTGTCCGCGGCGTTCACGCTCCGCGAGTTTTGCGGCCAGTACATGCGTCAGTTCGGGATGCCGTTTGAGCAACGCGGCAATCGCCGCTCCCGGCAGTTCATAAACAATTGCGTAGGTCTTCGCCGAGATTTCCGCGCCAACCGCCACGCCCGCGATGGGTCCGCTCTCGCCGAAGTATTCGCACGGTGAAAAGCGCATGACGTCCACGGTCCCGCCGTCGAGCCGGGTGGATGCATTGATCACACCATAGCCGATGAGCGTAATCGCTGACGGCACGTCGCCGGCCTGCAGCAGCACGTCGCCAGGCGCAAGTTCGCGAACCTGCAGGACGCTCGCGAGCTGTTCCTTTTCTTCACGCGACAGCAGGCCGAAGATGCCGATGCTCTCGACGAGGCGCCGCCCGACCGAGCGCTCGCCCGAAGCGTCCGCGTCGTTCGCTGGCGTGTGGAACAGCGACAGCGCTTCCAGATGCCGGTGCGCGGCGTCGAAAAAGACGTTGAGCGTGTCGTCGCTGCTGCGATCGCTCGAGACGAAGAACGTCACTTCGTAGTCGGTCGCCTGCCAGCCGACCGTCTTCGTGACGATGTTCGCCGGCAGCGCAGCGTCGATGCCGATGCACGAGTCGATTGCCAGCCGCAGCGCCGACACCACCGACGACGGACGATGCACGGGATCCGCCTGAAACCGGACCACGGTCGCGTGCGTCCCAGCCGGGACACTCGCGTTGACGACCTTCGATTTCGCGATCGCCGAGTTCGGCACGACGATCAGATCATGGTTGCTCTTGAGCACGTGTGTCGCGCGCCACGTCACTTCGCGCACCGAGCCTTCCGAGCCGTCGTCGAGCACGATCCGGTCGCCGACGCGATACGGCGCCGTCGCATTGATGACAAAGCCGGAGAACAGGTCGGCCAATGTGCTTTGCAACGCCAGCCCCAGCACGATCGCGACGGCGCCCGATGTGGCCAGCACGCCCTTGAGCGGAATGTCGAACACATCGGCAACGATGGCGACCGCCGCGGTCAGATACGCCACGACCTCGGCGACATCGAGCGTAAAGCGCTCCTGGCGCGTGCGGTCGTTGATCGTGTAGTAGAGCCGCACCACCGCCATGATCGTGGATGCCGCCAGCAGCCACCAGGCGATCTGCACCGCCCCGCGCGCAAAGCGGTACTCGGCGGAGGCGCCGAGATCGGGCGTCTGCGTCGGCGTCACACCCGCGTGCAGCATCGCGATCGTCAGCGCGGCAAATGCAAGGCAGCGCAACGTGGTGCGCGGCATCGCGAAGCGCATGCGTGCGCAGCACAGCAATACGATGAAATTGAGCGCGACCGCGGCGACCGGAAGCAACAAGGGCGCGAGCGGCTGCGGCAGCATCTAGTTCGCTCCGCTGGCCGCTAATGGTGGCACCGGCGGCCGGCTCGGCAGGTCGTCGCTGCGATAGCCGCCGCCCAGCGCCCGCGTCAGCACGATTTCCGCTTCGAGCTCGTCGCCGTTGAGCTGTAGCAGCGCGAGCTGCCCTTGTATCACCGGAGCCTTCGCCTGGATCGACGCGGTGCGGTCGGCAAGACCGCGCTCGTACTGCGCCTCGGTGCTGTCGCTCGTGACGCGCAGCGCGTCGATCCGCTCGTGCTGCAGTTGCGCGCGATGATCGAGATCGTCGATCTGACTGCCCGTTTGCGCCACATCGCGAACTGCATCGAGCACCGCTTCGTTGTACTGCTCGATCAGCGTGTTGCTGGCCGTGCGTGCGCCATGCAAGCTCGCATTCAGACGACCGCCGTCGAAGATCGGCAGATACAGCCCGGGAATGATATTGATCTGCTCAGCCGTATGCGTAAACAGATCCCGCATCCGTAGCGCGTTGAAACCGAAGAACGCCGTGATGTCGAAGCTCGGGTAAAACGCCGCTCTGGATGAATCGATACGGTCGAACGATGCGTCGACGAGCCAGCGCATTGCCTGCAGGTCGGGCCGGCGGGCGAGCAGCTCGAAGGACAGCGTGGCCGGCAGGCCGGCCGAGGGCGCGGGCAATGCCACCGGCGTGATTTGCGGCAGGTCGTCCGGTCCCGCACCGAGTACTGCGCGCAAGGCCTCGCGAGTCTGAACGATCTGTTCCTGCGCCGAAGCGATCTGCTGGTCGATCGCGAGCAGTTGCGAGCGTGCCTCGGCCGACTGCGTAACCGCCGCCAGCCCTCGTTCGTGACGCGCGGTCTGGGTGTCCAGTTCGAGCGCCTCGACGCTGCGCAATTGCTGCAGCAGGTCAAGGCTCGCGTAGACGATCTGGATCTGGTAGTAAAGTTGCGCGACGCCGGTCGACACCTCCAGCTCGGCCTGCGCTGCCTCGGCACGCCGTGCGTTCTGCTCGCCGAGCGCCGCACGCACGAGGTCGCGTTGCTTGCCCCATACATCGATATCGTAGTGAGCATCCACGCCGACCAACCCGGTCCAGTACCACGGACCGTACGCGCCGATGGCAGGATCCTTCGAAGCATAGGCGCTGAGGAATCCATGGCCGGATACGTGCTCGCGATCCGCCTCGGCGATCGCGGAGATCTGCAGATCGCTCCCGGCGCGAACCAGTTCTACCTGGGCGTGGGCCTGCGACACATGCTCACGGGCGATAGCCAGCGTCGGCGCATGACTGAGGCCGCGCTCGATCAGCGCTTCGAGTTGCGGGTCGTGATAGTGCTCCCACCAGCGAGCAGAGGGCCAGCCTTCGCTCGCGAGGTGAATATCGTCGGCGAGGCGGATCTGGTCCTGTGGGATGAGCGTCGCCGGCGGGCTATCGTGATGAATCATCGCGCAGGCTGCCAGCCCCGCACAGACTGGCAGCAGCACCAGCCAACGCTGCACGAAGCGCGGCAACCCATGGCGGGCACCTGTGCCACGCGCGGTCTGCATCAACGGGTTTTGATCGTCGCGCATCGCGCTATCCCTGTCCGGCAACAGCCGGCAATGCTAAAGGCAGTTCATCGGTCGACCATTGCGGCAGGCCCGACAACGCAGTATCGATGCGTGCGGCCCACTCCAGCAGCGCGTTGGCAGGCGCGCCTCCCTCTTCACCTGCCGCCGCCGCGGCCACCCTTGTCAAATCGAGTGGCAGCGGCGGCACAGCGAGTGGCGGCTCGCCCGACAATTGCTGCGCATATCGCTCAAGCGACTCTGCCAGGTTTCGCTGCAATGCGCCGCACGCTTGCCTCAAACCCGCACCCGACACATTAGTGCGTCGCGCGTCGAAATTTGCCTCGATATGGAACGCGTCGCTCGCCAGCAGAATCGAGCGGCTCTGCGCGAGCACCGTTTGCGCGAGAAGCGTGACGCGGGCCGTTTCGCCCTCGCGCCAGTCGGGCTCGAGCGCAACCCGTGCGAGCATTGCTTCGCAATCGGCCAGCATGACCCAGGCGGTCGACGCGGATTGCGATTCTGCCGCCGGAGCGTCGCTTTCGACCACTTGTGCATGATTGCGAGCAACCCCTACGATCGCGCGCAGAACCTTGGCGAGTTGCAGCCGCAGCGAGTCGGCCTCGCCTTCCGGCCATAGCGACATCTGCATGAAAGTCGCAACCCCCACGCCGAGCAGAATCCCCACCAGCCGGTCGCGAATCTCGGTGAGATCGGACGGCGGCGCGAACTGCTCCAGCAGGGCGAGCGAGAAGGTGAACATGATCTGCAGGCCGGCGTAGCTGATCCTCTCGGAACCGGCCGACACCCATGCGCCCAGCGCGATCACCGGCAGACTCATCAGCAGCAGGCCCGTCACGCTTTCCAGATGCGGGATGACGAACGCAACCGCGAACAGTGCAAGACCGCTTGCAATCAGCGCGCCGCTGATGCGCAGCACGCCGTGCCGGGTCGATGCGCCGAGGCTAGGCAACGCGACGATGAGACAGGTCAGCATGATCGTGTGAATGCCGGGCCAGTTCACCGCGTTGTAGAACACATAGCAGATCAGTACCGACATCAGTGTGCGAAGCGCGAAGCGGGCGTAGAGCGGATTTGTAAAGGCATCTGCCGGCAACATCGCGGGGGCGGCGGGCGGCGGCGCGCTGGCGTGCAATTCCTGGCTGGCGGCGGCATCGGCGAGGGTTTCAATGGCTCGCTGCATCGCAGCGACTGCGGGAATCGACGGCCCCTCTTCCTCGCTGCCCGCAGCGGCTGCGCGCGGCAATGGCAAGCCTTCGGAAATCGCGGCATCGAGCGCCGCGACTTCGCCCCGAACGCGGCGGATAGCTGCAATCCCAGCCGCAGTGGACGGTTGCGCCGTGACAGGCAATCCCGCCGCTGCTTCGTACAGCCGCGACACGGCGGTCACACAGGCCAGCATCGCTGCGGCCGCAGGTCCGCTGTAGCGTTTGCGCATCGTGGAGAAGCGCATGAGTTTCTGCAACGACAACGCGCCCTGCTGCAGATCGTTCGTATTGAGCGCGACTGGCACCTCAGCGGGATCGACCAGCGCGGCGAGACGCGACTGCACTGCGCCAAGTTGCCGGTGCATGGCGGCCCGCAATTGCCGCTCAGGCTCGGCGGGCAGCAGGATCGTATTGAGGATCAGGGCCACGGCAACCGGATAGTTGACTGCCGACCATACCCACAGACAGGCGCGTACCAATGCTTCAGCGTTATCGGTTCGATCGGCGAAGCTCTGCGCATAGATGACGATCAACGCGGTGACAAAGAAAACCAGGCCGAACTTCGTGACGGCCCGCAGCAGATACGTGCAGCAAAAAAATACCGCGCTCGCGACGGCGATGCGCAGCAGCGGGTAATCGAAGGTCAACATGAACACCACGATCGCGCTGGCGATCGCACAGGTCGAGCCAATCACGATGTTCAGCGCGATCACGCGCGACAACACCACGTTCGACTGTGTGACGAAGAACACGACGATCAGCGACAGCGCCAGCTCGGGTACCTGCAGCGTCATCGACGTGACGATCACAATCGCGCTACCCAGCACGCAACGCATCATGACATTGCCGCGACCGGGAAACGCCGCCAGTTCACGCCGCAGAAACGCCGCGAAACGCGCCAGCGGGCGCGGCCACGCGAGCTCGCGCCGCGAGCCGGTCACCGTGCTCATGACTGTGCTCCGCTGGCGGCGGCCGTGTCGTGCGCGGGATCGTGCGTTGCATCTTGCGCATGAACACGCAACACCGCTACCGCCGACGTGCCGATACGGAACAGCCGCGGATCCGGATGATCGATCACGATCTTCACAGGAAAACGCTGCGCGACATGGACCCAGTTGATACTGCGCTGGATATTCGGCAAGCCGTTCGCCGTGGCGCCGCCGTCCTGCGGATCGACGCCGTAGCCGATCGAATCCACCGCGCCGCTGAAGCGAATCCCGGTGTCGCTCATCAGGTAGACCGTCGCGGGTGTGCCGGGGTGGATATTGCCGAGTTCGTTCTCGCGGAAATTCGCAATCACGTACCAGTGTCGTGTATCGATCAGTGTGAACACCGGCTTTTGTGCGGAGACGAACTGCCCGACCGATGTGGTCAGCTGCACGACGCGGCCGTCGAATGGCGCCCGTACCGTGGCGTACTCGAGATTGAGCTGCGCCGACGCAATTTCGGCCTGCAACACCGAGCGTTGCGCCACCAGCGCGTCGACGCTGCTGACGGCGGCCTGCGCTTCGCGTTCCTGAGATTCGGCCGCCGCCAGTTCCGCGAGCGCGGAGCGCTGTGCGGTGCGTGCGCGATCGAGGTCGTCGGCGGAAATGTAGCCCTTGCCGATCAGCGGCGCCATTCTGGCGAGCGTGTCGCTTGCCTGGTTCGCCGCGGCCTGGGCACGCACGACCGCCGACTTCGCCGCGGCAGCAGCGAAGGTCTGCGCGTTCACGCTGCGCTGGGTCAACGGAATCTGCGCATCGAGTTGCGCAAGCGAGGCCTGTGCCCGCGCCAACGTGTATTGATACGGACGCGGGTCGATCTGGAACAGCAGATCGCCCTGCTTGACCTGCTGATTGTCGCGCACGGCCAGGTTGACGATCTTGCCGCTCACTTCCGGCGACACGCCGATGGTGTCCGCATAGGCATAGGCGTCGTCGGTGCGCGGCACCGTGTCGACGCGCCAGATCGCCGCGATGGCGGCAGCCACCACCAGCACGATCAGCAGGATCGCCGGCCAGGTGCGGGGTCGAGGCTTCGTTGTACCGGAGCCGTTTGGCGCGGTCGGATTAGAACTCATATTTCGCACCGTGTGTCACAGATTGAAGCCAATGGCCCAGAGCACAATCGAAAAGAGCACCGTCAGCGCGGGATAGACGATCGCCGGGGGCGTAAGCCAGCTACCGTAGCCATTGCGGTACGACAACACATGCACGACGGCCGTCAGCACCGTGCCTCCGATCACGCAGAACAGCCAGTCCGGAAAATACGCTCCGAGAATCCCCACCGACGGCGAGCCCGAGCATGCCGTCAGCAGCACGCACATCAGGAGGCTCAAGGCTGCCTCGCACCGGCGGCGTGCCGGCCCCTTCTGCAGGCGTGCGTCTTCCGCTGTAGCGGTGCTGGAGGGCGGCTTCGGCACGTGCGGCCCAGGTGTAGCGCAGCGCACGCGTGAACCGGTACGGGTAGCCAGCATCAGCGTGTCAGATTCACTTTCGCCAGATCGATCAGCGACTTGCCGCGGCCGTCCAGCACTGACTTCATCATGAAGAGCCCGAAATGCCACGCTTCGTCGATCGTCGTCTTGGGCGGCATGATGAGTTCCTCGCGCGCGCTGACCACATCGACCAGCGCCGGACCATCGTGCGCGAACGCTGCAGCGAGTCCCGCTTCGAGGTCCTGCGGCTTCTCGACGCGAATGCCCTTCACGCCGATCGCTTCGGCCATCTTCGCGAAGTTGGGGTTGATCAGCTCGGTGCCGGTGTCGATGAAGCCCGACGCGCGCATTTCGATTTCGACGAAGCCGAGCGTGCCGTTGTTCAGGACCACGACCTTCACGGGCAAGCCGGCCTGAACCAGCGTGAGGAATTCGCCCATCATCATCGCGAAGCCGCCGTCACCGGACATCGACACGACCTGGCGGCCCGGACATGCTGCCTGGGCGCCGATCGCATGCAGCAGCGCGTTGGCCATCGAGCCATGGTTAAACGAGCCGATCAGCCTGCGCTTGCCGTTCAGCTTCAGATAGCGCGCGGTCCATGCGATCGGTGTGCCGACGTCGCAGGTGAAAATCGCATCATCCGCCGCGAGCTGGCTGACCAGACGCGTGACGTATTGAGGATGAATCGTCGTGCTCGACGGATTGCTTTCCGCAAGCGAATCCAGATCCCTGCGTGCGGTGGCGTAGTGTTCGAGCGCGCTCTCGAGATGCGAGGTATCGGTCTTTTCGTTGAGCACGGGCAGCAACGCGGCGAGCGTGTCCTTCACCGTGCCGAGCAGACCGAGATCGAGCGAGCAGCGATTGCCGAGCGCTTCGGGGCGCACGTCGATCTGGGCGATCCTGGCGTTGTCCGGATAGAACTGCCGGTACGGAAAGTCCGTGCCCAGCAGCAGGAGCATGTCGCACGCCTTCATCGCAGCATAGCCCGAGGCGAAGCCGACCATGCCGGTCATGCCGACGTCGTACGGATTGTCGTGCTCGATGTACTCCTTGCCGCGCAGCGAATGCACGATCGGCGCCTTGAGGCGCCTGGCCAGTTCCACGACTTCGTCATGCGCACCCGCGCAGCCGGCGCCGCACATCAGCGTGATCTTCGATGCCGAGTGCAACATGCCCGCGAGGCAGGCGATGTCGTCGTCGTTCGGGCGCAGCACCGGCGCCGAGGTGGGCACCACCCAGGCCGGCACTTCAGCGATCGAAGGCGACAGCGCGACGTTGCCCGGAATCACGACGACGGCGACGCCGCGGCGTGCCACCGCGACCCGCATCGCGCGGGTCAGGATCTGCGGCAGTTGCTCGGCGTTCGACACCAGTTCGACGTAGTGGCTGCACTCCTTGAAAAGGCTCTCCGGATGCGTCGCCTGGAAGTAGTCGATGCCGATCTCGCTGCTCGGGATATGTGCGGCGATCGCCAGCACGGGTACACCACTGCGCTGGCAGTCGAACAGCCCGTTGATCAGATGCAGATTGCCCGGTCCGCAACTGCCCGCGCATACCGCGAGCTGCCCGGTCAGATGCGCCTCGGCACCGGCGGCAAACGCCGCGCCTTCCTCGTGCCGGACGTGAATCCAGTCGATCTTGCCACGCCGCCGCAGCGAGTCGGAGATGCCGTTCAATGAATCTCCAACGACGCCAAAAATACGCTTGACGCCAGCATGCTCAAGCGTGGTGACCAGGTAGTCAGCTGCGGTAGTCATGCGGTACCTCCGTACGGACAGGTGAGTGCGAGTGAGCCGGTGGACCGGGAACTGAGGCCGGCATGCCGCGTGCGTCTGGTGATAGTGCCGCGCCGCGCCTGCCGGCGCTGTTCAAATCGCACGGGCTGCTTGCGATTTAGCACGGTGTGCAATCCGGGCTCTGGCGTGTATCGGCCGTAGGTTCGCCGCGTTGTCCGTCCATCGCCCACGTGGCCCGTAACAATCCTCTGGCCGTTACGTAGCGGCAGCCTTTGATGTCCGTTGCGCCGCCGCTGTTGCATTGCCTCGGAAGTCCCGTCCCACAAGGCTTTGCGCCCTGCTCCCCGCCATCGAAGATCACCCTTCATTCACATGGCACGATCCCTGCAGTACAGCCTGTAGAGACGGACGCCGGCGTGGTTTTCTCCCGCGTTCATCGACTAGAAACCAGGCCGTACCAGGGCCGCAACGTCCACGGGGACCACGATGATCGACGACCTTTTGCTCGATTCCGACCTTGCCGAACCGGCGAGCGATATTCATCCGGACTTCGCGCAACGCCACCCATTGCAGATTGCGGTGTGCCTTCGCAAGCTCGTATCAGGCGGGGACTTTGTCACGGCGGAATTCGATGGACGGCAGATCGTCACGCAGGTGCTCGCGGTCGACTCGCGCAACGGCCGTTTTATTTTCGATGCCGGTAGCGTCGCCGCCGACAACCGCAGCTTGCCGGGTGCGAAGAAGCTGATGTTCCGCAGCTTGCCCGGCGGTATTCGGGTCGAGTTCGCCACGGACGCGGCCGAGGCAATCGTCTTCGAAGGACGGCTTGCTTTCGAAGCGCCGTTCCCTGCACTCCTCTACTACGTCCAGCGTCGTGAATATTTCCGCGTGCAGACGCCCGCACTCGATCCGTATGTCGTCAGCGGACGTTACGCGGACGGCGATTCGTTCAAGGTGGAGATGCAGGATCTGTCGCTGGGTGGGGTTGCGCTGCGCACCGCGAATGCGCGTTTCGGCACGCTCGACGCAGGCTGCGTCTTGACGGATGTCACATTGCAGCTTGGCGACTTCGGTACGCTCAGGCTCGATCTGGAAATTGTCGCGCCCAGGCACTTTACGAGTACCAGCGGCGAGCGGCGCTTCGTGATGGGCTGCAGGTTTGCCGGGTTACCCGGGCCTGCCGAACGGATGCTTCAGCGCGTCATTACGCAGCTTGAAACGCGGCGCCAGGCGCTGGTGCCGCGCGAGTGAGCGCGGCACCATTCGACGGTATTGTCGCAGGGATTATTGCGGGTTAACCTTGTGCGGCCTGGTCGCCTTCTCGAGCTTGTTGTACTGGAATTCAGGCAGGTTTTTCAAGGCTTCTTTGGTGGCGCCCGCCAGATAGAGATTGCCGTTGCGGATGTCGAAGCGGTCGATCGGAATGGCCACGTAATGGATACCCATGCCGAGGAAGCCACCCACCGATAGCACCGCGTACGTCGCCTTGCGATCGGGCGCAATGATCAGGTCATAGATTTTGCCGATATTGTCATTGGCATCGTTGTAGACCGGTTCGTCGACCAGCGCCTTACGTACGCTCCAGCCGTGCAGCAGACCATTGGTTTCCTCCACCGAGCCGCCGAGCGGTTGAACGCCGGCAATCTGCGCCTGCGCGAGCGGCACTGCGCAACAGGTGAATACGAGCGCGCCGGCGCATACGAGTGTCTTTGCTTTCATCTTCATATCCTTAATCTGGGTCAAAGGCGTTTCGCCAACAGGCGAATTACCGGGTAGCACACGCCATGCCCACGCCTCATGCGGCGGCCGTTGCCGGCGCCGCGCACGCCGATCGGCCGCGCCGGGTAAGATGGCAAACGCGATGACAAACGCAATGACGACCGCAATGACAAGCGCGATGGCGCCGCCCGCTTCCCTTCCCCTGAACTGAACACCACCGATACCGATACCGATGCGCGTTCGCGATGAATGCCCTGCTCCGGCGCTTGAATGCCGACGATTGAGCAAAGCCTACGGGACCGCCCGCGTGGTCCTCGCACAGCTCGACTTTATGCTCGACCCTGGCGAATTCGTAGCGATCATGGGCGACTCGGGGGTCGGCAAATCGACGCTGCTCAACCTGATCGCAGGGCTCGACGTGCCCGATAGCGGCGAGGTCCTCATCGATGGCACGCTGGTCTCGGGCCTCGACGACGATGCAGCGACCCGCCTGCGCCGGCAAAAGCTCGGCTTCGTTTTCCAGGCATTTCATGTGCTGCCGCATCTGACGCTCGCGCAAAACGTCGCCTTGCCGCTGCTGCTCAACAATTTGCCGCCGGCCCATGCTGTTGAAATGCTGGCTGCAGTCGGCCTCGCTGGACGCGGCGACGATTTCCCGCGGCAGTTGTCCGGCGGCGAACTGCAGCGGGTGGCGATCGCCCGCGCGCTGGTGCATCGTCCGCGGCTGATTCTGGCGGATGAGCCCACCGGCAATCTCGACCCGGATACGGCTCACGAAGTGCTCGCCCTGTTTCGCGCCGAAGCCAAGGCGAACGGTGCGGCAACCATGATGGTGACGCACTCCGTCGCGGCCGCGGCCGTCGCGGACCGCGTGCTGATCCTCAGTGAGGGCGGCCTGCATCCCGCTGGGCATGCCGACGTGCAGCAGGTTCGTTCGTCTCATGAGTGACGCCTTGCGGCCGGAGTCTGCGCCCGTGAGCGGCAGTCGGCGGCTCGCCCGTTGGCTGCTCGAAGCGGAGTGGCGCAGTCAGCGCGGGCGCGCGATTGTCGCCGTCATGACGATCGCGCTGGGTGTGGCGCTCGGTTACGCCGTGCAGCTGATCAACAGCGCGGCGTTCAACGAATTCTCGGCAGCGGCCCGGAGCCTGTCCGGCCAGGCTGACCTGCAGGTGCGGGGCGCGCAGCCTACTTTCGATGAGTCGTGGTACCCGCGGCTTGCCGATGAACCCGGCGTCGCGCTCGCCAGCCCCGTCCTCGAACTGGACGCGACCGTGCCTGGCCAGAATGCACCGCTCAAGGTGCTGGGCATCGACGTTTTCAAAGCCAGCCAGATCGCGCCGGACCTGGTCGGGGTGCCTGCGTCGCAGCGTCCCATGGATACCCTCGCCGACGACACCCTCTTTCTTTCGCCAGCGGCCCAGCAATGGCTAAACACCGTGACCGGCCAGCACATCTCCCTGTTGAGCGGCACAGCCAGTGTGCCGTTCCGCGTCGCAGGCGGTCTCGTCAGAGCCAGGCCGGGTCAGCGCATTGCCGTGATGGATATCGCCGCCGCGCAGTGGCGTTTCGGCAGGCTCGGGAAGTTGTCGCGGGTCGACCTTGAACTCGAGCGCGGCGTCGACCGCGAACGCTTCAGACGCGAACTGCAGGCGCGGTTGGGCAATCAACTGGTTGTGTCCGAACCGCATGACGTCGAAAGCCGGACCGACCGTCTGTCACGTGCGTACCGTATCAACATGAATGTGCTGGCGCTGGTGGCGCTGTTCACCGGGGCATTTCTGGTGTTCTCGACCCAGGCGTTGAGTGTCGTGCGGCGCCGATCGCAACTGGCCATGCTGCGGGTGCTCGGCTTTACGCGCGGGCAGTTGCTGCGGCAGATCCTGATGGAAGGCGCCGTTCTTGGCGTGCTTGGATCAATTGCGGGCCTTGCGCTCGGTTACGCGTTGGCAAGCGTCGCGTTGCGGTTTTTCGGCAGCGATCTGGGTGGCGGTTATTTCCCAGGCGTTCGGCCTGGTGTCAGTTTCGAACCGATCGCGACAGCGATTTTTCTCGCCTTGGGAATTGGAGTCTCCGTGCTTGGCAGTTTCGCGCCTGCGCTCGAGGCAGCACGTGCCCGACCGGCTGCCGCCCTCAAGGCCGGCAGTGAAGAAGGCGCGTTGGCGCGGCTCGCCACGCCGTGGCCTGCGCTCGGCTGCCTCGCGCTGGCGGGGGTGTTCACGCAGATGCCGCCCGTTTTCGAGGCGCCGGTTCTTGGCTACCTCGCGGTCGCGCTTCTGCTCGTAGGTGGCATTGCGTTGATGCCGCGCTGCACGGCCGTGTTGTTCACGGCCCTCGGTCGTTCGCGCGTGGGACGTCAGGCGAAAACCACCAGCGCGCTGTCGCTGGCACGGCTTGCCAATGCGCCCGGACAAGCGTCGGTGGCGATGAGCGGCGTGCTCTCGAGCTTCGCGCTGATCGTCGCAATGGCGATCATGGTGGCGAGCTTCCGCGTTTCCGTCGACGAATGGCTCGAACATCTGCTGTCCGCCAACCTGTATGTGCGAGTTGCGCCGAACGGCGACACCGGTGTGCTGAACCTCGCCGATCAGGCAAGCATCGCGGCAACAGCCGGCGTGAAGACCGCGGCATTTACGCGTGCGTCGCAACTCACGCTCGATCCCGCACGTCCCGCAATCGTTCTTCTCGCCCGCGAAATCGACGCAGCCGACCCCGGCGCCAGTCTGCAAATGTCCGGGCCCGTGCTGCTTCCATCCGCACTGCATGGCGAGAAGCCGGTTTGGGTGTCCGAGGCCATGGTCGATCTGTATGGCTACCGGCTCGGCGAACATGTCGAATTGCCGGTCGGGCAGCACAACGAGGCGTTCGTCGTGGCCGGCGTGTGGCGCGACTATGTGCGTCAGACCGGCGCGATCGAGTTGCGGCTGGCCGACTATCGGCGCCTGACTCACGACACCGGCGCCACCGATGTGGCGATCACTGTCGCGCCGGGCGCCGACATCGATCGGGTCATCGCCGCGCTGCGCGCACTGCCGTTCGGCGACGCGCTGCAGTTCGCGCAACCCGGCGAGATTCGCGCCCGCTCGCTGACCGTCTTCGACCGCAGCTTTGCCGTCACGTATCTGCTCGAAGCGGTCGCCATCGTCATCGGGCTGTTCGGTGTTGCGGCGACGTTCTCCGCGCAAACGCTGGCCCGCTCGCGCGAGTTCGGCATGCTGCGCCACGTCGGCGTGACGCGCGCGCAGATCATCGCCATCCTCGCCAAGGAGGGCGGCATGCTGACGGCGCTTGGCATCGCGATGGGCTTTGTCCTCGGCTTTGCCATCAGCCTGATTCTCGTGTTCGTGGTCAACCCGCAGTCGTTTCACTGGAGCATGTCGTTGCACATGCCGTGGTTCGTCTTGAGCATGGTGGCTGCGGTGATGCTGGTCGCTTCGTGCGCAACCGCCGTGGTGGCGGGACGCCGGGCAGTCTCCGTCGATGCGGTCCGCGCCGTAAAGGAGGATTGGTGATGCGGCACAGAGTCCGAACCGTGTCGGGTATTGCGTTGTTCATGTTCTTTCTCGGCATAACGATTGCCATGCCCACGATAGCCGCGTCACCCGGGTTCGCCGCGGTCACGCCCGGTCACGCGCTGGCGTTTCCAGCGGATACCGGCGCGCATCCCTCGTTTCAGACCGAATGGTGGTACGCCACCGGCTGGCTCGACACACCGGACGGCAAACCGTTAGGTTTCCAGATTACTTTCTTCCGCTCGGCCACCGGTGACGACGCGGCGGATCCGAGCGCATTCGCGCCTTCACAGCTGATCATCGCGCACGCCGCGCTGAGCGATCCGGCTTTCGGCACGCTCGTACATGACCAGAAAATCGCCCGGCAGGGTTTCGGCCTCGCCTATGCCAAAACCGGCAATACCGACGTCAAGCTCGACACATGGAGCATGGTGCGCGCGACCGACGGCCGCTACCTGGTGCATGCCGAAACCCGCGAGTTTGCGCTGAACCTGTCGTTCACGCCGACGCAGCCACTGCTGCTGCAGGGGGACCACGGCTACTCGCAAAAAGGCCCGCTTCAGAGCGAAGCCAGTTACTACTACAGCGAGCCGCAGCTGCGCGTCAGCGGCAGCGTCTCGCGGCCCTCGCACCCGACGGGCCGCTCAGGCACACCCACGTCAGTAAGCGGCGTGGCATGGCTCGATCACGAATGGTCCAGCACGATCCTGAGCCCCGATGCGGCTGGGTGGGACTGGCTCGGTGCCAACCTCGCTGATGGCTCTGCGTTGATGGCGTTCAAGGTGCGCGGCCGCAATGGCGGGTCCGTCTGGGCGCACGCGGTGCTGCGCGACGCAAGCGGCAAGCTCACCACGTTCGACCCGGCGCAGGTCGATTTCGTCCCGCAGAGAACGTGGCGCTCGCCGCGCACGAATACGCTTTATCCGGTGGCCGAAACCGTCAAGACCGGCACGCTCACGTGGCAGCTCGAACCCTTGCTGGACGATCAGGAAATGGACGCCCGCGACTCGACCGGCTCTGCTTACTGGGAAGGTGCGGTGACTTTGAAGCGCGGCGGCGCAAACGTGGGCCGGGGCTATCTGGAGCTGACCGGCTATCAGAAGCCGTTTGAACTTCAGAACCCGACGAAGGCTGCGCGGTAGTGCTACTCTTTGCCGTTGTCCTGATGCGGCTGTCGGCCCATCAAAGCCCTGCCAGCGTGCCCCACAACTGCTGTTTGAGCTTGCCCGTCGCTTCGTCCGTGTTCTCGTAGGGTTGCCCCTGCACGGTCACGATGCGCCAGAACGACGCGTCGATATGGCGCAATTCCACATGCGTTTTCATCGTGGGGTCCGACTTTAGGCGGCCCTCGGCAATCCAGCTTTCATGACCGTCGACCGTGTCGCGCGTCCCTGGCACGCCGAGCGGCATCGTCGACGCATTGTTGCGCAGATACGCGGGGATGTATCGGCTGAACCCCACGTCCGGCAGAACTTCCCGCGCGAAGACGACCGCGGCGTGGCCGGTCGGGTCGGTGAAGGTATAGATCGGCTCGCCGTTTTCGGTTCTGGTTACCGAGAGCGTCCAGACGCCATCTATCTGCACACTCGCACCGGTGACAGGATTAGTCCATCTGGCGGCGACATTGGCGTGCGGTGCCGCGCTCGCAATGGTCCGATGAACCGGCAGGCGATGGTTCGCGTGCCAACCCGTCCACGCCGCGGCCAATACGATGGCAACGCAAACAACAATCCTGAAGGCGCGCGCCCGAGCCGACTCCTTCGTCTTGCCCTGCTGGGAAGTGGCCGCTTCGGGTGCTGTGTGCCGCCTCTCGTTGAACGTCGAAGCCCTGGCGGACGCCGCGAAGGACGGTTCCGCCCTGCCGTTGCGCTCGCGCGGCGAAGGGTACGCCGGCGCCGCATCGGGCGGCGGCCCCTGCACTTTCGGCGCTTGCTGCTCATGCGCCGAAAGTTCGCGGTCGTACGCCTTTCTGCGTTCCGGGTCGCCCAACACCGCGTAAGCCTCGTTGATAATGCGCATGATGCGCTGTGCATCCGGACTGGTATTTTTGTCGGGATGGTAACGCTGGCTGAGGGCCTTATAGGCGGCCCGGATCACCTCGGCCGGCGCGCCGCGCGTGACCTTGAGATTGTCGTAATGGGTATGCATGTGCTTTCCGTGGCGATTCTTCCCCGCATCGACAGCATATCGGCTCAAAAACAGATTGCTTGAACGGCGCGGCCATGCGAGCCCTTACCGCTTTGCGCGCGACAGGCACGCCGGTTGCTGACGCCTTCCGTGGTGTACCGTTTCACCAAGCCTTTCCGCTTGCAGCAACCGCCCGATTGTATCGGTGCGCAGCCCTGCCGGCCCCGTAAAAACGACGGAGCAACAGGCAATGGAAATTCCCGAACCGACCCGCCGGCGCCATATTCGCCATGCGCGCCGGCGCGCGCGCTCGAGCGAGATGTCCCGTTATGCCGGCAAGCCGATGGCTCTGCTATGGCGCTACATCGCCCGGCGCAAGGTCTCCCATCTGATCGTGCTGGTGAGTGTGCTTGCCGCGGTCGGGTGCGCGCTGGCCTCGCAATGGGGCATCAAGAATCTCGTCGATGCGTTACCTTCTGGCCGCACCCATCCCGCTGTCGTAATGCGGGCCTTCGTAATTCTCGTCGGACTGATTCTCGCGGACAACCTGTTCTGGCGCGTCGGCGGCTGGATCGCCGCGCGGACTTTCGTCACGGTGACCGGCGATATCCGGCGCGAGATGTTCGCCTATCTGACCGCTCACCCACCCGCGTTCTTCGCCGACAAGCAGCCGGGCGTCCTCTCGAGCCGCATTTCCGCCACGGCGAACGCGGCGTACATACTCGAAAACACCGCTTCGTGGACGGCGATACCGCCGTGCCTCACGGTAATCGGCGCCATCATCATGGTTGGCGCCGTCAGCGTGCCGATGAGCGCCGCGCTGGTGGCGGTCTCCGGCATTCTCGCTTTCGGTGTTTACGTCCTGGCGAGCCGCGGCACTTCGCGGCACCATGCCTTCGCTGCGCGGGCCGCAGCGGTGGATGGCGAACTGGTGGACATCATCGGCAACATGGGGCTCGTGCGTGCGTTCTCAGCCATCGGGAGGGAACGTCGACGCCTCGACGAGCAACTGGGCGTTGAGACCAAAGCGCGTACCGGCAGCCTGCTTTACCTCGAAAAGCTGCGTCTGCTGCATGCAATCGCCACGGCGATCCTTTCCGCTGGCATGCTCGGCTGGACCCTCTGGCTATGGAGCATGGACCGCGCGACGACGGGCGACGTCGTGCTGATCAGCTCGCTCGGCTTCGCGATTCTGCACGGCACACGCGATCTGGCGGTCGCATTCGTGGATCTGACGCAGTACGTGGCGCGCCTTGGCGAAGCCTCGGCCATCCTGCTCGCGCCCCACGCGATGCCGGAGCACCACGACGCACCGCCGTTGCACGTCACCACCGCAACCATCGATTTCAACAACGTCACGTTTGCCTATCCGGGGCGCCGGCCGGTGTTGAACGGCCTGAACCTGCAGATCCGCGCGGGCGAGCGCGTGGGGCTGGTCGGTCCGTCGGGCGCCGGCAAATCGACGATTCTTGCCCTGATCCAGCACTTCTACGAACCGGCGTCCGGCACCGTCAGCATCTCGGGACAGGACATCTCGAAGGTCGGCCAGGACAGTCTCCAGGCCGCGATTTCGATCGTGCCGCAGGATGTCTCGCTGTTCCACCGGACCTTGCTCGAAAATATCCGCTATGGGGTGCCGAAAGCGAACGAGGCGGATGTCAAGCGCGCCTGCGAGGATGCCAACTGCATGGACATCCTCAGCGCGTTGCCCGACGGGCTCGACACCGTAGTCGGAGATCGCGGCACCAAGCTCTCCGGCGGTCAACGGCAGCGGATCGCCATTGCGCGCGCCATTCTGCGCGACTCGCCGATCCTTCTGCTCGACGAAGCCACGTCGTCGCTCGACTCGGCCTCGGAAGCCGCGATCCAGCTGGCGCTCGAACGTCTGATGCAAAACCGCACGGTGGTCGCCATCGCCCACCGCCTGTCTACGCTGCAGAGCTTCGACCGGATCGTCGTGGTCAATCGCGGCCGCGTCGTCCAGGACGGCTCGCCCTCTGAACTGGCGACCGTCCCCGGCATCTACCGCGATACGCTGACGCGCCAACGCAAGCGCAGCACTCCGCCGCCAGAACTGGCGTGACCGGTTGACCGGACCCCGCGGGCGCCGGGGTCCCACTCCCCGCCCACTCCTCCCATTGCCACGACAACGTTTGCGCAACCCGCTCGCGGCCCGCGCACATCGGCAATTTCCCTCGGACTGCTCATAAAAACTGAAGAATGTTAAGAAACCTGCCGATATACGAGGGTTAAGGCTCAATTCACACGAGGAGCACTGATGGGATCGGTAGCTCGAATACGGGGGGCGTTCACGGTCGACAGCACGGACCCGGAACTCGTGCGCTCGCAAATGCAGGCGTTCGGCCGGCAAATCCCGCTCCTCTACTTTATGCTGGTGGTCAACACGATGGCGGTGGCCATCACCCACCTTGCCTACGCGCCGGCCTGGCTCGCCGTCTATATTCCGGCGGCCCTTTGCACGGTCTGCGTGTTCCGCTGCGTACGGTGGTGGTTCGTCCGGCACCGCACGCTCACGCATGAGAAAGCCGTACCCGAACTGCGCAAGACTTTCTGGTTCGCGTGCGGGTTCGGCGTCGGCTTCACCACCTGGTCGCTGCTGCTATTCCCCTATGGACCCGCCTACGAGCAGTGTCAGGTGGCGTTCTACATGGCCACCACGGTGGTCGGATGCGTGTTCTGCCTGATGCATCTGCGGACCGCGGCGCTCACGCTGCTGACCATCGTGATCGGTTCTTTCACCATCTTTCTGCTGGCCGCGGGGCGCCCCGTGTTCGTGGCGATGGCGGCGGATATGCTGTTCGTCGGCGTGACCCTCGCTTTTATCGTCCATCTCTACTACCGGAACTTCGCGAGCCTCGTCTCTTCGAAGCGCGAACTGCTCGTGAGCCAGTCGGTCACGCAGAAACTCAGCGACGACAACTTCCGCCTCGCCAACATCGATAGCCTGACCGGTCTGCCCAACCGGCGCAGTTTCTTTTCGTCGCTCAATGCGCTGGCCGAGCAAAGCACAGGCGGCGTCGCCAACTTCCACATGGGGCTGATCGACCTCGACGGTTTCAAGCAGGTCAACGACATCTACGGTCATTCGAGCGGCGACCTCGTGCTCAAGGAAGTCGGCAACCGGCTTCTGGCGCTCGCCGATCCGACGATTTTCTTCGCACGGCTGGGTGGCGACGAATTCGGCATCATCATTCAACGGCGTCTTGGCGAGGACGAACTCGACCGCCTCGGACAAACGCTATGCGAGCGGCTCAGCCGGCCCTATACGGTCGGCGAGAACACCGCCGAGTTGTCGGGCACGATCGGCTGGGCCGGTTTGCCGCCTGCGAGTGTCAGCGTGGCCGAGGTGTTCGAGCGCGCGGATGCCGCGCTCTACGTCGGCAAGGAAAGCCGGCGCGGCACGGCCGTGGTGTTTTCCGCCGAGCACGAAAACCGCGTGCGGCGCGCGAGCCTCGTCGCCCAGGAGTTGAAGGCGGCGAACCTCGACGCCGAACTCTACCTGGAGTTTCAGCCCATCTACGACGTCGCCACCCGTACCGCGGTCGGCTTCGAGGCGCTTGGCCGGTGGCGCAGTCCGAAGCTCGGTCAGGTGAGGCCGGATGAATTTATCCGCATCGCCGAGCGGACCGATCTGATTCGTGTGGTGACCGAGGTGCTGTTGCACAAGGCGCTGAACGAAGCCGCCAACTGGCCGCCGCATATTTACCTGTCGTTCAACCTCTCGGCGCTCGACATCTCGTCGGTGCCGCGCGCAAGGCGGTTGCTCGACATCGTGCAGGCGAGCGCGACGCTGGCCGAACGGGTGCATTTCGAAATCACCGAGACTGCGGTGACCCGCGACTTCAGACAGGCGCGTGCTTCCTTGTCGCTGATCAAACAGGTGGGCTGCCAGGTGTCGCTCGACGATTTCGGCACCGGCTATTCCAGCCTGAGCTACGTCCATCGCCTGCCCTTCGATACGATCAAGATCGATCGCAGTTTCGTAGCCGAGGTCGATACGGACGTGGCGTGCGGCAAGATCATCAAATCGGTGATGGACTTGTGCCGCAACCTCGGTCTCGAATGCGTGGTGGAAGGCGTCGAGACCGAATCGCAGTGCGAAATGCTGACCGCACTCGGCTGCCGTGTGATGCAGGGCTATCTGTTCGGCAAGCCGATGCCGGCCGAGGCGCTGCAGTTTTTCCAGGCCAATGTCGTTTAAAGAAGGCGTGAATTACCGGAGCGCCTGACTCTCACCGGTACATGTTGCGACCGCCCGTCCGGATCAAGGCGCCTCTTCGAGCGGCACGCCGCCGAATGCCTGGCGCTGCGCGAGCGAAACGAAAGTCTGGGCATCGCGCGCCGCCTGAACCACCGGCGCCATGCCGAAGAACTCATGTGTCGCCCCCTGATAGTTGCGGTGCTCGACGGCAACACCGGCATCACGAAGTTTTTCCGCGAGTTTCTCGCCATCGGAGCGCAACGGGTCGATGCCCGCGGTCACCACCACCGTAGGCGGCAGGTTCGACAGATCCGCGCTGACCACATCGATCAGCGGGCTTTTCAGATCACCCTCGTCGTTGATCACGTTCTGGACGAACCACAACATCATCTTCTTGTTCAACGGCTTCGCACTGCGATTCTCCTCGTAGGAGATCGAAACGATGTTGTTGCTCGCCACGGGATAGATCAGTGCCTGATGCAACGGTGCGCGTAAGCCTGAATCGCGCGCGTGAATGGCCACGTTGATGGCAAGATTCGCCCCGGCGCTCTCGCCCATCACCGCTATCCGGCTTGGGTCGCCGCCGAGGCTCGCCGCGCTTTCGACGATCCAGCGCCACGCGGCGAACGCATCCTCGTGTGCGGCGGGCAACTTGTGCTCAGGCGCCTGCCGGTAATGGGCCGACACCACGATCGCGTTGCTTTGTGCCGCAATCGAGCGCGGTGTCGCATCGTAGACGTCCAGATCGGCAATCACCCAGCCGCCGCCGTGAAAATACAGGATCAGCGGAAACGGGCCATCGCCGGCCGGACGGTAGATGCGCGCCGGATTGCTGCCGGCAGCGCCCGGAATCACCGTGTCCTCGCTCTGCACCGCCTCCACTTCCAGCGGTAGCCGGGCGGCGTGGCCCGCCTGCGTCATCAGTTTCCGGACGGCGTCGGCGGGCGTCGGTTGCTCGCGGGCCTCGGCGACGCTGCATTCTTCGATCGGCTTTGGGTTCAGTTCCTTGAGCGCGGCGAGCACCGCCTTCATATCGGCGTCTGCGTGGGCGGTCGGATCAAGTCCGATCATGCCCTTGAGGGTATCGGCGAGTGTCATGGCGCGGCTCCAGGTGAGACCGGGAAATCGGGAATGGGTTGTCGTCGAGCCCCCGGCTCAATGCCCCTTTGTATCGCTGCTCGCGTCGGCGCCGGGCATGTTGGTCGTATCGTTAGCCGGCTTGGACGCTGTCGTGTGGGTGTGTTTCTTCTTCGTCTTGCTCTTCGACATCGTCGTCGGGCCGCTGCCGCTGGCGGCGGTCATCGCCGAATCACCAGGGGCGCCCCCGCCTCCGTTGCCATTCCCATTGCCGCCCGCTCCGCCGGTACCGGCACCGCCGCCACCCGCAGCCAGAGCAACGCCAGAGCCCAACAACAACGCCGAAATCAAGACCGCTTTTTGCATTTTCATGACTTGCTCCTTGGTGAGATCAGAGAGATTCAGATTTGAGCGGCTGCGTTGCCAATGCACGCAGGCCTGCCAAAGATTCAGCAAGCGACGTGCCGTTGAAAAAGCGCCGGGAGCGAAGAGCGTGCATCGCTGCACTGTTGTGTAGCCGTCGTGCGTAAAAACTGCCCCGCATTGACCGTCTTGCCAGACGCGTGCTGCCACGAATGCGTCACGAGCTACGTACGAAAATCGCAAATGTGTGATGCGCTACGCGATGCAAACCTGAATCGACGCGCGGCTTCGTTTTGGGCCGCAAGCCGCAGATCCTTGTGCAGCGCGGCAAAGAGCGCTGCGCGCAGGTTGGGCGAGCGCACATCGACGAGCGACGACACGCACTCGTCGCGGCTGAACTCGCAGCTCTCGCATCGTTCAAGGGCCACGGGCACAGTGCTTGCTGAAAACTATCGGTTTTGATTTCTGCCGTACGTCTATCCGCTTACGCCCCACCGCCAAATTTTTATCCGACTATGCCGACGCCGCTCAACGTTTTACTGGTTGCATCCGAAGCAGCCCCTCTTGCAAAAACGGGCGGGCTCGCCGACATGGTCAGCGCATACGGCGCCGCATTATGCGAAGCCGGCGTCGCTGCGTCGATCCTGATGCCGGCCTATCCCGGCGCACTCGAGCGCGTGCTCGGCGCGACCCGCGTGGCCAGACTCGCGGGTCTGCCGGGGGGCGACGGCGTCATCATCCGGGCGCATATGCCCGACACGGGCGTGCCGGTGCTGCTGTTGCAGATGGATCATCTGTTCACACGCGAAGGCATCTACCGCGACCGCTACGGCCGCGACTACGTGGACAACCTCGTGCGGTTCGCATCGCTCGCTGCCGCCGCGGCGCGGATTGCGCGCGGTGTGCGCGGCATCAAGCGGCCGGACGTCGTGCACGCTCACGACTGGCACGCGGGGCTCACGCCGCTCTACATGAAACTCGGCGGCGTGCAGGCCCGCAGCGTCTTCACGATCCACAATCTGGCGTTTCAGGGTAACTATCCGCTCGCCGCCGGTCCGTGGATGGGCGTGCCGCCTGAACTGCTCGCGCCGGCACTCACCGACGAGCGCAGCATCGAGTTCTACGGTTCGCTTAGTTTGATGAAGGCCGGGATCGTCCACGCCGACCGCGTCACGACTGTGAGCGAGCGTTATGCGACGGAAATTCTCACACCGCGCTTCGGCCATCGGATGGAAGGCGTGCTGAATGCGGAGGCGCACAAGCTCTCCGGCATCACCAACGGCATCGACATGCAGATGTGGAACCCCGCCACCGACGCGCTGATCACGAGCAATTATTCGGCGGACAACGTAGCGGGCAAATACGCGTGCAAGCGGGCGTTGCAACAGGCCTTCGGACTTGCCCGCGAGCCGTTCGTGCCGCTGGTGGCGATCGGCAGCCGGCTCACCGAACAGAAGATGGCGGAGGTGGTGGCCGAGGCGATCCCAGCCATGATGGCGCGGCACGAGCGGCTGCAGTTCGCCATTCTGGGCCAGGGCGACGCGCCGATCGAAGCACGCATGCGCGAACTGGCTGCGCGTTGGCCAGGACGTGTAGGCACCTGCATTGGTTATGACGAGACACTCGCGCACATGCTGCATGCCGGCGCGGATATGCTGTTGCACGCGAGCCGCTTCGAACCGTGCGGGCTCACGCAACTGTACGCGATGCGCTTCGGCACGATTCCGGTGGCCTCGCGCGTGGGCGGTCTTGCCGACACGATCTCCGACTATGCGTTAGGGCTGGGCAAATCGGGCGCGGCGACCGGCTTCCTGTTCGAAGGAGAGTCGCTCGAGGATGTCGCTGGCGGCGTGGCGCGTGCTGTCGAGGCGTTCAAGAATCCATCGCTGTGGCGCGCACTGCAGCGTAATGCGATGACGCGCGATTCAGGCTGGGGCACGGCAGTCAAACGCTACGTCGACGTGTACTGCGAATTGACGGATGCGCGCCCTGTGGCACCGCGCGAAGAGCCGACGACAGTTCCGGTTATCGCCGCGCGCCGCCGCCGTACCGCGGCGAGGCCGGCACCCGCCGACAATTCGCAGGCGGCGGCCGTTCAGTAGCGATCCTGGCAGCTAGCTGTAAACGGAAGCTTAAAGCGGAAGGTTAAAGCGAGGTCACGGCGTGGGCGTGCCGGAAGAAGGCGCGACCCTGATCTCGTCCTGTAGTTCCGGCCGCACGCTGAAGCTCGGCTGGACCATCCATTCCTCGAGCCACTCGCGCCATTCGCTCCAGTGCCCCTCCAGACTGAATTCCTTGTCGATGAGGCCGCTGTCGTCGTCTCGCAGCGTCGCGTACACGATACGCTGGCCATTCCAGTAAGCGACGGCGCGATCCGTAAGGTCGGCGGTCGTGCCGAAGGCAGCGTCCTGCAAGATCATGGCTAACCGGTTGTCGAACTCTTCGCGAGTCATGGCGATTTTTTCCCGTAAATACCGGGATCGCAGCATAAACGATGCCTGCGTAGCCAATATTACGGTGCCGGATCCTTCTCGCGGGCTTCGAGCGCCAGCAGCGCGTCGTTCAGTCTTTTGACCCGGCTGACCTGCGACGGCACGCGCGCCGCGACCGTCACACTGGCGAGCCGGCTGCGCCAGTAGCTTAGCGGCAAGGCGCCGTCCAGCGCGGCGATACGCGGCAGCAGGTGTTCAAGATGTTCGATA
Source organism: Paraburkholderia sp. GAS33 (assembly GCF_050436645.1). NCBI lineage: Bacteria > Pseudomonadati > Pseudomonadota > Betaproteobacteria > Burkholderiales > Burkholderiaceae > Paraburkholderia > Paraburkholderia sp. GAS33. Next base: position 1,176,322 of record NZ_JBNDMP010000001.1, read on the forward strand.
TCTTTTTCGAGCTGGTGGTGATTCATTGCTTCCCCGGGCACTCCCATCAATAAGGTCTTCGCCCGTCGGTGCGTGCGTGTATGGCCTTGCATTGCCTTGATTGCTCTCATGATGCTGCTTGACCGCCAGTGTGCCTGCAGATTGACGCGAGGCTTGACCGTGAGTGTCAGTTTTGCTGGAACATGGGGTCAACTTGATGTCACTGCGGGGAAAGACTGGCATGTTATGCGACACGCATTGTCCTGGCCGGCGCTCGTCCGGAGCGTCTTGGGCCGCAAGCGTTTGCTGGCTGTTTTGTCATGGACGCGTCAGCGTTGCGCCCCGGCTGCGGCCGTAGACTGAACTGGCGTTGTGGAGACCGGAATCGGCGTCGCATCAGAAAACCAAGCCGACCATCCAAACGTCCTTTCACCAAGGAGTCGAATATGATCCGAATCGCTTATATTGCAGCAGCCGTATCCGTCATGACTTGCGCCGCGCCCGTATTCGCGCAGGACACCCAGAACGCGCCTCAACCGGCCGCAACTTCGAACATGGGAAATGACAACGCCAACAGCAACCAGAATAGCGGCGTCGGCATGGATACCAATGGACAAGTGGCCTCTGGCGCGCCCGCCGGCCTCACCCGTGCCGAGGTGAAGCAGGACTTGTATCAGGCGGAAACCGACGGTCAGATGAAGACCCTCAACCGCACCGTCTACAGGGGCAATTAAGCTCGCGGGCGCGACACGCCGGAGTTTGAACGACCGGCGTGTTCCGCGAGCGGCACGGGCCTCATCAGTTCACTGAGTTCGAGTGAAGCAGCGGCCAGACGAGGTTCAGTTTCACGCCCCCTCGGGCGGGCACGTAGAGATCTCGACTGCGCTGCGCGCCGTCGAGGCTGGCAACCAGCCGATAGTGGCCTTGCGGTAGCCGCGCATAAAGATAAGGACCATCCGATGTGGCGTTGAATACGACGGTGCCATCGGATCTCGCTACCTGCACCGCGACGCCCGACAGATACTCGCCCGACCCGGTCGTAAAGGTCGCGCGCATGTTGTAGCCGGAGGCCAGTCCGCGAAACGCTGCAACCTCATCTTGCCCCACTCCGCCTGTGACGTATGCGACACCGTGGTCGTCGTGCGCCACGGGGATGTCGCTCGGCACGGCGTTGCGCACCGGCGCATCGTCGTCCGGTAGCGTGGGTCTTGCTGGGACGCCCGGCACGTTCGCCACGGTCTGCTCGCGAACCGGCATCGGACGTGTGGCCGGTTCCTGCGTTGCGGGGGCAGGTACATGTGGCACAGGCTCACGCGTCGCCAGTTCGCGCGGCAGCGGCGCTTTGTGTTCAGGCACTTCCCGCGCGCTCGCAGGAGCCGGGACGGGAGCAGGTGCCGGTGCAGCGGCCTGCACGTGGGGCCGCGGCGTGCCGGGTTCGCAGCTGAGCCCCGGTATGCTGCCGCCTTCGCTGGCAGGCCGTCCTTCGATCAGCCACGCCGGCAATGCAACACCTTGCCCCTTGGCGCGCGGCGTCAACGTATCGCGCATGCTCGCAGTCACCGCGCTGCGTTCCTGCGGTGTGGAGGCGCGTCGCATTTGTGTGCAGAAAGCGACCCGTTCATCGTCGCTGAGCAGCTCGGATGGAACGGCCGAGGGTTGGGCCAGCAGACGCTGCGCGTGCGTGCCGAAAGCTAGCACCGCAGCGCCGCACATCAGCGTCCACCGGAGAGTCTTCGACAAACCGGAAAACGTAGTGGACATGAATCACCTCCGGGACATTCTCGGGAGTATTGCGTCGGGTCGATTCAGGGAGCGTCAATGAGCGCTTCGCTTAACTTCTTTGGAAACACAGCGGCACGCGTAGTCTTGCGGGGATAAGTTGCGTCGCGGGTACTGCAAAACCCAATCGCAGTGTAGCAAACCCATTTGCTTTCGCTGCGCCCCAAAGGCCGCGCGAATTAGTCGATGTCCGCCATGTTCCAGCATGATCGACCTGAATTCGCACATTGCGGGTGCAAGTTCGCGGCGCGCGTCATGCTACGCAGCGAGATCGTTGCTTGGGCTAGGACACAAACGGCAGCTTCTGATCGCGCGCGGCGGCAAGCATCGACAACGTAATCTTGCGCACTTCGAGTTTGCTTTGCGTGATGTGCGCACGCAGCAGAATGCTGGCTTCGGGCAGGCGGTTGCGTTCGATCAGGTGCAGCATCGTCGAGTGCTCGTCGTAGGTCGCACTGGTGCGATGCGGCTTCAGAAAATCGAGCCGCCGCACGATGCGGATGCGCTCGGTCACCTCGTTGTGGACGCGAAGCATTTCCCGATTGCCGGTCGCGGCGACGAGCTGCCGGTGGAAGTTTTCATCCATGCCGAACATGGTGACGGGATCGCTCTCGCGCGCCTCGGTTTCGACGCACCAGACGGCCTTGAGCGGATCGATCGACTCATGCGGCGCATTGCCCGAGGTAAGACGCTCGAGCGAAGCCAGTTCGAGCACGATGCGCAGATCGTAGAGCTGGTCCAGTTGCTCGAAGTTGATCTCCGAGACTTTCCAGCCGCGCCGGAACCCCACTTCCAGATATCCCTCGCGCTGCAGGCGAAACAGGCCGTCGCGCATCGGCGTGCGCGAGACGCCGTAGTGTTGCGCGATGTCGCTCTCGGAGAAGCGGTCGCCGGGAAAAAGCCGGAAGCTGAAGATGTCGCTCTTCAGTTGCTGATACACCTGCTCGGCCAGCGCGTTCGGAGCGTTCGGTGCATTTGGCGAGGGGCTTGCGGTGCCACCCGTTGTACCGCTTCCGATTACGTTTGCAGCTGCGTTTTCGCTCATATCAAGGCATTGCGATCAGACTGACATGCGCTGCGACGATTTTCCAACCCTGGTGCGCCTGCGCCGCAGACTCGATGCGTGCCCAGGTCTGCATCTGGCGGCCGAGCAACGGGGTCGCGTCGCTGGTGAACTCGGTGCTGACGGTGGCGTAATCGTTGCCGAACGTGGTCACCCCCGTTCGATGCAGGCGTCGCGAACGTGGCACCGGCGCGCACGACGCGCGCCACGCACGAATCGCTTCGCCGCCGTGCTGGACTTCGGCGATTCCGTATCGCACGGTTTCAGGCGTGTGCCAGAACAGCGCGTTCATTGCTTCGACGTCGTTGTCGACCAGTGCCCGTTCGTATTCGACAAAGGCCGCTGTCACTTCGGCGACGATCTCCGGCTTGTTGACTTCCATCCTCACAGTCCCTCTTTCAATGCCGCGAGCGGCGCGGTCCAGCCCACGATGCCTCCCTGCGAGCGGATCATTTCGAGGCTCGCCTGCTTGAACGCGGGAAAGTAGCTCGCGGTCGCGTCTTCGATCAACAGACATTCGTAGCCACGATCGTTCGCTTCGCGCATCGAAGTTTGTACGCAGACTTCGGTCGTTACGCCGGCGAACAGCAAATGCGTAATACTGCGCGCATTCAGCTCGCCGCTCAACGGCGTTGCATAAAACGCGCCCTTGCCGGGCTTGTCGATGACGAGTTCGTCTGCGAGCGGCGCGAGCGCGTCGACGATCGCATTGCCGGGTTCGCCGCGCACCAGAATTCTCCCCATCGGCCCGGGGTCGCCAATGCGCATCTGCGGCGCACCGCGCAAGCGCTTCGCGGGCGGGCAATCGGAGAGATCCGGCGCATGCGACTCGCGGGTGTGCACCACCATTAAGCCTGCCGTGCGCGCGAGCGCTAGCAGCTCCGCGACCGTTGGAACGATCTCGGCGAGCAACGAGACATCGTTGCCAAGCGATTCGCCAAAGCCACCTGGCTCGATGAAATCGCGCTGCATGTCGATGATCACGAGCGCGGTGTGACGCGGCTCGAAAACAAACGGCGAGGGTAAAGCCTGAACTTCGCTGCTCATGGTTTAAACCTTGGTTTAAGCCTTGTTATAACGTGCGGGCGGCTTGCGCCGCCCGCCGTCACCGGTCCTCTATCCCTGCCCTGCTTGCCAGTGGCACGCAGTCACCTGCCACTGCCCCCGTTTTTATACGGTCCTGGAACGCTCATCCCTGCACGTGTCCTAAAGTACTGCTTCCTCTGTATGTCCCGCCATGTGCTGCCCAAGCACTGCGCGCTCAGCGCTCGCTGCCGGCGTTTCGTAGACCAGCCGGCCCTCCGCCATCACGACGATGCGGTCAGCCAGTTCCAGCAGTTCATCAAGGTCTTCGCTGACCAGCAGCACGGCCGCACCGGCATCGCGTGCGGCGATCAGTCTCGCGTGGATATCGGCCACCGACGCGAAGTCGAGGCCAAACACCGGGTTCGCGACAATCAGCACATCTACCGGTTGTCCCAGCTCGCGTGCCAGCACAGCGCGCTGCACATTGCCGCCCGATAGCGTGCCGATCATCCGCTCAGGCACAGGAGGCTTTACGTTGAAATCGCGGATCAGTTGTGTGGCCCGCTCGCGCACCGCTCGACGATCGAGGCGCCAGCCGCTGCGGCACACGGGCGCGCGGTCGAAGTCGCGCAAGGCGAGGTTTTCCGCCACGCTCATCCCGGCGACGCAGGCGTTCCGGAGCGGCTCTTCGGGAATCGCAAACACACGTCGTGTAGTCATCTGTTCGCGAGTGGCTTGATACGGCGCACCGGCAATCTGCATCTCGCCTTCTACCGGACGGCGCTGCCCGACCAGGGCCTCGACCAGTTCTTTCTGGCCATTGCCCGAGACCCCTGCGAGGCCGAGAATCTCGCCGGCACGCACTGCCAGCGTGGCGTGCCGCACGGCGGTATGGCCGCGATCGTCCTGCACCGAAAGATCACGCAGTTCCAGCCGGATCGCTGCGTGAGGATCGACCGGCTTGCGCGCTGGGCGTTCGGTACGGATCTCCGCCAGTACCGGTGAATCCTTCGCCGCAGAATCGGTCTGCAGTGCCGAGCTTGTGCCCATCATCCAGCTCGCAAGCTGGTCGCGATCGGTATGTGCGACGGCCGTCGTGCCGACCTGCCGACCTTTGCGTAACACGGTGACGTCGTCGGCGTAGGCCATTACCTCGCGGAATTTATGCGTGATCATCAGCACGGTCAGTTCGCCGCGTGACGTGAGATCGCGCATCAGGCCAAGCACCTCGTCTGCTTCCTGAGGCGTGAGCACCGAAGTCGGTTCGTCGAGAATCAGGAAACGTTGCTTTAGATACAGTTGTTTGAGAATTTCCAGTTTCTGCTTCTCGCCGGCCGCGAGTCCGGCGACGGGCGCCTCAAGCGGCAGGCTGAACGGCATGCGCTTCATGAACTCCGTCAAGGCCGCGCGTTCGTTCTTCCAGTCGATCCGCCAGGACAGACGCCCACGCGCCAGCAACAGGTTCTCTTCCACCGAGAGGCCGGTTGCCAGCGTGAAATGCTGGTACACCATGCCGATACCGAGCGCCTGCGCATCGCGCGGCGAAGCGATTTTCGCTTCGCGGCCGTCGGCGGTGATCTGTCCTTCGTCGAGCAGTCCATAGCCGACCAGTCCCTTCACCAGCGTGCTCTTGCCCGCGCCGTTTTCGCCGAGCAACGCGTGGATCGTGCCGGGTGCAACCTTGATGGAAACCTTGTCGAGCGCGCGAAACGTGCCGAACGTTTTTGAAGCGCCGAGCACCTCGACGCCCAGGGCGTGCGTGGCGGCGTCTTGCGGCTGGTTGTAGGGAGCGGGAGTCGACATGATCGGTCAGCGTCCGAGTGTGGCAAGCAGCGCGTGCGAATCGGACACCGTGCCGAACACGCCACCCTGCATCGTGATCATATGCAGCGCGGCGTCGTGATTGCCCTTGTCGGTCGCCCCGCAGCAGTCCGCCAGCACCGTGCATTCGAAGCCGCGATCGTTCGCTTCGCGCATCGTCGTGTGGACGCAGACATCGGTGGTGATGCCGGTCAGCACCAGATTGGCAATGCCGCGCGTACGCAGGATCAGTTCGAGATCGGTCGCGCAGAACGAGCCCTTGCCGGGCTTGTCGATGATGATCTCGCCGGGATACGGCGCGAGTTCGTCGATGATTTCCCAGCCCGGTTCGCCGCGCACCAGAATGCGGCCGCACGGACCGTCGTCGCCGATACCCACGCCGTCGGTGCCCGCGCGGCGGCTGCGCCAACGCTTGTTGGCCGGCAGATCGGACAGGTCCGGGCGGTGACCTTCACGCGTGTGAATGATCGTGAAGCCCTGCTCGCGCATCAGTGCGAGCACCCTGCTGATCGGCTCGATCGGGGCACGCGTGAGCGAGAGGTCGTAGCCCATCTTGTCGACGTAGCCGCCGTGGCCGCAGAAATCCGTCTGCATGTCGATGATCACCAGCGCCGTATTCTCGGGACGCAGGTCGCCGTCGTAGGGCCAGGGGTAAGGCTTCGCATCGATGAATCGGGTCATGGTGGTGGTCTCTTCAGGTTGGCATCGACAGGCGCTATGCGCGAACGCGCGAACACGTGCACGCGTCAGCACATCAGCGCGTCAGGCTCAGTTCGCCGGGTGCGCCGGCCAATGTTCGATCGGGACGGCAATTGATGATCATGATCACGAGCGTCAGTACATACGGTGCGGCGTTATAGAGGTAGTAACCGCTCGTCACGCCAATGCCCTGCAACGCGGGCCCGAGCGCACCCGCCGCACCGAACAGGAGCGCTGCGACGAGGCATCGCAACGGCTGCCAGCGCGCGAAGATCACCAGTGCGACGGCCATCAGGCCCTGACCGCTCGAGAGCCCTTCGTTCCAGCTACCCGGATACACGAGCGACAGATATGCCCCGCCGACGCCCGCGAAAAAGCCGCCGATTGCGGTGGCTGCAATCCGGATGCGCGTGAGCGGATAACCCATCGCGCGTGCCGTCTCGGCGTGATCGCCGACGAGGCGCAGCGTCATGCCCCAGCGCGTGCTGCGCAGACCCCACTGCAGCAGAAACGCCAGCACGATGCCGATCACGAACAGCGGATTGATATGCAGTGCGTTATGCAGTTGCGGCGAGACGGCCCAACTGCCGAGATCGATCGACGGCAGCATCGGCGCCTGCGGCTGGATAAACGGTTTGCCGAGATAGAACGCGAGGCCCGTGCCGAGCAGCATCAGAGCAATGCCGAAGGCGATATCGGAGACGCGCGGCAACGAGCACACGAGACCGTGCAGACATCCGAATAGCAGCCCTACGACGCCTGCGGCCAACACACCGAGCCAAGGCGAGCCGGTCAGATAGGAAGCGGCGTAGCCGCTCATCGCGCCGGAGACGAGAATGCCTTCGAGGCCGAGATTCACCCGGCCGCCCTTCTCCGTGAGGCATTCGCCGAGACTCACGAACAGATACGGCGTGCTCACGCGAATCGCACCGGCCAGCAACGAGAGCAGCAGAATCACCACAGGCGAGTGCATATCAGGCATGAGTCTTCTCCAGTTGCACCGGCACTTCGGTCACCGCGAGCGCCTGCAGTTTCACGCGCCATGCGACGATACGGCCGCCTAACGCTTCCCATGCCAGCAGGTTGGCAAACAACAACCCCTGCAGCACGAGCGTGGTCGCATCGGGCAGATCGAGGCGACGCTGCAGCAGACTGCCGCTCGCTTCGATCCCACCGATCAGCACCGCGCACAACACGATGGCCAGCGGGTTCTGACGCGCGGCGAAAGCGACGAGAATGCCGCTGTAGCCGTAACCCGCCAGCAACGATGCGTTCGCGCTGCCCTGTACTGCGGCCACTTCGAACATGCCGGCAAGACCCGCTGCGGCGCCTCCCATCGAACAGGCCGCCAGCGCCAGCATGCCGACCGGCAAACCGACCAGACGGGCCGCGCGGTTGCTGCCGCCCACCACGCGCATTGCAAAGCCCTTGGTGCTGTGCTTGACGAACACCCACGCGGCAATACAGGCCACCACGCCCCACAACAGGCCCCAGTGCACTTCGAGTCCCGGCAGCGAGCCGATCGTCATTGGGTCGGGCACGGGCAGCGTCGAGGGCTTGTTCAGACTCGCGGGATCGCGCAACGGTCCTTCGACGAGGTGCTTGAATAGCGCAATCGCGATGTACGACATCAACAGGCTGCTGATTGTCTCGTTGACGCCGCGCCATTGCCGCAACGCCCCGACCGCTCCGATCCAGATGCCGCCCGCGAGCATTCCTGCCACGGCCATCAAAGGCGTCGCGATGAGCCACGGTGTACCGGCAGGCAAACACTGCGGCACCACCGCGGCGGCGAGACCGCCGAGCGCAAGCGCACCCTCGCCGCCGATCACGATCAACCCGACCTGTGCCGGCAAAGCGACGCACAGCGCGGTCAACATCAGTGGCGACGCGCGCAGCAAGGTGCTTTGCCATGCGAACGACGAACCGAATGCGCCCTGAAAAATCAGCCCGATCGCATCGAACGCCGGCGCGCCCTGCACCAGCAGAAACAGCCAGAACAGCAAAAGCGTGCCCACCAGCGCGCACAGGGTCGGCAACGCAGGCAGCACCCCAAGCATCAGCCGGGCAGAACTCGCATTAGGGCGCATAGCCGCTCCTTGAAAGACGTTCGGATTGCGAAAGAATCAGATCTGGCCCACGACACCCGAGACCAGATAGTTCATGCTTTCCAAGGTGTAGTCGGTCTGGATATGGCTCGTGCCGTCGGCGACTACCACGCCGCCCTTGTTGTCCTTGATCGGGCCTTTGAAGATCACGAACTCGCCGGACATCATTTTCGATTTCACGCCGTCAGCGTTCTGGCGTGCGTCGGGCGTGACTTTCGGACCATATGCCGACATCTTCACGAAGCCTTCCTTGAGGCCGCCGCGCAAGACGTTCGGTTGCGGTTTGCCGGTTTGCGCGCCTGCCACCAGTTCCTTGTACGGCGTAGCCCAGTCCCACTCGGCGCCCGTCAAATAGCCTTTCGGCGCGAGTGCCGCTTGGCTCGCGTGATAGCCGCAGCTCATGACGCCGCGCTTTTCGGCGGTTTCGATCACCACCTTCGGACCGTCGACGTGACAGGTCAGCACATCGCAGCCCTGATCGACGAGGCTGTTGGCCGATTCGGCTTCCTTGACCGGCATCGACCAGTCGCCTGTGAAAATCACATGTGTGGTGATCGAAGGATCAACCGACTGTGCGCCGAGCGTGAACGCATTGATATTGCGCAGCACCTGCGGAATCGGCTTGGCCGCCACGAAACCGAGCTTCTTGCTCTTGCTCATATGGCCGGCAACAACGCCGTTCAGGTACTGGCATTCGTCGATATAGCCAAAGTAGCTGGTGATATTCGACGGGTTGCCCTGCTTCCACAAACCGCCGCAATGCGCGAAGCGCACGTTCGGATATTTGGCGGCCATCTTCAGCACGTGCGGATCGAAGTAGCCAAACGAGGTGGCGAAGACAAGCGTCGCGCCGTCCTGTTCGATCATGGCTTCCATCGACTTCTGCACCGCGATGGTCTCCGGCACATTCTCTTCTTCGACCACCTTGACGTTGGGCAACGCCTTGATCACGTTGGCAGCGGCGGCTTGCGCCTGGTTGTAGCCGTAGTCTCCGCGCGCGCCGACATAGATCACGCCAACGGTCAGTTTGCCGGCGGCAAAAACGGATTCGAACGGCAGCACCGCGCCGAGCGTCAGCAGGCTGGCATTCTTTAGAAAGTGGCGACGATTGCTCATAGCGGGTCCGGTCTCGTGTGGTTGAGGTTGATTGCAGCGATAGCGGTGGAAAACGGCGCGTCGAAGCGCGGGAGGTTCATGAGTTCAATCTTGGATACAAGTTTGAACTCATAGAGCAGGAGTTATGCCAATTGATGGGTGCGTAGCCTATGGCATGGCGCAGAGGCTTACGCAGCAAGGGTCTGCGGCGCGCCGCGAGGAGCTTCCCTGGGGAATCGGGACAGTCCCGGACGGCCGGAGGACGGCCTATGTTTGTGCGTCATTCCCCACAACGGGGCGATCGTGAACCGCGCAGGATCGTGCGCGATTTACGGTCGACGAGGGGGTGTTTGGATAATGGCCAAAACGGGGCGGTGTGGTTGGCCTCGCGCGTCAAACGACTGCGCCGGTAGTAGTTTGCGTGGAAAGTTACGCCTCGCCCCGGCTAGCCGTCGCTTTGTGTCGTGCGCAGCAAGATCTGCAGGTTTTCACCAGCATGACGTAAATTGCTGTGGTACAGATGAGGCTTACGGTGACGCCTACGACTACCTCAAAAAGATCGATGTCTTGAAACCCCAAAAACTCGCCAACAACAAAAATATAATGCTGATTCCACGATTGGATGAACGACAGTGGAGCATATACATATCTGACAACCAAAAGAAATAGTCCTACGAACAGGAGTGTCTTGGACATTCTACGGACAAGTATTGCCATACGTGATGACCTCAATCCAGCCATATGCGTCAAGCCCTGAATTGCGCGCGGGAATGGTGTTCGTTTGAAGTAACGCGCGCCGCAGTCCTTGAAATTCTGCGTAGCTCGCCAGAGTGATGCATCCATGTGAGTGACCGCCGCCCCCAATGGGATGCAAGCGGAAATTGCCGCGCCTGACGCCGTTCACCCAGGTATAGTCATCGATCACGCCATCATCACGATACAGTGCGAACCATTCCGAGTGATGCGAAGGTGCACCCCAAACGGCGTTCCATGAATCTTTGATCTGCGATTCTGTTTGAGATAAAAAGCCTCCTGCGGGCCGATCGACTATCCAATACTTCCCCGCCGGCAGCGGTCCCTTATTTGCTATGGCAGTACATCCGCCCCGGTTGCGGTATGCATCATCGCCCGAGAAAGCCATGAAGGTACCCATTCCGAAAATACTCAATGGAGAAAAGGGCTTGTTATCGACGATAAATTTTCCCTGTAGTGGCATGTTCAGGACCGCTCGTTCCAAGCGTCTGTGAACTTGACGTTGCCGTCCGTGTAATGCCATGTGATTCGCTCATACATGAGCGAGACCGCCTCCATGTGGTTGACTTGTGACATTCCGGCGATTTTGGTGTTAGGCATGCCCGGGTTCACGCCGGTGACCTTTACCCCTTCGATCAGCATGATGAAGTACACTTCTTCCTGACCCGCCTGGTTAATCCTGTACCACTTCAGTTCAGCCGATTTCAGGGTCTGCCCTTTCGCTACGGCTTTGTACAGGTAAGGGCTTGCAGCATCGAATTCTTTCTCGATGCTCATTGGAGAATGTGAGCGTGCACCGGTAATTTTCCCGGTATTGCTATCGACGGGAAGATTCACGCCATGGCTAAATCCAACCACTTCGATACTTCCCTCACGTCCCTGAACCGTGACGTAGCCTTTGATAGCGGAACCACCATCGTCTTTCAGCCACATATAAGCCGGAATCGGCATTCTATTGATCCTTTGTCAGCGAAGGTTGTGTGAGTGCAAAGCGGGACGTGTTCATCCCTTTTGGGCGGGGTCCGGAAAGCATATTGCGCGTTCGGGATGGGCAAGTTGATGTGCATCAACATGATGCATATATCGCGAATCCCTCTTAGCGATATATAACCGCCTCCTGTTAAAACTCACCTTTCGCGAAACGCGTCACACCTGCACACGTCTAAAGCCTTATCTGGCAACGGTTTGAATGCGGAATTTCAGTTTATGAACGTTGCAAAGGACGAGACCACGTGGGCTGAGTAAGCCCACCGCCCTGCTACTCTATGCTCGCCGCAACCCGAGCTGCGAGTTTGGCGTCGTAACTCGAATGCACATGCACCCGTTTCTGTTCCGGATAGGCGTAGGTGTAAGCCTTGCGCAAGGCCAGCGATGCCTCATGGAAGCCGGACAGAATCAGCTTTTGTTTGTTCGGATAGTTGGCGACGTCGCCTACCGCGAAGATGCCTGGCCGCGAGCTTTCGTAGTTCGACGTATCGACGTCGATCCGGCCGGCATGAAGGCTTAGCCCCCAGTCGGCGATGGGGCCAAGATTCGCCACCAGTCCATAAAGCACCACAAGATGATCCGCTTCGATCTGGGTGGAGCCGCCAATCTGGCGAATCTCAATCGATTCGAGCTTGCCGTCGGGCGCGCTCAAGCCACCAACGGCGCCGACCATGAACGTCATTTCCCCGGCGTCGACTGCACGCCGCATCTGCTCGACGCTCGAATCCACCGCACTGAAACCATTGCGCCGATGCACCAACGTCAGCTTGCGCGCCACCGAACGCAGTGCGAGCGCCCAATCGAGCGCCGAGTCGCCGCCGCCCGCCACAACCACGTTCTTGCCGGCGAAATCCGCGAGCCTCGGCACGCTGTAATGCACGTGACGCCCTTCGAGCGGCACCGCCTCGTCCAATGCCAGCCGCTGCGGTGCAAACGCGCCGTTGCCTGCTGCAAGCAGAATGGCGGCCGCATCGAACACGAGCCCCTGGCCGGTCTTGACGGTCCAGCGGCCGTCGTCGCGTTGCTCGACGGTGTCGACCCGTTGGCCCAGATGAATCGGTACGTCGAACGGTCTGCACTGCTCCAGCAAACGTTCAACCAGTTCGCGCGCGGTGCACGACGGTATGGCCGGGATATCGTAGATCGGCTTGTCGGGATACAGCTCCGTACATTGGCCGCCGACGCGGTCGAGTGCGTCGACAATGTGGCACGACAGGCCGATTACCCCTGCTTCGAACGCGGCAAAGAGTCCAACGGGTCCGGCGCCGACGATCAGTACGTCGGTGCGTAGCGGTACATCGGATGTCCCTTGCGACGCGTCGAGGCCGCCAGCTAGTTGCGGGGTAGGCGCTGCCTGTGATGGATCTGTCGGCGGGGTTACTTCTGCAGTCATTCGGCGTCCTTGGGGTTGAGCACGCGGGGTCGTCTCTGGTCACGACCAGGCGCGCATGGCTCACCCACCATACAGACTCGGCCGCATCCCGGCAACGATGCCACCACGAACTGTGTGGACAGTACCGTCGTCGCCGTGATCGCCTTTAAAATTGATGCATGATCCCGACGTACGCCCCCGTCTGCGACTCGCCTTGCAGCGGGCTTGTGCTGCCCGTGCCTTCACGAGGATTGGCGAGCAGCGAGAAGTCGGCTTGCCTGCTGTTGTCCACGTAAGCGATCGTGCCGTAGAGGAAAGTCCGCTTGGTAAAGTTGTACGTTGTGCTGAGCGTATACATTGAGGCATGACCGGATGGATCGTGCAGTGCATCGCCGCCGCCATCGCCGACAATCACGTAGAAGCCCGCCGCCGTCACAGCCCACGTTGGATTGAACGTGTAGGTCGCGCCCAGCCAGTAGTAATTCGCACTGTCCGCGAGACCGGCTGGCGTATCCGGTGCGGAGTAATGCGTATAGGCGCCCTGGATTTTGACCGCGTCGAAGTGCACGTTCGCGCCCGCGAAAAACTCGCGCGAACTGGTGAAGATATTGGCGAACTGGCCGTTGCTGTCGCGTAGCTCGTCGTAGATGCCGCGCACGTCGAACAACGTCGAGTGATACGTCAGCATGATGCCGTCGGAGCGGCCGAACTGGCCAACCGCGCCGTTGTTGAAGGCGCCCGGCTGATTACCGAGGGCGTACTGGCCTTGTACGTCGAAACCGCCAAACACGGGGCTGTGATATTCGACGTTGTTGCTGGTCTGCTGCCAGTTGCGGCCGCGCACCAGCGAGGCCGATGAAAACGCCTGCTGCACCATTGGGTCGAATTCCCACACCCCGTCGCTATCGATGAACAGGTTGCGGCCGGCCTGCAGCGTGCCCCACTCGTCGCTCTTCAGGCCCGCGAATGCACGCCGCGAAAACAGCAAACCGCCGCTCGTGGTGCCGTTCTGTACCTGCAAACCCGTTTCCAGGGTGAAGATGGCGTGCAACCCGCCACCCAGATCTTCCGTGCCTTTGAACCCCAGCATGCTGGTGCCCCAGTCGCCGCCTTCGGCGCTCCAGCTATTTGCGGTGCTGCCGTTGCCGGTCGGCACATGATTGATATATTGCAGACCCGCGTCGAGCCGCCCATAGAGCACGACACTCGATTGCGCTTGCGCAAAAGGGCTTGCCACCAGCAAGGTGGCCATCAACGGTTCGCGTAGTTTCATTTTATTCTGCCGAACACCATCTATTTATTGGTTTCGCCCAAAACGGGCCATCTCCAGACCCTATGCGAGCGGGCTTTCGCGACGCTGGATAAGTTGACTCTAGGTGAAAAAAGCCGGCTGCGCAAAACAGCGTCGGGGCATTCGACCGAGGCCCGATTGTGCGAATTACTTAATTGAATGGGCCGGTGACGGTCGATCTGAAACAGCCTGAAGCGGCGACCGGACGCGAGGCGAATCGCCATTCGCAGATGGAACCGGCCTGCGCCCGCTCGCAGGTCCGGGATAAGATAGACGTTTGCTCCTGGCCGGCATGGCTGAACCCGATCGACACGCTCCGATGAACGCTCCTGAATTGACTGAAGCTGAACACCTTGGCCTCTACCTGCGCGCCACCGACACCGGCGACGAGTGGTGGCGCGTCACCGTAGCGGACCGGCCGCAAACCTATCGCCTCGAACACGGCGTGCAGCACGCGCAAGGCAATGGCGCCGTCGATATCGATCTGGTGGTCGACGCCGAAAACCTGCGCGCCAAGCTGAAGAAGTGGCATCGGGAAGGTTTCGTCTTCGAGGCGCGAGGTGCGGTGCCAGAAGCGGATGCACTGCAACGGGCAGCGTTTATGCCGGACCTGCAGCGAGCGGCGGCGCAGCGGCGCGCGGGTGCCGCCGCCCCTGGCGCTGGCCTCGGCCCCGGCTCCAACTCAAACTCCGGTGAGGCCCGTGCCGCTACGGTTCGCATCGGCGAAGTCGACGTGCCCTGCGGCGCCGGCGGCGCGCTCGTGCCGCGCGTCAACCCTGCCTATCTGTTCTCCGAGCGCTTTAACGACATCGTCGAAGATATCGTCGAAAACAAACGCGTCATGCTGATCGGCCACACCGGTGCGGGCAAGACCAGTCTGATCGAACAGGTGGCGGCGCGTGCCGGTCATGGCGTGGTGCGCTCGAACATGAACGGCCAGACGACGGTGGGCGATTTCGTCGGCTTCTGGACCGTCAAGGGCGGCGAGACGCTCTGGGTCGACGGCGTCCTGCCCACCGCCATGCGCGAAGGACTCTGGCTGATCGTCGACGAGATCGACTTTGCCGAGCCGTCGATTCTCGCCGCGCTGACCGCCGTGCTCGAACCGCATGGCCGCCTCACGCTGAAGGAAAAAGGCAACGAGGTCGTGGCGCCTCACCCGGCGTTTCGCCTGTTCGGCACGGCCAATGCGGTCGGCGCCATGAGCCAGTTCCGCCATCTTTACCAGGGCGCGAATCTCATGAATGAGGCGTTTCTCGACCGGTGGCGCGTCTATCTGCTCGACTATCTCTCGCCGGCCGAAGAAACCGACGTGCTGGTGCGCACGCTCGCCCCGCATATGACGCCTACTGTCGCCGCCACGCTCGCGGCGATCGCCGCCGATTGCCGTGCGGCGTTTGCACGCGAAGACCTCGCGAGCGCCTTCTCCACCCGGCGGCTCCTCGACTGGGCCGAACTGATGCTGCGCACCGGCGACCCCGAGCGCGCGGCCGGCCCTGCCATCTACGCCAAGGTGAGCCCGGAAGACGCCACGCTGATCCGCGGCATCATTCGTCATCACATCGCTCCGGCGGAGTGAGCGCGATGCACGCAGCGCGCGACGCCAAAGGATTCGAGTTCGAGCCCGCGCTCAGCAAGATTGCGCGCGTCCTCACGGGGCAGTATGGCGTGAGCGTCGTGTTCAGTCCGGATGGACCGCGGGTCGAGCGCGGACGGATCGTCATTCCCGATTACGAGGTGGGCGGCGCCCTCTCGACCGATGTGCTGGTCGGCTATCTCGACCTGCTAGTGGCGCGCGCAAAACATTCGGACCTCGCGCAACTCGAAGCGCTGCCTCGCGGTGTCGAAGCGAACCTCGCGCAGGTGATCGAAGACCGGCGTGTGTGCGGCCAGTTGCTCGACGAGTATCCCGGTGCGCGCTGGTTTATCGGCAAGCTGCGCGCACATGCTGCGGGCCGCACGCAGCAAGGCTGGAATCGTCTGCGCTGGCGCGAGCGCTTTATCTGGCGCGTCGAGCGCAGGCTGTGGGACGAGACCACCAGCGGCGCGGAAAACAGCCAGTCGCTTTCCGCTGCGATGGTGGCCGCGCAGGATCTGCTCGAGCGGGCGAGCCGCAGCCGGTCGACCGCCGACAGCATCGCCGCCGCGCGGGAGATTCTGGCGCGGGTCCGGGCGCTATCCGCGGGCGACGTCAATAACATGATGTTCACGGGCAGCACCGCGGAGGACATCGATACCGATCCGCTGCGCTCCTCCTTCGAGCCGTTCGAAAGCGACGGCACGCGCGCCAGCGAAGAGAACGCAGCAGCCGCGCCGCTGGATCCGGGCGGCGGCGCCGAGGCCTTGAACGGCGCCGGCATGGGGCACGCACTCGCCGATGCGCAACCGTCCGCCGCGCGTGCGGACAGCACGGTACAACCCCTGCGCGCGTCTGCCCGGATGGTGATGTCGATCCCGCTCGCCACCGAATTCGACGTGGTCAACGACCAGACGGGCCGCGGCGACCTCGCCGCCTGGCGCGAACTGCGCACGCGGGCGCGAGCCGAAACCGCGCAACTCAAGGAAAAGCTCGAGCGCGCACTCAGCGCCGACGAGCGCACGCGCTGGCGGCGCGAGCAGGAGCGCGGCGAGATCGACCGGCCGTCGCTGGCGAAGCTCGCCACGTCGCCCGGCTATCGAACCCCGTTCAAGGTGAAGCGCGCCACCAAAGGACGCGACGTGGCCGTCACGCTGCTGATCGATCGCAGCGGTTCGATGGCGGGCCGCAAGATCGAACTGGCCCAGCTGTGCGCCGCCGCGCTAGGCGACGCGCTAACCCAGTTGGGCTTCGATTGCGAAGTGCTCGGCTACAGTTCGATCGAATCCCCGCAGATGAAACTGCTCTACGCCCGCCAAAAGGCCGCCGGCGCAGATTTGCACCGCTACAACCGGCTCGTCGAACGGCTCGATCTGCAGATCTATAAACGCTTTGGCACGGCGGATCTGAGCGGCCTCACCGGCATCGACTGCGGTCACGAAAATCCGGACGGCGAAGCACTCGCCTGGGCAGCGACGCGGCTAGCCGATCATGCCGCTGAGCGCCGTATCCTGATGGTGTTCTCCGACGGCTATCCGGCCACCGGCGACGGCGATCCGCTGGTGTTGCGCAGCGATCTGCGGCAACGCGTGACGGCGATCCAGAAGACCGGTATCGAGCTGGTGGGGATCGGCGTGCTGACCGACGCGGTGGAGGCGTTTTATCCGCACAACGTGGTCGTGAGCCGGCTGGCAGAACTGCCGTCGACGGTGTTTTCCGTGTTGAGCGCGATGTTGCTGAAGCGGTAGAGACGATTCGAAGCGGATTCAAGGCGGATTCAAGGCGGATTCAAGGCGGATTCAGACGCGCAGAATCAAAGCGCATTCAACGGAATCTTCAGATAGCGCACGCCGTTTGCCTCCGCCTCCGGCAACGCCCCGGCGCGGATGTTCACCTGAATGGCGGGCAGAATCAGCGTCGGCATCTCGAGCGTGCGGTCGCGCGCCGTGCGCATCGCAACGAACTCGTCCTCCGTCACACCGTCGTGCAAGTGGATGTTGCTGCGCCGCTGTTCGGCCACCGTGGTTTGCCATTGCGGCTCGCGCGTCGAGGGCGGGTAATCGTGGCACATGAAAAGCCGCGTTTGCGCCGGCAGTGCGAGCAGTTTCTGCACGGAGCGGTACAGCATCCGCGCGTCGCCGCCCGGAAAATCGCAACGCGCCGACCCTACGTCCGGCATGAACAGCGTGTCGCCGACGAACACCGCATCGCCGATCTGGTACGCCATGTCCGCTGGCGTATGGCCCGGCACATGCAGCGCCCGCGCCTGCAACGCACCGATGCTGAAGGTTTCGTCCGGCGCGAACAGATGATCGAACTGCCTGCCGTCAGCGTGAAGTTCCGCATCGAGATTGAAGACGCCCTTGAAGACCCCTTGCACCGTGCGGATGTTTTCGCCGATCGCGATGCGGCCGCCCAGCGCTTCCTTCAGGTACGGCGCCGCCGACAGGTGATCGGCGTGCGCGTGCGTCTCGAGCAGCCACGCCACCTGCAAACTGTGCTCGCGTACGAACGCGACCACCCGCTCGGCCGATGCGGTCGACGTGCGCCCGGCTTTCGGGTCGTAATCGAGCACCGGGTCAATCACCGCGCAGGCCGAGCCGTCGCCCGCATGGACCACATAGGTCACGGTCGAGGTGGCGTGATCGAAAAAAGCTTCAATGAGGAGCGGCATGGTCGATTTCCGGCGAGCGGTTCAAAGCCATATTATTCGCTATTGCGCGCCGGCAACGGCGCTCAGGCCCACCTATGCGCTCCGCGTAGCGCCACCGAGGGTTTGACTCTAGACAATTGCGGGCAGCGCATGCCGATAATCCGTTCAGGGCCGGCGGACCTGGCTGCCGCGGCCCGCCCTGGACAACAAGCACCTCACGGAGTGTGCATGCGCAAGCTCGGATTCAAGCAGAAACTCTGGCTACCGCTTCTCGTCAGCCTGACCGCCCTGCTGCTGGTGTCGATCTCCGCTGCCTGGCTGTCCTATCAGACGCGAATCGACGAGCGCAAACACGATCTGGTCAACGTCGCGCATATAGGTCTGTCGATTGTCGAGGAGTACGCAGCACTTGCGCAGGCCGGCACCCTCACCGAGGATCAGGCTCGCCAGCAGGCGCTCGCCCGGCTGCGCGACATCCGCTACGGCGAGGATGGTTACTTCCTCGTCATCAATTCGCGGCCGCAGATGGTGATGCATCCGATGAAGCCGGCGATGAACGGCAAGGATCTGAGCGGCGTCGCCGACGCCGACGGCCGCCACCACTATGTCGCTTTCGCCTCGACCGCGCAGGCCCCGCAAGGCGGCTTCGTCGACTACGTGTTTCCCCGGCCGCATATCACGCCGGCCACGGCGGTCGACAAGCTCGGCTACGTCGTGCGTTATGCGCCCTGGGACTGGATTATCGCCACCGGCGCTTACACAGACGATATCGCCGCTGCGTTCCATAACTCCCTGTACGCAGCGGGCGGCGTGTTCCTCGTGCTCGCCGTGCTGCTGGCGTTGCTGGTCGCGCTTATCAACCGCAGCATCGAACGCACCATTGGCGGCGATCCGCACTACGCCGCCGACATCACAGAAGCGATCGCCTCGGGCAACCTCGCCATCGGCATCCGCACGCGCAGGAACGACACCGATAGCCTGATGCAGACCATCCGGCGCATGCGTGATGCGTTGAAACGCACCATCGGCGAGATTCGCGGCGTCGCCGACAACGTGGCTGTCACCGCTCGCCAGATTGCCAGCGGCAATGCGGACCTCTCGGCGCGCACCGAGAGCCAGGCGGCTGCGCTACAGCAGACCGCGTCGAGCCTGGAAGAAATGACCTCGATGGTGCACCAGACTGCGGAGAACGCCCGCAGCGCGAGCCAGCTCGCAACCAACGCCGCGCAGGTCACCGACCGCGGCGGCGCGATGGTGGTCGAAGCGGTCGCCACCATGCGCGACATTTCCAGCGAATCGCAGAAGATGGTCGACATCATCGCGGTGATCGAAGGCATCGCCTTTCAGACCAATATCCTCGCGTTGAACGCCGCCGTCGAAGCCGCGAGGGCCGGTGAGGAAGGCCGCGGCTTCGCGGTGGTGGCGGGTGAAGTGCGCAATCTGGCGCAGCGCAGCGCGAGTGCTGCCAAGGAAATTCGCGGATTGATCCAGAACGCCGTGGGCAAGGTGGGCTCGGGCGCTGAGCTGGTCGAGCGGACCGGTGCGACGATTCAGGAAGCGCAGGACGCCATGGCGCGCGTGACCAGCATCGTGCAGGAGATCGCCTTGGCGGTGGCGCAGCAGAGCGAGGGCATCGAACAGATCAACGTGGCCGTCACGCAGATGGACAACGTGACGCAACAGAACGCCGCGCTCGTCGAGCAGGCGGCTGCGGCGGCACTGTCTTTCGAGGATCAGGCGCGGCAGTTGCAAGCGGCCGTGGCGGCGTTCGACGTGGGGGAAACTTCGCACGGCTCAGCGGTCCAGCATTGAAGCCGTGGCGCCATGTCTTGAAGCTGAGCGCGTGGCCGCGCCCGCGCCCGAAGGTTGACCCGGCGCCCCCCACGTAAGCCCGCCTTAGCCCGCCTCATCCCAGGTGCGGGTTGAAGTCGTACTGTTCGATCTGGCCGCCACGCGCCACCAACGCCGTACGCTCTGGAATCTCCTCCCACCAGCCGGGCAGATCCACCAGCGGCTCGGACAACACCAGAAACGCATCGTCGCCGGCCGCGGCGATACGTGCATCGTGCGGATACAGTTCATGCAGGTGGTGGAACGACGTGCTGTGAAACAACGTGCGCGAATCGCGCTCGCTTGAATAACGTACTGCGATGATCTGCTCGCCATCGGTCGCGCAGACCGTCATGTTCAGTGGGTGTTCGACGCCGTTCTTGTGACCGGTGGCCTCCACAAAAGCGACCATCCGCTCCAGTGCGGTGACCGGCGTCAATTCGAGGCCGAAGGTCAGCGCGAGATAGAACAGCACTTCGGAGTCGGTCGAACCTTCGATCGACGGGAACAGTTCAGGCTTGATCGCCAGCATCAGTTCGCGCCGCACCAACGGGTAATTGCGCACGAGGCCGTTGTGCATGAATAGCCAGCGTCCGTGGCGAAACGGGTGGCAGTTGGTTTCCTGAGCGGGGGTGTCGGTGGCTGCGCGAATATGCGCGACAAAAAGCGGCGAGTGGATCGCGCGAGCGGCTTCGCGCAGGTTGCGGTCGCTCCAGGCGGGCTGCATACAGCGGTAGCGGAACGGGATGTCCGTAGGACGCCCGTACCAGCCGATGCCGAAGCCGTCACCATTGGTGGTGGTTTTGCCGAGGCGCGAATGCAGGCTTTGATCGATCAGCGAATGTTTGGCGCGGAACAGAACCGTCTCGAGTTGGACGGGATTGCCGGTGTAGGCCAGCCAGCGACACATGTGGGACCTCCTCGGGTTGAGTCGGGATATCGGGACCTACGCGGTTGGCTTACCCGAACGCGTGCGAAGCCTGGTCCAACACCTCGTCGGCCCATTGACTAATACTTTTACCAGCTGCCGCGGCGGCGACACTGACTGCGGCATGGACCTCGGGGCGGATGCGGAGCATGAGTTTGCCCGACGCGGCCTTTTGAGGTTCCCGCCCGGTCTTCTCACAATCGTCCAGGTAGTGATCGATTGCTTTGCGAAAGTCAGCCGTCAACCCGGCTACTGTTTCGCCGTGGAAAGTGATGCGGTCCGACACACCGAGCACATGTCCAACAAAAATGTTGTCGGCTGGATCGAATCCGACCTTGCCCAGATAACCCTTATAGGTCATTGCATTCATCATGGCGTTACTCCCAATTCGATGAACCATTCCCGCACTTCCTCCACCTGATACCTTTTCGCGTCCTTGCCCGGATGCGGTCGATGCAAATATCGTCGACTGCCATTCAATTCGAATGCAATCCGCGAACCGGCGCCTTCCCTGACTTCGCCTCCTAACGCAACGATCAGCGATTCAATTTCCGCGAACACGATGCCGCCGGGCGTAGGTCGTTTGAAGACCGCGTGCAATGTCGATTTGTGCCTGGCTTCATGGTCGATGATATCATAAAGTGATATCATAACGCGCCACGTATCTCGATAAAGCTGCGTCTCACTGGCACGCTGATGTCGCGCAAATTTTCAGCGCGGCAGCAGTTCTCTGTGTCGGCCGCCACCTACTTAGGTGGCAACTGCGCGATAGGAATCAGAAACTCCGAAAACCCCGTCAATATGATCTGCACGCCAATGCAGAGCAGCAGAAACGACGACACCCGCATCGCCACCTTGGTGCCTTCGACGCCAAGATAGCGGGCAAAAATGACGGCACGGCTATAGGTGACATAGACGACCACGGCCACGATGATCGAGATCACGACCGAGGCGATGCTGGACAGCACGAACTCGGACAGCTTGTGGGTTCGGTTCGCATTCAGCGCGATAGCCGTGGCGAGCGAACCCGGCCCGGTGGTCAACGGCACCGTGAACGGGAAGAAAGCCCGTGACGTGGCGTTCTCCGCATCGACCCGCTTGACGGCGGATTCCGCCGGCGGCGTATCGGGCGCATTGAGCATGTTCCAGCCGGCGACCGCGACAGCCAAGCCACCGCCGATGCGCAGCGCCTCCATGGAAATGCCGAAGAAATGCAGAACAGGCGTGCCGAGGAAGAACGCGACGAGCAGCACGCACATCACGTTGATGGCAATCTTGCGCGCCAGCGCGGTGCGTTCTTCAGTGGTAAGCGATGCAGTCCGGTCAAGGAAAACGAAGGCAATGCCGAATGGATTGATGATGCTGATCAATCCGGTAAACCCAAACAGAATGTCCGAGATCAGACTTTCCACCATGTTGGCGATCCGCATCGAGCGACAGCTCAGATGGGTCCCGGCCGGGACGCGATGAGCCATCGGATTGTGTCTGGCTGGACGGAACCTGCTTCCCCGCCCAGATCGTTCTTCTGTTATTCACGCGGTCAGACCATGCGGGCAAACCCGATTGCCGTAGACACCCATGGCCACACTATGGTCGCACGCCTAATCATATCCCGGCCGCTCCCGTTACGACCGCCGCGACTCAAAGCCTTCAAATTGCCTACATCTTTTTGACGACCTTTACGGACCAGAGCCATCTGGCATAAAGTCGGGACGGAAGACTGGCTTCCCCAGACGCACCTACCGTTCGAGGAGTTGCTCCCCATGTTCCTTCGCATTCTCGCCGCGCTGCCGTTCATCGGCATCCTGCTCGGCGTGCCGTTCGTCAACCGTGTCGAGCCGCTCGTGCTGGGCATGCCATTCGTGCTTGCATGGATCGTCCTGTGGGTGATCCTGATCTCGATCATCATGGGGATCGTCTACCGGCTCGATCCGACCAATCGTCAAACCGCCGTCGATACCGAAGAGGCCCGATCATGAGCAGCGCTCTCGTTATCATCGCCCTCTTCACGGCATTCGCGCTGTATCTCGGACTGCGCGCCAAGCGCGGTCACGACATGAGTCTCGAACAGTGGACCGTCGGCGGCCGCAGTTTCGGCACCGCGTTTGTGTTCCTGCTGATGGCGGGTGAGATCTACACCACTTTCACCTTTCTCGGCGGCAGCGGGTTTGCCTACGGCAAGGGTGCGCCGGTCTATTACATCCTCGCTTACGGGTCGCTTGCCTACATCCTGTCGTACTGGATGCTGCCGCCCATCTGGCGCTTCGCCAAAGCCCAGCGGTTGATCTCGCAGCCGCACTTCTTCGCGCGCAAATACGACAGCCCGGCTTTGGGCGTGCTGGTCGCGCTGGTCGGCGTGGCTGCGCTGATTCCGTATCTGGTACTGCAACTGAAGGGACTCGGCATCATCGTCGCAACCACCTCGTATGGCGCGATCTCGTCGACCTCCGCCGTCTGGATCGGTGCCGCGGTGGTGACGTGCTACGTGATCGTCTCGGGGGTGCGCGGCTCGGCGTGGAACTCGGTCGTCAAGGACACGCTGATTCTGGCGATCGTGCTGTTTCTCGGCATCTATCTGCCGATCCATTACTACGGTGGCCTTAGCGATATGTTCCGGACGATCGACGCCGCCAAACCCGGCTTCCTCACTTTCCCCGCCAAGGGGTCGAGCGTGGCCTGGTTCCAGTCGACCGTACTGCTCACCGCGCTTGGGTTTTTCATGTGGCCGCACACCTTCGGCTCGGTATTTACAGCCAAGGACGAACGCATTTTCCGTCGCAACGCAATCGTGCTGCCGCTGTATCAACTGATCCTGCTGTTCGTGTTCTTCGTTGGTTTTGCGGCCGTGCTGAAAGTGCCGGGCCTGAAAGGCGGCGATATCGATCTCTCGCTGTTCAAGTTGTCGTTGCAGACCTTCGATCCCTGGTTTGTCGGGATCATCGGCGGCGCGGGCGTGCTGACCGCGCTGGTGCCGGGTTCGATGATCCTCAACACGGCCTCGACCCTGCTCGCCAATGACGTGTACCGCGGCCTGCTCAAGCGCGATGCAGCCGACGAGTCCGTGAAGAAGCTTGCACGCGTTCTGGTGCCTGTCGTCGCTCTGGTCGCCGTGGCCTTCACGTTGCATGGCGGCGAAACCATCGTCGCATTGCTGTTGATGGGCTACAGTTTCGTCACCCAGCTGTTTCCGGCCATGGTGTGCAGCCTCGCGCCGCATAACCGGGCGACCAAACAGGGGGCGTTCTGCGGAATTCTGGCCGGCGTGGCGGTGGTGGCAGTGACGACGCTGATGCATCTCAGCATGGGCCA
This sequence comes from Paraburkholderia sp. GAS33, assembly GCF_050436645.1. Lineage (NCBI taxonomy): Bacteria > Pseudomonadati > Pseudomonadota > Betaproteobacteria > Burkholderiales > Burkholderiaceae > Paraburkholderia > Paraburkholderia sp. GAS33. Next base: position 1,200,591 of record NZ_JBNDMP010000001.1, read on the forward strand.
GTTATTCCCGTTCCTGCCCGATGTCGCCAAAGACGTGAATATCGGCTTTGTCGCACTGGCCTTGAATATCATCGTATTCGTGCTGGTCAGCGCGGTCACACAGCCGCGCGCCAGCGGGCAACAGCCAGCGCATACGCAAGTGCATTGAGCACGCGACGCGGCTTCTATTTGCAGGTGTCGGCAAATAGAGGCCGCTTTCCCTGGATGGATTGTTAGACATCCTTCGCGATCTGCGAATACATCTGTTTCCAATAACGGCTCCAATCGGCGCCAAGCAGTGCCAATTCCCTCCTCAAACTGCTCCTATCAATCCATTCATAAGCCATTTCTACCTGCTATCGATAATTGATTAAACTTTCCGGTAATGGTGACGTTATTATTAGTCACCCACTTCGATATTAAAAACGCCAAATGAACGAAGATACCGTGGAGTTACCCGTCAGGGCAGTGCCGGCCGCATTGAACCTTGACACCGTTCCGGTCGGCACGCCGCTCGACTGGCCTATCGTGGACGGCGACGGCACCTTGCTGCTCGATGCCGGCGCGATCCTGGTCGGCGTCGAGGAACGCAAGTTCCTGTTCGACAACTTCAAGCCGCAGCGCGGCGACGTGCCTGATGCCAGCGCATCGCCCGGCGAGGCTGGTGCCGCCAGGACCGACACGTCGGATCCGCTGGCGGTCAAAGACATGCATCTGACGATCGGTGCGCTGATCGGCGTGCGTCTGCATGTGGGCAGCGCCGCGCCGATGCATCCGTGCCGCATCATCGGTTTCGCGCCGAACCAGTCGCTGTTCGCTACCCCGCCGCTGTTCGAAGGCAAAATCCTGCCGCTGGGGGTCGGCGAAAACGTGGAGATCGTCGCGATCGCGAGCCAGGCGGTGTTCCGCTTCGTCTGTACGGTCGAAGCGGTCTGCCAGTTGCCGTTCGACTACGTCGTGCTGTCCAGACCAGGGGTGATCCGCCGGCTGCGCGAGCGCAAATCGATCCGCGTGCGGGCTCGCCTCCCGGTGCGCTACGGGGTCGGCGAAACTGGAAACACGTACGAAGGCATCGGCCTCGCGAAGGGCGTCAGCGCGCTTGGCATGTCGCTGACGGCGTCCTGGCCGCTAGGGTCGGTGGGCGAGCGTTTGCGCGTCGCCTTCCGTCTCAAGTCCAAGGAGCTCGACACGACGATCGAGACCACGGCGATCATCCGTAACGTGCAAAAGGGAGTTGCCGGCGAACCCGCCGTGCACGGCCTTGAGCTCGACCGGCTCGACATGGGGCAGCAGATGGCCATGAAGGTCTTCGTGTTCGACCGGCAGGACGACGTCCTGTATTGGACCAACGGCAGCAACAAGTAGCGGTAGCGGACTGCGCGGGAATCAGGGCGCCACGGGCTTCACCGACACGACCTGGGGCGTACCGCCCCCGTTGTTGGCGCGCAGTTTCACGCGCCAGTCCGGGTGATCGGCAAACGGAAACTGGGCCAGCGCGCTCTTCACGAGGTACGGAATCGCATGCTGCGGGTCCGCATCGTGATCCACGCTGCTGGCGCTTACTTTGTAGACCTCGTGTCCGTTGGTCTGCTCGAAGAAGCGCAGCGTCAGCGAGTGTTTGTACGAGTGGCCGAACAGTGAGAACGAGGCCTGGCCTGGGCCGCTGCAGTCCGCCTCCGGGCACCCTGCCGTGCCGACGCCCACGCCCGCAAGCCGGGTGTCGTAAGCGATCGACAGCATATAGTGCGCGTGCAGTTCGGTGGCATCGGCGAAGCCGTATTTGCCGAGCTCGGTCCGGATCAATGCTTCGTATTCCCGATGATCTGGCGTGTCGTCCTGCAACGGCGAGCGTGCCAGCACGTAGCTGCGCTCGCCTTGCAGCGGCGCAGCCGAGGGCGACGCACGCACGTCGGTGTTGACGCCGGCACATCCCGTCAGGCCGGCGGCGAGGCTTGCTGCGATTAGCGCGGTACCTATCAGCGTGATTTTCATCATCTTCTCGCTTCGTCAAAAGTATACGGTGTGCTTGTCAGGCGCTTCATGGCCGCCGGTCTGCTTGACGCTAGCTACCGCAGCCTGGCGTCGAGTTGCGTATCGAGCTTCGCGTCGAGTGTCGTGTCGTCGAAGGCCGGCAGACGCACCGTAAACGCGGTGCCCTTGCCCGGCGCGCTCTCGACCTGCACCTCGCCGCTGTGACGCGTCACGACAGTTTTCACGAAAGCCATCCCGAGTCCCGCGCCGCCGGTCTCCGGCTGCTCGGTTTCGTGAAAACGCCGGAACCGCTGGAATAGCCGGCTCTGCTGGTCGAGCGGGATGCCATAACCCTGGTCGCGGATCGTGCATTGCACGCGTCGCGGCAAGCCGTCGACCGGCCCCACCGTGCAGACGATGCGCGACCCAGGCGGGCTGTACTTCACGGCATTGTTCATAATATTGACTAGCGCGCGCGTCATCAACGAGCGATCGGCGCAGATCCAGTAGCCGTCGTCGCCTTCCGCGGCGGTTTCCATCTGGATCTGCTTGGCATGAGCCTGCGGCCACACTTCGTCGCTAGCGTCGATCGTCAGCTCGCTCAGGCTCACCGGTTCGAGAACGTACGCCTGCGATTCGGCACGTGCCAGTTGCACGAAGTCGTCGGCCAGCGTCAGGGCGCGGCGCGAATAACGTGCGATGCGCTCCAGCAGTTCATGTACGTGGCCCGACTCGGTGCGGGCGCGTTCAATCTCGACCAGCGCGAGAATCGAGGCCTGCGGCGAGCGCATGTCGTGCGACAGCAGCCGCAATGCATCCTCGCGCTGGCGCTCCGCCGCGTGCAGCGCAGAAACGTCGACCAGACCGGCGATCCAGCCGGTCACTTCCCCTTCTTCGTTGCTGCACGTCGCGTAGCGCAGCAGGTGGTCGCGCTCGGCCTGATCGCGCACTTCGATGCCCTGCGCCATCAGGTCCGCGAATTCGCGCCGCGCCGGATCGAGGATCGCCGGCCAGTGTGTGCGCGCCCGCGCATCGTTTTCGGCGTCACCCTCGCCGCCGGCATCGATGGTCTTCACGAACGTCAGATCGCCGAGCACCTCGCCCATCAGACGGCCTTGCGGCGGCTGGGCTCCCAGTCGAGCAAAGTGCGTCATCGCGGCGTGGTTGGCAATCAGCACGATGCCACGCACGTCGCTCACGAGGATCGACTCGGGCATGCTGTCGAGGCTGTCCCAGACGAAGCGCTTCATGTCCTGCACGCGCCGGGCGGCCTGCGCCATCAGCGCCATATGCTGCTCCAGCACATCGCCGCCGAACTCGCGGCGGCGCGGCGGCGTCTCCGGCAGCAGGTGCGGTTCGTCTGCGAGACGCTGCAGTTCCTTGCGCAGATACGTCATGGTCATTTCGAGCCGCCGCCAGTTCCAGATCGGATACACCACGATCAGCCCGAGCACGGCTGGCACCGGCGACACCCACAGCCGTGCGCCGTATAGCAAGGCGGCACTCCCGCAGCCGATGACCGCGCTCAGCGCCGCCGTCAGCAACAACGAACGCCATGGCGAGAGCACGAGGAAGCCCGCCAGCAGCGCGGCGAGCGGCACCAGCGAGACCAGGATCAGCAGAAAAGCCGGGACTGGATCGATAGCCCGGCCGGTCAGCAGCGTGTCCAGAATATTCGCGTGGATATAGACGCCCGGCAGCGGTCCCAGATCACCGGAGACAGGCGTCGCGAAGCGGTCGTATAAGCCCGAGGCGGTCACGCCTACCAGCACGACACGGCCGCGCAGCACGTCCGGCGGGACCTCGCCTGCCACGACGCTGGCGAACGACACATGCGAATAGTTCGTTGCGTTCAGGCTGAAGGGGATCAGAAAGCGCGCTTCGTCGACGGGTTCGCGGGTGCGGTCCTGCCGCCCAGCTAACCCTTCGACCGGTTGCGCGAGCCGGATGGCACCGCTTTTGATCGCGCGCCAAGGGGGTACCATCAACTGCGGCCAGCGCGAGTGGGCATCGCCTTCAAACAGCGCGACACTGCGGACGATGCCGTCATTGTCGACTTCCAGATTGATGTGGCCCAGTCCCGCCGCGGCTTCCGCCAGGCGCGGGACGGGTTTGACGACGACCCGTGCGCCGTCTTTGTCCTCGGGACTGAGCAGAACCGGCAGATAGGTCGGGCTGAGGGCGACCGCGTGGGCCAGTTGCGCGTCGTCTGCAGCGGCCTCGGTGAACAGCACGTCGTAGATCACGGCGGCCGGCTTCGCCTCGGCCAGCCGCTCCAGCAGGCTCGCGTGGACGCTGCGCGGCCAGGGCCAGTGGCCAAGCCGCTCGATGCTCGCATTGTCGATTTCGACCACGACGATATCGGCCAGCGCTGCTTGCTTATGCAGCATCAGGAAGCGGTCGTAGACCAGATGATCGATGCCTGCCGTCCAGCGGCCCGAGGCGCTGGCGAGGATCACCGCAATGCCCAGGCAGCCGATCGCGCCCCACTCCAGCAGGAAGCGTCGGCCAGCCGGCCGCCCAAGTCGTGCACGCGGATCGAGGCTCATGCGCGGAGAGTTAGAAGAGTCCTAGCGGGCAAGCGTGAACGACCGGATCGAGCTGCCCTTCTCGTAGAACCGGCCGTTTTCGAACTGCTCGGCAATCACGGTCCAATAATAAACGCCGCGTGGCAGATCCGTCACCACGAGCTCGCCGGCCGGCAGGTCGGTCCGGTCGACAAGCGGACTGCGCAGATCGGGCGAGGCGCCAAGGACGAAGCGGAAACGGGTCTCCACGCCCGGCCGGCTCGCGAACCAGCGGAACGTATAGTCGCGGGTGCCGGCGTGTGGCGTGGCCGATGCGCTCAGACCCAACTGGCGCCGCTCGAAAGCGTAGATCTGCGGCAGGCCTTCAAGACCATTGCGATCGACTGCGGAGATGCGCACGAAGTAAGTGCCGTCGGGCAGATCGCCGAAATCGGCATGCGGCTCTTTCACCGGTAGATCGCGGATCAGGTCGAGCAGATCCGCATCGCGGGCGATCTGCACGCGATAGCCGGAGGCCTGATTTTCCGGGACGAGATCGAACGCGACGGTTTTGCCGTCCTGTACCCTGCCGGGATCGGTCAACGAGGGGGCGGCCAACAATTCGACCGGCGTGCCGATCGAACCGCTCGCGCTGGACACGTTGCCGAAGCGCGCCGACACGAGCTGCTCGGACGCTTGCAGCGGCACGCCCGGCGCAGGTGCCGCCGCCGACCCGCTGGCCGGATCCACGCCGACCGCGCCGTCCAGCACTTCCACCGCGGTCTGTTGCTGGGCGGTGTCGTAGCTCACCCGAAAGTGCGTGCCGCGCACGCCCGCCACCACCGACGGCGAACGGATCTGGAAACGATCGTCCTTCTTCGTCGCGTGCGTGACTTCGCTTTCCACCTCTCCACGCTGCAGCAGAAGCACCCGGTCGGAGGCACCGGTCAGGCTGGTCACACGCAGCTTGCCGACCTCGAGCCTGGCGCCCTGCGACAGCGTCACGTGCGAGCCGTCCGGCAGTTCCAGCGACGCGAAGCCATCGTGGCCGGTACGCACGCGATCGCCTTCGCCGAGGCTCGTGCCGGCCGCAAGCGGCGTGTACGGGCCGGCGCCAAACGCACGTTCGACCGGACCGCTGACGGCCACCACACGCGCGGCTTCCTGCTCCTGGCGCAGCAATGCTGCCGGGATTTGCAACTGGATGCCCGCCTGCATGCGGCGCGGCGCCGGCACCTTGTTCAGGCGGCTCAATACGGCCCAATCGTGCGGATCGCGCAGGTAACGTGCCGCTATCTCATACAGGGTGTCGCCGGCTTTGGTCGTGTAGGGCACGGTCACAAGTGACGCGCTTTTGCTGTTGTGCGCCGCGGCCAGTGCCGGGGAAAGCCCGAGCGCCGCGACGAAGCAAGGCACGAAGATCGCCAGCGCACGGCGCGCACTGCCAGCCGCCAGACCCACCGGCGGCGTGAATCCAGAAACCGTCACGCATCCCCCTTTTCGATGCGCTCAAGCCGGTATCCATAGCCGTAGATCGGCGTCAGGCGATAGCCGTTTTCCGGCCTAAGGCCGAGCTTGCTGCGCAACATCGAAACGTGGGTATCCATTGTGCGTGACGGGATTTCAGTGGCCTGCTTCCAGATCACATCGAGAATGTGCGCACGCGAGAGCGGCCGGCTCAGATGCTGGAATAGCAGCAGGGCAAGGTCGAATTCCTTTTGCGTGACCGCCACGGCGGTGCCTCGCACCAACACGTGCTTGGAACTGAGATCGAACTCGTAATCGCCGAAGGTTTCCTTGAGCGCCGCAGTGTTGAGCTTGTACGCCCGCCGCAGCAACGAGCCGACGCGAGCCAGCAGGACACCCGAGGACACCGGTTTCACGACATAGTCGTCCGCGCCCGTGTTGAGGATCGAAGTGATATCGGTCTCGCGGCTGCGGCTCGTCATGAACAGCACCGGCAAACGCTCGGAGAGGCTCTCGCGCACCCAGCGCAGCACTTCTTCGCCGGACATATCGGGAACGTTCCAGTCCAGCACCAGCAGATCGAAAGTCTGGCGCCGAAGCTGGCGGACCAACGCGCGGCCCTCAGCGTAGGCGTGGCAGATGTGACCAGCGGCCGAGAGCGTTTGACATACCAGATCGGCCTGAGCCGGATCGTCATCCAGGACTGCAATTCTCATAACACCCCGCAACGCAATTCCGTTATTCGTATCTGGATGGCCGGTCATCGGTCAAGAAAGCGCGTGCCTCTGTTGGGGCTGCACCGCGGCGTTATCTTTTGCGTCAGACGCGTACCCGGCGCGTCAAGCACGAGACAACGAACTCCGCCACCGACAACTCTATTTATCGATTATTAGTCGTGCGCCACAAACCTGCGTTTAAAACAGGTATCGGGAATATCTCAAAAATGGCGCACGCTTCACCCGGTCACAAAGCGTGATTGGGTTTTTTATCATAATCGAAAACCGCCACCCCCTTCCGAATGTCATCCACCTGCCATCCGGCATCGGCTCAAGCTCTCGAGCCTGTCACTCCACTTCCCTAAAGCACTTCCTTGGGTCATAACCGGGCTTACAGCAGGTCTCGCTCGCGCTAATTCTATGGCCCCGTCTAACCTGTTCTTGTGGGCGCAAAGCTCTTTGCATCGCTCTCGCCTTCGTCATTCTCATCGTCGTTCTGCGGCTTCGACCGACTGTTCAAAGCCGCGTCCAGGTGAATGCGTACGTGCTCCCAGGCTCCGTGTGCATAGTCAGGTTGAGTCGCTGCCCAATCTTGTGCCAGTCCGAATACACGCCGCACTGTCGCGGCGCAAGCACTCAGATCGTCGTCCGAGTCACGCTTCGCCGTCTCACGCAGCAACTCGGCCAGCCACGGCATCTCGGGCGCACACGAATCGGCATAAGCAACCACCGCTGCGCGGGCGTGGCGATCATTCGCCGGATCGAGTTCGATACGCTGCAGGCGCCGCCCGACCTTGCGCTTCTGCTCGTTCGCCCTGAACGGAATGCGCGTCGTGCCTGGTCTAAAAAACATCCAATCCCTCGATTAGCGGTGCAGCACCCGTCACGCTATTTTTTCCAGCGTGATGCATCCCGCATGTTTTTCGTGACGCCGTGCTCCCCGCCATACGTCCGAGTGTCAAATAATTATGGTCTGCGAGACAGTATAAGAACTGTCTCAATTTAAATCGTTTAAAGATTGTTAGATCGGTTTCCGGGTGTGTTCGGGAGCGCGCGTAAAAACGCGGCCTCGACGCACCAATCCATTGAGGGCAGGCAGGTAGTCAGTATTTTGCGCAGTACCGGCCAGATTATCGTGTTACAGAATTTGTGCGGCCGGCGATTCGTCAGGCGGAATTTTGCTTTCGTAATTGGCACGGATGCAGCGCGGGACCGTTCGACTATTCCGCGGCCCATTCAGCCAAAGTCGCCACGGTATTCATGTTGCGTGCGGTTCCATTCGTGGCGGCCCGGATCTTCAGTTTTGAGTTTGCGATCCCGTTTGCATAGTGCACGTAGATCTCGCGGGTTCCGAGTGCGATCTCTTCCGACTGCTGGCCGCTCACCTTGCTCAAGGTGTCCGCAGGCGGCGCTCCGTCGAGAAAGATGGCCAACGTCCGGTTCGGCGCGGCCGACTGGAAGGGGTTAGCGTCGAGCACCGCTGCCAGTTCCGCACCGGTTCGGACCAGCACGCCCACGGGCTTGCCGGCGTAGGCCTCGAGGGCACCTTCCAGCTTTGCCTTGACGGACTTTTCAGAGAGCTTGCTGACAAAGACGACGTTGCCGCTCGCGATGTATGTGCGCACCTTCGCAAAGCCGAGGGATTCGCACATGGCGCGTAGTTCCGCCATTGGAAGTTTGCCGGTGCCGCCGACATTCACGGCGCGCAAGAGAGCGATATAGGTCGTCATGTCGGCATTCTATTGCGTGTCGAGCGGTCGCGGTTTGTCTATGGCCGATCCCCTTACGCCTTACCGTTCACCCCGCTCGGGCGATCTCCGGCATGGGCGCGAACAGCGCGTCGAGATCGTCATCGGAGAATTTCACTGTCTCCGCCGCGTCCTCGGACAGAATGCTGTCGGCCAGTGCCGCCTTCTTCTCCTGCAACCGGACAATCTTCTCCTCGATACTGCCCGCCGCGATCAGCTTGTACACGAACACCGGCTTATCCTGTCCAAGACGATGGGCGCGATCCGTGGCCTGATTCTCGGCCGCCGGGTTCCACCACGGATCGTAGTGGATCACCGTGTCCGCCGCTGTGAGGTTCAGGCCGACGCCGCCCGCCTTCAGGCTGATCAGGAAGAGCGGCACCTCGCCGCGCTGAAAACGCTGCACCGGCGTGGCGCGATCGGTGGTGTCGCCGGTCAGGGTGACGTACGGGATCGCGGCCTTGTCGAGCGCCGCCGCAATCAGCTCCAGCATGCCGGTGAACTGCGAAAACAGCAGCACGCGCCGGCCTTCTTCGATCAACTCAGGCAGCATCGCCAGCAATAGCTCGAGCTTGGCCGACTCCTTGACGCGCGCCGCCTTCTCGAGTTTCACAAGACGTGGGTCGCAGCACACCTGACGCAATTTCAGCAGCGCATCCAGCACGATGATGTGGCTTCGGGCAAGTCCCTGCGAATTCACCGCCGCGCGCACTTTCGCCTGCATCGCCGTCCGGACGATTTCGTACAGATCACGCTGCGAGCCCTCCAGATCAACCGTACGCACAATCGTGGTCTTTTCCGGCAGCTCTTTCGCCACCTCGTCCTTGCGCCGGCGCAGCATGAACGGACGAATGCGCCGCGCCAGCAGCTCGCGCCGAACGCCATCGCCATTGCGCTCGATCGGATTGCGCCAGCGCTTGGTGAAGTCCTTCTGCGTGCCGAGAAAACCCGGCAACAGGAAGTCGAACTGCGACCACAATTCCCCGAGATGGTTTTCCAGTGGCGTGCCGGTGAGGCACAGACGGTGCCGTGCGCGCAGATCGCGAATCGCAGTCGCCGACTTGGTGGTGGCGTTCTTCACATACTGCGCCTCGTCGAGAATCAGCAGGTGGTACTCGTGCTCCGAGAGGACAGCGTGATCGCGCCATAGCAGCGCATAGGTCGTGAGAATCAGGTCGTGCTGGCCGATCAGTTCGAAGCGCTCCTTGCGCTGCGGCCCGTTCAGTACCAGCACCTTCAGATCCGGCGCAAAACGTTGCGCCTCTTCCCGCCAGTTATGGACCAGCGTGGTCGGCAAGACGATCAGCGCGGGACGGTCGAGACGCCCTGCTTCCTTTTCCGCCAGCACGTGGGCGAGCGTCTGCACCGTTTTGCCGAGGCCCATGTCGTCGGCCAGAACGCCGGCCAGGTTGTGCTCGCGCAGGAACTGCATCCAGCTCAAGCCCTGATGCTGATACGGGCGCAACTCGGCCCGCAGTCCGCGCGGCACCGGCACTTCCTGCACACCGCCGCCGGTCTGCAGACGCTGTGCCAACTGGCGGATCGACGCGTCGCCCTGGAATTGCCAGCGTCCCGTATCGGTCAGTGCGGCAAGACGTCCGGCATCAAGCTCAGGAATCCTGAGATTCTCGTCACCCTTCCAGCTACCCAGCCCGTCGAACAGATCGACCAGCACCCGCACCACCGGCTTGAGCCGTCCCGCACGCAGACGCAAGCGTTCGGCGCGGTCGGTGGTCAGTTCGATGGCTTCGTCATCGTCGATCGTTTCGAGCGCCCCGCCGAGCCAGCGGCGGTCGCGCCGGAACAGTCCGGCCAGCAGCGGTTCGAGGCGCACGGTGCGATCACCCAGCGTGATGCCCATCTCGAGGTCGAACCAGCCGTCGCCGGTCCGGCGCGCGGTACCTTCGATTGCATCGATTTCGATCACGTGATGGCGGAAGCCGGACGCCAACGTTACGCGCCATCCCGCGTTGCTGAGCGCCGGCAGGGTTTCATCGACGAAGTCGGGCCAGGCGTCGACGTCGGGTAACGCCAGTAGTGTCTCGGGCAGCGTGTGCCGCGCGTGGCCGCCGCTTGCCGGCACCACCTGCAGCCCCGCCTTGCGCAGTTCGAGAAGACGCTTTTTTTCAGTGTCGTAGCGGCGCCGGATATGCAGCACGCTGCCGCCGGGCACCGGCACCAGCGTAGCGCTGCTCTCCGCCTTGATGCTGACGCCTTCGTAGTCGAAGCTGGCCGTTGCGAAGTCCAGCATCTGATTGCGCTGGAAGTGTTTGCCAAGTCCAAGCGCGGACATCGACAGGCTGTTGAGGGCAAGCACCGGCACCGGCTCCACATCGATGACGCGGACTTTGGCCGTATCGAGCGCGGGCGGCAACGGCAGATCGGGTGCGACTTCGCGCAGCACTGCGGCCACCAGCGGCGCCTCGGCGAGCGAAATAGGCGGCATCGACAGGTAATCGGGCAGTTGCGGGAATGGCAACGACAGCTCGACGATGCCCGCCTCGCCCGCCTCGGCGTCGACGTACCAGACCGGCTCGGTGGCGAGCACCATCGCGGCCTGCGGCTCGGTGCGCAGCACCGGCCTCAGACGGTCGTCCGCCTGAGCTTCCCATTCGATGCGGCCCGCTCTTGCCGCGCCCCTCGAGAGCGGGCGTGGCGGATGCCGTGGTGTGCCGTCGGCTGGGTTCGCAGGAAACAGACGCCCTGTCGCCACGAGCTTATGCAGGACGTCGCCGCCGTTCGAGCCACGCAAGATGAAATGCCCGTGGTTCTGACGCGAATGGCCGAGCCACAAACTGCGCAAGATAACCAGATCGTCGTCCGAAACGAATTTGGGCGCCTTGATCAAGGCTGCTTCGACATTGCTCCACGGTTCGTCGATCGAACGAATCACGCCTTCCGAATCGAGCCGTGCCTTGAAAAGCTGGATCTCGTGGCGCTGTTGATAACGTGACCAGCCGAGCTGATAGGCGAGCGCATGGGTCGGCTCGGCGCCTGGAGTGCGATGGCTCGGGGTGGTCTCGCTTTCGGCGCGTGCACGGAATGTCTCCATCCACCGGACCAGCTCGGGCCGCACGCCCGGCTGCGACTCGACCGCCCCTTCGAGCCCCGCGATCAGCAATGCGGCCATATGCTTGCACTGGTAGCCGACCGGGCACGAGCAGTCACCCTCGACCCACAACTCGTCGCCGATGTCATGAAACTGCACGTCCACGACGTACGGGTGCCGTTGCGTACCCTGCACTTCGCCGCTCAGGGTGTTGTTTTCCCAGTGCAGGTTCGACACTGCATCGACGTAGTCGCGCGCCTTCTCGACCGTTCTGGCTCCCAACCACTTCGTAACGTGTTCTCGATCGTAGAAAACTGACGACATCCGGGTGACCCATCCATGCGTGTTCAGGCGAGCGGCAGCGTCGAGGAAATGCCGGGGCAGCCTGACCCGGGCTGCGGATCCTCTGCTGTTCTGCGAGGCCCGCCGAGGGTTGGCGGGGGCCGCATTCGCCACTGCAAACCGACTATTTTACGCATGTGCCGGTCATCACCGTTGCGGATGTGTCAAGAAAACAAACACGCGTTTCAAGCGGGATGCGCCGCCGTCGGATCGCTCAGGGCGCGACGCCCGCCGCAGCGTCCGCGGGCATGCCAAAGCTCACCTCCAGATCCGCTGCGGCAAACAACTGGGTCAGCGCAGCAGACGGCGCCTGATCGGTAATCAGCAGATCGACCGCCTCGGGGCCGAACGCATGCATAAGCGCGGTGTGGCCGAATTTGGCGTGGTCGGCCACCACCACGCGCCGCTCGGCTTGCGCAAAAGCGACGAGCGAGTACGACACGTCGTCGGGCTGTGCGTCCATGAAGCGGCCTTGCGCGTCGATTGCCGTCACCGAGACGAACGCATAGCGCACGTGAAACTGGCGGATGAACGCCAGCGCGCTCTCGCCTAACGCGGCCGAGTCGTCGGCGCGCAGTTCGCCGCCCGCGATGAAAACCCGGTTGCCGTTGCGCGGCGCCAGCGTACGGGCAATTTCCGCGGAATTGGTCACGACGGTCAGCTGCGAGCGGGCGCACAGTGCCTGGGCGATATGGACACAGGTCGTGCCGCTATCGAGGATGAGCGAATCGCCGTCCTGCACCAGATCAGCTACACGCGCCGCGATTACCCGCTTCGCTTCGAGATTCTCTTGCAGGCGGCGCTGGAACGGCGGTTCGTCGAGCCGCTCCGGCAGCATCACGCCGCCGTGCACCTTCAGCAACACGCCTTCGGCGATCAACGGTTTGATGTCGCGACGGATGGTCTCGTCGGACACGGCAAAAACTTCGGCCAGTTCGGTGACCGTGCAGGTGCGCTGGGTCTGCACGATGCGCAGGATTTCAGCTTGACGTTGGGTCGAAAACATACCGGAGGGCGGGAAGGTGCGGGTGGTGCCTAGTCTAGCAAAGGTGTCACGCCAGAGAAAGCAATTTCCACACATATCCAACAAAATCAACTTTCCCCGAAAAAATGAGCTTAAGCCTTTATATTTAATGAAATAAGACGCCTTATTCAAATCACCTTACGATGAATTTTCAGTGACAGTATTGCGTTTTGAGGCGTTATGTTGCACTCTATGCCCACGAATTTCCACGCATATCCACATTCATCGCCCAGGACCTGAAAGATGTCTACACCTCTCCCCCAGCACGCCCGGGTTGTGATCGTCGGCGGCGGCATCGTCGGCTGCTCCGTGGCGTATCACCTGACGAAAATGGGTTGGACCGACGTGGTCCTGCTGGAACAGGGTCAACTGTCTTGCGGCACTACCTGGCACGCAGCGGGTCTCGTAGGCCAATTGCGCGCCCAGGAAAGCATGACGAAGCTGATCCGCTATTCCACCGCCCTCTATGCCGAACTGGAAGCGGATACCGGCCTCGCCACCGGCTGGAAACAATGCGGCTCGCTATCCGTTGCGCGCACGGCGGAGCGGATGACGCAACTCAAGCGCACCGCGGCCGTCGCCCGCGCCTACGGCGTGACCTGCGATGTCATTAGCCCGCGGGAAGCCGGGGATCTGTGGCCAGTGATGCGCACCGACGACCTGCTCGGTGCAGTCTGGCTGCCCGGCGACGGCAAGGCCAACCCCACCGACCTCACGCAAGCTCTCGCCCGCGGCGCCCGCACACGTGGCGCGCGGATCGTCGAGAACACCCGCGTTACCGCGATCCATACACGGCAAACTCCGGGCGGCCGCGAAGTCAGCGGCCTTGCGTGGCGCAACAAGGACGGCGCCGAGGGCACCATCAACGCCGAGATCGTCGTCAACTGCGCGGGGCAATGGGCGAAGGCCGTCGGCCGGCTTTGCGATGTGACAGTGCCGCTGCACTCGGCCGAGCACTACTACATCGTCACCGAGCGGATTGCCGGCGTGCATCCCGACCTCCCCGTGATGCGCGACCCGGACGGCTTTATCTATTTCAAGGAAGAAGTGGGCGGCCTCGTGATGGGCGGCTTCGAGCCGAACGCGAAGCCGTGGGGCATGAACGGTATCCCCGAGAATTTCGAATTCCAGTTGCTGCCCGACGACTGGGATCAATTCGAAATCCTGATGGAAAACGCCCTGCAGCGCGTGCCGGCACTCGAGAGCGCCCAGGTCCGGCAGTTCTACAACGGCCCCGAGTCGTTCACGCCGGACAACAACTTCATCCTCGGCGAAGCGCCTGAACTGCGGCATTTCTTCGTGGGCGCGGGCTTCAATTCGATGGGAATCGCCTCGGCCGGCGGCGCGGGCATGGCGCTCGCCGAATGGATCGTCGCCGGCACGCCGACCATGGACCTGTGGCCGGTCGATATCCGCCGGTTTGCGCGTTTCAACGGCAACGATACGTGGCTGCACGACCGCGTGAAGGAAACGCTGGGTCTGCATTACGCGATGCCCTGGCCGAACCGCGAACTCGATACCGCGCGTCCGTTCCGGCGCTCGCCGCTCTACCCGATGTTGCGCGATCAGGGCGCAAGTTTCGGCAGCAAGATGGGTTGGGAGCGGCCGAACTTCTTCGCACCGAGCGTGGCCGAAGCGAAGATCGACTACGCCTTCGGTCAGCAAAACTGGCTGCCGTGGAGCGGCGCCGAACATCGTGCCTGCCGCGAAGGCGTGGCGTTGTTCGACATGACGTCGTTTTCGAAATTCCTCGTCAAGGGACGTGATGCGGAAGAAGTATTGCAAGGCATCGTCGCCAACGATGTTGCTGTGCCGCCTGGCACCACCGTCTATACCGGCATGCTCAACGAGCGCGGCACATACGAGTCCGACTTCACGCTGACCCGCCTCGCTGCCGATCAATACCTGATCGTCACGGGCTCGGCGCAGACCACGCGGGATTTCGACTACATCGAGAAGTCGATCCCGCACGACAGGCACTGCACATTAGTGGATGTCACTGGGCAATACGCAGTGCTGGCGGTGATGGGTCCGCGCTCCCGCGAGCTGCTGCAAAGCATCTCGAAGGCGGACTGGAGCAACGACGGATTCCCGTTCGGCCAGAGCCGCGAGGTGGACATCGGCTACGCCACCGTGCGCGCTACGCGGCTCACCTATGTCGGCGAACTGGGCTGGGAACTGTATGTGCCGGTCGAATTTGCCGCGGGCGTCTACGAGACGCTGCATACCGCAGGCAAACCGTTCGGCCTCCTCAACGCAGGCTATTACGCCATCGATTCGCTGCGTATCGAGAAAGGCTATCGTGCCTGGGGACGTGAACTGACGCCGGATTCAAATCCGTTCGAAGCGGGCCTTTCGTTCGCCTGCAAACTGAACAGGCAGATTCCGTTCCGCGGCCGCGAGGCTCTGCTCAAGCTGCGCGACGAGCCTCTGCGCCGACGCATGGTCGTACTCACGGCCGACGGTGCCGCCGATCGCATGCTGTGGGGTGGCGAAGCGATCCTGCGCAACGGTGCGCCAGTCGGCTTCGTGAGCTCGGCGGCGTTCGGTCATACCTTGGGTTGTCCGGTGGCGATGGGGTATATCAACAACCCGGATGGCGTCGCCGATGCCGCGTATCTGACCAGCGGGCGATACGAGATCGACGTGGCCGGCGATCTGTTGCCCGCTACGGTCCATCTGAAAGCACCGTACGATCCGCGTTCGGAACGCGTCAAAAGCTGACCGTTCCGAACGGTACCGTGCTGGCTTGCGCCGCTCACGCCTGAACGATGTGAGCGACGTAGGCGGCGTGAGCCTGCGGCCTTTCAGGCCCGGCGAGCGCCGCGTGCCATGCTCGAAAACACGCCGTCGCGGCGAATCAGTCCATGAAACAACGCGGCCGCGAGGTGCCCTAGCACCGTTAGAAATAACGCGAGCGCCAGGTACGTATGCAAAGCCCGCAACACGGCGAACAGCGCTACGTCATGCGGCACAATTGCCGGCAGATGAACCCCACCGAACAGGGTCACCGGATAGCCCTCAGCCGATAACATCGCCCACCCGATCAACGGCATCGCCAGCATCAGCACGTAAAGCACAAGATGCGAGAGTCTGGCGACGACGCGCTGCGGCGCAGGCATGTCGTCCGGCAGCGGCGGGCTGCCACGCTGGAACCGCGCACCAATGCGCAGCAACACAAGCAACAGGATCGCGATGCCGAGCGGCCGGTGAATCGCGATCAGCGTAGCGTGCGCATGCGACACCGTCGCGACCATGCCGATCCCGATAAACAGCATCGTGAGGATCAGCAGCGCCATGGTCCAGTGCAGCAGTCTCTGTAGCGGGCTGAAATGCGTGTGTGTCGGCGTCATGACCGATCTCCGTTCGGCTGCAGATGGTGCAGGTTGGGATTGAGCGCTTCTTCGCGAGTGCGCCGGTTATACGAGACCGAATAGGCCGCCGAACGCGCGGCCAGCAGCGGATCGTCGGAGGTCTTGATGCCCGCGGGCAGCACGGTCGGATCGAAGTTGACGTCGCGGCATGGGCCGTCGTCCTGCGAGGTCTCGTGCTCGATCACGAGCGTGCCGGCATCGATCTGCTGACGCCCATCCGGCCACATCTGGGTGGCGTCGTCGGTTGGGTCGCCGGGCGCGGCCACCGTCACGATCAGATGCCAGCGCAGCGGGCCGTCCTGCAGATGCTGGGCGAGATCGGCGTCGAGGAAGTCCTTGGCGCTCTTCTGCGCGTCCGTAATCGGCGCAAACGGCGTCTCGGGCACCATCGCCCAACGCACGGCACGCGCCTGGCCGTTGGCATCCACCAAACGGAATGCGTTCACGCTGTAGTACGACCCATTGGCAAAACTCGACGAGGGCGGATGGCCCTTGACCCATGCCTGAAACGGTTTGGTCTCCGGGTTCGCGGCGTTGAACGCCTTGAGTGCCGCTGGGTCTGGTTTGCCCGTGGCCGGATCCGGCCTGGCGGCAACCAGTTGCTGATAGAACTGCTCAGGCGTATGTACCGGGAACACGGGCACCGAATTCATCCCGGTGCGCCACTGCTCGCCATCGTGCTGCGTGAACATCAGCGCGAGACTGCGGATCGGCACACTGGTATCAGGCGCAGACGGATTGCCGCCCGGAATCGCAAAACGACCGATCACCGGCGTCAACCCCGGCGCAAACACGCCAGCACTCGATAGTGCGGACGCGTTACCGTTGCTGTCAAAATAGCCGGACACGCAGACACCCTTCGCATGGTTGCGGCGAAAACCCGGATGGCTGCCGTTGTCCGCCTCGAAGGCGTTGATGATGCGATGCGTGGTCAGGCGTTGAGGCGTGAGCCAGCCGGCCACATAGGCGAAACCGCCGGCCATGGCCAGCACGACGGCCCCGATCGCGGCGAGCCGGCATGGCACGCAAATGCGGCCGGGCGCGGGAAATGATGGATCTGTCACAAGGACTCCTTTGGGCTTTTCAAGCGGGTCTGCGTGACGGCGAACACACGTCTCCTGCGTTTATTCCTGAAACGAATGCATTCATGTGAGGGAATAAAGGCGCCTCCGTCGTGTTAGCGCAGTAACAGCAAACTACTGGCGCAACCCTTATGAAATCCGATGACTCGCGGCACGATCCGCCGCTCTCCGAAACCGATATTCAGGCTTATGCCGACGGCCTTCTCACGCCCGAACGTGCCGCCCACTTGCGCCAGTACCTTGGCAAGCGACCGGGCGAGGCGCGCCGGGTGGCCTTCTACGGCAAGCTGAACCAGCAGATCCAGGACGCGTTTCAGCCGGTCGACGAGCCCTCGCCTGTTCCGGCGGCGGCGACGGGCTTCATCCACACCACCGCTGGCCGGTGGCTGACGCGGCGGCTGCAGATGAGCCGGCTGCGTCCGCTGCGAGCCACGCTGGCGGTAGCGCTCGTGCTGGCGCTGGCTGTGGTGGCCACGAGCGGCTGGATGGCGGCTTCCCGGGTTTCGCAGGACGCATTGGACAATGCTGCCGTGATGGCGTTGGCGCAG
Source organism: Paraburkholderia sp. GAS33 (assembly GCF_050436645.1). Lineage (NCBI taxonomy): Bacteria > Pseudomonadati > Pseudomonadota > Betaproteobacteria > Burkholderiales > Burkholderiaceae > Paraburkholderia > Paraburkholderia sp. GAS33. Next base: position 1,218,398 of record NZ_JBNDMP010000001.1, read on the forward strand.
GCCGCCGGCGAGAATTTCGGCGCACAGGCAGCTCCGGCGGCCGGGGCCGTCGCGGCAGATCCCGCAGCGCCCAATCTCGTGCCGGTCGGTATGCACCTGGTGAGCCGCCGGACACTGGATCTCGGTCCGCTCGCCCGGGCAACGGAATACGTCTATCTCAACGCCCAGGGCGAACCGATCGTGCTGCTGGTCGCGTCCACCCGGCCAGCCGCAGCTGCCCAGTCGCAATGGAGCGCCCGGCGGGTTGGCACGCTTCGGCTGCTCAGCTGGACGGGCCGCCAGCAACGTTATGTGCTGGCCGGCGCCGCCAATGCACGCGGCCTGATGAGCGCCGCCGACCTGTTGACGATGAGGTAAGTCTTGTCTGAACAAAGAACTTGTTGCCGTACGTCAATCAGGCCGGGAATAAAATGTAAACAGGCGTGTTTGCACCTGTAACGCCGTGAGTCGCCTGACCCCATCCGTGCGGGCGACTGAAGTGGCACATTTCGCAGGAAAACGCCGGACCGTCCCCACCGTGCTCCTTCGCCTTCACAGGCGCGGCGCGCAGGAAGCGGTTCGGCGGCACTCACTGGTAAGGGCAATGGACATCCGTGATGAGTTAATGGAGCACGTCCCGAGGTTGCGCCGCTACGCAAGGGCGCTGATCAACAATCGGGACCTGGCCGACGATCTGGTGCAGGACACGTTGGAGCGCGCATTAGGGCGCACGTCGATGTTTCAGGCCGGTACTGACCTGCGTGCGTGGCTATTTACAATCATGCACAACGTGTTTGCCAATCAGGCGCGCAAGGCTTCGGTGCGGGCCGTGCATATTTCGGTGGACGACGAAAGCGTCGCGGAAAGCGAATTCGCGGTCCCTGCGGACGCGACCCGCTCGCTTGAAATGCGCGATCTCGACTACGCGTTGCAGCGTTTGCCCGCCGAGCAGCGCGAAGTCGTGCTGCTGGTCGGTCTGGAAGAGATGAGTTACGCCGACGTGGCGCTCGCTTTGGATATCCCGATCGGCACGGTGATGTCGCGGCTCTCACGCGGACGTGAACGACTCAGGGCCTTGATGGCGGGTACACAGCCCGGTGCGAAATTACAGGTGGTGCGATGAACGAACAAGTGACTCCGATCGGCGAAGAAGACCTCCACGCATACGTGGACGGCACGCTATCCGACGAGCGCCGCGCCCAGGTGGAGCGCGCACTCGAGCAGAGCCCCGAACTGGCCGCGCGGGTCAGCGACTACTTTTCCCTGAACAACCTCTTTCATGACCGCTACGACCGCGTGCTGAGCGAGCCGGTGCCCAAGCGGCTGCAGCCGCCTGCGCCGAAGCGTCGCTGGCTGGATGCGGCGAACTGGCCGCAGTTTGCAGGCATGGCAGCGGCGTTGGTGCTGGGTGTGGGCATTGGCGTGGGCACGCAGATGGGCAAGGACGTGCCCGGCATGACGGGTAACTCCATGAGCATGGGTGGCGGTTCTTCGGACACGCGTCCGGTCAGTGCGGACGCGTCGGATGGGCTCGCCCGTCAGGCGGCGGTCGCCCATGTGGTGTATATGCCCGCTGTGCAGGTGCCCGATAGCACGGGTACGGACCACGATCAGGATTTCGTGCAATGGCTGTCGAACAAGCTCGGCACCGATGTTCATGCGCCCCTGCTCAACAAGAGCGGGTTTGAGTTGAGCGGCGGGCGCATCTTGCCCGGCGCGGATGGCCCGGTTGCGCAGTTCATGTATCGCGGCCCCGGCGACGAGCGCGTGACGCTATGCATCTCACACCGCAAGGTCAATTCGAATACCACCGCGTTCAAGCTGTATCAGGATGGGCCGGTGAATGTGTTCTATTGGGTAGATGGGGATTATGGGTATGCGGTTTCGGGCGGGATTGATCGCAAGGTGTTGCTGCAGCTTTCGCATGATGTGTATGCGCAGTTGACGGCGAAGGGGGGGTGATGGGGGTGCGCGGCTTACCCCGTACACTCGATACGGCGAGCGGCTAGCGTTGCATCAAGCGCAATCCCGATCCGCGCTGGGCGCCTGCCGTCGCATGAGTTTCCCCACCCCTCACCAGTTCCCGCGGCGTCACCCCCAGCAACCGGTTCATCCAGTGCGCCATATGACTCTGGTGCGCAAACCCGGTCTCAAGCGCCACCTGGCTCGCACTTAACCTGCCCTGCAGCAACAACGTCCGCGCTCGCTCGACGCGCCGCTGCACGACATACTGATGCACGGGCATACCAAGCGTCTCGCGAAACAGCACCTTGAAATGCGGCACACTGAGGTCGGCTAGCGCAGCCAGTTCCGCGAGTGTGAGACGCTGATCGAGATTACCCTCGATAAACTCCACCACCTGCGCCGCCGTCCGCGCGGCGAGACGTTTACTGCGCTTGCCCTCAAGCGGCGGCGCCTCCTCGAGCAGGCGCACGATCATCGCCGTAGCGAGGCTCTCTGCGTAAAGCGGATCGGAAGCATCATCCGCCTCGAGCTCGGCGCGCAACGCCCAGGCCAGATGCTGAAAACGCGGATCGCGCATCTGGAACTGCGGACGAATCTCCGCCCGATTCCCACGCAGCTCCATTTGCTCCAACGTACGCCGCGCGAACGCGTCGGCAAACCAGACGCTGAAGATCGTGCAGCTGGATTCGTCGGCCCATTGACCGTCGAGTCCCGCCGGGATCACGTCCGTGTCGCCTGGCGATTGCAAACGCACATGGCGTCGTTCGTTGCACAGACAGCGCGCCTTGACCGGCGTGCCGACATGTATGCCGACACGGTGATGTTGCAAAGCCGGAATCCGGTGCACGCCCGCAGCCACGCTGACCAGTTCTGCGCCGAATCCGTTCCAGCCAAGTCCAGCGCTCGATCGCAGACTGGTGCGGGAGCCGGAGTGCGGTACGGGGACAGGAATCGCGGCGTTCATTGCGGCCCTCCAGGATGTCGACAGACGTTGCCTGCATTGTGCGGCGTTTTCTTGCGGCCTGCTTGACGTGCGCGACGCGTGGTGCCGCCAGGCGAGGCGGCGGCAAATCGACGTCACCGTGCGCCACAAAAACCACCATCCAGATCTGCTCGCTTCAATCCATCTGTGTGCGTTTTGCCTGCTAGCCGCTCCTATGATGGCCACACCCTATCTGTCCACAAGGAGCGCAACGTGTATGTGATATTTGGAGCAGCAGGCAATGCGGGAGGCATCACAGCGGCACGGCTGCGTGATGCAGGCCGTGCGGTGCGGGCGGTTGTCCGCCATGAACACCAGGGCGAAGTGCTGGCAAAGCTCGGCTGCGAGATCGCGTTAGCTGACCTCACGGATCGCGCTTCGGTCGCCAAGGCGATCGAGGGTGCAGACGCGGTGCAGATTCTCTGCCCGTTGCCGCGTAACGATCCGCATCCCGCGGAGTCGATGCGACACATGATCGACATCGCAGCCAGCGCGTTGCGAGCCAACCCGCCGCCGCGGGTCCTCGCGTTGTCCGACTATGGAGCGGAACTGGATCGCGGCACCGGTATCACGCTGCTGTTTCATTACCTGGAGGCGCAGTTAAAGCCGGTGGAGTGCCACCTGACGTTCCTGCGCGCGGCAGAGCATATGCAGAACTGGGGCCGTGTGATGCCCGCCGCGTTGAAGGCAGGCGTGCTGCCGAGCTTGCATCAACCGCTCGACAAACGCTTTCCGACCGTCTCGGCACAAGACGTGGGGCGGCTCGCCGCGGATCTGTTGCTGGACCACGACCCGGCCGGGGAGATTACGCCGCGCATCGTCAGTATCGAAGGGCCGCAGCGCATCAGCGCACTCGATGTCGCGCGCACACTCGGCGAGCTCAGCGGACGTGAAGTCGATGCGCAGGCATTGCCACGCGAGGCATGGACACCCATGCTGCTGCGCGCCGGCCTCAACGCCGAACACGCACGGTTGATCACGGATCTCTACGAGACGCACAACGCTGGCCGCATCGATGTTGAAGCAGGTGTTGGCGAACGGCGTTTCGGCACCACGGAGCTTGCGGAGGTGCTGGCGGCGATGTTGCCGAGGGTCGGAGTGACCGAGAGCTAGGCACGTGATTGCGCGGATGTCCCTCAGCGACCCACTGCGGGACATCCGACGCAAACGTCACTCACTCGTTCTCATCAAAGTAATGCCCAAACTTGACCTGCTTCGTCCGGATATACCGCTCATTCTCCTCGCGCATCGGAATCGCCAGCGCGACCCGCTCGCACACAGGAATGCCGTGTTGCGACAAGGTATCGAATTTCTTCGGATTGTTGCTCATCAACCGCACCGAAGTGACCTTCAGCGTGCGTAGAATCCCTGCGGCTGAATCGTACTCACGCGAATCGTCGGGCAAGCCGAGATCCAGATTGGCCTCCACCGTGTCACGGCCCTGCTCCTGCAATGCATACGCGCGGATCTTGTTGGACAGGCCAATGCCCCTCCCCTCATGTCCACGCAGATACAACAGCACGCCGCGACCTTCGGCAGCGATATAGCGCAACGCGAGATCGAGCTGCTCGCCGCAATCACAGCGGTATGAGCCCAGTACGTCGCCCGTCAGGCATTCCGAATGCAGGCGGGTCAGCACTGGTTCGTCATTGGCAACGTCGCCCATCACAAGCGCGAGGTGTTCTGTGCCGCTGTCGCAAACGCGAAAAACGTAAGACGTGAATGTGCCGTAGCGGGTGGGAAGCGTGGCGACCGCGTCGAGAATGACGCATTCGCCGTTATGTTGGCCGTCTGCAATCGACGGATCTTGAGGCGTGGGCATGGCGTTAGGCAAAGGCACTGACATGAACCCGTGAACAACCGGGGATAAAGTACGGAACTGGAGTTTACCGCTAATCGGCCCCGTTCACCTGCACACGTGCCTGCCGGTGAAAGAGGCTCTGGCAAACCACCCTTCCCGTCGTCAGCCGTCCGTACAAAAGCACAACACCAGGGATTTGCCCATGAGTGCCTGATTACCTTGCGCGGCCTATACTGGAATCGCCTGTCCTTTCCGACCGCATGTCCATCGCGACGTGCTGCACTGCGATATGGAGCCGCTCTATGACTAGCGTTGCGCAACTTCTCAAATCCAAACCGAATCGGGACGTCTACACGGTTGCAGCAGATGATTCCGTCTATGACGCGATCAAACTCATGGCGGACAAGCAGATCGGTGCGCTGGTCGTGACCGAGGGCGAGAGCATCGCCGGAATCGTCACGGAGCGGGACTATGCGCGCAAGGTTGTGCTGATGGACCGCGCGTCGAAAGCCACGCCGGTGCGCGACATCATGAGCCGCGCGGTGCGCTTCGTCCATCTCACCCAGACCACCGACGAATGCATGGCGCTCATGACCGAGCGGCGCATGCGCCACCTGCCGGTGATCGATCAGGACAAACTAGTGGGAATGGTGTCGATCGGCGATCTGGTGAAGAACATCATCGCCGAGCAGCAGTTCACGATTCAGCAACTCGAGTTCTACATCACAGGCGAGCATCCCTGACGCTCCGCCGCGCAGCGACGACGGCCGCCGCCGCCGCAAAAAAAGCCCAAGCCATCGAGGGTTGGGCAAAGCTACCTTGCGGCAGCGGAGGTTTCTGAGTTTTCGTATCGGCGAATATGCCGTGCGCATCGATTCACGTCGATCGCAGCGGCATATCGCCCGATTCTCTGGCGATGCACGCCGTTTGATGTGCACGCCTTATGACGCTTTATCACACAACGAACCGGTCATCCTGCACACCGGCCCAGCCTGGCTGCAACCAGATTAGTGGCCTTCATAAATCCGTTGGCTCGGCACGGTCGGCGTCGCCGGCTGCATGGTGCCCGAAGCCGATGAACCGCTCGTCGACGGACCATAGCCGGTCGTATCCGCCACACCCTGCTGCGCCACCTGCGGATTTTGAGCCTGGATGCGCTGTTCAGCAGCCTGCACGTCGGCCGGATAGTTCGGGTCATTGGCCTCTGCCGGGTTGTAGCCGGCCTGCTCCAGCTGAATCAACTGATTCTTGACTTCAGCACGCGTCATCGGCTGCTGACTCGTATCTGCTGCCTGCGCGAACGCAGCGGCCGGAGCAGCGAGGATTGCGGCAATAGCGACAGCTTGAATAAGTGACTTCATGATGGCTTACCTCCAGACTTGGTTTTTTTGCATCGCTTGACACACCATGTGAAAAGCGAGTAGTTCCAGTCTAGCCACCACCATCCCGAGGGAAAACCCTTAATTTCGAGATATATAATTGCGAGATTCGCAAGATTAAATGGGGAACCCGAGCAAAACCTCATAGACCTGACAAGTATTGCGTAGCAATTGCCTGTTCCGTAAGCTTTGCAAGCCATTTGTTAAGCAAATGCTTTCTAAACCGGTCGTAGCTTCCGGAAAACAGGACCGTCAGGCCATTCAAAGCGACCCAATCGGCGCGCGGGAGAGCGGCATCAGCAACTTGCGCGGCCCGCTGACGAACGGGCTGCCCGGCTCATAAAAGCGCAACGGGCGGTGCATCTCTCGCGACAGTCCAATGCGTGTGGTCGCGGCCACCGCCGTTTGCTCTACCTCTATACGCCCGATCCAGAGATCCTGGCCGGTACACAGATCGCGTCCGTCAAACGCTTGCCCGATGCCGAGCGCGATCGTGAGCCGGCCGGGTCCGCGGGCGAGATCGCGCAAACTGACGCCCGGACGGCGCGCCTGCATCAGGGCAAGGCCCTCGAGCGGTTCAATTGCCCGAATCAGGATACCCGCGCCCGTCCCTTCGGCCTCGCTGGACATGTTCAGCATGTACGACACCCCGTACGTCAGCCGCACATAGGCGTGGCCGCGCGCCATAAACAGCGAGGCGTTATAGGCGCGCAGACCGATAAACGCGTGCGAGGTCGAATCGCCGACCGGATAGGCTTCCGTCTCGACAATCCGCCCGCTGATGCGTCCTTCGGGCAGGTCGTGAACCACATACTTGCCGACCATGTAGCGGGCCAGTTCGACCGTATCGAGCGGCAGGTCGTTGCGGTGCAGCGGCAGGATCGGAAGAGGTCTGTCGGTCATGGCCAGGTGGAGGAGAAGTTGCCCGTGCAACGAGAGGCGGGGGCAATGCGGCGCAATGATCTGCTGTTTATTGCAATTGTCGGTCAGTCCGTTGTGCAAAAGCAGCATTTCCCTACACGCTTACGTTCAGGATTCTTTCAAGTAGGGTATCGTTACATTCCGGCCAGTAGCACAGCCCTCGCCGGCTTGCGCGTGCCTCGGCCCGCTTGATCAGCAGACAGGTTTGCATCACTAGCAACATCGTTCTACTCAGATTTGATCCCGAAGTACCGTTGGTGCAACCCTGCGGTTTCCGTCCGGAACCGTGACGAATCATGACAACAGGAGAACTTGAATGAAAGCATCCCAGGCAATGAAGGTCATCGGCGGCGCGCTCATCGTCGTAGCGTCCCTTAACGCTTACGCACAAAGCAGCGATGCAATGGCCGCATCGGGCGCGATGGCTGCCCCGAGCGCCAAGTCGACCAAGGCTGCCAACCGTGCTCTGCAACGCAGCGTGCGTAAGGCCTTGTCCAAAACCAAGGGCCTCAGCGTGAACAACATCACGGTTCGTGCTCGCAACGGTGCAGTGACATTGGAAGGCTCCGTGCCGGAACAAGGTCAAAGCGACATCGCTACGCAAGCAGCACAAGGCGTGGCAGGCGTGACGTCGGTAAAGAACGACCTGACGATCCGCGCGATCGGTCAGTAAGCGCATCAAACCGGGCACAACCCTGTAGGACCGGGGGTTGTGCCCGTTTAGTTTTCAGCCTCAATCAGCCTCAATTCCAGTTCCAGTCTGTTCGCGCCGGATAGCCAGCGTGCACCTCACCCATTGAAACTGCGCTGCAACTCACGCGCAATCACGATCTGCTGGATCTGCGTGGTGCCTTCGTAAATGCGAAACAGGCGCACGTCGCGGTAAAAGCGCTCGATTCCATATTCGCTCATATAGCCCGCTCCGCCGAAGATCTGCACGGCACGATCGGCAACGCGTCCGCACATTTCCGTCGCAAACATCTTGGCGCACGACGCTTCGCTCGTGACCCGCTCGCCCGCATCGCGGCGGCGCGCGGCATCCACGATCATGCAGCGCGATGCGTAGATCTCCGCCTGGCTATCGGCCAGCATGGCCTGAATCAATTCGAACTCGACGATCGGCTTGCCGAACTGCTTGCGCTCCGTGGCATAGCGCAGCGCATCGGCGAGCATGCGTTCGGCCGCACCCGTCGCCACGGCGGCGATATGCAGGCGCCCCTTGTCGAGCACCTTCATGGCGGTCTTGAAACCGACGCCCTCTTTCTCGCCGATCAGGTTCTCCACGGGCACGCGGCAGTTATCGAAGATGACGTCGCAGGTATGCGCGCCCCTCTGGCCCATCTTGCGATCGATCTTGCCGAGCGACAGTCCCGGCGTACCCGCCTCCACAACGAACGCGGAGATGGCGCCAGCACCTTTCGCGGTGGGATCGGTACGCGCCATCACGGTGAAGAGTCCTGCCTCCGGCGCGTTCGTGATGAAGCGCTTGGTGCCGTTCAGCACGTAGTGATCCCCGTCGCGCACAGCGGTGGTTCTGAGCGAGGCGGCGTCCGAACCCGCTTCCGGCTCGGTCAGACAAAACGAGCCGATCAGCTCGCCCGAGGCAAGTCGCGGCAGATACTTCTCCTTCTGCGCAGGCGTACCGTCGATCACGATACCCGTCGAGCCGATGCCGTTATTGCTGCCGATTGCCGAACGAAACGCCGGTGACGTCTTGCCGAGTTCGATAGCGGCCAGCACTTCTTCTTCCATGGTCAAGCCGAGGCCGCCATACTCTTCGGGCAGACATAATCCGAACAGACCAAGGTCCTTCATTTCCTGCAGCAACGCGGCGGGAATCTGATCGGTTTCCGCGACGATTTCCTCGTTCGGCACCAGACGTTCACGGACAAAACGGATAATGCTGTCGAGCAACAGATTCAGCGTTTCCTGGCTTCGAATCACAATGTCTCCTTCAAAACTCGCATTCGCCATTGATACATATTCGTTATAGTTTAATGTACTAGCGCATATTCCTGATTCATCGCTTCAAGTTGCATCAACGCGCGCACAAGCCTCACTTCACTGCATAAACACTAGAAAAAGGAAACGACCGGATGTCGACAACATCGCCCGTGCTGCCCCGCTGGACCATTGGAGCGCCTATCGCCGCCTGGGTCGTACTCGGCGCGGCAGTGGCGCTGCCCGGATACGGCGTGATGCTGGCGCTGGTCGGTGTCGCGCTGGCCGCTTCGGTGTTCGCCGCCGTGCATCACGCGGAGGTGGTCGCACACCGGGTCGGTGAACCGTTCGGCACGCTGGTGCTGGCGGTAGCCGTCACGGTGATCGAGGTCGCGCTGATCGTCTCGGTGATGCTCACATCCGGTCCCGAGAAGGCCGGCCTCGCACGCGACACCGTGTTTGCGGCAGTGATGATCGTGTGCAACGGGATCGTCGGCATCTGTCTGCTGGTGGGCGGCATCCGCCATCGCGAACAGGACTTCCAGGCACGCGGCGCCGCTGCCACGCTCGCCGTGCTCGCGTCGCTCTCGGTGCTGACGCTGGTGATGCCGAATTTCACCACCACGCGCGAGGGGCCGTTGCTGTCGTCGTCGCAACTGGCGTTTGCGGGGATTTCCTCGCTAGTGTTGTACGGCGTGTTTGTGTTCGTGCAAACGGTACGGCATCGCGATTATTTTCTTGCCGCCACGCCCGACGAAAGCGTTCACGCCGAACCGCCCAGCGTGACTCAGGCTGGGATCGCCGCTGCGTTGCTGCTGGTGTGCCTCGTGGCCGTGGTCTTGCTCGCCAAGCTGCTCTCGCCGACGGTCGAAACAGCCGTGCAAAATATCGGCGCACCGCCTGCGGTGGTGGGCATCGTGATCGCGGCGCTGGTGTTGTTGCCGGAGGGGCTCGCTGCGGTGCGCGCGGCGCGGGCCGACCGGTTGCAGAACAGTCTGAATCTGGCGCTCGGCTCCGCGCTCGCCAGTATCGGGCTGACGATCCCCGCTGTGGCCGGCGTCTTCCTCTGGACCGGTCAGCCGCTCGTGCTCGGCATCAACGGCAAGGAAATGATCATGCTGGCGCTGACGCTGCTGGTCGGCACCCTGACACTGAGCACGGGACGCACCACGATCCTGCAAGGGGCCGTGCACCTGTCGCTGTTTGCAGCGTATCTGTTTCTGTCGTTTGCGCCGTGAGATTGTGCGGTATGTTCGCGCCTTAAAGTCGCGTCTGCCCTCGCCTTCATTCGGTCCAATGTTCCGTGATCCACTCACGGAAGAGATTGACCTTCTGCTGATGCGCGACACAGTCCGGATAGACGAAGTAGTAGCGCCATCCCGTCGTCAACACCGTTTCGAAAGGTCTCACGAGACGCTTGGCCGCCACGTCCTCGTCGATCAGCGCGAGGTCGCTGATCGCGACGCCAAACCCTTGTAACGCTGCGTTGGTCGCCAGGTCGAGCGTGTCGAAGCTCGGGCCGTGGGCGGCGTCGATATCGCGCGCCTCCACATGATCGAGCCACATCTTCCAGTCGCGGTGATCGCGGGTTGGGTGCAACAGGGTATGGCGCGCCAGATCGGCGACGCTATCGAGCGGCTTGTCGTTGAGGAGTTCGGGCGCGCAGACCGGCGTCAGGCGTTCTTCGAAGAGCGGCACGGCCTGCACGTCCGCACCCGGCGACGAGCCATAGATGATCGCCGCATCGAACGGCTCGACCTGAAAGTCGACGTCATGTTGCCAGGTGGTGGTGATCTGCACGTGCAGATCCGGGTACTCGGCCTGAAACTGCATGATTTTCGGCAGCATCCAGCGCATCACGCAGGTCGGCACCTTCAAGGCCAGATCGGTACGCTGGCGCGTGAGCCGCAACGAGATTTCCTCGATACGCGCGAAGCTCTCCTTCACCGCGGGCAGCAGCAACTCGCCCTCAGCCGTGAGCGTGAGGCCTTTCGCCTGACGCTTGAACAGCGGAAACTTGTAGTAGTCCTCAAGCGCGAGAATCTGCCGGCTGACCGCACCCTGCGTCAGACAGAGATGGTCGGCCGCACGTGTGAAGCTGCGGTGGCGAGCCACGGTCTCGAAGATCTGCAGCGCGTTCAGCGGGGGAAGTCGTCGCATGGGCCAGTCTGGGTATCAGGAAAATGCATCGCCAGGATACGCAGCGAGGGGGCTGCTCGCGCCCGGCGAGCCTTCAGCATAAGCGATCAAAAAACTTCGCGGTTCATTCCACCCTGGAGCCGCATGCGCAGCGCTCATGCCAGGACAACGCCGTCCCCGGTCGATGCCCGCGGCCCGGCGCATGAGCTTCCGTCATGGCGTCCATGCAGAGATTTCGTTTGTTGGGTGATTTTGGCAAACCTAGAGTGCATCCACCCGCAACGCATTCGCGCGGCACGACTCGCGCGAAAGTTGCCCTGTTCAACCCGGGAGAAACGCTCATGCAGGACATCAAATACGGCAGAAGGCACGCTATCAAGGCGCTCGGCGCTGCGCTGGCAGTCTCGACCCTACCCATGCCGTTCGTGAATCTGAGGGCGCAGGAGCAGAACTTCTCCGGCAAGACCTTGCGGCTCCTGACCTGGTCTGACGATACGGGCGCCGCAGCACTGCGCAATATCGCCGCGACGTTCACTGCGAAGACCGGCGCCAAGGTGATCGCCGACCGCGCCGACGGCACCTCGGGCATGGTCGCCAAGGTCAAGGCCGCGGGTGACCGGCCGACCTACGACGTCATCACGCTCGCGGGCGTGGGCGCCTCGGGCCTCGGCGACGCGGGCCTGCTGATTAAACCCGACCTCGACAAGCTGCCCAACCTGAAGGAAGTCGAGCCGCAATACCGCACCGGCGCGGACGGTTTCGGTATCGGCTACCTGCTGTGGTCCGATGGCCTGATCTACAACACCTCGACCGTCAAGACAGCTCCAGCGTCGTACGAGGCCTTATGGGATCCGAAGTACGCCGGCCGGCTGTTCCTGCCGCCGCCGGAGTGGGCCGAAGCGGTCGATCTCGCGATCATTGCCGCCAGGATGTCGGGCGGCTCGCAACAGAATATCGACCCCGGCTTCAAGAAGCTCGCGGAACTGAAAGAGCGCGTGATGACGCTCGGCGAGAACCCGAACCAGGTAGCCGACCTGTTCCGCACCGGTTCGCTCGATATCGGCGGCATCTATTCGCCGGCGTTCTTCCCCGATCAGATTCGCAAGCCCGAGTACAAGATGGGCGTGACCTACGGTATGAAGGAAGGCTTCGCCACGCAGTTGATGTTCACTGTGATTCCAAAGGCGCATCCCGGCGACAGCGATCTGATTCATGCCTTCATCAACCACTCGCTCGATGCCGGCGTGCAAGGCCGGATGGCTGCGGACGTCCTCAATGGTCCCGTCAATTCGAAGGCTGTGATCCCGGCCCAGAGCCGCGCGTTCGTACCCAGTCCGAAGCAGATTGCCGAGAAAGCGATCCTCCACGACGACAAGGCGCTAGCCTCGGTGCAGGCGGCGTGGATCAAACGCTATACCGAGATTTTCTCGGCATGACGGCGATGCCCGCGCGCTCCTCGCAGCGCGCTTCCGGGACCTCGGAGGTGCCCGGCATAGCGGACGCGCCGGGAACCTCGGGTGCCGACGGCGCGCCGGACGAGCCGGCTTGCGCCGCCGCGCCCGGCGCCACATGGGCGAAGGCCCGGCCGTGGCTGCTGCTGGCGCCGATCCTGTTGTTTCTTGCCGTGCTCGCAGCGGCGGCGCTCGTCGTGCTGCGGATGAGTTTTGGCACCCAGGGCAGCGAGTGGCATGGCTTCACGCTACAGAATTATGAAGACCTGGCCGATAGCTACTTCATGAGGTCCCTCTGGATCACCTTGAAGCTGGCGTTTCAAAGCATGATCTGCGCGGTGCTGCTGGCGATCCCGGTTGCGCTCGCGATGGCGCGCACCGGGTCGCGGCTTGCGCGGCGACTGCTGCTGGCGGGTGTGCTGCTGCCGCTGCTCGTCAATCTGTTGTTGCAGGGCTATGGCTGGCTGGTGATTCTTGGGCCGGCCGGATTGCTCAATCACGCGCTGCTCGCAAGCGGGTTGATCGAGCGTCCGGTGTTATGGTTGTATCGCGAGCATGGCGTGCTGCTCGGGCTGATCCAGACGGCGTTTCCGCTCGCCGTGCTGCCGCTGTCGAGCGCCATGCGCGCCGTGTCGCGCTCTTATGAAGAGGCGGCCGCCACGCTGGGTGCGACCCGCTGGCAGACTCTGCGTCATGTGATGCTGCCGCTGGCGATGCCCGGTCTCGTCTCCGGCGCGTTGCTGGTGTTCGCCTATAACGCCAGCGCGTTCGCCGTGCCGTTGCTGCTCGGCGGGCGCCGCGTGCCGATGCTTGCCGTGCTGGTACATGACCAGGTCGCACCGCTGCTGAACTGGCCGGCCGCCTCGGCCTCCGGTGTGGTGCTGATGGTCGCCACGTTGACCGTGATGGCGATCTCGCAAAGTCTCGTGCGACGCACCCAACGTCTCGCTCCCGAGGAACCGTCTGCATGAACACGCCTGCCCTTCGCAGCCGGCTGCGCCCGTGGGCCGCCATGCCCGGCCGGCTCGGCAAACCAGCGGCACTGCTCGCCGCTGTCGTCCTGTTTCTTGCCGCACTGCCGATCCTGACGATGATCACCATGTCGTTCAGTGCCTCGGACACGCTCGAATTCCCGCCGTCCGGCTTCAGCCTGCAGTGGTATCGCGCGGCGTGGCACAGCTTTGTCGCGCCCGACGCCAGCGACGTGCTGTCGATGGGCCGCGCGCTCACCACCAGCCTGATCGTGGCGGTGTCTACCATGATCATCGCCACGCTGGTCTCCGTACCGGCCGCCTATGCGCTGAGCCGCTACCGGTTTCGCGGCAAACCGGCGGTGGAGCAGTTAGTGGCATTGCCGCTGGTCTATCCGCTCGTGATGCTCGGGCTCTCACTGCTGCTGGTCTTCAATGCGCTGCCGGTCGAACTCGGCGTGTTCCGTCTGATCATTGCTCATGTGATTCTGGCGCTGCCGTTCACGGTGAAGAACTGCGCAGCGTCGGTCGCCGCGATCGGACCAGAGTTCGAGGAAGCCGCCTGCGTGATGGGTGCGAACCCAGGTCGCGCGCTCATCGACGTCGTCTTGCCGCTGATGCGCCCCGGCATTCTCGCCGGCATGCTGTTCGCCTTCATCATCTCGTTTAACGAATTCACGGTGACGTTTTTTCTCTACGGTATCGACACCATGACGCTGCCGGTGTGGCTGTACAGCCGGACTGTGTCGTCGCTCGATCCGACGGTGTTTTCGTTCGCGGTCTTCATCGTCGCGATCGATTTCGCGCTGATCTGGCTGCTCGAGACACTGATTGGCGATGAAGGCGTGGCGCTCTGATGCCGCGCTTCGACGCCCCGTGTGGTGCTGTTCTGATTCCTTTGCGATTCTGGCCCAGCAGGAGCCTCTCATGACTCATCTGACGTTGCAGGCCGTGACCAAGCGCTTTAATTCAGCGTACGCCGTCGACCATGTCGATCTGAGCGTGCCGGACGGCAAGCTGATCTGCTTCCTCGGGCCGTCCGGTTGCGGCAAGACCACCTTGTTGCGCATGATCGCCGGACTGGAGGCGCCCAGCTCAGGGATTGTGAACTTCGCCGGCCGCGACATTACGCACGTACCGGCGAATCAGCGCGACTTCGGCATGGTGTTTCAGTCGCTCGCGCTGTTTCCGCATATGACGGTGGCGCAGAACATCGCCTATCCGCTGCGCCTGCGCAAGACCGCCAAGGTTACGCAAAGCCAGCGCGTCACGGCACTGCTCGAACTGATCCAGTTGCCACATATGGCGAACCGTCCGGTGACGCAACTCTCCGGTGGGCAACGGCAACGCGTGGCGATTGCCCGCGCGATCGCTTCGTCGCCAAAACTGCTGTTGCTGGACGAACCGCTCTCAGCGCTCGACGCCAAACTGCGCGAAGCCATGCAGGTGGAAATCCGCCTGTTGCAGCAGCGCCTCGGTATCACGACGATCATGGTCACGCACGACCAGCGTGAAGCAATGACCATGGCCGACGAAATCGTCGTCATGGAGAAAGGCCGGATTGCGCAGGTCGGCAAGCCGCTCGACATCTATCGCGATCCGGTCAGCGAGTTCGTGGCCGACTTTATCGGTCTCGGCAACATCCTGCCGGTGACTTACGACGGCGCTGGCGGCGTAAGCCTGCCAGGCGGCCAGCAGATCGTCGTGACGCCGCCGGCGCACGCGCCGGCATCGGCTTCGGAGATTCGCCTGCTGATCCGCCCTGAGGATGTCTGCGTCAGGATTGGCTCAGGCGCCGCCGGCCAAAACCAGAACCGCCTGAGTGGCACGGTCAGCTTTATTCGTGACGTGGGCGCCTCGCTCGAAGCCACGATTGAGTGCGCCGGGTTCACTCTCACCGCCGCGACAACCCCGCGTGAAACGCCCGGTCTCATGCTCGGCATGCCGGTGCTGGCGGAGCTGCCGCCTCACGCCTGCAAGCTGATCGCGGCCCGCGCCGCGCATTGAAACGATTTTGAACTGACCCGATAGATACCCACGCTTTGACAGAGGAACGACCATGACGACTCTCGACTCACTTGCTCCACGCGTCTCGCGTGGCCGGCCTGCTCTCCGTGTCCGGTATGGACAGCTTTCCCGGCATCTGCGGAATCTGGGGCATCCGGGAAATCTGCGCCGTGGGCTGGCGACGGCCGCCACCACGCTCGCATTCACCGGCCTCGCGGCGCTGTCCGCGTTCGTTGCACCCGCGGCCCACGCCGACGCGCTCGACTCGATCGCCAAATCCGGCGTGGTGCGGATCGGTGTATTCGAAGACTACCCGCCGTTCGGCTCGATCGGCCCAGACATGAAACCGGAGGGTTACGACATCGATGTCGCCAACCTGATCGGCAAGGCGCTCAATGCGAAGGTCGAACTGGTTCAGGTGACGGGCGACAACCGCATGGCCTACCTCGCCGACCACAAGGCCGACATGCTGCTGTCGGTCGGCCAGACGCCGGAACGCGAGAAAGTGATCGACTTCTCGCAGCCTTACGCTCCCTACTATCTCGCCGTGTTCGGCCCGAAAGCGCTGCCGGTCAAGAACGCCGGCGATCTCGCCGGCAAGACCATCTCGGTAGCGCGCGGCACGCTGGAAGACCTGAGCGTCACGAAGATCGCGCCGCCCAGCGCGACAATCAAACGTTTCGACGATCCTAACGGTGCAATTTCGGCATTTCTTTCTGGTCAGGTACAGTTGATGGTGGTTGGCAACGACGTCGGGGCGACGATCCTGGCGCGCCATCCACCCAACGATCCCGAGCAGAAGTTCGCCCTGTTCAGTTCGCCCGATCACGTCGGCCTGAACAAGAACGAGCCGCGCCTGAAGCAGAAAATCGACGACACGATTGCCCGCGCCCGCAAGGACGGCACGATGAACGAGATTTCGCAGAAGTGGCTGCGGGCGCCGCTGCCGGCCGATCTATAACCATTGTGTCCGGATCAAAGGCATTGACCGGGGGAGTCCGATTTACGATGAGCGGCATGTCATGAGTTATGCGTTCGATTTCAGCGGCTTCGGCGTCTATGTGGGCATGCTTGCCCGCGGCGCTGCCGTCACTTTGGGGCTCACTGCCTTGTCCACAGTGCTGGGTGGGCTCGTGGGAATCGGCGGCGCGAGCGTGAGCGTCGCCGGACCGCGCTGGGCGCGCAGGCTGGTCGCGGTGTATGTCGAACTGATCCGCAACACGCCGTTCATCGTGCAGTTGTTCTTCATATTCTTCGGCCTGCCAAGTCTCGGCATCCATATCGACGAGATCCAGGCCGCCATTCTCGCCATGACGGTCAATCTCGGCGCCTATGCCATCGAGATCGTGCGCTCCGGTATCGAATCGGTGTCGCGCGGCCAGGTGCAGGCGGCCCAGGCGCTGGGCCTGCACGGACGCCAGGTGTTCCGCTTCGTCGTGTTGCCGCAGGCGCTGGCCAACGTGTTCCCATCGCTGTTGAGCCAGGTGCTGATCGTCATGCTCGGCTCCGCGGTCGTGTCGCAGATCTCGGTGCCGGATCTGACCTACGCGGCCAACTTCATCCAGTCGCGCAATTTCCGTTCGTTCGAAAGCTACGTGATCATCACCGTGACGTATCTGGTGCTCTCCATCGTGTTGCGGCAGGTGCTCAACTGGCTCGGCCGCGGCCTCTTTGCCGGCCGCATGCCGCATCGGCCCGACGAGCCGCGCGGCTGGCGTCTGCTGCTTGCGTGGCGTGGTCCGCGCGCTGTCCCGACGGAGCGCTGATCATGGTCGAATTTACGCTGTGGGATATAGCCCGCAATCTGCTGCTCGCCGCGCGCTGGACGGTGCTGTTGTCGCTGATCGCGTTTGTTTGCGGAGGTCTGGTGGGATTCGCGCTGCTCGCGATGCGCGTGTCGCCGCTGCCGTGGTTGCGGCGGGCGGTGTCAGTGTACGTCGAGTTGTTCCAGGGTACGCCGTTGCTGATGCAGCTGTTCCTTGCCTTCTTCGGGCTGCCGCTGCTAGGTGTGGATGTATCTCCGTGGACAGCTGCCATCGTTACGCTGACGCTTTATACCAGCGCCTATCTGGTCGACATCTGGCGCGGCTGTGTCGAAGCGGTGCCGCGCGGGCAATGGGCTGCGGGCGCGAGTCTCGGCATGACGTTCGGCCAGCAGTTGCGCTACATCGTATGGCCGCAGGCTAAAAAGATCGCGGTCGCGCCGACGGTCGGCTTTCTGGTGCAGGTCGTGAAAAGCACCGCGCTGACCTCGATCATCGGCTTCACCGAGTTGACGAAGACCGGCACGATGATTACCAACGCAGCGTTGCGGCCGTTTCCGATCTACGGCATGGTGGCGTTGATCTACTTCGCGATGTGTTTCCCGCTCACCTGGTATGCGCGTGCGCTGGAGAAGCGGCAGAAAATCGGCCAGCACCGGTAAGCAGCTGAAACAGCAAGCGGCAACCGGATAAGACTACGGTTGCCGCTCGCCAGACTATTGCGACTCTACTGCGCCGCCTGTGTCGACTTCCTCAGCTTCGCCACTTCTTCCGCGCTCACGGCCGGCGCACCGTTATTCCAGCCAGCCCGAACGAACGTCAATACGTCGGCGATCTGCTTGTCGTTCAGCACGGGCGCGTATTTCGGCATCGGATACGGCGCAGGGATGCCCTGAATCACCAGATCGCCGGTGCCGTTCAACGTGACGTTGATCAGCGACGACGCGTCGTGCTCCAGCACATTCGGATTGCCCGCCAGCGGCGCCAGCATCGGTGCGAAGCCGCGGCCATCCACGCCGTGACAATGCATGCAGTACTCGGTATAGACACGCGCGCCGGCATCGTTTGCCGGACGCGAGAGCGACACCCTGGTCGCCTGCGGATCATAGGAATACTGCGGCGCGCCCGTGCCGCCTGCCGCCGGCAGCGACTTCAGATAGCTCGTCATCGCGGCGATATCCGTGTCGTTGGTGGCCTGCGTGCTGTTGTTGATCACGCTGGTCATCGAGCCAAACGCCGATGCGTGTGCATTCGCCCCAGTCTTCAGAAACGCCGCGATGTCTTCCTCCGACCAGCGCCCGAGTCCAACGTTGTGCTCCTGAGTGAGGTTGGCGGCGAACCAGCCGTCGAGTGTGCCGCCGGTCAGATACGCGCTGCCGGTTTCATCGAGCGCCTTCTCCTGGAACGCGATACCGCGCGGCGTGTGGCACGAGCCGCAGTGACCGAGGCCCTGGATGATATAGGCGCCACGGTTCCACGCGACGTCCTTGCCCGGCTTGTCCTGATAGACGGTCTTGTCCAGAAACACCATGTTCCAGAACTTCAACGGCCAGCGCATATTGAGCGGCCATGGAATGTCGGACTCGCGATTGGCCTGCTGGACCGGTGCCACGCCTTTCATGAAGAACGCGTACAGCGCCTTCGCGTCATCGTCGTTGATCTTCGCGTACGACGGATACGGCATTGCTGGGTAGAGATTGTGGCCATCCTTCGCCACGCCCTCGCGCAGCGCGCGGGCAAAGTCTTCCTCCGTATAACGGCCAATGCCGGTGTCGGGATCGGGCGTGATGTTGGTGGTGTAGATCTTGCCCATCGGCGTCGTCATCGGCAGTCCGCCCGCGAACGGCTTGCCTTTGGGCGCCGAATGGCACGCTACGCAATCGCCGAGCTTGGCGAGATAGGCGCCGCGCTGCACGAGCGCATCATCAGCGGCGTGTGCGGTTGACTGCAGGGCAAACGGCGACGCCAGACAAAGTGCGAAACCCAGCGCCGCGCCGGAAACCTTCAATGTTTTGATCATGGTCGGTCTCCGGTTAGACGTTTTGCAGCTGGCTGCCAACCGGCAACTGCCGCAGCCGTTTGCCGGTAGCGGCATAGATCGCGTTTGCCAACGCCGGCGCCAGCGCCGCCGTGCCCGGCTCGCCGATGCCGCCAGGCGCTTCGCTGCTCTTCACGATATGCACCTCGATGCTCGGCGTCTGGTCGATCCGCAGCATCCGGTAGTCGGTGAAGTTGTTCTGCTCGACGCGTCCGTCCTTGATCGTGATCTCGCTGTACAGCGCCGCCGTGATGCCGAAGATGATGCCGCCCTGCACCTGCGCTTCGATGGTGTTGGGGTTGACCACCATCCCGCAATCGACCGCGCAGACGACGCGGTTCACGGTCACCTCGCCCTGGTCGACGGTGATATCCGCGACCATCGCAAAGAAGCTGCCGAACGCGTGCATCACCGAGACGCCGCGGCCCTGGCCCTTCGGCAGGCTTGTGCTGCCCCAACCGGCCGCCTGGGTTGCCGTGTCGAGCACATTCAGCGCACGCGGCGTTTTGCCGAGCAGATCGCGCCGGTATTTAACCGGATCCACTTTGGCCTGCGCGGCCAGCTCGTCAATAAAACTCTCCACGACAAAGGTGCCGCGCGTCGGACCGACGCCACGCCAGAATGCAGTCGGCACCGTGCGCGGTTCCTGACGCACATAGTCGATCAGCTGATTGGGCAGGTCGTACGGCAGATCCGAGGCAACTTCCACCGCATCGGGATCGACGCCGTTCTTGAACGCCGGCGGCGCAAAGCGGGCGATGACCGACGAGCCGACGATCCGATGCTGCCACGCGATCGGCTTGCCGTTCGCGTCGAGCCCCGCCGAGATCTTGTCGTAGTAGTACGGACGGTACATGTCGTGCTGGATGTCTTCTTCGCGCGTCCATACGACCTTGACCGGTGTGCCCAGCTGCTTGCCGATCTTCAGCGCCTGGGTGGCCATATCGAATTCCAGCCTGCGTCCGAAACCACCGCCGAGCAGATGGTTATGCACGGTGATCTTCTCTGCCGGCAGGCCGGTGATTTTCACCGCCGTATCGACGATGCGCGTCGGCACCTGCGTGCCCAGCCAGATATCGCAGCCGTCCGGCCGCACGTACACGGTGCAGTTGACCGGTTCCATCGTGGCGTGCGCAAGGAACGGTTGCTGATAGACCGCATCGACGCGTGTCTTGGCGTCCGAGAAGCCCTTCTGTACGTCACCATCCTTGCGCGCCACGGCGCCGTTGCCGTGATCTGCCGCGGCGCTGAGATCGTCGACGATCTGCTTCATCGAAAGATTCGCGCCCGCGCCTTCGTTCCAGGTGATCTGCAGCGCTGCAAGGCCGCGCTTGGCGGCCCACGTGTGATCGCCGATGACGGCTACCGCGTTGTCGGCCTTGACGACCTGGCGCACGCCGGGAATCTTTTTAGCATTGGTGTCATCGACGCTGCCTAGCGTGCCGCCGAATACCGGACACGTTGCGATGGCCGCATAAACCATGTCCGGCACGCGCACGTCGAGGCCAAACATCGCGGTGCCGTCCACCTTCTCCGGCGAGTCCAGACGCTTGACCGCCGTGCCGATGATCTTGAAGTCTTTCGGATCCTTGAGCGGCACGGTCTGCGGCGCCGGCAGCTTTGCGGCGGCATCGACCAGTTGGCCGTACCCAAGGCTGCGGTTGCTGGCCGCATGAATCACCTGGCCCGCCTGTGCATGACAGGTAGCCGGATCGACCTGCCACTGCTGCGCCGCCGCACTGATCAGCAGCACGCGAGCGGTGGCGCCTGCCTTGCGCATCGGATCCCATGCGTAACGGATAGAAGTCGAACCGCCGGTCAACTGACCGCCGAGCAGCGGGTCCATGAAGAGCTTCTCGTTGGGCGGCGCGTGGTCGATCGTGACGCTGTCGAGCGGGACTTCGAGCTCTTCCGCGATCAGCATCGGGATCGACGTATAGACGCCCTGGCCCATTTCGACCTTCGGAATCACCAGCGTCACCTTGCCGGTGTTGTCGATCTGGATAAAGGCGTTCGGCGCGAACACTCCAGCCGGTGCGGGCTCGCTCGCATCGCCGCCGATCACCGATTTGCCCGTTGGGTCCTGGCCTTGCGCCTGGCTCGGGGTCGGCAAACTGAAGCCGAGCAGCAGGCCACCGCCCGCGGCAACGCCTACCGTGACGCTGAATTTCAGAAAAGTACGTCGTGAGAGATGCGGGCCGTCGTCGCCTTGCGTGGCGCCCTTGCCGCCCTGCGTGGTTCTTGCATCCTTGCCGGCGTTTTGCGAATCAAGCAGACCTTGCGACATGTCAGGCCTCCTTTGCCGCTTGCTTGATCGCCGCGCGAATGCGGTTGTAGGTGCCACAGCGGCAAATGTTGCCGGCCATGGCCGCATCGATATCCGCATCGGTCGGATTGGGGTTCTGCGCAAGCAGCGAGGCGGCCGACATCACCTGCCCCGACTGACAGTAACCGCACTGCACCACGTCGATCTGGCGCCATGCCTGCTGCACCTTCTTCCCCGCGGGCGTCTCGCCAACCGCTTCGATAGTGGTGATCTTCTTGTCGCCGACGGCCGCCACCGGCAATACGCACGAGCGCACCGCAGCGCCGTCCAGGTGCACGGTGCAGGCGCCGCACTGGGCAATCCCGCAGCCAAACTTCGTGCCCGTCAGGCCGACCAGGTCTCGCAAAACCCACAGCAAGGGCATGTCGGGCGGTGCGTCGACGGTATGCGTCTGACCGTTGATATTGAGCGTTGTCATGGGGACTCCGATTGCGAATTATTGTTTGGGCTCGTGAAACCGGCAGCATGAAGTGGAACGACGGAATTGTAGTCGCCCTTTAAAAAATATGTATGGAGCGTGTCGCGCAGGGAAGTTTGCTAGCATGCCCCTTTACTCCCAGGAGTTGTGCCATGACTGAACAGCAAGCCATTCAATTCCTGGCCGAGGTGCGCCGGCCGTTGCTATCGCTGCACAAGGCGATCCTCGATCACGAGCGCGCGGCCTACGAGAAGGAATTCGGTCCGGTGACACCGGCGGCGTTTCTGCAAGTGCTGATCAATGGCTCGGGGTTTCGCTGGCTCTCGCCGCTTTCGACGGTGATTGCCAATGTCGACGAGACGCTCGACGACAAGGAGGCCACCGCTACCGATCGCCTGGCGGCGGTCGAAGCCGTGACGGGTCTGTTCTCAGCGGATCGGCCGGACAATACGTTTTTGCCGCGCTATCTGCCGTTGTTGCAGACGAGCCCGGCGATCCTGCATGAGCATGGAAAAGTCACGCAGGTATTGCGGGCGGTAGAGGGACAACAGTAGAGGTAATGCATAGTCGGCGGCGGGCGCCGCCGACGTCTTCGTGCTTCGCGTACCTTTAGTTCAGATCAGCCCGCGAGGTCCGACGGCAGCTTGCCGCCGTTTGCCGCCAGCGCGTGCATGACCTGCGTGTGCAGCCAGACGTTCATGGTGGCCGAGTCGTTCGTGTCGCCGCTGTACTTGAGTTCCTGTGCGAGTTGCTTGCGATGCTCGAGGCTGCTGTCGACGCCGAGCGCCTTGAGTGTATCGACGATCGAGGTGCGCCAGTTCAGTGTTTGGCCGCTTTCGCTCACGAACTGATCCATCACCGCTGCGACATCCACATCCGCCAACGGCGGAGGTGCGGCTGCCGCCGCAGGCGCAACTGCTTGCGCCGCAGCCGGATCCGGTGTCGCTTCCACTGCGGGCGCGGGCTGATCCGGCTTGGCCTTGCCGAACAGTTTGTTCACAATATCGCCAAAAATACTCATCTTTAATTCTCCTGAACAAATAGTGACGGGGGGAATTCTGTCCATGCCCCACATGGATCACTACACATGTTAGGCGTTCGCTCCGCGGAACTTGTAATAGTTTGTGGTGAAGGTCATATGCCGCGAGACGACGCTTAACGCCCGCCGTACATCATCGTCTCATCCCGCCGCATTCAGTTTGCGCCACAGCGTGGTCTTGCTGATGCCTAGCGCATCGCACACCTGATCGCGGTCGCCGTTGAACGCGTCGAGCGCGGCACGAATCTCATCCGCCTCCACACGACGGCTGCGTTGACGCAGAGTCAGCGCGGCCTCATTCGTGCCCTCATCTTGCCGCTCGAACAACTCCGGCGCGATCGATTGCAAAACCTCATCTGTCAATTCCGTGTCGTCCGAGTCCGCTAGTTCGACGGTGATCCGCTCGATCACATTCTGCAGTTCCCTCACATTACCCGGCCAAGCGTGACGACTTAGTGACTCGGCGATCGGTGCAAGCAGGCTCGTGGCATCTCGCGTCGTGCGAACACGGATGGCCAGACGCGGTTCGCGCCGCGCCGCCTGACAGAGCAACTCGGCCGCGAGCGGCATGATGTCCGGAAGACGTTCGCGCAGCGGCGGTAACGCGATATTGAGAATGTTTAGCCGGTAGTAGAGATCCGTGCGAAATTCGCCCGCCGCCACTGCCGCGGTCAATGCGCGATGGGTCGCTGCGACGATTCGCACGTCGATGCGTGTTGGTTCGGTCGAGCCGAGCCGCACCACTTCGCGCTCCTGCAACACGCGCAGCAAACGGCTTTGCAGCGGCAACGGCATTTCGCCGATTTCATCGAGGAATAGCGTGCCACGGTGTGCCGCTTCGATCAGACCGGCCTTGCCGCCGCGTCGTGCGCCCGTAAAAGCCCCCTCTTCGTACCCGAACAGTTCGCTCTCGAGCAAGGCCTCCGGAAACGCCCCGCAATTGAGCGCGACAAACGGAAAATCACGCCGCGCGCTGAGATGATGCAGGCTCTGCGCCACCATCTCCTTGCCCGTACCGCTCTCGCCGCGAATCAGGACGGTCGCATCCGACTTCGCATAGCGCTGCACGAGTTGCCGGACCCGTTCGATCGCGGGACACGCGCCGATCAGATCATTGAGCTGGTAGCGCGCCACAAACTGTTGCGCGCGCTGCCGCGAGCGCAGCGTGCGATCGAGCCGCTCCACCGAGCGCGACTCCTGAAACGTCAGCACGCTGCCGGTCGTCACGCCGTTGTCGACCAGCGGTCCCCGATGCACGACGTAACTGATACCGCGTACCGTTTCTAGCGACTCGCCCTCGTCATCCGGGACAGCGTCGACCAGGTCCGGTGCGAGTTCGAGCAACGCTCGGCCCACAGCCGCAGCCGGCTCGATGCCAAGCACCAAAGCCAGACGCTGGTTGATCGCTTCGACACGGCCCTGCGCATCGAGGGCGACGACACCGTCGCGCAAGTGTTGCAACACGTTGTCCAGACGATGCCGCCGCACCGCTTCGCCCCAGGTGGCCTGGGCGACTTCGAGCGCGGTGTCGAAGGCCGAACGCACGGCGGCGCGAGAGTAAAGAAATATGGACTCCATACCGGCCCGCGCGGCGAGATCCGTCACGAGTCCCGGTCCCACGATTGTCCCTACGCCGCGATCGCGCAGATCGAGCACGCAGGCTTCCGCATCCTGCGCCGACTGGTATGACGCAAACACCACGTCGATACCATAGGCCGCCACGAAACGGCGCACCTCGGCGGGCGTCTCACCGTGGGTCACGAGCGCCACCGATGAGGAATCGCGGCGCGCGCGTGCCAGTGCATGCATCACGTCGAAACCGGTCGGCGTGATCAACACGACGGGCACATCTATCCGCGCCTTCAGATACGTGCCGTTCGACCCTGCCGCGACCACGACGTCCGGGCGATCCTTGCCCGCGGAAGCAATCTCGTTGACCGCTTCCTCATAGCCGCGGGTTACCAGCCGCAGATCGGCGCGGGTGTCGTATTCATCGGCGATATCGCGGAACAGGCCGCGCAGCTTGCTGATGCCGATGGCCCACACGCGGGCCCGGGAGCCGGGTTCAGAAGGTCGGTTCATGGCGGGTTGCCTGCGGTGGCGGTCGAAACTAAAGAAGCACTATTATGACCCTGCGATTTCACTTGTGAAATGTAGGATTGCACTTATGCAATCAAACAACGCCCCACCAATCCCCCAAAGCCACAGGTAATCAACAACTTAGCCTCACGCACCGACGCTGGCCCGCTCCTTGCAAAAACGCCATGACCATTACCTGGAGATACGCGTGAGTTCAGCAAAACAACCTGTCAGTGCCGGCGCGAAATTCCGTGCAGCGGTCGCAGAAGGTCAACCGCTGCAGGTCGTCGGCGCCATCACCGCCTACGCGGCGAAAATGGCTGAGGCGGTCGGCTTTAAGGCGGTGTATCTGTCGGGCGGCGGCGTCGCGGCCAACTCGCTCGGCATTCCCGATCTCGGCATCAGCACCATGGACGATGTGTTGATCGACGCCCGCCGCATCACCGATGCCACCGGCCTGCCGCTGCTCGTCGATATCGACACCGGTTGGGGCGGCGCCTTCAACATTGCGCGCACGGTGCGTTCGTTCATCAAGGCCGGCGTGGCCGCGGTGCACCTCGAAGATCAGGTCGGACAGAAGCGTTGCGGGCACCGTCCGGGCAAGGAAGTCGTCGCGAAAGAGGAAATGGTCGACCGCGTGAAGGCCGCTGTCGACGCCCGCACAGACGACCAGTTCGTCATCATGGCGCGCACTGATGCGGCCGCAGCAGAAGGCATCGATGCAGCGATCGAGCGCGCCGTTGCCTACGTCGAAGCCGGCGCCGACATGATTTTCCCGGAGGCGATGCAGACGCTCGACGACTACCGCCGCTTCAAGGCCGCAGTCAAGGTGCCGATTCTCGCGAACCTGACCGAATTCGGCTCGACGCCGTTCTTTACCACCGACGAACTGCGCGAAGCGAACGTCGATATCGCGCTGTACTGCTGTGGCGCGTATCGTGCGATGAACGCCGCCGCGCTCAATTTCTACGAGACGGTGAAGCGCGATGGCACGCAAAAGGCCGCTGTCGGAACGATGCAGACGCGTGCCGACCTGTACAAGTATCTCGGCTATCACGCGTACGAGGAGAAACTCGACGCGCTGTTCGCCGCACACAAGTAAACCGAATCCAGGAGCGAGAGGACGACACCATGAGCGAAGCAGATAACAGCACACCGGCAACAGGCGCATTCAAACCGAAGAAATCCGTGGCCCTTTCGGGCGTGACGGCGGGTAACACGGCCCTGTGTACGGTCGGCAAGACCGGCAATGACCTGCATTACCGCGGCTATGACATTCTCGACATCGCCAGCACCTGCGAATTCGAGGAAATCGCCTACCTGCTGGTGCACGAAAAGCTGCCCACGCAGGCTGAACTGACGGCCTACAAAGCCAAGCTGAAGGCGCTGCGCGGCCTGCCCGCCAACGTCAAGGCCGCGCTGGAATGGATCCCGGCAGCCGCCCATCCGATGGACGTGATGCGCACCGGCGTCTCGGTGCTCGGCACCGTGCTGCCCGAGAAGGACGACCACAATCTCCCCGGCGCGCGCGATATCGCTGACAAGCTGATGGCCTCGCTCGGCTCGATGCTGCTCTACTGGTACCACTACTCGCATAACGGCAAACGCATCGAGGTGGAAACCGACGACGATTCGATCGGCGGCCACTTCCTGCATCTGCTGCATGGCGTCGAGCCGTCGAAATCGTGGGTCGAGGCGATGCACATCTCGCTGAACCTGTACGCGGAGCATGAATTCAATGCATCGACCTTCACCGGCCGCGTGATCGCCGGCACGGGCTCCGACATGTACTCGGCACTGACCGGCGCGATTGGTGCGCTGCGCGGCCCGAAGCACGGTGGCGCCAACGAAGTCGCGTTTGAAATCCAGTCGCGCTACCAGAGTCCCGACGAAGCTGAAGCGGATATCCGCCGCCGCGTCGAAGCCAAGGAAGTCGTGATCGGCTTCGGCCACCCGGTGTACACGATCTCCGATCCGCGCAACAAGGTCATCAAGGAAGTCGCAAAGAAGCTCTCGAAGGAAGCCGGCAGCACGAAGCTGTTCGACATCGCTGAGCGGCTCGAAACCGTGATGTGGGACGCCAAGAAGATGTTCCCGAACCTGGACTGGTTCAGCGCGGTGTCGTATCACATGATGGGTGTGCCGACGGCGATGTTCACGCCGGTGTTCGTGATCGCCCGTACGGCGGGTTGGAGCGCGCACATCATCGAGCAACGCATCGACAACAAGATCATCCGGCCGAGCGCGAACTACACCGGCCCAGAGAATTTGAAGTTCGTGCCGATCGCGAAACGTTGATCGAAAGCGCCGATCATCAAACGTTGATCGGGAAAGGGGGATAATTGCCGCTGACGTCCTGTGATGTCCAGCGACGTCCGGCAATTATCGCCCTGCCGACATGCAACACGATTGCCGAACACTACATTCTTACTTCCCCACGGTATGAACACTGCAAACCGTAAGCCCCTGCCTGGCACCAAGCTGGACTTCTTCGACACGCGAGCCGCGGTCGAGGCGATCCAGCCGGGTGCCTACGACACGTTGCCGTACACCTCGCGCGTGCTGGCCGAAAATCTCGTGCGCCGATGCGATCCGGTCTCCCTCAATGCGTCGCTCAAGCAGATCATCGAACGCAAGCGCGACCTCGATTTCCCGTGGTTCCCGGCGCGCGTGGTCTGCCATGACATCCTCGGTCAAACCGCGCTGGTCGATCTCGCCGGCCTGCGCGACGCGATCGCGGCCCAGGGCGGCGACCCGGCGCTGGTCAATCCGGTGGTGCCGACACAACTGGTGGTGGACCACTCGCTCGCCGTCGAGTGTGGCGGCTTCGATCCGGACGCGTTCGACAAGAACCGCGCGATCGAAGACCGGCGCAACGAAGACCGCTTCGATTTCATCAACTGGACCAAGAAGGCGTTCAAGAACGTCGACGTGATTCCGCCGGGCAACGGCATCCTGCATCAGATCAACCTCGAGCGCATGAGTCCCGTCGTGCAGGTGAAAGACGGCGTGGCGTTTCCGGACACGCTGGTGGGCACCGATTCGCATACGCCGATGGTGGATGCGCTCGGCGTGATCGCCATCGGCGTAGGCGGCCTCGAAGCGGAAAGCGTGATGCTGGGGCGCGCGTCGTATATGCGCCTGCCGGATATCGTCGGCGTGGAACTGACCGGCAAGCCAGGCGAAGGCATTACGGCGACGGACGTCGTGTTGTCGCTGACCGAGTTCCTGCGCAAGGAAAAGGTGGTCGGTGCGTATCTGGAGTTCTACGGCGAAGGCACGGCCAAACTCACGTTGGGCGACCGCGCCACCATCGCCAACATGGCGCCCGAGTTCGGCGCGACAGCTGCGATGTTCTATATCGACGAGCAGACCATCAAATACCTGAAGCTGACCGGCCGCGACGACGAACTCGTCAAACTGGTGGAGACCTACGCGAAGGAAACCGGCCTGTGGGCCGACAGCCTGAAGAACGCCCAATACGAGCGCGTGCTGACATTCGACCTCTCGACCGTGGTGCGCACGCTGGCGGGGCCGTCGAACCCGCACCGTCGACTGCCGGTGTCGGACCTCGCGGCGCGCGGCATCAGCGGCAAGGTCGAGAGCGAGCCGGGGCTAATGCCCGATGGCGCCGTGATCATCGCCGCTGTCACGAGTTGCACCAACACCAATAATCCGCGCAACATGATTGCCGCTGGCTTGCTCGCGCGCAATGCGAACCAGCGCGGCCTGACCCGCAAGCCGTGGGTGAAAAGCTCGCTCGCGCCGGGATCGAAGGCCGTCACCTTGTATCTGGAAGAAGCCAGGCTGCTGCCGGAACTGGAACAGCTTGGGTTTGGGGTCGTCGCCTATGCGTGCACGTCGTGCAACGGTATGTCCGGCGCGCTGGATCCGGTGATCCAGAAGGAAGTCGTCGAGCGCGATCTGTACGCGACCGCCGTACTGTCCGGCAACCGTAATTTCGACGGCCGCATTCACCCGTATGCCAAGCAGGCGTTCCTCGCCTCGCCGCCGCTGGTGGTGGCCTATGCGATTGCCGGCACGATCCGCTTCGACATCGAGAAAGACGTGTTGGGGATCGATGCCGCGGGCAATCCGGTCATGCTCAAGGACATCTGGCCGTCCGACGCAGAGATCGACGCGATCGTCGCATCGAGCGTGAAGCCGGAGCAATTTCGCAAGGTTTACGAACCGATGTTTGCAGTCACCGCCGACACCGGCGAACGCGCCAACCCGCTGTACGACTGGCGCCCGGCGAGCACGTATATCCGCCGCCCGCCCTACTGGGAAGGCGCGCTGGCCGGCGAGCGCACGCTCAAGGCCATGCGTCCGCTCGCCGTGCTCGGCGACAACATCACCACCGATCACCTGTCGCCGTCCAACGCGATCCTGCCCGACAGCGCTTCGGGCGAGTATCTGGCGAAAATGGGCTTGCCGGAGGAGGATTTTAATTCGTATGCGACCCACCGCGGCGATCACCTGACCGCGCAGCGCGCTACTTTTGCCAACCCCACGTTGAAGAACGAGATGGTGCTCGAAGACGGCAAGGTTAAGGCCGGGTCTTTGGCCCGCATCGAGCCCGAAGGCAAGGTCACGCGCATGTGGGAAGCCATTGAAACGTACATGGAACGCAAGCAACCGCTGATCGTAATTGCCGGCGCCGACTACGGTCAAGGTTCGTCACGCGACTGGGCAGCCAAGGGCGTGCGTCTCGCGGGAGCGGAAGCGATTGTCGCGGAAGGGTTCGAGCGCATCCACCGGACCAACCTGGTGGGCATGGGTGTGCTGCCGCTGGAGTTCAAGCCAGGCGTGGACCGGCTGACGCTGGGTATCGACGGCACCGAAACCTTCGATGTAACCGGCGAGCGCAAACCGCGCGCCGATCTCACGCTGGTGATTCATCGCAAGAACGGTGAGCGTGTAGAAGTACCAGTGACCTGCCGCCTGGACACTGCGGAAGAAGTGTCGATCTACGAAGCCGGTGGTGTCCTGCAGCGCTTTGCGCAGGATTTCCTGGAATCATCGCAAGCAGCGGCCTGAGGGAGGAGACAAAAACGTGGCCCACGTACCCCAGATCAAGATTCCCGCCACCTACATGCGTGGCGGCACCAGTAAAGGCGTGTTCTTCCGCTTGCAGGATTTGCCCGAAGCCGCCCAGGTGCCGGGCGCGGCGCGCGATGCCTTGCTGCTGCGCGTGATTGGCAGTCCGGACCCGTACGGTAAGCAGACTGACGGCATGGGCGGCGCGACGTCGAGCACCAGCAAGACGGTGATCATCGCGAAGAGCAGCAGGCCCGGTCATGACGTCGACTATCTGTTCGGCCAGGTGTCGATCGACAAGGCGTTTGTGGACTGGAGCGGCAATTGCGGCAATCTCTCCGCCGCAGTGGGACCGTTCTCGATCAGCGCCGGGCTGGTCGACCCGAGTCGCGTTCCGCATAACGGCGTGGCCACAGTGCGGATCTGGCAGGCCAATATCGGCAAGACCATCATCGGACACGTGCCTATCACCAACGGTGCAGTTCAGGAAACCGGCGACTTCGAACTGGACGGCGTGACCTTCCCCGCCGCCGAGGTGCAGCTCGAGTTCATGGATCCGGCCGCCGAAGAAGAAGGCGTAGGCGGCTCGATGTTCCCTACTGGCAATCTGGTGGACGACCTCGAGGTGCCGGGCGTGGGCACGTTGAAGGCCACCATGATCAACGCGGGCATTCCGACGATTTTCGTTGACGCCGAAGCGATCGGCTACAAGGGCACCGAACTCCAGGACGCGATCAATAGCGACGACAAGGCGCTCGCGAAGTTCGAGACGATTCGCGCGCACGGTGCGGTGCGCATGGGCCTGATCAAACATATCGATGAGATCGCGACGCGGCAGCACACCCCGAAAGTCGCGTTTGTCGCGAGGCCGGTGGGGTATGTGGCGTCCAGCGGCAAGCAGATTGCGGCGGGCGATGTCGACGTGCTGGTGCGCGCGATGTCGATGGGCAAGCTGCATCACGCGATGATGGGCACCGCCGCGGTGGCCATCGGTACGGCAGCCGCCATTCCGGGCACGCTGGTGAATCTCGCCGCGGGTGGTGGTGAACGCGAAGCGGTGCGCTTTGGCCATCCTTCCGGCACGTTGCGTGTGGGTGCGCAGGCCAGTCAGGTGGACGGCGAGTGGGTCGTGAAGAAGGCGATCATGAGCCGCAGCGCCCGCGTGCTGATGGAAGGCTGGGTGCGCGTTCCGGGCGATTCGTTCTGATTCGGCCCAAGGTGAGGCGGCGCCTACGCTGCCTCACCTGCCCAGCAAACTCAACTTTGCCTGGCCGGCAGATACGGCATCGGATCGACCGGCTTGCCGTCGCGGCGCACCTCGAACAGCACGGAGACGCGCGTGTTGTTCTCGTCCCCCATCTCCGCGATTTCCTGCCCTTGCCGCACGATGTCGCCGGTTTTCACCAGCAGCCTGCGGTTGTGCGAATACGCTGTCAGAAAGTCCTTGTTGTGCTGGATGATGATCAGGCTGCCGTATTCATTGAGCCCCGTCCCTGCGTACATGACCTTGCCGTCCGCGGCTGCGCGCACTGGATCGCCAGGCTTGCCGCCGATCTCGATGCCGCGCGTTGCGCCCGCCTGGAAGCCCTCGACTACCGTGCCTTGTGCCGGCCACACCAGCGAGACGCGGTTGGCGTGACGCGAGACCTCTGCGTCGACCTGGCGTGCTTGCGCGGGATTCGGTGCGGGTGCGCCACTCTGGGCGATGGAGGCGGCGTTGCTGGATGAAGCGGCTGATGCGGTCGATGCATTCGCTCCGCTTGCCGCTGCCGCCGCATTCGCCGCCGGATTGGCAGAGGCTGCTGCCGCCGCCAGCTTTGCCGAGACCGCAGCCTTGG
Source organism: Paraburkholderia sp. GAS33 (assembly GCF_050436645.1). Lineage (NCBI taxonomy): Bacteria > Pseudomonadati > Pseudomonadota > Betaproteobacteria > Burkholderiales > Burkholderiaceae > Paraburkholderia > Paraburkholderia sp. GAS33. The sequence goes on from NZ_JBNDMP010000001.1 coordinate 1,250,475, forward strand.
CCGCGGCCTGATCAGCCGCAGCCTGCGCCGCAGTGGCCGCCGCGGCGGCGTCCTGTGCTTCCTTTGCCGCCTCGGGCGACGCTACGTGCAGCACCTGCCCTTTCTTCAGTCGCGTGGACGGCTTCAGACGATTCCACGCCAGCAGATCATTTACCTTACAGTGATTGCGTTGAGCAATCTGGTTCAGCGTGTCGCCACGCTTGACGCGGTAGACGAGTGGCTGCGCTGCCTTCAGTTTGGCCGTGCTGGCCGCAGCGGTTGCCGCCGCCTGTAACGATGCTGCCGCGGCCGCATCCGATGCAGCGGTCGCCGCAGCGGCCGAAACCGTCGGCGCCCCAGTAGCCGCCGAGGACGCCTGCGTATCCTGCTGTGCCACATTCACACAACCGCTCATTGCCAATGCGATCCAGATGCCGGCGGCGCCGGCCATCATGGTTTTGTCGAAACGATTTTTCAACAAGTTCGACTCCTGCCTCGTACATAGGCGAGCCCGAGTGTCCCCGCGTCGCACCCCGATGCGCGCATTCGTCAGAAGCGCTGCACGCTCGACACGCGAAACCGCCTCGTTGCGGCTACCACCCTGGCCCACCCTTCTGTCTGGCACTCGTGCGGCAAATGCCTTGAAATCGAGGCGTTTTGACGCAAAAAGGGCCAGACAGACGGTTAAAATTCAAGCGGAATTGTAAAATGCCGCGGACAAAAAGCGGGCCGTCCACACAGACTGATACAAATCCTTACGACCCGTATTGCGGGATTTGGCCCCTGATATCGTTTTCTTTAACGGCAAATCGTCGGAAAACCTTGAATTTCGGCGCTGGGGCCGGAGGCGAAGCGGCTCGCCGGACAGCAAATTCGTGTAAGGAGTTGCGCAGAAAAACAGCGCACAAAGAAAACGGCCAGCCCTCTTTCGAGGTGCTGGCCGTTTGCCTTCCAATCATCGGCGCCCGAGAGCGCTTTCGTTTAACGCAGCGCCTTCACGGCCGCCGCGGTGACGTCGCCGGGCTGTCCGCCCCACGTCGCGCGAAGATAACTCGTCAGTTGTGCGAGTTCCGCGTCGCTTAACTGCCCTGCGAACCCTGGCATCTCCTGCATGCGCTCAAGGCCGGGGAAGTCCTGCGCATCGATGCCGTCGAGCATCGCCACGATCAGGTTGTGCGGATCGCTTTGCCGTACCGTCGAGTTGCCGTGCATCGGGACGGCGACGTGCGGTTTGCCCTCGCCATCGCGCCCATGGCAACCGGCACATACGGCGAGGTAGACATTGCGGCCGGCGGCCAGTTGCGCTGTGTCCGCAGATGCCGATGATGGCGACGCTGGCGACTGCAGCGGCTGCGCCGCCGCTGGCGGGTCTCCGAGCAGATACGTCGACATCGCGCGCAGATCGTCGGGTCTCAGATACTGGCTGCTCAGATGCACGACCGGATACATCTCGCTGAACGCGGAGCCTTGTGGGGCGATCCCGGTGGCGAAGAACGTCTGCAGATCAGTTGCGGTCCAGCCACGCGCAGCGAGTCCTTGCGGGGTGATGTCCGGCGCGGCTACGCGCCCCAGCGCCCCGCCGGCGAGCGGCAACGCGTTGTCGAGCTGACCGAACTTGCCGCGCGGCGTGTGGCATTCGGCGCAGTGGCCGAGCGCGCTCACCAGGTAACGTCCACGACTCCAGTCCACCAACGCCCCGGAAGAGACTGCCTTCGATGCATCCGGCAGCGCATCCTTCAGGAACAGCATGTCCCAGAAGCGCACAGCAAAACGCATGTTGAACGGAAACGACAGATCCGGTTGACGGTTCGGTACCGCTGCGGGTTTTTGCGCCATCAGCCACGCATACATCGCGTCGCTGTCGGCGCGTGAGATCTGCCGGTACGACGTGTACGGCATCGCCGGGTACAACGGGCCATCCGGCGACATGCCGTCGTGCAACGCCCTGTAGAAATCGCCAGCGCTCCAGTTGCCGATGCCGTGCTCTCTGTCCGGTGTGATGTTCGTGCCGTAGAACGTGCCGAACGGCGAGGCGAGTTTCGGGCCGCCGGCAAACGGCGCGCCGTCAGCGCTCGTGTGACAGGCGGCGCAATCGGCCGCTTTCACCAGATAGCGGCCGCGCGCAAGCTGCTCCGTCGCGGCGCTTTCCAGGTCTGCTGGCGTGCTGGTCGCCGAAGCGGTCATCCGGGTAGCCGGGGTGTCGTCGTGGTGTTGGCCGCACGCTGTCAGCGCCGCTGCGCTCAACACCAGCGCGACGCGGCACAGCTGCAGCAGACGTAGCGGAGTCCGCGAGGTCTGCACGCTCTGCAGGGTCAAGGAAAGCATCGTCATGCGGCGTCCTTTACGAGTCCAGGCATCGTCAACACGACATCCTTCACCGCTTCGTAGTACCGCACGTAGCCCGTACAGCGGCAGATGTGATCGTTCAGCGCCTCGGTGATGGTTTGCTCCACCTGATCTCTCGCCACCGGCTGGCGCTTGAGACGCTCGATCAGCACCGTCGCCGCGTTCACGAAGCCCGGCGTACAGTAGCCGCACTGAAAACTGAAGTGCTCGAGAAACTTCTGCTGGATCGGCGACAAGGCCACCACCTCGCCCTGTTCGTTGCGCTGTGCGTGGCCTTCGATCGTGCGGATCGACTTGCCGTCGAAGAAATTCGCGCCTGTGATGCACGTGCGGATTTCTTCGCTCGTGCCATCCGGTTTGTCCAGAATCACCACGCAGGCGTGACAGACGCCTTGCCCACAGCCGAGCCGCGAACCGGTCAGGTGGAGATATTCGTGCAGCAGGTCGATCATCATCAGACCGGCCGGCACTTGCAGCGGGCCGAGCTGTTGCCCGTTCACCGTCAGCGATACGGGTTGGGCGCGGAATAGCGTCAAAGGCCGCTCTACCACGTTGGCATTTGCGGCGGTCGAAGCAGCAGCAGAACCCGCCGTCGCATCAGCTGCATGGCCGGAATTTTGATTAGGGGCCGTCATGCGAGCACCTCCTGAATTTTTTGCGGAGTGACCGGGAGGTCAGTAAAACGATGTCCGATAGCGTGCGCAATGCCGTTCACGATCGCGCCAACCACCGGGATCATCACCACTTCGGCGATACCCTTGGGCGGATCGCTTTCGGTCAACGGCGGCAGCACTTCACCGGTCTGGGTCCAGACAGCGACGTCCCTGGCACGCGGCAACCGATAGCGGTTGAAGTTCCACGTGCCGTTGCCGGGACCGTCTTCGTAGAGCGGCAGATATTCATGCAGCGCGTGACCGATGCCCATCGCGAGACCGCCCTGCAATTGACCCGATACGAGTTGCGGCGCAATCTGGTTGCCGCACTCCATGATCGAGTGATGGCTCAGCAGTTCGACCTTGCCAGTCGCCTCATGCACCGCGAGTTCGACCAGCGTGCCGACCGCGCTGTAGTAAGTGACCGCGGCGTTGTTACGCTGCACGGGCGGAATGAACACGCGCTTTCGATCAAGCACGCGATATTGATTCGGTGTGCTTTGCAGTCGTTTCTTATCGGTTCCGGCGTTGTCGCCGTAGCGCAGCGAAAGACCATCGATGGGGAGGCGCTCGACGCTGCCGTCGATGTCGAACTCCGCTTCGGCCCATTGCCAGCGATTGAATACGTGTACCGCCGCGCCCGTCACGAGCCCGAGTTCGTGTGCCTTCTTCGCGAGCTGTTCGAAAGTGAGCGCCTCGAGACCGGCCGCCGAAAGCTTGCCGTCGACCCAGCGCGCGTCCTCGATGCGCACCACTAGCGGCGCGGCCTGGCCGCCGCCGGTGCCTTGACGCCAGATCGCCATCGCCGCCGGCCACAGGCCGTGAGTGAATACGACGCGAGCGGCCTCGCGCGTGCTGTGCGTGAAATAGAACGCGGAGTTGGTCGCGCTCGACGGCGATGCATAACCCGGCGACCAGCGCGGATTGGCCGACAGCTTGTCCTGCTCCGCTTGCGACATGATGTACGGATCGCCGCTCGTGACGACCGGCAGATCGGGCCAGTCGGTGACCGCAACGCGCACCTCGGTGGCCGGCTTGCCGAGCCATTTGGCGACAGCAATCGCCTGCGACGTGGACATGCCGGTGCCGATTTCGGCGGCGGTGTGATGCAGGCTGATCTTGCCGTCGGCAGTGAACTCGACTTTCGCCAGCGAGGTCTCCGCCCCCGTGCCGAAGTCCTTTTGCACGCAGGCAAAACCGACGCCGTAGCGTTGGCCCGGATGCGCCAGCTCGAATGAAAGCTTCTGCTCTGCCCGGTTCACCCATAGCGGATGCACCTGCGCCTTCTGCAGGACTTCGTCGACGCGGATCGCGCCAGCCGGCACCGCGCCCTGGCTGTTTTTCATGCCCGAACGCAACGCGTTCTTCAGGCGGAAGTCGATCGGATCGACACCAAGTTGTGCCGCGATCTCGTCGACCATCATCTCGGTGGCCGCCATGCTCTGCAGCGTGCCGTAGCCGCGTGCGGAACCGGCGTCAATGGCACGGGAAGCGACCGCGACAGCCGAAAGATCGTTCTTCGGAAAGTAGTAGATCGACTGCGCCGCGGTTGCGCCGACCATCGCCACAGACGGCGAGAAATTGCAGCGGCCGCCGCCGTTCGCTTCCATCGCGGCCTTGAACGACTGGAACAGACCAGTCTTTCTGTCCACGGCGATGCGGTAACGCATCCTGAACGCGTGACGCTTCAGCGAAGTCTGGAACTGCTCGTAGCGATCGTTCGCCAGACGCACCGGACGGCCGGCCGCATACATCGCCGTGACGAGGCCGTAGAACGGCACGTTGAAGTGATCCTTCGAGCCGTAACCAACCGTGTAGCAAGGGTGCACGAACAGGTTCTTCACCGGAAACGCGCACTTCGCAACCATGCCGGCCGCACTCTCTACGACCTCGGACGGCGCTTGCGTCGGCACCACCATATGCAGCGATTGGCTCGCGCTGTCGTACCAGCAGTTCACGTTGTCGGGTTCGAGCGCGGCCGTGTCGATAGATTGCGTGTTGTACTCGCGCTCCATCACGAGCCAGTCCGCGGACGGACGATCGAGTTCCTGCTGGATCTGTCCCGCGTAGAACATGCCCTGCTCGTCGAGCTTGCCGTGCTCCTTGCCGTCAGGCCAGACCGGCTGGTGCTTGCGCATCATGCTCGGGAACACCGGGGCGTCCTTCAGGCTAGAGAACCTGTCGTCGTCGTAAGGCGTCTTGCCGCCTACCCGCACGAAGCGGAACGTGCCCCACGGATCGCGCTCCAGCGGCCCAGTCTGCGCGCCATAACGGATGATCTCGTCGTGGAACTTGAGCTTGTCCTTGGCGAAGCGAAAGCGTGCGAAGTCGTGATAGATCAAGATCGCGACCGCCTGGCCGAGATAAGCTGGCGTCTTGCCTCGCGGCAGCAACATGTCGTCGCCATAGAACGCGGGGAAGATCAGGCCGTCGCGGGTCAGATCGTCGGCGGTAACGACGCGGTCCGGCTTCAGTTCGTCGCCGAGCAGCGTCAGGTCGAAGCCTTCGTAGAGGCGGTCGGCCTGGGTCGTGCGCAGGATGAAAGCGTGCGCCTGCTGCGTCGGCCAATGCGGCATGTCGGCCGCGCGGATGTCGCGTGCGAACACCTTCGCACCGGTCACCTTGGCGATGCCGTCGATGCGGAATTTGGCCTGCCCATTTGCCGCATCCCATTGAACCGGCGTGAGAATCTTTTCTTCGAATAACGCAGCAAACGCGCGGCTGCCGATCGGCGCGATATACACCGAGACTCCCGCGATAACGCTGGCCTTCAGAAAACTGCGACGCGAAAGGTCGAGTTTCCCCATGGACTTCTCCTTAAGTGATCGACGACGGCAACGCCACGCAAAAGACAGAGGCACGCACGGCGGAGCCACAGGCTGCGCAAGCCTGTGACGACACACCGCATTGGAGAATCGAGCGAATCCCGGACGCATGCATCCAGGCATACCGGCGACGTGTGGCGGCCAGAACATCGGCGCCGCCGCAGTCGATCTGATTAACCGTGAACTGTCATCGAACGTGCTGGTGATGCCAACTTCCCTTTCCCTGCCCTGTCACGGGCGAAGCGCGGGATTATGGCGCGGCTGGATAGCGAATGAGTCAAATTTTGTCCGCTATCTCTTAAATAACGGATTTGATATAGATGCCTTTACTTCGTTATCCTTATCTGCATGTCGATGCGCGTGCCGTCACAAAGTACATGGCAGCGCAAAGCCCGCATCAAGCCCGCACGATCGCGATCCCCAATGCCTCGAATGGAGCCGTGAGCGTCTCTAAGGTTTCCTTCTCGACCACCAGCGCATGCGCAGCGCTCGCTTCCGCGATCATAAAAGCGGACGCCGTGTTGAGTTTCTCCGCTGAGGCGAGCACCACGGTTTCCGCCGCACGAGCCGCCAGCGCCCGCTTGACGTAAGCCTCTTCGAGATCGCCCGTACTCAGGCCGGCTTCAGGATGTACCCCCGTGACACCCATGAAATAGAGATCGGCGCGGATATGGCTCAGCGCTTCGATCGCGGCGGCGCCGACATTGACCATCGAATGCCGGTACAGGCGTCCGCCGATCATGATCACCTCCACGTCGCGGTGATGAGCGAGTTCTACCGCTACGCCCGGACTATGCGTGACGATGGTCGCGCGCAGATCGAGCGGCAGATGGCGCACCAGTTGCACAGCCGTCGTCCCGCCGTCGACGATCACGATCTGGCCCGGCTCGATCATCTGCGCCGCGGCGCGGCCAATGGCTGCCTTCGACGCCGACTCGATGCTTTGCCGGCCGGCCAGGTCCGCCGCTGCCGGCGACGAGGGCAGCGCCCCGCCATGCACGCGCTGCAGGTAGCCGTCGGCGGCGAGTTCACGCAAATCGCGCCGGACGGTGTCTTCGGAGACGCCAAATTCGTTGCTCAGGCTCTTGGCGATCACTTGGCCATCGCGTTTGAGCGCATCGAGAATCAGCTGTTTTCTTTGCGAAGTAAGCATGGAGCGGCGGTTCATCAATAGGAGACAAGGTGACGTTGGGTCGCGCCAACCGAGGGCGTCACGAAGAAGCAAAGCGCGGGGCATTGGCAAGGAATCCCGCACGTCATTGCACGAAAATTCTTGTTTTTGCACGAGATTGCACGATACCATGAAATCTCGCGGTTCGAACCGCGCTTTCGGGAAACCGCCATGAGCAAAACTGCCGACCGTGTACGGGTTGTCGAAGTCAAAGTGCTGTCCGACGACTGGTATGTGCTGAAGAAGACCACCTTCGACTACCAGCGCACAGACGGAAGCTGGCAGCGTCAGAACCGCGAGACCTACGACCGCGGCAACGGCGCCACCATGCTGCTCCACGATCCGGTGCGCCGGACGGTGGTCCTCACGCGGCAGTTCCGCCTGCCGGTCTTCGTCAACGGTCATGACGGGATGATGATCGAGGCGCCAGGCGGGCTGCTGGAAGAGGCGTCGCCGGAGGAGCGCATCCGCGCCGAGGTCGAGGAGGAAACCGGCTACCGCGTGCATGCGGTGCGCAAGGTATTCGAGGCGTACATGAGCCCTGGCTCGGTTACGGAGAAGCTGTTCTTCTTTGTCGGCGAGTACGATGCCGCCGCAAAGATCGGCGAAGGCGGCGGTGTTGTCAGCGAGGGCGAGGATATCGAAGTGCTAGAACTGCCGGTCGATGAGGCGCTGGCGATGATCGGGCGTGGCGAGATCGTCGATGGGAAGACGATTATGTTGCTGCAGTATGCGGCGTTGAATGTGTGGAGAGAGTGAGTCCCCGAAAAGTTGCATCGAATGCCGCCTGGCTTGAGATAACGGCCCAGGCACCCGCCACCCATCCCCCTTAAAACTGATGCCGTATCGCCGCCCGCACCGTCACCTGGTTCGATGACGAAGACACCCCCGCCGATCCCGGAATATATGCGTCGTCCAGCACGGTATCGGTCTTGTCGCCCGCCACCTTCTGGTACGCCGCCTGGAAATAGAAGTCCGTTCGCTTGGACAGGTTGTAGTCGGCCATCAGGCCGAACGTGTGATATCTCGGGTTCTCGTTGCCCGAGGTCGCGTCCATCGTGGCCGCCGTGTAGACGTATTGCACGCCGACGAAGAAGGCCGGCGTGAACTGGTATTTGCCATTGACCTCGAAGTTCTGGAACTTGAGCGCCGTCATCGCGCCGCCGTTCGGCGGCGTGATGGCGCCCACGTAGACCGAAGTGTCGGTTGCGGACGGCTGGCCGACGTTCGTGTTCGTATAGGCAAAGCCCACGGTCGCGCTGCCGAACGTGTAGTTGACGCCCCCGCCGAAAATACGCAGCCGCTCCGAGATGAAATTCGCGTCGTCGGTTGCAATGGACCCATCGGCCGTCAGGCCCGGATTGTTCGCCTCGAGATAAGCCGCGCCCACTAGCAGGCCACCGTTCGTGTACTGGCCACCGAGACTATACGTACGGTTGTTGGCAAAGCCGGTTTCGTTGCTGAAGCTGTAGGTGCCGCCGAACTGCAGGCCCGCAAACGACGGGCTCGCGTACTTGACCGTGTTGTTCACGCGGAACGAGTTGTCGGTGTTGTCGTTGTCATAGGGGTGCGAGAGCAGATAGCCGCCCCAGTTGCCGTTGGCCGTGGTCGGCGCGAGATAGTCGACCACCGAGTCGTACTGCCGGCCGAACGTGAGGGTGCCGTAATTGGCCGACGTCAGGCCAACGAACGCCTGGCGGCCGAAGATGCGGCCGCCCTCCTGAAGGCCGCCGCTATTCACATCGAAACCGTTCTCGAGATCGAAGATCGCCTTCAGGCCGCTGCCGAGATCCTCCGAACCCTTCAAGCCCCAGCGGCTGCCCTGCGCATAGCCGCTCTCAAGCTGATAGGCCGATTTGTCGCCCGCGTTACTCGTGTAGTTGATGCCCTCGTCGATCACCCCGTACAGCGTAATGCTGCTCTGCGCGAAAGCAGGCAGCGCGAAGGCTGCCGTCACAGCCAGCGCAATCATGTTCTTTTTCATGAAGATCTCCCGGATCTCTTTCCATCAGCCAGCAGCTAGCCAACTTTGAGAAGGCTCTTCTTTTTTTAAGCAGCACTTACATTGAGCTTCAAGTTCACGAGTGATGAAAACGATGCTTGCACACCGATAGCGGGCCGTCCATCGGCACACGTTGAGCCATCGCAAATCGTTGCGAAATGCCCACGCGCAGGCATTCGCATATTGCGTAATTTGACAATTGGGGCTTGGTCGCGAACAGCGTTCGTCCGACGCCGGATCACCCCCAAACGCCGGGCTGGGGAACCCTTGGCCGGATGGCTAACGGTGCGGAAAACACCCGGTTCGCGGGCCGCTCTCGCACACCTTTTCGTAAGAACATGAAATAATTTCGAAAGAAACCACCCCCGTTGGCAGAACAACAATCTCGGCCGCTGGTCCCGTTTAAAATCCCCTGCGCGGTATGCAATGCAAAAGTCATCCTCCCGTCTGCTCGAACTCGATTTCTTTCGCGGACTGGTCCTGCTGTTTATCGTGGTCGATCACATCGGCGGCAGCATCCTCTCGCGCGTCACGTTGCACGCCTACGCGCTGTGCGATGCGGCCGAGGTGTTCGTATTCCTCGGCGGCTTTGCCACCGCAACCGCTTACGCCACGCTCGCCCTGCGCCGCACCGAGGCAGCCGCGCGCCATCGCTTCTTGCGGCGTTCGCTGGAGATCTATCGGGCCTTCCTCGTCACCGCCGGCTTGATGCTGCTGGTCAGCGCCGTTCTGATCGCCTTCAGCATCGATGCGCCCAATCTGACCTCCGACGATCTCGACGACTTTATCGATGCGCCGCTTATGGCCCTGCGCGACATCGTGCTGTTGCGGCGTCAGCCTTATCTGGCGTCGGTGCTGCCCATGTATGCCCTGTTCGCGCTGAGCGTGCCGCTGGTCCTGCCGCTCGCGCAGCGCCGACCATGGTGGCTGCTGGCAGGGAGCCTCGCGCTTTGGGCTGCGGCGCCATCCGTGAATGCGTATCTGCCGGCAATCGAAGACGCTCAATGGAATTTCAATCCGCTCGCCTGGCAACTGCTGTTTGTGCTCGGCGTGCTGGCGCGGGTCCAGCCCGTGTATCGGAAGATCAGCTCACACCGCGCGGGATGGCTCGTCAACGTGCTGGCATTTGGCGTCGTGCTGGCCGCAGCGTACTACAAGCTGTTTATCGAGCAAACGCCGCTCGACGGCAGTTTCAAGCAAAGCCTCTCATGGTTGCGTGCCGGCAATTTTCTGGCGATCGCATGGCTCGTCGCCTACCTGATCCAGCTCGGCTGGGTGCGCAAGCTCGCGCTGTGGCTGCCGTGGGTCGGCATGATCGGACGAAAAGGGTTGATCTGCTTCGTGGCGGGCGCAGTCATTTCGCTCGTCGTCGATTCGCTGCTCTATGCAGCCACCGACGGGTATCTCGACATACCACTTGGGCTTTTGGCCGACGCAATCGCAGTCGGCGCGCTGTTCGGGGTTGCGCGCGTTTGCGAGCCGGTTAAACGGCTGGTGGCGCGCTCGACTATCCGGCGCAGTGGAGTCGCCACATAAGCGGGCCGCCGCGGTTAATAGCGGCCGCCGCTGTCCCGCCTGGCGGGTGACGACGGCCTCTGTGTTCGCCAGCGTGCTATCGCACCCAGTCCGTCCACAACACCATCAGCACGGTCATCAGCGCGGGACCGATGAACAGGCCCAGCAGCCCAAAAGTCTCCGCGCCGCCGAGAATCCCGAACAGCACCAGCAGGAACGGCAAGCGGGTCGAATTACCGATGATCACCGGCCGCACGAGGTGTTCTGCGATGAACACCACCACGAAGCCGAATACAGCAAGCCCGATCGCCCACGCCACCGATCCCTGCGCGAACAGCCACAGCGCCGCGCCGCAGAACACGAGCGGCGCGCAAAACGGCAGCATGGCCGCCACGGCCGTGACGAATCCGAGCAGGATAACGTGCGGCAGGCCAGCGATCTCGTAGGCAAGGCCGAGCAGTGCGCCCTCGCCGATCCCCACCACTACGAGGCCGGCCACTGTGCCGCGCACAGCGGAGGCCATCCGTTCGAGAAGCTGCGCGCCGTTGCTGCCGAGGGCGCGGTGTGCCCCCTTGAGCAACGCGCCGGACAGACGCGGCCCGGCCTGAAAGATCACAAACAGTGTGACCAGCATGAAAGCGAATACCATCAGACCGTGTGCGGCTCGCGCGCCGAAATGGCGGCCGAAGGTCATGACGGCTTCGCCGTGCAGCCCTTTCATGGCGGGCGACTCGCGTAGCGGCTGGGTAAGGTTCGCCTGCCACCATTCTGTGATCTGCGGTGCGCCGAACGGCAGATGCTGGACGATGTCCGGCATCGCGATGCCGTTTTCCTGCACGTTCTTGATCCACTCGATCACATCGTGCGCTTCATGGCTGGCTTGCCCGATTCCCATTGCCACCGGCAACACGACCAGCAATGCAATCGCCACGGTCAGGACGGCGGAGATCAGCGTGGTGCGTCCGGACAGCCAGCTGTGGCTTTCGATTTTGCGCAGCACCGGCCACAGGGCGATGGCAATCACGCCGGCCCAGCCGACTGCCGGCAGGAAATCGCGGATGACCCACAAGGCCAGCAGCACCAGGACGGCGTATAGCAGTGCGGTTGCAGCCTGCTGCATTTTCCGGCGGCTCGGCGGATCCAGTTCCGGGGGTGTTGGAGATGCTGCGGGTGGGCGTGTGGCCATGTAACCTCTGGGAGATGTGCGCGCGAGCCGACCGGAAAAACGCAAACCCGTTAAACTAGCCCCGGCTCTGCTCGTCAATGTTCACATCTTAAAGGAAGCGCTCGCGCCCTTCCGTCACATCGACTCCCCCGCTGTCCGTCGCGCTGCGATCAACACTGCGTTGCAAAAATTCGCTCTATAGAAAAAGCATGCTGTTAACTGCCCGCAAACCCGCGTCTTTTCGTATCCCCACTGAAGTCAAGTGGCATTATTGCTAATTCAAGAACAGTGTTTCAACCGGCGCACAATGGCTCTAAGGCCCGCGCAGGAATACATTCGGCACACCACATATACGGAGCCGACGATGAAGACCATAGAGTCCTTGCCACTTGACGGTGCCAACGGCGTACGCATCGAGATTCTTGAGCGCTCTGATACCACGCTTGTGATTCGCTGGGTTGAGCCGGGTCGTTGTCATTACGGCGAGCAGCGGTGGCGGCGGCGGTCTGCTCATACTTCCGGCACTTGCGCTGTGTCAAGGCGGAAGATTCGGCGGGGTGATGCAGTGTTTAAGCCGGCTGAGCGGCCGGCGCCTTCTAATGCTGCCGCTATGATTTCTGTTGAGACTTTGTGTAGTTTGGTTGGGGAGTTGAAGGCGGCTTGAGGTTGGGCGTGCAACTATTGCACGTGGGTTGTTCACGCTATTTCCCGGTGGTGTTTCGCGGTTTCGGGCTTTGTACGCGTCGGCTCAGTGTTTGTATCCCTGACGCGCCAGCAGTTTCCATACACCATCGCGTTTTTGCCAGACCATCAACTGTTCGAGCTCGACCTCGCCCACCTTGCCTCCGCTCTCCACCGTGCCCGAAAAGTGGTCGCGGACAATCGCATCGTCTCCTGCTAGCGTCGTCTTCGTGTTGCTCAAGTCGATTCTTCGATACCGTGTTCCACCGCTCACTATCGTCTGGATGAAGACCGTCTGATCCTGTACGGCGCCATTCGAGTGGCCGTAGCTCAAGGCCTCCGATGTCACCGCTTTCATCTCATCCGCATTGCCAGCCAGCATCGCTGCGTTCAAACGCTGTACCGCGGCGCTGACGCCGGCTTCGTCCGCTGTCTCCGCTATCGCACTCATGCACGCAAGGCTCAGTAGTGCCAGGCAAATTATTCTTTTCATCAATGGATACTCCTCGAAGCACACGTGTCGATTTTTTCATGCACGATCCGCTTACCCTCATCATCGAAACTTCGTTAATCCACGCCTCGATGGTGCCGCCCACTATACCGAACCCCGCTCAGGCGTTCAAGAAAACGCTCGAGACACCTGGTGGCCACACTCGAGCAGCATACGAACTGGTTGCGGACGCAAGCTTTGCGCGAGTGGTGAGAGAACTATAGATTGAAACGGAGCACTCGTTCGGGATGCTCGCTTCGTCACAAGGTAAGTGAAAGCGCGGCTTGGCGCGCTATCGGGTCGCTGTCGGCGAGGCGCGCCAGGCGCATCGCGAAGCCGTTGAAATGAAGTCCGCCTCGCGCGCCGATGAGCAGCGCGGGCGTTCTTCGCAATGAGGTACCGGCCAAACATCTACGACCGGTTGCGTCCGAGACCAGCGCGGCCCGGGGGTGAACTGCGGCGCCGACCGCCGCGTGACCCAGCCAGTTACGAATGCGCTCACATGATATCGGCGAACCCAGCAGATACTTCATGAGTAATTTCCCGATCTTGACGCAGCCCGCACTCCAGGTCGGTAAAATTTGCACTGCGTTGCAGCATGCAGAACGTCTCATTCCCACGTTCGAGGCCATTGCCGGGGCTAGTCTCACCCGGAAGGTAAAATGCGAGACGAGGCCCCGATGGGCCATGCCCAATCCGGGCCGCCAATTCAACCGATGTGCGAGCCAGCCCATGCTGCCTCGCGCATCGATGTCCGCAACCCGATAACCCGCGGCGACCCCGGCCAGATCCGGCGTTGCCCAAGGGCCGCTCGTCCTTTTGACAGAGCCCCTCAGGAGCCACTTTTATGACCGACTCGAACGTGTCTTTCCTCGGCAGGATTTCGCTGGCCGTCGGAACGTTCTTCAGTATTCTCGGCGACGGCGAGTTCGCCGCCCGCGTGCAGCGCCTGCGCAGCGGCGCGCCCGTCACAGCAGCGCCAACGGCAGCACCGGTTGCATCGCCAGCACCTGCGCCCGCCCCTCAACCTGCCGTCCCCGCCCTGAAGCAGGCAAGCCCGGACGCTGCCCTTCAGCTACTCGGCTTGCTGCAGCGCGATGCGCGTTTTATCGACTTCGTCGAAGAAGACGTGGCAGGCTACTCGGATGCGGACATCGGCGCCGCCGCCCGCGTCGTGCATGGAGGCTGCCGCACGGTGCTGCGCGAGCATTTCACGATCCGTCCCGTGCGCGAAGAGGCCGAAGGCAGCCGTGTGACGCTGCCCGAAGGGTTCGACGCCACCGCCGTCCGTCTGACCGGCAACGTGGTCGGCAAGGCGCCGTTTACCGGCAGCCTGAGTCATCGCGGCTGGCGCGTTCAGGACGTGCGGCTGCCGAAGCTCGCCGCGAGCCACGACACCTCCATCATTGCAGCGGCCGAGGTGGAGCTATGAGCGATCCGCGCTATTCGATCGGCATCGATCTGGGCACAACCCATTGTGCCCTCTCGTACGTCGACTTCGCCACCAGCGACGGCGAAAAGACCACTCAGGAAATCCTGCCGGTCACGCAGCTCACCGCGCCGGCCACGATCGACAATCTGCCGCTGTTGCCCTCGTTCCTCTACCTGCCGCATCCGAGCGAACTGGCGCCGTTCGACCTCGGTTTGCCGTGGACCGGCGAGCGCGACTTCGCTGTCGGCGAAATGGCGCGCAGCCGCGGGGCCGGCACGCCGATCCGTCTCGTGTCGAGCGCGAAAAGCTGGCTGTGCCATCCGGGCGTCGACCGTCGCGCCGCGATTCTGCCCAACGATGCGCCCCCTGAAGTAACACGCGTGTCGCCGCTCGAAACCTCGATTCGCTACCTCACACATCTGCGCGAAGCGTGGAACCATGCCCATCCCGACGCGCCTTTCAGCGAGCAGGAAATTACCGTCACGATTCCCGCGTCGTTCGATCCGGCCGCGCGCGAATTGACCGCCGAGGCTGCGCAGGCCGCGGGCTATGCAGGCATGACGCTGCTGGAAGAACCGCAGGCCGCCCTGTATAGCTGGATCCAGAAGAGCGGCGGCGAGTGGCGCAAGCAGGTCCGAGTGGGCGATATCATCCTCGTCGTCGACGTGGGCGGCGGCACTACCGACCTGTCGCTGATCGCGGTAGTCGAGCGTGCAGGCAATCTCGAACTGCATCGCGTCGCCGTGGGCGAGCACATCCTCCTCGGCGGCGACAACATGGACCTCGCCCTCGCCCACGTGGTGGCGCGCAAACTGGCCGCCCAGGGGACGCAGCCTGACCCGTGGCAACTGCGCGCGCTGACCTACGCCTGCCGCGCGGCCAAGGAGACGCTCCTCACCGACGCCGCCACCGACGCGGTGCCGCTCGTTGTACCGAGTCGCGGCGCCAAGCTGATCGGCGGCTCGATCCGCACCGAACTGACCCGCACGGAACTGACGCAGACGATCCTGGATGGGTTTTTCCCGCTGGTCGAAAGCAGCGCGCGTCCGCTGAGCCGGGCCCGCGTCGGCCTCACGCAACTGGGCTTGCCGTACGCGCAGGACGCGGCCGTCACGCGTCATCTGGCGGCGTTCCTCGGCCGTCAGGTTGCGGCGCTCGCCGAACTCGACGGTCTGCAAAGCGCGCAGCCGGAAGGCGCGAGTTTCCTGCATCCCACCGCGGTGCTGTTCAACGGTGGCGTGTTCAAGTCGCCGTTGCTGGTCGAGCGCATTCTGCAGACCCTCAACGGTTGGCTTGCCGCGGAAGGCGCCGCGCCTGCGCGTCTGCTCGAAGGTGCGGATCTCGATCTCGCCGTTGCGCGCGGTGCGGCTTACTACGGCTACGTGAAGCGCGGCCAGGGCGTGCGGATTCGCGGCGGCATCGCGCGGGCTTTCTATATCGCGGTCGAATCCGCCATGCCCGCCGTGCCGGGACTCGAACCGCCGGTGCAAGCGCTGTGCGTCGCGCCGTTCGGCATGGAAGAAGGCACCGAGGCGGAATTGCCGGCGCAGGAGTTTGGGCTCGTCGTCGGCGAGCCGGTGCACTTCCGCTTCTTCGGTTCGTCCGTGCGACGTCACGACCAGGTGGGTACGCTGCTCGACTACTGGTCGCCGGAGGAATTGCACGAGCTGGACGAGATTCAGGCCACGTTGCCGCCCGAAGGCCGCAGCCCCGGCGAGATCGTGCCGGTGAAACTGCATGCGCGCGTCACTGAAGCCGGCACGCTCGAACTGGAAGCCATCCCGCGCGGCACGGGCGAGCGTTGGAAAGTCGAGTTCGATGTGCGCGGCAACGCCAACGTTTGAACGCGATGAAGCAGTACCTCGTCGGGATCGATCTGGGCACCAGCAACACGGTCGTCGCGTATGTCGAGGCGGGGTCCGGGGACATTCGCGTCTTCGAGATCGAGCAGCTCGTCGGTCCCGGTGAGGTAGCGGCACGACCGCTGCTGCCGTCGGTACGTTATCACGCTGCGCGCGGCGAACTGAGCGACGGCGATCTGCAGTTGCCGTGGTCCGCTGCTGCGCCGGATGCTGCAAAGGCTGCGAATATCGCGCACGCTGCGCATGCCGCGCATGCCGCGAACAGGCACACTCTCAGCGCGAACAGCGCGGAAACGCATCGCGCCGTGATCGGCCGCCTCGCGCGCAGCCTCGGCGCTCAGGTGCCGGGGCGCCTCGTCGCAAGCGCGAAAAGCTGGCTGTCGCATGCATCGGTGGATCGCACCGCAGCGATTCTTCCGTGGGGCGCCGGCGACGACATCGACAAGGTATCGCCCGTCACCGCCAGCGCCAGCTATCTAGCCCACGTGCGCTCCGCGTGGAATCATCGCTTTCCACATGCGCCTCTCGAACAGCAGGACGTGGTGCTCACTGTGCCCGCCTCGTTCGACGACGGTGCTCGCGCGCTGACGCTCGAAGCAGCCCGCATGGCGCATCTGCCCAAGCTGCGTCTGCTGGAAGAACCGCAAGCAGCCTTCTACGACTGGCTGTTCCGGCACCGCAGCTCGCTTGGCACTGAGCTCGCCGAAACGCGGCTCGTACTGATCTGCGACGTGGGTGGTGGCACGACCGACTTCACCCTGATCAAGGTGCAGATGCAGGACGGTCAGCCCCAACTCACGCGCGTCGGCGTGGGCAACCACCTGATGCTCGGCGGCGACAACATGGACCTCGCACTGGCGCATCTCGCCGAGAGCCGGCTGTCGACGCCACAGTCGCGGCTGTCGGCGACGAGCCTCTCGCAGCTCGTCGAGCGCTGCCGCGCCGCGAAAGAGCAGCTGCTGGGGCCCGGGGCGCCAGACTCTGCATCGATCACGTTGCTAGGTGCGGGTTCGAAGCTGATCGGCGGCGCGCGTACGGTGGAGATCACGCGCGCGGAAGTCGAGCAGATAGTCGTAGATGGCTTTTTCCCAGCCGTTTCCGCAGATACGCGGCCGGGGCGCCCGCGCGGCGCCATCGTCGAATTCGGCTTGCCTTACGCGAGCGACCCGGCAATCACGCGGCACGTCGCGGCGTTTCTGGGCCGGCTCGCGACGCAGTCGCGAGAAGCGTTGGGTTCGTCAGGGACCGCTGACGAAAGCGAAAACGCATTGCCCGTGCCCGACACGTTGCTGCTCAACGGCGGCGTATTCCGCGCCGAGGCGCTTACCGAACGCCTCGCCGCCACGCTGGGCACCTGGCGCGGCAAACCTCTGCAGGTCCTCCACAACGACAACCCCGACGTAGCCGTGGCACGCGGCGCGGTAGCTTACGCACTCGCCCGTGCAGGCCAGGCGCCGCGGATCGGCGGCGGCTCGCCACGCAGCTACTTCCTGGTTCTGGAGGAAGACGCGCAAATGCTGCGCGGGGTGTGCGTACTGCCGCGCGGCACCGAAGAAAGCCGCGAGATTCACCTCGCCGACCGCACCTTCGCACTACGGCTCGGACATCCTGTGCAATTTCATCTGGTGTCCTCTGTATCGGACACCGCGTGGCAACCGGGTGACCTGGCCGAACTGCCCCTCGGCGAATTCGTGCGCCTGCCGCCTATCGCCACGGTCGTCGCCCCACGCGGCTCGGGCCAGGCGGCAGAAACACCGGTCCAGCTCGCCGCTTCGCTCACCGAAGTAGGCACGCTGGAAATGCACTGTATCGATGCCAGCGACGCCACACAGCGCTGGCTGCTCGAGTTCCAGCTGCGCCGCGGCGAAGCCAAAGTCACCGTATCCGGCGAAGCGCCGCACCCTGCCCTGCCCAAAGCGCTCGAACTGATCGACCGCGCCTTCGGCTCGCGCTCGCAGAAAGTCGATTCCAAGGAGGTCAAGCGCACACGGGCCGAACTGGAACAGGTCCTCGGTCCACGTGCAAGCTGGAACAGTGCGCTGCTGCGCGAACTGTTCAACGCGCTGTGGGAACGCGCGAAACGCCGGCGCCGCTCGGCGGATCACGAGCGTCTCTGGCTCAATCTGGCCGGGTATTGCGTGCGTCCCGGCTTCGGCTATCCGCTCGACGAGTGGCGTGTCGAACAACTGTGGTCGCTCTTCGACGACGGCATTCAGTACATCAACGACAGCCAGGTCTGGTCGGAGTGGTGGACGCTGTGGCGCCGCGCAGCGGGCGGCTTGGGCGAGAGCGAACAGCTCGATGTGCTCGACGCGGCGGCCTTCATGCAGGCCGCCGGCGCGGCGCGCTCCAAACTACCGTTCGATCCGGCGAAGTCCGGCTACGCCGATATGGTGCGCCTCGAAGCGTCGCTCGAACGCGTGCCTGCGGAACGCAAGATCGAACTCGGTGCGCGACTGATCGAGCGACTCGCGAAGCCGTCGGAAAATCATCAGGGATGGTGGGCCGTCGGCCGTATCGGTGCGCGTCGGCCTTTCTATGGCAGCGCGCATAGCGTCGTTCCGCCGGACATTGCAGAGCAATGGCTCGGGACGATTCTCACGCTCGACTGGCGGAAGGTCGAACCGGCCGCGTTTGCTGCCGTACAGATCGCTCGCATGACGGGTGACCGGTCGCGCGATCTGTCTGCGGAAATCCGCGCGAGCGTCATCAAACGGCTCGAAACCGCGCACGCGCCGGCCAACTGGATCACGATGGTCCGCGAGACGGTCGAACTCGACGAAGCCGATGAGGGACGCGTCTTCGGCGAGTCGCTGCCGCCTGGGCTCAAGCTGATTGGCTGAACGGCGGCGCGTATCGAGGGCCGCCGCTCACTCATCACTCCATAGCTCAGATCGGCGTCAACACCTTCTCGCCCGCGAAATGCCTCGCCGCGTTGTCCAGAAAGTTCTGCAGCGACGCCGCGATCGCCTCCGGCGACCTGCCGCCCACGTGCGGCGTCAGCACGACGTTGCGTAGTCCGATCAATGCTTTTGGCGGATCGGGCTCGCCTTCATAGACATCGAGGCCGGCTCCTGCGATTGTTCGGGCGCTCAACGCCTCGGCCAACGCCGCCGTATCGACGACACTGCCGCGCGAAACGTTCACGAGGAAACCGTCCGGCCCCAACGCCTCGAGCACCGCCTTGTCGATCAGATGCCGCGTGCCCGGCCCACCTACCGTCGTGACGACGAGGAAGTCGCACCACTGTGCGAGCGCCGTGACACTATCGAAGTAGCGGATGGGCTCGCTTTCACGCGGCTTACGGTTGTGATACCCCAGTTCCATATCGAACCCTGCCCCGCGCTTCGCCACCTTGCTGCCGATATGGCCCAGCCCGAGCACGCCCAGCCGCTTGCCCGACACGCCCGGATGCATTGGCAGCGTGTCGCGCCAGACGCCCTGGCGGGTCGCCTGATCGAGCTGCGGCACATCGCGCACTACCGCGAGCAGCAGCGCGAAAGCGTGATCGGCGACGCATGCGGCGTTGGTCCCCGCGCCATTGGCCAGGACGATATTGCGGCTGCGTGCATGGTCGATAGCAATGTTCTCGTAGCCGGCGCCGAGCGCGCTGATGAATTCCAGCCTGGGCATCCGGTCGATTTCTTCAGCTGTCAGGCCCGTGGTGCCGTTGGTCAGGACCGCGCGCACCTTCTCGCCGTGCGCGGCAATCGCTTCCGTACGCGTGCCCTCATCGGGGGCATAGATGACCTCATAAGCAGACTTGACGCCAGCAAGACTGGCGTCCTTCAGAAGAATCAAAACCAGCAGGTAAGGTTTTGTCATGGCCTGAAACGGTTGTTTGAGGGGGAACTGCGACGCGGGAAAGTGTAACAAGGCTCCGGAAGGCGTGCTGGCTGGCGCTTGCTACATGCTTCTCTACCCGAGTTCCCCTTAAAATAGCGGCACTCTCGAATACGGATTGCTCATGCTGGATACCCTTGGTGCTGAAGACACGCCGCGCGGCGACGCGCAGCCGAGCGACGACTCGGAAATGTTCGAGCTGGCGCCTATTTCGCTCTGGCTGGAAGACTTCAGCGAGGTGCGGGCACTGTTCGACGCCTGGCGCGCCGAAGGCGTGACCGATCTGCGTGCCCATTTCCGCGCTCATCCCGAGCGGGTGGCGCAATGCGCGCACAGCATCCGTGTCGTCAAGGTCAACCGCAAGACGCTGACCATGTTCGAAGCGGACAGCTTGGGCACGCTCACCAGCAATCTCGGCACCGTGTTCCGCGACGACATGCTGAAGACCCACCTCGAAGAGCTGTGCCAGTTGTGGACGGGCGCACCAGGCTTCACGAGCCAGACCGTCAATTACACGCTCGGTGGCCGGCGGCTCGACGTGCTGCTCAAAGGCGCCGTCCTGCCCGGCCACGAAGAACGCTGGGACCGCGTGCTGGTATCGCTCGAGGACGTCACCGAACTGGAAGGCGCCCGTCATCGTCTTTCGCACGCCGAAGAATATGCGCGCGGCCTGTTCGAAGAATCGCCGGTGTCGCTCTGGGTCGAGGATTTCAGCGCCGTTAAACGTTTGCTGAACGAAGCACGTGCAGCAGGTATCGCGGATTTTCGGGTGTTCACAGACGTCCATCCCGAGTTCGTCGAACGCTGCATGCAGGAAATCCACGTGCTCGACGTGAACCGGCACACGCTCGCCATGTTCGCTGCACCGGACAAGCAGACCCTGCTATCGAGGCTGCCGGATGTGTTTCGTGACGACATGCGCCCGCATTTCCGCGAGCAGTTGATCGATCTGTGGGACGGCAAGCTGTTCCAGCAACGCGAAGTTCTCAATTACTCGCTGGATGGCAGCGAGGTGCACGTGCTCCTGCAATTCTCGGTGCTGCCGGGTCATGAGCGCGATTGGGATCTGGTGCTGGTGGCCCTCACCGATATCACTGCGCGCAAGAAAGCCGAGGCATATCTGGAGTTTCTCGGCAAGCACGACGTGCTGACCAAGCTGCGTAACCGCTCGTTCTATGTCGACGAACTGAACCGGCTCGAGCGCAAAGGCCCGTTCCCTGTCACCGTCATCATGGCGGATCTGAACGGCCTGAAGCGGATCAACGATCAACTGGGCCACGCTGCCGGCGACGCACTTCTGCGACGTGCCGGCGAAGTACTGGCAAAAGCGCTGGAAACGCCGTTTCACGCAGCGCGGATCGGCGGCGACGAATTCGCGATTCTGATGCCCAATACCGACGAGCGTGGTGGCGCCGCGATGATCGACACGATCCGACAACTGGTGGAAATGAACAATCAGTTCTACCCAGGTTCGGTATTGAGCTTCTCGATGGCAGCGGCAACCTGTCATCACGGTGAACGGCTGGAGGCCGTCGTGCAGCGGGCGGACCTGCTCATGTACGACGAAAAACGCGCGTTTTACGCGAGCCAGATACAGGCTGGTTCGAGCGAAGACTGAGGCGAAGACTGAGGCAAAGACTTAGAAGCGGGCTAGGAGCCCGCCTTGCCCAGCATGACGGTCCAGCCGAGGCCGCGCACGTTGCGGATCACGTCTTGCCCAAACTTTTTTCGCACCGAGTGGATCAGCACGTCGACGGCATTGCTCTCGACCTCCTTGCCCCATCCGTACAGCTTGTCTTCGATCTGGGCGCGCGAGAAGATGGTGCCGGGGTGCTCCAGCAAGGCATGCATCAGCGCGAATTCGCGTGCGGAGAGTGCGCCGACCTTGTCGCCGAACGTAAGCGTGCGCTGGTCGAGATTAAGGCTGATGGTGTCGTCACCGAGCCGCGATACGGCATACCCCGCCTTGCGGCGGAGCACGGCGCGAATTCTCGCCAGTAGTTCGCCCACTTCGAAGGGCTTGAGCAGATAGTCGTCCGCACCAATATCCAGGCCTTCGATTCGCGAGTCGAGGTCGTCGCGTGCGGTCAGGATCAGGACCGGCACGGGATTGCCGCCGGCTCGCGCCGAGCGCAGCAGTTCGATTCCCGACAGCCCGGGCAAACCCAGATCAAGCAGTACGACGGTATATTCGGCCGCGTCCATTGCCGCGCGCCCGGCGATGCCGTCGCGCACCCAGTCGACGCTATAGTCCGCGTCCTTGAGTGCGCGCATCAGGCTTTGCCCGATCTGCAGATCGTCTTCAACCAGAAGGACTCTCATACGTCTCTCCCATGCAGGTAGCGGGTCGCCCCCGTTGCTTGCGCGAGCTTGCCCGTCGTTGTTCCAGCACCGTGGCCGGAGGCCCCCGTGAACATCTCTGCCAGCGGAAAACTGACCGCAGCAACGATCCCCGAGCGGCCATCGTTGCGGTTGCGAATCTGCGCATCGCCGCCGTATTTCTGGGTGATCGACCTGACGATCGACAGCCCGAGACCGGTGCCTTCGATATCCAGATTGGCCCGAAAGAAGCGGTCGAACACACGCGGCAACAACTCCGGCGCGATGCCTGGTCCTGTATCCGTTACTTCGACCCACAGCATAGTGCCTTCCGTGCGCATCCGCAGATCTATCGTGCCGCCATCCGGCGTGTAGCGGATCGCATTGCTCACCAGATTTTTGACGGCGATGGCGACATCTGCAGCGGACGCCGCGACCCTGTCCTGCACCATCTCTTCCGCGCCAATATCTATCCCGCGCGCCGCGGCGATCGGCAACACATCGGAGACCGCCTGGACCACGATCTCCGAAACATCGGTCGGCTCGATCGTGCTGCCGGACAAAGGTGCATCCGCCCGCGCGAGCCGCAATAGTTGTGCGATCAACGCACTGCTTCTGCCGATCCCGCTTCGCAATTCGTTGAAGCGCTCCTGATTGCCGGGGACGATATGCGGCTGCAGGTTATCGGCCTGCAACTGCAACGCGGTGAGCGGGGTGCGCAGTTCATGTGCGGCATCCGCGATGAACTTCCGTTCCGCTTCGATCGATTGAGCGAGACGCCCGATCATCCGGTTGATCGAGTCGACGAAGGGCTGCAGCTCGCTGGGCACGCCCGCCGATGGCAGCGGCCTCAGGCGCGACGCGTCGATCTCCTGCACCTCGTTGCCGAGCTGGTTCATCTTGCGGAACGACACTCGTACGATCAGCAGCACCGCGCCGAGCACCAGCGGCAGCAGCACGAGCGTCGGCCACAAGGTCGTCAGCGCCGCCTCGCGTTCCAGCTCTTCGCGGACGGATGAGCGTTGCGCAACCTGGATCAGGCTTCCGGCGTCGCGCAACGTGTAGATTCGCCAGCGCTCGCCGTTGACGTCATCCGAACTCAAACCTGCGGCGGCGTCCTGCGGCAGCTGCAACGATGGATCGGTCGAACGCAGCGGTACCTCGGCACCCGGCTTGCGGATCGTGATCACGATATCGCGGCTGGGCTGCGAACCACGCGCGGGTGTCGCCGGAATCGAGTCCGCCAGTCCATTGCGCATGCGCACAGCGACCTGCTCGAGCCGCAGATCGAGGAGCGCACTCATCCCCGAGCGGCACAACTGATAGGAACTGATGCCTTGCGCGATCGCCGCTGCGCTGACCAGCAGGCCGAGTGCGATGGCAAGGTTATTTCTCAGAGAAGATTTCATTTGACTTCGCCAGCGGCAAGCCAGCCCGTTCATTACCGTCACCGGCGCATTTAAGTGCGTACCGGGGAGATCTCGCGCCAGACGGCACAAGCTCGGGTATCACGCTCATTTTCGCCTCATTTTCATCCACGAAGATAGGTCATCCGAATCAACGATTCGCCTGATCCGACCGAGAGGATGTTCATCATGTTTCCGCTTTTCAACCACCCTGCCACCGCGAGCGCCACTTATGCCGAAGCCGCGGTTCAGCCTGTTAAACCGGTCCGCGCGCCCGAAAACGACACAACGGCCACCGAACAACCCGCCACGTACGACGAATTGTTGCCCTATCTGATGCTCGCCATGGCCAGTGGCGTTTGAGATGGCCGCCTCGTTGATCAATCAGGCTAGCGAATCCGATCCACTTACACCTGCAGAGGACATCATGGTTGCACTGTTCGAATGGCTGTTCGACATCTCACTGGCCGTGGCCGGCGCTGCGGCGACCGGCTCGATTTTCCTGATTCTGGTCGAAGTCGCCAAAGTGGGCCTCCGGCGTTTTGTCCAGCGCCGCGCAACAGGCCGATCAATGCAGATGCAACGAGTTGATCAGGTCTGATAACCCGAGCCACAAGATCTGCACACCGATACAAAAAATCGCGAAGGCAAACAGCCGCATCGCGACCTGCGTACCCGACGGGCCCAGCAGCCGCTCGACGCTGCCGGCAAAGCGCACGCACAGGTAAATGCTGACGCAAAGCAGTCCCAAAGCGACACCCACCCCTATGAAATGGACTGGCTGCAAGCCCTCTCGCGGCGAGCCGGTACCCAGGGCAATCGCAACGGAAATCGAACCGGGACCGACGGTCACGGGCAAAGTCAGCGGATAAAAAGCCTTTACACGTAGTGTCGGATCGCTTCCGGTCATCGGATCCGGTTGTGCCTCTTCAGTCTCGTCTCCGGACGACTGCAACAGATTCCAGCCGGCCATTGCAATGATGAGCCCACCAGCGACGCGCAACACCGCAATGGAAATCCCGAGAAACGACAACAGGTAGGCCCCGATCGATAGCGACGCCAGCAGGATCACGAAGCTGTTGATCGCGATGCGTCGCGCCAGTTCCGCGCGCTGCGCCGGCGACGCATGCGGCACCATGCTCAGGATGATGAACGCCGCCGCAGGAGGATTGATGATGGGAAAGAGCGCGGCGACGATCACCAGGATGGTTCGGGTCAGTTCGTGAAGCATGGTGGGCGTCCGGTGGGCAGGTTAGGTGCTCGTATCGTGGACGGATTTTACCCAACAGCCGCGCATAAACACGGCTGCCTGTGCCAGAGCGGCTCGCGCTTCGGGCACGAACGGCGAAAAGCAATGCCACGCGTGCGGCATCGCATGCCATTCTGCGAACTCCACCCACGTGCCTTCGCGTTGCAGTTTGGCGGCGAGTTCGTGTGCGTCCGCGTTCAAACCCTCGGAATCGCTGGTCTGAATGTGGACCGGCGGCAACCCATGCAGTTTTGCGCGCGCGGGCGACGCCAGGGTCTCGAACAGTCTTGCGTTCTGCAGATACATCTTTGCGGCCATTTCCATGGCGGTACGATTCATCGACAACACGTTGTGCTTCGCACGCCAGATCGTCGTCAGATCGGCCCACGGCGACAGCAGTACTGCACCGGCGGGCAACGGTTCACCCGCGTCGCGCAACGCTACCAGCGCAGCCAACGCTAGCCCGCCTCCGGCCGAATCGCCGGCAAACACGATCGAACCCGGCGAAATGCCGCGCGCGAGCAGCGTGCGATACGCATGCAGGGTATCTTCCAGCGCAGCAGGAAATGGATGTTCAGGCGCGAGACTGTAGTCCAGCGCAAATACGGCTGAGCCAGATGCATGCGCCAGCTCGCGGGTGACGGCTCGATGCGTCGCAGGCGAGCCGAAATAATACGCACCGCCATGCAGAAACAGCACGACAGTCTCTGTATGAGCCGCGGCGGCCGTCTCCGGTCTGATCCACTCGCCCTCCAGATGAAAGTCGGGATGCCGACGCGTCCTCGGGTAAAGCAGCCTCGCCGCGAAACGGGCTGGCCACGTGTATCGATGTGCACGCTGCCGGAGGGCATGGACGTCAGGTGCGGGGCGTTGACTGGAACCGAAGCGCAACGCCATTACGAGGGGAATCGCGCGGCGCACCCAGGCGGCCTGCCAGCTCTCGGCGCGGCGAGGATTGGCTTCGCTCTGGACGCGTTGCGAGGACGTGATCGGTTGGTAATCCGGAACATTCATGATGACTCCATCGGCAGTGGATTCGTGTGACGGCATTGTGGCGAGACAAACTGAGCCACGAATTACGAACCTGCCTGCGACACGGGTCGCACCCTCGGCCTCTCATTTGGGCCCTGCTGCCGCTCATTTTCGGCTCATTCTTCGCGTCTACGATCGGGTCTATCGACAAGCGGTGCTGTGATTCCAGACGAATCCGGACCGCGCGCCGCAACCCCGGCGATGAACTGGATCGGAATCCGAAACGTCGCACTCACGTTAAAGACTGGAGCCCATTATGTTTGCCAACCTTGCAAAGCGACTCAGCGCGTTGTTTGTCCGCACCGAAGAGCAACAACGCGACACGTATCTGGCGTCATCAGCCGATTTCGTCGATCTCGAACACCGCATGCACGTCGTCGAAACGAGCCATCATCCGTTCACGCTGTATTCGTCCAGCACACCGCAAGAGTGGAAAGCGTGATTCAATACCTGCCGTGGCGTGCCACGCCACGCAGGCCAATCACATGTCTTCGACAGAGGAGCGAACGGGATGTTGTCTCACGTATTCGTCGGCATTACCGACTTCGAACGCGCCTTTGGTTTCTACGCCCCGTTGCTGGACTCGCTGGGCCTCAAGCTCAAATTCCGCGACGAACAACGCGGCTGGGCCGGCTGGATGCGGGCAGACCAGCCCCGGCCGCTATTCGTGATCAGCCGTCCCTATGACGGCAATCCGGCCAGCCCCGGCAATGGTCAGATGCTCGCGCTACTGGCGCCGGCGCGCACCAATGTCGACCGCGCGCATGCCATTGCCCTCGCCCACGGCGGTTCGTGCGAAGGGCCGCCCGGCTTGCGGCCGCAGTATCACGAGCACTATTACGGCGCCTACTTTCGCGATCCGGACGGCAACAAGCTTTGTGTATGCCGCCACGAACCGGAATAAGACGCGCCGCCCCGCTGCGCTCAGACCGCCGTCACATACCTTTCCGGCGTCGGCATCGTGCGTGGTGGCGGCGATTCCATCACTCCCCGCATACGCTTCACTTCATCCACGGGACTCAGGCCGAACAACCGCTTGAACTCGCGGCTGAACTGCGAAGCGCTTTCATAGCCGACCCGCGCCGCCGCCGCGCCCGCGTTCAAACCGTCCTGCACCATCAGGAGGCGTGCGTGATGCAGCCGCGTGGTCTTGACATACTGCATCGGCGAGGTCGCCGTCACGCCCTTGAACTGCGCGTGAAATACCGCGAGGCTCATGCCTGCTTCACGCGCCAGCGTATCGACGTCGAGTTCGCCCTGATAATCCGCATGAATGCGCCGCAACGCCTTGGCGATGCGCCCGAAGTGATGCTGATGCGTGAGCGCCGCGCGGATCGCGTCACCCTGCTCGCCAGTCAGCACGCGGTAGCAAATCTCGCGCATGATGGCAGGCGCCAGAATTCGCGCGTCGAGCGGTGAAGCGAGCGCTTCGAGCAGACGCTGCACCGCATTGCTCATGACCGGATCCAGAGGTGTCGAATAGATGCCGCGCGGTTCGGTGTGCGCCGTGCCGTGGGTTTCGTTCAAGGCCATCAACAACTCCGCTACCATCGTCAGGTCCACCCGCACCGAGATGCCGAGGAACGGCTCCTCCGGACTCGCCTCCGTCTCGCACTCGAACGGCAGCGGCACGGACAGCACCAGATATTGCTGCGCGTCGTATAAATACGTCTTCTCACCCAGATAGCCGCGTTTGCGCCCCTGGCAGACGATCACGATGCTCGGCTCGTAGAGTACCGGCATGCGCGGCATCGGCCGGTTCGCGCGCATGAACTTCACGCCGTCCAGGCATGAAGGCGTGAAGCCGACAGACGGCGCCAGAACATCGAAGAGCTCGACCATGCGCTGCTGGGCCGGACTAATGGCTGCGCGGGGCGTTTGAGTCGTTTGCATGACAGTGCCTATTGATTCAGCAGAGAATAAGGCTTGAAATTTAGCATCAAACGGCCTATAGCGCTCGCGCTCCAGAGAATTAGGCAAACCTTCGAGATATTCAGGTATTCCCCAGGTGCTTCCCGCCGCCTACGATGGGAACCCTGCCGGATCACCCATTTGCCCACGCTGCACTCGCAGATAACCAGCCAGCCGCGACGACCTGCGGCAACCCGCTGGCCCCTGTGGAAGCCGATGTGATCCGGTTCAATTCGAGGTTCAGCCGCTTCAGCGACCGCGTGTCGCTACCGCCGGCGCCTTGTGCAACCCCATCCATTTGCAGGAGCACTCATGACCACGACTTACGCCTATGCTGCGAGCGACGCGCAATCGAAGCTCGCCCCATTCGAATTTCAGCGCAGGGAATTGCGCGACCATGACGTGCAGATGGAAGTCCTGTTTTGCGGCGTGTGCCATTCGGATCTGCATCAGGCCCGCAACGAGTGGAAGAACTCGATTTATCCGGTCGTGCCGGGTCACGAGATCGTCGGCCGGGTGACCGCTGTCGGTCCCGACGTCACGCGTCACAAGGTCGGTGACCTCGTCGGCGTAGGCTGCCTCGTCGACTCGTGCCGTACCTGCCCGAGTTGCGAGGAAGGACTCGAACAGTATTGCGAAAACGGCTGGGTCGGTACGTACAACGGTGCGGACCGCATCACCGGCGACATCACGCTGGGCGGCTATTCAACCCAACTGGTCGTGGACGAAGACTTCGTGCTGAGCGTGCCGAAAAATCTCGATCCGGCCGGCACGGCGCCGCTGTTGTGCGCAGGTATCACCCTCTACTCGCCGCTGCGCACATGGGGCGCGGGTCCCGGCAAGAAGGTCGGCATTGTCGGCCTCGGCGGACTCGGCCACATGGGCGTCAAGCTCGCGCATGCGATGGGTGCTCACGTGGTGCTGTTCACGACCTCGCAGTCGAAGGTCGAAGACGCGAAACGTCTTGGTGCAGACGAAGTGGTGATTTCGAAAAACCCGGAAGAGATGGAAGCGCATGTGAACAGCTTCGATCTCATCGTCAACACCGTGGCAGCCCAGCATGACCTGAACCCGTTCCTGAACCTGCTGCGCCGCGACGGCACGATGGCTCTGGTCGGCGCGCCGGAACACGATCACCCGTCGCCGCAGGTGTTCAACCTGATCATGAAGCGCCGGCGTCTGGCGGGTTCGCTGATTGGCGGGATTGCTGAAACCCAGGAAATGCTCGATTTCTGCGGAGAGCACGGCATTACATCGGACATCGAAGTGATTCCGATGCAACAGATTAACGATGCGTATGAGCGGATGTTGAAGAGCGATGTGAAGTATCGCTTTGTGATCGATCTCGATTCGCTCCGGAAGTAACTGCCGGTCGTCCTGTTTCACGTTTTACCCCGGTAGTTCCACAGGTCGTCACGCAGGCGGGTTCAACACCCGTCGCGCGTCACGCACAGGCCGCGCCACCCGCGGCGGCCTGCCCTGCTCCCGCCTCGCATTGTCTGCCGACGCGCCTCCCCCACGGACGAGGCACGTTGGCTGTACGTCCTTAGTCCGGATTGTCCCGCGTGTTTGCTGTTTGTTTACTGTTTGAACAGGAGATTGCCCGTGATTGACCGTATTCAGGCGATGCGCACTTTTATCCGTATCGTCGATACCAATAGTTTCACGCGTGCCGCGGAATCGCTGGATATGCCGCGCGCCACGGCAACAACGCTGGTTCAGAATCTCGAAGCGCTGCTCGGCACCGCACTGCTGGTGCGCACTACGCGGCGGCTCAGCCTGACCCCCGAAGGTGCTGCGTACTACGAACGTTGCATGCAGATCCTCGCCGACATCGACGAAATGGAAGCGAGCCTGCGTCATTCGACCGATCAGCTGAGCGGCCGTCTGCGTGTCGAAATGCCAGGCGCGCTGGCCACTGCGCTGGTCCTGCCCGCACTCGACGATTTTCACGAGCGCTATCCGAACATCGATCTCGCGATTGGCGTCAGCAATCGCACAGTCGATCTGGTCGGCGAAGCGGTGGATTGCAGCATCCAGCTCGGCGAGTTGCCCGATTCCGGGTTGGTGGCGCGACGCCTGGGCACGCTCGAACACGTGACCTGCGCGAGCCCCGACTACCTCGAGCGCTACGGCGTACCCACCGATCTCGACGATCTCGCGCATCACGTCGCCGTCAACTGCATGGGTCATAACGGCCGCGCAGTGAACTTCGACTTCGAGGTTGGCGATAGCGCGCTGAACGTGAAGGTGGATGGCTTCGTCAAGGTTAACGACGAACAGGCCTATCTTGCCTGTGGCCTGCAAGGGCTCGGGCTGATCCAGCCGGCCCGCATCGCGGCGCAGCCATACCTCGATTCAGGGCGCTTGCGCGAGGTTCTACCGCAATGGAAGCCGGTGCCGATGTCGGTATCAGTGGCTTATGTGAAGAGCCGGCGCGTCTCACCGCGTGTACGGGCCTTTGTCGACTGGCTGGCCGTGCTCTTCGAGCAGGCTGAGCACGTCGATCAGGACATGTCGCGGGTACGGCAGCTGTTGCGCGGATTGCATCCGGCTTGAGGACCTGGGTGCATCCCTGAAAAATGCACATGGCCCCAAGGCTCTCGTCGAGCCTTGGGGCCATGTTCTATGTATCAGGTTTTACAGCGAAGTCTCGCTGCGAGGTTCTACTGCTGCGGCTTCGCCGGCGCCGCTCCTGGGCAGGCAGGATCCTTGCCCCAGTGGCCGTCGCAGACGCGCCAGCGGCACAACTGGTCTTCGAAGAAGCCGCGTGTGCCGCACTCCTTCACACGCTCCGCAAGCTGCGGGTCGCCGGTCGATGCGCTGACCTTGGTCGTCGCGCCATTCACGCCGGGTTTCGTGGCCGCCGGTTTGGTGCGCGCAACGAGTGCCGCCAGCAGATCGGCATCCGGATCGTCCTTCGCTACCGTGGTGTTATGGGCGGGATGCTGCTTGTCTTTTTTCTCCTGCGCCACCGCAACCGCACTCGCGTGATGATTGCTCGCCACGTCGTGTTCGTGCTTTGCGTGCGCTGCGACCGTTTCGCGTTCGTGATGCGGCGCCGCGTGACTTGCCGCTGTCGCAGCCGGCTTCGCGCCCTTGGCGGCTTCCGCGGGCGGAGCCGAGGTTTCGCTCGCTTCCGCACCATTCGCAAGCGCCCGTGACAGACGGTTGCTATCGTCCACGCCGCTGGCGGCTGAAGCTGCCGCATCCGCAGAAAGTTTGGAATCCTTGCTATCGCTGTCATCGGCGACGATGGTCGCCGCTTGCGAGGCAGAGGCCGCCTCCGCAGGCACAGCCTTCGCGCTCACCTGCGCGCCACTGGCCGTGCTGGCGATGCTGGCGCCGGCAGGCGCCGCAGCCGTCTGGGTAGCCGCAGGCGCTGGCGATGCGGCTACCTGTGGATGTTCGCCATGGCCACGCTGCTGCACGTGCCACGCGCCCCAGCCGCCCGCGGCGATCACCAGCAACGCCACCAGCACGGCAGGCGCTTTGGAACGGCGAGGCTTGTCTGTGGGCGGTTCGACGCGGCCTTCGAGGTTCGCGAGAATCCGCGAACCATTGGCTTGCGAGCCTTTTGCCGTGTCGGCAAGCAGGCTAGGCGGGGCTTTGGAATTCGAGCTGTCCGGCGCACTCATTCACTGTCTCATTGAATCCTGGTTTATTTCGCCGTGATAATACCGTTTCGGCTCGACTTCGAGCAGGCCTGATTCTAAGAGCAAGCATTACAAAATACAATTGTTTCCAAATTTCCGGGGATTCCATTGATTGCCGTCGTTCTCGTCGCTTATTTCGCCATCGCGGTGCTGATCGCAGCCATGCTGCTATTGCCATCAGTGCGATCTTCAATATTTAACATTGTGCGTGATTTACAAGGCCGATTTATGCGCAATGCATCTTATAGCGCTGCGCGTGCACGCGGCCAATTAACTCGCTCGGCAAAATTTTCGCAATCGACAGCAATCGATATGCAAAATTTACTGGTGAAGCGACGCTTGCTGATTTTAACGACCGCAGGTATTCTTGCGACGCCGCCATTGGTCGCGATCGCACTGCGCGGTCGTCAATTATTTCAGTATGACGACACCGTACGCGTTCCCGACGAGAAAATTGCCGCGCTCCTTAACGGCGAACAGCTCGTCCCGCCACCAGCATTGCCGCCAGAGGTTTTTGCAACACAGGAAGTGGAGCAGGTTCGCCCAGCACTACAGGATGCCAGTCGCGACTGGAATTTGCTCGATGCCGACTTTAGAACCCGTTTATTGCTCGTCTACAAAATCATGCACGAGCAATACGGTTATGAAATGGCTTTACTGGAAGGCTATCGCAGCCCGGAGCGGCAAAACCGTCTGGCGCAAATGGGAGGAAACGTTACCAATGCTGCCGCATTTCAGAGCTATCACCAATACGGGCTAGCCGCGGACAATGCATTTTTACGTGACGGCAAGCTTGTCATTTCAGAAAAAGATCCCTGGGCCATGCGAGGCTATCAGTTATACGGACAGACCGCGGAACAATGCGGTCTGGTATGGGGAGGCCGGTGGAAATTGATGGATCTGGGGCACGTCGAATATCACAAACCCGGCTTCGTACTCGGGCGGCATTAAGTGGCATCAAGCGGCAAATAATGGGGTTGGGCATGGGGCGTTCATTTATTCTTCTCGGCGAAAAGACCGATCCACGTGGCACGGTGATTACCGCGTCAGGCACGTCGCAAACCCGCGCCGCGCCGCCCCTCATGCAACACGCATCGCCACCACACTAGCCGACGCCCGCCCATGCGCTCCGCTGATCGTCCTACCGCACGCTACCCATAACATCCAGACCTGACCGGCCTATGCAACGCATCTTCAAAGTGCTGACCCACTCTCGCACGCTCTCGATCATCGGGTTGCTCGCGCTCGCTGCCGTGCTGTTCATCGCCGCCGACACCTTCCAGATCGATCCGTTGTGGCCGGCCGTCGCGCTGGGCGCAGTGCTGGCGCTGCTGTTCGTGGTGTGGCTGTGGCGCCGGCTCGCGGCGCGGCGCGCCAACCGCAAGCTCGGCGACATGCTCGAGCAGCAGGCGGAGAAACAGACCGAGGGCGGCCCGGCGGCGACGCCCGCCCGTCAGGCGGAACTCGACGCGCTGCGCACGCGCCTCGTGGATGCCGTGAAAACCATCAAGACCTCGAAGATCGGTCAGGTCTCGGGCGGCGCGGCGCTGTACGAATTGCCGTGGTACATCGTGATCGGCAATCCGGCGGCCGGCAAAAGCAGCGCCGTGCTGAACTCGGGCCTGCAGTTCCCGTTCGCCGACAAGAACAACGCCGTCATCCACGGGATTGGCGGCACCCGGAACTGCGACTGGTTCTTCACCACTGAAGGCATTCTGCTCGACACGGCAGGCCGCTATTCGGTGCATGAGGAAGACCGCACGGAATGGCTGGGCTTTCTGAGCCTGCTCAAGCGCCATCGTCCGAAGGCGCCGATCAACGGCATCATCGTGACGGCAAGCATTGCCGAGCTGACCAGCAGCCGCCCCGAATTCGCCATCAACCTGGCAAAAAATCTGCGCCAGCGCGTGCAGGAACTGACCGAGAAGCTCGAGGTGTTCGCGCCGGTGTACGTGATGTTCACGAAGACCGACCTGATCACAGGCTTCACCGAATTCTTCAGCGGCAGCGAGCGCCAGGAGTACGACCGTGTGTGGGGCGCAACGCTGCCCTACGAGCCGGACGAGAAGCGCGATGTCGTGGCCCAGTTCGACGAGCGCTTCGAGGAGCTGTACGACGGCCTGAAAGAGATCAGCGTCGCGCAGATGTCGATCAGCCGCGGCAACAAACTCTCGCCGGGGCAACTGAGCTTTCCGCTCGAATTCTCCACGATCAAGCCCGCGTTGCGCTCGTTCCTTGCCACGCTGTTCGAAACCAATCCGTTCCAGTACAAGCCGATTTTCCGCGGCTTCTACTTCACGAGCGCGCTGCAGGAAGGCGAAACCAACAGCGCAGCGGCACAGCGCATTGCCACCCGCTTCGGGCTCGATTCAGGCAGCATCCCCAAACCGAGCAGCGCGTTTTCGAAGAACGGCTTTTTCCTGCGCGACCTGTTCTCCAAGGTCATTTTTGCCGACCGGCAAACGGTCAAGCAGTTTGCCAGCCCCGCCAAGACGCGTATGCGTTATGGGACATTCTTCGCCTTCGTTGCCGTGCTCGCGCTGGCGCTGGGAGGCTGGACATGGTCGACGGTCAACAACCAGCAGCTCGCCTCGAACGTACAGGCCGACCTCGACAACGTGGTGCGTCTGCAGCAGAACCGCAACGACCTGCAATCGCGCCTCGAGGCCATGGATATTCTCGAGGACCGCATCGACCAGCTCGAACAGTTCCGTCGCGACCGGCCGCTGGAAGTTTCGCTCGGTCTCTACCAGGGCGACCGTCTCGAGCAGCATCTGTTGACGGAGTACTACAACGGCGTGCGGCAGATCATGCTGAACCCGGTGGCGCAGAACCTCGAAGGCTTTCTGAAAGACGTCAACACGCATCCGGAGCAGCTCTCGCCGATGACGCGCACGCCGGACTCCGGTGCGGTGCCCGTGTCGTCGCACGCCTCCGCCATGGTGGCGACGAGCCAGGGCGGCCTGTATAGCGACGCCTCCCCCACCAACGTGGAAGACGCCTACAACGCGCTCAAGACCTACCTGATGCTCGGCGACAAGCGCCACGTCGAAACGGCCCACCTGACCGATCAGGTGGCGCGCTTCTGGCGTGGCTGGCTCGAAACCAACCGGGGCAACATGCCGCGCGACGAGATGATTCGCAGCGCCGAACGCATGATTACCTTCTACCTGTCGCGCGTGTCGGACGACGACTGGCCGATGATCGACCAGAATCTTTCGCTCGTCGACCAGACGCGCGAGAACCTGCGCCGTGTGGTGCGCGGCATGCCGGCCCGCCAGCGCGTGTACGAAGAGATCAAGGCGCGCGCCTCGACCCGCTTCGCGCCGATGACGATCGCCCGCATTGTGGGCGACAACAACACCAGCCTGATTGCCGGCAGCTATGCGATCCCCGGCACGTTCACGCGCGATGCATGGTTCCAGTACGTGCAGCCGGCGATCCGTGGCGCCGCGACCAAGGAACTGCAGGCGAAGGACTGGGTGCTCAATACCTCGGCGCATGACGACCTGACGCTCGAAGGCAGTCCGGAGCAGATCCAGAAAGCGCTGGTGGCGATGTACAAGACCGAGTACGCAATGCACTGGGAGAAGTTCATGCAGGGCATCGCGGTGCAGAACTTCGGCACCTTCAACCAGGCCGTGGAGGCAATGAACCGCCTGGGCGACCCGCAGGACTCGCCGATCCGCAAGGTACTCGACACCGCTTACGACCAGACTTCGTGGGACAACCCGTTGCTCTTCAGCGCCGGCGTGAAGGGCGCGCAGACCGGCGTCACGAGCTGGTTCAAGCAGCTGTTCAACCGTGGGACGTCGTCGCCGGTGGGCCAGATCAACGCGAACATCGACATCAACGGCAACCCGGTTGAATTGCCGATGGGGCCGATTGGTCAGGAGTTCGCGGCACTCGGCCGGATCGTGGTCAAGCAGGACAACGGTTCGATGCTGCAGGGCTATATGGACACGCTGTCCAAGGTTCGCACCCGCTTTAACGTGATCAAGAACCAGGGCGATCCGGGACCGGGTGCGCGTCAGTTGATGCAGCAGACGCTCGACGGCAACGGCTCCGAGCTGGCCGATTCGCTGAAGTATGTCGACGAGCAGATGCTGACGGGCCTGACCGATTCGCAACGCAGGTCGCTGCGTCCGCTGCTGGTGCGTCCGTTGATGCAGGCGTTCGCGGTGGTGATCCAGCCGGCTAGCGTCGAAGTGAACAAGGTGTGGAATGCGCAGGTGTATCAGCCGTTCCAGAGCTCGCTCGCGAACAAATATCCGTTCGCAGGCGACGCCAAGGTGGAAGCCGGCGCGGATGAAATCGCCCAGGTGTTCGGTCCCGATGGCTCGATCGCGAAGTTTGTCGGCACGACGCTTGGGCCGCTCGCGGTGCGCCGCGGCGACACGCTCACGGCCCGCACATGGGGCGACATGGGTCTCGCGCTGACGCCTGACTTCACGAGCGGCTTCGCGCGCTGGGTCGCCCCGCTCTCCGGCGGCGCTGCCAGCGGCACAGCTCAAGGCAGTGGTGCAGCCGGACCGCAGACCGTGTTCCAGATCCTGCCGCAGCCGAGCACCGGCACGACGGAGTACACGTTGGCGATCGATGGCCAGCAGCTGCGCTACCGCAACACGCCGCCCCAGTGGACCAACTTCGTCTGGCCGAATCCGTCCGGCTCGCCGGGGGCGACGCTGTCCGCGACCACCTTCGACGGCCGCACGATCCAGTTCGTCAACGAGCCGGGACGCTACGGTCTGGAGAAGCTGATCAACTCGGCGCAACGCAAACGCCAGCCGGACGGCACGTTCGATCTGTCGTGGACGCAGGGCAACGTGACCGTGGCGGTGAGCATGCGCATCATCAGCACCTCGCAGCCGTCGAGCGGCAGTGGCGACGCGCCACAGCAGCAAAGCCTGCGCGGCCTGCATCTGCCGTCCTCGGTGGCGGATGTGAGCGCGGCGGCGAATTCGGTCAACGCCACGCAGACCGGCGCGTCCGGAGCCGCCGGCCCGGCAGGAGGCGGCAGTTCGCCCGCGCCGGCCTCGGCGAACGGCTCCGCCGCGCTGCAAGCGAACCCGAATGCCGCTGTGACTGCGAACTCGAATACAGGGGGTGCGCAATGACGCAAACCGTACAGGCGCAAATCGCCTACTTCGGCAAGATTCCGTCGCGCGGCGACTTCGTCAAGAGCGCGCATAACCCACAATTGCTGCAAACGCTGGACCGCTGGATTGCCGAAGCGATGGAGCTGCTCACCGACGATCCGCGCTGGAAGATCGTCTACGAAGGCGCCAAGCCGTTGCACTTCGCCTTCCTCGGCTCGCGCAGCAAGCTGGCGATTGCCGGGCACATGATGGCGAGCCACGACCAGTCGTCGCGTCGCTTTCCGTTTCTTGCCGCAACCGCGCTCGAAGTCGAAAAGCCGCTGACGTTCCTGGCCCGCAGCCCGCTCGCGTTTGCGCGGCTGTGGTCGCGGGTGGCAGCGCAGATGCGGCCGCTATTGAGCCCGAGCGAGCCTGCCGGCGCATTGCAGGCGCTGGGCGAGACGCAGGTGCCGATCGAGGTGGGCGGTGGCCCGGACAATCCGCACGACGGCACCTTCAACGATTTCGTCGAGCACCAGACCCTCGCCGGCCTCGAACAGATGCTGCTGGCAAGCGGCCATCCGGTGCGGCTGCGCGGCGCGATGCTGGCGCTCGGCTCGCTGCTGCGGCCAGTGATGAACAGCGGCTCGTCGCATCTCGAACGTGGACTGACGCTGCCGCTGCCGAACGATCCGTTCTATCGCAGCCTCGTGGCCGCGTTCTGGCTCGAACTGATCGCGCCGTTTGTCTCGCGCGCCGATTTCGAACTGGCGATTTTCATCGGCACGCTGGCGCAGCGCGAGCGGCTCGTGATCGGCTTTAACGGCGCCTCGGCGAAGACGCTGCATAGCGTGGTCGACCCGCAGGCTTACGCCGCACATAACATCGATATCGACGACCCCGAGTGGATCGACGATCACGCACAAAACGACCATGGGATCAGCAAGCTCGTCAGTTACCTCGACCAACCGCAACTGTCGCTGCGCGTCAGCATCGACACGTTCCGTGAAGCCTTCGCCGGGGAGTAAGACGATGCCTGCCAAAACCGATCGTTCGACGATGTCGCCGGCGCGCTTCTTGAGCCACGCGCGCGCGGTTCCCGTTGCTGCTGTACTGGCAGCGCTGCTCGGCGGAATGTTCAGCAGCGCGGGGGCCTTTGCCGATAGCTCGGGGCCGGCGAGCGTGACACCGGTCGATAACAGCGGCACCCAGATCCGTACGACAGTCCTGCCGGCGCAGTCCTCGGCCGGCGGCGCGGCACCTGGCGCAGGCGGGACGAGTACGGGTGCAGGTACCGGTGCGGTCCGTCAGATGCCCGCGCCTGCCAACGCCACGCCGGGTCAGGTCGTGGTGGGCGGCAAGGTGCCGGACGAAGCCACCAAGGCGGCCGTGTTGCAGCGCCTGCGCGACACCTACGGCGCGGCCAACGTGGTCGATCAGATCGAAGTGGGCGATGTCGCTACGCCGCCCAACTGGACCGCCAATGTGCAAAAGCTGATCGGGCCGCAGTTGAAACAGATCAGCAAGGGCCAGTTGAAGATCGACGGCACGCAGGTGGATGTGAAGGGCGAAGTGAGCAACGAATCGCAACGTCAGCAGCTGGCGAGCGATATGGCGAATTCGCTGAACCCGACTTACACCATCAAGAACGGCCTGCGCGTGAGCGCTTCGCAGCAAGGGCTGCTCGACCAGACGCTGGCTAACCGGACCATCGAGTTCGAAACCGGCAGCGCGACGCTCACGCCGCAAGGCAAGGCCATTCTCGATCAGATGGCCGCGGTGCTGGCGAAGATGACCAATAACACCGTGGATATCATTGGGCACACGGATAACGCGGGGAACCGGACGTCGAATATCGCCTTGAGCCAGGCACGCGCAGACGCGGTCAAGGGGTATCTCGTGTCGAAGGGAATCGCGCCGCAGCAGCTGTCCACCACCGGCGTTGGACCGGATCAGCCGATTGCGTCCAATGATACGAACGATGGACGGGCGAGAAACCGGCGCATCGAGTTCCGGGCAGGGTTGGGCGGCGGCGGTGCGTAATGCCGTGGCACGCCCCGCTATCCCCCACTGACCCCGCCTCGTCCAGACAGTCGTAGTATTTCAGCCCGCTCCGTGAGCGGGCGCCTGACGCACTGGCGATAAAGAAACTCGACCGGCCGCTCAGCCCGCGAGCTTACGGAACGTCTCGAGAACCACTTCGCCCTTGAACGGCTTGACGATCCAACCCTTCACGCCCGCTGCCTTGCCACGCTCCTTCATCGCCGGGCTGCTTTCCGTCGTCAGCATGATCACGTTGACGGTCTGATTCGCGAGTTCGCCGCGGATCTTCTCGACCATCGTCAGGCCGTCCATGTTCGGCATGTTCACGTCGCTGATCACAAGCCGGGTTCCCGGGCTCGTGCGCAGCTTCGCAAGGCCGTCCTTACCGTCGACAGCCGTGTCCACGTCGAGACCATTCTTTCTCAGGAAGCCCGCCACTTCGTCGCGCACGGTGCTCGAATCGTCCACCACCAGAATTTTTGCCATGATGTTTCCCTCTTAAATCGTTGACAGACAATTTGTCAAAATAGATCCAGCTCGCCAGCCGCAACGAGCGCGTCGACATCGTCGGCGCCCTCCTCGAAATCTTCCGGCGACCAGCTCAGGTTGAAAATGAAACGCTGATCGAACACGACAGAGCGGCCCGACGCCTCGTCAACCACGTGGTACTTGAAGCACAGTTGCGGGTTGGTCGTGCCGAACGAGATGTAGCGCTGTTTGTGATTGATGATGAGCGGCACCTGGACCTGGCTGCGCGCGGCCTGCGCGTTGCCGAGATAACGGTCCTTGAACGCGCCCCAGATCAGGTTCGTCAGTTCCCCCAGCACGCTGTTGAGGTCGCGAAAATCCGGGACACTGTCGCTCGTCTGATTGCGGCCGAGCAGTTCGAGCAGCGGCTGCTCGTCGGTCTGGACCATCATGTAGCCGCGGCACCAGTCGCTCTCGAGCGCGATCAGGCTGAACACCTCGCCGTAGATGATCTGGTCGCGCACGAGGCACGGGGTGTCCCATGTCACTTTCAGATCGCGGAACAGGTTCGCCAGTTTGAACTCGGTGATCTCGGTAATGCCGCGCACGAGCGCGTTCGGATAGTCCAGAACGAACAGGTACTCGTCGATCGCGAGGCGCAGCGGCGCCATATCGCTCGCGACGTACGCGGCGCACACGACTTCGCGTAACGCGTGCGGCAGATCGTCGAGCGTCGCGTGCTCGTCGCGGCGCAGGATGATCGGCAACTCCGGGCGCAGCGCATCGATGCGCGTCGCGATTGCCGCGCACTCAGCAGGCGATCCACCGTAGTTCTCCGCGAGCAGGATCGCGCCAAGATCGATGTTCGAGCGCAGCACCGCCGACAGGCGATGCGTCCTTACCGTCAAACCAACCAGGTTGTTCTCGTCGCAGAAGCGCTTGATCGCCTCTGTATGCGCCGGGCAGTCGTCGAGCACGAGTACCTTGCTGACCGGCTTGTTCATGTCCATGCTGCCTTCCTCACACATCAAAAAAGTTCGAGCTCGCCGACGCTCTCGGCGAGTTCCGTGACCTCGGCGACGGTCGCGACGAAGTCGAGCGGCGCGTCGGCGCACACGCACACCGTCGCGCCGAGTTGCACGGCGCCGTTGACCGTCACGCGATACGACACCAGGAAATCAGGCTTCAACTGATCCAGATACGACACGCAGTGACCGCTCAGCACGTACGGCGTCGACATCCCGAGATCCGGAAAATAGCCGACGAGTTGCTGGTTCATTGCGCCACAGCACAGGTTGCAGATTTCCAGCAACCTTTCCTCGAGCGTCGCCTCGCCACTGCCGAGGTAGTAGTCGCGCGTCGCGTCGTCGTTGTCGAAATGCAGGACCAGCAGGAGCCTGAAAGAAATCGATGAAATCGTCAGCACGATGAGCTCGCCGTCCACCGCGTCGTCATGCGGCGTCCCGTGCACGATGTCGCACGCGTCGCCTGCGCCGACCGTCAGGCGCAGACGGGCGGCCTGGCGGAAGATCCGCTCGATGCTGTCTTTCGCTTGCTCGGTAATCACGTCGCCGCCTGCTCGAGCTGGGTTTGAAGCTGGTTCGCGAGCGCCGCGACGCTGCCGAGCGAAGCGACGATCATCTTGCCGCCTGCCTGAATGTCCTGGAACGTCGCGGTCGTGATCAGGTCGTTGCGATGCAGGCTGTCCCGATAGCTCTTCGACAGATCCTGCGAGCGCGACGCGAGCGTGCGCACCTCGCTCGCGACGACCGAGAAGCCGCGTCCGGCAGCGCCTGCACGCGCCGCCTCGATCGACGCGTTCAGCGAGACGATCAGCACGTGCGCGACGATCGACGACAGCTCCTGATTCTTGCTGTGCATCTCCTGATTCTGCTCCATCAGCGAGATCATCTGCTCGTGCCAGCGCTCGAACGTCACGGCGAGTTCCCTGAGCCGAATCGCTTCGCCTGCGATAGATGCGGCCTGCCGCCCCCATTCCTCCTTGAACTGGAGCACGGCGGCGCGCGCCGCGCGTGCATCGTCCTCGCTCGCCGACCGCTGGACGAGGTCATCGCGCAGCCCCGCAACGAGCGACTCGTACTCGCGCTTTTCCTGTTCGGCCCGCTCCTGATGCCGGGCGTCGGCTTGTGCGAGTGAGGCCGTGTGGTGCGCCTCGGCTTCAGCGCGCAGTTGCGCGAGCGCCTGCGCACCGTGGCGCCGCTCGCGCCATGCAACCGCTACCGCGAGCGCAGCCAGCAGGCCGAGCGCCAATCCGGCAATCAGGATTCCATATCGTTCGACCACTGCCCTTCTCCAAGTCGTTCAAGCGGACAACGCGTCGATCTGCAACGGCTTCTCTTCTTTCCTGTCCGTCGCACCTGCGCTGTGCACCGCGCAGCGCTCGGGCAGGCAGACTACGATCTCGAACAGGCGATAGTCGGCGCCGCGCCGGTCGTCCGTGAAGCGCAGCTCGATGCTCCCGTTCTCGCGCTTCAGGAAATCCCGCACCGCGTCCATGCCGACGCCGCGCCCGGACACTTCCGTGATCCGTTCAGCGGTCGAGAAGCCCGGATGAAAGATGAAATCGGCGACCAGCTCGTCGCTCAGTTGCGCGTCGTCGTCGAGCCAGCCGCGTGCGCTCGCGATGCCCCGAATGCGCCCGAGCGCGAGGCCGCGGCCGTCGTCGCTCATGGTGATCTGCAGCGCGCCCCGGGCGACGCCGGCTTCGATGACGATCGTGCCGGCCGCAGGCTTGCCCTGCTCGGCGCGGGCGGCTGCAGTCTCGATGCCGTGATCGACCGAGTTGCGCATCAGGTGCATGAAGACGTTCTTCAGCGTGCTGCTCACCTGCCTGTTCACGCGGTAGCCATCGTCGTCGATACGTACGATGAGCGGCTCCTTGCCGAGTTCACGTGCGAGCGACGGCAGCGATTCGAGCACGCCCGAGAGCGTGTCCTCGATCGTTTCGGTGCCGAGGATGCGCAAGCTGCGGTGCACCGAATCGCGCATCGTCTGCAGGCTGCGAACGTCGACCGGGTCGGCGGCCTCCAGAATGCGCAGGCTCTCCTGGATATGCCCCTGGTCCACCATCAGATAGTGCTCGGCGCTGCCGCGACGTCCGCCGTCCTTGCGACCCAGGCTCACATCGTTGATCGTCCTGTAACGCTCGATCGCTTCCTTCACGCGCTCGAGGTCCGCGATCAGCACTTCCTGATTCCACTCTTCGCTGACATCGTTGCGGCGCAGCGCGTCGTAGCGCCGCTCGGTTTCGTGCACGATGCTCGTCAGGTGTTGCAGGCTGTAGGTTCGGGCGTTGCCCTTGATGGTGTGCACGTTGCGGAACAGTTCGGCGAGCGCCTCGCTGTCGGCCTGCGTGTGCTGGCGGATGATCCGCTCGTTTTCGTTGACGAAGCCCGTCGCGCTGTCGACGAAGTTATGGAACTTCTCCTCGTTGACCGCGAGAATCTCGCCAATCATCTCGAGCCGGCGCTTCTGCTCGCCCGTCTCGGCGGCAAGCTGGCGCAGCTCGGTCACGTCGCGCACGCACAGCATGAGACGCATGACGGTGTCGTTCTCGTCGGTGATCGCCGACCAGCTCAGGTCGAGCGTCTTCACGCGGCCGTCGGCCATCGTCTTCGCGACCTCGTTCACAAGCAAGTGCTGGTTGAAGGTGAAGTTGATCGCGTCCTCGCCGATGCAGGCCTGAATCGTGGCGTCGACCTGCGAGCGCACATCGGAGTTCAGATCGGTGTTGTCGAACACCAGATCCATGACCGGACGCCCGGCGATGTCCTTCGTCTCGAAGATCGCCTCGAGGTAGGCCGAGTACTCGGCGTGCACCAGCGCGCCGCCGACGACGGTCAACATCCCCTGCTGAATGTTCTGCAGCATCGCCTGGATGTCCGCGGTTTTCTGCTTGAGCAGCGCGGAGCTTTGCTGGATCTTCTCGATCATCTCGTTGAACGCGACGATCGAGCGCCCGATCTCATCCATCCGTCCCACCGGAACGCGGCGGGTGAAGTCCTGATTCGATGCGATCTCGCTCATCATCGATTGCATGCGGGTGAGCGGGCGTCCAATTACTGAGGCCAGCACGGCGCGGGCAAGCAGGCCAATGCCGAGCGCAGCCAGTGCGATCAGCGCCGCACCGACCATCAGACGATGAAACTGCGCCTGCGCCTGTTCGAAACGCGCCTGCTGGTGATCCACCTGCAACGCTTCGAGCGCGTTCATCGCCTGCGCGTAGCGGGCGTTGAGCGGGTCGGCCTCGCCGCGGGTCGTATGGAATTTGTAGTAGTCGTTCTGCGAGAGCTGCTGGAACTCGGGCTCAAGCGCCTGCTTGATGAGGGCCGCGCGGGCTGCCTGCACTGCATCGGCGGCGCGCGACTCTTCAGCGTTACGCGGCTTTGCAAGGTACGCCGCCCAGTTGTCGTCGCTCGCCTTGAGCACGGCGCGCGCCTTTACCAGCAGGTCGTCGCTTGCGCGCCCCATCGAAAACAGTGTCTCGTAGTTGCCGAGCGCCAGCTGCACCTGCAGCATCAGCTCGGAACTCGTCTTCAGATGGGTGATCGCTACCGTGTCGGTCGCATATGTCTGCTTAAGCGCATCGTTGCTCTGCTTGAGACCGAGCACGGCGACCAGCATCGTGGCGATCAACGCGAGCGTGTAGCCCGCGATCGTGAGCGTGAGCCCATTCTGTATCGTTAAGCGTTTGAACATAGCATTACGCGCGCAACCTCGCCTTATGCGAAACAGCACACGCTCTCCTCCCGTAGTGGTGATGTGATACGCCTATGGACGGTTCTCTGCCGGAATTTTCGTTGTCCATTGCCACGATATCGGCTTCGCATCGCGAAGCTTTAGGGCCTGGCGAAGAGCTAAAGCTCAAAGCCGTCACCTGCACCCCTAAGAAACATCATCTGCACTACTTAACTACTTAAAACCATCTGCGGTGCTCGACTACTTGAACACCATCGACGCAGAAAACGGCGCCTTATCCGGTTCAGCCCGATACTTGTCCTGGATCGCGCTCACGCAGTTCGTGAACTGGGTGCGAAATGCGACGGGGTTGTCGCTTGGCGGGGAAAGACCATCGGAGGTCACGCTCCATCCGTCGGCGGTGCGGACGGCGTCGAGATCGAAGGAGGCCGCGGTGTCGCTGCCGAGAGTGACCGCCTCGCGCTTTTCGCCACCGGGCAAACGGAGAATCGCT
This sequence comes from Paraburkholderia sp. GAS33, assembly GCF_050436645.1. Lineage (NCBI taxonomy): Bacteria > Pseudomonadati > Pseudomonadota > Betaproteobacteria > Burkholderiales > Burkholderiaceae > Paraburkholderia > Paraburkholderia sp. GAS33. The sequence goes on from NZ_JBNDMP010000001.1 coordinate 1,294,813, forward strand.
TCGCAACCCTGCAGCAGCCGCACAGCAGCGTGAGCAGCCGAGCTGCCGAGAGGTGCTGCGTCGTCAGGCACGGTGTGGTACATGCGCAGCGACTGGAACTGGGCCGGCATCCCGGCTACGACGAATTGCACGTCCGACTGTGAAATGCCATCGCTGCATCCAGTCAGGACTCCGAGCAGCACGGCCACCTTGAACCGTACAAAAATGCGCTCAGGCAACGCCCGGCCCTTCGATGCAGCAGTTGCAGATGTCATCGCGCCTCTTTCCAGTTTCTTTCTACGCCGTAAGGCATCAGGAAAGCGACGCTCCCCCGGCTAGCTCATATATCGGCAAGCCGGGGCGATTTCTTTAGGTTGGGGATCTGGAGGATGCGACGGGCTACCCTTTCACCGCCTTTCACAGGCAGCCCGCCGGAAAACTCACTTGCCTTCTTCAGGCTTCACGCCCAGCAGTTCACGGATATGCGCCAGCGACCCGTCGTCCTTGACCACCGTGGACAGCCATTGATGCAACGGCATCTCCGCCCACTCCGCCGCCTTGTCCGCCAGATACGCAGCCGGGCTATGCGGCTCGGTGCTCCGGAAAAACCGCGCCACCGCCCGCAACTGCGCGACGGCCTGCGCGCGATTCTGGATCCCAGCGCTACTCGCTTGCGAGCTCGTCGATACGGTCGTCAACACGGGTTCCTCCCGTTGCGTTGCGGTCTTGAAACTGGGTTCGGCTCGCTCGACGGCCTCCGGTTTCTGCGCTTTGGCCGCGCTCTCGGCCGTCACACCCACTTCACGCGCAAAGCGCTCGGCGAGCCGGTACACCCCTTCATACACGTCTTTCGCCTGACGAAAGCTCGGCGCGGAATCGCCTGCGCGGCGGTCCAGCTCCTGCTCGAGCGCCAGCATGGCCGCTTCAAAGGCCGCCAGATCGGCCAGCAGCCCGGCGTAGAACGGCACCGGCGTGGCCCGCTTCGATGCCTCGATCTGCTCGACGGACGGTTTGCCCCGGGCGATATCGTCAGCGTGATCCGGATCGCGCTTGACCGCCTGAGCGACGTGGGTCGCCACCTCCCAATCCACCGTGCTGTAGAGATCCGCCGGTGCCGCGGTCAGCGGCATCGCGCGCAGTAGCTCAGCCGTGCGGCCCACCAGCCACGCCACGTTGCCGAGGCGATATTCGGTATCGTCCCCTTCGGGCAGCGGATGCAGATGATCCCAATAACGCTCGGACAACCCCGTAATCAGCCGGTAGCCGTCGGTGAGGCCGGTGATGCCTTCCTCGAGCGCCAGGCCCTCGGTGAGCCACACCGCCAGCCGTAAATCTTTGGTCTGCGTCTTGAGCAGGCTCGTGCTGCGCTCGACGACAAACGGCCAGTTCGCTTCCTTGATCTCCGTCACCCACTCGCCCTGATCGAGCGAGGGGTCGTCGAAGCGGCGCGCGTTCTGGATCGCGTCGAAATCGGCTGAGAACAACAGGTCGTCGCCGCAGGGCGAAGTTTCGCTGACCGGTTCCAGCAGCGTGGTGATGTTAGCGGGCATGAGCATGACAGAAAGCCGTAACGTAAGTGCCTGGGTTCAGGCGTTAAAACAGGAAGACCCGTGCGACGACATTGACACGCGCGCGCACGCTTCAGGCGACCGTATATTCGAATTCACCGGCCTCGCTCGCCCGCACCGCGATGCGCTCAAGCGACGTGCCGTCCGCGATGCGCTCGAGCACCTGTTGCGCCACTTCGGGCAACAACGTGCCGTTCAGGATGTGGTCCACGTTGCGCGCGCCGGAATCGACTTCGGTACAGCGCGCCAATACGGCATCCACGAGCGATTCGTCCCACTCGAAGGTCGCCTTGTGATTCGCTTCGATGCGCCGGCGAATCCGCTCGAGCTTCAGTTCGATGATCTCCACCAGCACGTCGTCGGAAATCGGATAGTACGGCACCACCTTCATGCGGCCGAGAAAGGCCGGCTTGAAGGTCTTGTACAGTTGCGGGCGCAACGTCTCGGCGAGTTCATCGGCGCCCGGCAGTTCTTCCGCGCTCTTGTTCAGACACGCCTGCATCACCGCCTGCGAACCGACGTTCGAGGTGAGGATGATGAGAGTATTGCGGAAGTCGATCTCGCGGCCTTCCGCGTCATCCATCGTGCCTTTGTCGAACACCTGGAAGAACATTTCCAGCACGTCCGGGTGGGCCTTTTCCACTTCGTCGAGAAGCACCACCGAATAGGGATTGCGACGCACCGCCTCGGTTAGCACGCCGCCTTCGCCATACCCGACGTAACCCGGCGGCGAGCCTTTGAGACCAGAGACGCTATGCGCCTCCTGATACTCGCTCATGTTGATCGTGACCATCTTGCGTTCGCCGCCATACAGGATGTCGGCCAGCGCCAGCGCCGTTTCGGTCTTGCCGACACCCGAAGGGCCGACGAACATGAACACGCCGCGCGGCTTGTTCGGATCTTCGAGGTTCGCGCTGGCGGTCCGCACGCGCTGGGCGATCGCTTCCAGCGCGTGGTCCTGGCCGATCACGCGAGCGCCCAGCAGCGGTTGCAGGTTCAGCACGGTTTGAATCTCGTCCTTGACCATGCGTCCCAACGGAATGCCGGTCCACGACGCGACGATCTCTGCGACAACGTGGCCGTCGACCTGCAGCGGCACCATCGGCTGGCCGCCTTGCAGCGCACGCAGTTCGCTCACGCGCGCCGCGAGCGTCTCACGCGCACTCGCGGCTTTCCCGGCCTGCTCCGCGTCTGCGCTACCGCCGCGTGTTGCATCGATTTGCGCCCGCAGTTCGCCAATCTCCGACACCAGCGCGCGCTCCTTGTCGTAGCGCGCTTCGCCGGCGGCAAGCGCGGTTACGTCCGCTTCCCGCAGGCTGCGCAGTTCCGCAAGACGCTCGTCGTGCACCGCCCCACTCGCGACTTCCCGTTCGAGCGCGTTCACTTCCGCATCGATTCTCTCGATCCGCTTTTTCGTGTCGTCGATCGTTGCAGGTGTCGAGCTATGCGCCAGGGCGACTTTCGCGCAGGCCGTATCGAGCACACTGATAGCCTTGTCCGGCAACTGACGGCCGCTGATATAGCGATGCGACAGGCGCACCGCTTCGGTAATCGCATCGTCGAGCACGCGCACGTTAAAGTGCTTTTCCATCAAAGCCGCCATGCCGCGCAGCATGGACGCCGCAAGCGTCTCGTTCGGCTCCTCGATCTTCACGACTTGGAAGCGCCTTGCCAACGCCGCGTCTTTCTCGAAGTACTTTTTGTACTCGCTCCACGTGGTGGCCGCAATCGTGCGCAGTTCGCCGCGTGCGAGCGCCGGCTTCAGCAGGTTCGCCGCATCGTTCTGTCCAGCCTGACCGCCCGCGCCGATGATCGTATGCGCTTCGTCGATAAAGAGGATGATCGGATGCGCGCTTTTCTTGACCTCGTCGATCACGTTTTTCAGGCGATTTTCGAATTCACCTTTGACGCTCGCTCCGGCCTGCAGCAGCCCCATGTCCAGCACGTGCAGCGCGACGCCTTTCAGCGGCGCGGGCACGTCGTCAGCGGCAATACGCAATGCGAGCCCTTCCACCACGGCGGTTTTGCCAACCCCCGCTTCACCCGTCATGATCGGATTGTTCTGGCGGCGGCGCATCAGAATGTCGATCGTCTGGCGAATTTCCGCTTCGCGGCCGATCACCGGATCGATATGGCCATCGCGGGCGCGTTGCGTCAGGTTGGTCGTGTAGGTATCGAGCGCGGGCGTCTTTGAAGGGCCACCGCTTCGTGCCGGTTGCAGGCTGGCATCGCGGTCATCGCCATCGGCATCGTCGGACGCCGCAGGATTGCGCTCTGCCTCGCACGAGCCGACCGTCAGTTCATCGAACTTATGCTTGAGATCGGTCACACGCACGTCGCGAAACAACGGCGACATACGCTGCGCAAACTGCGCGAGATCCGGTGCGCTCAGCAGCGCGAGCAGCAGATGGCCGGAGCGGATCCGGCCGATCTGCGCATCGAGCGATGCCAGCAGCCACGCCTGCTCGAACAGCGCGATCAGATGCACGGAAAACACCGGCGTGCGCGCGTTGCCCGTCTTCAGGCGCTGCAACTCGCGTTCGAGATCGGCACGCAACGCATGCGCGTCGATACGGCTCGCGCGCAGCACCAGCGTCGCATCGCTCGCCGGCTCGTCGAGCAAGGCCAGAAACAGATGCTCGAGGTCCACCTCGTAGTGACCGCGCGACAGGCAATTGCTCGCCGCCCGCTCGGTGGCCTGGCGGCAGGTCGGATTCAGTTTCGCGATCAGCGTCTTGAGGGGCGTGCTCATGTCGTGCGGTCCAGGTTCTGTTGATAGCGTGGCGCGTTGCGATGTTCAGTGGATGACGTGCAATTCATAGCGGGCGTCGGAGCGGTCGCGGTCGGCGTCGTGTGTGCAGAGAAACGCGTCCCAGCCGAGCCGTCCACCGTGGCCCAGCTGAATCGAGCCGACCTCGGCGCGCCGCAACACCAGCGAGACCTCGTATTCAAGCGTCACGCCGGCCAGCAGCGTCAGCATCCGTTCCAGTGCGATGGCACGTTCGGCGCCCGGCAGGAAGGCTTCATAGTCTTTTTTTGCGAGCGGGCCGATCACCAACCGCGCACGCATGTCGCGCTGCCAGACCCGTTCGCCTGCCAGCGCGGTGGCGCCGAGCGTCGCGTTGACGCTGCCCAGCACCGTCAATTGATCCGGCGGCACGTCGTACCATTTGCCGACAAACTGATCGACGCGCACCGGTACCTGAAAGTATTCGGACAACGTCCGCTGCAAGTACGCCGCCGACACCGGCCGATGCCGCGCCGCAAGCGCATAGCCTGCAATCGCCTCGTCGAACAGCGCACCGTCGCCCTCCTGCAGAGTGCTGCGGCTCTCTGCATCGGCGACACCGGCAAGCGCCAGCAGCAACGGCAGATAGCGCTCGTCGCGGTCCAGTTCGTAATGAAACGGCAGCCGGTATTTCTTCCATGCCGAGTAGAACAGCGCGGTGGCCCGATTCGAAAAGACATCGAAGAACTCGCGCGCCGCACGGTCGCGCCTGAGTTGCTCGCGCGCAATGATCTGCTCGGTATAGTGCAGCGGCAATGCGCCCTGCCCGCCAAGCAGCCCGAAGAACGCCGGCGTGATATCGACTCGGCCAAGCTTGCCGTCTTCGACGGCGGCGGTACGCTGCGGCTTGTCCTTCAGCGCCGTGCCTTCATCGTCATAGGACTGCGCGCTGTGAATCTCGCTCGGCGGAAAGCCCAGCGAAAGCGTATTGCGAAACGCCAGACGCTGCGCCACGATCTCGCCGGGCCGTGTTGAGTTCTCCCTGGCAAACCACTTCTCGAGAATCCGCACTGCCTGAAAAAACTGGAAGCGATGCGGTTCGTCGAGCAGTTGCTCGATTACGCCAGGATCGATTCGCCGCTGCGGGGTTTGCATCGCAGAATCTCCTCGCCAGTGCGCTTCGACACGACGACCAGTTGCACAAAGCTGTTCAGATGCACGTACAGCCCAAAAAACGTGTCGATCACACGCACGAACGACGCGAGGCTCGTGCCCACAAAATGGTCCTCGTCGATGGTCAGGCGAATTTCCATGCCGCGCACGAAGGTAGCGAACGGCTTGCCCGGCAGCCATTGCACGGCCGCGCGCTGCTCGATGCCGACCAGTCCGTCGATATGCCGCGCCGAGACCGCCGTGCGCCGCATGTCGTACAGCACCAGCATTTCCTTGAGCGCAGAGAGGCCATTGCTCGCAAGCGAGACGTGATTGAGCGCCAGGTGCGAGATCAGCCGCCAGTGCGCGGCACGGCCACGCTCGAAACGCACGCTCGGCGTGGGGCGGCGCAGCATCGAAATGTTGCCGGTCAACGAACCGCCCTCGAGAAACAGGTCGCCGCCTTCGATGCCCATCGCCAGTCCGGCCGGCAGATCGCGATTGGTGCAGGTCAGCTCGATACTCAGCGTATCGGTTTGCGCCTCGGCTGGTTCGAAATCGATATCGACAATCGAAATCTCGGTTTCGTAGCCCGGGCTCTTCTCCGCCACCCAGTCGTTGCGGCGCGCGAACCAGTAATGCCCGGCGCGTTGCCGTTCGCCGTGATGCAGCGAGTAGAACGGCCGGAATTCGATCACCGATTCCTGGTTCGCCTGCTGCCGGACCAGCTTCACCGAATCGATTGAATACACCTCGTAGGCAAACGCCCGGCGCGCTTCGGCGATCACCGGATACGAGATCGACTGATGAGTCAGACGGATCGGTTCACCGTGCTGCTTGAACAGGTTGACGACCGGCGTGCAGAACAGGCGGAAGTGCTGCGTCGCGAGCGTCTCGAGCAGCCGCGCGACATGCGAGTCGCTGCGCACGTCTTTCAGCACGACGTGCAGCGTCAGACGGCTGCAGCGGCCGCTGGCGCGCGTCATTGCCGCCAGATCGAAATCGACGAAATTGAATTTGTCGGGAAACGCAAAGTACTCGGTCAGCAACCGGTACGCCGGATGCGACTTGGCGGGGTAGTCGATCAACGCATCTTCTTCGTCGAAGCCGGCTTGTGCGAGCGGCGAGGTGCGCATCGCGGTCCACACGCCGCGGCGGTCAGCCTCGACATAGGTGGCCATTGCATTGACGAACAGGCAGTCGGTCAGACCCGCGATAAACGATTGCTCGCCATGCAGATGCGCGCGCAGCGTGGACAGCTTCAGCGCACCGAGATCCAGTTGCGGCGCGGTCGACTCGAGCGTGATCGAGACAATCGCCGACGCGTTGGCTGGCAACACAGTCGCGCTCGGCGCCATCGCGATGGACGTGTACTTCGCCTCCGAGATGCGAATCGGCGCCAGCGTCACATCGTAAGCGGTGCGAAAGCGGCACTGTACGCCGCGGATCGTGCGCGATTTGAGTTCGGTGCCCCGCTCGATCGTGACCGGTTCGGTCAGATTGCTGAGTGCAGCGGAGGTGCCCAACTGGGCTATCGAACACGAGGGAAACGGCCGCAGATAGTGCGGATAAAGCACTTCGAGCAGTGCTTCAGTGAATTCGGGGTAGTCGTCGTCGAGCTTCTTGTTGATGCGGGCGCCCAGCAGCGCGAACGATTCGATCATCCGCTCGACGTGTGGGTCTTCGCAGTGCTCGCCGGACATCGCGAGGCGCGCGGCGATCTTCGGGTAACGATCTGCGAAATCGTTCGAGTAGCGCCGCAGGAATGCCAGTTCGCGCTCGTAATATGGCAGCAATTCTTCCATCAACCTGTCCCCGGACCTGATACACCCGCGCCGCCGTTGCGCGTAACGGCAGCCAGCATGCGGTATTAAAGCTTCGCGCGTGCGCGCGATACGGAATACTGCAACGTCGAAGGCTGCAGCATCGCATCAAAACTCACCGGTTCTTCTGCCGGATGTACGACCAGTAACGCCTGAATGGCAAAATACAGCGCGTTGGTCGATTGTTCGTTCAGTTCTAGCGTGACTGCCACCTGCTTCAGTCGCGGCTCGTGCCGCGCAATGGCCTGCTGAATCGATTTGCAGATGAACGTCCGGTCGTAGTGACTCGCGAGACTCAGGCCCGCGAAGTCGTTCAGACCGTACGTCAAGACCGATTTCTGACACTCGGGCAGCGCCGCCAGTTCGTGTTCGGTCAAGGCGATCCGGGTGTTCAGGATGGCCTCGACGTCACGTGCGACAGTCGCCTTCAGCTCGTCCAGCGACAATTGCCGCATCGCCGGGGAAGCCGGCAAATGCGGTTCGTCGTCGAACAGCTTGTCGAGGAAACTCGGTTCGAATCGTTTCATCAGCTGCCGAAGAAGCGGTGCAAAACGCAGTGTGGCGCCCGCAGGTCAAGTACGGACGCCGCACCGCCCATCAAACTGCGTACGTCTTGTCGTTCTTCGTCAGGCTCCACGCGCCTTGCGCGTTGCCGCCCTGGTTGCCGCCGATCTTCTGCTGGGTGTACTTCCACTGCACCGCAGCGTATTTCAGCGTGAACTGCTCGTTCGGCAACGACACGCCCGGTGCGTCGCTCGTACCCGTCGTCGCGGTCGGCGAACCGACAGCCGGCGCCACGCTCGAGATGATCACGTACTTGAGCTTGACTTCCAGATACTTGATCCGGTTGCCTTCGCCATCCGAACGCATGAAGTCGACCGTCACTTCGTCGAACGTCGTACCGCCCGATGCGTGTTGGTAGATCAGCGGGCTGACCACGTCGATATCTTTCGTGAAGACCATATCGCCGTGCTCGCAGCGCTCGGCCGTATGGCCGCCAGCGGTAGAGGCCGTTGCCGAACGCGGTTGCGTGATGGAGTGACTCCAGGAGTCGATCTCGATCCAGCCCTGATGGTCCTTATCGGCAGACTCGCCCTTGATCGCAGGATTGCCGAATTTTAAATAGATGTCCTTCATAACTCATCGACTCCCCAAAGAGGTGGTTTTTACAGTCAACCCGGGCGGCCAGCCCGGGCATGTTGACTTCATTTATGAATTTGCCGGCTTCGGCAGGTCAGCCACAAGCCGCAAAGAGATCGAAAGCTCATCCAGCTGGAAGTGCGGGCGCAGGAACGCGACCGAACGATACGAACCGGGTTTGCCAGGAATCTCCGAGACCTGTATGGATGCCTCACGCAGCGGAAACTGCGCTTTCTGCTCCTGAGTCGCGTTGTCGTCGAGCAAGACGTACTGCGAGATCCAACGGTTCAGGAATACTTCGACGTTCTGTGCCGAGGCGAAACTGCCAATCTTGTCGCGCATCATCGCCTTCAGGTAGTGCGCCACGCGCGATACCGAGAAGATGTACTGCAACTGCGCGGACAGCACGGCGTTCGCGTTGGCGCTATCGGTGCTGTACTTCTTGGCTTTCTGGACCGACTGGGCAGCAAAGAACGCGGCGTAATCCGAGTTCTTGCAGTGCACGAGCGGAATGAAGCCGAGATCGCTCAGTTCTTTTTCGCGGCGGTCGGTAATCGCGATTTCGGTCGGGCACTTCAGTGCCACTTCACCGTCGTCGGTCTTGAAGGTATGGGTGGGCAGGTCTTCGACCAGACCGCCGCCTTCCACGCCGCGAATCGCTGCGCACCAGCCGAAGTCGTCGAATGCGGCCGTCAGGCGCGCAGCGAAAGCCCAAGCCGCGTTACACCACAGATACTTGCTGTGATCGGTGCCGTCCACGTCTTCGACGAAGTTGAAGCCTTCAGCGGTCGCGCCATCTTTCGGATTGAACGGCAGGCGGCCCAGAAAGCGCGGCAGCGTCAGACCGACATAACGTGAGTCTTCCGAATCGCGGAACGACTTCCACTTGGCGTATTCGACCGTGTCGAACACCTTGCCGAGATCGCGCGGCTTGCCGAGGTCGGCAAACGATTCGAGACCCAGCAGTTCCGGCGACGCCGATGCGATAAACGGTGCATGCGCAGCAGCGGCGACGTGCGCCATCTGCTCGATGAAGTACACGTCCTCCGGCTGACGCGTCACCTCGAAATCCCCGATGATCGTGCCGAACGGCGCGCCGCCGAAGGTGCCGAACTCTTCTTCGTAGACCTTCTTGAAAAGCGCGCTCTGGTCGAATTCAATCGCATTCTTGAAGTCGCGCACCAGATCGCGCTTGGGAGCATGCAGCGCCTTGATCTTGACCGTCGAGCCGGTGTTGCTTTCCTTGCACAGATAGTCGAGACCGCGCCACGTGCCTTCGAGGCGCTGAAACTCGGGTGCATGCATCACCGCGCTCAGTTGCGCGGAGATCAGCCGGTCGAGCTCCGCCACGCGGGCGTCGATGGTGGCCGAGAGGTTGTCCGACACGATCACCGTGCCGTCGAGCACCTGGTGCACGAGTTCGCCGATCAGGTCTTTCGCACGCGCGTGTTCCGAATCGGACTTCGCCACCTTGCTCTTCTCGACGATCTCGTCGAGCAGCGAGGTCTCAGCGCCGTCGTGCGCGCTGGCGAGTTGGGCTGCTGCCGTTTGCTGGTTCATCTCACACCCCGTACTTATTCGCCCTGCTGGTCTTTACCCGGCGCATCGCCGTGCTCTTCTGCTTCGCCCTGGCTTTTTGCAAGGGCCTGCAGTTGCTGCGTGTTCGACAGCACCTCGCTCAGCAGGTCTTCGAGCTTGTCGTTGCCCGCGAGCTTGTTGCGCAGGTCGGCCAGCTTCGAACGTGCGTCGAGCAGACGGCGCAGCGGCTCGATCTGCGAGACCACTTCGTCCGGGCTGAAGTCGGCCATCGAACGGAACCGCAGGTCCACCGCAAAGCGTCCGCCGGCCTCGCTCAGGCGGTTTTCCACCTGAAATGCCGCCCGCGGCTCGATGCCTTTCATCACATCGTCAAAATTGTCGCGGTCGATATTGACGAACTTACGATCGCGCAACTTGGGTTGCTCGACTTCGGATTGCCCCGCCAGATCGGCAACCACGCCGACGACGAAGGGCAGCTCCTTGATCTCGATTGCATCGCCACGCTCAACCTCATAAGTCAATTGAACGCGCGGCGGCCGGACTTTTTGCAAGCGCTTTTGAATACTTTCTTTCTTCGCCATCGTCGGCTCCCTGAAGCAGGTGGTCTTGCGGGTGAATTAGCGAAGCGCGCTGAACGGGTCGGACGCGCCACCGCTTTGTGCCGCTCTCGCGGGCGCAGCCGGTGCTGCAGGCGCCGGAGCAGACAGCGCCGGCGTGGCCGGTGCAGCCGGCGCCGCCGCCGTGGTGGCCTCCGGCTTTTTGGCGACGCGCCTCACGTACTTCTTCTTGACCACCGGCTTGTCGCTGTCGTCCGGCGGGAACAACGTGGCTTCGCCCAGCGTGTCGCGCAGTTCCTTGGCGAGCGCCTGGGCATCGGTCTTGGCATCGCCTGCGAGCGACGCATCCTGGCGCAACTCGCCCAGCGATTGCGTGGCGACGCGCAGGCCTGCCACAGCCAGCACGCTCTTCGCCTGACGGTCGGTCTGGTCGCGCTGCAAGGCTTCCTGTGCGTCGACGATGGCCTGACCGTAATGTCCCTGTGTGAACTGGATCTGCGCCATGCGCGACCACGGTTCTTCGCGCGTCGGATCGGATTTGGCCAATTGCTGGTAAAGCGCCATGGCCTTGTCCTGGTCACCTGACTTGGCGACGGTATCGGCGTCTGCCAGCGACTTGTTGAAAGCCTCCGGCGTGGTCGCGACGTTGTTGCTCTGGCTTGCACATCCGGCGATCACGCCACATGCCAACACCACCCCTGATAGTTTTACAAAGAGACGCTCTTTCATCGCTTTTTCACCGGCGTGCGAGTTTTTTAATTCAACGAGAAACTGGAGTTTTGCTTTGCTTCAAGTGCGCGGGTATAGTACAGGTCAATTTTTGATAATTCAACTTTCGTGTGACAAAGCATTGCACGAAAAAACCGAGAGCGCATCACATAAGCATCACATAAGGACCGGATAAGAAATAGTTTCCGGGCGTAAAGCCCGTTATTCTCGAGGACGGAAAGTTTTTCCGCCCATTCGGACGGGGTAGTAGCGCCATTCAATGCATTACGCATAGAACAGGCGCACTCCCCCGATTGGTTTAGCTGAGTAGCGATTCGACCGGGGGCGATCGGCACAGAACCGATCGGTGTAAATGAATTTGCGTTTTATTCGTTATGCATCGTTACTGGCGATGAGCGCGATACTTCTTGCGGGTTGTGCGGCCGCCGTGCCGATGCTCGGGTCGGCCGCTTCCGCCGCCCTGCAGATGACCGGCCTCGGCAAGCCCGATGTACCGGACGCCCAGAAGCCGCCGCGCGACCTCGGCCTGACGCTGTACGCCGCGCAGAATCTGAACGCCGCCAACGACCAGAAGCCGCTGGCGCTGGTGGTGCGCCTCTATGTACTGAAAGATCCCACCTCGTTCCAGCAGGCGCCATTCAATGCGTTCACCGATCCCGACAAGGAAAAAAGCACGTTGGGCGGCGATTTGCTGAGTGTGAGAGAAGTCACCCTGATTCCGGGGCAGCACTACACCGTAACCGAGAAAGTCTCGCGCGAAGCGCAGGCATTCGGTATCGTCGCGCTATTCCGCGACCCGGCAATACAGCGTTGGAAATTCGCCTTCGATCCGGCAAAGTCCGAGAAGTCTGGCATTATGATCGGTCTGCATAACTGTGCAATGACCGTGACCAACGGCACTGTGATCCCACCTGAACAGGGATTCCCGGTTCAATCGCTGAATATGCTGTCTTCGGTGAGTTGTGGCTAAAAATGCATTTGAATGGCAATTTAACCGTATTTGACGATTTAACAATTGCAGGGCCGGATACAATTATCATCGGGCATGCAACCCGCTTGACGCATATAACAGGTTTGAGATGAGTTATTCCGCAAAGGTGCTCTGGGGGGAAGGCCTGTTTCTGAGGCCTCAGCATTTTCAGCGTCAGGACGCCTATCATGAGGCACGCCTGTTCGAATCGCTTCAGGCCATCCAGCCTTACAACTGGGGCGTGCGCTCGGTGAAGTTCGACCGCGACGCACTCGGCAGCAATGTGCTGCGCGTGAGCGAACTGTCGCTCGTGTTTCCAGACGGCGCGTTGTACTCCGCACCGCAGGCCGACGATCTGCCGCCGCCCATCGCGCTCGACACGCTGCCCGACGGCATCAACGAGTTCACGTTCTATCTGGCGCTGCATCCGCTGCGTGAAACCGGCGCGAACTACTCGCCCGATCGCAACACGGGATTTGTCTCGCGCTATGTCAGCGAGCAGTCGTCGGTCGCCGATCACTTCACGGACGCTGCCGAAGCCGATATCACGTTCCTGAAAACCAGCGTCAAGCTGATCGCTCATAGTGAGCCGCGCGATCAGCTGCTTTCGGTGCCGCTCGCGCGCGTTCGCCGCACCGCCACCTCCGGCTTCGAGTTCGACGACAGCTTCGTACCGCCCTCGCTCGCCATCGAGGCCTCGCCGATCCTGCATCAGCGCCTGCGCCAGCTGATCGACGCGCTGCAGGCCAAGGTGAATGCGCTGTATGGCTTCCATCGTGAGCCGACCAAGAACATCATCGAATTCCGCTCTGGCGATATTGCGTCGTTCTGGCTGCTGCATACGGCCAACGCGGCGTTTGCATCGCTCGCTCATCTTTACCAGCACGCTGCGTTGCATCCGGAACGGCTGTTCCAGGAACTGCTGCGCCTTGCCGGCCAGTTGATGACGTTCTCGAAGGGCTATGCGCTCGCCGATCTGCCCGCCTATCGCCACGACGACCCGGGCCCCGGCTTTGCACGCCTCGATACGATGCTGCGCGATCTGCTGGAGACGGTGATCTCCACGCGCTACTTCGCAATTGCCCTCGACGAAGTACGGCCGTCGTTCCACGTGGGCCGGCTCGACTCGGGCAAGATCGACGAAAAGACGATGTTCTATATTGCCGTCTCGGCGAACATGCCAACCGTCGAACTGGTGGAAGCGGTGCCGGCCCGTTTCAAGGTCGGCGCGCCGGACGACGTCGACAAGCTGGTGCTCTCGGCCATGCCCGGCGTGCGCCTCGTCTACACGCCGCAGGTGCCGCCCGCCATTCCGGTGCGGCCCGGCGCCTGCTACTTTTCGTTCGAACCGCGCGGCGCGCTCTATGACCGCATGCTGCAGGCCCAGTCGGCGATGATCTACACGCCGTCAGGAATCAACGACCTCAACCTCGAACTGATCGCCGTCACATCATGAGCTACGCGCCCTCCCTGTTTGGCGACAGCACGCCGTCTGTCACGCCCGCCCCCACCGTCGAGCCCACCTACCAGGTCCGCTCGCTGCTCGATCTGCTGTACGACGGCTTCTTCATGCTGTTCCTGTTGAAGAACGGTCGTGAACCTGGCGACGCCAACGAGTTCAGCCAGCGCATCCAGCACTTTCTGGCGGATTTCGAGCGCGGTGCGAAAAAGCTGAACGCGTCGGCGGACGATGTGTATGCGTCGAAGTTTGCGTTCTGCGCGGCGGTCGACGAATCGGTGCTGTCGTCGTCGTTCAAGATCCGCACGGAATGGGAGCGGCGGCCGTTGCAGCTCGTGCTGTTCGGCGAGCAACTGGCAGGCGAGAAGTTCTTCCATTACCTCGAAGAATGCCGTGCTCATGGCGCGGCGCGCCTGCAGTCGCTGGAGGTGTTTCATATGTGCCTGCTGCTCGGCTTTCAGGGCAAGTATCTGCTTGAAGGACCGGAGAAGCTCGCGTATCTGACCGCGCGGATCGGTGATGAGATCGCGCATCTGAAGGGCAAGCGTGCGCCGTTCGCGCCGCACTGGCCGCTGCCGGATCAGGTCGCGCACCGCCTCAAGCGCGAAGTGCCGCTGTGGAGCATCGGCGCGGTGTTTGCGCTGGTGGGACTGCTGGCCTATCTCGGGCTGAACAACTATCTGCGCGACTCGACACTGCATACGCTCGCGCCGTATTCGCAGATCATCAAGCTCGGGCCGCAGTCGGCCAATCTGACGATTTCGTTGCCGTAACGGTGGGTTGATCGGCACCGCCGCTTACGGCTCATCACCGTCGGCGGAAGCCACCGTTACCGTCACCGTCGTCAATGGCTGATCATCCACGGCCGGCCAGCTGGGTTCGTCTTGAGTCCGCTGCCTGTCGTGGACCCCGAGGCGGCCTTCGCCCCACATCCGCAGCCCGGCCCATGGCGATGCTTGTACTCACCTGAACGTTGCGGCGCATGTGCCGCGCGCTCGTTGACCGCGTGCGCCGTGCGCGTGGTCGCCTGCATCAGCGATAAAACCGGCAGACTGAGCGTGCGCTGCGCCTCGCCGCCGCAAGTGGGGCACGCGCAGGCCGTATCGCGCTCCGCAACCCGGCGAATCGCCGCAAAAGCGCCGCAATGGTCGCAACGGTAGTCGTAAGTCGGCATGATGATGTCCTCTCAGGTTCCGTGAATCAGTGCTGCCCCGCCAGGTGCCCACCACCTGGCGGGCACACTGCGGCCGCTACGCGTCAAACGAGATCCGGCGACAAGGGCAAGTCCACCCCACCCGCAGCAATATGCTGGATCGGACCCGCCGCCGTTGGCCGGATGTCGAAGTCGAAGATCTGGGTCGGCAACCATAACGTCGCGCAGGCGTTAGGCACATCAACCACCCCACTGATGTGCCCCTGTACAGGCGCCGTCCCCAGAATCGAATAGGCCTGCGCTCGCGAGTAGCCGAACTTCGTCAGGTATTCGATCGCGTTCAGGCACGCCTCGCGGTAGGCGATATGCACATCGAGATAATGCTGCTTGCCCTGCTCGTCTACCGAAATGCCTTCGAAGATCAGGTAGTCGTTGTAGTTCGGAGTAATCGGGCTCGGCTTGAAAATCGGGTTCTTGATGCCGTATTTGGCCATGCCGCCCTTGATCAGCCCGACCTTCATATGCACCCAGCCGGCCATTTCGATAGCGCCGCAGAAGGTGATTTCTCCGTCGCCCTGACTGAAGTGCAGGTCGCCCACCGAGAGGCCGGCGCCATCCACATACACCGGGAAGTACACCTTGGAGCCGCGCGACAGGTCCTTGATGTCGCAGTTGCCGCCATGCTCGCGTGGCGGCACCGTGCGGGCGCCTTCGGCCGCGGCCTTGGCATGCGCGTCGCCGGCAAGCCGCCCCATATGCGCGGTCGAGGCGAACGGCGGATTGGCAAGGCCGGGCACGCGCTCGGGATCAGTGGCGATCAAAGCCGCTTCGCGCTCGTTCCACGTCGCGAGCATCGCCGGATCAGGCAGGCAGCCGATCAGCCCCGGATGGATCAGACCGGCGAAGTTCACGCCCGGGATGTGCCTGGAACTGGTGTACAGGCCATGAAAATCCCAGATCGATTTCTGCGCGAGCGGAAAGTGATCGGTCAGGAAGCCACCGCCATTTTTCTTCGAAAAAAAGCCGTTGAAACCCCACTGGCTCTCCTGCTTCGCACCGATATCCAGCAGATCCACGACCAGCAGATCGCCTGGCTCAGCGCCCTTCACGCCCACCGGGCCGCTCAGAAAGTGCACGATCGACAGGTCGATGTCGCGCACGTCGTCGGCGCTGTCGTTGTTCTTGATGAAGCCGCCGGTCCAGTCGTAGGTCTCGAGGATAAAGTCATCACCCGGGTTGACCCAGCAGGCCATCGGAATGTCCGGATGCCAGCGGTTGTGGATGTTCTCGTTCTCGTAGGCCGACTGGTTCAGGTCGACCTTGATTAGCGTTTCAGCCATTGCAAATCCTCCTTTTTGGAAATGACGGACAGCCGGTTTACACCGACAGGTACTCGCGAATCTTCGCGGTGTCGGCGGCGCTGCGCGGACTCTCGTGCACCAGACGCCCGCCTTCGATGACGAACAACCGGTCGGCGACATCGAGCGCGAAACTCAACACCTGCTCCGACACCACGATCGTGATATCGCGCAGCTTGCGAATCTCGTTCAACGCTTTGGCGATGTCCTTGATGATCGACGGCTGGATCCCTTCGGTCGGCTCATCGAGCAGCAGCACCTTGGGTTGTGTAACCAGTGCACGGGCGATAGCCAACTGTTGCTGCTGGCCGCCGGACAGGTTGCCGCCTTTGCGCGCGCGCATGTCGTACAGCACTGGAAACAGCGCGTAGATCTCTTCGGGGATGCGCCTGTCACGGGCGTTTTCCAGGCCCGTCTGGATGTTTTCCTCCACCGTGAGCGTGGCGAAAATCTGCCGCCCTTGCGGCACGTACGCGATACCTTTGGCAACGCGCCGGAAACTTTCGTCATGCGACACATCTGCGCCATCCACGCGCACTGCACCGCCTTTGAGCGGCAAGATGCCGATCAGCGACTTGAACAGCGTGGTCTTGCCCATGCCGTTGCGTCCCATGATCGCCACGGTTTCGTTTTTAGCCGCCTGGAAACTGATTCCATGCAGCGCCTCGCTCTGGCCGTAACTGACAAATACGTCGTCGACATTCAACATGCTGGGCTCCTCATTCGCTGGTCTCGCAGCTGAATTCAATGCGGGTTCAATGCCTGATTCCGTGATCAACCTAGTGCCCGAGATATACATCGATCACCCGCGGATCGGCCTGCACCTGCTCCATCGCCCCTTCCGCGAGGATCTTCCCCTGGTGCATCACGGTGACCTTGTGCGCGATCTGCTCGACGAACGCCATGTCGTGTTCGATCACGATCATCGAGCGGTTCTGGCAGATCCGCTTCAACAGCTCAGCAGTCACCTCGCGCTCGCGCACGCTCATGCCGGCAATCGGTTCGTCGAGCATCAGCAGTTCCGGCTCCTGCATCAGCAACATGCCGATTTCGAGCCACTGTTTCTGCCCGTGCGACAGCAGGCCGGCCTCGAGATCGAGCTGGGCGGCAAGACCAATCTCGCCGGCCACGTCGCGCACGCGGTCGAGCACATCGCTGGTGCGGCGAAACGCGAGCGCGCCGAACACACCCCGCCCACGCGGAAACGACACTTCGAGGTTCTGGAACACAGTGAGGTTTTCGTAGATCGACGGCGTCTGGAACTTGCGGCCAATCCCTTTGCGTACGCGCCGAAATTCCGGCAGCCGCGTCATCTCCTCGTTGCGAAACTTGATGCTGCCTTCGCTGGCCCGTGTCTTGCCGCAGATCAGATCGAGCAGTGTCGTCTTGCCTGCGCCGTTCGGGCCGATCACCACGCGCAACTCGCCACGGTCGACATAGAGGTTCAGCGCATCGATCGCCTTGAAGCCGTCGAACGACACGCTTAAGCCCTCGACCGCCAGCACGAAATCGGTATTGCTCATGTCGTCCTCCGCAAGGCGCGGCGCAGCAGCCAGGGCTTCACATGGCTGTCGTAGAGACCGGCGAGGCCGTTCGGAAACGCCATCACGACGCCGATAAAGAGCCCGGCCATCAGGAACAGCCACAGGTTCGGAAAACTTTCGGAGAACCAGGTCTTGCCGAGATTGACGAGCACCGCGCCATAGACCGCGCCCACCAGCGACATGCGTCCGCCCACCGCCGCGTAGATCACCATCTCGATGGACGGCACGATTCCCACGAAGGACGGCGACATGAAACCGACCTGCAACGTGAACATCGCGCCGCCGATGGCCGCCAGCACCGCCGCGACACAGAACGCGAAGACCTTGAACATGGCGACGTCATAGCCCGAGAAACGCACCCGGTCTTCCTTGTCGCGCATGGCGAGCAACAGGGTACCGAGCTTGCTGCGCTGGATAAGCCGGCAGCAGAGGATCGCCACCAGCAGCAGGACCGCGTTCAGGAAGTACAGGATCAGCTTGGCGCCGTCGCCGCGAATGTCCCAGCCGTACAGCGTGCGCAGGTCGGTGATGCCGTTCACGCCGCCGGTGTAGCCTTGCTGGCCGATGATGAGCACCGAGAGAATCAGCGCCACCGCCTGCGTGATGATGGCGAAGTAGACGCCGCCCACGCGCCGCTTGAACATCGCAAAGCTGACCACGAACGCCAGCGCGCAGGGCACGACCACCACCGCGGCAAGCGCGAACTGCAGCGAATGAAACGGCCTCCACCAGACCGGCAGCGCCGTGATCTGGTTCCAGTCCATGAAGTCAGGAATGCCTGGCGTCGACTGGATCTTCGTGCTGATCGGGTCCGATGCTTCGAGCTTCAGGAACATCGCCATGCAGTAACCGCCGAGGCCGAAGAACACCCCCTGCCCCAGGCTCAGCACGCCGCCGTAGCCCCACGCCATCACGAGGCCGACGGCGACGAACGCGTAGGTCAGATACTTGCCCATCAGGTTGAGACGGAACGCATCGAGCGCGAGCGGAAACACCACGAGAATCAGCAGTGCCAGCACGATGATGCTGCCGTAGCCATCGGTCGTGAACCAGCGCAGCAGTGTAGGCCGCAGGCCGCTGCGAGTGGCCTCGCCAGCGCTCTCGGGCGGCGTGGCAGAGGCGGCGGAAGGGTTCAGCGGGTCCATACGCATTTCTCCGGGCTGAATCGATTGAAAGTACGTCTTAGCGGTGCACGCGAAACACGCTGCGGCGCAATGCGCGGCCGCCCACCCACGAGTGTCTTGCTTCGCTCGTCAGACACGGCGCACCTTTGAAGCGAAGAGACCCTGCGGGCGCAACATCAGCACGATGACAATGGTCAACAGCGTCACCACGCGGGCCGACGAGCCGGTCATGAAGAACTCGCTGATCGACTGCATCTGAGCAATGCCAAACGCTGAGGCAACCGTGCCGAGCAGACTGGCCGCGCCGCCGAACGTCACGACCAGGAACGAATCGACGATATAAAGCGAGCCACTGGTCGGCCCCGTCGAGCCGATCGCGGTGAACGCGGCGCCGGCCACACCCGCCATGCCGCAACCGATCGCGAAGGTCAGCCGGTCGGTCTTGCGCGTATCGATGCCGGCCGCGTTCGCCATCTGACGGTTTGCGACGGTGGCGCGTACCCGCAACCCCCAGCGCGAGCGATACAGCGCCAGCAGCACGCCGCCGGTCATCACCACCGCGAGACTCATCACGAACAAACCGTTGATCGGGATATCGAGACCTTGCTTCGGCGACCAGGAGCCCATCAGCCAGTCCGGCAGTGTCGGGCTCACCTCCTTCGGGCCGAACACCGAGCGGAACACCTGCTGCATCCCGAGGCTCAAACCCCAGGTCGCGAGCAGCGTGTCGAGCGGACGGCGGTACAGATGGCGGATCAACGCCCATTCCGCCACCCAGCCGGCCGCAAAGGCAAGCGCGAAGGCCGCGCAGATCGCCAGCGGAAAGTAGATTGGCGCGAACCCGTGCCAGTAGTTGTCGGCCAGCTGCGAGAACATGTAGATCGTGTACGCACCGATCGTCATGAACTCGCCGTGGGCCATGTTGATGACACCCATCTGGCCGAAAATCACCGCCAGCCCGAGCCCCATCAACAGCAGCACGCTGAACAGGCTCAAACCCGCAAAGCCCTGCATCAAGGTGATGTTAAGAATGTCCGAAGCCGACATGCGTCTCTCCTCGAAATGATCGGCGCGCGCCGACATGGCGCGCCTGCTGCCTGAGCGCCGCTTGTTGCTTACTGGTAACCCTTCGGGAACGGATTCGGCTCGATCAGCGTCGGCGACTCGGCCACCACCTTGAACTGGCCGTCGGCCTGCGCCTCGCCGATGCGCGTGCGGCTCCACAGGTGGTGATTCGCGTGGATCTTCACGTAGCCTTCCGGCGCGGTCTTCAGCTCGATACCCGGCGACGCGGCGACGACCTTGTCGACGTCGAAGCTGCCGGCCTTCTCCACCGCCGCTTTCCATAACCATGGCCCGAGATACGCGGCCTGCGTGACGTCCCCGATCACCGACTTCGGTCCATATTTCGCCTTGAACGCGGCGACGAATTTCTTGTTGTTGTCGTTGTCGAGCGATTCGAAATACTTCATGGCCGAGTAGAAGCCCGCCACATTCTCGCCGCCGATGCCGAGCACTTCATCCTCGGTCACCGAGATGGTCAGCAGGAACTGCTTGTCAGCCGTGATGCCGGCCGCCTTCAGTTGCTTGTAGAAGGCCACATTCGAACCGCCGACGATGATCGCGTAGATGCAATCGGGCCTGGCGATCTTGATCTTGTTGATAAGCGAGTTGAAATTGGTAGTGCCGAGGGGGTAATACTCTTCGCCCACCACCTTGCAATCGGTCAGATGCTGCTCGATATGCTTGCGCGCGATCTTGTTCGACGTGCGCGGCCAGATGTAGTCCGAACCGATCAGGAAGTAGCTCTTCGCCTTCTTCGTCTGGTTCGCCCAGTTCAGTCCCCACAGAATCTGCTGGGTCGCTTCCTGGCCGGTATAGAACACGTTGTGCGACTGTTCCAGGCCCTCGTAGAACGTCGGGTAATACAGCAGGCCGTTGTCGCGCTCGAAGATCGGCAACACCGCCTTGCGCGACGCCGAGGTCCAGCAGCCGAACACAGCCGCCACGTGATCGTTTTCGAGCAGCTTCTTCGACTTTTCGGCGAAGGTCGGCCAGTCGGAAGCGCCGTCCTCCTGAATGATCTTGATCTGGCGGCCGAGAATGCCGCCAGCCGCGTTGATCTGCTCGATCGCGAGCCGTTCGGCCTGGATCGAACCGGTTTCGGAGATCGCCATCGTGCCGGTCGCCGAGTGCAACTGGCCGACCGTCACTTCAGTATCGGTCACGGCGAGGTGCGTGGTATTAACCTTCGCGGTCGGAAACTGCTGGGCCCGCGCGATGCCGGACATGGCCAGCGCGGGCGCGGCAGCGAGACCCATCAGGAGTTTGCGCCGGAGCGCCGAAGGCTGGCCTTGCTCGTTCTGATCGTCGTGTGACATCGAATTCTCCTTGTCGTCATGGTCGGGCGACCCGCTCTGGAAAACCTGGTAACCGGGCTGGCGGGGTCGACGCAACGAAAGGTAGGTAGCCAATTTGCGGATCCAAATACGTCAGTTGACGTAGGGCGCGCCGAAAATGCGCTCTCTATAATCGCGGCGACTACGGGTCGCTGCCGGCGTAAGGGCCGGGAATGGAATGCTATTTGCGTGGACGCACGGCCAGCGCTCCGAACCGCTCCACGAAAGGCCCCGATGCACCAAACGGAACCACCGCCGCCTCGCTCCGCCAATCCGGCCACCCAAGCTGGGGCATCGCGCCCGCAGCCGAGCGGCACGCAGCGCATCGTGAAGATCCGCCGCGACTACAACGCGTGGGTCGGTGACGAGACGCTCGAGGACTACGCGCTGCGCTTCACGCCGCGCACATTCCGGCGCTGGTCCGAATTCCGCGTCGCCAACACGGCTTTAGGGGCGGTGTCGTTCCTCGTGCTCGAGGCGATCGGCGGCTCGCTGGTGGTCAACTACGGTTTCACCAATGCGGTCTACGCGATTCTCGCCGTCTCGGTGCTGGTGTTTTTGACCGGTATACCGATCGCCTACTACGCGGCGCGCTACGGCGTCGACATGGATCTGCTCACGCGCGGCGCCGGTTTCGGCTACATGGGTTCGACGCTGACGTCGCTGATCTACGCGATCTTCACGTTCGTATTTTTCGCGCTCGAAGCGGCGATCATGTCGCTCGCGCTCGAGTTGTATCTGAAGATCCCGCTTTCGGTCGCCTACGTCATCAGTGCGCTGGTGATCATTCCGGTGGTCACCTTCGGCATTACTTTCATTAACCGGCTACAGGGCTGGACCCAGCCGCTGTGGCTCGTGCTGCTGGTGGTACCGTACGCCGTGGTGCTGTGGCGCGAGCCGCACGTGCTCGCCGAGTGGGTCACCTTCGGCGGTCTCTCGGGCGACGGCCACGAGTTCAACCTGGTCGCATTCGGCGCCGGCTGCACGGTGGTGTTTTCGTTGATCGTTCAGATCGGCGAACAGGTCGATTACCTGCGTTTCCTGCCCCCGCGCACCCACGCCAACCGCGTACGCTGGTGGGTCGCCCTGATCTCGGCCGGCCCGGGTTGGATCGTGCCGGGCGCGCTGAAAATGCTCGGCGGGGCGTTCCTTGCCTTTCTCGCCATTCAGCACGAGATCGATCCGGTCAAGGCGGTCGAACCGACCCAGATGTATCTGGTCGCGTATCACTACGTGTTCCGCTCGCCCGAAGGAGCGCTCGCCGCAATGACGCTGTTTGTGATCGTGTCGCAGCTGAAAATCAATGTCACCAACGCGTACGCCGGTTCGCTCGCGTGGTCGAATTTCTTCGCGCGGCTTACGCACAGCCACCCGGGGCGCGTGGTCTGGCTCATCTTCAATGTGCTGATCGCGCTGCTGCTCGTCGAAATGGGCGTGTTCGAAGCCATCAGCAAAGTGCTCGCGCTGTATGCCAACGTGGCGATTGCCTGGATCGGCGCGGTGGTCGGCGACCTCGTGATCAACAAGCCGCTCGGTTACAGCCCACCCTATGTCGAGTTCAAGCGGGCGCATCTTTACGACGTGAATCCCGTCGGCGTCGGCGCCATGCTGATTGCCACGGCCGTCGCCGCGCTCTCTCATGCGGGCGTGTTCGGCGCGAGCGCGGAAGCGCTGTCGTCGTTTATCGCGCTGCTGGTTGCCTTCATTTGTGCTCCGTTGCTTGCCATCGCCACACGCGGGCGCTTCTATCTGGCGCGCGATGGCCACGACCTCGAACAGGGCGCGGTCCTGCGCTGCGTGATCTGCGAAAACACCTTCGAGCGCGAAGACATGGCGCACTGCCCGGCTTATGCGGGTTCGATCTGCTCGCTGTGCTGCTCGCTCGACTCGCGCTGCAACGACTCCTGCAAGCCACACGCGCGACTCCCCGCGCAGTTCGGCAAGTCGATGAGCACGCTGTTTCCACGTCTGAAGCTGGGACCCGCGGGCCTGCGGCTCGCGCAGTATGCCGGACTCCTGATCGTCGTGCTGGCGTTGCTTGGTGGCGTGCTCGCCGCACAGTGGTACCAGAGCATAAGGACGCTCCCCGATCTCGACACCGCGATCCACGACGTGCTGCTGCAAGGGTATCTAAAGGCGTTTTTCGCGCTCGCGCTGGTCGGCTGCATCGCAGCCTGGTGGCTGGTGCTCGCCAATGAAAACCGCAAGGTCACCCAGGAGGAATCGCAGCGGCAAGCTGAACTTCTGATGCAGGAAATCGAAGCCCACCAGAAGACCGACGCGGCGCTGCAGGCAGCAAGCGCTGCAGCCGAGTCGGCGAACCGCGCAAAAAGCCGCTATGTGACGGGCCTGAGCCACGAGCTGCGCACGCCGCTCAACAGCATCCTCGGCTACGCGCAACTGCTGCTGCAAGGCACCGATGAATTGCCGCCGGCTCGACGCAACGCAGTGGCGACCATCTATCGCAGCGGCGAGCACTTGCTGGCGTTGGTAGACGGCTTGCTGGACGTGGCCCGCATCGAGGCAGGCAAACTGCAGTTGCACGTGACCGAGATTTCGCTGCCGGAATTCGTCACGCAGCTCTCGGCGATGCTCGAACCGCAGGCGACCGACAAGGGACTGCAATTCGACTTCCAGACTAGTGGCCGCATCCCCGACGTGGTGCGTATCGACGAAAAACGGGCCCGGCAGATTCTCATCAATCTGATTGGCAATGCGATCCGCTTTACTTCAAGCGGCTCGGTCAAGGTGCGCGCCGGGTATGCGTGGGAGACCATCACGTTCGAGATTACCGACACCGGCCCGGGCATGCCGGCCACGGAACTGGAGCGGCTGTTCCTGCCGTTCGAGCGCGGCGCGGCGGCGCGCGAACACGACCATGGCGCCGGACTCGGTCTGACGATCTGCCGTTTGCTGACCGAACTGATGGGCGGCAATCTGCAGGTAGAGAGCGAAGTCGGCAAGGGCACGCGCTTTATCGTCAAGCTGTTCGCCCCCGAAGTGCGCGCGCCCCAGGTGTTGGCCAGCGACCCCCGGCACCTGAAGGGCTATTGCGGACCACGCCTCACAGTGCTGGTAGTCGACGATCTCGCCGAGCAGCGGCGCATCGTCACGCAGACGCTCTCTCCCCTCGGTTTTACGGTGGTCGAAGCCGCCAGCGGACCGGAGGCATTGCAATGGCTGGGCACCGGCTCGGCCGATCTCATCGTGATGGACGTCTCGATGCCGGCCATGGACGGCTTCGAGGCAAGCCGGCTGATTCGCGACAACCAGTTGTCGAGCGCGCCCATCCTGATCCTGTCGGCCAACGCCTTCGCCGACGACCGCGAAAAAGGTGCAGCGGCCGGTTGCGACGACTACCTGGCCAAGCCGTTGCATCTGCCACTGCTGCTCGACAAAATGGCCGCGCTGCTGCAACTGCAATGGATTGCCGAAACCGTCGAGCCGGCCACTCCGGCTGCGGCTGCGCTACTCGACGTATCGACGAGCCTGCCGGCCAGCTTGCGAGAGAAGTTGCACGCGCAACTGGAGATGGGCTACGTGCAAGGCTTCATCGAACAACTGGACGCTGCCGAGCACGGCGCGCCAGAGCTCGCCACCCTGCTGGAACCGCTGCGTGTCCTCGCGCGCCGCTTCCGGCTGACTGAACTCGCGCAGTTGCTCGCGCCCACCCAGCAGGTCAATCCCGATGCATGACGAATCCCTGCTTCTGCCACCCGAAACGCAACCCGAGCTGCCCGATGGCAAACCGGTGGTGCTGATCGTCGACGACACGCCGGATAACCTTGCCCTGCTGTCGGACACGCTGCAGGCGGCAGGCTACGCCGTGCTGGTGGCGCTCGACGGACAATCCGCGCTGCAACGCCTCGCACGCATCACGCCTGACGCCGTGCTGCTCGACGCGCTGATGCCAGGCATGGATGGCTTCGAGACCTGTCTGCACATCAAGGCCGATCCGCGCAACCGCCACCTGCCGGTCATCTTTATGACCGCGCTGACGGACAGCGAGCATGTCGTGCAGGGCTTCCGGGTGGGAGGAATCGACTATGTGACGAAGCCGGTGAAGCCGAGCGAGGTCAGCGCGCGAATCGCCGCCCACGTCCAGCGTTCGCGCCTGCAACGGCAGGCCGACATGGTGCTCGAGATCGGCATGCGTGCCGCGCTGATCGCCGCTGCGAGAGGCGAGATCAAATGGCAAAGCGACCTTGCCCGGCAACGGCTTGCTCAGTATGCGTCGAGCGGTGCGGATATCTCGGAAGTGACAGACGGCGCGGACGCTATGACAGCCCGTTCAGCAGAGGTGCCGGATCCGCTGGCCGAGTCCGGCCCGCGTCTGCCGTCCGTGCTGGCTCAATGGCTGACGCGCTGGATCGAGGCCGGTTGCGATCTGCAAGCGGCGTTCGAAACGGCCGCGGGCGGCGTGCGCCGCGTCGTAAGGGTATTGGGCCGGGCCACGCGCGGCGACTGGGTCATCCTGCTCGAGGAATTCGACGATGCAGCACACACCACCGCGCTCGCGGCCCAATTCAGCCTGACGACTCGTGAAGCGGAAGTGCTGCTATGGCTGTCGCGCGGCAAGACCAACCGCGATATCGGCGACATCCTGGGGATGGCACCGCGCACTGTCAACAAGCACCTGGAACATGTATTCGGCAAGCTGCATGTGGAGACGCGTGCAGCGGCTGCGGCGATCGCCGCGAAGGCGAGCACGCGGTATTAAGCGCAATCAATCGTAATGGGACAGCGACCTGCGCCGTCCCTATGCACGATTAAACCGCTTACTGCGACTCTTCCGCCCACACGGCATTGTCGCGCGCCATCAAGGCCGTAGCCGCCGCTGGGCCAAACGTGCCGGCGGAATAACCGCGCGGCCGCTCGCCCGAACTCTTCCAGCCGTCCAGAATCGGCTCCGCCCATGCCCATGCCGCTTCCAGTTCGTCGCGACGCATGAAGTGGGTGAGGCGTCCGCGAATCACGTCGATCAGCAGTCGCTCATAAGCTTCCGCACGGCGCTCGGTGAAAGCCTCCTGAAGATCGAGATTCAGATTCACCGGCAACATATGCATGCCGCTGCCCGGCTCCTTCGCCAGCATCTGCAACTGGATCGATTCTTCCGGCTGCAACTGGATCACGAGACGATTGCCGTAGTGATGCGGACCGCTCGGAATGATCGAGAACGGCAGTTCGGAGAACTCGATGACGATCTCCGACACCTTCTTCTGCATGCGCTTGCCGGTACGCAGATAAAACGGCACGTTGGCCCAGCGCCAGTTGTTGATCTGGGCGCGCAACGCAACGAAGGTTTCCGCACGGCTCGTCGCCGGCACGTTGTCTTCTTCGAGGTAGCCCTTGACCGCCTCGCCGTCCACGGCACCTGCGGTGTACTGTCCGCGCACGGTGTCGCGTGCGATATCGTCGGGCGTCATGGGGCGCAGCGAGCGCAGCACCTTGAGCTTTTCGTCGCGCACGGCATCCGGATCGAGCGATACGGGCGGCTCCATCGCGACGATACACAGCAGTTGCAGCAAGTGGTTCTGCACCATGTCGCGCAAGGCGCCGGTCTTGTCGTAGAAGCCCGCACGGCTGCCCACACCGACGGTTTCCGCCACCGTGATCTGCACGCTCTTGATATACGGCGCCTGCCAGAGCGGGCCGAAAATCGCATTGCCGAAGCGCAGCACCATCAGGTTCTGCACGGTTTCCTTACCGAGGTAATGGTCGATCCGGTAGATCTGCGCTTCGTTGAAATGCTGGCCGACCGCGGTGTTGATTTCCTGCGCCGACGCGAGATCGTGACCGAGCGGTTTTTCCAGCACCACGCGCGAGTACTCGTCGACGAGACCCGCGGCCGAGAGGTTGTCGCAAATGTTCGTGAACAGATCCGGCGAAGTCGCGAGATAGAACACCCGCCGCACGCCGGGGCGCGATGCATCTTTCAGCCGCTGATAGTCCTCGACCGAATCGACGTCCATGCGCACATACTCGAACAACGCCAGGAATTTGTCCCACGCGGCCGCATCGAAAGCTTTCTTCTCGATGAAGGGCTTGGCCTTCAATTCCATGAATTCGTTGATGTATTCCTCGCGCGACCACGGCTTTCGGCCAATCGTGAGAATGCGCGTTTCCGGCGGCAGATTGCAGTGCAGATGCGCCATGTAAAGCGCGGGGAGCAGCTTGCGAAACGACAGGTCACCCGTACCGCCGAAGATGATCATGTCGAGCGGCAAGTCAGGGGTGGCAGAAGCGTGTTGGGTAATCATAGCGCGATGTCACCGTCATGAAGGGCGTCGAACGAAGGGCAAAATGCCGGTGACCCGGCATTTTCTGGCAAACGCCTATGGTGCAACGTTTTTGGATTGTTTGCACGCGACGCGGCGATGACAGTGTAGAAAAGATGCAACTTCGCTTTTGACTTCGCCGTGACTTTTCTCGCAGATTCAGTTGCGCTGCAACGCTGCGCGCGCCACCCGGCAGGCGCCCAGGTCCCATGCCGCACAGCCGACGCTCTTGAATAGCACGGGCGTGCTGCCCGTCGGCCGCGGCGTGCTGCCGTCCATCAGCGCGGCGATACCCGTCACCTTTGCCCAGTCCACTCCTGCCTGAATGAAGTCGCCCGCTTCGTGGCGAGCGCCGGCCAGGTCGTCGACGAACAGCGCGCTGCCGTGCACGGTGCGTGAACCGATCTCGAGCATCGTGGGGGTGAACGCGCCCACGCCGATCACCAGGCGTTCGGCGCGCGGCGCTTCGTCGTAGACCGCTTGCCGGCTGGTCGTGAGGGCAATCACGACATCAACGGACGCGGGTACGTCGGGACCTGCCAGTGGCTGCAGATTGCGCGCCTTGCCGCGCTGCGCGTCGCAAAACGCCTGCGCCTTCGCCGGTGCACGGCCCTTCACCCATATGCGCGCATCGGGAAACAGTTCGCCGATCGCCTCCACGTGGTTGGCGGACTGCGTGCCGGTGCCGATCAGCAGAAATTCTTGCGGTGCCGGGCGGCCGGAGGCACTTGATGCCCCACCTTTGAAGGTCTGCACGCCGAGCATCGACATCGCCGCGGTGCGCCGGCCCGTTACGGTCGGCCCGTCGAGGATAAAGAGTGTCTCGCCAGTATCCGCGTCGAAGGCCATCACCTTGCCGTGAATCGTCGGCAAGCCGCGCGGGCCATTGGCAGGACACACGTTGACAAGCTTGTGGATGCCGAGGTCCGGCGCCGTGGCCGGCATCGACAGCATTATCCCGCCCTCGTTGAGCGGCACGACGAGCCGCTCCGGGCTCGCGATGCGTTGTTGCGCGTAATCGACGGACGCCGTTTTCAGCGCCTCCACGAGTTCGGCGTAGGGCGTGAGCCGCGCAGTGGCGGCAGCGTCGAAAATCGGTGTAGCCGGGTGCGTCATGTCAGCGGTTTCTCCATCGGCGTGCGCGGTTTAGCGCACGAGAAAGCCATACGTCAGCGGATCGCGTTCGTCGACGATCCAGTTCGCGAAGCCGCAGATATGCGCGTCGCCCTCGATTTCCGGAATCACGGCATCGAAGCGCTCGAGCTTCGTTTCGGACAGCACCCGGCCGCGAAAAATCGTGCCGATCAACGATTCATTGACGAGCGTTTCGTCGCGCCCCAGTTCGCCGCGCAGGTACAGTTGCGCGACGCGTCCCGCAGTGCCCGAGCCGGTCGGCGAGCGGTCCACCTCGCGGTCGGCGAAGACGCAGCAATTGGCCTGCGTCGAGCCTGTGTGACGCGGCGCGTTGTCGATAATCGTGCCGTAAATATGGTTGATTTCGGGGATGTGCGGATGGACGACCTCGAACGCCTCGTTGGCCGCGCGCTTTACTTCGGCGCCGAACTGGATCAGGCGGTCCACGTCCGCTTCGCGCACGTTCAGATCAAACGGTTTGCCGGACGTGTAGAAATAGAACGCGCCGCCGAAGACGATATCGCCCGTCACGGCGCCAAAGCCCGGCGTATTCACCGTCACATCGCGCTGCCAGATAAACGAAGGCACATTGACGAAGCGCACGCTGCCGGCGTGGTCGCCGTCCCATTTGACGAAGGCCTCGATGAAGCCGCACGGCGCGTCGATACCCACGCGCGTTTCGGGTTCAGTACGCTCGACCCAGCCGAGCGCTACCGCCGCCGTTGCCAACGCGATCACGCCGTGGCCGCAATGGTCGCTATAGCCCTCGTTGTGCACGAAGATGATGCCAAAGTCGGCGCCCTCGCTGACTGGTTCGGTCAGATAGCCGCCGTACATGTCGGCATGGCCGCGCGGCTCGAGCATCAGCGCGCGGCGCAGGTGATCGTGATGTTCCTTGAGCCAGGTGCGCCGCTCGACAATCGTCTTGCCGGGAAATCTGGGTAGTCCGCTGGTGACGATCCGAAACGGTTCGCCGCCCGTATGCACTTCGACCGTGCTGATAACGCGATTCAGTTTCATGACGCCTGGCAACCCTCTCGCGCGTGCGACCCAAAGGCCGAAAATGCCTCGCTGTGAACCATCCCATTGTCTCCGTCAGTCTTATACTGGATCAAAATGTAGACCAGCTTTGGTTTTACATCAACCAATTTCAAAATCATTGCGCTAAACTGGTTGGAATCGGGATCACGGGGGAACGTAGCATTTGAACTTCCCCGCTCCCTCCGATCCACGACGAACCCGCGAACAGACAGGCGCTCATGGTCAACTCCGCCCTCGCTATGGATAGCACGTTCCGCCCAAAGCAGATCTACGAACAGGTCTCCGAGCGCATCCGCGCGGAGATCCGCAGCGGGCAGTTCGCCGTCGAGTCGCGCCTGCCGTCGGAGCGGGAACTGGCAGCGCGTTTTGGCGTGGGACGCCCGGCCGTGCGCGAGGCGATCGGCGCGTTGCAAAACGAGGCGCTCGTGATCACGCGCCGCAACTCGGGCACCTATGTCTGCGCCGATGCGTTGCAGCGTCTCGCGGCGGCGCCGGCAGACGCCGCGTCGCTGGCCGATCCGGATGCCAGCCCAACCTCGACGCTCGATGTGCGTCTGATCCTCGAACCGGCGATTGCCCGGCGCGCCGCGGCGCGCGCGCAGCGTGACGAGTTGGCCGAGCACTATCTTGCGCAGATGGATTCGATTGCCGACATCACCGATCCGGCGCAGCGCGTGTTGTGGAATAACAGCGACCGCCTGTTTCACCGGCAACTGGCGATGATGACCGGCGATGCGCTGCTGGTGAAAATCGCCGAGGAAGTGGCGAAAACGATGGATCAGCCGCTCTGGAAGCGGCTCAAGGACGACGGCATCTACGACGCCGGCCGGATACGCCTGTACGTATCCGAACACCGGATGATCTACGAGGCGATTGTCGGCGGCGATGCGGACGCTGCGGCGTTCTACGTCGAGCAGCACATCATGCGCGTGCGCCGCGATATCGCCCCAAAGTGAGCTTCACAGCGCGCTCGCTCGACCGTTCGAACGACTATTGCGCCGAGGAAGCGCCGCCGGAATTCCCCGAGTTGCCGGAGGAATGATCTCCTTCCTTGAACATTGCCCGGCAGGGAGGACTCAGTTCGCTGACGTGCTGCTTCATGCAGGCGGTGATCTTCTGCTTGTTAGGAATTTCCGCACTGCAAAAATGCATCGCATCGCCACGGCAGGCCTTTTCCTGTTCATCCTGCGAAGCTGCGTGCGCTCCGCTGACGGCTACCAGCGCGGTCAGGCTGGCTGCAAGCAAGGCTCTGTATCGATTCATATCCGCTCCGGTTATCAAGTCAGCCCAAGCCCGATACAGGCTCGCCCAGGACGGTACGAACGGAAAGGAAAGAATTTTGCTGCACCGCACACTATTCTTTTTGACGCACCTACAATGGGAAACACTTAGGTATTAACCCTTATCTCATCCCTTGACAGGTGCCGCGATGTCCAGCCGATCCATTTCGTCCCGCGCCGTTCCTGCTATCACTCGCGGGCCGGCGCCGTCGCTGCGGGCGACCCTAAGCCGCCTCGCTCGCCTCATGTGGCGTTCTTCCGAGCGGCACAGCCTGTATCAGGTGATGCTGGCGGCCGGCCACGAAGAAGGTCTGCAGGAGCATCTCGTCCAGCGTCCCCACTCCACCCCGCAGCGCTGATCAGCTGCGCGGCAGCCTGCCACCCGCCTGTTTCTTCAGCAGAAAACGGACCCGGAAACTGAGTAACGACGCGGCGACCGTGACCGGACCACGGGCCCGTTAGCTGGCTACCTGGTGGTTGGCGGGACGCGTAAGCGTCAAACCGCGCCCCGCGTAAAAGCGCGCAACCGTTCCGAACGGCATATACACATCGCTCTGATACGGCGCGATACCGGATGGATTGTGAAACCAGACGCCGTCGGGGTCGCGTCCATGCAGCAGGATCAGATGACCGCCGCGCTGCGCATTCGGCTCATGCGGGCGACGGATCTCCGGGCTCACCGAAATGATCGCCATCGTCCCGGTATCGATGCGCGCCGCGATCTCCTCGAGCGTAGCTTCGGGCAACACCTCGACTTGCAAACCGAAGGCCTGCTCGGCCCAACTGGCGAACGGCCGGTAAATCAGGCCATCGACACCACCGTCTTCGCGCATCCGGTACACCTCGTGGCGCAATGCCTCGTCAAGCAGTGCAGCACGTGGCGCATGCCCGATATCCCAGAAGTCCAGGGCGGACTCGAGACACGTCAGGCCGCACAGACGTTGCGCCCAGAAACGGTAATGCTCGCGCTCGGTGAAGCCGCTGCGTTGCCATGCAGGGTCGTCGCAGGGATCGGCGTCTTCTTCGACGATCGGCCGCACCCATTCGGGGCTGCCCCATTGCGAGTAGTACGGCACGCCGGTATGGCGCAGGGTTTTGTTGTCTTTCATGAATGGCGTTGAGATAGCGTCGGGATGGATAGGACGGTAGTCACGGAATGAAGCAATGGACCTCATTATTGCGGATTATTGAACGCAGAATATCGTCCGACGAAGCCGCGCAAATTCGTGCGGCGACCTATACATCGATTCATACGCCCATTCACACGGCGATCATCGACGCACGCCACAATCGGATCACATTTCATTACATGTGGCACGGGGTTTCCTCGCTAAAATACGCAAGACGCATCGGACAGACGCCGTCCGGAATGGGCCGGCCTGTCCTTGACTGAGAATCCCGGAGACAAACTCAGGCAGTTTCGTGGCTGCTGCACAAAAGCAGCAACGCCGCGTTTTTTTGCTGTACATTTGCTCTCCCATGCGTGGCCGGTCGGCTCGCAAAGAAGGTGATGCAACCCATCGCCGTCAAGCCTCACGCGTCCTTCACCCGATACTATTTATAAAGACGGACTTCCACGCAGCATGGCCAACGAAGCAACCTCACCTGACTCCATCGCAGTCGCGGAACGCGTGCGCGAGTTGATGAGCCGTCACGGCATCGGAAAGCGGCAACAGACCACGGAACTGTGCCGCATTCTCGACCTGAGTTTTTCACAAGGGCATCGCAAGTTACGCGGCAATAGCCCCTGGACCCTATCGCAGATCAAGAAAGTCGCCGAGGTATTCGGCGAGCCGGCTGCGCAACTGTTCGGCGCGCAAACGCTCGACCCGGGCATGGTCGGCGCGGTCGCCCAGGAGGCGGTGTTCTCCATCGGCGGCATCGAACTCGCCTGCACGGCCTGGGTGGGCGCCGCGATCGAACCCGGCAGCCGGCCCGAGTTCATTGCGTATTCGAAACTGGGACAATGGCGCGTCACGCGTCATGACGGCGCGCTGTATCAAAGCGCCTATGAAGTCCACAAGATCGAGATCTATCCGCGCCGCGCGGAAGCCGACAAACCGCTGATCGCCGTGGTCGACGACGACCAGTCCTCTGCCGACAACTTGCGCGACTATCTCGATCGCAGCGGCTTCGCCGCTGTCGCGATCTACGGATTGGCCGCGTTCGTCGAGCAGTTGCAGACGCAGGTGTTCGACGGTGTCGTGATCGACTGGCTATTCGGCAATCAGACTTCCGCCGCAGCGATTCGCGCTGTGCGCGCTTCAGAGAACCCGGACGCGCCCGTGTTCGTGCTGACCGGCGAACTGCTGACCGGCAAGGCCAGCGAGTCCGAGATCAGCGAGATCATTCGCAATTACAACGTGGCGTGCTATGAGAAGCCGGCGCGGATGGCGATTCTGGTGGCCGATCTTTCGAAGCGTTTGAACCGGGCCTGAGAGCGGCGGCAAGCGTGGGCGAATGAATGGATGAATGAATGGCCGGGCACGCGGTGGCGCAAGCCACCATGTACGCTCGGCCCTCAGACTACCCTCAGACCACACTACGCGCCGCCAGCGCGCGTTGCAGCGCCGAGCGCAACTGTTCGTAGTGCACCGGCTTCACCAGATACTCGAAAAACGGCGCCGTGTCGGTTGGCGGCGCTTCGGGTGCATACGCGCTGATCGCGATCACCGGTGCGCCTGCCGACGGTCCACCGCGCGCCGTGAATTCGGCGAAGAACGCGTAGCCGTCCTGATCCGGCATATGCAGATCGAGCAACATCACATCGCAGCGGCGCACGTCGAGCCAGGCGAGCGCATCTTTGGCATTCGCGACGGCCGTCGCGTCGTAGCCCATATGCGCGATCATTTCCAGCAGCGACTCGCGAATCAGGCCGTTGTCGTCGACGATCAGCACTTGCGAGCGCTCGCCTTCCTGGGCGCTGGCCGCCTTCGCGTCGGGCTGCGCGGCAGGCTCGACCGGGCCCACCGGAATCGTGACCGTGAAGGTCGTGCCCTTGCCTACTTCGCTCTCCACAGCGACGCTGCCGCCGAACAGCTTCAGCAGCCCCTGCACGATGGCGAGGCCCATACCCGCCCCTTCGAAGCGGCGCGTGCGTGAACCGTCGAGCTGGGTAAATTCCTTGAACATCAGAGGCAGTTGCTTGGGCGGCACACCTGGCCCCGTGTCGCTTACTTCGATAGTGAGCACAGCCAGCCGCTGGACCAGGCGCACCCGCACCGAGCCCTTCTCGGTATAGCGAATCGCGTTGGTCACCAGGTTGCTGACAATCTGGCGGATCCGGTGCGGGTCGGAATCGACCGGCCCGGTCAGACCGCTCGCCTCGCTCGCGAGCGTCAGCCCGCGTGCGAGCGCAGACGGCGAATGTTCGTCGACGATCGAAGCCAGCAGCTCGCGCGGCTCGAACTGCTCGTAACGCAATTCGAGCTTGCCGGCGCCGAGGCGCGCGTAGTCCGTGAGGTCGCGCATCTGCGCCTCAAGGTGGCGCGCCGCGCTTTCCAGCCGCTGGATCACCTTGCGGTCCGCTTCGGACTGGAAGTTAAAGCCAAGCAGTTCGATCGACGACACGATCGCGTGCAGCGGCGTGCGCAGTTCGTGGCTGATCATGCCGAGAAAAGCGTCTTTCGCGAGACTCGCCTCACGGGCCGCGCGGGTTGCCTGATGCTCGGCTTCGAGCGCCGCGCGTTGCTGGCGGATCAGGCGGCTGCGGCGCCGGCCGTTCACCACGAGCAGCAGGGTGGCCGCGGCCGATAGCAGCACCAGCATGATCCCGGCCGCGAACAACATGCGCCGCTTGTCGATGAAGTCGCGGGTCAGCGCTTCGCGGTCGGCTACGTCGGCGAAGCGGCGCGTCAAGGCCAGATCGTTGACCTCCTGCCAATGCGCTCGCAGCGTGGCAACTATCCGGTCAGCTCGGCGGGAATCCTGCGGCAGCGCTGCGATGTCGGGCTCGAGCTGGTCGAGCGTGTGCTCGAGCGTCTGGATTTCGCCCTCCTGGCGCTGCAGCAAAGCGACCTGATCGATCAGCATGCGCGTCGAGCCGGCCATTACGTGCAGCTTCGACTGCAGCACTTCGTAGCGCAGTTGCAGTCGCGGGTAATCGGCATCGGTGCCGTTGCGGTAGAGCAGCAGCTGGTTTTCGAGGCGCGCGTAGGCAATTTGCAGCTGTGCGGCGTCCCAATAGAAACCATCGTATGTGCCGGCCAGCAATTCCGTGGAACGCGGGTTGAGCAGATTGGCGTACATCAGGTAGCCGATCGCCCCCACCGGCGCCGCGAGCGCAGTGACCCAGACTGCCACCAGCAGCCAGCGGCGCGGCCGATGCGGTGTCACTTGACGATCAAGCCCTTGATTTGCCATACGAATTTTGAGTCCGCGTCGGCACCCGACAGTTCGGTTGGAAAGGCGTCGCGCGGATAGATGAGAAACAGCGGTCCGAAGTCGCTGACCTTCAGACGCTTACCGTTCATGCTATACGCCACGATCACGCCGTAACGAGCGCAGTCCGAAACCGGTATGGTTTCGATGTAGTCGTCGAGCGTATGGACTTCGATCTGGCTGCCGTGAGTGCCGACCAGCTTCAGGATATCCGCGAGCAACGGTCCTGTGAAGGTCGCGCGGGGCGTCCACGAGGTCGACGTGGTGATCGAATGCGCGGGCAGCGCGAGAAGCTGTTCTTCGGTCAGGTGGTACACCTGCTGCGCCGGGTGTGCCGGGTCGTTCGCTGCAGTGGCGGCGCCCGTCACGTCGAGCGAGAGCGCGGCGGCCTGGGCGAAGCCCGCGGCTAACGCCATGGCGAGGCACGCGATCCAGCGCGCGCCATTTTTCTGGTAGTGCATTTCAACGGCCTTTTTCGTCTGTTTTCTTGTTCTGTCGTGACCTGCTCTGCTTGCTGTTCCTCAATCCTTGCCGTCCGCCATCCGCAGATGACGCGACGCGCGCTGCGAGGCCACCACGATCAGCTTCATCGTCGCGCGCGTGGCGCCGACGAACAGCTTGCGGGCACTGCGCTCATCGAAGGTGTCGAAATCGACCTCGGTCAGGATCACGCACGGCGCCGATTGTCCCTTGAAGCGGTAGATCGACTCCAGCAGCACGTCGCCTTCGCGGTACTCCGGGTTACCGAACAGATCGTACTTGCCGGTAAAGCTGCGCAGCCGATGCGGTCCGAGCTGGTCCAGCGAGGTCAACACCGAACCTTCGCGTCCGCGGAACGACAGCACGGCGATGTCCTGCTTGCGAAAGCCTAGCGAGAGCGCCTGGGTGATCGCGCGCTTGGTGGCGTCGATGCAGCCCTCGGCCGCGTGCGCTTCGTCGTAAGTGGAGAGCGACAGATCCGAGCCGTCGAACGGACTGCCCGAGGCGAGCCCCGCCGCGAGCGGCACTTCAGCGCCCACGACGTCGCGCAGGTAGTCGAGAATGTCGCGCGGGCTGCGGTAGTTGGTGGTTTCCTTCAGCGTGGTCCAGCCGGGCAGCTCGACCGGCTCGCGCATGTAGAGGTTTTGCAACGGGTCTTCGAGCCACCACCATGCCGCGCCCGGACGCAGCAGCCGTTCGAGTGCTGCGACCCATGGCTGCTGGAAGTCCTGGCCTTCGTCGACGATCAAGACGTCGAACTGCCAGCGTGCGTCGATCGGCGTGTCGACAAAAAGCCTTTCGAGCTGGTCGAAGATATCGGCGGACTGGAAGTCGGGCGCGCGTCCGGCGTCGCGCGCAATCCAGTCGCACAACTGGTGATAGTTCGCCACCTTCGCCTCGGGTGGCGCCACGCGGGCAATGTGGTCGGCGAGCGGCCGGTTGAAGCACACGTACAACGGCTGTTGTCCACGCGCCACCGCGTCCTTCATTACCTGCACCGCCAGTTGCGTCTTGCCGGAGCCCGCCGTACCGGCGACGCGCAGCCGGAACGGCGTGAATTCGAGCCGTCGCGCCCAGGTGGCCAGACCACCGGCCAGACGTGTGACGAGCGTACCCGCCTGACCGACCAGCGCACTGGCATCGGGCGAGAGCGCCAGTTCGTCCGCGAGAAAGTGATGGATCTTGGTGGCGCAGGCAAGGCGCGGTTCGTCGGCCGGCAACGCCTCGCGGATGATTGCAGCGAGGCGCTCCTTGCGCGTAGCGTCGACGATGCGCGCCGGGTTCACTCCGGCAATCGCCGTGTCTTTGACGATGTGGTCCGGACAGTACAGCAGTTCCTCGATGAAATAGGTGCCCGCGCCGAAGGCCGCCGTAAAACGCCGATGCATGCTTTCGATAGTCCGTGCCAGCGCAATCGCCACATTCCGCTCGGTCTGCAGGTAGACCTTGACGAGCCCTTTGGGCGTCTCGCGCAGGAAGCCGGTTTTCTGCTCGACGATCATCAGCCGTCCGGACGGCCCGACAATCACAAAGTCGGCTTCGCCGAACACCGAAAAACCCTGGTTGAGCCGCGTCCAGTGCACGCCGTGGTAGACGGTGTAAGCGTCGGGCAACGCCTCTTCCAGCAATGCCAGCGTCTCGCGTTCGCGCGCGGCGGCGCCGGTAGCAGCGAGGTTCTTCCAGTCGTCGGGGACAATGCGGGCCATGCGGTGCCTCGTCATGTTCGGATGCAGCATTGTACGCAACGCGCATGCGTTTCCGGCATCGGCCATTCGGCTAATGGAGGGGCAATTACAGGCTGCATCGTGTATCGTTACCCGTTGAACGCCGCACACAGGTGCGGCTTGCCAACCATGAAAAGAGGATCTGCCGGATGATTACGATCTGGGGACGCGCCAACTCGGTCAACGTCCAGAAATTGTTGTGGTGTTGCGACGAACTCGTGCTGCCGTACGAGCGCATCGACGCGGGCCTGCACTTCGGGCGTAACACCGAGCCGGAGTATCTGGCAATGAATCCCACTGGCCGCGTTCCGACGCTGGTCGATGGGGATTTCGTGCTGTGGGAATCGAACTCGATCCTGCGCTATCTGGTGATGGAGTACGCGCCGGCAAGCCCGCTCTATCCGTCGGAGCCCAAACAGCGTGCGAGTATCGACCGCTGGCTGGACTGGTCGCTTTCCACCCTGCAACCGGCCGAACGCCCGGTGTTCTGGTCCATCGTGCGTACGCCCGCCGCCGAGCGCGACGAGGCCAAACTCGCCGCCGACATTGCCGCCGTCACGCAACTCTGGAAGCTGGTCGACACGCATCTGCAGGGCCGTTTCTTCCTCGAAGGCGAAAAATGCACGTTGGCCGATATCGTGATCGGCTCGTATGCAAAGCGCTGGTTTGGACTGGACGGTGTCGAGCGTCCGCCGTTGCCGAATCTGGAACGCTGGTATTCGCGTCTCGCCACCCGCACTGGCTTCAAGAAGTACGTCGATTTTCCGCTGACCTGAACGGCATCCTCTTTCTATCTGATATGACAATCACGCTCTACGCCTGGGGTACGCCGAATGGCCGCAAGGTCAGCGTCGCCCTCGAAGAAATGGAACTGCCTTACACCGTCGTACCGGTCAACATCGGCAAGGGGGAGCAGTTCCGGCCCGAGTTCCTGCGCATCAGTCCGAACAACAAGATTCCGGCCATCGTCGATCCCGACGGCCCCGCCGCTGCGGGCGGCATGAGCGGTGCGGACGGCGCAGGCGGCGGCCCGGTCAGCGTGTTCGAATCAGGCGCGATCCTGCTCTATCTGGGCGAGAAAACCGGCAAGTTCCTGCCCGCCGGTCTGCGCGAGCGGATACCGGTGCTCGAATGGCTGATGTGGCAGATGGGCGGCTTCGGTCCAATGCCGGGCCAGGTGCACCACTTCGCCGCGCTCGAAGCGGAAGACGACCGCCGCTATGGGCTCAAACGCTTCTCGGACGAAACCAACCGGCTGTATGGCGTGCTCGACCGGCGGCTCGCCGAAGTGGAGTTCGTCGCAGGCGAGCTTTCCGTGGCGGATTTCGCGATTCTAGGCTGGGCGTGGCGGCACGAACGCCATAAGGTCGACCTCGCCACCTATCCGAACGTGCGGCGCTGGTATGACACGCTGTTTGCGCGGCCCGGCGTGCAACGCGGCTTTGCGGCGAAGCTGGACTAAGCCGAGCGGTGACTCTGCAGAGATTCCCTCTCCCGAAGAACGGGTATCCCACCTGCTACGCCGAACCGCGATGGACCTTATAATTGCTTTATGAAGAACGCCAAGTCCGCCGCGGTTGCCGAAAAAACCGCCCCTGCCCAAGACACCGCACACAAGAGTGCGCACGATCATTCGCATCCCCATGCGGATCATCACGCCCACGGCGACGAGCATGACCACGGGCATCTCCGGGCCGCTTCGCCCGAAGCGGCGCTGGTGCTGGCTGAGGAATATTGCCGCGAACGCGGCGAGAAACTCACGCCGATCCGGCGCAAGGTGCTGGAACTGCTGCTGACGTCGGGCCGCGCGACCAAGGCGTATTCGCTACTCGACGACATGCGGCAGATCCACCCGGGCTCCGCGCCGCCGACGGTGTATCGGGCGCTCGACTTCCTGCTCTCCGCGGGGCTCGTACACAGAATCGAATCGATCAATGCGTTCACTGTCTGCCACGATCTGACGCAATGTCAGCACGGCATTCTGGTGGTGTGCCAGCAGTGCGGCAACGTCACCGAACTCCATCAGCCGAAACTGCGGCAGGCGCTGGTGCTGCAGATTCAGGACGCAGGCTACCGCCTCGCCAGCGAGGAGATCGAACTGAAAGGCCTGTGCTCCGACTGTCAGGCCGTCGAAGCCAGCGCCGCCGCGGCAGCGAGCGGCAGCGGCGTCTGAAAGCGCTCAGCCCGCCGCGCGGGCGTCTATCGCATCGTGTAGCAATTCGACCAGATCATCCGGCCGGGCCGGTTTGGTCATGAAATGCTGGAAGCCTTCACCGATGCTGCGCAGGCGGTAAGTATCGTCAGTGTGGCCGGTCAGCGCCACCGCAACCGCCGGTGAATGATCGCCGCGAATCTCGTGATCGCGAAGCCGCTGGATCAGATAGAAACCGTCCATACAGGGCAGTTCGAGATCGCAAACCACCGCATCGGGTAACAATCGCAGCGCCGCTTCGACGCCCTCTTCCGCATCCGCCACTGCGACGACATGCGCGCCCTCCGATTCAAGCAGGTGCGTCAACGATTCCCTGCTTTGCAGGTCATCCTCGACGAGCACGATCGTTGCCTGATCGAGTCTCAACACTCCGTTCATTTTGCGTTGTTGCTATAAAGCAGGTTAGGCCCGATAAGGCAGCCATTGTATCGCGCGCTTTGCCGCGGCCTTCGTGGAGCGGGCGTACATCACATGATGCATCGCTCGCAAGCTCCGACTCGGTTTCGCACGACGA
Organism: Paraburkholderia sp. GAS33; assembly: GCF_050436645.1. Lineage (NCBI taxonomy): Bacteria > Pseudomonadati > Pseudomonadota > Betaproteobacteria > Burkholderiales > Burkholderiaceae > Paraburkholderia > Paraburkholderia sp. GAS33. The sequence continues at coordinate 1,335,078 of NZ_JBNDMP010000001.1, forward strand.
GTTGCATTCTTCCGGCAAATACGCCCTCGTCCGGGTGATCCGGTAATAGCACATCACGTGCCTTGTCTGCGCGAGGGGTGCGGCGCTTGCTCGTGAGTGGGCCGCACAGCGCCGTCGCATAAGGCTTGCGCCCTTCGGGCGGGGCGCAAAAGGCTGCACAGCCAAGTCACCATTTATCGATTGACAACACGGCAGAATGCACCTCCGGTGTGCAAAATCTGCCAGGCGTCATGCCATTTCTATCTTCCCCACCTTAGGTGTAAACGATGACTTCAAAGGACCACGATTTTGCGGGCGCTCCGACCTCGCGGTGCTAAATTTCGGTCGAGACGATGACCGCGGAGGAGCACCCGGCATGAAAATCAAGAAGGCGATCGACCGTATTCCTGGTGGGCTGATGCTGGTCCCGCTGCTGCTCGGCGCGTGCGTGCATACGTTCGCCCCGCATGCCGGGAAATTTCTGGGTTCGTTCTCCAATGCCCTGATTACCGGCACACTGCCGATTCTCGCCGTGTGGTTCTTTTGCATGGGCGCGAGCATCAGTCTCAAGGCCACGCCCGTCGTGCTGCGCAAAAGCGGTGTGCTGGTCGTCACCAAGGTGCTGACCGCCGCGGTCGCAGGGGTGATCGCCTCGCACTTCCTGCCGCCGGGCGGCATCACCTCCGGCTTTCTCACGGGTCTGTCGGTCCTCACCGTGATCTGCGTGATGAACGAGAGCAATGGCGGCCTGTATATGGCGCTCATGCAGCAGTACGGCACGCCGGAAGAAGCCGGCGCGTTCTGCCTGATGTCGCTCGAGTCAGGCCCGTTCATGACCATGGTGACGCTCGGTATCGCCGGACTCGCGAGTTTCCCTTACGCCACGCTGCTCGGCGCGCTGCTGCCGTTCCTGATCGGCTTTGTCCTCGGCAATCTGGATAGCGATCTGCGGCAGTTCTTCGGTCAGGCAGTGGCGGTGATGGTGCCGTTCTTTGCGTTCGCGCTCGGCAATAATCTCGACTTCCGTGTCATCCTCGACACGGGCCTGCTCGGCGTGCTGATCGGGCTCTGTGTCATCGTGGTGACCGGCACGACGCTCGTGCTGGCCGATATCTTTCTCGCGCGCGGCAACGGCACGGCGGGCATCGGCGCGGCATCGACCGCCGGCGCGGCGGTCGCGGTGCCGCAGATCATCGCCGGCATCGAACCGCGCTATGCTGCGGTCGCTCCGGCGGCCACGGCACTGGTCGCCACCTCGGTGGTGGTGACCTCGCTGCTCACGCCGATTCTCACGGCGATCTGGGCGCGCCGCTGGGGCGTGCTGTCGGCGAATTACCGGCGCACGCACCCAGCTTCCTCGGATCCGCTGCCGGACAATGAGACACTCAAGCCTGGACTCAAGCCCACGCTTCATCATCCAGCGAAGTGAGGCTTTGAACCAGGCTCTTTTCCAACTCTCAACACCTGATCTCAAGATGCAAGAACTCGATCCCGCTACGCTCGAAGCCCTCCGTCAAGTCAGCACGGCCACGCTCACCACTCAGCTATTCAAGCGAGGCTTGCGCAACACGTTCATGCAGGGCGTCGCGCCGCTGGCGGGTCATAGCGGTCCCAACCTCGTCGGGCCGGCGTTCACGCTACGCAATATCCCGTCGCGCGAGGACATCGACGTCCTCGAGCTGTTTGCGGACCCTGAGTACGCGCAGCGCAAATGCGTCGAAACGATCCCCGCCGGACACGTCCTCGTGCAAGACTGCCGCGGCGAGCGCAGCAGCGCGTCGTTCGGTTCGATCCTGACGCAGCGTCTGCAGGTGCGCGGCGTCGCCGGCATGGTCTCGGACGGCCCGGTGCGCGACAGCACGACGATTGCCGCGCTCGGCCTGCCAGTGTTCTGCGCCGGTGCAAGCGCGCCGCCGAATCTGATCCGCCATCATGCGATCGATATCAACGTGCCGATCGGCTGCGGCGGTGTTGCGGTATTTCCCGGCGACGTGATCGTCGGAGATGCCGACGGCATTGTGGTGATTCCGCGCGAAATGGCCGCGGACGTTGCCAAGGCCGCGGCGGAACAGGAACTGCAGGAGGAGTTTCTGACCGGGCGAATTCGCGACGGTGCGCCGCTGCCGGGCACCTACCCGCCGAACGACGCGACGAAGGCCGCGTACGAGGCGTGGAAAAAGACGCGTCAGGTTTGAGAGCGAGGCAGCGCTGCATCGGCTGGCAGCGCAAAACTCTTTCCGGATGTTTCTCGGCGTTACCACACGCTTAAGACCGGAGCATAGGCGCGACATCCGCGTGGATACCACCACGTGATGTCCGGCGCCCGCACGCCCTATCGCAGCGGCGGGTTCATCTCACGAACGACGCGGGCCACTGCCAAGCTCGCGCTCTATCCGGGCCCACCTGGCGCCGGCGACAAACCGGCGCCATCAACGCCTTAGTCCTTCCCGCGCTGCGGCCCCACCCCATGTACCAGCATTGCCACCGCGTGGCGGGCGATGTCGTCGGAGCTCAAACTGCGTCGCACCGGATCGTTGCGCCACATCTTCGAGGTGGCGAGCGGCAGGATGGTCAATCCCAGCAGCGTCAGAAACACCAGCGAAGGTTCAAGATCCGGGTTGAGACGCCCCTCCTTTTGCCACTGCTCGATCCGCGCCACCGAGGCCTTGTGATGGGTATGGCCGAAACGCTCGTGCATGCGCTGCCGCAACAGACCACCTTCGCTGATCACTTCGCGCACCCATAACGGCGGAAACCACGGATTCTGTTCGGCGATTTGCACGAAGCCTCGCGCAACCTGCGTAATTGCGGCCACCGGGTCGTCGGAATTGGCTTCGAACGCACCGCCGATCGCCGTGCGCAGCGGCAGAAAACGTTCGTCGATCAGCACGTCGAGCAACTGGTCGCGGGTCTTGAAGTAGTAATGGACCATCGCCGGCGTGAAACCGGCCTCCCGTGCAATGGCGCCAAGTGTCGTATCGACGATGCCCTGACGCGCAAACAGGTTCAGCGCCGCGTCGAGCAGACGGGCACGCTGCTCCGGGCCGCGCGCGCTGCCGCTCGGCCGACCGGGCCGGCGCGTGGCGGCCTGTTCCACGACCGGTTCTGTTGACGCCTCTTTGGCCGCGAGCTCATCGGCTGGTGCAGTACTCATTTCCTTTCCATTTGACCAATTGTGAGATATCGCATATATTAATCTCCGAATTAATTAATTTCAACACACCCGACACGTTCGATAGGTCCCCATCATATGGATCATCCTGCCACTACTCCAGCCGAACTCGCGAGCGGCCCAGAACATCCGCCGATTCGCCTCCTGTTCCCGGCCCTGCTGCTGGTGATGCTGCTTGCTGCGCTCGATCAGACTATCGTGTCGACGGCGTTGCCCACCATCGTCGGTGAGCTCGGCGGCCTCAACAACCTGTCGTGGGTCGTCACGGCCTACCTGTTGACCTCCACCATCGTCGTGCCGCTGTACGGCAAATTCGGCGACCTGTTCGGTCGCAAGATCGTGCTGCAGGCGGCCATCGTCCTGTTCCTCGTCGGCTCCGCACTGTGCGGCCTCGCGCAGAACATGACCCAGCTGATCGTCTTGCGCGCACTGCAGGGTCTCGGCGGCGGCGGCCTGCTGGTGGTGACCATGGCGGCCATCGCCGACGTAATCCCGCCCGCCGATCGTGGTCGCTACCAAGGCGTGTTTGGCGGCGTATTCGGTCTGGCCACCGTCGTCGGCCCACTCCTCGGCGGTTTCCTGGTCGAGCATCTGTCATGGCGCTGGATTTTCTACATCAACCTGCCGCTCGGCGTGATCGCGCTGGCCGTCATCGGCGCAGTGTTCAAGCCGCACGCCGCACATATCAAGCACACGATCGACTACATGGGCGCTGCCTTCCTTGCCGGCGCGCTCACCTGCATCATCCTCTTCACGAGCCAGGGCGGCACAATCCTGCCGTGGACGTCGCCGCAACTGTGGTTCACCCTCGCCATGGGTCTTGTCTGCATCGCCGGCTTTATTTATGAGGAACGGGACGCGGCCGAGCCCATCATGCCGCTCGAACTCTTCAAACAGCGGACGTTTTTGCTGAGCTGCCTGATTGGCTTCATCATCGGCGTCTCGCTGTTCGGCTCGGTAACGTTCATTCCGCTGTATCTGCAGGTCGTCAAAGGCTCGACGCCTTCAGAGGCCGGCATGCAGATGCTGCCGATGATGGGCGGCCTGCTCGTGATGTCGGTCATCACCGGGCGCGTGATCAGCAAGATCGGCAAGTACCGCATGTTTCCGATCGGTGGCACGTTTCTCGTTGCTGTGGCGATGACGCTGCTCGCGCGGCTCGAAATTTCCACGCCGATTCATGTGATGTATCTATACATGGGGCTGCTGGGTCTAGGTCTCGGCATGGTGATGCAGGTATTGATTCTCGCCGTGCAGAACACAGTGGAGTTCAAGTATATGGGCGTCGCGACATCCGGTGCCACGCTGTTTCGCTCGATCGGTGGATCGGTCGGTGTCGCGGGTTTTGGCGCGGTGTTTTCGAACGGTCTCGCAGCGCGCTTGCAAACGCTGATTCCGCCCGATACCGAATTGCCCCACGCACTGGGCCCTGCAGCGATCCATCAGTTGCCTGTCGCATTGCGCGACGATTATCTGCAGGCATTTGCCGGCGCGCTGCACACGGTCTATCTGTCGGCATCATGTGTGGTCGTCCTGGCGTTCGCGCTGGCCTGGCTACTCAAAGATCACCCGCTGCGCAAGCATTGAATTCCGCCATTCGCCTGGCTGTTTACGACAACGGCCTCGCGAAGCATTTCATCCAATCAATGTTCCCCGCACGCTGCACGCTACCGGCAGCGTGCAAAAAACTCCCCATTCATTCGTTCTGCCGACAAGTGCAACGATTCGTCCCGCCACTATGTGTGTTTCGGCACACATGGTAGGTGCGAACGGCGATTGACGTTCGCTCCGAAAGCTCACATATTGTTCATGGTGGCGTCGCCTGCACTTGCATCGCAGACGCTCCTCTTCAGCGCATGTGGATCGTGTTTCACGCAGAGAGTGCGGACTGCCTCAAGCACGATCTGGTGCATGCCGTAGCAGCATAGCCTTTCGCAGGTGGGTCCACAGAATGTCCACCCAGACTACTCCTGGCCAAAGTTTCCCAGCGCCTTGCAAACGTTGCGGCGGCTTGCTGTATCAGCCCGCCGACCTGTGCCCGTATTGCGGCACCCGGCGTCCGATAGCCACGCCGTCGCCTCTGCGCTTCGCGGGTGTCCATGGCCTGCGCCACCCTCCCACGCAGACAGATGCCGATCTCAAGTCTGCGGCACCGGAACTGGCAACGCCGAAAGCGTCGATTCCCCCGCTCAAGCATCTTCCCCTGGGCGCGCCTGTGGGCTCGCGATGGCTGCTCACACGCGGGCTGATCGCGCTTGTCGTATTGATACTAGGTTATGGCGCTTACACACTATTCGGCGACCATCGTACTGCCCCGCCCACCTATGATGAACAGGACGCCAAATCAACGGCCGGTTCGATCGCACCTTATATGGCAGAACAGGCAGCAAACTCGCCGGCCAGCGCGGGCACCGTCAACGCATCTTTGGCACCGCCGCGAGGGGCGGCAGCACCGGTTGCCGTTCCGCACTATCGCGATCTCTCCGAGAGCTTGCGTGCAGCGCATGCGCACGAGGACGCTCACGATCTGTCGGGCGCGCAGGCTGCGGTGAACGCCGCGCTTTCGATGGATTCCGGCAACGCCGACGCGCTGCAGATCCAGCATGAAATCACGCCACTCGAGCAACGGCGCGACGCGGCATTGCAGACGGCGCACGTGTGCATAAAGGATCACCTGTGGAACTGTGTTGAGCACAGCGCCAGCGATGCGCTCGCAGTCGACAGCGGCAGTCCCGAGGCGAAGACGTTGCTGCAGCGGGCGATCGTCGAGACCGGGTGGGTGCCGCTTGGCGGCCACGCGGCACCGGCTGCGAAGACTGTCCCGTTACCCTCTCAGGTACCTCAACCGCCGCCATCCGCACGAACCGCACAGATCGTCACTGCGACGCCTGCCCCCAACAGCATCGACGCTCAGGAACGGGCCATCGCGCAGTCCGGCTGGCGAACCACGCCGGCCTCAGCCGCGGCGCCGGCCCATTGAGCGAAACGCAGCCACAGAAGTCTTTAGCACCTCGAAGGACGCAATATCTGGAAGTGCAAAACCTGACTCACCGATGCTTCACGCGGCTCGCCGCGAAAGTTGATTAAAACCACAGGGATAGGCGGAGAAGACCATGCTCAAGACAATTCTGGCGGGGTGGCTCGGGCTGGTGCTGGCGTGTTCGCCCGCGCTTGCCGATAACGCTCACTACAAGATCGTCACCGGCCCCGAACGAGGCACCTACATCCAGATCGGCGCGGATCTCGCGAAATGGGTGGCCGAACCGGCCGGTATTGATCTGGAAGTCATGCCGTCGAAGGGTTCCGCGGAAAACGTCCAGCGCATGCGCTTCGAACCGGGCGTAAAACTCGCGCTGGTGCAATCCGATGTCTACCAGGCCTATGTGGATATGGCCAATGCCGGCAACCCCGACGCCGGCCAGGCGATCCGGCCCTTGCGGCTCATCATGCCGCTTTACGATGAAGAAATAAATTTCGTCGTGCGCGCCGACTCGCCTATCAAGACCATCAACGAGATCAAGGACAAGAACATCAGCGTCGGCCTGCTCGGCAGCGGTACTGCACAATCGGCCAACACCATTTATCGCCTGATGTTCGGCCAGCCGATTGCCGATCAGAACGCGCAGCATCTGAGCAACGAGGACGCCCTCGCCGCGCTGATCGTCAAGAAGATCGACGTGGCCGTCGTGGTGGTCGGTCAGCCCGCGAAGCTCTTTACCGATATGAATCCGGAACTGCTGCAACAGCTTCGCCTGCTGCGCGTCGATCCGAACGCGCCTGAAACGGCGCGCGCCAAGCAGACCTACTTTCCGGCCATCATCCACACCACGAGCTATCCGACCTGGCTGAAGGAAGATGTGCCGACCTTCACCGTCAAGGCATTTCTGGTCACGTACGATTTCGGGCTGCGCGATACGGTCAACAACCTCGATCACTTCGCCGATTCGCTGTGCACGAACTTCGACAACCTGCAGGAGCACGGTCATCCGAAGTGGAAGCAGGTGAAGATGGAGCTGCCGAGTCTCGGCAAGGGCTGGCAATACTATCCGCCTGTCGAAAGGCGGCTGCGCAGCTGCGTCGCCCGTCGTGCGGCGGCCGTGACCACTGAAGCGCCCGCGCAGACGGCGGACAAGGCGCTTCCCAAATCGAATTGCACGGATGAGGCACGGGTGTTGATGCTGTGCAAGTGAATCACACTGGCGCCTGGGCAAGATCCATCGCACGTTGCAGCGCTTCGTAGGCTTTTGGCCGGTTGCACTGCGAGACATTGAAGCGCAGGAATCCCGCCGCCGAGTGCGAAGCACTGAACACGTTGCCCGGCGCCAGCACCACATTGTCTACGAGCGCGTGACGGGCGATCTCCGCGCCATCCAGGCCGCCTGGCAAACGTGCCCACACGAACATGCCGGCGCGCGGCCGGGTCCATATATCGAGACCGGCCTGGGTCAGGCGACGGATGGTCTCGCCCATCGAATCGGCAAGCTTCGCGCGCATGCCTTCGAGATGCCGCCGGTAGGTGCCGTCCACCAGCAGTCGGTGCACGACACTCGCCGCCAGTTGACCGTTACCGAACGACGTGGCGAGCTTCAGATCGATTAGCGGCTCCACCCAGTCCGCACGTGCCGCGATGAAACCGCAACGCACGGCCGCGGACAACGTCTTCGAAAAGCTGCCGATCGATACGACGCGAGCGAGTCCGTCGAACGCAGCCAGACGCGGCGCAGCCTCGTCCTCGAAGTCCGCGAAGATGTCGTCCTCCACAATCAGCAGCTTGTGCTCGCCAGCCAGCTTCAACAGACGATGCGCAACCGCCGGCGCCAACGTTGCGCCAGTCGGATTATGGATCGCCGAATTGGTCACATACAGGCGCGGGCGATGTTCGACAAGCACCCGCTCGAACGCGGCGAGATCCGGCCCGGACGGTGTGTACGGCACGCTGACGATGCGGGCGCGGTGGGCGCGCAGCAAGGCCTGGAAGTTGAAATAGCAGGGGTCGTCGATCAGCACGGTGTCGCCTGGTTCGAGCAGGAAGCGGCAGACCAGATCGAGCGCGTGGGTGCCGCCGTCGGTCAGGATGATCTGCTCGGGAGGTGCGTCGACGCCATGCTGGGCGAGCCGCCACGCGAGTTGCTGGCGCAGGGCGGGCAAACCGGGCGGCGTGGCGTAATCGGCCAGCGCGGCATGCGGATCGCGCGCTACCGCGCGCAGGGCACGCCGCACGCCGTCTTCCGGCAACCATGAGGCGGGCAGCCAGCCGCAACCGGGTTTCAGCACCTTCTGCCCTGTCTCAAGCGACTGCCGCGTGAGCCACAGAGGATCCACCTGGCGGTCGAGCCGCGGCCCCAGATCAGCCAGAGCCAGCGGCGGCGCATGACCGGAGACAAAAAAACCCGAGCCGCGTCGCGCGACGATCGTGCCTTCCGCCACGAGCCGGTCGTATGCCTCGACGACCGTCGACTTTGACACGCCAAGCGTTTCCGTCATGGCGCGGATCGATGGGACGCGAGCGCCAGGCATCAGCGAGCGGCCGGCGATGCGTTCGCGCAAGGCGTCCATCACGACATCGACCCGCGTGCGTGCTAAAACAACATTGTCCGGATTGTCCCTGGCGGTTTCCATCATCTGTACTGTTCCTCGATAGGTACAGTTTCTGCGAATTGTACTGCTCCGTAGCTTACCCTTTTTGCCAGACAGGAGGATGCTGACGGCTTTAGCTTGCACATGGAAATCGCAATGGAAAAGTCCAAAGACGGCCGGGCCACCAATGCTCGGGCCGCGAACGGCTGGGTTAGCGGCATGCTAGGCGTGCTGATCTTCAGCGGTTCGCTGCCGGCCACCCGCATCGCTGTGCAGGGGCTCGATCCAATCTTTCTGACCGTCGCCCGCGCGACGATTGCCGGCACGCTCGGCTTGCTCCTGCTGCTGGTGTTTCGCGAGGCGCGCCCCGCGCGTCGCGACCTGCTGCCGTTGCTGATCGTCGCGCTCGGCGTGGTGGTCGGCTTTCCGCTGCTGACCGCCCTCGCCTTGCGTCATATCACCTCGGCCCATGCGGTGGTGTTCGTCGGCCTGCTGCCGCTCTCGACAGCGACCTTCGGCGTGCTGCGCGGCGGCGAGCGTCCGCAAGCGGCGTTCTGGCTATTCTCGGCGCTCGGCAGTTGCGCGGTGGTCGCCTTCGCGGTGCGCAACGGGCTCCAGGCATCGCCACTCGGCGACGCGCTGATGCTGGCGGCGATCATCGTCTGCGGACTGGGCTACGCGGAAGGCGCACGGCTGTCGCGACACCTCGGCGGCTGGCAGGTGATTTCCTGGGCGCTCGTGCTGTCGCTGCCGCTGATGGTGCCGCTCACCTGGTGGACGTGCCCGGCCTCGTTCGACGGCGTCAGTCAGGCAGCCTGGTGGGGACTCGCGTATGTATCGCTGTTCAGCATGCTCATCGGCTTCGTGTTCTGGTATCGCGGGCTGGCTTTGGGCGGCATCGCCAGCGTCGGACAACTGCAGTTGCTGCAGCCGTTTTTCGGGTTGCTGCTCGCCGGTCTCCTGCTGCACGAGCAGGTGCCGCCAGTGATGATTCTCGTCACGGTCGTCGTGGTGGCATGCGTCGCCGGGGCGCGCCGGTTTGCCAGGGCCGCGCCCGTCCGACCGGCTGGTTAGCGGCGCTGCTTTCCTCCCCCGCGCCGCATTGCGGTATGCTCACGCGCTCGTGTTCAGAAGGAGGACCCATGAAATTTTCGACCTGTCTGGGATGCGCAGCGCTGCTCGTATCCGTCGGCGCGTATGCCCAAACCTCGCAGACGTTTAACTTCGGCGAAGGCCAGACCACGCCACACGCCGCCAATGCGCGGCCCTCGCAGCATAAGACCAAACCGAAGCATCAGGCGGCGCACCAGAAGCGCCAGCCGCCTCAAGCATCGAACGTGAATCTCTATTCGCGCGGCTGAGCTGCGCGCGGGGCGGCCACGTCACGGCCACCCCGCGGACAATTTTGCACGGCTTCAATTCCTCGCAAACCGGGGGCATAGTGATGTGTTTCCGGAGAGGCTCCGGGCCAGCAACAGGATCAGGCATGAGCACCATCACGCAAACCCCTGCCAAAACGTCGACGAACGCTCTCCCGGCCCTACAGCTGGAGGTGCGCGATGCAACGGAAGCTGACCTGCCGGCGATTCAAGCGATCTACGCGCATCACGTGCTGCACGGCGTCGCCTCATTTGAGGAGACACCGCCCTCCATCGACGATCTGCGCGGCCGGCTCGCATCCGTGTTGAGCCATGGTCTGCCGTATATGGTGGCCGAGATCGACGGCGCGATTGCCGGCTATTGCTACGCAACGCCATACCGGCCGCGAGCGGCGTATCGGAACACGATCGAGGACTCGATCTATATCGACGACGCGTTTCGCGGGCGCGGCATTGGCCGTGTTCTGCTGAAGGCGTTGATCGAACGCTGCGAAACCGGACCATGGCGGCAAATGGTGGCCGTGATCGCTGCATCGCAGCCTCGGCTTCGAGATGGCCGGTACGCTAAAAGCGGTCGGATTCAAACACGGGCGCTGGCTCGATACCACGCTGATGCAGCGTGCGCTGGGTGTGGGGGATAAAGCGTTGCCCGAGGATTGGCCTGACTAGACGGTAAGTACCAAGTCCATACTAGCCCGGCCAACCCGTTTGTGTTTCGCCATCGTTCCGTATCTCACTGAAAATAACCGCGGACGTTCCCCTACGCCACCGCGCTAAAATCCCCCCATGCCGAAAACGCTCCCCTCCCCGTCCCCAGCGCCCGCCGCGCCGCGCAACGAATACACCGTCGACGAACTCGCGCGCGTGACGGACAGCACCGTGCGCAACGTGCGCGCCTATCAGGACCGCGGTCTGCTCGCGCCGCCGGAGAAGCGAGGCCGGGTCGGCGTGTACGACGACACGCATGTTTCGCGGCTCAAGCTCATCAATCACCTGCTCGCGCGCGGCTACACGCTGGCCAATATCCAGGATCTGATCAAGGCCGTCGACGAAGGCCACGACCTGCGCTCGATCCTCGGTCTGGAGACGGCCATCGGCAGCCGCTGGTCGCGCGAGCGGCCCAGGAAATATTCGCTGCTCGAATTGCTGCAGATGTTCGGCGACAAGGCCTCGCCTGGCGCTCTGTCCAAAGCGGTCGACCTGGGCCTGCTCGAGCGCAAGGGATTGTCGTTCGTGGCCGACAGCCCCGCCGCGCTGTCGGCCGGCGCGACCATGGCGAATGAAGGCATTCCGCTTGCCGATCTGCTCGACGCGGTACGGATCTCCCGTCCGCATTTCAATGCCGTCGCCAAGGCGATGGTCGATCTCGTGGTGCGTCAGCTCGATCGTTACGAAGCCGATGCACTGCCGCCGCCCGCCGATGTACCCGCGCTGGTCGACGCCATCTGGCGGGTGCGTCCGTTGGCCATGGTGCTGGTCGAAACCGAGATGAACCGCGCACTCGAAGACGCCGCCGGCGACTATCTCGGCGACCGCGTCGCTGCGATCATGGAAAAGCGGCTCGGTAATGCGTCTGCCGGCAAGCCGTCGGCGGCGTCTCACGCTGACGCGGACGCTCACGCCGAAACTAAAGCTGCACAGCCGACGCGCAACACAAAAGCCAAAGCGAAGAAGTAAGCCCACCCCACGCGCATAGCGCACTGAGTACCACGCACCAGGCATATTCCCCGTGCGCGTCATATCCAAATCTCCATTGCTTGGTTTGCGGTATAGCACGTCCATGCGACGATCCGTTGACCGCAGCAGCAGCATCCTTCCCGCAGCATCGGCATACGATCGCGCACGCCTGTCGGGGATGGACGTGCACGGCCGCTGCCTTGACCGCACGCATGGAGAGTTTTCGAATGACACGCAACCCGAGCCGCCGCCCTCGTCTGGCTGCACCGATCGCCGCCACGTTTAGCGCATTCACCGCGCTCGCCGCATGCGCTGTGTTCGCTGCGGCGACGCTGCTTCCCACCAGCAGCGCGCTCGCGCAAGATGCTTCCAGTGCAACCGAGAAAGTCCTGCGCATCGGCTATCAGAAAGCCGGTTTGCTCGCAGTCCTCAAGGTACAAGGCTCGCTGGAGCAAAAGCTCAAGCCGCTTGGCTACAGCGTGAAGTGGTTTGAATTTCCGGCCGGTCCGCAACTGCTCGAAGCGTTGAACGCGCACAGCATCGACTTCGGCTACACGGGTTCGCCGCCACCGGTGTTCGCGCAAGCCGCGGGCGTGGGCTTCGTGTACGTGGGTGCCGAACCTGGAGGACGTCATACCGAGGCGGTCATCGTCAAGCCCGGTTCGCCGTTGCAAACGGTCGCCGATCTGAAGGGCAAACGCGTCGCCCTGCAAAAGGGCTCCAGCTCGAACTTCCTGCTACTCGAAGCACTGCAGAAGGCGGGCTTGCGCTACGAAGATATTCATCCGGTGTACCTCGCCCCCGCGGACGCTCGCGCCGCATTCGAAAACGGCGACGTCGATGCATGGGTAATCTGGGATCCTTACTATGCCGCCGCGCAAGAAGCGCTCAAGGCGCGCACGCTGGCGGATTATACGAATCTCGATACGGCCTACAGCTTCTACGAGGCGACCCGTGATTTCGCCCAGCAACACCCTGATGTCATCGGGGCGGTTCTCGGTCAATTGCGCTCGACGGGCCAGTGGGTCACCCAGCATCCCGAAGAAACCGCTGCGCTGATTGCGCCGAAGGTCGGTCTCGATCAAAAACTGGTCGAAACCTGGGTGCGCCGCTACCCCTACGGCACCACGGCTGTCACCGACGAAATCGTCCACTCGCAGCAAAGCGTCGCCGACGCGTTCTATGGCGCCCATCTGATTCCGCAGAAGATCACCGTGCGCGACAACGTCTGGCAAAACCAGCAAGTAGCGGCGAGTCTCGCAGCGAAATAAGCGGGCTGCGGGACCAACTTCACACAGTCGTGCCGTCCCGCATCTCGCAAAAGCAAATTGTCAAAAACGTTGAATCACTAGAACTTTCGCCTTTCGCTGCGGTCCCTTCTCCGCACGCTTCCACGCGTCATTCTCCGGGTTGCTCCGCTCTTGCGGACTGGCCGCTCGCCTCGCGCGAGCGCGCCGGCACCCATTGCCTCTTATGAACCATCACGACGGCCCTCGCTCGCCGTCGCCTGAAAAACCAGGACCGTCACGGCCATGCAGAACCTTCTCGCCCAGATCCACCCGAACCGGTGGACCTTTCTCTGGGATTCGCTCACCGCCATCTCAATGCACCTGTGCGCCGCCGCGCTGATCCTCGTGGTCGGCTGGTGGGTGGCGCGGCGCGTCTCGCGCTCGCTCAACCGTTTGCTTACCAACCAGTCGCGTATGGACGCCACGCTGCGCCCCATCCTCTGCGACACCAGCCTGTGGGGCATTCGCGTGGTCGCCATCATCGGCGCGCTGTCCCAGTTGGGTATTCAGACCGCGAGCATCGTCGCGGTGCTCGGCGCTGCCGGCCTCGCGATCGGTCTTGCGCTGCAAGGTACGATGCAGAACATCGCGGCCGGCATCATGCTGTTGCTGCTACGCCCGTTCAAGGTGGGCGATTCGATCGAAGCGGGCACGGGTACTGTCGCCGGCACCGTCGAAGAAATCAGCCTGTTCACCACGCGCCTGACCAAATCCGACGGCATCTGCGAGTACGTGCCGAATAGCGCGCTGTGGAGTAATTCGATCCGCAACTACAACCGCAATCCGACCCGCCGTCTCGATCTCGAAGTGGAAATCTCCGTGCGCGACGACGTGGATCACGCGCTCGCCGCACTGCGCGCCCTCGCCGCCGCCGATCCGCGCGCACTGCAAACGCCCGCGCCGCAAGTCATGGTGACCCGCTTCGACGACAGCACGGTGGTGCTCAATATCCGCGTGTGGGCGAAGATCGATGTGTTCTGGGACATGCGCTGGGATCTCGCCCGCCAGGTACGCCAGACACTCAACGACGCGCAATGCGGGCTGCCGGTGCGGACGCGGGAATTGCACATCGTGCAAAGCGCTGAACCAGGCGAGCCGGTGATGGATCGCGCGGTATCCCGCCCGCGGGCTGTTACCCAGTAACGCACAGCCAGGCGGTCATCGGCCGGCGGCATCCGACCGCCGCCGGTTCTTTCCCACCCATAGAGTCCCCAACCTAAACGTCTGCTTGCGTCATTCCTTCTCAGCCTCTATCGTTACATCACCCAATGTCACAGTTAAGAGTGAATAAAAGGAGACGGATCGGATGAACGCACGCACGATGCCCCCCGACGCTCTGGCGCCCCTCGAAACCGATGTCGCTATCATCGGTTCGGGCTTCGCCGGACTCGGCATGGCAATCCGGCTCCGCCAGGCCGGCATGACCGACTTCATGGTCGCCGAAAAGGCCGACTCCGTCGGCGGCACCTGGCGCGACAATCACTACCCGGGTTGCGCCTGCGACGTGCAATCGCACGTCTATTCCTTCTCGTTCGCGCCGAACCCGCGCTGGACGCGCATGTTCGCGCGCCAGCCGGAAATTCGCGCGTATCTGGAAGCGTGCACCCAGCGCTTCGGCGTGCAACGGCACATTCGCTTTGGTCACGAACTGGTGAGCGCCATCTACGACGAAACGCGTCATCGCTGGCACATGCTGTTCGCCAACGGCCAACGCTGGTCGGCGCGGGTGCTGGTATCGGGCATGGGCGGCCTGTCGCGTGCGGCGGTGCCGGATATTCCCGGGCTCGATACCTTCAAGGGTAAGACCTTCCATTCGCAGCAGTGGGACCACAGCTATTCGCTGGAAGGCAAACACGTCGCCGTGATCGGCACCGGCGCGAGCGCCATTCAGTTCGTGCCGCAGATTGCTCCGCGTGTCGCACAGCTCGACCTGTTCCAGCGCACGCCGCCGTGGATCATGCCGAAGGCCGACCGCGCCGTGAAACCGTTCGAACAGTGGCTGTTCCGGCACCTGCCGTTCACCCAGAAGATGTGGCGCGCGGGTCTCTATTGCATGCTGGAATCGCGGGCGTTTGGCTTTGCGATTCATCCATCGCTGATGAAGACTGCGCAGAAAGTCGCGGTGCGTCATCTGCATCGTCAGGTGACCGACCCGCAACTGCGCGCCACACTCACGCCCGATTACACGATGGGCTGCAAGCGTATCCTCATTTCGAACGACTATTTCCCGGCGGTGTCGCGCCAGAATGTGGCGGTCATCACGAGCGGGATCGCGCGCGTCGAAGAAGACGCCGTGATCACGACCGATGGCGTGCGTCATCCCGCCGACTGCCTGATCTTCGGCACCGGCTTCAAGATCGCGGATCCGTTCCCGCGTGGTGTGGTACGCGGCAAAGGCGGGGTCGATATCGTCGATACCTGGCACAACGGTGCGCACGCGTACCTCGGCACCACGTTGCCTGGCTATCCGAACTTCTTTATGGTCGTCGGTCCGAACACAGGGCTCGGCCACAACTCGATGGTGTACATGATCGAGTCGCAGGTCGAGTACATCCTGCGCGCGCTGCAAACCATGCAACGCGAACGCGCTGCCGCGATCGAGGTGCGGCCGCATGTCGAACGTGCCTACAACGAGCAGATCCAGCAGAAGCTAAGCCGCGCCATCTGGTCCACAGGCGGTTGCAAGAGCTGGTACCTCGATCCGCGGACCGGCAAGAACACGACGCTGTGGCCTGGATTCGCGTTCCGTTTCCGCCAGGCTACCCGCAGCTTCAGCATGGGTGATTACTTTGCATATGCGCCTGCGGCTCAAACCGAGGCGGGATTGAACGCGCACACGGCCAGGTCGACGCAGGGCGGCGCGTCAACGGCTTCAGCCGGGTCCGCTTCTTCGGCTGCATCGTCGGCAGAGGCGACTTGAGACGCAGCACGCACTAACGCCATGCCGTCAAGCGAACACGTCGCACGCACAGACAAAACAACAAGGCACCGCTCAGAGAGGACAGTACGATGAAGAATTTCACAGACCGTGTTGCCGCCATTACCGGCGCCGGCTCGGGTATGGGCCGCTCGCTGGCGATCCAGCTGGCGCGCGAGGGCTGCCACCTGGCGCTCGCCGATCGCAACACCGCAAGCCTTGCCGAAACCGCGCTGCTCGCCGAGGGCGCAGCACCGCAGATCGTCGGTGCGCCGCTACGTGTGACGACCCGCGTACTCGACGTGGCGGATCGCGCGGCGATGTTCGACTGGGCCGCCGAAACCGCCGCCCAGCACGACCGCATCAATCTCGTCTTCAACAACGCAGGCGTGGCGCTGTCCAGCACGATCGACGGCATGGACTATGCCGATCTCGAATGGATCGTCGGTATCAACTTCTGGGGCGTCGTGCATGGTACGAAAGCGTTCCTGCCGCATCTGAAGGCGTCAGGCGAAGGGCATATCGTCAACACCTCGAGCGTATTCGGTTTGTTCGCACAACCTGGCATGAGCGGCTACAACGCGACCAAGTTCGCTGTGCGCGGCTTCACCGAAGCGCTGCGGCAAGAGCTCGATCTGATGAAATGCGGCGTCTCGGCCACCTGCGTGCACCCGGGCGGCATCCGAACCAGCATCGCGCAGTCGAGCCGGATCGCCTCGAACATGGTCGGTTTCATGATCGAGAGCGAACAGCAAGGCAAGGACGATTTCGAAAAGTTCTTCATCACAACGGCCGACGAAGCCGCCCGCACGATTCTCGACGGCGTGCGCAGGAACAGACGGCGCGTGCTGATAGGCCGCGATGCGCGGGCTGCCGACTGGCTCGCCCGCACCTTGCCGGCCGCCTATCAGGCGCTCGTCGTGATGCAGACGCGCCGCCTGCACCGCATTGCGCATAAGCGCGCCCGCGCTGCCGAAGCAGAAGCCGCCGGACGGCGCGCGTGAACATCAAAGATCATAGGGAGAGAAAGGCCATGATGCCGATTCGCCGCGACCTTCGTTTCGTTTTACCTCCTGAGCGTGCCTGCGACTGGCATCAGGAAGGCTCGCATGTGACGCACTTTTTCAATGCGCTTTCGCTGCTGTTTCCAGCGGGCGAGCGTTTCTTCATGGACAGCGTGCGCAACTACCGAGACCGCATCGACGACCCCATCCTGAAGAAGCAGGTACTCGGTTTTATCGGCCAGGAAGCGATGCATACCCGCGAGCACATCGAGTACAACGATCTGCTGCAAAACGCGAGGCTGCCCGCGCACAAGCTCGATCGACGTCTCACGTGGTTCCTCAACGTCAATCGCAAGATGCCCAAATCGTTTCAGCTCGCGATGACCGTCGCGCTGGAGCATTACACGGCGATGCTGGCCGGTCTGCTGCTGGAGGACGACACGCGGGTGGGCGGATCGGTGCAAGGCTATGCGCAGATGTGGACCTGGCATGCGCTCGAAGAGACCGAGCACAAGGCCGTCTCGTTCGACGTGTGGAACGCCGTGATCAAACCCGGGCCGGCGCGCTATCTGCTGCGCACCGGCACCATGCTGACAGTGACGCTGGCGTTCTGGCTGATCGTGTTCGATTATCACGTGCGTCTGCTGATCTCCGATCGCAAACGCGGCGGACATCTGCACGGCATGTGGCGCGTCGTCAAATTCCTGTACGGGCCAAAACACGGTGTGTTCCCGGGCATCGCGCTCGAGTGGCTGCGTTTTTTCAAACCCAGCTTCCATCCGTGGGATCACGATAACCGCGCACAACTGGCGCGAATCGATGGCCTCGTGGCCGCCGTTGATTCGGCCAATGCCGCGAATCCCGCCGCGCTGAAGGCGAGCCGCCGCGGCGTGCGGGCGGTGGCGTGATCCGCGATACGCTCGTCGTCGAAGCCGGCGACGTACGCCTTGCCGTGTACGTCAGCGGACCGCGCGAGGCGCCGCCGTTGGTGCTCGTACACGGCTATCCGGATTCGGCGGCGGTATGGGAGCCGGTGCGGGCGCAACTGGACGGGCGCTATCGTGTGATTACCTACGACGTGCGCGGCGCCGGCGCGTCGGAAGCGCCGTCTGGCCGGGCCGCGTATCGGCTGGAACGGCTGGCCTCTGATCTGGCCGCCGTGGTCGACGCTACCTGTGGCGGACAGGCCTTTCATCTGGTGGGCCACGACTGGGGCTCAATCCAGAGCTGGGAAGCGGTAACGAGCCCCGCGTTCGAAGGCCGCATCGCTTCGTTCACATCAATTTCGGGGCCGTGTCTTGATCACGCCGCGTTGGGTCTACGTAACCTGAGTGGCCCTGGTAACCGCAGCAGCGATAGCAGCCACGGCGTGTCGTCCCCGGACAAACCCCGCACGCACAGTTCTACGCAGCGGTTCGCCGGTGGCCTGCGCCAAACGCTGAAGTCCTGGTACATCTTCCTGTTTCATGTGCCGCTCGTGCCCGAACTGGTGTGGCGTTGCGGCGGCGCACGCGCATGGCCGCTGTGGTTGCGGCTCACCGAGCGCATCCGCCGTGCGCCAGATCCTGCCCAGCTACGCAATGCGATCAACGGTTTGAATTTGTACCGCGCCAACTTCGTCGACCGGCTGTTTCATCCACGCAACCGCCCGGCTCACGCGCCGGTGCAATTCGTTGTGCCGTTGCGCGACCGTTATGTGGGGCCCGCCCTTTCATTGGGGCTCGAGGCGTGGCTCGGCAACTATACGCGCGAGACGATCGACGCCGGCCACTGGGTCGTGCTGCGCGATCCCGTCGGTATCGCCACCCGGATCGACCGGTTTGCCTCACAGCATCCGTCGCCAAGCCGGGCGAACGGCGTCAGCGCGTTCGCGGCAAGCGCGTGAAGAGCGTCGGATAGTCGATCACGAGACCATCTTCGTCCACTTGCATGTCGGCGGTGAAGTTGCGAAAGATGCCTTCGTAGCGGTATTCGCGGTTCAACGCGAGGCATGTGTAGGCCTGCTCGGCGCGAGTAACCTGAAGCTCTGGCGTCGAGATGTAAGCCACTGCAATCGGCCGGCGCTCGCCCTCGGTTAGTTGCAGACGCCGGATGGGCAGCGTGTTGGTGAACGGCGTAGCGGCAATATCGATGTCGATGCAGCCTTCGATCGCGCCGAGCGTCTTGCCACTGCCATCGCGCCAATGGCCCTCGCCGTCGCCGTGCATCTCCAGTTCGCCGCCGCCCATGATCTTGAGAAACGCATAGGTCACACGCCAACGCGGATCGCAATGCATCCGGTAGTAAAGCCCATAACCCTTTCCGTAGCGCTGTCCTACGAGCGCGCTCTCGACGTGGAAACCGTCGTCACGTGCATCGAACGCGAGATGTTCGATGCCGTCGCCTTCCTCCGATACCCAACGTATATCGCGCATGGCCTGCCTCCTTTCGAAAATGCTGGCTGCGGATTCGCCAGCTTATAACGTCTGAGAGCTGTCCCGAGCAAAAAACGCCGGAAAACAAGGCATAAAAAAGACGGCGTCTCCGCTTTGAAGGCGGGACGCCGCTAGGACCACACTCGCATGTCGGGGTCGACCACACGAGAACCCGACAGTATCCGCTACCCGGCCGCGTCTCAAGATGAAAAACCTTCCTTTGTAACGACCGGCCAGGTAGCTCTTACGGATCTCGAGAAAGCGCTTTCTCGCATTCCCCCGCCGCGTCAAGCTCTCATCGCTTTAGCTGGTTCAATCATCCAGATTGTCAATTTACAGATTCAAACACTTATTACGGCCTTGTACGACACGGCCGAATTGACCTGACCATTCGGCAGATTCTCACGAGCAATTCGCTCCGTTATCCTGAACGTTACCGTAGCCGTTCGTCGCGCCCCTGCTCTCGCTCGCTGTCCTGTCGCCCCATCCGAGTTCGCGAAGCTACCCGGTATTGCCTGATCGAAGGCGATGCCGGACCGGTCCCGACCGGTAGTTTTCTGCTTGCATTTTAGTAACATATTTGTTATATTGGAGTCCAATGGCATTTCTGATCGACTTTTACAACGAGAAGGTCAAAGTCCAGGTCGCTTCGCTGCCCAAGACGCTACTGGCGCGATTTATCGCACTGGCGGATCGCATGGAAACATATGGTCCGAACCTTGGAGAACCGCACACCCAATCCATGGGCGGCGGCCTTTTCGAAATGCGTCTGAAGGGAGCGGAGGGCATTGCCAGAGTGTTCTTTTGCACGGTCGTCGAACGCCGCGTCGTCATGCTGCACGCGTTCGTGAAGAAGTCGCAAGAGACGCCCCGAAACGAGCTGGACATAGCTCGCAAAAGACTGCTGGAGATCAAACGTGACAACGTATAAGGAATTACGCACCCGCGCCCTCGCGGACCCCGAAGTCCGCGCCGAATACGAACGGCTGAACCGCGAAGAATTCGCCCTCCTCGACCAGATGCTCGCAGCGCGTCACGCCGCCGGGCTGAGTCAGGCGCAAGTCGCTGAACGCATGGGCACCAAGGCACCCGCTGTAACGCGACTCGAGCGCGCACTTGCGTCAGGACAGCACTCGCCGTCCATCGACACGCTGCGCAAATATGCGGCCGCGTGCGGCAAGAAACTCGTCATTTCGATCGCGTGATTCGCTGTCCAGCACGAGCGTCACACGCGCTCTGCTGCAGCGCGGTGTATTGACGCAGTTTTTCATTTTCGGGGCCGCATCAGCGCTCACGAAACCTTATAGAAACTTGATACCGATCAACGGTTTAGCATCTCAAAATCGCTAGACCACCGTTCTTCGCGCGTCTTTTCGACGCACTTCGCGACGCAGCAAAACACCGCGCATTCCCCTACGCTTGCGCCATCTGCTTACGGCAGTGCGCGTCGACATCGGTCGATGCGCGTAGGTTGTCTCCGGTATCAAGATCATGAATCCCGCATCCACAATCTCCGCATTCGACCTGGCGCGCATCCAGTTCGCGTTCACGGTTTCGTTTCATATCGTTTTCCCCGCACTGAGCATCGGGCTCGCCAGTTTCATCGCCGTCCTCGAATGGCGTTGGCTCAAGACCGGTAAGGCCTACTACAAAGATTTGTGTCTGTTCTGGTCGAAGATCTTTGCAGTGGCTTTCGGCATGGGTGTCGTCTCCGGCGTCGTCATGAGCTACGAGTTCGGTACCAACTGGTCGGGCTTCTCCAGCTTCGCCGGGCCGATCACCGGACCGCTGCTGATGTACGAGGTCATGACCGCGTTCTTCCTCGAAGCGGGCTTCCTCGGCATCATGCTGTTCGGCTGGCAGCGCGTCGGTCGGCGCGCGCATTTCGGTGCGACTCTGATGGTCGCCATCGGCACGCTGATCTCCACCTTCTGGATTCTCGCCTCCAATAGCTGGATGCAGACGCCGCAAGGCTTCGCTATCGAAAATGGTCACGTCGTGCCGCTCGACTGGTTCAAGATCATCTTCAATCCGTCGTTCCCTTACCGCCTCGCACATATGGCGCTCGCCGCGTTTATCGTCGCCGCTCTGGTAGTCGCGGCCGTCGGCGCATGGCATCTGCTGAAGGGGCGGCGCGATCCTGCGGTCAAGACGATGTTCTCCATGGCGCTGTGGATGCTGTTGATCCTCACGCCCATCCAGGCCTTTGTCGGCGACCAGCACGGTCTGAACACCCGCAAGTATCAACCGGCCAAGATCGCGGCGATCGAAGGCCTGTGGAACACCGAGAAAGGCGGCACGGCGCTCAACCTGTTCGGCATCCCCGACATGAAGGCGGAGACCACTCGCTACGCGGTGTCGATTCCGCATCTGGGCAGCCTGATTCTCACGCATAGCTGGGACGGCGAGATCCGCGGCCTGAAGGAATTCCCGCCGCAGGACCGGCCGGATTCGACCATCGTTTTCTGGAGCTTCCGCGTGATGGCGGGACTCGGCGTGCTGATGATCGTGATGTCGATCACCGCATGGGTAGTACGCCGGCGCGGCAGGCTCTATGACGCCAGGTGGTTCCAGAAGCTCGCCGTGGCGATGGGCCCCACTGGCTTCATCACGTTGCTGGCCGGTTGGGTGACGACCGAAGCAGGCCGTCAGCCGTGGGTGGTATACGGCGTGCTGCGCACCTCGCAGGCGGTGTCTCCGCTTACCACGCAGCAAGTGGGCATCTCGCTGATGGCGTTCGTGATCGTCTACTTCCTCGTGTTCGGCACTGGCATCTACTACATGCTCAAGCTGATGCGCTCGGGTCCCGCGTTGCCCGGCCAGACGCCCCACGGCACGCCGGAAACGCCACCCGGCCGCCCCGCGCGTCTCCCCATGCCGGCCGCCGAGCAGCTGGCCGACGTAGCCTGAACCGCACCGTAACGAGGTTAAAAAATGGATGTCACCGTAGTGTGGGCCGCGATCATCGCGCTGGGCCTCTTCATGTATGTGGTGCTCGACGGCTTCGATCTGGGCATCGGCATCGTGTTTCCTTTCTTTCCCGATGAGAAAGAACGCAATCTGATGATGAACACCGTCGCGCCCGTCTGGGACGGCAACGAGACGTGGCTCGTACTCGGTGGCGCCGGTCTGTTTGCGGTGTTTCCGGTGGTTTACTCAACCGTGTTGTCGGCGCTGTATCTGCCGCTGATTTTCATGCTCGCCTGCCTGATCTTCCGTGGCGTGTCGTTCGAGCTGCGCGCCAAGGCAAATCGTACGAAGCATCTGTGGGATCTGGCGTTTATCGGCGGTTCGGCCGGCGCGTCGTTCTTCCAGGGCATCGTGCTGGGGGCCTTCCTGCAAGGCATTCCGGTCGTGGACGGCAGCTATGCAGGCTCGGCGTTCGGCTGGCTCACGCCGTTCAGCCTGTTGACCGGTCTTGGCCTCGTCGTCACCTATGCGCTGCTCGGCTGCTGCTGGCTGGTCGCCAAAACCGAAGGCGATCTGCAACGCCGCCTGCATCGCGTCGTGTGGCCGCTGACGATCGTGTTGCTCGGCTTCATCGCGGTGGTCAGTCTCTGGACCCCGCTGCAAGACCCGAACATCGCCCAGCGCTGGTTCGACTCGGGTTTGTTCTATCGCTTGCTGCCGGTGCCGTTCCTCGTTGCCATCTGTGCGTTGTTCATGCGGCGCGCCGTGCGCGACCGGCATCACAAGACGCCATTCGTGCTGGCGCTCGCGCTTGTGCTGATCGGTTATCTCGGCTTGCTGGTGAGCTTGTGGCCGTATGCCATTCCGTCGAGCATGACGCTGTGGGAAGCCGCCGCGCCGCGTTCGAGCCAGATGTTCACGCTGGTGGGTGCAGCGGTGATCATTCCGGTCATCATCAGCTATACGACGATGGGTTATTGGGTATTTCGCGGCAAGGTGCGCCATGACGACCAACATCACTATCACTAAGTCCCGGCAGCCGGCCGCCGCGCCCACGCAGCGAGTGCTGCCCGGCTGGGTCTGGTTTATCGCGCTTTGGTGCCTGGGCGTGGGCGGCGCGATGTCGCTCGGTTTCGCATTCCGGATCCTGATGAACCTGACGCTGTTCGCTGTGAATTGACTTGTGGCCGGCGGCCATTTGCTCCGCCGGTCAGCTTGGCCCAGACGAGGTCACACCGGGCCAAACAAGGCCACACGGCGTCAATTGTTAAACCTCTCATGCTGTGCTTCAAAATTGCGCCGCTTCATGCGTCTATGTTGCAGGCCGCAGCAAAGACAGTCGTCCGGCGCATGGAAACAAAACGGCGTGCAAAACGCACGACCGTGCCGCAGAGCCGGCAGCGCAGGAGACCAATCCATCGCCGACACTGTCCGCAGCCCGCCGGGGATCAACACCATAAAAATGAATGCGCCACGCATGCGCCCTCACCGGTCGCATCGCTGGCCACCTGGGGAATGCCTCATGGCCGACGATCAAGCATATGATCGCGGCGTGGGGCGATGAAGATGATGAAGCATCAGCAGTGCGACACAACAGCATAGCCTCGCGTTCGACGAGGCACGCGATAGACGCGGCCACGCTCGCGCAGGTGGCCTGACGGGACGGATGACGTATCTCGGGGAGGTGCCATCCGCGTCCGGCATCGGCGGAATAAGGGTGGGAAATACGAGCGCGCAGTGCCGACACGCGGAGACATCATGAAGTTTCTTGTGGCCGATGACCATGAACTGATCCGCCAGGGCGTCAAAGGAATGCTGCGCGGACTCGACCCGGATGCCCAGTTCGACGAGGCCGACACCTGGGACACCCTCGCCGCCGCCGCGCGGCCCGACGCCGATCACGATCTGGCGATTGTCGATCTGCATATGCCCGGCATGAGCGGCGCGGCGTCACTCGAAATCCTGCTCAAGGAACACCCGGCGCTACCGGTGGTCGTGCTTTCCGCTGAAGAATCACCTGACGAAATGCGCGCGGTCCTCGCGGCCGGCGCGCTTGGCTTCGTTCCGAAACGCCAGCCGGCCAGCGTCATGCTGAAGGCCATCGAACTGGTGTTATCGGGCGGCGCGTATGTGCCGATGGAAGCGTTGAGTCTGCTCGGCGTACGCGAAACGGCGCAAGCTGCGCAGGCAGCACCGGGCGGCGCGGGGAGTTCGCCGGGCGCGCCATCCGTGACCGAGCCCATTGTTCACGTCGAGGCCTTGCAGCCGCATCAGCAGCATCTGCTTGAAAATCTCGCGCCGCGCCAACAGGACATCATGCGTCTGGTGCACCGCGGCTGGACCAACAAGATGATTGCGCGCGAGCTGGGTGTGGCGGAAGGAACGATCAAGGTGCATCTTTCGGTGATCTTCCGGGCGCTCGGCGTCCACAACCGGTCCACCGCGATTGCCGTGATCAACGGCTGGCTGGAAGCGGGCAGGACGCTGTAGCCAGGTTGCCGGCTGCGCCGTCCCGCTCCGCCTGCTGCCACAAGATTTCCAACGTACGGCGCAGGCGTGCCGGCGTGACCGGCTTATGTAATACGGGAATGCCTTGCGCGGCGAGCGTCGCCAGTTCACCGGACGCCATATCACCGGTAATCAGCAGCATCACAGCCCCTTCGTGGCCGCTACGCCGCAGCGCCTCGCGCACTGCAGTGAGCGCCTGCGCCCCCGTGCGATGGTTCGCCAGCTGGAAGTCGCACAACACCGCGTCTGGCACAAAGCCCTCGCTCAACGCCTGCAACGCCAGCGTTTCGTCGCGCGCACCCCGCACGATGCAGCCCCAACGCCCCAGCAGCCTCGTCAGGCCTTCGAGAATCGAAGGGTCGTCGTCGATGCAGAGCACGTGCCGCCCCTGCGCCGAAGGGCCAGTCACCACCGTGTCGCTCAGGCTGGTCAAAATCCCGCCGGGGTCGCCGACCCGAACCGGAAAGCGGAACACCGAGCCACGGCCCGGCGCTGAACGCAAGCGCAACTCGCCGCCCAGCAGCTCGACCAGACGCCTCACCGTCGGCAGGCCGAGGCCATGTCCCTGGCGCGCGTCGCGCTGCGGGTTGGCGACCTGGTAGAACTCCTCAAAGATGCGCTCCTGCTCGACCGCCGGAATGCCGATACCCGAATCGCGCACCTCGATGTAGCCGCCGTCACGCCGCCCGCCGCGCCGCAGGCCCACCCAGATCGCACCCTCCTCGGTATAGCGCACCGCATTCGACAGCAGGTTGCTCAGCACCCGTTCGAGCAGCACCGGATCGTCGTGCACCACCATCGTGGTGGGCGCGATGCGCAGCGCCAGCCCTTTCGCCGCTGCCTGCGGCCGGTACTGGCTGCCAACCCGTTCGAACAGTTCGTCCAGCCGGAAATGCAGCCGGATAACCTGAGTGACGCCGCTCTCGAGTCGCGCCAGATCGAGGACCTGGTTGAACAGCTGGTTGAGAGCCTCCACGTTGTGAACGATGTGAGCGGCGGTTTTACCGTGCTGCGCCTGTGTCACGGCAACGTCATTTAGCGACGCCGCCAGCAGGCCGATCGCGTGCAGCGGCTGGCGCAGATCGTGGCTCGCCGCGGCGAAGAAGCGCGTCTTGGCGAGACTCGCCTCTTCCGCGACATGCTTCTGCTCGGCGAGCGACTCCGCCAGTTGCTGCTGATCGACGCGCGCCTGCACGACCCGCTGGAACAGCTTGCGATAGCTGATCGCATAGACGTTGATGGCGCAAAAGAAGAACGCGAGGACGATCGCCAGGATGGTGCGATCGAAGTTGTGGCTGCCGAACAGCAGCACGATGGCCGGCAGCAGCACGAAGACGATGCCGGTCGAAAAGTTGAGCAGGTCGAAGCCATTCGACATGAACACGCCCGCCGCCAGCGTTACCAGCATGACGGTGTGCAACACCGGCAGATCCGCTTGCCGGCTGTGGAACGCGAACCAGATCGCCAGCCCCGGCGCGCTGTACAGCAACACGCCACGCACCGCGTGCAGCCTGATCCAGTTGCGCGCCGTCATGGCGTTGGGCCAGCGGCGCCTGCAGAGCCACAGCCCCAGGGCGGCAAAGTTAGCCACCGCGTAAAAACCAAAGCACGCGGCGAACAGGTGCGGATACGGCATGTCGACCCAGTAGATCGACACGAGCACCGCTATGGCGAACCAGTGAGTGAAGAACGCTATCGGATTCTGGGCGTACAGCACCCGCACCAGGTCCTCGTCGATCGCTCGCTGGACAGGATCGGCCCGCATCGTGCGGTCTCCCATGCAAGGTTATTGCTGCCGGGTCCGGCTATTTCGATGGTGAAGTGCTGCGGGCAAGAGGCGGGCTTCAGGCGCTCTGGATGACCGAAATGGTGCATGGCATCAGGCGGCGCTAGCGCCAGCGGGCCATTTGGGACCATCGGCGCCGTTGGTTTACCCGGCAGTTTACCTGTCAGCTATCACTTAATCCATATAGGCGAAGCCGCGCGCAAAAACCATACTGGGATCACTTTCCAGCGCGGCACCGGGCCGGTTCACACAGCCCTCGCCGCCCCGCACTGGGGCCTACCGCGCGCTTGACCCATCCTTCGACGGAGGTTTTCATGGGCGCTGTACCGAGCCGCGAGTTCGTCCGCAATCTGGACAATGCGATCCTGCCTGATCTGTGGCGCCGTCGCACCCAACTGTCCGGTGACGAAATGGTTTCGATGGTGGATCTGGTGAAACGGGCGCTGCGGACCTACCATCCGCTCGAACTGCAGGCGCTCGGCGAGGACAAGGAAGAACTGGTCGCGCAGTTCATCTTTTCCCGGGTTTTGCGCCTCACCCCCGGTCATTCCGACACGAACGCCTGCGCCGAAAGCGCGCCGTCCAACGGCTACGCGCTGTGCGCATACTTCCGCCGCTATCTGATCGACTGCCTGCGCAGCGCCGGCCATCAGCGCAACGTCTCGATGGAAAACGAGGGCATGGCGCAGGAAATCGATCTGCACGCTCACGCGCTCGAAGACCCGGTCGAAAGCGTGCTGCTGCAATACGGTCTCGACGAAGCGCGCGTGCGCTTCGCAGCGCGGGCTTTCATCGACGGCCTCGACGAACCGGAGCGGATCGTGCTGGCAGGCAGCCTCGGCTGGTGCTCGGAATGCAAAGGCGGACTTTCGGCCGTGGCGGCACAGCATCGCGTTCCCTCTTATCACTATCGCGCCATCAAACTCGGCGTCACAATGAAAAAGACGGACGACGCCGCTGATTTTTCCAATACCAAGATCGGCCGCTGGCTAGTCGACGTGCTGGGCATCGAAATCGACGTCGAAAATCGCGCGGCGATCCTGATCGCGCTGAACCTGCTCGCCGCCGAATCGACCGACAGCGAAATGAATGAAGTGGCCGCCTAATCGAGGTGTTCACGATGGATCGCTTGTCCAGCGCCATTCAGGCAATGCAGCCGCACTACGAAATCGTCGTAGTGGGCTCGGGCTATGGTGGCGCCATCGCGGCCAGCCGGATGGCGCGGGCGGGCCGCAAGGTGTGCCTGCTAGAACGCGGCCGCGAATTCATGGCGGGCGAGTTTCCCGCCACGCAGCTTGAGGGTGCAAGCCAGGTGCAATACAACACCGAGCTTGCGCAGATCGGCTCGCCGCTGGCCTTGCTCGAAGTGCACGTCAATGCCGAGGTCAACGCGGTGGTCGGCTGCGGACTCGGGGGTACCTCGCTGATCAATGCGAACGTGGCGCTCAGGCCCGATCCGCGTCTATGGCAGGACCCACGCTGGCCCGCAGCGGTGCGCGCCGACGAGGCCGGCCTCGCCGCCGGGTACGCACGCGCCGAAGCAATGTTGCAACCGTCGCCAGTGCCCGCTGA
Source organism: Paraburkholderia sp. GAS33 (assembly GCF_050436645.1). Classification (NCBI taxonomy): domain Bacteria; kingdom Pseudomonadati; phylum Pseudomonadota; class Betaproteobacteria; order Burkholderiales; family Burkholderiaceae; genus Paraburkholderia; species Paraburkholderia sp. GAS33. Next base: position 1,363,262 of record NZ_JBNDMP010000001.1, read on the forward strand.
CTTCCCTTCGCTGCCGAAGCTCAATGCGCTCGCGCGCTCGGCGCAGGCACTCGGCATGCAGGATCGCTTCTCGCGACCGCCCATCACGGTCACCTTCAAGGACGGCCCGAACGCCGCTGGTATTGGACAGAAACGCTGTATCGGCTGCGGCGACTGCAATGCAGGCTGCAACCATGAGTCGAAGAATTCGACCCACATGAACTATCTGCCGGACGCGGTCGCGCACGGCGCGCAGATTTTCACGGGCATAGCCGTGCATTCCGTGGTGCGCGACGAGGCTACCCAGCGGTGGCTCGTGCGCTATCAACCGGTGGACCTCGGCCGCGAAATCTATGACGCGCCGGATCTGGTGGTCACTGCGGATATCGTCATCCTGTCGGCGGGCACGCTCGGTTCGACCGCCATCCTGTTGCGCTCACGTGACGCCGGCCTATCTGTGTCCTCGCAACTCGGCGAGCACTTCACCGGCAATGGCGATGTGCTCGCCTTTGCCTACAACACCGATGAGCCGATCAACGGCATCGGCTGGGGCGCACACAAGGCCGGTGAAATTCCACCGGTCGGACCCACGATCTGCGGCCTGATCGATCACCGCAATACACCGGACGTCCGCGATGGCTTCGTGATCGAGGAAGGCTCGCTGGCCGGGCCGGTCGGAGTAGCCATGATGGGCGTGATGGGGATCGCCGCGCCGGCCGAAGGCGTGAAGATGCCCGAGCCTCCGTCGTCGACACTCGCCACGCTGGATGCCGACGCGCGCATCGCCGAAAGCCTGCTGCGCGGGCCGTACCACGGCGCCATGAACCACACGCAGACGTACCTCGTGATGGCGCACGACGACGAAAGCGGACAGATCACAGTCGAGCATGGGCGGCCACGCATCCGCTGGCCCAACGCCGGCAAGCAGCCGATTTACGCCACCATCGAAAAGACGCTCGAAGCGGCGACGCGCGCACTGGGCGGCGACTATGTGCGCGACCCGATCTCCGCGAATCTGCTTGGCGAGCGCCTCGTGACCGTGCACCCGTTGGGCGGTTGCGCAATGGCGGATAGTGCCGAAAACGGCGTCGTCGATCAGGCCGGCCGTGTGTTCTCGGGCACGACAGGGGCCGCGGTTCATGACGGCCTGTATGTGATGGACGGCGCGGTCATGCCGATCTCGCTCGGCGTGAATCCACTGCTGACGATCTCGGCACTGGCCGAACGCAACTGCGCACAACTGGCTGCGGCGCATGGCTGGCAAATCGACTACACATCGCGCGGCGACGTCGCGCCACCGCCACCGCAAAAGATCGGCCTGCGCTTCACCGAAACCATGATCGGCCTGATGCAGCGCAGCCAGGCGCGTCTCACAGCACCATTCCGATCAGCTTTACGCTCACGGTCGAATCCGACGATCTGGCCGACATGCTCGAAAACCCTCAGCACGCTGCACGCGCAGTCGGCACGCTGACGTGCCCGGCGTTGTCGGCCCAACCAATGACCATCGTGGATGGCCATTTCAACCTGTTCGTCGTCGATCAGACCGAGGTCGACCGACGCGACATGAACTACCAGATGACGCTCGAGACGGTGGAAGGTCCGCGCTACTACCTCTCAGGACAGAAGATCATCACGCGTTCGTCGCTACTCGAACTGTGGCCGCAGACGAATACCTTGTACGCGCAGATCCGCGCTTCCGACGTCGCCGATGCCCCCGTGATCGGCAAAGCAACCCTGATCATCACGCCAGAGAATTTCCTCAGGCAGATGCGCACCATCGAAGTCACGCACACACCTGACCTCGCGACACGGCTCGAATGGACGCTGAAATTCGGCAAGTTCTTCGGCGGGGTGCTGTTCACTGAATATGGCGGCGTCGCGGCGCCGCTGCAGTTTCTGGATTCGGAGGACACCTCCGCACCGCGCGTGAAGCGCACCCTACGCGCGCCGGCGCCGGAACTGAACTGGTTCAATACATCTGGAGCGGACGGCAAGACACTAAAACTGACGCGCTATCACGCTGGCAACAAGGGACCGGTGCTGCTCGTGCACGGCTCGGGCACGTCGAGCCGGATCTTCTCGACGGACCTGGTCGACACCAACCTTGTCGAGTTTTTATGCGCCGCCGGTTATGACGTATGGCTCGTCGACCTGCGGGTGAGCATCGAACTGCCGAGCGCGCTCGAATCCACTACGGCGGATGCGATCGCACATGAGGACATCCCCGCCGCTGTCGCGCAGGTCAGGCGGATTACGGGCGCGGAGCAGATCCAGGTAGTCGCGCATTGTTTCGGCGCAATGGCTGTCACCATGTCTTTGCTCTCGGGGCTCACGGGCGTGCGCTCGGCCCTGCTGTCTCAGGTATCGGCCCATCCGGTTCCAGGTGCATTGCAGCGGATCAAGGCCGGTCTGCACATGCCGGAAATACTCGAACACCTGGGCGTCAGGGACTTGACGGTATTTACGCGGGCTCATGACTGGCCACACAATCTGCTCGACGAGGCGCTGCGCCTCTATCCGGTTGGACACGACGAAGGCTGTGGCAATGCGCTCTGCCATCGCGCGACGTTTTTGTATGGTCTCCTCTATGAACACGCTCAACTCGGCGAGCAGCTTCACGCCAATCTGCAGGAGCTATTCGGCGTGCATGACGTCGAGCTTTTCAGTCAGCTGGCAACGATGGTGCGTGCGGGACACGTGGTGGACGCTCACGGCAAGGACGTTTATCTGCCCAATCTGGAGGGCATGCGTCTGCCGATCGGCTTCATTCACGGTTCAGAGAACCGGTGCTATCTGCCGGTGAGCACTGAAACCACCTTCAATCTGCTGGTGGAGCGCTTCGGTGCCGAACATTACGAACGGCATGTGATTCCTGGGTATGGACATCTCGACTGCATCTTCGGCAAGAACGCGGCAGCGGACGTGTACCCGGTGATACTGCGCTATCTGGATGCGCATTGAAGCGCTATGTGCGTCCGGTATCCGAATGACTCGATCATCCTGCAGACCGCGCCTGCAAATTCATTTATGATCCGAATCACTCCAATAAACCCTAACAGCTACGGCAAACGCCATGGAAGAATTGACCTTCGGTAACTGCGTCAAGAATAGCTGGATCAGCACCTGGCAAGCCATCGTCCGGATGCCTGGATTCTTCCTCTGCATATTTGCAGTCCTCACCTGCACCACCCTGCTCTCCGCTCCCTTTCAGCATCTCGCCCCAGGCGCAGAACTCGATTTCGCAGCAAGGGCCGGTCATCCTCTCGTCAAGCTGGTTTGCTCAGTGCTGCAGCTCGTCGTCTACGGGTGCGTGATCATCAAGGTCAACCGGTTCCTGCTACTCGGCGAAGGCACCCAGCCTCTCCTGCCCCTCAACGGCGAACCGCTCGGCCGCTACATGCTCTTCTCGCTGGGTCTCGCGGTGGTCCTGGTTGTGGTGACGGTTCTGCTTGTCATGCTCCTGATCCCGGTCATGCGCCACATGGGCGCGGGCGGCTTCTTCCTGTTCGCGTTACTCATTTCGCTAGCGTATCTGTATGCAGTCTGCCGTCTATGCCTGATCTACCCGGCTGTCTCTCTAGGTAGCCCGCTTACGCTGCGAGCGGCATGGAAAGACAGCCGCGGTCATTTCTGGAGCATCCTCGGCGTCGGTTTCGTCGCCCACCTGCCGCTAACGCTCATCTGGACAATCACATTTGCCGTGCTCGGCCCGAGGCTGCTGATGTCCGGTGGGCAGGGCTCGATTGCATTCGCGTTGGGATTCGGGTTCATCAACACCGTCTTCATAGGACTTGCCGCCTCGGTCCTGTCCTGGCTTTACCGGCGTTACGCCAACGAGCTGCTGGACTACTCCGCCTACTGAGATGCCGGGCGGCATGGTGTCCCTGTCCGCCCCACTCGCCTTCAAAACAGCTTGCCCGGATTCAGAATTCCGTGCGGATCGAGCGCCTGCCTGATCGCGGCCATGGCAGCCAACTCCTCGGGCGAGCGTGAGATCGGCAAGAATTCGCGCTTCAATAAACCGATGCCATGCTCCGCCGACACCGAGCCGTGCAGCGGTCCCAGCATCTCGTAGACGAACGCGTACACGGCGTGATGATCGATGCCCGGGAGCGAACGGCCGTCCACGGTGAGGTGCAGATTCGAATCGCCGATGTGCCCGAAGAAATACGACTCGTTGCCGGGCCACTGACGATCGAGTGCCGCGCGGCAACGCTCGACGAATGTGCCGATCTCACCAATTGGCAGGCTGACGTCGAAATTGATCGGATCGAGCCGTACCGGGAATTCGGCCGTGCATTCGCGCACCGCCCATAGAGCCCGCGCGTCGGCCACCGATTGCGCAATCACTGCGTCGCGAATGACCTGTGTGTCGAGCGCTTCGGCAAGCGCTGCAGCGAAGCGCTCGCCGTCGTCCGCCGCATCGAAGCTGGCGTGCTCGATCAATGCATATAGCGGATGCGCTTCGGCGAATGGCGAGCGTGCGTCAGTCAATGCAACACCGAAGTCATAGAAGTCCGGCCACATGATTTCGAACGCACCGATATCGTTGCCAAAGCGCGTCGACAGCCGCCGCAACAGACTTACCGCAGCATCGTAATTGTTCAGCGCAACCAGTGCGGTATGCCGCGCCGCGCGTTGCGGATGCAGCCGCAATACCGCCCGCGTGATGATGCCGAGCGTACCTTCCGAACCGATAAACCAGTGCTTGAGGTCATAGCCGGTATTGTTCTTGACCATCTTGCCGAGCGAGCTCAACACCGCGCCGTTCGCGAGCACCACTTCAAGGCCGAGCACCTGATCGCGTGCCGTGCCCGACTGGATCACGCGATTACCGCCGGCGTTGGTGGCGAGATTGCCGCCGATCTGGCACGAGCCGCGTGCGCCGAGATCGAGCGCCAGTTCGAAACCCGCCTGCGCGGCCGCTTCCTGTGCGGTCTGCAAGGTGGTGCCGGCCAGCACCGTCATGGTCGCCGCGGCCGGATCGATCTCTTCAACGCCCGTCATACGCTCGAGCGATAGCGCGATATCGGTGGCGCGTGGGATCGCCCCGCCCGCGAGGCCCGTCATACCGCCCTGCGGCACCACCGGTTGATGCGCTGCATGGCAGATCGCCAGTGCCTGCGACACCTGTTCCGTCGTGCGTGGCAAGAGCAACGCTGCTGCGCGGGTTGGTTCGTGACGGGTCCAATCCGTCATTGATCGCTCGCCGATCTGCTCACCAACGCGCACTGCGTCCGCACCCAGCGCATCGCGCAAGGCAGCCAGCGTACTGGAAAACTCCGCGGGAGTACTTACGGTCATGCCGTCGTCCCCTGGACCGCCAGTTTCTTTCGATAACCCATGGAGTCGTTGATACGACCGAGGATGTAGTCTCCCGCCGCGACTGGCTGATACTTGAGGTCGGCTTCGCTGGTGCCGAGTTCGCGTGGGTCGACTAGCGCCCCGTAAGTCGGATCGTAGAAGGTCGCGATCGAATAACGCTCGCGGCCCGACGCGTTGATCACGCGGTGCAGCGTCGAACGGAACCGGTCGTTGGTCCAGCGCGCCAGCAGATCGCCGACGTTGACGACGAAGCTGCCGGGTACGGGCGGCGCGTCCACCCATGTGTCGTTGGCGATTTCGCGCACCTGCAGGCCGCCCACCTGATCCTGCCAGAGCAACGTGATGCAACCGTAGTCGGTGTGCGGCGCGACGCCGAACTGCCCGGCATCCGATTGCGGCGGCTGCGGCGGGTAATAAACCATCTGCGTACGCTGCATCCGCTTGGTATAGCGCGGCGCGAAAAACTGTTCGTCGACGCCGAGACCCGCCGCTACCGCGCGCAACAGGTCCGTGCCGCACGATGCCACTGCTTCGTAGTAGCCATACAGCGCCGGGCGTAACGCTGGCATAAAGTCCGGCCAGTTGTTCGGCCCGCGTAATGCCTGACCGGCGAGCACATCGGGATCGTCCTCCGGCAACTCCAGTCCGACGCTGAAAAATTCCTTGTAGTCGGGTCGCTTCGCCTGGTACATGGTGGCATCGCCGAGCGCATTGAAGCCGCGATGCCGCTGATTCACCGCCACGCGCCGCTTGGTCTCGACCGGATACGCAAAAAAACTGCGGGCCGCGTGCTCCGCGGCATCGATCACCGCCTGCGGCACGCCGTGGTTGACGATGTAGAAAAACCCGATCGTGGTGCAGGCGTCGTGAATCTCACGGCCGACGCGCTGCAGGGCCGCGGGATCGCCGGCGCGCACCCCGGCAAAGTCGATGATCGGAATGCGGGTGACAGGTGGCATCGCAATGCTCCTGGTGAGCAAGATGGATATGACTGAGGAATGCGTGCGCGGCCTTTACTTCGAACACTTTGCAAAGCGAGCCGGGCGCTACACGCGTTCTCAGTTGTATATACCGCCAAAAGCACCTTCGCAAGCGACGTTTCCGCTCGGACTCACCATTGCCAGGCTTGCCTTGCAGTGCACAATGCGATTATTTATTTCGCGCAAAAGGTGCGGTATATACTGCCTCGCATACCGATCAATAGCGCGCGCCTGCTCCATTGCGTGCCGCGCGACACCGCTTTGCCAACCGGAGAATCGTATGAGCATCCTTGCAGGCTGGAAGTGTCGTTTAGTGATGTTGGCATTGTGTATGGCAAGCGTTGCTGCCCACGCGGATCAGCTCGCCAAGGTCAAGCAGGCGGGCGAGCTTGTCGTCGGTACAGAAATGCAGTTCGCACCGTTCGACTTTCTCGAGAACGGCCAGCAAGCCGGTTTCAACAAGGACCTGTTCGCCGAGATCGGCAAGGAACTGGGCGTGAAGGTCCGCTTCATCGACCTGCCCTGGCCGAGCGTGTTGCCCGGTCTCGAAGCCGGCAAGTTCGACATGGTGGGCGGGCCGCTGACCGTGACGAAAGCGCGTATGGAACGCTATACGTACACGCTGCCCATCGCCGACGCCACCGACGCGCTGCTCAAGCGCGCCAACGACACGTCGCTGAAGCAATCGTCGGACATCGCCGGCAAGACCGTGGGCGCCGGCAAGGGCTCGGCGCAACTCGATCAGCTGAAGGCCTATATCGCGACGCTGCCCAAGCCGCCTGAAGTCCGCGAATACGTCGACAACAACCAGGCGTACGCCGACCTCGCCGCCGGCCGGATTGCCGCCGTGGCGAACTCGATGACGAACATCGCCTATGTGGCGAAACAACGGCCCGAGACCTTTGCGGTTGTGCAGCCGCCGTTCGGCGCCAAGGTGTACTTTGCTTACTGCATGCGCAAAGACCCGGACAGCAAGTCGCTCGACGACGCTTTCAACGCCGCGCTGATCAAGATGCACGACGATGGACGTCTCGCCGCGTTGCAGAAGAAGTGGTTCGGCGTCGCGATGGATGCGCCGACCACGCTGCCCACGCCGAACTACTGATGAACTGAGCGAACCGCTGCAGGACACGCGTCATGCCGCAGCGGTTCGCCGGCTCTTCTAGCGGGTGCACCACATGTTCAGCATGACTGTCTTTCTGCAGGGGCTGCCGCTGCTGCTGCACGCGGCCATCGCCACGGTCGGCATTTCGCTGACGGGGCTCGTGATCGGCTTCTTTGTCGCGATCGGCGTATGCTCGGCCCGGCTCTCGGCGCATCGTGCCGCGCGCATGTTCGGCGGTGCGTACGTGTTTTTCTTTCGCGGCGTGCCGATGCTCGTGCAACTGCTGCTCGTCTACTACCTGCTGCCGTTCGTCGGCATCAACGTATCGCCGCTCGCTGCAGCGATCAGCGCGGTGTCGTTGTGCTCGGCCTCGTATATCGCCGAGATTCTGCGAGGCGGTTTTCTGAGCATTCCACCTGGGCACATCGAAGCGGCGCGCATGCTCGGCATGTCGCCCTTCGACATGCTGCGCCGGATCCAGGTGCCGCAGGCGTTCCGCCTCACACTGCCGTCGCTCGTCAACGAGATGGTGCTGCTGATCAAGGCGTCGTCGCTGATCTCGGTGGTCGGCGTGGCGGAACTCACACGCACCGCGCAGAACATTGCCGCCAGCACTTATCGGCCGCTAGAAGCATATGTTGCTGCAGGACTGATCTATTTCGTCATCTGCGGCGCGCTCGCGCTGGTTGCGCACGGTGCCGAGCACCGCTTGCAGCACGCCTGAAGATGCCACCGCGACAGCACTGAAACCAAGCCCGAGCCCCAGCGATGCAGCAATTCGATCCCACCGTCATCACCCACAACCTGCAGCCGATTGCAGCGGGTCTCGCGACGACCATCGGCACGTGGGTGGCGGGTGTCGTCATCGGCATGCTGATCGGCTTTCTGATCGCGGTGCTGCAGCTGTTTTGCGGACGCTGGGTGCGCGGGCTGCTGCGCTTCTATATCGAACTCTTTCGCGGCACGCCGTTTCTCGTGCAGCTATTTCTGCTGTATTACGGCGGCCCTTCGTTCGGCCTCACGCTTGAACCGATGACCGCCGGTGTGCTCGGCCTGGGCCTCTACGGCAGCGCGTATTTTGCCGAGGCGTTCCGCTCCGGCTTCCAGTCCGTGCCGCGCGGCCACCTGGAAGCGGCGTCCTGTCTCGGGCTGTCGCGCTGGCAAGCCGTGCTACGCATTCAGGTGCCGCAGATGCTCGTGCTGATCGTCCCAGCGCTTACCAATCTGATCATCGTGCTCAGCAAGGAGACCGCCGTGCTGTCGATCGTCACCGTGCCTGAACTTACCTTTGTCCTGACCGGTATCGGTTCGGCCACCTTCGCATTTGTCGAAACGCTGCTGGCGCTGTGCGTCTGCTATCTCGCACTGGTCGAGATCACCTCGCGCGCCGGCATGTGGGCCGAAGCCCGGATTGCGCGCTTCATGGCATGACCCCACACTGGACCGATCGATGAACGCCCTTGCCGATATGCCGACCTCCGCCCCCACCGCCGCCGCCGCTGCAGGACACGCGAACAGCGCATCGCTGATCGACGTGCGCGACCTGCGCAAACGCTTCGGCGAAGTCGAGGTCCTGCGTGGCGTCGACCTGCAGATTGCCCGCTCCGAGGTGGTCTGCATCATCGGACCGTCGGGCTCAGGCAAAAGCACGCTATTACGCTGCCTCGCCGCGCTTGAAACCTACGATCAGGGTGACGTACGCATCGAAGGCGAACTGCTCGGCTATACCGAGCGCAACGGCAAACGCGTGCGCGCTTCGCTGGGCGAAATCAACCGCGTGCGGCGCAATGTCGGCATGGTGTTCCAGCAGTTCAACCTGTGGCCGCATATGACAGCGCTCGGCAACGTGATGGAGGCGTTGTTGCGAGTGCAGCATCTTTCGCGCGACGATGCGCGACGTCGCGCCAATACCATGCTGGAGACGGTCGGGCTTGCGCACAAGGCGGATGCGTATCCGGCCAAACTGTCGGGTGGCCAGCAGCAACGCGTGGCGATTGCGCGAGCGCTCGCCATGGAGCCGCACATCATGCTGTTCGACGAACCCACCTCGGCGCTCGATCCTGAACTGGTCGGCGAGGTGCTGCAGGTAATGAAACAACTCGCACGCGACGGCATGACGATGGCCGTCGTCACGCACGAAATGGGCTTTGCCGCCCAGGTGGCCGACAAGGTTGTGTTTATCGATCAGGGCCGCATTGCCGTGGAAGGCAAACCGCGCGACGTCTTTCACGATGCGGGCCAGCCGCGCCTGCGCCAGTTCCTGCAGAATTACTTCGACCGCAACGCCTTCTGGACGCAGGACGCCGGCGAGGCGGACCCAGCATGACCGCACGCGCCGCCCGCGGTACTGGCCGTATGCCGGCAACGCGCGTTTCTGCAAGCGCCGCTGCCGCGACCGCCAGCGCTGCGGCTGGCAGTGCGCTCGACATGCCCGACCATCCGACTGCGCGCTACGAACAGGTCAAAAGCCATATTCGCCGCACCATCGAATCGGGTGCACGGCAACCCGGCGACCGCATCCCGTCCGAACTCGACCTCGTCGCCGAACTGGGCGTCTCGCGCATGACAGTCAACCGCGCGCTGCGCGAGCTCGCCGACGAAGGGCTCGTCACGCGGGTGTCGGGCGTGGGCACGTTCGTCGCCGAGGCCAAACCGCAATCCACCCTGCTGATGATCGCCCATATCGGCGACGAGATCCGCTCGCGTGGTCATGAGTACACGTACGAAACGCTGCTCAAGCAACGCGAAACCGCGCCCGTGGTGGTGTCCAATGCATTGGGGCTGGCGCCGGGTGCTTCGGTGTTTCATGTGATCTGCGTGCATCGCGAGAACGGCCTGCCGGTGCAACTCGAGGACCGCTACGTCAATCCGGCCACCGCGCCGGAGTTTTTGCAGCAGGACTTCGCGGCGATCCGCCCATCCGAGTATCTCTACAACGTCGTGCCGGCGCATGACGTCGAACATGTCGTGGATGCGGGCCTCTCGACGCCTGCCGAAGCCGCGCTGCTGGAAATCCGCGTCGAAGAGCCGTGTCTGACGCTGGTGCGCCGCACGTGGACGAGCGGCGTAGCCGTGACGTTCGCCCGCTTCGTTCATCCGGGCTCACGCTACCGGCTGGGCTGCCGGTTCACGCCTGACATCTCGCAGCGCCAGGGGTGAATACGGCGGCCTGGACGGGCCGCCTGAACAAGCCGCAGTCCAGGATCAGACTCAAACGTTGCCCGCCAGATGGAAGCGCGACGCCGGATGCCACAACCGCACCGAGGTCGCCACCGCAACGCCCACCCAGGTGCGGCGCCACAACAGCAGGCACGGCTCGCCGATCTCCATCAGCAGATGCTTGCGCACGTGCGCGTCAGGCTTTTGCGCATAGATGCGAAACTCGGCGCGCTGGATCGGCGCGAGCCGCACCATGTAGTGATTCGGCGTTTCGGCCGTGAAGTCCTGTTGCAGATACTCGGGGAATACCTTGGGATTGACGTAGCGGTCTTCGTACTGAATCGGCTCGCCCTCTTCGCAGTGCACGATGCGCGAATGAAACGCCGGTCCAGCGGACAGACCAAGTGCATCGAGCGCCTCCGGATCGTCGCTCGGTTCAAGCGTCAGCACGCGCGCCATATGCCGATGGCCGCGCGCAGCAATCTCGTCCGCGATATTGCGAATCTCGAGTACCGTCGATTCGTAGCGCTGCGGCGCAACGAACGTGCCGGACCCTTGCACGCGGGTCAATACCCGCTCGGTGGTCAGCTCGCGCAGCGCGCGCGACACGGTCATGCGCGCCACGCCGAACTCCTTGACCAGTTCGGTCTCCGATGGAATCAGCCCACCCGGTTTCCAGTCGCCTTCGGCAATCCGCTTCACGACGTAGCGCTTGATCTGCTGATAGGCCGGCGTCGCTTTTGCAGGTTCCTGTGCGTTATTTTTTGCTGACGCTTCGGCAACCTGGCGAGGACTGCCCTCGGTCGTTTCGAATGGCGCGTTGTCTATGTTCATATTCACGTCGACCTCGTGGGTGGCACGCAATACGCAAATGCGCCAATGCGTCCGGCGGGTAGGCCGGCCGCACCGGCTCGTGGGTCCATTGACCGTTTCACGCCGCCGATTGCAGATCGCAAGCAGCGATCGCAACCGTCGTGGGTGCTGCAGGGCTCGCGCCGGCAACCGGTGGATAGGCAGTGTCCGCTCCGGTGCCAATGGTTGCAGGCCGCATCTTACCCGGGTCCGGTAGCGGCGGCGGCGCTGTGTCGGCAATGATACGGAATGCGAGCGCCATGTCCTCGGCGAGCGGCCGGTCGTCGCGATAGGTCGGCACGGCGCTGCGCACGCGTCGCCACAAGGAATCGGTGTACGGCGCGCGCGGGGCATCGAGCGTTTGCAGATCGTAAGCCTGAGCTGCTGCCAGCAGTTCGATGGCGACGATACGGCCAGCGTTGTCGACGATCTCCAGCGCCTTGAGCGCCGCCGGCGTCGCGTGACACAAATGGTCTTCCTGCAGGCCGGATGTGATCCCGCCGTCGAGGCTAGCGGGCATGGCGAGGCGCCGGTTCTGCGCCACCAGCGAAGCCGCGGTGTACTGCGCAATCATGAAGCCCGAACAGGTGCCGCCCGGCTCGGCAAGAAACGCCGGCAAGCCGCTCACCAGCGGATTGACGAGGCGGTCGAGCCGCCGCTCCGCCATCGCCGCCACCTGCGCGATAGCCGTAGCAAGGCTATCCATCGCCAGCGCAATCGAAGCGCCAACGGCATGGGCCTGCGAATAGACGCGCGGCTCTTCGGGCGTGCCGGCAACGATCGGATTGTCGGTGATCGAAGCGAGTTCGCGATTGACGACTTCCGCGGTTGCGCTGAAGACGTCGCGAGCCGCGCCATGCACATGGGGAATGGTGCGCATGCTGAGCGGGTCCTGGGTGCGGCGCCCGATCGCCGCTGCGAGTATGCCGCTATCGGCAAGCGCGCTGCGCATTCTTTCGCCAACCAGACTCAGGCCCGGTGAAATCCTCAACGCCAACGATTCGGCATCGAATGCAACCAGTTGGCCGCGCAGGTTTTCGAAGCTCATGGCCGCGACCACGTCGGTCCAGTCGAGCAGCCGCCCGGCGCGCGCAAGCGCCAGCGCCGCAAGGCCTGTCACGCAGGGCGTACCGTTGACCAGGCTGAGCCCCTCTTTTGCGTCGAGCACGAGCGGTTCGAGTCCGAGCCGCTGTAGCGCTTCACGCCCGCTGAGACGCTCGCCGCGGTAGTGCGCATGACCCTCGCCGATACACACGAGCGCGATATGCGCCATATGGCTCAGATAGCCGACCGAGCCGAACGCCGGCACCTCGGGCAGGCATCCGGCGTCGAGCAGCGTCACCAGCCGCTCCGCTACGGCAAGCCGGATACCCGAATGTCCGTGAGCAAAGTTGTTGACGGCCGCAGCGATAATCGCCCGCGTTTCCGCGGCGCCGAGCGGCGTGCCGACACCCACGGCGTGACTCATCAGGATGTTGCGCGACAGGGTGCGTTGTTCGGATGGCGAAACGATCACATCGCACAGCGCGCCCACGCCGGTGTTCACGCCATAGGCGCGAATGCCGCGTTCGACGATCTGTTCGACAAGCACGTGGGCCGCCGAAATGCGCGCGCGTGCATCGGCGGAAAGCTCGAGCGGCTCACCCGCGGCGACTGCCGCGATCTGACGCCAGTCCAAAGGACGATCGGAACGGATAACGGCCATGACGATACTCAGTTCGTAGTGCGATGGTGGTGGCTCGAGACGAATTGCCTGAAGCGATCGGACTTGAGATCGCCGAACACCTCGTCCGGCGTGCCGTCCGCTTCGACTTCGCCCTGATGCAGGAACATCACGCGGTTCGACACATGGCGGGCAAAGCCCATCTCGTGCGTGACCACCAGCATCGTGCGGCCCTCCTCCGCCAGCGAGCGCATCACCCGCAAGACTTCGCCCACCAGTTCCGGATCGAGCGCCGAAGTCGGTTCATCGAACAGCATGACCTTCGGATGCATGGCCAGCGCCCGGGCGATCGCCACGCGCTGCTGCTGACCGCCCGACAGGTGCGCAGGATAGTGGCCGCGTTTTTCCGCCAGACCGACTTTGGCGAGCAACGCTTCGGCCTCTTCGACGGCTTCCGCGCGGCTGCGCTTTTGCACACGCATCGGACCTTCGATCAGATTGTCGAGGACCGTCATATGCGACCAGAGATTGAAGTTCTGAAACACCATGCCAAGTTGCGAACGGATGCGGTCCACCTGGCGGCGGTCGCTTGGTTGCAGCTTGCCGTCGCCACGGCGCTTCATTTTCAGTTCTTCGCCGGCCAGCGCGACCGAACCGTCATCCGGAGTTTCTAGCAAGTTCAGGCAGCGCAGGAAAGTGCTCTTGCCGGAGCCGCTGGCGCCAAGGATCGAGACCACGTCGCCTTCATGCGCGTCGAGCGATATGCCCTTCAGAACGTGATGCTCGCCGAACGACTTGTGAATGTTCTTGACCGACAATGCAACGGGTGCCGTAGCGTTCATGTGATTCTCCAGACTATCCAGGACGAGTGGCCGTTCAAGGTGCCGCCCGAGGGGTTTGGCGTGCTTCGGTGGCGGCCGGAACCGGGCGCGTTGCGGCTTGAGCGGGCGCCGCGCGCAGATGGCGCGACAGCCGTACTTCGAGCAGCCCCAGCAGACGCACAATGATGAAATTCAGGAACAGATAGATCAACGCAGCGCAGATAAACACCTCAGTAGTCCGATAGGTCTGCTGGATGATCTGCTGCGCGACGCCGGTCACTTCCCACACGGTGACGAGACTCGCGAGCGCGGTCGACTTGACGAGCAGCACGGCCTCGGTCGAATAGGCAGGCAGACACTGCCGCAGCGCGATCGGGCCGATCACCCGGCGCAGCAATGCGAAGCCCGACAGGCCGATCGCATAACCCGCTTCGATCTGTCCGACCGGCACGGCCATCAGGCCGCCACGGATGATCTCGGCGGTGTAGCCGGCCGTACACAATGCCAGTGACAGCACCGCACACATATACGGTTCGCGCAGCACCGGCCACAGGAAGCTCTCGCGGATCACACCGAACTGGCCGAGCCCGTAATACACAAGGAACATCTGGATCAGCAGCGGCGAGCCGCGAAACACAAGGATGTAAGCACGTGCAAAGCGGTTCGGCAGCCAGTGCGGGGACACACGCATCGTGACGATCACGAGCGACAGCAGACCGCCCAGCACCAGCGAAGAAAAGAACAGTCCGAGCGTGGTCGGCACCGCGGCAAACAACTGGCGCAGCGTGTCGAGCAGGAAATCGAAGTCGATATGCATGATGACCCGGCCTCGTCAGTTGCGCGCGAAATTGCGGCGGAAGGACCGGCCCACACGCGCTTCCGCGTGATTGAAGATCCGGTTGGAGATGCTCGTCATCAGCAGATACAAGCCGCCGCCCACGACGAAGAAGGTGAAATACTGATGGGTCGAGCCTGCCGCTATCTGGCTTGCGCGCAGCAGTTCGGCAAGGCCGGTGACCGAGATGAGCGCGGAATCCTTCAAGCTCAGTTGCCATACATTGCCGATGCCTGGCAATGCGAAGCGCAACACCTGCGGAATCAGAATGCGACGGGCCATCGTCAGCGTGGACATGCCGATCGAACGGGCCGCCTCAAGCTCGCCGCGGGAGACCGCCAGCACGGCCGCGCGGTAAACCTCGGCCTGATACGCACCGGAAATCATCCCCACCGCGAGCGCGCCGATGACGAAAGGCGGTACGCCGACAAAACCGTCGGCGCCGAACCACTGACCGATGGTCGTCACCAGCGTCGAACCGCCGAAATAGAACAGATAGATCACGAGCAGTTCGGGTACGCCGCGAAACACCGTCGTGTAGAAATCGCCGACGATGCGCAAGCTGCGAAAACGCGACAGCTTGGCCGCCGCCACCAGTGCGCCAAACACCGCGCCGACAGCGAGCGCCGCGAGCGTCAGCGCGACGGTCATCAAGGCCGCCAGCAGCACGACGCCGCCCCAGCCATCCGGCCCGAAGCCGAGCATCCCGATTAGAGTCATACCCTACTCCTCGTCCTATCCGTTGTATCAGTCACGCTGCACGTGCCAACTTCACCGCACGTGCAGGCACGCGGTCACGGCTTCGTCCGCGAGGCGGCGTCGCCGCGCTCGCGCACTCGCCGCTCAAGGCGTGACGTCGGTCTTGAACCACTTCATGGAGAGCTTCTTCACGGTGCCGTCGGCGAGTGCCGCGGCGATTGCAGTGTCGAACTTCGCCCTCAGGTCGGCGTCCTGCTTGCGGAACGCGAGGCCTTCGCCCGGACCCCAGATCGGGCCGCCGATCTTCGGTCCGGCCATCACGATCGACGCAGTCTCTTTCTTGTCGACGTTGCCGGCGTAGTAGGTCACGTCGTCGAACGAGGCGTCGATACGGCCGTTTGCCAGATCGAGGTCGCGCTCCGGCGAGGTCTTGTAGACGCGGATCGTGGCCACGTCCTTGAAGCCGTCGTTGATGAACTTGGTGTAGACCGTGCCGGACTGGATACCGATGGTCTTGCCCTTCAACTCCTTACGCAACGCGTCGACGGTCGGCTGGTCGGTTTTCGGGTCGCCCGTCAGTTTGAGCACGGCGCTGGTCGGCCCGGACTTCGGCAACAGCTTGGTATCGGTCACGGCGAAGGTGGCCGGTGTGGCTGCGTAAGGGCGCGAGAAGGCGATGATCTTTTCGCGTTCCGGCGTGATCGAGATGGCGTCCATCAACACATCGAACTTGCCTGCCTGCAGACCCGGAATCATGCCGTCCCAGTCCTGGGCGACCAGGTTGCATTGCAACTGGATGCGCGCGCACAGGTTCGCCACCAGTTCGGGCTCGAAGCCCCCCAGCTTGCCGCCGGGGAGCGTCAGATTCCACGGCGCATAGCTGCCTTCCAGGGCGATGGTCACCGATTTCCATTCCTTCGCCTGCACGGGCGCCGCGAGAATAGTCGCTGCGCCGAGGACGGCGCCAATCAATGCTTTAGCCAACGTAGTGCGCTTTACCTTCACGTCGAAACTCCTTTGATTGAGGGAACACCATCCAGCTAGCCGAGTGATCCATTCACTCGACTGAATTGACTAGACAAGTCTGCATGAGTAAAAAAATCGTCGCAAGCAGAATCATGAAATTTTTCTCAAACCTTCGGGTAAGCCCTATAAAACAAGGCTATATACGAATATTTAAAAGCCTGAAGGAGTTGAAAAGTATCCGTCAGACGCGCCGTCGCGGTGCATTTTGTCTAGACAGGTTCACCTGATGGCGCAAGATGTGCCGTGCTGGTGCACGGATGCGCCGACGTGGCCCGACAAGAAATCAGGCCGGGATGTGAGACCGCGAGGTGCGAACTGGGTACCGGCTACCAGATATATGGCACGAACCGATAGCGCACGCGCGCCGCGTAGTCGGCATAGCCTTCGAGTTGCTCGGCGAGCATGCGCTCCTCCCGCACGGCGCGATAACCGATACCGGCAATCAGCAGCGGCACGCACAGGAGCCCCCACCACGACCCGAGCAGCAGCGGTGTACCAGCGAGGAACAGCAGCGCCGCCGCGTACATCGGATGCCGGACGTAGGCATAGGGGCCGGTATCGCTGACCGTGTGGCCGCGATCGGACTGAATCTTGACGACAGGCGCGGCGAAGCTGTTGGCGCGGAATACATAACGGCAGCCGTAGAGGCAGAGAAATATCCCGAGCGCGCCGATCACGCTCAGCCAGCCCGGCACAGCCGACCAGTGAAAACGCCCGGCGTCGAGGCCAATCAGGATCATCCAGCCGATCCAGATCGCGCCGGTGAACGCCATGAAAACGCGGTCCCAGCGGCTCTGTTGCCGCTGCACGATCGGCTTGAGCCGCTCGGCCAGCAACGCCGGATCGTGCCGGGCGAGCCAAAGGCCGATCCACGTCCCGAGCACAGCCCATTCGAGCAGAAACCACCACGCGCCGGCCCAATGCAACGTGCCCGCCGCGCCGAACAGCAGCCCCGCCATGACGACGGACGAAGCCACCATTTGAACCAGCAGTCGCATGATCATCGCATCAGGCTCCAGGATTGATCCTGCAAAGACGCGCCGGTGTCGCGCTATTGCTCCCGCACCCGCTCGAAGAGACGCGGCGCGTCGATCTCGCCAGGCATAAAGCCGAACCGCTCGACGAGGCACGCCGCAAGCTCCGCGGCGGACTCGAGCACCTGCTCGCTGACGACTTCGCCATTCGCACCGCGTTCGGTCAGACGGCGGTCGAACAGCGCGAGGCGGCCCTGCGGCAAGACCCGGCAAGCAATCAGATGATTGACGAACCTCGACTGCGGCCACGCCGACGTGTACCAGTTCGCCACCTCATAGTCGATCCACTCGGCGCGCTGCAGATCGAAGCGGTACGTCTTCGCCCAGGTATCGCCCAACTGCACTTCGAGGTCAAGCGCACCGTGCGACGCATCGGCGAGCCGGAACGTTTCCAGCGGCGTACCTTGCGGCATGCCCGCCTCGAGACGCAACGGCGCGGTCAGCGTCATACTGCCGAAACCGACGTCGGCGAGCCATGCCGTGTCGTCGATATCGACGCGCGTCAGCATGTGCGTGCGAGCCGTGACCGCACCCGGCTCGCAGCCCCACAATACGCGCGCAATCAGCGGCGTCACGCGAAAGCCCAGTTGCATCAGCACATGGGCGAACAGCTTGTTCTGCTCGAAGCAATATCCGCCGCGCCGGCGCTCGAGCAGCTTGCTGACGATCACCGGCAGTTCGAGCGCGACCGTCCGGCCGCTAAACGGGTCGAGATTTTCGAATGGGATCGCAAGCGGATGCAGGCGGTGCAGTTCGCTCAGCACCGCGAGCGTCGGGGCACGCGGGCCCTGATAGCCAATACGGGCGAAATACAGATCGAGGTCGAGCACGTTTGACATGAAAGTGAATCCTGGAACGGTTGGAACGACTGAAGCGGCCTGCGGGACGCGACGTTACTGCTCGACGCGAACGGCGCCGCCAGACAGTTGTAACAGGTTGAGCTACGCGTGCGACACGCCGCTGACAAGCGGTATGCACAACGAACGTAGATCGAAATCAAAGGCCCATATTGCATACAAAGTAATTACATTTAATTTACTTAACAATAACAAAGCCTCAAATAAATTCCAGCAACCGTAAAAATTCGAATTACACTGCAGTAATATTGTTGCGAATCGTTCTCATTTGTATTGACGCACCTATTCCGCATGCGTACGATCTCGGCATTGCTGTCTGAGGCGTCGCGACCCGCAGCGGCAATGCGCGCAAAGTCCAGCTATCGACACTCGCTGCAAATAGCCGGAACAGTCGATACAACACAATAAGGATTTCGATGAAGTTCGCCCAGCCCACCGGACTCGCGTCAAGCGCACGTTCGTTCAGGAATGCCTCACCGCGCGGTCGCGCCGCACGCTCGCCAGGTTTGCCCTCGATGCGTCGCATGGCACTTTACACGGCATTCGCATGGGCCTCTTTGACGGCCGCCACCGCGATGGCCGAGACCAACCCCGACGCCACGCCGAACGATGCGCCCGAAGCCGACCTGAGCATTCAGGCGAAGCCCGCGAGCCAATGGACCGGTGTATGGAACCGGGGCAACCTGCTCGGCGACATCGGCGGCCTGCGTCCCTGGCTCGGCAAGTACGGCATCACGTTCGCCCTCACCGAGACCAGCGAATACCTCTACAACGCGCGCGGCGGCCTGAACACCGGCGGCACCTATGACGGCCTGACCACGGCCACGGTCCAGGTCGATACGAAGAAGGCATTTGGTCTGCAGGGCGGCCTCTTCAACGTCAGCGCACTGAACATTCACGGTCAGAACCTGAGCGCGGACAATCTCGGCACGCTGAACACTGCTAGCGGGATCGAAGCCCAGGATACGACGCGTCTGTGGGAGCTGTGGTACCAGCAGTCCTTCCTGAACAACAAGATGGACGTCAAGGTCGGGCAGCAGAGTCTCGACCAGGAATTCATCGGCAGCCAGAGCGCGGGCCTGTTCGTCAACACGATGTTCGGCTGGCCTGCCCTGCCGTCGTACGACTTGCCCTCGGGCGGCCCGGCGTACCCGCTTTCGGACCTCGGCGTGCGCGTGCGTGGCCAGCTCTCGCCGGCGGTGACCGCACTCGCGGGCGTGTTCGACGCCGATCCGCTCGGCAACAATCCGAACAACATCAGCGGCACGAATTTCAACCTGCACAACGGCGCACTCTATATCGGCGAACTGCAGTACGCGCTGAACCAGCCGGGCGACGGTGAAATGGTCAGCGCCGGTCACAGCGGCCTGCCCGGCAGCTACAAGATCGGCTTCTGGTACAACACCGAAAGCTTCGCCGACGAGTATTACGACACTACCGGCTTGTCGCTGGCTAACCCGAACTCGACGGGGATTGCCGCGCAGCATCGCGGCGACTACAGCTTCTACGCCGTGGCCGACCAGATGGTCTGGCGTCCCGATCCGGACGAGCCACGCGCCATCAATGTGTTTGCACGCGTGATGGGCGCGCCGGGCGACCGCAACCTCGTTAGCTTCGCGGCCAACCTCGGCGTGGTAATGAAGGATCCGCTTCCCGGCCGCGACAATGACACGGTGGGCCTTGCGCTGACGTACATCAAGGTCAGCAACAGCGTTGAAAATCTCGATCTGCAAAACCGCCTGTTCAGCGGCGGCCCGTACGGCGTGCGCACCCAGGAAACCACGCTGGAGGCGACCTATCAGTATCAGGTCAATCCGTGGTGGCAGATCCAGGCTGACGCGCAATACACGTTCAACGCCGGCGCCGGCCAGAATCCGGTGGATCCGACCCAGCCGCTGCGTAACACGCTGGTCGTCGGCGTGCGCACCAACATCACGTTCTGACCGCTTTCATAACCCAGACACTATGCTTTCGATCATGACCGCATTCAACGCTTTGTGCGCAGGCACGGAGGCTCAAGCATGAACTACCCCAGGCGCAAGTATTTGCCACGCGCTACGCGGGCACTGATGGCAGCAGCGGCGAGCGCCGTTGCGCTGGTCGCGGCCGGCACCGCGTACGCCGATCCGCAAGGATTCCTCGAGACGGTCCACAAGCACACCACGCTCATCAACACGGTGCCCGACAACGGCGACCAGAATCCGTACGCGATCGTGGTCGCGCCGGTTACGGCCGGCACGGTGAAAAAAGACGACGTGCTCGTCGACAACTTCAACAACTCGACCAACCTGCAGGGCACCGGCAGCACGATCGTCGATTACCACCCGGACACCAGGCAGATGTCGCTGTTCGCGGTGATTCCGCGCGACCTGAAGGAATGCCCGGGCGGCGTCGGTCTGTCGACGGCAATGACCATGCTGAAGTCCGGCTGGGTGATCGTCGGCAGCACGCCGAGCAATGACGGCACCACCGGCACCAAGGGCGCCGGCTGCCTGATCGTGCTGGATCCGCAAGGCAAGATCGTCTCGACGATCTCCAGCCCGAACATCAACGACCCCTGGGGCAACATGGCGGTTGTCGACAACGGCAATAGCGCCACGCTGTTCGTAAGCAATGCGGGCTTCGGCGTGGGTGCTGCAACCGCGGTCGGGCCGGACGGCGAACCGCCGGTGTTCAAGCAGGCGACGGTACTGCGTCTTGAGCTCGATATTCCCGAAGGCAAGCCGCCGGTCGTGAAGAGCGAAACGGTGGTCGGCAGCGGCTTCGGCGCGCAGGCCGACAAGGGCGTGTTCCTGATCGGACCGACGGGCCTCGCGCTCTCGCCCGACCAGAAGCTGTTGTACGTCTCGGACGCTATCGGCAATCGTGTCAACGCAATCGAAGATCCGATGACGCGCGACACCAGCGCCGGTGTCGGCCGCCAGCTGACCGCCGACGGACTGCTGCACCGACCGCTCGCAATGGTCGTGGCGCCGAACAACCACCTGCTGGTGACGAACGCGCTGAACGGCCAGGTCGTCGAGATCGATCCCGCCACCGGCAAGCAGATCTACGCACGCTGGATCGACACCGACAAGGCGCAATCGCCCCCGGGTAACGGCGACCTGTTCGGCATCGTCATGACGCCGGCCGGCGATGGCTTTTACTACGTGCAAGACGACGTGAACACTTTGGTACTGGCGAAGTAATCATGGCCAACGATACAAATCCCCCCAAGCGGCCTGCCCGGCGCGGTTTTCTGAAAGCGGGGGGGGCGGCGGTCGCCGCAGGCGCAAGCCTGGGTGCGACCGGCGTCGCCCACGCCGCGCTCAACAAGTCGCAAGCGCCGCACGCCGCCGATCCGTACCTCGCGGTCGAACCGTTCTTCGGCGAGCATCAGAGCGGCATCGTCACGCCGCAGCAGGCGCATATCTACGTCGCAGCACTCGATCTCACCACGACCAAGCGCGAAGATGTGATTGCCCTGCTGCGCACGTGGACCGACTCGGCCGCGCGCATGACCCAAGGGCAACCCGCGGGCGCGCTGCCCGGCCCCGACGGCAAGGCCGCGCCGGATTCCGGCGACGTGCTCGGCCTCGGTGCGGCCGGCCTGACGGTGACCTTCGGCTTCGGCCCTGGACTCTTCACCTCGGGCGGCAAGGACCGATACGGCATCGCCGATCGGCGCCCTGCTGCGCTCGTCGATCTACCGCGCTTCAACGGCGACCAGCTGATTCCGGAAAAGACCGGCGGCGACCTGTTCATTCAGGCCTGTGCGAACGACGCGCAAGTAGCCTTCCATGCGGTGCGCCAACTGGTGCGCCAGTGCTACGGCGCGGCGACGATGCGCTGGGGGCAGGCCGGCTTCGTGTCGGGTCCGCGCGGCCAGACGCCGCGCAACCTGATGGGCTTCAAGGACGGCACCAACAACCCGTCTATCAAGAAGCCTGAGCTGATGAACCAGTTTGTCTGGGCTGACGGCAAGGATGCCGCATGGATGCAAGGCGGCTCGTATAGCGTCGTGCGCCGTATCCGAATCACGCTCGAACACTGGGACATGACGGAAGAGGATTTCCAGGAGCAGGTGTTCGGCCGTCACAAGTACAGCGGTGCGCCGATCGGCAAGAAGAACGAATTCGAGCCGCTCGATCTCGACGCCCAGGACAAGGACGGCAATCCGGTCATTCCGGAAAACTCGCACGTCCGCCTGTCGAACCAGGCCACCAACAACGGCGCGCAGATTCTGCGCCGCTCGTATTCGTACAACGACGGCTCGAATTTCTACATCGAGCGCTGGCCGCCATGGCGCCAGGAAACCGAGTACGACGCAGGCCTGATTTTTATCGCGTATCAGGGCGATCCACGTACCGGCTTCATCCCGATCAACGAGAAGCTCTCGAAGTTCGACATGATGAACCAGTTCACGACGCACGTCGGCAGCGCGGTGTTTGCCTGTCCGCCGGGAACGAAGCCCGGTTCGTACATCGGCGCTGGGCTGTTCGAAACGTAAGCAGTGAAAGCCACACGCGGCTCTCATGAAGCAGATTTGGCTGGATGCGCGGGACCACCACTCGCGCCGCGACCGGCACCCGCAACGGTGTCGCTCGCGGCGCGCCGCGTATGAACAAAGATCAAATACCATCACAAAAGGAATTCTGAATCATGACTCATTCCTGGCTTGGCAACCGTGTCCGCGCAATCAGCGGCGCGGCGGCTCTTCTGTTGGCGACGTTGAGCGCAGCGCCGCTCGCCGCCCACGCTGAATCGATCACGCTCTATAGCGCGCAGCACGAGCAGGTGGTCAACGCGCTCGCGAAGGACTTCCAGAATCAATCCGGCATCTCCGTCAAGATCCGCACCGGCGAAGGCCCGGCACTGGCTGCCCAGCTCGTTGCAGAAGGCGCGGCGTCGCCGGCTGACGTGTACTTCACGGAAAACTCGCCCGAACTGATGCTGCTCGAGGAAAAGGGGCTGCTCGGCAAGGTCGATGCGTCGACCCTCGCGGCCGTGCCGGCACGCTTCGATTCGCCGACCGGCGTTTGGGTTGGCGTGACCGCACGCGAAAACGTGCTGGCTTACAACACGAACAAGGTTCAGCCGAGCCAGTTGCCGCAATCGCTGTTCGATCTGGCCAAGCCGGAATGGAAAGGCAAGGTCGGCATTGCCCCGAGCGACGGCGACTTCCTGCCGCTCGTGAGCGCCGTGATCGCGCTGAAGGGCGAAGCGCAGACGCTCGACTGGCTGAAGGGCCTGAAGGCCAACTCGCAGATCTTCGACGACGACGAAGGCGTGGTGGCGGCGGTGAATCGCGGCGCGGTTGCAACCGGCCTCATCAACAACTACTACTGGGCGCGTCTGCATGCCGAAATCGGCGACAAGTCCACCCGTAGCGCGCTTTATCACTTCACGAACGGCGACGCCGGTGCACTCGTCAACGTCTCGGGCGCAGCAGTGCTGAAGTCGGCGCACAACGCGGAAGGCGCGCAGAAGTTCCTGGCCTATCTGGTCAGCGAACGCGCTCAGGATCTGATGGCGAAGGGCCATGTCGACTTCGAGTACCCGTTGCATAACGGCGTGGCTCCGGACCCGATCCTCAAGCCGTTCAACGAACTGAGCCCGCCGACGCTGACCGTGCAGCAACTCGGCGACGACAGCCAGGCTGGCAAGCTGCTGCGCCAGGCCGGACTGCTGTAAATGAGCGACGCCGTGTCAGCCGCAGCGCCGGCTGTTGTCCCTGAACCGGCGCGTGCGCGCAAGCGCGCGCCTGGTGGTCTGTTTGCTGCTGCCGCGGTCAGTGCTCTGCTGGTGTTGTTGCCGCTCGCGTTCACCGTGTGGCGGGCGGCAAGTTTTGGCTTCGCCGAGGCGGCCGAACTGGTGTTCCGGCCGCTCGTCGGCGAGCTGCTTGTGAATACGTTGATGATCACGGTGTCGGCCACTTTGGCCTGCGCTGTGATCGGTACAGCTGCGGCCTGGTTTATCGAACGCACCCGCCTGCCCGGCCGCCGCTTCTGGGCCGTGGCGATGGCCGCGCCGCTCGCGATGCCGCCGTTCATCACGAGCTATGCGTGGGTATCGTTCAGTCTCGATCTGCAGGACTTCAACGGCGCGTTGCTGGTCATTACGTCCGCGTATTTTCCGCTGGTCTATCTGCCGGTCGCAGCTGCCTTGCGCAGCATGGACCCGGCTCTCGAAGAAAGCGCCCGCTCGCTCGGCTGTGGCCGCTGGAACACTTTCTTTCGCGTGATCCTGCCGCAACTGCGCCCTGCTCTGCTCGGCGGCATGCTGCTGGTCGCGCTCGGTGTGATGTCCGAATTCGGCGCGTTCACGCTGCTGCGTTTTCGCACCTTCACAACCGAGATCTACGCCGAATATCGCACGAGTTTCGACGGCCCCGGCGCATCGCTGCTGGCCTGTCTGCTGATCGTGATGTGTCTCGTTGTGCTGGCCTTCGAATTCCGCGTACGCGGGGCCGCGCGTTACGAACGCGTCGATCGCGGCACGCGCCGCGCGGTGCTGCGCTATGACCTCGGCTTCTGGCGCTGGCTGGTGGTTGCTGGCTTTACCGCGCTGACCGTCGCCACGCTCGGCGTGCCGCTCGGCATGATCGGCTACTGGCTCACGCAGCCCGGCGCCGCCGCTGTCACGCCGGCCGACGTCTCGCCCGAATTGCTGCTCGACTCGACGCTTTCGTCGCTCGGCTTCGGCCTCGGTGCGGCCGTCCTCACCACCCTGCTGATCGTGCCGCTGGCGTTCCTGCTGGTGCGCTATCCGGGACGCCTCGCCACGCTGTTCGAACGCACCGTGTTTCTGGCGCAGGGCATTCCCGGTCTCGTGATTGCGCTGGCAGTCGTCTCACTCGCCGTGCACGCGTTGCAGCCGCTGTACCAAAGCACCACGCTGCTGATCATCACTTATGCCATCCTGTTCCTGCCGCTCGCGCTGGTGAGTGTGCGCGCTGCGCTGATGCAGGCGCAACCGCGGCTCGAAGAGACGGCGCGTGCGCTCGGTCTCGGTTGGGGACAAACTCTGGTTCGCGTGCTATTGCCGCTGGCTGGGCCAGGTCTGGGTGCAGCGGCTTCGATGGTGTTCATCTCGGTGGTCACCGAACTCAACGCCACACTGCTACTCTCCCCCATCGGCACCCAGACGCTCGCCACCCAGGTCTGGTCCGACACATCGACCATGGCCTTCGCCGCTGCTGCGCCCTATGCGGCGCTGCTCACAGGCATTTCGCTGTGCGCCTCGGGCCTGCTGTTTGCGCTGCTCGGCCGCTCGGCGCTGCTTGGCGAACGCAGCTAAGACTGCGTGGAATCTACCGCTTTCCCCATCGGATTTTCATGAGCGACCTTCGTATCTGCGGCCTGCAAAAATCGTTCGACGGCAACCCGGTGCTGCACGGCATCGATCTGTCCGTCGAGCGCGGCACGCTGCTCGCCCTGCTCGGTCCGTCCGGCAGCGGCAAAACTACCCTGCTGCGCGTGTTGTGCGGCTTCGAACGTGCGGACCGCGGTAGCGTGGAAATCGACGGCCGGCGGGTTGTCGGCGACGCATTGCATGTGCCGTCGGAGCAGCGCCGCATCGGCTATGTGCCGCAGGAAGGCGCGCTGTTTCCGCATCTGTCGGTGGCGGACAATATCGTCTTCGGTCTGCCGCGCACGCAACGGCGCGTTCGGCATCGCGTCTCCGAACTGCTCGAGCTCGTGGGCCTGCCGGCGGCGTTTGCCGACCGCGCGCCGCAGCAGCTTTCCGGTGGTCAGCAGCAACGGGTGGCGCTGGCGCGCGCGCTGGCGCCATCGCCTACGCTTGTGATGCTCGATGAACCGTTCTCCTCGCTTGATGCCGCCCTACGCCTCGAAACGCGCCAGGCGGTGGCCAGCGCACTGGCAGCGGCCGGCGCCACTGCGGTGCTGGTGACGCACGATCAATCCGAGGCGCTCTCGTTGGGCCACGAAGTCGCAGTGCTGTGGCAAGGCAAGCTGATCCAGACCGATACGCCGGAGATGATCTACCGTCGTCCGGTGACGCGCGAACTCGCCTCGTTTATCGGCGAGGCGGTGTTGCTGCAGGGGGTTGCCGCCCGTGATCGCGTGACCTGCGAACTGGGCGAGCTGACGCTGTCGGCGCCGGCACGGGACGGCGCGGTCGACGTAATGGTTCGCCCCGAACAGATCCGTCTGTGGCGCGCGAACGAAACCACGCCGGATGGGACCGCTTCGTTCGATGCCATCGTGCAGGACGTGACCTTCCAGGGACAGGATGCCGGCGTTGCACTGCAGTTGCAGTCGGCGGCGCAGACGGTGGTGCGCGCCCGCGTGCCGGGCTACCGGACACCGCAACCGGGCGAGCGCGTGAGGCTCGCCATCGACGGTGACGTGACCGCCTACGCCCGCGCCTGAACGTCCGACGCGCGGTCCTCGCGCGTCAAGGCAGATGCCACAGCCGCCGAGGCGCGCGACTGCGTGCGCACCGACAAATCCTGAATCATCTGCGCCGCGAGATAGTCGCAGGTCGGGCGGTCCGACTTGGCGCTGCGCGCCACCACGATTTCCAGTGGCTCGATCTTCGGCAGGCCATGCGCGTCGCCGAGAATGGCAAGACGTGTCGGCACGCTGCAGCGAGTCAGCGCGATGACGGCCAATCCGGCATCTACGGTCGCCACGAGGCCAAGCAGACTGGCGCTGCTGTATGCGGCACGGTAACGAATCCGCGCTTTATCGAGCGCGGCCAGTGTATGCGTACGGGCTACACAGCCCGGCTCGTATAAGCCCACCGGCAACGGTGAGGCCGCCAGCACCGGCGTATCTTCCGACGCCCCCACCCACACCATCGGCTCACTGCGCACAAATTCGCCGCGCAGCTTGCGATCGCGGGTGACGAATGCGAGGTCGATCTTGTTGTCGGCCAGCATCGGCGCGAGCGCCGTGCTTTGCGCGCAGACAATCTCGATCTCGACTTGCGGGTACAGATTCGAAAAGCGCCTGAGCACAGGCGACAACAACGACGACACGTAATCGTCTGGCGCCCCCAGCACGACCCGCCCAGTCACCTCGGGCCGCACGATCGCCGACCACGCTTCCTCATGCAGATCGATCACCCGCCGCGCGTATTCGAGCAGCGTGTGGCCTGGCCGTGTCAGCGCCAGACTGCGGGTGTCACGCGCGAACAGCGTCGTGCCGAGCATGCTTTCGAGCCTTTTGATCTGCATGCTGACCGCCGCCTGCGAACGATGCACGGTCGCCGCGGCCTTCGTGAAACTACCCGTCTCGACCACGGCGACGAAGGTACGCAACAGATCCACGTCGAATTCAGGGTTCATGATTTATAAGCCCGGCTTATCAGATTTCTCAATTTTATTCGTTTGTCGTTGCCTCGCAAGTCCCCGATACTCGACCAAGGTCTCGGTCACGGAGCGTTCTGCATGTCACTCACCTCGCGTCAACAAGGCGCCATCACCCTCGCCAGCGGTGGTTTGCTGATGGGGACGATCGGCATCTTCGTCGAGGAAGCGCGTCTCGATGCAATGACGATGGTGTTCTTTCGCTGCCTGTTCGGATCTCTCGCGCTAGCGGGTTATTGCGCGTGGAAGGGATTTTTCAGGGCGCAGCAATTTACGCTGCGCATGGTGTTGCTCGCCGTGCTGTCCGGTGCGCTGATGGTGACCCAATGGGTCTGGTTCTTCGATGCCATTCACCGCACCAGCATCGCGGTCGCGACCGTGGTGTTTCACGTGCAGCCGTTCTGGGTCGTGCTGATGGGTGCGGCGCTTTTCAACGAGCGGCTCGGCGGCGACCGGCTCGGCTGGATCGCGACGGCGTTTGTCGGACTCGTGCTTGCTTCGGGTGTGGCAACGAGCGAAAACCTGCAAGGGCATGCCGGTTATCTGATCGGTGTAGGCGAAGCGCTGGCCGGTTCAGTGCTCTATGCAAGCGTGACGCTGATCGCCAAGAGTCTCGGTCAGTTGCGCCCCCATCTGCTGACGCTCGCTCAGTGTCTGGTTGGTGTGGTTTGCCTGGCGTTTATTGCGCCGCTGCATTCGGTGGCCCATATCGAGCCCAAGCAATGGTTCTGGCTCGTCGGCATGGGCGTGCTGCATACGGGGTTGTCGTATGTGCTGATTTACGGCGCGCTGCCCAAGCTGACCACGCCGATCATCGCGGTACTGCTGTTTGTTTATCCGCTGACCGCGATCGTCGTGGATGCGGTTGTTTATGGGCGGGCGCTGTCGCCAGTGCAGCTGGCCGGGATGGCGTTGATTGTGACGGCGAGCCTTGGCGTCAATCTTGGGTGGCCGCTCGTGTCGATTTTGCGGCGTGGGGTAAGGGCGAGGCGCTCGGCGGATTGAGACGAAAGAACCGGGCGGCGCGGCACCCGGATTCCATTCAATCGTCGTAGTGAAAACGGCAGGCGGCGACGTAGATTAATCCGTCCTGCGGCATATAGACCAGGCGATCAGCAAGGCTCACGCGGCGTGACCAGAAACCCGTCAGATTGCCAACCAGGGGCTCCGGCTTGCCCGCGCCCTTGAAAGGGTCACGCCGGCATTCTTCAAGCAGTTCGTTGACCTTCCGCAATACCTTGGGGTCGACTCTCTGCCAATGCAAATAGTCTTCCCAAGCTTCATCCGTAAAGACAAAAACACTATCAGACCTCACGGTCTCCTTGTTTCGGGCTTTCTGTTTGCTCATCTGTTAGCAGTGTGCGCGGCGTACCCTTGCGTGCATTGATCTGGGAGACAGAACGTACAAGCCGTTCGGCATTCTTCGGAGAGCTGAGCAAATACAGGGTTTCCTGCATCGCGCTGAAGTCCTCGAGCGAAACCATCACCACATGTTCGCCACTTTGCCGGGTTATCAGCATAGGCGTGTGGTCGCGGCAGACGTCGTCCATCGCTTGCTTAAAGCCAGCACGGGCCTCGCTGTAAGTAAGGGTGTTCATGGCTTATCCGGCCCGAAGGCGTGCCTCCGGCCGCTCCTGATAAAAAAGTTAGCGGTATTTCCTGCGGCGAACAAAGCCCGGCGACAAAGCGAGCAAGTCCACTGACGAGCGCGAATCGGAAACTCCCGACCCGGAGTTCATTGTACAGAAATTCGTACAACACCTCAAGCATATGGCCAAGGATGTTGCACGCCCGCTAACAATCAGAAGCATGCCGTGTATCACGGCCAGGCACCACCTGGCCGATTGGCTATCGACGTGCGCAGGACAGCTTTCCGCTGCTTCTCACTGCGGCAAAACTTCCCCTTTCGTCTCCGGCGCAAACGGGATGATGAAGAGCCCGATAACAAACGCCACCGCGGTCAGCGCGACCGGAATACCGAGCGTATGCATATGCAGCACCGCCGCGCCCAACAGGAAGTTCACGCCCGCCCCGACAAACCGTCCGAACGACGTACAAAACGCAAACGCCGTGGCCCGCACACGCGTTTCGAACTGCTCCGGCAGCCACAGGCTGAACAGCGCAAAGTTGCCGCCGAAGAACCCCAGCACACACAACCACGCGATAAACGGCACCAGTCCGTTAGGCATATAAAACGACCACCCAAAGCTGCCCGCGATTGCCACCGCCATCCCGGCGAAGTAAATCGCCAGAGTCTTTTTACGCCCGATCCGTTCCGCTAGCGGCGGCAACGCAAGACACCCGAGAACCGTCGAAATAGACAGCAAGCCAGTTGCGATCGACGCCGTGCGGATCGCATCCGGCTTACCCATTCCTGCGCGCGTCGCCAGCTGGATCACTGCCGACGGCTCATACACCGCGCCCGCCCATAGACCGATAATCGCAATCGTCAACAACGCACAGGCAACCCACGTGCGGCGCCGGTACACGGGACCGAGAATCTCGCGCAATGGCCTGCTACGCACGGCTTGCGGCTCCGCCTTCTGCCATTTTTCCGGCTCCTTCACACGCAGCAAGATCAGGATTGCGACGACCACCGGCACTGCACCGGTCAGGAACATCGCGCGCCAGCCGTAGTGAACCCCGACCGTGTAATTGAGCGCCGCAGCCAGAAAGAAGCCGGCGTAGTAACCGGTTTGCAGATAGCCCGCCCCCATCTTGCGACGGTCCTCCGGCCACGCCTCGGCCACATAGGTGCCAGCCAGCGCCCATTCGCCACCGATCCCCACGCCCGCGATAAACCGGAAGATAGCCAGTTCCCAGACGTTCTGCGAGATCGCCGAAAGTCCCGTAAAAATTGCAAAAGTGAAGATCGTACCGGCCAGCACCTTGGTGCGGCCAAAGCGGTCGGCTAGCGGCCCCCAGATAAACGACAGCCCCCAGCCGATCAGAAACAGCGCAAACAGGATCGACCCGGCGAGCCCGACGTTGGCTGGCGTCGCGGCATAGCCCGAGCGCGGCAACAGTTCGGTGAGCGCGGGGGTGAGAACCAGCGCGTAGATGAACGAATCCATCCCGTCCAGCGTCCAGCCCGCCCATGCGCCCCAGAACCCTGCGATCTGCGAGCGGTTTAGTGGCGTGCGATGCCGCGCGACACGCGCGCGGTCCGAGATTGAATTCATCATGCTCCTCCGATACTACGGTTGGATTGCCAATTGCCTATTCTTAACAACGGGTTAGCGTGCGTGCGGCAACTACATGGGCTTTCGCCAGACAGCCCCTGACACTTTCTGAACGCGGTCCCTACAGTCTGCTTGCTTCCTGGACCCTGGATTTCCCTCGTGCAAAACGCGTCATTTCATATATAATATTTGAACTTATGAACGATGCAACCGATGGTTTTCCCCTGGACAGCGCTGCGCGCGTCCCCTTTCTGCCCGTAGCGGCCACGCCGCGGGCCAGCACGTCACGCGTGATCGCGGACGCTTTGCGTACGGCGATCGTCGAAGGCACGCTGGCCCCCGGCGCCCCCTTGCGGCAGGACGCCATTGCCCGCCATTTCTCGGTCAGCGCAATTCCCGTGCGCGAAGCGCTGCGTCAACTGGAAGGCGAAGGCTGGGCGAAGGTCACCGTCCACAAAGGGGCGACGGTCGCGCCGCTGTCGGCGGACGAAGCCCGCGAAATCTACGAGATCCGCTCGGCGCTCGAGAGTCTCGCCGTCGGCCTCGCCATTCCGCACCACACCGCGGCAACGCTGCGTGAGTCGGAAAAGCTGTGCCGCGCTGCGGAGAAAGAGATGGATCCGGCGCTCTACGTGACCCGCAACGAGGAGTTTCATATGAGCCTCTACGCGTCGGCCGCACGACCGCAACTCGAGGAAATGATTGCCACGCTGCATCGGCGCGGCGAACGTTATTTACGGCTCAAATTCGGACTACCGCTGTACAAGGACGAGTCCGATCGCGAACACGCGGAAATACTCGACGCGGTGCGCCGCGCCGACATCCCCGCTGCACGCTCGCTGTTGACCGCGCATCTGCTCGGCACCGGCGAGTTGCTCTACCGTTTCCTGACCGAACGCGCGCAGGCTGAAGCCGCGCAAGCCAACGGCCGCAAGCCGCGCGCGAGACGCGCGCGCACTCCAACTTCCGGGAGCTGAATCCGCCGATGAATCCACAAGCCCAACCATCCCCCCGCTCCGCCGCCGCACCGGCAGCACGGTCCTGGACCACCATGCGCGACGAGAAAGCGCGCCGCCTCGCCGCCATTGCGCCGTGGCTCGAAGACGGCGTGTTGCGCAGCGAGCGCATCGTCGATGCGCTGGAAACGCTGATCCGCCCGGGCGACCGCGTTGCGCTCGAAGGCGACAATCAGAAGCAGGCCGATTTTCTGTCGCGCTCGTTCGCGAAGGTGGATCCGCAAAAGGTCCGCGACGTCCATCTGCTGATTTCGAGCATCAGCCGGCCCGAGCATCTGACGCTGTTCGAGCGCGGCATCGCGCACAAGGTCGACTTCGCCTTCGCGGGGCCGCAGAGCCTGCGCGTCGCGCAACTGCTGGAAGACGGCCAGCTCGAAATCGGCGCGATCCACACCTATGTCGAGCTGTACGCACGGATGTTCGTGGAGCTGACGCCGAACGTTGCGCTGTTGTGCGCAGAAAAAGCAGACCGTCACGGCAATCTCTACACCGGGGCGAACACCGAAGACACGCCCACCATCGCAGAAGCCGCGGCGTTCCGGCACGGCATCGTGATTGTTCAGGTAAACGAAATCGTCGATGAATTGCCACGCGTCGACATTCCCGGCTCGTGGGTCGACGTGGTCGTGCAGGCCGACCGGCCCTTCGCAGTGGAGCCGCTGTTTACGCGCGATCCGCGCCACATCGGCGACCTGCAGGTGCTGACCGCGATGATGGTAATTCGCGGCATCTACGAAGCGTATGGCGTGACCGCACTCAATCATGGCATCGGCTTCGACACGGCGGCCATCGAGCTGCTGTTGCCCACCTATGGCGAGTCACTCGGGCTGAAGGGCAAGATTTGCCGCAACTGGACGCTCAATCCCCATCCCACCTTGATTCCGGCCATCGAATCCGGCTGGGTCGAAAGCGTGCATTGCTTCGGTAGCGAAGTGGGCATGGAGCAGTACATCGAGGCACGCCCCGACGTGTTCTTCACCGGACGCGACGGCAGTCTGCGTTCGAACCGCGTGTTGTGCCAGTTGGCGGGGCAATACGGCGTCGACCTGTTTATCGGCTCCACGCTGCAGATCGACGCGGATGCGAATTCGTCGACAGTTACGCGTGGGCGGCTCGCTGGTTTTGGCGGCGCCCCGAACATGGGACACGATCCGCGCGGACGACGTCATTCGAGCGAAGCGTGGCTCAAGCTTCTCAAGGATCAAGGGCCGGTCTCCCGCGGTCAGAAGCTGGTCGTGCAGCTCGCCGAGACGTACAAGAAAGGCGGCGAGCCGACCTTCGTCGATGAGCTCGATGCGGTTGCAGTCGGCGCGAAGAGCGGCATGCCTATCGCCCCAGTGATGATCTACGGCGACGACGTCAGCCACGTGGTCACCGAGGAAGGCATCGCCCACTTGCACAAGGCCGAAGGGATCGACGAACGGCGCGCGGCACTTGCTGCGGTAGCCGGCGTCACGCCGATCGGCTTGCGCGCGAAGCCGGAAAAAACCGCGGAGCTGCGCCGGCGCGGCATCGTCGCGTATCCCGAGGATCTCGGCATCCGCCGCGGTGAAGCGAAGCGCTCGTTACTGGCCGCGCGCAGCATCGACGATCTGGTGACATGGTCGGGCGGTCTGTATGTGCCGCCGGCGCAATTCCGGAGCTGGTAATCATGGCCACGCCTGCGGTAATGCCGGTGACGGCGACGCGAATCTCGAGCGATTCTGGCCGGCTTCTATCCGGGACTGAAGCGTCGCCGGCCGGTACGCGCACAACACGCGCGACGGCGCCATCACTCCGTACACCGGAAAGTGTTTCAGGCAGCTTTGAGGCCGACGCACTGTTGGCGCAGCTAGCCGTCACTGCGCTGATCGAAGAGGCGCAACTGACGCCCAAGCCCGCGCTGGTGGATCAGCGCGGCAGCGGCGCGCACCGCGATCTCGATCTGGACATCATGCTGCGCTCCGCTCATGCACTCGAGCCGACTTTCGTTGCGCTTGCGCGCGCCGCGCGGCACAGCGTGCCATCCGCTACCTTGCGCGCAGAATTGGCGCAGATCGGCCGCGCTGGAGAACGCGAGATGATGCGGGCCACCGGCGGCAGCAATGCGCATCGTGGCGCCATCTGGATCGTCGGACTGCTGGTTGCGGGCGCAGCACTTGCGCAACGCGACGCGCAAGCCGCTACAAACCATGCGAGCGATTCAATTCATTCGAACTCCGAAGGTCACTGCCACGCACACGCGCCCGCAGCGACCCGGGTCTCGCACGCGGTAAAAGTCTGCA
This sequence comes from Paraburkholderia sp. GAS33, assembly GCF_050436645.1. Classification (NCBI taxonomy): domain Bacteria; kingdom Pseudomonadati; phylum Pseudomonadota; class Betaproteobacteria; order Burkholderiales; family Burkholderiaceae; genus Paraburkholderia; species Paraburkholderia sp. GAS33. The sequence goes on from NZ_JBNDMP010000001.1 coordinate 1,397,378, forward strand.
AGCTTGCCGCGCAGATTGCCTGCTTTCCCGATCGCTTCGCTGCAGTTGCCGATAGCAACGGCGAGCGTGCGCGCCAACGCTACCAGGTGGGCGGTGCTCGTCGCGAAGCGCAGGATGGCTTTCCACACGTCATGGCAATCGGTCTTCCGGCGCTGCTGGCGGCCCGTGCTAATGGCGTGAGCGAAGAATCAGCGCGGCTTGACGCACTGCTCACGATCATGACCTCGCTCGACGACACCTGCCTGTTGCATCGCGCCGGCCTGCCCGGATTGCGCGCCGGCCAGCAAGGCGCGCGGCGGGTGCTCGAACTCGGCGGCAGCGCCAGCGTCGCGGGTCGTGCCGCGCTTTACGAGCTCGACCGCGCGCTGCTCACCCTCAATGCATCCCCCGGCGGCGCAGCCGATCTGCTCGCCGCCACCCTTTTCATCGACAAGCTGGTGCATCACAGCACCGGCGGGAGCCAATCCTCATGGAAAATCTGACCTTCGATTATCCGGCGCAACGCGCCGTCACGGCCCGCGCGCACGTCGGCGTGGTCGGCTCGGGCGACCTCGAAGTGCTGTTGTCGCCAGCCTCCGCAATGACGGCGCACGTAATCGTACGCACCAGCGTCGACGGCTACGGACATATCTGGAAGAGCGTACTCGACCGCTTCTTCACGCGCTACGACGGCGCTGCGCAGATCGAGATCAACGACTTCGGCGCCACGCCCGGCGTGGTGGCGTTGCGGCTCGCCGAAGCGGTCGAAGAAGCAGAACAGGGAGGTGAAGCGTGAGCACCGTTGCCACTCCTCAAGCAGCGCCCGTGCTGCACGACAGCTTCATCGAACTGTCGGCACGCGAGCGCGCCCGTGCGTTGCTCGACGCCGGCACGTTTCGCGAACTGCTCGGGCCGTTCGACCGGATCGAGTCGCCGTGGCTGCCGCTGCAGGGCATCGTCTGCCAGGCCGACGACGGCTGTGTGATCGCACGCGGTACGATCGACGGCGAGCCCGCCGTGGTAGCCGCGATCGAGTCGGCGTTTCAAGGCGGCAGCATCGGCGAGGTGTCAGGCAGCAAGATCGCCGCGGCGCTCGAACTCGCGTTGCGTGACTGCGAACGCGGCAAACCGGTGCGCCCCGTGGTGCTGTTCGAAACCGGCGGCGTGCGCCTGCAGGAAGCCAATCTGGGCCTCGCCGTGATCGCCGAGATGCAGGCGGCGATCGTCGCGCTGCGCCGGCATGTGCCGGTGGTCGGCGTCATCACGGGGATGGTGGGTTGCTTCGGCGGCATGTCGCTCGCAGCCGCGCTGTGCTCCTATCTGGTCGTCACGAAGCAAGGACGGCTTGGGATGAACGGACCCGAAGTGATCGAGCAGGAAGCCGGTATCGAGGAACTCGATTCCAGCGACCGCCGTCATGTGTGGCAGTTGATCGGCGGCGAGCAGCGGGCCTTGACGGGCTTCGCAGATGCGCTCGTCGAGGATGACCCGGATGCCGTGCGCGCCGCCGTGCAGCGCGCCTTCGAACTGGGCGTACCGGCCGCGCATCGTAGCGAACAGGTCGACACCTATCTCGCACGGCTCGCGGAAGTCGATCCGGCCAACGTCACCCCCGAAACCATGCGGACCGTGTTTCATGCGAACACCGCAATTCAGTCCTCGAAGGAGGAAGCGTGAACGATACCTCACTGACCCGCGGGGCCCGCTGGTTCCGGGCGCTCGCTGGCGAACCGTCCAGCCCCGCTCCGGTGTGGAGCGGCACCGCTGCGCTCGGCAACGAAACCGCGCACTTTTTTGCCGTGGTGCCTGACCCGCAGAACCGCTTTCCGCGTGCTACCGATAACGTCGTCGGCCTCGAACAAGGCTGGAAGCTCGCCCGCGCGGTGCGCAAGGCGGTCGCCGACGATGCGCAAAGCGGCACGCGCCGCCCTATCGTCGCGATCGTCGATGTCAAGAGCCAGGCCTATGGTTACCGGGAAGAGACGCTGGGGCTTCATCTTGCCTGTGCGTCGGCGGTCGATGCTTACGCATCGGCACGCGACGCCGGTCATCCTGTGGTCGCGCTGATTGTCGGACCGGCCATGTCGGGCGCGTTCCTCGCGCATGGCTACCAGGCCAACCGGATCGTCGCACTCGATGCGCCCGGCACGATGGTGCACGCGATGGGCAAGGAAGCGGCTGCCCGCGTCACGCGCCGTACGGTCGAAGCCCTCGAAGCACTGGGCGAAACGATCGTGCCGATGTCGTATTCGATGGCTTCGTTCGCCAAACTCGGTCTGCTCGACGAACTGATCAAAGGCGTCGACGCCGATACGCCGAGCGACGCGCAGATCGATCAGGTGCGTCAGGTGCTGAGCAATTCGATCCGTAGCGCGCGCGACGACGTCCGCGGTCTGTCACACAGACTGCAATCGGACGCTGCGAAGCAAAACCGTGCCGCTTCGATCGAAGTGCGGCGGCGGCTGACGGAACAGTGGGACGCAGCGTAATGCGGACGTGCGCGGCACCGCCGTTTGATACTGCGTTTGCCGCGCAGGTTGGTGCGGCGGCCTCTGGCGGAGTGGATGGCGCCACTGCACGGCACCCTTCCGATACGCGCTGGCGGCCACACGACCTGCTGCGCCTGCGGCGCTTGCCCTCATACGATGGCGAACCGGACTGGGTTCGCCCCGCCTTCGCGCATGCGCCTTTTGCGGTGGTCAGACGCGCGTCGGCCGCGCCCGGTTTCATCGCGGTTGGAATGCGCGGTAACGGTCGTGCGCAACGGTACGGTACATGGGCGCAGGCCGATGATATCGAGGCCGTGATCGCCCCCGAAGATCTCCTGGGTGCGAGTTCCCAGCTTGATATGGAACGTCTTGCGCTACCCGCGTTCGCGCTGCTTTACAGCGTGCGTGACGAAGCGCAATCGTTGCGCGCATTCTCCTGGGGACCCACCGGAAGCGCAGGCTTCGAGCTTGCTACCGGCACGCCCACTGTCACAGCTACGAGCGATCTCGACCTGTTGATCCGTACGGCACAGAAACTCTCCCGCGAGCGTGCCGCGCAATTGCTGAGCGAACTCGAATCGTTCGCGCGGCACGCTGGAATACGCGTCGATGTCCAGTTGGAAACTCCCTCGGGCGGAATTGCTCTCGCGGAGTGGGCAGCCGGCAAGGCACGTGTGATGGTGCGCCATGCTCAGGGACCGCGGTTGGTTAGCGATCCGTGGGCGGTGCCGCCTCCGCAAGCATGACGCTCGCCTATCAGTTCCCCGGCCAAGGTGCTCAATCGGCAGGCTTCCTGCATCGATTGCCGCAGCACCCTGTCGTCACCGCGACGATCGATGACGCTTCACAGGTGCTAGGCATCGACGTGCTAACGCTCGACACACCCGACGCGCTACGCTCCACTGTGGCGGTTCAGGTGGGACTCGTAGTGGCAGGCGTTGCCGCCGCTCGCGTGCTGGCCGACGCACAATTGTCCCCCGATATCAGCGCCGGTCTTTCCGTAGGCGCCTATGCCGCCGCGGTCAGTTGCGGCGCGCTTGCGTTTCCCGATGCGCTGCGCATGGTTCACAAGCGGGCCGAGTTGATGGAGACTGCCTATCCGTCAGGCTACGGACTCGCCGCTATCTCCGGTCTGACCGAACGGCAATTGGAAACTCTCGCAGCAAATCAGACGAAGGACGGCCTGCCGCAGGTCTATATTGGCAATGTCAATGCGCCCAGACAGATCGTTATGGCTGGCGCGGACGCCGCACTCGATGCCCTGATTGAACGCGCACTTGCCGCCGGTGCGCGCAAAGCCACACGTCTGGCAGTGAGCGTTCCTTCGCATTGCGAATTGCTCGGGGAAGCTGCCGATGCATTGGTCGACTACGCGCGGAATGTGCCGTTTCAGGCACCAAAAAGTGTCTACGTGGGCAATCGAGGTGGCCGGCCGTTGCATACCGCGGAGGCAATCCGCGACGACCTCGCGACGAATATGCGTTACACCGTGCGCTGGTTCGACGCGCTGACGGTGATGCTTGAAATGGGTGCGCAGGCGGTGGTTGAAGCTCCGCCCGGTCAGGTGTTAACTGACATTGTTCGTGAACAGTGGCCGCAAGCGAAGGCGATCGCTTTGAGCAGTATTTCCCCGGATCAGTGGGTGGCGACCGTGCGTCGACGCGTTACGTCTGTCTCGGGCGCACGTTAAACGAAACTGCTGCAGCAGCTCGTCACAGCGCGGACGCGAAAGATTGCAACACGTCAAGAGCAGCTATGTCCGTTGCAACGCTGCACTACTCTAGCGCCGTCTCACTCAGCGAAGATTTCCTGCAGCGTCGACAGCGCGTTGGACAACGCGAGATCCGATACAGCCCCTGCCTTTTTTACCAACCGCGTCTTGTCGACCGTTCGGATCTGGTCAAGCAGAATCAAACCCTTCTTGCGCAAGAAAGTCAGCGGCACGCGAAACGGCGCTGCTTTGCCCGCGGTGGTCATGGGCGCAACGATGACGGTGCGCAAATGATCGTGCAACTCCGGTGGCGAGACCACAACGCACGGTCGCGTTTTCTGAATCTCACTGCCTATCGTAGGATCGAGCGCGACCAGCCAGACTTCGCCGCGCGCTACCACACAAGCCCCGCGTCGTCCGCGTTCGGAAACTCACCCATCACGAGCTCGTCGCTCCCGGCGGCCGCCACCGACCGGCTTGCCTCTGCCCAACCCGCACGGGCGCTCCGCGGGCGCCGCAACACTAATGTGTTCCCTTCTATTTGCATATCCACTTCGTCCTCCAGTCCCAGTTGGGTCAAGATAGGTTTCGGAATCAGTACGCCATGGGAGTTGCCCATTCTGCGGATTGTCGTCTTCATGGCGTCACCTGAACTGAAGTGAAATGCTACGGGGTAAACTGATGAAAGTAAACACAATGTAATTACATGATAGCACGGCAAATGGCATAGGCCAAAACGCACTACCATGCGCCCATGGCGCGCTACGTTAGCGTCGCTGGATCAACTGCCGCCCCATCGTATTGGCGTATGCGTCGCACGCGTTACGCGCTACCCGCGCTGCCGCCAGCACGCCCACGGCAGCATCGTCGCGATAACACATAGCCACGACGATAGGCGGAGGCAGCGGGCGCACCTGAAGCTCTCCCAGCTCGCCACTTTGCAGCAAAGGTTCGACAAACAGCGCCGGCACGGCCGCCACGCCATAGCCGTCTCGCAGCAACTGCACGATGACGGCCACCGAGGGCATGCACGTGACGTTGGTTTCTTCCAGCGGCACGCCCGCCCGTCGCGCCAATGCGCTGACGATGCCCTCGACTGCAATCTGCGGCGCGGTGCCGCGGCCAAAAGTCAGCACCGGTTTGCGCAGCACGGTTTGAACGTGCTTAGTGCGGCTTGCCGGAATCAGGTCGCGCCGCGCGATCCAACGCACCGGGTAGCTCGCCAGCGCGGTCGAAATCACAGAGGGGTCGCCGTCGCCCTCCACTTGCAACACCAGATCAAGTTCTCCGGCGCGCAACCGGGGCGCCAGCACCGCACTCACGTCGACGGACAGGTCGACCACAATGCCGCTGTGTTCGTCGTTCAGCATGCGCACATAGTCGGGCAGCCAGCTATGCACGACCGTTTCGATCACCCCAAGGCGCAGTCGCGTTGCGATTTGCGCGTCGTCCTGTGCGGCGAGTTGCAGCGAACGCGTCGCCTGCACGACAGAACGCGCGTGAGTGAGCAGCCGCTCGCCGTCAGGCGTCAATTGGAACTCTGTAGCGCTACGCTCGATCAACTCGACGCCTAATTCCGCCTCGAGTGTCTTGATGCGCAATGAGATCGCAGCGGGTGTCGCGTGCATCGCAGTGGCCGTGGCGCGAAAACTGCCAAGGCGCGCGAGTGTCAGAAAGGTTTCCACAAAACGTGTATTCACGGCAGCATCTCGGGCGGAAAGCGAGGAAATAGCGGAAGAGAATGGCACGAAGTCACTTCTCCACCGTTAAGTTTAATTTAACGAAAAGCAAAAAAATCTCGCTAGAGGGATATTTTCGGCGCGACTACTCTAGTTCGCATTCGTTATCCGAAGCGAGCTTTGTTTATGACCATCACCCCGTCCGAATTCCGCCAGCAGGTGCGTAGCCGCCGCATCTCCGGGCCGACCGCCGGCTATTGCGGCGATTTTGCGCAAGCCAATCTCGCGATCCTGCCGCGTCAATATACAGAGGATTTCCTGCGCTTCTGCACATTCAATCCAAAAGCGTGTCCATTGCTCGGTATGGGCGAACCCGGCGAATGGCGCGTGCCTGCGCTCGGTGCCGATCTCGACGTCCGCAATGACGTGCCGGCCTTCTACGTCTACCGTCACGGCGAACGCGCCGAGGAAGTGCGCAGCCTGAACGAACTGTGGCGCGACGACCTGGTGGTGTTTGCGATTGGCTGTTCGTTTTCGTTCGAGGAAATGCTCAAGCGCGAAGGCATCGGGTTGCGGCATATCGAGCAGAAACGCAATGTGCCGATGTACCGCACCAGCGAAGCGAATGTGCCGGCCGGTGTGTTCGGCGGTCGCCGCGTGGTGTCGATGCGTCCAATGAAGGCTGCCGACGCGATTCGCGCCATCCAGATCACGAGCCGCTTTCCAGGCGTGCATGGGGCACCGGTGCATCTGGGCGATCCGTCATTGATCGGTATCCGCGATCTGTCGCGACCGGATTTCGGCGATGCAGTCGATATCCACAGCGACGAGTTGCCGGTGTTCTGGGCCTGCGGTGTGACACCACAGGCGGCCATTGAAAGCGCACGTCTGCCGTTCGCAATCGCACACAAACCAGGCCACATGCTGATCACCGATATCCCCAACGCACGGCTCGCCATTCTCTGAGCGTGCGCTGCGCCAGCGTCTTCTCATTCAATACAAGCCCGCGCAACCAGACACGGCACTGACTACGATCCGGAGGTTAAGCATGGAAAGCAAAGCGCCGTTGACGGCCGAGACTGGCCATTACGATGAACGCACCAAAGGTCCGTTCTCGTGGTATCGAACGATCTCCGCGAGCGAGAAGCGCGCGTTCTGGAGCTGCAAGATCGGCTACGTGCTCGATGCCATGGATACGCAGTTTCTGAGCTTCGTGATTCCTACGTTGATCGCAAGCTGGGGTATTACGCGCGGCGCGGCAGGTCTGATCGGCACGGTGACGTTGCTCAGTTCGGCGATCGGTGGCTGGGCGGCAGGCGTGTTGTCGGACCGCATCGGAAGGGTCAAGACGCTGCAAATCACGATCCTCTGGTTTGCGATCTTTACTTTGGCGTGTGCGCTGGCGCAGAACTTCTCGCAGCTATTGTGGGCGCGCGGCCTGATGGGGCTTGGCTTCGGCGGCGAATGGACGGCGGGGGCGGTGCTGATCGGCGAAGTAATCCGGCCACGCGACCGCGGCAAGGCGGTCGGCCTCGTGCAGGCCGGCTGGGCAATCGGCTGGGGACTGTCCACCTTGCTCTTCACGCTGGTGTTCTCGCTTGTCCCCGCGGACTACGCCTGGCGCGTCCTGTTTGCGATTGGTATTGCGCCGGCGCCGTTTGTCATCTGGATTCGCCGCTTCGTCGAGGAGCCAGAGGTGCATCGGCAACAGAAGCAGATCGAAGCCAATGCACCGTCGCGGCCGTCCCTGCTCGACATCTTTCGTGCGGACATCGTCTGGACTACTTTGCGTGCTTCGATCCTTGCAACAGGCGTACAAGGGGGCTACTACGCTGTAACGACCTGGCTGCCGACGTATCTGAAGACCGAACGCCATCTGAGCGTGATCGGCACCGGCAGTTATCTGGGCGTCGTGATCGTCGGCTCCTATTGCGGGTATCTGGCGGGCGCGTATATCAGTGATGCGATCGGCCGCAAGCGGGCTTTTATCGCCTTCGCGCTGGCTTCGGTGGGCATCGCCTTGATGTACACACGCCTGACACTCGACAACCTCTCCATGCTGGCGCTCGGCTTTCCGTTGGGCTTCTGCGCGTCCGGGATTTTTTCCGGCATGGGGGCGTTTCTGACCGAGCTCTTTCCGACCAGGATCCGCGGCTCGGGGCAAGGCTTCTGCTACAACTTTGGGCGAGCGGTCGGCGCGACGTTTCCGTTTTTGATCGGCTATGTGTCGCAAAGCATGACGCTCGGGCACGCTATCGGAGTGTTTGCGGCCGCCGCTTACGGGGTGGTGATTCTTGCTGCGCTCACGTTGCCTGAAACCAGGGGGCGTCAACTGCAGTCTTGAGATTTCTCGCGCTCATTTGTGTCCCGGCTAGCAACGGCTCGCAGCTGCTAGTCGGGACACGTGCCGCGCCGTGCCACTTTTCACACTGGATACGCCGGTCGCGCCGGAAGCCGGGGCAGGCGCAGCACAGTACCGCGCCATCAACGTCACAACGCCTTGCCCAGACCTTCCTGCGACGCGCGCGCCACGCGGCCGGCCGCGTGCGAGTCGGTAGCGCCCGGGTCCTGTCGCGATCGCTCACGAGACGGCGCCACCACCGCGCCCGCGGTGCCACCAGGCCGCCGGACCGAACGCGCATGCCGCTCGATCAGCCGCTGCAGCAGGCAGAACGCGCACAACAGCGCGCCGATCACGATACGGGTCCACCAGGAACTCAGCGTGCCATCGAAAGTGATGAGCGTCTGGATCGTGCCGAGTATCCCGACGCCAAACAAGGAACCGATCACATAGCCGACCCCGCCGGTCAGCAAGGTGCCGCCGATCACGGTTGCCGCAATCGCGTCGAGCTCCATGCCTTGTCCCTGGAGTCCGTAGCCCGACAGCACATAGAACGTGAAGACCGCGCCGCCGAGCGCCGAGCAGAATCCGCTCAGCGCATAGACACCGATCCGCGTGCGCGCCACAGGCAACCCCATCAGCAGTGCTGAACGCGGATTGCCGCCCACCGCGTAAACATTGCGGCCGAAGCGCGTGTAGTGGGCCACGAAGATCGCCGCGACGAGGGTCACCAGTGCGATCAGCACATTAGCGCTCACCGAGCCGGTGCCGATTTGTAGCCGGTACGCCGAGATTGCCTTGAAGCTCGGATCCGTGATGGTGATCGACTGCGTCGTGATCAGGAAGCACAGACCACGCGCGAAGAACATGCCGGCCAGCGTCACGATGAACGGTTGCAAACGGAAGAAGTGAATCAGCGCCCCCTGCACGGCGCCGAATACCGCGCCCATCAGCAGCACGATGGCAAGAATGACCACGACCGGAAGGTGGAAGCGTTCCGCCAGCACCGCTTCGACAATCGTTGTAAGCGCAACCACCGAGCCCACCGACAGATCGATCCCGCCCGAGATGATCACAAAAGTCATACCGATCGCGACGATCAGCAGGAACGCATTGTCGATCAGCAGATCGAGCAGCACTTGCAGCGAGAAAAAGCCGGTGTACATCACCGAACCAAAGCCAAACAGCGCGCAGAACAGCAGGATCGTGACAGCGATAGGCAACGTCCGCGGATCGAAGATACGGGCCCAGATATCGACTAGCCGTTTCATCGCGCCACCCCGCGCTGGGTGAACAGAGACATTACCAGCGCGCGCGCCGAGGGCGACTGGATCACGCTGACCGCAAGCACCACTACCGCCTTGACGACGAGTGTCGCCTCGGGCGGCACGCCGATCGAATAGGTGGTGTAGGTCAGCGTCTGAATGATCAGCGCGCCCAGCACGGTGCCCGCAAGACTGAAGCGGCCACCGAGCAGCGAAGTGCCGCCCAGTGTCACCGCCAGAATCGCGTCGAGTTCGAGCAACAGGCCGGCGTTGTTACCGTCGGCACTGCGAACGTTCGAGCTGATCAGGATGCCCGCCACCGCCGCCGTAAGCCCCGAGAAGGCGTACACGGCAAACACGATCGCTTTCGATCGCAGTCCTACCAGCCGGGTCGCGACCGGATTCACGCCGATTGCGCGAATAAACAGTCCCAACGCCGTACCTTCGATCAGCAACGCGGTCGCCAGCACCGCGACGGTCGCGATCCACACGGAAAACGGCACGCCCAACAGATAGCCGCCACCGACGAACAGATAGCCCGGCGCGCCGATCGGAATAATCTGGCCGCCGGTCAGCAACTGCGCGACCCCACGCCCAGCCACCATCAGGATCAAGGTGGCAATAATCGGCTGCATGCCGACGAACGACACCAGCATGCCGTTCCACATGCCACTCAACACGCCGACGACAAGCGCAGCACCCAGTGCCTCGCCAATCAGCCCTGCGCTCGGAAACGGCTGCGTCGCCAGGATCGTGGCCGCTGCCGCACCGGCAATCGCCACCACAGCGCCCACGGAAATATCGATGCCGCGTGTGGCGATCACCAGTGTCATGCCTGTGGCCACCAGTGCGAGCGGCGCGGCACGATTCAGGATATCGATGGGCGCGCCGAACAGATGTCCGTCAAGAACACGCAGCGACAGAAAATGCGGATTGACCCACAAATCCAGCACGAAAAGCAGCACGAGGGTTACGCACGGCCAGATCAGGGGACGCTCAGCGCCATCGCGGGTGAACCAGTTCGATATCTTCATTCACCGCTCCCCGCAATCAGCCGATAGATGTTGTCCTCATTCGACGCGTTACCCGCCACCTCCGCAATCTTGCGGCGATCGCGCAGCACGGCTACCCGATGACTCACCCGCAGCACCTCGCTGACCTCCGATGAAATGAACAGGATCGCGAGACCGCTGGCGCATAACGCCAACATGCGGTCCATGATGTCGAACTTCGCGGCGACGTCGATACCTCGCGTTGGCTCGTCGAGAATCAACAGCTTCGGTTCGGTGGCGAGCCATCGCGCCAGCAGCGCCTTTTGCTGGTTGCCGCCGGAGAGCAGGCCAATGGGCTGCTCGGCGTCCGATGCCTTGATGCCCAGGCGCTCGATCCACAAGTCAGCCAGCTCACGCGCCCGCTGTCCGCTGATCTTGCGGAACCACCCGCGCCGTGCCTGCAGTGCCAGCAAAATGTTCTCGCGAATCGACAGTTCGGCGACGATGCCCTCCTTCTTGCGGTCTTCCGGGCAATAACCGATGCCGAGCGCCACGGCGTCGTGAGGCGAACGCAAGCGCACGGCGCGACCGCCCACGTTAATCGTGCCGCTATCGGCGCGGTCAGCGCCGAACAGCAGGCGCGCGGTTTCGGTACGTCCCGAGCCGAGCAGGCCGGCGAGACCGAGAATCTGCCCCGGTTGCACGTCGAGGTCGACCGGCTGCATGCTCCCGCGACGCCCCACTCCGCGCAACTCGACGAACGGCTGCACCGCCTCTTTCTCTGCCGGCGCTTCGTGCGCCGCTTCCCGCAGCCGCGTGCTCATGCGCTCGTGTCCGACCATCTTCGCGACCAGTTGGTCCGCCGACAGATCGCGTGCCAGGTACTCGCCCTCGCGCTCGCCATTGCGCATCACGGTGATGCGATCGGAAATTGCGTAGGTCTGCTCGAGAAAGTGCGTCACGAACAGGATCGCAATGCCCGATTGCTTAAGATGCCGAAGTATTTTGAAAAGCTGCGCGACTTCGCTGTCATCGAGGCTCGAGGTCGGCTCGTCGAGGATCAGCACGCGCGCGTCGACCGAAATCGCCCGCGCGATGGCCACCATCTGTTGCACGGCGATGGGATAGGCATCGAGCGACTTGGTCACGTCCAGCGAGACATCGAGGCGCTCCAATGCCGCCTGCGCGCGACGCCGGATTTCGCGCCAGTCGATCGCGCCCAAGCGTTTCGGCTGGCGGCCCGCAAACACGTTTTCCGCCACCGACAGATTCGGGCACAGATTCACTTCCTGATAGAGCGTCCGCACGCCGGCTGCCTCAGCCTCCTGCGGAGACGCAAAAGCCACCACCTGACCGCCTAGATGTACGACGCCCGCGTCGGGCGCAACCACGCCCGTCAGAACGTTGATCAAGGTGGATTTGCCCGCGCCGTTCTGCCCCATCAGCGTGTGAACTTCACCGGGGAACAGGCGGAAATCGACGTTCTGCAACGCCTTCACGCCGGGAAACGTCTTGGTGACGCCCTTCGTTGCCAGAATTGGCTCAATCTCTCCCGCCTGGGCGGTCGCGTCGGCATGCTGCGCCAACGCCGGGCCGTGGCTGCGGACGGGTTCCGGGGAGTCGGGAGTCGGGTGGGCCATAGACCTCGCTCGATGGGTGGAAAAGAGGCCGTCTGCTGTGGAACGCAGCAGGACGGCCAGGCACCGCTGGAGAAACTTGTTATGTCTGCGTCACGCGGTCAGCGACCCGGTTCAGTACTTGCGGGTCGGCAACGTCTGCGCCGCGACGCTCATCGGGAACACCGTTTCCTGCGTCAGGATCCGCTTGGGCAAAGGCTTGCCGGCCACCACGTCCTTCACCGCCGACATCAGTTGCGGTCCCAGCAACGGGCTGCATTCCACATCGACGTTCATCTTGCCCGCGGCCATTGCCTGGAAGCCGCCCTTGGTCGCGTCGAACGAGACGACGGTGATGTCCTTGCCGGGATGCAGGCCGGCCTCTTCCATCGCCTGGATGGCGCCGAGCGCCATGTCGTCGTTATGCGCATAAACTACATTTATTTTATTTCCATAAGTTTTTATAAAGGCTTCCATGACCTGCTTACCGCCGGCCAAGGTGAAGTCGCCGCTTTGCGAGGCGATGATCTTGAATTTCGGGTCGTTCTTGATCACCTCGATGAGACCAGAATGGCGATCATTCGCCGGCGCCGATCCGACCGTTCCCTGCAGTTCCGCGATATTGATGGGCCCGGGATTGCTTTTGAAGTTGTCTTCAAGCCAGTGACCGCCACGCCGCCCCTCTTCCATGAAGTCGGAACCGATCATGGTGACGTAGAGCGACGTGTCCTTCACGTCGATGTTGCGGTCGGTCAGGATCACCGGAATTTTGGCGGCCTTCGCTTCGAGCAGGATAGGCTCCCAGCCCGACTCCACCACCGGTGAGAAGGCGATCACATCGACTTTCTGCGCGATATACGAGCGCATCGCCTTGATCTGGTTTTCCTGCTTCTGCTGGGCGTCCGAGAACTTGAGGTTGATCTTTGCATCGGCTGCTGCCGATTTGATCGATTCGGTATTCGCCGTGCGCCATGCGCTCTCGGCGCCGACCTGCGCAAAACCGAGGGTGATGGTCTTGTCCTGGGCATATGCGCTGCGCGCCACGAGGCTCAATGTCCCGGTGCCTGCCGTGAGTGCAAGCGCGCCCAACGCACGACATACCACGCGCCGTGAATTCGCCATGTCTGTCTCCTGATCGTTGTTGTGCTGGCGATCCGTAGCCGCCTGCAGCAAGGCTGCGGCAGGGGATCGTGTTAAAGCGTAGTGGCTGGCGTGACACGCGTCCAATCATATGATTTGCACACTCGATACCAATTTTGGTATAGCGATGCCAATCAGACTACGTATTCGGGCATACCCTGATGGCGCCCCAGCCCGGCCTTGGTTCGCGCTTCGGCACGATTTTTTGATGCGATTTTTATGTGCTCACGGGCATTCTTTAGACGCCCGGTACGCGGCTGCCGCTACGCTTTAGTCGATCCTGCTGCGCGTCTGCAGTCAGATCCAACGGTCATCTGATGGACAACCGATCATGCTGAAACTTCTGGTACCCGTAAGCCGCTCGGCGCGCTCGCTACAGGCCGTGCGGCACGCTGCGTTCCTCTACAACGAGCGATGTGCGTCCGAGATCGTGCTGGTCAACGTGCAGCCCTCGCTCGAATCGACGCGTCTTGAAGCCTTTTATTCCCTCTCGAAGCTGCGCACACTCGAAGGTTCCGACGGCGAGGCCGCGCTGAGCCGCGCCAAACGCATTCTCGACGACGCAGGCGTTAAGTATTCCGTAGAAATCAGGGTCGGCCCGCTGGTGCCGACTATCGCAAGTTGTGCAGAACAATACGGCTGCGACGAGATCGTCGTCGCAGCGCCGCGCAGAGACCTGTTCCACGCTGCTGCGCGGATCATCAACCGTAGCGTGATGGACCGTCTGGTGAGGGTTTCCAGGATACCGGTCACCGCAGTGAACTAGCCGCTCTAGCGGCGCGACGTCACCCAGCGAAACGTCAGATTGATCCGTTCGCCGCTGATACGCGGTTCTTTCGGCACCCGATGGCGCCACTCCGCCTGAGTGTTTCCGCGCATGACGAGCAGGCTGCCGCCTTTGAGCTGAAACGACTGCACGACCGCCGTCTTGTTGTGGCACAAATCGAAGGTCCGGGCCACGCCAAGACTCACCGACGCAATTACCGGTTGCGCGCCCAATTCAGGTTCGTGGTCCGCGTGCCAGCCCATGCTGTCCATTCCGCTGCGGTAACGATTGATCAGCACGCTATTGAAACGGCATCCGCTGGTCGTTTCGGCGCTGGCCTTCAACTCGGCCACCATCGGCGTCCACGCTTGCGGCACATTGCGAATGCCGGAGTAAACGTACACCGCGTCCGCCTCCCCCTGCCAGGCGGTGAGTCGCGGCAGAGCCACGCGTCCCGCTGGCGTGCCCATCGATTCCTGCTTCCACGCAACCTCCTCGATCAGTTGCGTCAAGGCGCGGCCCGCAGCTTCGGGCGAGAGCCAGTCGGGATACCAGTCAACGTCGGGCTTGGGAAGGTCGTCGAACAGATCGTTCATGGAATGGGAGATAACATGCGCGGTCCCGCGCCCCCTTAGAATAGCTTACCGCACACGCAATTCAAAAAGGCTTGGGCGCCGTCGGCAGGCGTGACGACATGTCGGTAGAATGATCTGCCTTGCCGGCGAACACCTTCTCCGCACGCGCCAGCAAGTTTGCGCGTACGTCCGGCACCCGATTCGCCTTACCCCCTTCCTATGCGCCGCTTATCGTTCCTTTTTCGCATTATTGGCATTGGCGTCCTGCTGCACATTTACGTCGGCTTCCGGGTCATTCCCGACCTGCCGGTGGGAAACGCCGGCCGTTGGCTTGCGGCACTCTGGCTCGTGCTATCCGTCCTGCTCATACCGCTCGGCATGCTGGCACGGACCATCAAACGTCAGCCTCTCGGCGACCGGCTCGCCTGGGCCGGCTTACTGGCGATGGGCTTTTTCTCCTCGTTGCTGGTGCTGACCTTCGCGCGTGATCTCGTGCTGGCGTCGCTGCTGACTGTCGATGCCATCTGGCCGCACACCATCCCACTGGCGCGCTTGCGCATGGATTCCGCTGCGGCGGTGCCGCTGCTGGCGTTGCTGTCCACGGCAGTCGGCTTTTTCAATGCGCGCAGGCGGGCACGCGTCGTCACGATCGATGTCCCCATCGACGATTTGCCGCAAGCGCTCGACGGCTTCACGATCGTCCAGATCAGCGATATACACGTTGGCCCAACCATCAAGCGCCGTTACGTGGATGCGATCGTCGACGCAGTCAACCGCCTGAAGCCTGACCTGATCGCGGTAACCGGCGATGTCGTGGACGGCGGCGTGCCGCAGTTGCGCGACCACACGCGGCCGCTGTCGCGTCTGAGCGCGCGCCACGGAGCGTTTCTGGTCACGGGCAATCATGAGTATTACGCCGGCGCCGACGCGTGGATCGACGAGTTTCGCCGGCTTGGCTTGCATGTGCTGCTCAACGAGCACGTGGTGGTGGAGCACGAAGGCGCCCGCGCGGTGATTGCAGGCGTGACTGACTATTCCGCGGGCCATTTCGACCCTGCCCATCACAGCGATCCTGCTGCCGCGCTCGTAGGCGCTCCTGGCGACGTGCTGATCAAAGTGCTGCTTGCGCATCAGCCGCGTTCGGCGGAAGCCGCTGCCGAAGCTGGTTTTACCCTCCAGTTGTCGGGACACACGCACGGCGGACAGATTTTCCCGTGGAACTTCTTCGTGCGCCTGCAGCAGCCATTTACGGCAGGGCTCGCGCGGCTCAATGGGTTGTGGGTTTATACGAGCCGCGGTACCGGCTATTGGGGCCCGCCGAAGCGCCTCGGAGCACCTTCGGAGATCACGAGGCTACGGTTGGTGCCGGGCGAGCCGAGCTGAAATGAAATACGCGGAACGCTCTTTCAGGTGCTCCGCGTGCGAACCCCTACCAAAGTAACTACGCCAGCCTCACAGCCGACGTTTTACTGCGCCGCAGGCGCCACTGCGACGCTCACTTGCGGCGCGTACGCCACGTCAACGTGCATCCCCGGCTGCAGGTTTGCAACCTTCATCGGATCGTGGCTCTGGATGTGGAATACGTCGCCATTAGGTCCCCTCAATTCGACCACACCTGAAGCGCGGTCGAACGCCACCACCTCGGCCGTGAGGTTCTGCGGCGACTGTGCCGCAAGCGCGCCATGCGACGGGCTCACGAGCGCGCTACGGATCATCCGGACATGGACCTTGCTGCCCGGATGGATCTGGGCAAGATTGCTGGTATCCGTGACCGTGAAGGATGCTTCGCCGCCATGCGCGTCGACCACGGTAACGGCGTGCCGTACCTGGTCGACACCCTTCACCACGCCGTCAGCCTGCAACACGCTGTTGCCTTCGAAAGCCGCGGGCAACGCTTCGGCCGCCGGTGAAACAAGCGGTGCTGCTGCGATCAATGCGCCGGCAACGATGCCAAGGGTTTTCTTGTTCATGCAATCCTCAATCAGGTAATAACGAAAAGAGAATCAGGCCGCGGGCAGGCGCGCAAGGAGCACAACCCCGATCAACGGGGGCGCTCACGCCGGGTTATGCAGGAGGACGCCGGACCTGGCTGCCGCATGCGATCTGGCGCAGGGGCTGCACGACCTGATTCAAAGCACGGGCCAGTCTGTTTTCTGGGATGAACCCTGTCAAGCTTCGGACTCCACATTTAATTTGGGATGGAAAGACGGTTTAGCTGGATTGAACTCGAGGATGACGGGAATACGCAGACCAGCTTTCGAGCCAGCGGTTTCGCAGCGTGAAGGCAAATCTGGCGCAAAAGCGCCGCTGAGCTGACGTGAGAAGGCCGGCCACGTGGTCTCCGTCAGCGGGGCGACTCCAGTCTGACGTACGGAAGTCGCGCCAGGGCGGACTCGAATCAGGCCCGAACAGTCAGACTGTTCATTTCGCGTTCAAACGAACAGCGGAATGCTTGACGGCGCTCGTTTACGAACATACGATACGACTAAGCGACATCGACATCAGTTGTCATATGACTTGCGCACCTCAAAACGACAACCTACCCATTTTTCGGGATAAATAGCCTTTCTGGTCACCGAATGCGGCAGATAGTCATGTGATGACCTATCAGATCGACCGCTGAGCCCAGCGGCAAACCAAGGGCTGACACACCGACCGGATCGCCGCGTCGCGACAAAAAATGACAGGATGGAGACAGCGTTGAAAGTAATCAAAGGCTTACGTTGGTGGATCATCGTGCTCGTCTGTCTCGGCACGATCATGAATTACCTGGCTCGCAACTCATTGGCTGTGTTGGCGCCGGAGTTGAAGCATGTATTCGCGCTCACCACTCAACAGTATTCGTACGTCGTCGGCGCGTTCCAGATCGGTTACACGATCATGCAGCCGGTGTGTGGACTGATCGTCGACCTGATTGGCTTGCGGCTTGGCTTTGCCCTGTTTGCGGCGCTGTGGTCGCTCACCGGCGTCCTGCACGGGTTCGCCACCGGCTGGCTGTCGCTCGGCGCCCTGCGCGGCGCGCTTGGGCTGTTCGAGGCGGCCGCGATTCCCTCTGGCATGAAAGCGGTCGCAGAATGGTTTCCTGACAAGGAGAAGTCAGTCGCCGTCGGCTATTTCAACGCCGGCACATCGCTGGGCGCCCTGCTCGCGCCGCCGGTCGTGATCTTTCTGTCGCTCTGCTTTGGCTGGCAGGCTGCGTTCATGGCAACCGGTGCGTTCGGTTTCGTCTGGGCCGCGCTCTGGTACGCGTTGTATCGTTCACCCGCGGATCACCCGCGCGTCTCCCGAAAAGAGCTGGCATTGATCCAGGACGGTCAGACCCAGTTCGCACCGGCCAGTCAGCGCCCTGTGCGTGAGATCCTCGGCTCGCGCCGCTTCTGGGCCATTGCACTGCCGCGCTTCTTCGCCGAGCCGGCCTGGCAAACCTTCAGTTTCTGGATCCCGCTTTATCTCGTGACGGTACGTCACATGGATCTCAAGCAGATTGCGATCTTCGCGTGGCTGCCCTTTCTGGCCGCCGACCTCGGCGGCATCTTCGGCGGTTATCTATCGCCGTTCCTGATCCGGTATTGCCGCGTCCCGCTCATCTGGTCGCGCGTGGCGGGTGTGATTCTCGGCGCATTCCTGATGATCGGACCGGCCTGTATCGGCCTCGTCGCATCGCCGTACACGGCCATTGCATTATTCTGCGTCGGCGGTTTCGCGCACCAGATGATCTCAGCGCTCGTGAACACTCTGAGCGCCGACGTATTCGATTCCGACGAGGTCGGCACTGCCAGCGGGTTCGCCGGCATGGCGGCCTGGATAGGAGGCCTGAGCTTTTCGCTGGTGGTCGGAGCGCTGGCCGACACGGTCGGTTACGGGCCCCTGTTCGGCTGCCTCGGCGCGTTCGATCTGATCGGCGCAACGCTGCTTGTGGTGCTGATACGCGGCCAGTCGAAACGTGAACGCAAGCTCGCGCATGCCTGACACGGCATCGCAGATTCAACCAGAGGAAAGTCCGATGACGTCGCTGTTAAATCCGCCCGTATTCAAACCCTCCACCCAGTCGGGCGACCTCGTACGCTTGACGAGCGCGGCGGGGCCGGTCATGGAAATCTTCGTGCTCGAAGAGGATATCGTGCGGGTGCGCGTGCTGCCCGATGGCGAGGCACACGGGCCGCGTACCTGGGCCATTGCACCGGGACTCGACGACGTAGACATCGAAGGCCGCGATCGTCTCGATCTTTCGGGCTATACATTGCCGTCTTTCAGACAGCATGCCGACGACACAGAACTGTGCATCGAAACCGCGCAAATCCGGCTCACCGTCGCGCTGCAAGGCGGCCATTGCAGCTGGGATCTGCGTAGCGGTGAAAAATGGCAGCGCGTGCTGCAGGACCGCGCGACGCAGGCCTACAATTTCGGCTGGTGGGACGAGCGCGTCTATCACTACGTACGCCGTGAACCGGGCGAGATGTATCTGGGGCTCGGCGAGCGCGCCGGTTCGCTCGACCGAGCCAATCAGCGCTATGAGATGGTCAACGTCGACGCGATGGGCTACAGCGCGAAGACAACCGATCCGCTCTACAAGCACATCCCCTTCTACCTCACGTGGCAGCGAGAAGCGGCGCTCGGCTTCGGCCTCTTCTACGACACGCTCGCCGATTGCACATTCGACATGGGCCGTGAGCTCGACAACTATCACGGCCACTATCGCCACTTCATCGCGGAGCACGGCGATCTCGACTACTACTTCATCGCTTCGCCAGCAACGCCGCTCGCAGCCGTGCGCCGCTTCACGTGGCTGACCGGCCGCCCCGCCCTGATGCCGAAGTGGGGCCTCGGCTACTCCGGGTCGACGATGAGCTATACGGACGCGCCCGACGCGCAGCAGCGCATGGGCGAGTTCATCGAGCGCTGTCGCGAACACGATATCCTGTGCGACTCGTTCCACCTGTCGTCGGGTTATACGTCGATCGGGCCGAAGCGTTACGTCTTCAACTGGAATCGCGACAAATTCCCCGACGTAGACGGCTTTGTGCAGGGCTATCTGGAAGAAGGCGTGCGCCTGTGCGCCAACATCAAGCCATGCCTGCTGCGCGACCACCCGGAGTTCGACCAGGTTGCACGCGACGGCCTGCTGATTCGCGCGCGAAGCGGCGAACCCGCGTGGGTACAGTTCTGGGACGAAGTCGGCGCGTATCTGGACTTCACCAATCCTGACACGATTGCATGGTGGCGCTCGCACGTGACCGACGCGCTACTGCGTTACGGCATTGCTTCGACGTGGAACGATAACAACGAATTTGAAATCTGGGCGACGGACGCCATCGCCCACGGCTTCGGCAAGCCGTACCCGGCCCGCGAAGCGAAGGTGCTGCAGACCATGCTGATGATGCGCGCATCACGCGACGCGCAGCGCGCGTTCGCGCCTGAAAAGCGGCCATTTCTCGTTTCGCGCTCGGGTGGTGTGGGGATGCACCGCTACGTTCAGACGTGGTCGGGCGACAACTACACATCATGGGAAACGCTGCGCTACAACCTCAAGATGGGGCTCGGACTCGCGCTTTCGGGCGTGTCGAACATTGGACATGACATCGGCGGATTTTCAGGCCCGGCGCCTGACGCAGAACTGTTTGTTCGCTGGATTCAGTTCGGAATCCTGATGCCGCGTTTCAGCATCCACTCGTGGAACGACGATGGTACGGTCAACGAACCATGGATGCATCCTGAGGCGACCGGTCAAGTCTCGGACCTGATCAAGCTGCGCTACCGCCTGATGCCGTATCTGTACCACCTGCTTTGGCAGTCGACCCAACACTACGAGCCCGTCTTGCGCCCGACCTTCGCGGATTTCCCGCACGATCCGCAATGCTACGTCGATGGCGACGATATGCTGCTCGGCACATCGCTGCTCTGTGCGCCGGTTGTCGAACCCTCGAAAACTGAACGCGCAGTATGGTTGCCGGCGGGTGCACGTTGGATCTCGTACTGGAGCGGTGAAGCATTCGAAGGCGGCCGGCACATCACCCTGCCCGCGCCGTGGGATCAACCCGTCATGCTGATTCGCGAGGGTAGTGTCGTGCCGCTGAATGTCGCGCAGCAACACTTCGCCCAACCTGCCGATCTGCGCGGCTTTATGGTGGCACCCTGTCAAGGCGCAGGTATTGCGCAAGGCGAGTGTCATGAAGACGATGGCGAATCGGAAGCCTGGCGTACCGGAGCATACGGTTGCTGGAAGGTCAGTGTGGAAAGTGACGCGGCAACGCTCGCCGTGACAGTCAACTGGACAGGGCAATGGCAGCGGCCCTTCGACTCCGTGGAGGTCTTCATCCCTGCAGGCGATAGCCGGCGGATTGTCGCCACCACAGGTGTGATTCGCAATGAAGTGCGCGGCGCACAGTGGACTCGACTCGTCCTCGATCTGTCTGCTTCTACGGCCTGATCTGCCTGCACGAGGCATAGCACGGAGACACGCATCGCAACTCGTGTATTGTTAGCGATGCTGTCACGCGCCTGGTTCAAACTACACGTTTGAGCACGCCTCGACTATTGATCCAATGACGCTTGAATTTGTCTGGCGGCTCCTCGCCGCCTTCTCCTGCGGTGTTGCAATCGGCATCGAACGGCAGATGCGGCAACGTACGGCCGGTCTACGCACGATCACCCTCGTCGCGAGCGGAGCGTGTCTGTTTGTTTCGTTGGGCGTCCTGACCGGCAACGGCACCGCTGGTGTCACGCAGATCGCCGCTTACGTGGTGTCCGGCGTCGGCTTCCTCGGCGGCGGCGTGATCATGCGCGACAAGGGATCCATCCAGGGCATCAACACGGCGGCGACCCTCTGGTGTTCTGCGGCCGTCGGCGTGTTGTGCGGTGCGGGACATTTCGGCCCGGCACTCGCCGGCACAGCTATCGTGCTGCTGACCAACACCGTGTTACGCGAAGTTAGCCGCACCATCAACGCAACGCCGGTTTCAAATGCCGATCTCGTGCGCGAGTACGTACTGACCGTGGTCTGCCGCGAAGAGGATGAGGTTCATATCCGCGCGGCGCTATCGAACTCGATGTATTCCATGCCCCTGTCGTTTCAGAGTCTGACGAGCGAGGACGTGGCAGAGCAACCTGGGCGCATACGCGTCACGGCTAACCTGAAACTGCATCCGAAGGATCAGTCGAAGCTCGAATTGATGGCGAGTCGCATCAGCATGGAAGCGAGCGTCTCGAGCGTAAGCTGGATTGCGAAAGAAGCGGAACCGACGCCGGAGTAGCGCCGCGTGCTGTGTAGAAGCCGGCACCTAAACGTCTGTTCGGCCCGCGCCGCCGCTTCGCTTTCAAACGCCCAACCTGGCGACACCGGCCGCGGGTGGTAGTCCACGCCTTGCGCCCGGCGACGGCGTCATCTATAACAACCGTAGACGAAGCATCGGCCGGCGCCGCGTTGCATTGATGGTAGAGTGCGTCGTGTGAATCGATGGTCCGTATGTCTGTGCAGCCCGAGACCGAGAACGAAATGAACCGAGCGACTGCGCGTTGTCTTACCGTGCCTTTGCGCCATAGCCATTCTGGCTATGCGCCCTGTCCCGCCACCGCGGCGGCCTCCTCGCCAATCCCGCCACAATACATTCAGACATTGTTAAATCCATATCCTGAATATGGACTGCGTCACCCCCTTGGACTAAGCTCTGTCACCGTGAATTTTTCACGCTCAACCATGGAGTCTTGATTATGGAACACGGCATCATTGCATGGCTCATCATTGGCGCGATCGCCGGCTGGCTAGCTGGTGTGCTCGTCAAGGGCGGCGGTTTCGGGTTGATCGTCGACATCATCGTCGGGATCGTCGGCGCGTTTATCGGCGGTTGGCTTTCCGGCGTCCTGCACATCTCGCTTGGCGGTGGCTGGATCGGCTCGATCATCACAGCGGTAATCGGTGCGGTCATTCTGTTGTTTATCGTCCGCCTGTTTAGTCGGCGCGGAGTCTAGCGTTTGCCGTGTCGGGCGACTTCGGTCGCCTGACTTGCACTGCATCAAACCGCTGCTACGGCGCTCTCGTCACATCCCCCTTCTTCTCGCGATCGACTTCGTCCCACAGATCGCATACGACGCATTGTGCATTGCGCGTTGTGCGAACTCGCCTTGTCCCATAACGTCGGCGCATTTGCTTATTCCATATCGAGCTTTGAGCGTGGCTTAAACCAACTACAGTTCAAGATGGCTAGTTGTGTCGTCCCGAGTCGCACTGATACGGAGGAGGAGCACCATGGGCATCTGGAAGCCGGACCCGAGCTTTTATCCCTCACCGCGCCTTGCCGCAGAGGCGCCGCCCGAAAAGCTCGCCTATGTGGCCGCGTTCGATCCTGATCGCACCCGGCCGGATGAGATCGCAGTGGTCGATGTCGATCCGGCCTCTCCGGCTTATGCCAGCATCGTCGGCAATCTGGCCATGCCGCATGCCGGCGACGAGTTGCATCATTTCGGCTGGAATGCATGCTCTTCGTGCCTCTGCCCCAACGCGCCACATCCGCATACAGAGCGGCGTTACCTGGTTGTGCCTGGGTTACGCTCGTCGCGCATCTATATCCTCGATACGAAGCCTGATCCGCTTCATCCGACTATCGTCAAGACGATCGAGCCGGCCACCATTGCGAGCCGGACGGGTTATAGCCGTCCGCACACCGTACATTGTGGTCCGGGTGGGATCTATGTGACCGCCCTCGGCAGCGCTGAGGGCGGTGCGCCCGGTGGAATATTCCTGCTCGATCCGGAAAGTTTTGAGCCACTCGGACGCTGGGAAGTCGACCGCGGCTCGCAGCAACTCGCGTACGACGGCTGGTGGCACCTCGGCTACGACACGCTCGTCACCAGCGAATGAGGTACACCGGATACGTTCGAGAATGGTTTGATTCCGGAGGTGCTTCTCGGCGCGCGTTACGGTCGCCGTCTGCATTTTTGGGATTTCACGCGCCGCAAACATCTGCAGGAAATTGATTTCGGACCGGAGTACCAACTCGTGTTCGAATTGCGGCCGGCGCACGATCCCACCAAAGCGCATGGTTTCGTCAATTGCGTGATCAGTCTGAAGGATTTGTCTTCGTCCATCTGGACGTGGTATCGCGACAAGGACAAGTGGGCGGTGCGCAAGATCATTGATATTCCCGCTGAGCCTGCTGACCCCGCATTGCTTCCGCCAGTCCTCAAGTCCTTCGGCGCAGTGCCGCCGCTTGTGACTGACATCGATCTCTCGCTCGATGATCGTTTTCTTTACGTGTCCTGCTGGGGCACGGGCGATCTGCTGCAATACGACGTGTCCGATCCGTTCGCACCGAAACTTACGGGGAAAGTGCGTATTGGCGGCATCGTCTCGCGGGCGACCCATCCGGGTGCCTCGAACGGTGCGCTCAGCGGTGGTCCGCAAATGGTCGAGGTAAGTCGCGACGGTAAACGGATCTACTTTACGAACTCGCTGTACGGTGCGGTCGATCCGCAGTTTTATCCGGATGGCATCGACGGCTGGATGGTCAAGCTCGATGCAGGCCCGGACGGCGGTCTGTCGTTCGATGAGGAGTTCTTTCTGGAATGGCCGGAAGGACATCGACCGCATCAGATTCGTCTGCAAGGCGGCGACTGTTCGTCTGATTCGTACTGCTATCCCTGAACGGCATGAATCCATCGACGTCGACGTGGTGGACATGGTTCGTGGTTGCCGCGCTCGGCGCGTTTCACGGCATCAACCCGGCGATGGGCTGGCTGTTTGCTGTCGCGCTTGGACTGTATCGACGCAGTCGGCGAGTGGTCTTGCTCTCGCTGATACCAATCGCACTTGGACATGCGCTCGCCGCCGGCTGCATGCTGATGGCCGGGTTGTCGCTCGGCATGATCATCGATCATTCCATATTGAGCCGAGTGTGTGGGGTCTTGCTGATCGGGTGGGCGGCGTGGCATGCGTTGCGAGGCCATCGCATGCGACCGCGCGTGGGTATGCAGACAGGCTTTGCCGGGCTGATGATCTGGTCGTTTGTGATGGCCGGCTCGCACGGTGCCGGACTCATGTTGATTCCGGCTCTGATGCCGATATGCGGCGCGTTGGCTCACGCGCCAGGCACGGTGATCTCCAGTTCCGGGCCTACTGCGACGATCGCGGCGATCGCCCTGGGCGTGCATAGTGCTGCGATGCTGGTGACTACAGGTGTGATCGCTGTGGCTGTGTTCGACCACTTTGGCGTTGGCGGTTTGCGTACCAAGTGGCTCAACTTCGATCTGCTCTGGACAGGGACGTTGGCGGCATGTGGTGTGATGCAGTTGACGCTTTGATTTGGCGGGATGAAGCGGCGCTGCCAGTGAGCGACTCTGCCAGCGCTGCCGGAGTGCTTGGGTCTTTGAGGTCTGTGGAGGGGTTTGACGAGCGTATTTGCGCGCGTAAACGCAGAAACCCCACCTTGATGGGGTGGGGTTTCTGGTGCTGCTAGGGAGCCTGACGATTACCTACTTTCACACGGGTAATCCGCACTATCATCGGCGTGGAGTCGTTTCACGGTCCTGTTCGGGATGGGAAGGGGTGGTACCGACACGCTATGGTCATCAGGCATGACTTGTTGCTGCACTGCTCGTGGAGCAATACAGCCAATCGGGAAGAAGTAGTTTCTGGTGATGCTCACCAGCGGGAGCGTTGTGGGGTTGTGTTGTTTCTGGCACAACATCGATCACTCAACCGTGCGTGGTGTCCGAGACCCTGCGCATCGCGCAGGGTGGGGCATCCATAAGTGCTGAAGCACTAACGGCTGCCGACACACACCTGTTATAGGATCAAGCCTTACGGGCAATTAGTATCAGTTAGCTTAACGCATTAC